>NZ_QICL01000012.1 GCF_003201355.1 Indolivaga alginatilytica
CTGGTGTATGTAAATACAGCCAGAGAAAAACAGGACGGACAGGCGGAAGAAAAAGCCAACGAACGCAAACTGCTTTGGGACGAAGAAAACCGTTTACAGGCTATTAACGATAATGGATTTATCAGTGGCTACTGGTATGATGCCAGTGGAGAAAGAGTAATCAAAACCAGTGGCGATGACGAAGGTATTTATGTAAACGATGTATTCAGCGGAGGACGTACCGAGACGGCTAACTTTACCGCTTATATCAATCCGTATCTGGTAGTCAGTAAAGGCGGACAATACACTAAACATATTTACATAGGCAGTCAACGTATCGTTAGTAAGCTGGGTGATCTGGATTCTTACGGACAAGACCCACGCAGGTTAGAATATGCAGGTTCGGAAGTAGACGGGGCTAAGGTGGATTACAAGACTAAGTACCAACAAAGCCAGCAAACGATCAAAGACCGCTATGCTTATTTTGAAGTGCCTTATTATGGTAAGGATAATGACGATTATGTAAATGGTGGTGGTTTCTGCTGTAATGATGTTCCGACAACCCGTTCTTTTGATCCAAGTAAGAATGATAATCCTGAGTTGTATCAGTTTTATTATCACTCCGATCATTTGGGTAGTTCATCATTAATTACTAATTTGGACGGTGAAATTGTGCAGCATATAGAGTATGTGCCCTTCGGTGAGGTATTCATCGAGGAACGTAACAATAAGTGGAATACGCCATTCTTATTTAATGCCAAGGAGTTGGATGAAGAGACGGGATTGTATTATTATGGGGCAAGGTATTATGATCCGAGAACGAGTGTTTGGTTGAGTATTGATCCTCCACTAATTAATGGATACTATTTAGATGGCAATCATAACGGTGGAGTCTATAATGCTTTTAATTTAAACCCGTACTTATATTGTAAAGCAAATCCTATAATATTTGTTGACCCAGATGGTAATCAGGTAAAGATTGTAACATATGGACAGAAAGGAGTTTCAAAGGTGAATGATGATGATTTTGTACGAAGGTGTGCAACTGCATGTGCCGAAAAATTAGGTGTAACCCCTCAAGGCTTTAGTACGGGAACAGAATTAGTGAATATATTATCATCCTCAAGTAAAATTGCGACATATGTAAATTGGGGACATAGTGAACCTGTAGGACTATATTTGAAAAATGACCAAGGATTTTATGTTGGATCTTTAAAAGTTGGAAAAGAATCTTCTAATATAGAAGAACTTAAAAATAGTGGAATGAAGACAACAAAAAGTTGTTTATTCATTTTTGCAAGTTGTAATACTGCTGGAGGATATAGTAAATATAATGAGCATGCATTTGCAGAACAATTTAGTGATGTTTTAGATTTAGGCAATGCTGCACCTGGTACTTATAAAATAACAGTAATTGGAGCTACTAACTATTCTAATCTCAAATTAGATGGGACAGTTAAAACAGATGGAAGTTTCCTTAAAATAGAAGAAACATTTTATGTAACCCCTATAAATATACTAGCCTTACCTGGTAAAAGTAAAAATGCAGTTCTTCCTATGGAAAGGAAAATTACGAACTTAGGAAGTCATATTGATCCAGCTAAAATAATTAAAAAATTCGATTACACAGATGTATCAATTAGCAAGTAGGTGTTTACTATTTGCTATATTAATTTCTTGCTCTTCAAAAACGGAAAAAAAGCAAATAGTGGATAACAATAAAGTATATTATGATCAAGTTATTAAATATATTGAAATGTATGATACCGAAATGGATATGGAGTTATATATTGAGGGTAAAAAGTATGCTATTGAAGATAGTTTATCTAAGTATTTGTCCAAAGTAAATATTGATTCACTATATTGTGATGAAAAATTTGGATTTATTATGGGTAATTTAATAGAAAAAAGATATTTATCATTAATAAAAATAATACCAAAACAATCGGTCAATCGGTCACTTACATATAATGCAAACGCTTGGTGCTATGAGAGAAAGAGTAGTCAATCATTCCTAAACTATAATTATGGTTTTAGAAGAAAATCAGATGAAAAATTTGAAGAATATTCTTCGCCAAAAACAGATTTTATTTGTATTGACTCTGTTATATTAAAACTTGATAATAATATCTTTTTGAAAAAAGATTCCATACATGAAGTTTGTATGCAATTAGTAAGACAGAAAAAAACAGGAGGTTGTTTGTGGTAATTTCCTCGTTGAGCGTAGTCTATCAACTACGTTCTATATAAAAGGAAAACTTTGCTTTATAAGTAATAATATCAGCCCCTCCATTCTTAGCCGTTTGGTGGGGTTGATTTTTAAAGCTGCTTTGGGACGAAGAAAACCGTTTGCAGGCTATCAACGACAATGGGTTTATTTCCGGTTACTGGTATGACGCAAGTGGAGAACGCGTGGTTAAGACCAGTGGTGATGATGAAGGTATTTATGTAAATGATGTGTTCAGCGGAGGACGTACCGAGACGGCTAACTTTACGGCTTATATCAATCCGTATCTGGTAGTCAGCAAAGGCGGACAGTACACTAAACATATTTACATCGGTAGTCAACGTATCGTTAGTAAACTGGGTGATCTGGATAGTTATGGACAAGACCCGAGAAGGGTGGCATATGCAGGTTCGGAAGTAGACGGGGCTAAGGTGGATTACAAGACCAAGTACAAACAGTCTCAACAAACCATCAAAGACCGTTACGCTTATTTTGAAGTGCCTTATTATGGTAAGGATAATGACGATTATGTGAATGGCGGTGGTTTCTGCTGTAATGATGTTCCGACAACCCGTTCTTTTGATCCTTCAAAAAATGATAATCCTGAGTTGTATCAGTTTTATTATCACTCGGATCATTTGGGTAGTTCGTCTTTAATTACTAATTTGGACGGTGAAATTGTACAGCATATTGAGTATGTGCCGTTCGGAGAAGTATTTATCGAGGAACGTAATAATAAGTGGAATACGCCGTTTTTATTTAATGCCAAGGAGTTGGATGAAGAAACAGGGTTGTATTATTACGGAGCGAGGTATTATGATCCGAGAACTAGTATTTGGATAAGTACTGATCCACTTCAAGAGAAGTATCCCAATATTAGTAGTTATGCGTATTGTGCTTTGAATCCTGTGAAATATATTGATCCGGATGGGAAAGATATAATAATCAGTCTTAGTGGAGGTGCATCGACTTATAACTATAGAGGTGGACAGCTTTATGCTGAAAGAATGAATCCAAGAACTGGGAGAATGGAAGAGTCTAATTATATTCCGTCTGCTGGTAGTTTTTTAGAAGGGGTTTTAAATGGACTAAATGACTTGAAAGCGAATTCGACGACAGGGTCGGAATTAGTCAGCTTTTTTGAAAGTTCGAGAGCTAATGTTGAAATAACTGCTAACCAATCCATTACTGGCACAAGAGGGAATGCTGTGGAGTTAGATGCTCAAGGGCGTCCAGTTGTTTATATGAAGAATGATCTTACAGGAAGTAATATGCCGACACTGAACGGAATAGAGACCAGTCCTTTTTGGTTAGATCTAGGACATGAATTAGCCCATGCTGTAGATCATTACTTTAGAGGGCCTATAGCGAGTAATAAAATGGATGGATTATTTTTCTCGGAATTTCTTTATGTGGGTTATAATGCACAAGGAGGGCTTACTTCAAATACATACAGTAACGTTTTACAAAGAACAGAAATTTATGCTACATTTATGGAAAATAAAATGAGATCGGAATCGAGACTGTCATTAAGAACCCATTATTATACTATTACATCAGGAAATGATACTCGAGGAATCGGTCCTTCTTTATTAAATGCGGATAATTCTAGTGCATTCTCTAATACGACTTATTTACCAAAACATAGCTTAATCCCTGAAAACTAAGATGAAAACAGTATTGTTTCTAATATTTTCTTTTTCTATGTCAATTGTTAACAGTCAATCGATATCGACCAATTTAAAAACGATAAATGAAGACTTTGACAATAAGCGTATGATAGAAGCATATCTGACTAGTGAACCTTTTGGATGGGCACCTAAATTAGATGGAATCAATTTATTAGCTGATAGCATAATTGTAATAAAAATAGGAGGATATGATTCTTCGCCTCGTTCTTTTTTATTATATAGAGGAAAATCTTATCCTGTTTTATATAATTCAGATATCAATTACTCTCAGTCACTTCATGAGATCTTTTTTGATAAGAACGTTGGATTATCAACGCTAATAGCAGAAGATAATAAACCTGTTACCGACTGGCAGCTTGCTACTTTCCAGACGGATTATGATCCGAATAAGAATCCGTGGCTGACGTGAGAGATAAGTTTAGATATGGATAGTCTGCGGAATTAGTCACATTATCATTATATATTTTATCGAATTTAAAGTTTAGTAAGTAACGTCTTTAATAAAACCATTCTATATGTAATTTAAAGTCAAATCTATACGATCATTGTTTCGACCGTTTTTTGAACAGGCATTACTTTTATTGTATAGTCATAATGTTCGGGAGAACGTTTTTTTAGACGTACTAACAAATCCCTTAACAGACCTTTTTGCTGCAATAATTCGGGAAACCTCATTGAAGGATATAGTCTGATTTCTATAGTGCTGATCATGCCTTCCCGTGGTCTGGGGCTATGCTTGACGGTATCTACAACTTCTACCTTACTGATCGATTTATCAAGCTCTATTTCACAAAAGCTGGCTACATTATCTTCGGTAACAAGCCTGTCGTTGGAGGTCAAAATATACATATTGACTGCTAAGAGGCTATCTATATCCGAAAATTCCTTGCCACCGCAAATCTCAGTCAGAGAAATACCCACCGCATCGACTGTTTGATCGGTCATCTGAGGTGCAAATTGTTCGCTGCGAGGCAAGCCGTTAATAAGGTTTCCAAGAGTACTCAAATACTGAATGTTGACATGGATGACATTGTCATGGGGGGATAGCAAGATTTTTCCAACTTCGGTAGTATGTTTCTTTTTTTCGTTCGTCTCAATTTTACTGCCCGAGTTTGTTCCTAATTTGGCGATGGATTGGATTGTACGTGCTACCTTGTCGGTATCAATTGTAGGAAAAGCAACCCTTTCGGAGTGAGCCAAATCCATGATCTGTTCCATATAATCCATCACATCGAGCCCTTGTATATGAGTTTGGGTAACAGGTTCTATATGATAAGTACCCGGAACTTTATGCTCATCCAATATATGCGGTTCGTAGTTTGCATTGTCGGAATCAGTAACCGAGTCGATCTCTAAAAGTTTTTCGCCCTTGCCGGCATAAAGCGAAGTAGTACCATATAAAAAATATTCGGTTACTTTGGTATTATGCATACGTTTGTTTAAAACAGGAAATGTATTGAGTATAATTGTTATCCGACTCAAATCTTCGGGGAGAATATAATGATGGAATTTTAACTGTACCCAATATTTAGGAGTTAGTTCAGCAGTCTCATCTTTATCGAATATATCTTTTAGTGCCTGTGGCAGTTTCTCTGCCCGAAGTGTTTCAGTAGACAAGTTCTCGGCTATAGTCAGATAGTTTTTCTCATAGAAGGAAAGTACATTACATTCATTGTCATTGTCTTCAATATCCAAATTTGTAGGGTAGCCTTGTTTTAATTTAATGTTATTTCCGTTTACAATCAGTTCGGTATAGGACATAACCTGATAGTAATCGTGAATCTCGGAAAGTTCTGGAAATTCGATATAAAACGACAATCCTTCCAAATCGGATATCTGCTTATTAATATCCAGTGCCAACCAGATTGAATTGGAATCAACCGACTGCTGGGCTATTGATTTCACTTTCTTTTTTCCGGAATTGTCTACCGAGTATAGATTAGGGTAATGAAAATAGTTATCTGTATGGATGTTGAACAGTTTGACTTCGGTAACCGGATGAAATGAGACTGTAGATATTGCCTTGTTTTTTAATTCTTCCGGTACGTTGTTCAGATAAAAAGGCACCTGCTCGTTGAGAGTAAGTATAGGCTGATTGGTTTTCAACTGGAGTATTGTATGGGCAGGGCGAACCGACAAGTACTGCTTAGGAATAAGCCTCTCAGCAAGCCTCTCTAACAGAATTTTATCTATATTATGTATACTATTCTGAATCAAATAGAGTTCGTTAGTCAATTCTTCGACCAATAACCGAATTACGATATCGAATTGTTCAATCTTTTTTGAACCCCAGATCAGGTCGGCATAGCTTAATATTTTCTTTCGGATAGATTCCTTGCTGTTCATTATCTTTTTTATTAACTTACTTGAATAAAATTTCGATCTGTAATTGTTGTTTCTATTAATTTAATTTACATTACTTCTATATCTCTGTGTATCTCCATCGACATCGGTCATTGAGATTGTCGATTTGTATAAGGGTTTAAGGAAACCTTCTGCTTTACGGCGTTCATAATCTTTTTGCCTGTAAGCATCCAGGTCTTCTCCCGGAGGTAATGGCCTGTTTCTGTCCATATACCATACTAAAAAGGACATACAATTAGTCCAGTCTGTAGAATCTTGAATTGCAGTTATTTTAATATGCCAAAACTTATTTCCAGATATCATAACCCCTATGGATTGAGCTAGAGGAGTTCCTGACACTCCGATTCGAGCATCTTCAAATGGAATGGTTATTGTTCTGGGTATCCAGTTTAAAACTGTGGCTCGCATCGTTAATGTACCATTCTCACGGTTGAAAATAAACTTTCGGTCAGTATTCAGAATGTTGTTGATTATTATAATTATACAACTGACAACGATAATTCCTATAAAAAATGTCAATATAATTTCTTCTAGTCTCCATTTTTCAGAACTTCTGATTATAGCCCAAATGCCAAGAATTGTCACTCCTAAAGCCAATACTATATTTATAATTCTTTCTATAGGAAATTTTATGAGTTCGGTTATCATCTTTTCGTCATCTATATAATTGGCAAATATTTTTCTGAAATAATAAGGTTTACTACTTTCTATCACCAATATTTTATCTTTATATTCCTGATTGTTCATATCTTATTTAATAATTAAAATGGTTGGTTTCGAGTATTATTTCTTTGTTTCCTTCTCTCTTGGAGCTTAGCTTTCTTTTTACAATTTCGTGTAACTTATCGAAACTAAAGGGTGCCCTGTTTTCGCTACCACTTATCTCCATAATGTCTTGCACTGTTTTGCCCATGTATGACGATCCGCTATCCATATTGGAATAGGAAGTATCAACATCAACTCTTTCCATAAAATAGATATCTTCTCCCTTTTCATTTACCGGAGGGAAGCACGAACCGTCTTTATAAATAACCCGTTGAAAAAAGTATGCACTATGTATTCTATATGTATATGATATACAACTGTCGATATAAGACCGACTATATGAGATTCGACAACCGTTAGATAACTCGGAAAAATCTCCTTCAATATCTTTACAATGAAGCCTACTACCATCATCACTAGGTTTTTTGTAAAATATCCGTAGACCATATTCTACATCACTATCGAATGTCAGGGTATTATAAGAACATGCTACAAATATATTATTTAATTTATAGGTAGTGGTATAGGAATTTATGATTCTATTCCACAAACTGCCATGTACCTTCACTATCTCATGCTTAGGCGTTACTTTCATATTCATTAATAACAATGTAAAACACTCTAACGACTGTTTCAAAGTATGCCATTTGGGGAAATCATCTCCTATTATATCTGCTTTGTTTTCACACAGTGTCTGCATTATTTGGGGAGCTTCCATCCTTTTCCAACCATTAACTTTTTTAATAGCATCTTTCTGAAGTATATAGTTTGCTAAAAACTGCTCTAAAGGCGTATGCGTTAGATAAATAGCAAGCAGCATCAGACCGATACTCACCAGATAGGCTATGATCAGGTATTTGTTCCGAGCCCACACCGGAGGTGTTTGTAACATCAACCCAGCTGAAATTCCTGCCGCAGCGAAGAATCCTACCGCACTGCCTATATAAGCTAATCCGGCTTTGGTATTATTTTGTCGAAAAGCTGATATTCCATCGATCACATTGACAATACCAAGAGCTGTACAACTTGCTATCCCGAAGATATTTGAGTAAAAATTAAGACTTTGAACCATGTGCTTCGGTATCTTCGAAAACAAGGAAACATAGCTAGCTACAAACTGCCCAAGTTCAGCTGTTGCTCCAAATATACTAAAAAAATTGTATGGAATAGAGTTATTATCAATGTTAGAAATAGCCGAACTTAGATTCCATGCACTAATGCAACTGGTAAGTCCCATAAAAGATTTAGACTTGAAGATAGTCTCAACTATCCTCTGTAAATTTGCATGCGAAGGCATTGCCGCGGCAGCCTTTGCTGCGGCTGTTTTATTAGCTTCTGCTGCTGTTGCCACGGCCGCGGTCTTGGCCGCCTCATCTGCTGCGGCCGCTTTAGCTACTTTGTCAATAATAGCCTCAATGACTACGTGTTTTCTGTAACCTCCGAGTATTTTGCCTTCGGTATCGGCTATTCTACGGATAGGTATTCCTACTTTTCTTTTGGCCGCTCTTCCTCCCCGTTTAATGTAGTCTGTTTTTTGTATGCAATGCACGTCTTTGAGCAATTCGTCCATTGTTATTTGATCGAAGACCCAACAATTTATTTTTTTCGTACCTCCTCGGGGTCCTTTAAGTGTCCTCTCACTAATGGATACTTTATTAAACCATCTTTCTTCTATAATCAAATAGGTTCCCTTAGAGGTTGTTGCCAACTGAACTCCGTCTTTTACTCCTTCGCTTGCTTTAGCTGCCGCCTGTGCTATTTTTTGTGCTTCTTTGGCTATCTCTGCCGCTTCATCTGCCATTGTTTGTGCCGCCGTCCTCGCAGCATCTTCGCTTTTTGTAATTTGCGTAAGATGCCCGTTCCATGCAATACCGGCATTGGTCATATTCGACCATATTATATCAGTTGTCGATACCACATCATCTACATTGGTTGGTTTATTACCTTCGATGAAAAGAATATCTTCTAAATCGTATTTTTGGGACAACAACTCATCTACCTTATGGCCAATAGAAGCAGATTCCTGCATATACTTTGTTACATCTTTATTGAAATCACAAGAGGTGTCTTTAATATCTATATGACGGTCTACTAAATTGGCATCCATAGATATTCCTTTATGATGTTCTACAACTCTTTCTATACCCCGCTCCATATGAATAGGGTGGTTATTTTTGAAATCATCGAGTGCAGCCCTGTAATAATCAGTATCCGCAAAGGTTAACATTGTTCTTCGTATATTATTGGCATGAATTCTTGCTTCTCCCCTTCTTTCGACTAGCAATATTTTTTCCAGAAACTCCTGTTCTACAATTTTCTCTTTTAATACATCAAGTGTTTTATCTGTTTCTGATGAACCTGATGACCTGCCATAAAACATTTTGTAAAAAGTTAAGGCATGTAGATGAAGATAGTGAAAATCCTCGTTTGTATATTTATTACTTGTTTTTGTATTTACCGATATACTATTTACTAATTGACTAAGATCTCCCAAGGCGATTAGTTGATCCTTTCTTAAATCCGTAGCACATCCGATTGGGTCATGTAAAGAAAAATAAACATAGGGTGTTTTGTCATCCAGAGGTTTAATTGATGATAATCCGAGTTCAAATTTATCATATGCTATACGTTCATATTCACTCGGATTGTTTTTTTCATGATAGATTAGAATATCTTCATAAGTCGCAACATCCTTATTTTTAGTCAAATAACTTGTGTCTAATTCCTGAAATCTTTTTTCTCTTAATTTCTGGTCATCAATCATCGATCGGGTATATCTTACAGACCATTGTTCTGTTGAATAAGCAAACCAATATACAATGCCTTTTTTTATAATAGTATAGTCTTTATAGTCACCATAAGGTTCAATTTCCCTAAAGTCTGATGCTTCTTTATCCCATTTTATCCGAGGACCCTGAATCAATATACCGGCTATACATCTAAATTCAATGATGTCTTTAAATTTCTCGTTGTACATATAAATGTAGCCTTCCACAATATTTTTCCTACAGTATTCATAGATACCAACTTTGTCTGGAAAATTTGGATTCAGATTAAAATTTTGATATTGTTCGTCTGTTTTTGCCTGATGAAGGCTATATCGATTAAATCGCAGAATAATTCCATCTGTAGTACTTAGTCTATCACTCTCGACTTCTCTTCCATCATAATTAGTAGCAGAGAATTTGTATTTCTTTGTCAAAGGATCTTTTCCCATTTATTTCTCCTCCTCATTTTTAGTTTTCCATTCTACTTCTAAGCGACCATTTTCTACAATTCCCTTTACTTCATCAATTATCTCATCGCTTCCTTCTTCATAAATCTTAAGAGCAACTTCTTCTCCATCTTCATAACCCACAGTATCGGCTGATAAAAGCACAGTTTCTTCATAGTTCGTATCTCTTATAATAAAACTTTTCTTTCTCCATTGCAAATTAAATATCCTTGGCTCCGGTTTTTCGGGATTTTCGGCACGCATAGCAAATCCACCGGATATGGTTACACCGGGAACTCCGTCAATTATAACGCCTCCATGTTCAGTCATGCTACCTACAATAGCCACCTGCTCGCCATCGATAAACACTCCGGGACTACCTATTGTAATAGAGTTCGGTTTGGGACTGCCGGTACAAACACATTTGCTCCCCTTGATAGCAACAGGTATTCCGTCTATCAACACTCCATCTACTCCTTTTGTAACAGTTCCCCCTACGTGGGGTTTTGAACCATCCGACATCGGACAGATGTGTTTATTTCCTACAACAACTATTGGTACTCCCATAACTATGCAATTTCTATTTTATGACTAGCTCCACTTATTTTTGTCGATTGACCTTTTATTACCGTTTCCTTTCCGGATATTTCCATGTCGGAAGCACTGGTAATCTTTGCCGCTTTACCTTCAATTTTTATGTCTGATTTTGCCGTAATATCCGTAGAACCAACTGATTTTATCTGTATATTAGCTTCAGTTGCTATATCTACATTGGCTTGAGCTCCGATATGCACTTCAGCCATCGCATCTGCTTTGATGGCTTGTTCGGCTTTCATTTCAATATTGTTAGAAGCGTTCATCTTAATATCTTTGGCATTGATGATTACAGTTTCTACTGCTGTGAGTTCAATATTATTGCCTTTAGTATCTATATGAATATAGTTTCCTTTTTTGTCTTTGAGTGTAATACCTAATGATTCGGGATTATCATCTAATTCAAAAGTAAGTCCCATACGGCTGATAATGCTTTTAATATAGTTTTCCATACCTGCATCCGATGCATTTTTGCCGTGAAACAAACTCCCGGATACAAATGGGAAATTGGGATTTCCGTATTCAAAATCGACCATCACCTGATCACCCTTTTCTGGTGTGAAATTCATACCCCTTCCTCTTTCCACTTCGCTGCTTGATCCCGCATGAGGGCTCACAACCCGCATCCAGTGTGTGCAACGGTTCTGTGCAAACGGGAATCTGACCTGTACACGCCTGTAACCTTCGGGGTCTGTATTGTTGATAACTTCAGCTCTCATAGGACCTGCTACGGGCATCGGTATTTCGGGCATCGGCATTACTTTCAGGGAAGCCGGTACTGCTTCAAAGCTGTTCGAATAAATATGGTTCTGATCGATCTTATGTATGCTTTTAATTACTCTATACGTTCCCAAATCTCTTTTTTCGGATATGGTTTCTGCCAACTTAATGTTTATCAAACGTCCTATGGTAGATTTATAGCTGTTGGATTCGCCTGTTATATAGTTTGTACGGGCTGCCGTGCGTGTTTTCTGCTTTGCGACCAGTTCATCGAGTTCGGCTTGCCCTCTTACAGCTACGTTAGATGGTGTCTTAGGCGGACAAATCTCGGTAAGGTCTACGCTTCGCTCGGCTACTTTATCTATATATTGGTTTGAGTTCTCAATGCCTTCAGGTGCTTGTTTTTGGAGCACCGTATCATTTTCAGCCTGATAATGGTAACGGGTAAATGCATTGGGTAAAAGGCGTGATCCGAACTTAAGCTCTATTATATCTGTATTGTAAGTCATTACCTCCGGTTTCCATTCATCGTATTCTCCGAACAATATGTCTGAACCACTGAAAAACAAATTTTCCCCGTAATCCTGAGCAAGCCTTTGAAGGAACTTCCAGTCGCTTTCGTTATGTTGCATAACAAAGTTTATGGTATTCTTATATGTAGGGGTGCCCGTGGCTTGCATATATACCTGATGTACCCTTGAAGTGACCTGCTCGAAAATAGCATCTATTGTCATTTCGGAATAAATTTCAAGGCGTTTACCCTGTTCAAGCATTATAGTGGGGCTTGCCCCTTTGATTAGTATATAACCATACCTGCCTTTTTCAGCAGTGGGTATCACACCGGTTATTATTCCTTTGAAAACATATGCATTTGCCGTATCGTTTCCATGCTGTATGTCTATTGACACGGGATGGTCGATAAGGTTAAACAGATCTGCCGGAGATTTCATCAGCGAATCCTGCAAAACATGATAGTCTAAGCAGATTTCAAAATAATGATGGTCGCCGTATTCCTGCTCGATGGATAGCCAAACAAAGTCTACTTTTTTTCGGGCTACATATACAATTGCGTTTGTCTGAATTCGTTCGTCTGGTGCTTTTGAAGTTGCCATAAGTTATAATTTAATGTGTTTTAATCATAATGTTGTGTTAATCCCCAAGTAGGCGTTATGTGTGTCTGATGACAGCCTGAACTTGGAAAATTCTTTTAGAGTCAGATAGTTGATCTCCCTTTGACAATCAAGGGGCAACATCAACCTTAGCAGTTCTTTGAGTATTAATCCGTTGCGCAAGGTCGGCATAAAGAGTCTGACTTCTTCCGGCATCGCAGGACCTATGGTAATGCGAATGTTCCTGCTACCGTCTTGAAACGCACCACCGCCTACAACAGTGTTAACTCCGAGCCTCCACTTTTTAAATTGAGGCACCTGATCATTTTTCATCGGTTTAGCAGAGAGATCGCCAAGTTCGACCTTGATGGGTGTATCGAAAATAATGCCTAAGATATGTCCCATAAATTCGAGATCAGTATATATATGGTATAATTCCGGTACGATTTTAATAAAGAATGCCGCCTGACTGACCGACATGAGTTTAAGGACAGGCCAGTAACGGACAAACACGCTTTTGAGGTTATCGTAAAAATTCATTTTGTCGAATTTCCTTTCATAAAGCTGTGCCCGGGTCAGTAACTGATCTATCGCCATTTCGAAAGGCTGGAAAAACTTCCGAGCAGCGAATTCTTCCTGCCTGTGCCTTCTCATTTCCGACAAGACATCCTGATGGGATTTCTTCTTGGCGGTTTCGTAAGGCTGGTGGAAGATACCTTCGGGAAGGTTGTCATACATGCTTTTGCGGTTGGTATGAATATAGAGGTACTCCATCAGGTCCTGCGTAGAAAAGCCGTATTCAATCCGTTGAACATCTTTGGATACATGTCGCTTGTCGCCTTTCTCACGGGCGATAAGAATCTTATTAGCGTCCTGTCCCGACTCGATCAGCCCCGCAGCGATTACCTCGGCACGGTAATCGGTACTCATGCTGTTGGCTGTGGAAAACTTATTTTTTATATGGACCTTTTTTGTATCCGGCATATGAAACCTTATTTAGCAATTGCGAATTGTTCTTTACTATATCAATCAAATATTACCCAGCTTCCGGTAGATTTTGGTGTGTCAGGTTCTTTTATCCTCTCTGATATGACAATATTTTCCTTATGCTGCCCTATAAAATGCAACCCGTTGAGCGTGTGCCACAGATCTGTGATAAATATCAAAAACTGTTCTAGCTGAGTCATCGCCGGACGGATATCGTTGTGATTATACTTTATTTGAGAGGTATTTTTCAGCATTTCTTCAAACGCACCGGGGGTTACATCGTTCCACTGCTGAAAATATTTGAGCAACTCTTCCTTATCTGTTTTGGTTAATTTCGCCAGAGTCATTTGTATCTGAGAGGCTAATGACGAGAAATAAGTGATATTCTTAACAGGTGTCGAATAGCTGCTCATGTTTCTGTAGCGAAAATGTATTTCCGCAATATACATGATTATTGCCTTGCATATCCCGAAAACAGATTCTTCCAATGGCGATTTATGGGGTCTGGAATGTATCTTTTCAATAATATTACAGGAGACCCTTTCAAGTTCGTTGAGGTGTTTCCCAAAAAGTGCATTATATCGTATTAATTCACAATGGCTTTCCATCTCTGTACAAGGAGGAATATATTGCGAATCGAGCATAAAAGCATCTGCATTCTTTACAATTCGTCCGATGATCAGGTTGTAAACACCTTTTTCGTTTTTGCCGGATGAGAATGCCGAGACCACCGATAAACTAAAAAGAGACGCTGTAAACAGATCAGTTGGTATCTTTTTATTCTTACCTGTATTGGCAAGAGGGACTCTTTGAAACGGGTTTACAGTCAGCACAACGTCCCAATAAGAAGGCAACGTCTCTTCCTCTGTGTCTTGTAAACCAAAATCGAGTAAGGTGTGAATCGGTTGGTTATGGGCAGAATCGTAATGAATTACATAACCTGTACGGGTTATGCCATTACAATGCGTAAGGTTTAACCGTGCCGTGCCTTTATCCTGTAATTCCAATTCGAGTTTGCACGATTCATTTTGACTACTCTGTAGTGGCAAAAGTCCATAATTAGTATCGGTGATTTCGATTGCAAGGCTATCGATAAGATTTTCCGTGAAATAGTCTTCGGTTTTTATCAACTGGTCAATCTCAATATCTGCTCCCGGTATCCAGTTGTTTAATTTATATTTACTCATAACTATATATGATTATTGGGTTATTGGGAAAATTCGGCTCTTTTGGCAATGATCGTGGCACCGTCATTTATCTTGTTTGCAGCAAATGATAGTTCTGCATCTATGTATTTTTTACGTTTCAAAAACTTAGAATAGCTATAAAAAATCCAACCGTATGAATTGCTTATATTTGCGTAAACTATCGGTGCTTCACTTTTTTTTATGTTATAATCGTTCACAAATACTTTAAACCAGTAACCGAAAGGTAAATCTTCTAATGCTTTTGCCTTAATGTTTATCGCATTATCATTCAGTGTATTGATGACTAATTCTAATTCAACGACAATCGTCCTATTGGGGTCAATTTGATTTGTATCGACCTGACGATTCTCGCCCTTATATGACCATACATTATAGATTTCAAGGGGAATATCCATGAAAATTTTGTAAGTTTGAAGAAAGACGGATGAAAATATAAAAGGGAAAATACATGTAGCTGCCCAGAAACCATATTGGAGTTCATTGCACAGGTTAAAGACAAGACTAAACAGGGCATAGCCTACAAACATAATTACAAACAAGGCTAAGAACTCTGCATAGTAAGGTTTTTCTTTGAGTTCCAGAATCATTCTATGTATAAAAAACACATTCCGCAATCCGAGTAAAAAATAGAAAATAAATAATCCTATGTATGCATAAGGCATAAACCAGAAGTGTAAAAAACCAAGCAAAGCGGGTAAAGCCATAACCAGACAGACTATCAGGAAGTAGAAAATAAATTTCTTGTTGCTTAAAAGTTGATTCTTTTTAGCAATAAAGTACATTACGACAGTTAAAACAATCCCGATAAGGGGCAGCAACAGATATAAGGATACAAATTGTAATACGGCAACTTCCATATACTTATTTTCTATTAATAATTATTCTTCGATTAAAATCCGGTAATAATAGGTGGCAGGAGAGTGCTTAACCAGTTTCTGCCTGATAAATTCGGTATCCTGCTGATGAAACAATTTGTTAAGTCGTTTATGTGGTGTCAGGTATACATCTATGGTACGCAGGAAACTATATTCCTGCCCCGGATATTCCATATAGCCTTTACTTATTCTGACCTTGCTGACCGTATCCCTGAATTCACTCAGGCAATATTTTTTAATATCGTTATTTGTCACAAGAACGGTTCGCGAAAGTAAGGTTTGACGAAGCATCGATGTCTTAGCCGCAGACCGGGGTGCGCTTTTCCCTCCGGCTGTCGTAGTAAGCAGCCTGATTGAAGAGGAATCGAATTCCAATCCGGAATTACTTTCCAGTACGGTTCCGTTGCGGATACCGTTCACTTTTTCACAGTTGGTAGCCCAGTATTTTACAAACAAAACCTCATCATTGTCTATACAGTCGGTAATAATGTAAGTGCCCGGTTCTCTGCTGTCTTTGTATTCTTGGGTTTCTTTTTTCAAGTAATTGACAAGAAGCTGTATCTGCTGCTGAATTTCTTTAGAATCTTCATCGTTATCGCTTTTGTCTGTAAGAAAGGTTGCACGGCTTTGCATCCGGTTAGTCAGGTTGATAAGAAATTCCTTCGCATCCCTTGAATCATAGCGTTCAATACCGCCTCTGCGCAACGAATAGCTTCTGTATTCCTTTTGGGGGGTATTCTTGAAGGGCAACTCATAATATTCACGCCCCTTAGTGTCGGTCAGGCTCTGCACAAACAGAAACGATTCGTTATTGTCCGTACGCAATGGTACGACCTGCGAGAATTCGTTGACACCCGTATTTAGCGTGCACAAGCGTTTATTAGCAACGGGAAAAGCGTTTATATTGATTGTCATTTGTTCGATAACTGCTGTACTGAAAGCAGAAGGGAACTTAATTTCAAGCCAGACCAGCGGTTTGCTTATGTCGCTTGTTATGCTTTGAGGATAAAACACTTTTAGGTTTTCAGGAAAGGCTTGACGACATGAGTTGATATCTGTATCGTCAGCCACAGTAATAAATTGCCTGTGATAAAAGGATAAAATACTTTCGTTGACAGTATGTGACAAATCTAATGCCGAATTAGAGAAAAGGGCAATATCCTTGTTGTTATATTCAGAAGGAATGGTGTATAGTCCCTGCTCTATTTTCAGGGGGGTGCCATTTAATGACCATCTAAGATAAGGGAGCAACCCTAAGTATTCCTTCTTGTTTTCTATGTACGGGAAATCGAAGTAAAAAGACAGATTTTTGAGATTGGGTATAGAACTATCGAGTTCCAGACCTATCCAACATGTATTTGCATCTGTATTCTCTGACCTGTCGGGATGGCAAATCAGTGTTTTTGAAGAGTCGGTATCCGTGCTGTGCAGTAATCCGTTGATTATTATGTAACGGATGCCTCCCTTTTTCAACAGCGTATTACAAACAGGATAGAACGATTGTTTATTCAGTACCCCGTCCTTATGTTGGTATTTATCAATGAAAAATCCGGATTCCTGAGTCAGTAAGCATGACCTTTCAAGTGGAGAGGCATGTAAGATAGCATGAGCAGGTCTGGGAGATATATACATATCCGGAATAAGAATCCCGGAGAGCTTTTCCAGCAGGCGTGATTCAATGCTGTTTATTTGACCTGCCAGTTTATAGACCTCTTCTGCCAGCGACTGAATGAATAAAAGCACCATCGGGTCAAGCTCCTTAACCGACTTTACGCCTAAAAGGATAACGGCAAATTTTTGCATCCTTTTAAGTATATTACGCTTGGTGTATTGTGTATTTCCTGTGTTCATCCTATTGTGTGCTTAGCGGTCCCAGATATAGTGCATAGTTAAAACAGCACTTCTCTCCTGTTGATAACAGGCTTGCAATGATACGCACCAAAACTTGCTTTTTTATGGCCGTAGTCTGTAAGTTATAATCGATGCGTGCCACATCATCTATAGTAAGTTCCAGCGATATGTCTTTGATTCTCTCTTCGTATCGCTGAACGCTGCTTAGGATGTGACCTTTGAATTTTTCTTCCCAATCGCTTTTAGCGGTTACGTTCTCAAAATCCATATCCCATATCCTACATCCCCATTCATGGTCAAACTCATGTTCGCCGGGGCAGGTTGTCAGTAATAATTCAATGTACTGGTCTATCGATTCTTTTTCGCTGCATTTAGGCATTTGGGAAGTTTCATCCCCAAAAACAAAATCGAACTGTATAGGTAGTTTGTAGTATTGCGTTTTCATTCGTTTTACTTCTTAAATTAGTGTGAGGCCTTCCGTAATCATAGTTTTACCTATTATTATATTGTGATTTATATGCTATTTTGCATATTTGTAGGTCATGATATTATATTATTTTAAAATTGTGCAATTATTTATATAAGCTTGTGTACGTAAATCGCTTCTAATATTAATTTAGGTTTGGTAATTGTTAAAAGTAAATATCATTTTCGATAGTAGTGAACTAATATTCTAGTATACTATAAAATATAACATAAATTAACTTAAAATGTGTCTCTGCAAAAACGCAGGAGTAAAGAAAAAACAGAAAACGTTATAGAGCAATACGTTTACCGGCAGATGATGCAGGCTTTAGAGTCACCTTTTTTGGTATAGAGAGAAGTCAAAGCGGATATGGATGTTTTATCCGGTAACGGATTTGACGTATTGAGCTTGTTTATAAAAAGAGCAAGCCGGTACTGATTAACGGCTTTACTTTAATTATATTATCTTATTGATTTCTTTTCTCGTACTTTCATCGAAGATTGCCCGGTAATAATGCCTGTTGATTGTTGTGGCAATATTTCCTTAAAAAAGTACGGTATATGAAATACTAAAACATTTCATTCATGTGATTGAGAACATCTTCCTTGTGGGTTTGATCCCAGTAATGCTTATAAATAGTGTTCGGACTATTTCCGGCAAATTTTGCTACTGCAATCGGATGATATCCTTCATCTATCATTTTGGTAATGAATGTACCTCTGGCTGCATACCATGTGAATGATTTCTCTAGTTTGAGTATTTTAGATACTTTTTTCAGGGTTCTGTTTACCTTGTCCTGAAGTCGTCTTGTACATCTCCATTGCTGAAGTTCTGTTTTATGTTTTATGGTGAAAATAGGAAGTACATAGTTTTGATAGCATTTATTTTTATATTTTTCCACAATGGCTTTTGCTTTGGTATTAAAAGGCATTTCGGCTTCTTTGGGGAATTTAGTCCGTTCGTAAATTATTATACCATCTACAATACAATCCCATGTAAGATAACAAACATCTACACTAGCCATTCCTCCTGCATAGAAACTGAATAGAAACAAATCGATCCAATATTTTTCTTTATTGCTAAATTGGCTTTTATCCATTTCCTCTATTCGTGTAATAATCTCGTAAGAGATGGTTTGAGGAGGGGTTTCTTTACGTTTAATATAATGCTGAACACATTCAAATAACTTCTTGTCTGTGTAAGGTTGCCCCATTTGATTTGCATTATAAAAAACTCCTATAAACTTTTTTAATTTTTCAGGAAGACCCGCACCTGTCCCTTCCCGGATTCCTCTTTCCTGAAAATATATGACAAAATCCTGCAAGAATTTTTCATCGATATCTTTGAAAAAATAGCTTGATAAACTTTTTCCATATACTTCTTGTGTGAATATTTGAAGCTGATTTTTGAAAGATTTATATTGGCGGGCATTGTTAGTACAAGTTATAAATTTCCCATTTTTAAGCCTTTTCTGATTCTTCATGTTTTCCATAATGGTATCAATACACTGGGAAATTGTCATCACTCTTACTTTCTTCTTTGTTGGAGCCTCATTCTCTCTTTCATCAAAATAATGTGACCATTGGACAGGAGACCACTTTACACCATCTGCCTCCCAATCTTCGGCAATTTTTTGATATTTCAGACGCATATTAAGCAGAATATTATTTTTACTTGATGCATCTTTGGATTTTGATTTAAAGCATTGTTTTGTTTGGTCCCAGTCCCCCTCTAGTGCTGTAATGTTTAATGCTTTAGAGACTCTGGGATAACCTGTCTGGAAGAGAATCATGTCCAGTTTAATCAACTTTTCGTCTTTAGGGTGTGGCTTTCCTTTGAAATTTATTGTAAACATACTAAGTGGTTTTAATTGCTATTATGTAGTATTATTTACTACATATTATTCTACATAAGAATAAGGGTATGCCACAAAAAAGGTTTATTCTACATATATATTGGCATATAGTCCGTACGAATAAACCTTCATAATTATCTTACAATCTTCCACTTACATATAGACTACTCTATATATAATAAAAAAAGAGGTTATCCAACAGGGATAGCCTTTCTTATTTTTATAATATATTTAAGAGAGTACACCTCTGATACGATCTTCGAATGCTGAAAGTGAAGCTTTTGCACCTTCTCCCATAGCTATAATAATTTGCTTGTAAGGAACCGTAGTTACGTCTCCGGCAGCATAAATACCCGGAACATCTGTACGACAATGGCTATCTACTTCTATTTCGCCAAAACGATTCATGCTTACCAACCCTTTGAACACCGAACTATTTGCAGCCAAACCGATCTGTACAAAAATACCGTCGAGTTCAACAACACGTTCTTGTTCAGTCTTACGGTCTTTCACACGAATACCTGTAACCTTATCTCCGTTCCCTACCACTTCTGTAGTTTGAGAACTCAGGATAATTTCTACATTCGGTAGACTTCTGGCTTTTTCCTGTAATACCTTGTCAGCTTTCAATTCATCTAAGAATTCGAAAACAGTTACTTTAGAACAAATACCAGCCAAATCAATAGCTGCTTCGATTCCAGAATTTCCACCGCCTACTACAGCAGCATGCTTCCCTTTATAGAAAGGACCATCACAGTGGGGACAGAAGGCTACTCCTTTTCCGATGTATTCAGATTCACCGGCAACATTCAATTTACGCCAGCTTGCACCTGTTGCAATAATCAAGGCAGGAGTTATCAACTTCTCCCCTACATTGGTATATACAACCTTATGGCCTTCTTCTACCTCTACATTTTCGACTAAGCGATGCTCTAATACATCAATAGCATAGTCTTTTATATGTAGTTTCAAATTATTGGCAAGCTCTTCTCCTGTGGTTTTAGGAATAGAAACCATATTCTCAATACCCACGGTTTCTTTAACTTGTCCGCCAATACGCTCAGCCAATAATGCAACACTCAAGCCTTTACGTGCCGAATAGATGGCTGCGGCTGCACCCGCAGGACCTCCACCAACTACAACTACATCGTAGTTTTTAGTAGTACCTGTTTCGATCTTTTGATCGTCGCTACCATATTGATTTTCGAGTTTCGATAATAATTCTCCAAAATCGCCTCTTCCTACATGAAGCAACTTACCATCTGCAAATACAGCAGGAACACCTTGCAACTTTAATGCATCAACCTCTTCCTGATTCAATGCACCATCAACCATTTCATGAGAAATCTCAGGATTGAGAATAGCCATTACATTAAGTGCCTGAACAATATCAGGACAGTTGGTACATGTCAATGATACATAAGTAGTCAAACTGATGGGTCCTTTCAATGCTTTTACACGACCGACAATAAAGTCATCGGGAATATTCTTTCCTTTACCATCGCTATTCAGTATAGCCAACAGTAATGAGGTAAACTCATGACCATTAGGAATGCCACGAAATTTAACGCCTGTTTTCTCACCATCTTTGAGGATAGAAAACTCAAGCCCATTTCCTTCATTCACTTTGCTCGACAGCTTATCCGAGCAGGAAACAACATCGGATAACATTTCGAGTAATTCATTGCGGCTCTCATGTTGATCAGACACTGCTATATCAAATGTATATTGAGCCTTAAGGTCTGCAAATACAGTACGTAATTGTTCTTTTAAAGAGGAATCTAACATATCTAAATTTTTATTTTCAGGTTAATGGTCTTCGACCTAATAGTTATTTAAGCGGATGATATCTGAAAAATTAAGACCGGCAATCGCCGGTCTTAGTATTCCTTAATTAGATCTTACCAACTAAGTCAATACTAGGTTTTAGAGTCTCATCGCCTTTTTTCCATTTAGCCGGACAAACTTCACCATCGTGAGTAGCTACAAACTGAGCAGCTTCAATCTTACGTAGCAATTCGTCAGCATTACGTCCGATACCATTGTCATGAATTTCTGCAATTTTGATTTGTCCTTCCGGATTTACCAAGAAAGTTCCTCTGTATGCCATTCCTTCTGATTCGATCATTACACCGAAAGCACGGCTCAACAAACCTGTTGGATCGGCTAACATTGGGTATTTGATTTTACGGATAGTCTCAGATGCATCATGCCATGCTTTGTGTACGAAATGAGAATCTGTACTTACAGAATATACTTCAACACCCATTGCTTGCAATTGATCGTATTTGTCTGCAACGTCTACCAATTCGGTAGGACAAACAAATGTGAAATCTGCTGGATAGAAAAAGAAAACAGCCCATTTTCCTTTTACATCGTCGCTGCTAATTGTTTTGAAAGCTCCATTGTGATAAGCTTGTACTTTGAACTCTGGTAATTGAGAATTGATAATTGGTTCCATATTTTTTATTATTAAGTTGATAAATTTCGTTTATGATGATGTAAAGATATATAGTTTTTATTTATAAACAAACTATCCTTTATAGAAAATACCTATATCACCTTAACCCTCCAAAATTAGAAATACACTCCTTAATTATACTAATCCCCAACAGAACCAATAAGTTACAAAGCTCTCATTCAAGTTACAAAGTAAACACTGTTACCTCCATTGGTGTATACTTTTGTCGCCCCACTAAAGCACTATATATCAGAACATATCAAAAAAAAAGGTGACAAAAGTAACAAAAGTGACACTTTTTTCGTCATCTTTTCGACTGTTACCTTTTTGAGATTACAGGAAAACACTTTTTCCCCTTTCGTATTATTATAGATAAATAAATACACTATATTCACTAATACAAATACGATTTACGAAGGAAATAATCAGTCTAAAAGATTACAGAAAAGAAGGTGCATCAAAAGTCTGAATCTTTTGACACACCCTCTTACCTAAATGACCTAAATATTTATTCTTTAATCTTAGAACATTTATCACATAAACCTTTCAATACAAAATTTACACTTTCCAACAGAAAACCCTGAGGCAACTGAACTTTTGGTATAGAGATATTCTCCATGCAAAAGGTCTTTTTACATTTATGGCAGTTGAAATGGACGTGTAAATCCTGAATAGAACAATTACAATCGGAGCTGCAAACAGAATACTTAACCGAACCCGAACCATCATCAATACTATGAATCAACAATTTCTCATGAAATAATGATATGGTTCTGAAAAGGGTCGACTTGTCAACAGTATCAAGACTTATCTCAAGATCCGACAAACTAAATGCCTGAGGACACTCCACCATCGCCTTAAAGATCAATAATCTTACAGCCGTTGGCTTTACCCCTCTTTCCTCTAATCGTGCAACATATTCTGTACTCATTATATAATTCTTTTATATATCCTTAAAATTGACTGTCCCATTGTTGAAGTTCCGACAAAGCTAACTGATAATCCCGTTCCCTCAACAAATATTCATCTATTGTAGTATAATAGATCGACAATTCCAGTAAATAATCGATCAAAGATAATTGTCCTTTATCAAAAGCCCTCTTCAATAACGACCGATTATTAGATACATCTAAAACCTCTTCATACTCGCGAAGCAAACCCGATAATGTGCCGGCTCTGCTGTATTGGTTCTTTAGATTATTGTAGAACTGAAGTTCCGAATCTTTATGCTGAACCTGCAAAGCTATAGTCCGGGCTTTTTGATGCTTCACCGTGTTCTTTCCCTCCCACAACGGAATAGACACACCCAAAGTAATCCCCTGATGAGTAGTACCCAACAGTCGTTCACTCATATATCCTGCCGATATTTTAGGAAGATTAAGAGCCTTCGTCAGTTTCTCTTGCTTACGGCTCAGATCTACTTCCTTTTCAGCCAATTCAAGAGCCGGATTATTTACCTTAGCCATGCTGAACCACTGATCGAAACTTAATGGTAGCGTATAATTAGAATATCTATCCAGTACATCCGATAAAGGTTCACCGCCGTTCATTCGCTGCAATTCGGCCCGAAGAGTAGTAATTTCCACTTCACAAATTTGTAAAGCTTTCTCTTCATTCAGCAAGTTTAACTTTGTCTTGTTGTATTCGATAATATTGATATCTCCCTTATCGAATCGACTTTGGTAAGCTTCTCTCAATTCTCTTGCCAGTTTTACACGTTCGGTCAACTCCTCATATACCTTTGTTTGATATACCAGTTCAACACAAAAAGCTCTGGCTTCTTGGAGGATCCCTTTCGCTTGTTGCCGATAAGCTAAATCGGCTTGCGTATTCTGCGCTTTTACAACTTGTGACCTGTAACCATAAGCCGTCGGAAAATCAAAAGACTGGGTTATGCTCAAATCCTTTCGTGTACCTTCGCCCGCAGGACTGCCCCACAAATAACCTACTCCAACTTCGGGATTCTCCAGATTCTGAGCCGTTTTATTGCTTATCTTATCTGCTTTAGTCTGTTCTTGCAAAGCTTTTAGAGTTGTATTATTAGATTCTATACTTCTCAACACTTCCTGAAAATTATCTTGGGCATTTACCCTAAACAATATACATGAAAAGATTACTACTGTAATATATATAAACTGTTTCATATCTCTACTCATTTTTTATTTGACCTGCGTTGCTGCATCATTCTATATACAATAGGTATAATATACATATTCAGCAAAGTAGATGTTAGTAAACCTCCTAAAATAACTTTTGCCATAGGGCTCTGGATCTCATTACCCGGCAAGTCTCCTTGCACAGCAAGAGGGATAAGAGCCAATCCCGAACATAGGGCAGTCATCAAAATAGGATTCAACCTGTCGAGTGATCCGTGAATAATACTATTCTCTATCGATTCGCCTCTATTGTGTAAATCATTATAGTGAGCCATTAATAATATTCCGTTTCGAGTAGCAATACCAAAGAGTGCAATAAACCCGATAATAGCCGGAATACTTATTTCGCCTGTCGTAAATAGAATTACATATATACCTCCGATAAGAGACAACGGTAAATTGAGAAGTACAATAATAGATTGGGATACATTCTTAAACTGATTATATAATAATAAGAATACAACCAGAATAGCAAAAATGGAAGTTATCATCAATGTTTCCGATGCTGCCTGTTCGCTTTCGAACTGACCTCCATACTCTACGTGATAACCTTCGGGCAGTTGAATAGTAGAACCGACTGTTTCTTGTATCTCATTGACAACACTACGCAAATCCCGATCGGCAACATTAGCCGATACTACGATCTTACGTTCAACATTCTCTTTACTGATTGTATTAGGTCCCATAGAAGAAGTTACGTCTGCCACATATGCCAGGGGGATTTTTGTTCCTTCGGCATCAATCATCAGATTCTTTATTTTTTCAGCCTGATCTTTATACTGATCATCTACTTTAACTATCAAGTCGAATGTTTTACCATTTTCATACACTTGAGATACAACCTCACCCGACAACATAGTCGTAATAATCTCCGAAAACTCAGGTAATGTGATACCATATTTTGCTAACACCTCTCTTCGTGGAGTTATCTTTAACTCCGGGCGTTCCACTTGTTGTTCAACATTCAGATCGGCAATACCTTCGATATTCCGGATAGCATCCCGTATTTCATTGGCTGTCTCATAAAGTTGATTCAGATCGGCACCAAAAAGCTTAATCGCAATATTTGCCTTGGTTCCCGAAAGCATATGATCGAGACGGTGAGAAATAGGTTGACCTACCTCAACCGTAATGCCGGGTATAGCATTCAGTTTTTCCCGAACCTCTGCCAACAACTCATCTTTCGAACGATCGTCCAGAAGAAACGGAGCTTCTATTTCCGATGTATTTACACCTATGGAATGTTCATCGAGTTCCGCCCTACCCGTCTTACGACCCACAGTCTGTATTTCTTTGATACTTAACAATGCCTCTTCGGCTTGCCGTCCTATTTTATCAGACTCATCCAGAGAAATTCCCGGCAACGTATTTATACTGATCGTAAAAGAGCCTTCATTAAAGGGAGGAAGGAAATTTCGCCCAAGAGTGAAAAAGATCACAATTGCCGATATCAATAACAGCCCTGTAATTCCCAATACCTTCTTTTGATGAGCTAAAGCCCAGTGTAAACTTTTCTCGTACCAATATTTCAGAGTTAAAACCAAACGGGGCTCTTTTTCTTCTTTATCTCCTTTTGTCTTACCCAACAAGTAGCTGCAAAGAACAGGTGTTACAGTTAAAGCTACAACCGTAGAAGCAAACAAAGCAACAATAAAAGCAATACCCAACGGCATAAGCATACGCCCTTCCATTCCACTCAAAAAGAACAGTGGAACAAAACATGCTACAATAATCAAAGTAGAATTTAGTATAGGCATACGCACCTCTTTAGAGGCTTCGAAAACAACTTCGAGTACGGGCAACTGCTTGTCTTTTGGTTTCGCCCTGTTTTCCCGAAGATGTTTAAATACATTTTCGACATCAATAATAGCATCATCCACCAACGAACCGATAGCAATAGCCATTCCCCCCAAGCTCATTGTATTTATAGTTAACCCCATAAACTTAAGAGTAAGTATAGATACCAATAGAGATAAAGGTATAGCCAGTAATGAAATGAATGTGGTACGTGCATTCATCAAAAACAGGAAGAGCACAATTACCACAAAGACAGATCCCTCGTAAAGCGATTTTTCTACATTCCCAATCGAATTTTTGATGAAACGCTCCTGACGGAAAATATCACTCGAGATTTTAATATCTGTGGGTAGATTCTTTTGCAGGTCGGCAATCGAAGCATCCAGCTTTTCAGTCAATTCTATCGTATTTGTATTAGGCTGTTTAGTGATAGTTATCAATACGGCAGGCTTACCTTTTTCGGAAGCAACACCTAGTTTTGGCTGTTTGCCTCCTACTTTTATATCTGCAATATCAGCAATCAAAATAACACCGTCGCCTTGTTTCTTAACAACAGCTTTGCCTAACTGCTCTACATTCTCACTTTGAAGAATGCCTCTGACAATATATTCGTTGCCATACTCGTACAATATTCCTCCCGAGGCATTTCGGTTCATATTCCGAACCACAGCCAGTACTTCATCTAACCCTACTCCGTAATGTTTCATACGTCCGGGGTCAAGCAGTATCTGAAATTCTTTTATATCTCCACCGATTACCGTAACCTGAGCAACGCCTCCCGTAGATAACAAACGAGGACGTATTACCCAATCGGCAAGAGTTCTCAAATCGAGCAGCGAAGTAGTATCGGACGAAACACCGATAGTCATTACCTCTCCCATTATAGAAGATTGAGGACCAAGCGTAGGCTGACCGATATTATCGGGGAGTTCTCCTGCAATTGCAGCCAGTTTTTCTGTCACCACCTGTCTGGCTTTGTAGATATCGGTTCCCCACTCAAACTCTGCCCATACCACAGAAAATCCTGTTGTAGACGACGAGCGTACTCTTCTAACATCAGTCGCACCATTTATGCCGGCTTCAATAGGATAAGTAACAAGGCGTTCTACCTCTTCACTTGCCATACCGTTAGCCTCGGTCATTACCACTACAGTGGGAGCATTCAGATCGGGAAATACATCTATTTCCATGTTCTTGGCTGTGTAAAACCCACCTATCAAAAGGAGGAGAGCAGCCACCAGTACCACAATCCGGTTATTTAACGCGAAATGTATTATTTTATTTAACATATCAATTTCTTTATGTAAGTATTCGAAAACAAGGTCTCAGACCTGTTGGTTACTTTGCAAAAACAGCTATCGTTCTGCAAAACCTTAGTGACTATGACCGTGAGGAATTGCCCCCGATGCAGCAGCCAGCTTTATATGGTAAGCACCCTTGGTTACCACTTTATCTCCGGTTTTCAATCCTGATAGAATTTCGATATTCCTACCATCACTTGTTCCCGTTTTAATCTCTTGCTTTCTGTAATCATCAGCATTAACCTGAACATACACAAAAAACAAGCCTTGCGATTCCACTAAGGAGGATACAGGAATTGAAATTACATCGGGGCGTGATTTGCCAAGAAGAAACACTTCCACATAAGAACCTGCGATAATGTTTCCCACATTATTAAATTCAAAATTCACAGGTATATAAAAACCTTCGGTGGCACCTGCCGATTTTCCGTAAGAGATCAATCGTCCCTCTAAGTCCGACAACTGATAAATATGGCTATCGTAAGGCGTTCTGAAATTAGCTGATGTAACATTACCCAACGATTGGTAATAGCGTTCCGAAACATCTGCCCGAAGCTGTAACTTTCTGTTTTGGGTAATTCTGAATAAGGGTTGTCCCACTTCAACATATTCCCCTTCGTTCACCAACTTGGTTTTGATAAATCCATTTATAGAAGATGATATTACTGCTCCTCCACCAGCTCTGTTTTTAGAGTAAGACTGATAGGATACTTTTGCATTTTCGTAATTTAGCTTAGCTTCATTGTATTCTTTTTCCGAAATAAGTTTATCAACAATCAAAGATTCTGCACGTTGAAACTCCTTCTCGGCTATTGCATACGCCGCATTGGCTCTTACGCCCGGGTCTCCATCGGGAAGATTTTGAGAAGAGATAGTCAACAATGTCTCTCCGCTTTTTATTGAAAGACCTTCACTTAACGAATTTCTATTCAACTTAACAATACCGTTTGCCGTAGCCGATACAACGACTTCATCTCCCGGAGCCGATAGAATCTGCCCACTGGTTTTAATGATTTCATGAAACATTCCCGATTCTACTGTAACAGTCTTCAAACCTATGGCTTTAGCCTGTTCCGCAGTAAAAACTATTTCATTAGAGTGATCTCCCCCGTCAGCTTTCACCTCATCGTGCGAGTGATCACCATGTCCGGAGCATCCCCAGCCTAAAATTAAAAGACTGAATATAAACAATATACTTTTTCTCATTTTTCTTCTTTTGATAAAAAAAAATACTCCTTAGCTCAAACGCTAAAGCATAAATGATACGTCAAACCAATGTTGACTAATAATAAATTAGGTAATTATCCTACAAAAGAAGATACGGGAGGGGCTCTCAGACTCTTAATAGAGCCTGTAAAAGGTGAAGTATAATTATCAAAATAAGGTATTTGTTTCCAATCAGTAGAATAGTATGGAAACTCTAAATGAAGATTACTTAATGGATAGATCAGACAATACACGGAAAGCAGATCCATTGAATGAAGGCTATTATCATCATTCGAATCGTATTGACGCATAACAATCTGTTTCAGATCGCATTTATCAAGAGTATCTGAGCAATGATCTTTAGCATGTTTATGATCTACCGACGAATGACATTTCAAACAATCAGTATTGCCTTCCTTTGTAATACACACAATCCCGTCGTGATGAAAATGAGGTAGAATAATGTGAACCTGTAAAAATATACAGGCTAACATCAGACATATTTGTATTATAAATTTCTTCTTATTCATAATTGCTTCTACCACATCAGACTACAAAGGTAATCATTTCAGCCTGCAACCAAGTTGCATTTATTAAAAAATAAGTAATCGAACAGCCCCTCTTAGTCTCACCGAAGGGAAAAAAGCTCCCTCATAGTAGGAGAAGGTCGGGGTGAGGTGGTTCGGGTCAGGTTTACAAAAGCCACTAAAAACCAACTATTCGCACAAAATATTTTATGGTTTATTAGCTAGATAAATCTATTTTATTTTCTGTATATTTGCGTCTTTAATAGTAATATGCCCTCTTTATAACATAATATCATCAGTATATTTAATAAAGAAGTCTGTTCTAATAACATTTATAGTATGCTTGCTTTTATCACATGGGATGTTAGTCCTGAACTAGTTAATATTTTTGGACGGGAAATCCGCTGGTACGGATTATGTTGGGCAATAGGAGTACTTTGTACATCTTATGTGGTACAAAAAATGTACGAATCGGAGAAGCTCCCCGAAAAATGGTTCGACTCTCTTTTTGTGTATGTATTAATTGGTCTTATAATAGGTGCCCGACTTGGACATTGTCTATTCTATGATCCGGGATATTATCTATCTCATCCGATCGAAATTCTCAAAATATGGGAAGGAGGCCTTGCCAGTCATGGTGGAGCTATCGGGATGACTATCGGTATATGGCTTTTCTGCCGCAACGTCAGTAAAAAAAGTATTATATGGGCACTCGATCGCCTTATTGTAGGGGTCGCCATAGGAGCTGCTTTTATTCGCGTAGGAAATCTTATGAATTCCGAAATATACGGAGGCCCAACAACAATGCCTTGGGGATTCAATTTCGTAAGAGATAAGAGTTGGCACTTGCCTATTGTAGATGGCGGAGCAGGAGAATTACCTTGTCACCCGACACAGATATATGAAGCCCTCATCTATTTTGCGATATTTATTCTGACCATGTATATGTTTTACAAAACAAGGGCTAAAGAAAAACAAGGTCTTATATTAGGTATTTCGTTAATCGGAATTTTCTTATCCCGATTCTTTATCGAATATATGAAAAACGTACAAGAGCCTTTTGAAGTACAAATGAGAGCAAGCGTAGGTATTAATATGGGACAATTACTCAGTATACCCTTCATTTTATGGGGATTTTGGTTAGTATATAATGCCCTTAGAAACAAAGAACAAACTATCGATAAAAAATAAGGTCTCATATCTTTTTATTGCTTTGGTAAGTAATACAGCTATAGAAAGTTATAATCTGAAAAATATATCATTAAATACTTACTTTTACTTATTATGTTAAAACCCATTCAAATAAAGGAAGACTTATACTATATTGGTGTTAATGACAGGACGAAGGCTTTATTCGAAAATTTATGGCCTCTCCCTAAAGGAGTATCGTATAATTCTTATTTAATTGTAGACCAAAAGACGGCACTATTCGACACTGTAGATATCTGTTATTCAGACATTTTTTTACAGAAATTAGAAACAGCACTAGACGGAAAAGAACTAAATTATTTAGTAATCAATCACATGGAACCCGATCACTCAGGTTCACTAAGATTACTTAAAACCAAATATCCCAATATTCAAATTGTCGGCAACAAAAGAACTGCCGATATGGTAAGCGGATTTTATGGCATTACTGATGGTGTATTAGTAATAGAAGACGGCGAACAGTTGAGCTTAGGTAAACACAACTTAGTGTTTTATCTGACACCAATGGTACACTGGCCCGAAACTATGATGACTTATGAAACAACCGAGAAAATGATCTTCTCAGGAGATGCATTCGGTACCTTCGGTACACTTGACGGTGGAATCACCGACAAACAATTACACCCGGAACGTTACTATGATGAGATGGTACGCTATTACTCAAATGTGGTAGGTAAGTTCGGTTCTCCGGTTCAAAAAGCATTGCAAAAACTAGGTCACCTCGAAATCAATTATATTTGCTCTACTCATGGCCCTATCTGGACTATTCCCGAGCAAATAAGTAAAGTGATTTCGATCTATGACAAACTAAGTAAATACGAAGGCGATGAAGGTGTAGTTATAGCCTACGGAAGTATGTACGGAAATACCGAGCAAATGGCTGAGACAATAGCACTGGAATTGGCTCAACAAGGTATTAAAGAAATTATACTTCATAATACATCTAAACGCTCTCACTCATATATTATTCGTGATATATTTAAGTATAAAGGTCTTATAATAGGATCTCCTACTTATAACAATAAATTGTTTCCCGAGGTAGCCACTCTTCTCGCAAAAATAGAAGAAAGAGATATGAAAAACAGATATTTCAGTTATTTCGGTTCATATACATGGGCAGGTGCAGCCATTAAACGCATAGCACAATTTGCGGAAAGTACTAACTTTGAAATAATAGGTACCCCCGTAGAAATGAAACAATCGATGAGTCTCGAAACTTATGATGCTTGTATAGCTTTAGGTAAAACTATGGCTGACAGATTGATTCAAGACAGATAATTGCAGTTAACAGTGAGCAGTCAACAATTATTAGTTTTATTTCTTGATAATTGTTGACTGCTCACTGTTGTCTGTTAACTGATTTAATTATGGAATGGCAAAAACTATTATCGTCTAAACGTTTTGGAATGGAAGAGTTTCATGACGAAAGACAACATGATCGCTCCGATTTCCAAAGAGATTACGACCGCCTCATCTTTTCATCGCCTTTCAGAAGGCTTCAAAATAAAACTCAGGTATTTCCACTTCCGGGCAGTGTATTTGTACATAATAGACTAACACACAGCCTAGAAGTATCTTCCGTCGGGCGATCTATCAGTTTGATGGTATCCAAGTCGCTACGTACCAAATACCCTGATTCTCCTGCTGCTTTTGAGGAAATAGGATCGATTGTTGCCGCTGCCTGCCTGGCTCACGATTTGGGTAATCCACCTTTCGGGCATTCGGGAGAAAAAGCCATTGCCACTTATTTTTCGGAAGGTAAAGGACAACCTCTTTATCATGATATAGTAAAAGGAGACGGACGATGGGAAGACTTTATTAATTTCGATGGAAATGCAAACTCTATCCGCTTGTTAACTCATCAGTTTACAGGACGTAGAAAAGGAGGCTTTGCTATGACTTATTCCATGCTGGCTTCTATCATTAAATATCCCTTTTCATCAGAACTGGCACATGGTAAAGGTAAATTCGGGTTCTTTCAAGCAGAGGAGGCTGACGTAACAAAAATAGCCGACGAACTGGGAATACCTAAATTGCAGGAACAACCCCTTAGATTGGCTCGTTACCCGCTTGTTTACCTTGTAGAGGCTGCCGATGATATATGTTACAAGATTATGGACATTGAGGATGCTCATAAACTACATATTCTGACAACTGAAAGAACAATAGAACTTTTTATGAATTTCTTTCCTCCCGAAAGGCAAGAAAAAATGAGAAGAACAATGCTGCTCGTAAACGACGTTAATGAACAATTGGCTTATTTACGATCTAATGTAATAGGTTTGCTTGTAAATGAATGCGCTCAGGTATTCATAGACCACGAAGAAGAAATTCTTAACGGAACGTTCAGTGGAGCTTTAATCAAACATATCCCTAACCTTTCAAGAGAAGCATATAAAACATGTACTGAATACAGTGTCAAATACATCTATAGGGCTAAAGATGTTCTGGATATAGAACTCGCAGGACATCGCATCATCGGATTACTATTGGATACATTGATGGATGCAATACGCGATCCGGACAAAGCTTATTCTCAACTTTTATTAAGAAGGGTTCCCGAGCAGTATGAGGTACAAGACCCCTCATTATATACTCGTGTATTGGCTATCTTAGATTATATATCGGGGATGACCGATATTTATGCGTTAGATTTATATAGAAAAATTACAGGAATGAGTCTACCTGCCGTTTAAGGTCGCAGACCTTTTTATTGCTTTGGCTGGGCTTAACAAATAGAGGCTGTTATGTCGATAAAATATCGCATTAAATATTTAACACTACTTAATATTTTCGGATTATCGGTTTCATTTCTTTTATGAGGTAAGTATCGTCAATAGCATAGTATTGCTTATTACGAATTAGTCCCGTTGGTTTTATCAGATTCCGATGGACGGCGTTATTTACCGAAATAGCAATTAACTCGGTACAATATACTTTTTCGTCAGAGCTATTGTCAAAATCGAGATCGAAAGGCGTTTCCTTAGTCAAATATTGAGTAGCAACATAAACGATAGAATCTCTCACTATTTGTGTTGTATCTAATCTATAAATTCCCCAAGTTGATATATCTTTCAGAAAAGTATTTAGTTCCTCTTTTCTGACACCTCCTATTCCCGTAAATTCACTTGCCTCAGAATGTATTACATATACTTGGCTGCTGTCTATAACGATAATACCGCCATGGGAATACAACTGTTCTTTATTTGATGATTTTCTAAAATAATCAGAAAAGAATCCATTCCCATGACGATATACAATATCTCCATTTTGAAGCTCCTGAGTGTTTAAACCTTTATTATTGATTTTCTCATTCTTATGACAACCGAATAATAATAGTAACAAGCTTAACAAAAACACTTTAAGTGTATCCAACTATTTACTCTATATATTTAAATAATAACCGGTGATCACACTTACCAAGCTAATAAAAAGGTTTGTGCCTTATTTACCCATTGTAACTTTCCATTCACCATCTCGTCTCACTAAGTTGAGCTCTTCCTGATTACCCTGAGGCGATATATAAGTAACCCAAGCTATTGTATCTCCTACAATTGAATCCTTAATCATCTCAAACTTAAAGTCCGGATATTTAGGTAGAGCATCACCCGACATTTGAGTTGCCATATCCAAAAGAGAGGCAGTACCCGCTGTCATGTATTTTTTAGCTTCCTCCGTATCACCCTTAGCCATGCTTTCAGTGAATTTTTCGGCAGCGACTTTCGGTGAATTGCTGTTACAAGAAACAAAAGCAACCGAAACGAATAATAGTAATACTATTTTTTTCATAAATATCTATTTTGAGGTCATAGACCTTTTATTTTTTTAGGCAGATTATGCTCTGATTAATTAATTTGACGATTTACTCTCATATACAATTGCATCAATAACAGCTACCGTTGTCAGATTTATAATATCCCGCACCGAGCTTTCTATATCCGTAAAATGTACAGGTTTATTCAAACCCATTTGAATTGGTCCTATTGTTTCACCCGATATACCCAAATCGACAAGCAATCTGCTTACTACATTTGCCGAGCTTAAATTAGGAAATATAAGTGTATTTACATCCTTACCCTTCAATGTATTAAAAGGAAATGTTGTATCTCTTAATTCTTTGTTCAATGCAAAATTAACCTGCATTTCTCCATCAATTTCTATCTCCGGATTATTTTTATGCAAATAATCTACCGCTTGAGCAATGCTATGAGGACTTCCGTCTTTATCTGCTCCAAAGTTAGAAAAAGATAGCATTGCCATTATAGGATCGACATTAAAAAACTTCACTGCATTATGAGTCAATTTTGCAATATCAACCAAAGCATCCTTATTAGGCCATCTGTTTATCAGCGTATCGGCAATAAAGAACGTACCCTTTTTAGTTTGCAGAATATGCATTGCTGCAAAATGATCGGTATCAGGACGTAGACCTATAACTTCTACCGCCTTTTGGGCAAACTCCTGATAATGGCTATACACACCCGTAATCAAAGAATCAGCTTCTCCGGTTTCAACCATCATCATACCGAAATAATTACGGTCATTCATCTTTTCGAAGGCTTCGACATAAGTAATACCTTGTCTTTGTCTCTTTTCAGATAATAAACGTGCATACTTATCACGGCGGATATCTTCGGTAATCGCTCTATGGTTAATAATCTCAATACCTGAAATATTCAAATTATTCTCTTTAGCTATTCGCTGTATACGCTCTGCATTACCGATAAGAATAGGATAGCAGATCTCTTCGCTTTTAGTAAGGACAGCAGCCTTTATCATATTGATATGATTGCCTTCGCAGAACACTATTTTCTTTGGATTTTTTTTGGCTAAGCTGGTCAATTGTCTCATCAGTTTATTACTGTATCCCATCATCTCGGTCAACTTATTTTCATAGGCAGACCAATCTTCAATAGGTTTACGAGCAACCCCCGATTCTATAGCAGCTTTAGCAACCGCAATAGATACAGCAGTCAATAAACGAGGGTCTAATGGCTTGGGAATAAAATAATCTCGTCCGAATATAGTACGTTGAAGCCCGTAAGCAGCATTTACAACATCGGGAACCGATTCTTTTGCCAAATTAGCCAGAGCTTTTACGGCAGCCAACTTCATTTCCTCATTAATACCTTTGGCTCTCACATCCAAAGCACCACGAAATATATAAGGGAATCCCAGTACATTATTTACCTGATTAGGATAATCAGATCGTCCTGTTGCGAATATAACATCTTCTCTTGCTCCAACTGCATCGTCATAAGCAATCTCCGGATCAGGATTTGCCAAAGCAAATACAATCGGATTGTCATTCATCAATTTCAGCATATCGGGAGTTACCACTCCGGCTTTAGAAAGTCCTAAGAAAACATCGGCGTCTTTCATTGCTTCAGTCAATGTAGAAATATCCCTATCGGTAGCAAAGAACTTCTTCTGATCATCCAGATTTGTTCTGCTTGAAGATATTACACCTTTACTGTCGCACATTACCACATTCTCTTTACGCACTCCTAAGCTCATATACAATTTAGTACAAGCTACGGCAGACGCTCCTGCACCACTCACTACAAGCTTTACTTCCTCTATCTTCTTTCCTGCAATTTCCAAGGCATTCAATAAAGCAGCAGACGAAATAATAGCTGTACCATGTTGATCGTCGTGCATAACAGGAATATCAAGCTCCTCTTTCAGTCGACGTTCTATTTCAAAACATTCAGGAGCTTTTATATCTTCGAGATTGATTCCTCCAAAAGTTGGAGAAATAGCTTTTACAGTTTGGATGAATCTTTCAGGATCTTTTTCATCTACTTCTATATCAAATACATCTATGCCTGCAAATATTTTAAAAAGCAATCCTTTACCTTCCATTACAGGCTTTCCTGCCAAAGCACCAATATCACCGAGCCCCAGTACTGATGTACCGTTTGATATAACTGCCACCAAATTACCTTTGATAGTATAATCGTATGCCGTATCCGGATCTTTTTCTATTTCGAGACAAGGTTCTGCTACACCCGGCGAATAGGCTAATGCCAAATCGGTTTGAGTACTATAAGGTTTGGTTGGAACCACCTCTATTTTTCCGGGTTTGCCCTTCGAGTGATAAAGCAAGGCTGCTTCTTTGGTAACTTTTCTCATAATGCCAATACAGGTTCTAGATTATTTTACAAATTAAATTCTTAAATGATAGAAGAATTATGCCAGAAATAATGGATTCTGATACAAAAACGAAGTTAGTGAAAAAGCGCGATTTGCTCTTTATATATGTGGGTTAAAAAGAAGGTAAGTGTTATAAAAATAGAAAGTCCGCGAAATCACTTCGCAGACTCTCCTTCTTAACACAAACTTTACAAAACTACACAATAGAGTTGATTGCGGTCTGATAATTAGGCTCTTGCGTAATCTCAGGAACCAACTCAATGTACGATATATTTCCTTTAGGGTCGATAACTACCACTGCACGGGCTAAAAGGCCTTTAAGTGGACCATCTGTCATCAACACGCCATAATCTTTTCCAAATTCCGGGCTTCTAAAAACTGACACCGGAGTTACATTGTCAATTCCTTCTGCTGTACAAAATCTTCCGGCAGCAAAAGGAAGGTCTGCTGATACTGCCAAAACAACTGTGTTGTTTAATTTAGCAGCCTCCTGATTGAATTTTCTAACAGAAGCAGCACATACACTAGTGTCTAAACTCGGAAAAATATTCAAAACAACTGTTTTTCCTTTATAATCAGAAAGAGACACTTCTGCTAACTGACCATTTACTAATGTAAAATTAGGAGCTTGAGTTCCTTTACCTGGTAAATTACCTATAGTATTAACCTCACCACCTTTAAAACTTATTTTTGCCATAATCTATTGTTTTATTGATGCTCTCTAATTCAAGAGCAAATTTAATCTGTTTTTTGTTATTTATCTCACGAAAATCTCTTTTTTTTATATTTTTAACTCTAATTTAAGAAATTTCGATGTAATTCCTATGTTTTTTCTCACTAATTCCTCAGGTGTACCTTGCATTATTAACATTCCACCACCGGAACCACCCTCGGGTCCCATATCAATAATGTAATCAGCACATTTAATTATATCTAAATTATGCTCAATTACAATTACGGTATTCCCCCTGTCGACAAGTTGATTTAATACAGTCAGCAAAACTCTTATATCCTCAAAATGGAGCCCCGTAGTTGGTTCATCCAGAATATAAATAGTATTACCTGTATCGGTTCGAGCCAATTCCGTAGCCAGTTTAACCCGTTGCGATTCCCCTCCCGAAAGAGTAGTCGATGGTTGTCCCAACTTAATATAACCCAAACCTACATCTTGCAGGACTTTTATTTTATGCAAGATACTTGGCGTATTTTCAAAGAACTCAACCGCCGCATTTATCGTCATATTCAAAACATCTGCTATAGATTTTCCTTTAAATCTAACTTCTAGAGTTTCTCTATTATAACGCTTACCGTGACAATCCTCACATGGAACAAACACATCCGGCAAAAAGTTCATTTCAATTGTCTTGTATCCATTTCCCCCACACGTTTCGCAACGTCCTCCTTTTATATTAAAAGAAAATCGACCGGGCTTATATCCTCTGATTTTGGCTTCGGGAAGACTCACAAATAAGTTCCTGATATCTGAGAATATTCCTGTATAAGTTGCAGGGTTAGAACGAGGTGTCCGTCCGATAGGCGATTGATCTACACTGATTACCTTATCCACAAACTCCATCCCTTTAAAAGACTTATAGGGAAGAGGGTCTGCCAATGACCTGAAAAAGTGTTGACTAAGTATTGGCAACAAAGTTCCGTTAAGCAAACTCGATTTACCACTACCCGATACTCCCGTAACACAAGTGAGTGTTCCCAAAGGTATTTTTATATCTACAGATTTAAGATTATTACCTGTTGCTCCTTTTAATTCAATAGAATGCCCGTTTCCTTTTTTCCTTTTCTTGGGTATTTCTATCATTTTACGTTCATTCAGATAATCTGAAGTCATCGTATCAGCTTTCAGCATTTCTGCAGGAGTTCCGGCAAAAACCACTTCACCACCTCTTCGACCGGCAAAAGGTCCCATATCAATAATGTAATCCGCTTCGAGCATCATATCTTTATCATGCTCTACCACAACTACTGAGTTACCCGAATCACGTAATTTCTTCAATGATTTAATCAACCTCACATTATCTCTTTGATGAAGACCAATACTAGGCTCATCAAGAATATAAAGCACATTTACAAGTTGAGATCCGATTTGAGTAGCTAACCGTATACGCTGGCTTTCACCTCCCGATAAGGAAGCAGATGCTCTATTCAGAGACAAATAACTCAATCCGACATCCAATAAAAAAGTCAATCGGGAGAGAATTTCTTTTTTTATCTCTTCTGCAATAAACCGTTGCTTCTCCGAAATATGCTCATCCATGGTTTGTATCCAGTCATAAAGTTCTTGGATATCCATAACCGACAATTCTGCAATATTTTTCTCGTTGATCTTGTAATGCAGAGCTTCTATATTGAGGCGTTGTCCTTTACAATCAAGACAAGTTGTGGTCTTAATAAATTGGTTTGCCCATTTCTGAGCCGTTGCAGAAGCTTCACTTTCTTGTTGCATATTTATGTATTTTGCAACACCTTCGAAAGTAACGCTATAAGTAGAACCTCCCAGAGTCTCGTTTTTTATTTCAAGCTTCTCATCTGTTCCAAACATTATTTCGTCTAAAGCCTCAGCCGGAATATTTTTGATGGGCGTTTTTATAGTTACCCCATATTTCTCACAAATAGCTTCGATCTGCCAGAAAAACAAAGAATTTTTATACTTACCCAAAGGTGCTATACCTCCGGCATGTATACTTTGATCGGGTTTCGGCACAATCTTATCCATATCGATCTGGTTGACAACACCCAGACCTTTACATTTAGGACATGCACCAAAAGGCGAATTGAACGAAAAATTATGCGGAGCAGGTTCTCCATAAGATAAACCCGAACTGGGACACATCAACTGGCTGCTATAATGACGTACTTCACCCGATTCAACATCCTGAATCATGATTAGACCCTCACCTTGCTTCATCGCAACTCTAACACTGTTCTTTAATTGATCAGCAAATTTATTAGAGACAGCCATCTTATCTACAAGAATTTCAATACTGTGATTCTTGTAACGATCAACACGCATTCCCGGTAGAATCTCACGGATTTCGCCATCAATACGTACATTCAAATAACCCTTTTTTCTGATTTGTTCGAAAAGTTCTTTGTAATGCCCTTTACGATTTCTTACAACAGGAGCTAAGATGTATATTTTCTTACCCAAATAACGGGTCAAGATAAGCTCGAGTATCTGATCTTCAGTATACTTTACCATCTTTTCGCCCGTCAGGTACGAATATGCATCTCCTGCTCTTGCATACAAAAGTCGTAAAAAGTCATATATTTCGGTCGTAGTTCCCACTGTAGAACGTGGATTACGATTTGTCGTTTTTTGCTCAATCGAGATAACCGGACTTAATCCCGTTATCTTATCTACATCAGGACGCTCCATTCCCCCAAGGAAGTTACGGGCATATGCCGAAAATGTTTCTATATAACGTCGTTGCCCTTCTGCGAATATTGTATCGAAGGCCAGGGATGATTTTCCGCTGCCACTCAGTCCTGTAATAACGACTAGCGAATTACGGGGAATATCAACATCAATATTTTTTAGATTATGTACACGTGCACCGTATACAGATATTAATTCAGTTTCTTCAACTTTCTGATCCATTATTTTATCCTAAGGTCCCGGACCTTTTTATTGCTTTGGCTGTAGGGACAAGCCTATGTGTTTGCCTAATATGGAAAAACGCATAGATCTGCGACTACAAATCAAATTCTTTTTTTACTTCAATACTTTCTTAAAAAATTATTCTGTAATCCATTTTTTATCATACACTTTTACTTTTTCGCCCCTTTTGTAGTAAAGCGATTCGCTATCGGGTATAAGAATGGTATATGTGCTTGGCTTTTTAGCCGTGATAGTCAATTTCCGGTCTCGTAGCCAAGAATTGAAATCTTTTAGCTGTGCATAAGTTATCCCGTTGTCTTTTGCAAAAGAAGCCAGATCGGGTATACTTTCCGAAACATCAACCGATTTAAATTTGATTGGTTTGTAAAGGTGCTCAGCAGATATTACATAACCATATTTATATGGATTTTCGAAAATACATTTGATTGCCAACATTCTGAAATAGTAACGGGAAGTCTCTTCCACTAACCACAAGTCTAGACTATCCTCTGCTTGCTGTTTGTCCAATTCTCCACTGATACGCCCCATACCTGCATTGTACGACATGGCAACACTCGACCAGTTTCCATATTTTCGATAAGCACTATTCAGATATTTGCATGCAGCTAATGTCGATTTTTCAATGGAATATCGTTCGTCCACCTCACTGGTCACTTCAAGACCAAATTGGGTTCCGGTAGCAGGCATTAATTGCCATAATCCCGATGCTTTAGCAGATGATACAGCTCTAGGATCGAGCGAACTCTCTATTACAGCCAGATACTTAAAATCTTCGGGTATACCGTTTTCTTTCAAGATAGGATCTATAATAGGGAATATACGGTTTGCTCTTTTTATAAGAAGAAGTGTAGTGGAATGCAAATATGCGAAGCTATTTATTTCGCGATCGAAACGTTCATGAAGATCATAGCGGTCTAATTTCAATTTCTCTCCGGCAAAACTCACTTCATCAGGAATTTCTACGGATATTGTCATTGCCAAAACTTTAGGATTCTTACGTTCTTCCAGTGTCGATTCGGAAGTTGACAGAAGAATAACCCCTAACGAACATACACAGACAGCAGAAATTGCCAGTATTATATATTTTTTCATTATAAATTCCTTTTAATTATATTTTCGATGTAAAGTTAGAGAAATTATTACTTTCGGTTTCCCAAAAAATCCTAATTTAAGGTTTAAAACCTTTTTTACCGTTCAGTTAAATGTGACTATGATGCAGGTTCTTATTTTAAATATGCCATTAAAATCGAACTTCTGTTTGCATTCTTTTATTTATGTGTTCGCTCCGATTTATCAGCAGCATTAACAGGCTGATTTAATAACTCCTGCAATTTTTCAGGGGTTATATTAGGATATATGTGTCCTCTGCTCATGAATGAGATTTTGCCTCTTTCTTCCGAAACGGTTATTACCTGCGCGTCGGTTTCCTGACTGATACCCAATCCCGCTCTATGTCTCAATCCGAATTGTTTAGGTAAATTAGGATTCTGTGATACGGGGAGTATACAGCCTGCAGCCTTTATTTTTCCTTTGGAAATAATCATAGCTCCATCGTGAAGTGGACTATTCTTGAAAAATATATTTTCTATTAAACGTGTGCTTATATCAGCATTAATATATTCGCCGGTTTGCTCGTAAAGCCCCAACGACATTTCTTGTTCTATAACGATAAGAGCCCCCGTATAAGATTTCGACATATTCATACATGCCAAAACAATTGGAGTGACAAAAGCATTGCTTCCTGTCTCTTTACTTTTTCCTCCGAAGAGTTTCACTAATGACCTGAATACACTATTAGCACCTAAAGTCATAAGGAAACGCCGAATTTCGTCTTGAAAGAGAATAATAATAACGAACATCCCGATGCTTACAAACTTATTGAGAATAGCTCCCATAAGTCTCATCTGCAATACATGGGCAATAAGAATCCAAAGTATTATAAATGCAATGATACCCTTAAAGATAGTGGTAGTTCCCGATTTTTTGACAAGATTATATAGCTGATACATAACGAATGCAACCAGCAGAATATCTATAATGTCTTTTATTCCGAAATTTTCCAATACTAAGTAACGTTAAATATTTAGTGTCATGTTTTGATAATTACAACAATCTTCGGTATCGCTCTTACCAATATAACAAACAGGATTGAAACCTAAGCTTTCAATTGTTCAACTATCTTAATAGCCTCGCAAGCTTCCTTTACGTCATGTACCCGTAAAATATCAGCCCCATTCATCAAAGCATATGTATTCAGCACCGATGTACCGTTAAGAGCCTGAGAAGGTGTGACTTCAAGAAACTTGGTTATCATCGATTTCCGAGATATGCCTACAAGCAAAGGTAATTCAAAATTTTCAAAGAAATTCAAATGACGCATCAATTCGTAATTTTGAGAGACGTCTTTTGAGAATCCAAAACCGGGATCAAGTATAATATCATTCACCCCTAACCGATGCAGATGAGCCACCTTTTCTGAGAAATAATAAGCAATATCAGGAACTAAATCGTTGTATTTATTTAATTGTTGCATTGTTTGAGGAGTTCCCCGCATATGCATCAAAATATAGGGTACTTGAAGATCAGCAACGGTTTGAAACATTTCGGAATCGAGTTCACCGCCTGAAATATCATTAACAATTGCCACATTATAATCTTTCACACAGATTTTGGCAACATCAGCATGAAAAGTATCCACTGATAAAATAACTTCGGGAAACTCTTTATTGATAGCAGACAAAGCCGGTGATAGACGGTCTATCTCTTCTTCTGAGGTAAGAAATTGAGATGCAGGGCGCGTAGATTGTGCACCTATATCAACCATTGTTCCTCCTTGAAGCAATATCTCCTCTACCCTCTTTAATATGTCAGCTACATTTTGCTTACGGCTTCCTTCATAAAAAGAATCGGGAGTAATATTAAGTATCCCCATCACAACAGGAGTAGATAGATCCAGTAATTCGCCCTTAATATTTATCGTTTTTCCCATATCTTAAGATCTCAGACCTATTTATTATTTGGTATGCAACAGCAATAGACTGTTATAATCGGAAAGCACATCATTAAATACTTTCATTTACTTAATTAACAGAGACTTTTATTTTTCCAGATCGATTATACTTTCCTCTAAAACTGTAAGATTCTCAATACTATCATCATGTACCAAATAAGTATTCTCTACACCTACCGCCCCTACATTTGGAATTACAAATTTGGGTTCGAGTGCAAAAACAGTATTACTTATAAAGACTTCTTTCGAACGGGGTGTAAGTACAGGAGGTTCATTTATTTCAAGACCAACCCCATGTCCTACAAACTTAGCTTGTAGCTTTGTCCCCATAAAATAAGCTTCGAGATCGTTCTTTTTCACCAGATCCATTGCGGTATTATAGAGGTCGGCACAAGCTGTTCCTTGTTTAGTATTCTGTTTGATAATTTCATGTATCTCTCTCGAAACTTCGTGTGCTTTATAAGCTAAGTCCGAAAGTTTTCCCACTGAGAAAACCCGAGTCATATCTGTCATCCAGGCACCATAGTTACCTGCCATATCCACCATTATTGCATCACCTTGCTTTATGGCTTCGCCACAAGCACCAAGGGGAAGTATGGGGTTTCCACCCTTGCCTCCTAAAGCAAAATCAAATGGAGATGGACTTTCCGCATTTTCACCAACCAATAAACTCCCCATATATATATCCATATTAGCACCGTAACTCCTGAATATACCTAAGGAACCATGTTTACGCATAAGATGTTCGATTTCGAATTGTAATTCGAGGTCGGTCATCCCTTTTTTATACAGGTGAGGTATTTGTTTATAAACTTCAACATGCTTTCTCGCACATTCTCTTACTTGGGATATTTCGAACTCCGATTTTACGGAACGTAGTTGACGTAGTAATACCGAAGCATTTACTGTTTCTGTTACTTGAAGAGAAGAGATAAGCCTACTGCATTCTGTAAAGGAGAGTGTATCTACTTCTAACAGCACTTTCTTAGGTAAAGGAAGCCCTCGTTTTTCTAATTCTTCTACAATTTGTTCTGGTTTACGAATAAATATTGCATTTTCTAAAACCGCCTCAGTAGTTCTTTTTAGAAAATGGAATGCTTCTCCCTCAGCAGGCAAATAGAAATATCCATTGTAGATAGATCCGGCTACGTAAAATACATTAACCCCTGTTGTCAGGATACAGGCATCTACTCCACTTTTTTGCATTTCGTTTTGAAGGCATTCTTTACGTGATTGCAAATCGTTGAATAAAGATGTATTGAAATCCATAATTTTATATTTTAAGGTCTCAGACCTTTTTTATTATTTTTATTTAATACCTATAACTACCCGAAACAACAATTATGCCTTACAGGTATAAGCCTTTTTCAATGATATACTTATGTACACTTTCGGGTAAAAAGGCATGCATATTTTTGCCTTTGGCCAAAGCCTCTCTTATAAAGGTAGACGAGATCTCTATAACGGGAGAACTAAGAGCCTCAACCCTATCTTTCAACTTCTTAGAGATAGAAATCCGATAACCGAACCGAGGGTATACATATATTCTATATTGCTCTAATATCTCTTCAAAATCCCTCCATCTGTCGAATGCTTCCCAATTGTCAGCTCCAATAATCAAGGCAAATGTATTTTCGGGATAAGCTTCACTTAAAGCCTCTAAAGTATGTACAGTATAGGACGGCTTGGGTAAGGAAAACTCGAAATCGGAAGCTTTTAATTTGGGATAGTCTGCCAATGCCAGTTTTGTCATTTCGAAACGGGTATTCTCGTCTAATAAAATAGCATCTTCTTTCAGCGGATTCTGTGGCGTCACCAAAAACCAAACTTCATCTATATCCGTAAATTCGGTGATGAAGTTGGCTAACACCATATGCCCGATATGAATCGGATTAAATGATCCTGAAAAAATTCCGATTTTCATTGTCCTAAAAATTTAGAGACTACAGACAAAGCCTCCGCTTTAGCAACTTCTAAGTCTTCATTACGAATAACGACATCGAACTGAGGGGCAAATGTCATCTCATATTCGGCTTTTGCAATCCTGTCTTTAATTACCTCGGGACTATCTGTACCTCTTTTTTCTAACCTGTCCTTTAAAGCCTCAATAGATGGTGGTTCAACAAAGATCGACAATGCTTTGTCACCATAATATTTTTTAATATTACAACCGCCAACTACATCCACATCAAAAATCACATTACCGCCATTATCGGTAATACGTTGTATTTCGGACTTTAGTGTACCGTAATACCTATCGTAATAAACCTCTTCGTATTCGAGGAACTCATTGTTTTTTATTTTTTCTCGAAATTCATCAGGTGACAGAAAATAATATTCTACTCCATCCCTTTCAGTGCCTCGTGGAGGACGGCTTGTTGCTGAGATAGAAAAAGAAAGGTTCAGATTCTGCTGCAATAAATAATTTACTATTGTCGATTTTCCTGCGCCCGAAGGTGCCGAAAAGATAAGAAGTTTACCCATCAATTAGTTACAAGTAATTAGTTATAAGTTACAAGTCTGTTTTTGAGAAAACAAACTTGCAAGAATATATCGCAATGAATATTTATAAAGACAACTTACAGTACGTTAAGCACCTGCTCTTTAATCTGTTCTAATTCATCTTTCATCTGGACAACTATTTGCTGCATCTGAACATGATTTGCTTTAGAGCCTGTTGTATTTATTTCACGCCCCATTTCCTGAGTAATAAATCCCAGTTTTTTACCTTGTCCCGAAGTATCATTCAATGTTTCAAGGAAATATTTCAGGTGATTTCTCAAACGTACTTTTTCTTCATTAATATCAAGCTTTTCAATATAATAAATCATTTCTTGCTCGAAACGGTTTTTATCATAATCAAAGTTCTCAATTTTTTGAAGAGCTTCGATGATTCGGGTTTTCACCTTTTCAACTCTCTCTGACTCATAAGGTTCTATATCTGCCATAAGAGTACTGATATTAGAAACCTTCTGAATGAATAAGTCTTCCAACATTTTACCTTCTTGTTTTCTGAATTCTACAAGTTGGTCTAATGCTTTATTTATGGTATCAGATACTACTTTCCACTCTTCTTCATCTGCTTCCTGAGCTTCATATTTCAGCACATCCGGCAGTCTCAACAATACTTGAAACCAATCTGCAGGAACATCTACCCCTAGTTTTTCGGAAGAATTTTTTATCTGATTATAATATGCTTCAAGTACATTTTGATTGATTTGTGATGTAGTTTCTTTGCTTGTATTTTCGATATAAATAGCAAAATCAACCTTACCTCGTTCAAGGCGACGGGCTATCAGGCTACGCACATTCAACTCTTGCTCTTTGTATACACTTGGAATACGCACAGACAAATCCAGTTGTTTGCTATTCAAGGATTTAATCTCAACCGTAATTTTCTTGTTTGATAATTCGGCTGTTGCTTTGCCAAACCCTGTCATCGATTGTATCATATAATTTGTTTTAAGGTCTCAGACCTATTTATTACTTTGGCAGGCATAAATGCAACTGATAGTTATTATTCAAATAAGGTTGCATTAAATACTTACTGGTTATTCTTTCACAAAAGTAACTTTTTTAGACGAAACTACGGTCTAAATTCATACTTCAAATATATTCCTCAGCGCTTTATTTCGTCCAAGTGCCTACCTTTCTCATGTAGATACTTACCATACTTGGGTTCGCCCACTATTTGCTTTCCATAAATACCTGTATGTCCAGATATTAAATAAGAAATTACGCACGCAATTGCAGCATATACGCCACATCCGCCACCAAATAATTCGATAGCCATTATAGAGCAAGCTATGGGCGTATTAGTAGCTCCGGCAAAAACCGCTACAAATCCTATTCCCGCCAACAGAGCCATAGGCAGTGGAATGAACAATGAAAGAGCATTCCCCAATGCAGCACCTATAAAAAACAGAGGGGTAACTTCGCCTCCTTTAAATCCTGCGGCAAGGGTTACTATGGTAAATGCTATTTTCAGAAGGAAAGCATAAGGAACTAACTGACTATCGAAAGAATCGACGATAACAGGAATACCCAACCCAATATAGTCGGTCGTATCGATTGCCCAAACAGCAATAATTACGATTATACCTCCCACAAAAGGGCGAAGAGGCGGATATTTTATTTTTGATTTAAAGATATTCGTCACAAAATGAATCCCTTTACTAAAAAGCACAGCACAAAGCCCGAAGGCAATTCCTGCCAGAATGGTGTACAATAAATTTAAAGGTGAAATATCGGGAATAAAAGAGATTTCATAGTGGGTATGGTTAGCCTGCCAAGCCTTAGTAACTGCATCGGCAATAACGGATGCCAGAAGTGCAGGAAACAACGTATTATACCTTAACCTACCGATTAAATAAAATTCAAGCCCAAAAATTGCTCCGGCAAAGGGTGTTCCAAAAACAGAACCAAATCCGGCAGCAGTAGCCGCAACAAGCAAGATACGACTATCTTCGGCTGTTAATCGGAAAGGTTTACGAAACACATCGGCAATAGCTCCCGCCATCTGAATAGCTGTACCCTCACGCCCGGCAGAACCTCCAAACAAATGAGTGACTACCGTACCTAGAAATACCAAAGGAGCCATTCGGAAGGGAATTCTTTTTTCAGGTTTGTGAATGGTATCAATCAATAGATTATTGCCTGCATTTGCTTCTTTACCATAATAGTGATAAAGTAGCCCAATAAGCAAACCGGCTATCGGAAGCAGTGCTATAATCCAGATATGTGATTCTCTGTAATTGGTCACAAAATCCAGAGAATGCAGAAACAGGGCCGAGGCCGAGCCAACACAGACTCCGATAATTGCAGTAATTAATATCCATTTAAGAATATATAGTATCGCAGGAAAATTTCTTAGGATGAGTAGAAATTGAATTCTGATTTTTCGCACAGAAAATGGATTTGTTTCTTTATTTAATAGCTTCATACCTTAAGCTCTCAGAGCTTTTTATTGCTTAGCAAGTGCAATAACTAAAAACCGGTTATGTTTATAAATATATCATTAAATACATTCAATTACTCTAAATTAAGCATCTAATCATTATCTAACAATAAGGTGTCACCAAATTGTTCAAAACAGCTGGTTAAGGAAGACACCATTTCCTGAATATTTATCACTCCACAAATATAATTGCTTTATATTTCAAAATAAAAGAAGGACTGATTAAAATAGCAGATTTTTTGTTGCAGGATTTACAACTCTTACATACTTTTGAGCCCGAATTAAAAACGACCCGTTCATGAAATCAAAGTATACTTCTTTACTCAGATTCGAGACTATTATTATAATATTTATTCTTGTTGCTTTTTCTCTGACTTGGATTAGTTGGGGGAAGCTTATTGTTACAGGTTGGGATCTCCCTTCACTATATAAAAAGACCACTAAAATATCGAATACAATAATGTTCTTCTCTAAAAAGGACTCTCCTCATTTGGCATATGTCTTTTACATTGTACCGTTATTAGGCTTATTATCTGCAATATTCCTGTTTAAGATGAAATATCGTACAGCCAACTTCATCCTGCTATTAACCTCTGCTTTAGGAATATTTGTTTCTCTATACATGTATGTTTACTTCATCAGTTCCAAAATGTTCAAACTATCAAATGCAGGAGGAGGCATACATCTTTTACTCTTTGTTAGTACCGTTGGATTAATATGGTCTTTTGTTTACTGTTCAAGGAAAAAGAAGAGTGTCAACGAAAACATATCTCCTGAAACTATCGGAGAACCCGACAGTCAACTTTACGAAAAAGAAATGGACTGAATCCATTTAACACAGTAGAAAGGACAAAAGCAAGAGTCTTTTTTTTGTTTTTTTCGCATTCTTTCGTGCCGGAAGTCTAAAGTATTTTCATATTTTTGGGATTATAGCTACTTATCACAATTTAAGGCTAATAATTTTTAACCAATTAAAAATACTACTCGTAACGCCATGAAAGAATTAAAAATGTTTATTGATGGTAAATTCATCGAAAATACTTCCGGAAAATGGATTGATGTACTAAACCCTTCAACAGAAGAAGTGATCGCGCGTATGCCTGACGGCACATTGGATGACACAAAAAAAGCAATTGATGCAGCAGATGCAGCTCAGGATCAATGGGAGAAAATTCCTGCTGTCGAAAGAGCAGGCTACCTACTAAAAATTGCAGCCGGCATCCGCAAAAGAGAAAAAGAAATAACAGATATTATTGTACAAGAGGGTGGTAAAACTCAAGGTTTAGCCAATGTAGAAACATTGTTTACTGCCGACTATCTCGAATATATGGCAGGATGGGCCCGCCGCTATGAAGGCGAAATTATCCAAAGCGACCGCCCTAACGAAAATATATTCCTATTCAAAAAAGCAATTGGAGTAACAACAGGTATCCTGCCGTGGAATTTCCCGTTCTTCCTCATTGCACGCAAAGCAGCTCCGGCACTTGTGACAGGAAATACAATCGTTGTAAAACCAAGCCAGTTAACACCTATCAATGCATACATTTTCGCACAGATAGTTGAAGAGGCAGGTGTACCTAAAGGAGTTTTCAATTTGGTGAACGGACGAGGCTCTGTTATCGGCAGCGAATTGGCAGCTAACCCCAAAGTAGGAATGGTGAGCCTTACAGGCAGTGTATCGGCGGGACAACAAACAATGGCTGCGGCTGCACCCAATATCACTAAAGTATCTCTGGAACTTGGAGGTAAAGCTCCAGCCATTGTGATGGACGATGCCGACCTCGATTTAGCTGTTAAAGCAATTATTGCTTCGAGAGTTATCAACACCGGACAAGTTTGTAACTGTGCCGAACGTGTTTATGTACACAAAAACGTGAAAGAGGCATTCATGACTAAGCTGGTTGCAGGAATGAAAGCTGTAAAAGTGGGAGATCCAAATAAGATTCAAGACCTGGATATGGGTCCATTAGTAGAAGCTAACGCTTTGAAATCAGTTCAGGAGAAAGTCGATAAAGCAATCAAACAAGGAGCGAAATTAATATGCGGAGGTAAACGTATTGGCGACAAAGGATATTTCTTTGAACCGACAGTACTCGATGGTGTTACCAACAAAATGGACATTATTCAAGAAGAAACATTTGGGCCCGTACTACCAATTGTTGAATTCTCTGACATCAATGATGCTATTGCTTGGGCGAATGACTCTGAATTTGGTTTAACCTCTTCTGTATATACTCAAAATCTGGATACAGCATTCAAATTAGTGAGAGCTCTTAAATTCGGTGAAACATACATCAACCGTGAGAATTTCGAGGCAATGCAGGGATTCCATGCCGGATGCCGCAAATCGGGTATCGGCGGTGCAGATGGAAAGCATGGCTTAGAGGAGTACTTAAGAACCCATGTTGTTTATCTGGAAACTAAAGGATAAGATTATATCACAACAATAAACCTAAAATGCCCGGATGTTAATTTTTTCCGGGCATTTGTTCTTGTTAAAGAAAAATAACCTATATTTGCCTCATTGAATCACTCTTTTAATTATAGCATGACCATCCGATTAACAAATATATCCACCGACAACAATCTAAAATTTAACTATTTAGATTTGTTTCTGTGCGTTGAAATGTTAGAGAGAGAGAGAGAGAGAGAGAGAGAGAGAGAGAGAGAGAGAGACTAACTAGCAAGCACGTTACTAAAAAAAATATTTCAGGCGGAATTTTCCGTCTTTTTTCATTATCGTGTCGTATCCACACACTCGTTCATTCTTTAAAATATTTCCCCAATAAATACATTGATAGTTGTTTCGGTAAACGTTTTCGTGTAACCGGTTTGTTTTGTTGTTGTCGTTCAAAATCGGCACGAATCATCCGTTTACCTATGTCACAGCTATGTCCGGCAGCAATATGTAGAGATTACATGTTGCTGCTTTTTTTAGTAAACAGCTATCGACTATTAAGTTATCAACAAATAGTAAATCAAACACATATAAATAATTAAGACAATGAAAAAACTTTATTTAACAGCTATAAGCTTATTTTTAATGGGCTTAATCCATGCACAAATCGGGATAAATACCGAAACACCCCAGACAACCCTGCACGTTGTACCGCAAACCACAGGCGCTTCGACTGCCGAAGGAATTATAGCTCCTAACCTGACACGGGCACAGGTAATAAGCAAAGATGCACAATACGCAGCCGCTCAGAAAGGTGCTTATGTATATGTAACAACACTAGATGGAACTCTGACTACCAAAACGGCTAAAATAACTATACAGGGATATTACTATTTCGATGGTACTATCTGGCAACCGATGGATTACACCCCCGAATCTCTTTATTTGCCCTCATTCAACCTCCCAGTAACAGCAGTGGCAACAGGTGTAACTTACGATTTGTATAACAGTGTTTATAAATATCAGTTTACCAAGCTGGGTAATCCTACTTTTGTGAGCAGTAATGCGTCTTTAACTCAGATACCGGTTCTGTATGCTGCTAACCAGTTGGATTATGTGGTGACGTATTACGATAACACGATTATCAAGGTAAATAGTGTGTCGGCAACAGGTATACTCAATTACAATGTATTAAATCCCAATCCGGGCAATAATTCTTTTATCAACATAGTACTGGTCGTTAAGAAATAAAGGAGGAAAAATGCAAAAAAAATGTTTTATATTGCTGTTCTTTTTATTGACAGTATCATCTGGTTTTGCTCAAAAAGAGTTTTATAACTGGTTTTTCGGGCAGAATGCGACTCTTACATGGAGTAATACACAAAATGTTAATGCAGGAGGAGCCTATGGTACACCCAATGCCATGCTTACCGGTATACCAACAGCTATAACGCCAGTTTCGCCGAAAACCCAATCTCCCATGTCTACCATGGAGGGGTGTTTTTCGGTATCGGATGGAAACGGGAACTTGATGTTTTTTTCGGATGGAATTACTGTTTGGGATAAAAAATGGGATCCTATGCCCAATGCTAATCCTCTGCTGGGTACTCAAATGACAGGAAATCCGTCTTCCGCTCAATCCGGTGTGATAATACCATATCCGGGTAATGCAAGTAAGTACATTGCCATCACAATAGGATCTCAGGGGGCAAATAACCCAGCCTCTTCTGTTATAGATATGACACAGAGGGGAGGATTGGGAGATGTTATTGCCTCGACTCGTAATACTCCGTTTCTGGGCGGGCGGGGTACAATGTCCGAATCTATAACAGCAGTCGTGGCAGCAAACCGTAGCGACTATTGGATCGTAGCTCCTGGTCGTAGTGCCACATCGCCCAGCTATCTTAATGTATGGAAGGTAACTTCGGCAGGGGTTCAAAATACTGCACCTTCCAGTGTTACGTCGGTGAATCATATAACAACACCCATGGATGTGGGCGGATATATAAAGTTTACTCCGGATGCGAAACATTTTGCTTGGATAGATTACGAAAATCGTTTTTTTGCTTACGGTGATTTTAACAACACAACAGGAGTCATAAGTAATATACGCGTGCGTGACGGAGCGTTGGGTACCGCATTTCCTGCAAAAGAAAAAGGGTATGGCATAGAGTTTACGAATGATGTAAAATATATGTACTTAACTTACATTGACGATAGAGGTATAAATTACAGTGGATTGCAGGTTTTCGACTTCAATGCTTTGTTGGCAACATCAACCCCAAACTCGGTTGCTCCAATAAAACAGCTGGTAAACACCGGAAATTTGGGTTACTATCACTTTGGGGCAATACAGAAAGGCCCCGATGGCAGAATGTACATTACGGCATTGGTGTCGTCTCATATCTGGGTAATTGACAATCCTACCGACCCTACCAATATGAAAATTTATACTCTGAATAATATTCTTGGGTCGTATATAGGCAGATGGGGGCTTCCCAACTTTTCAACCCCTTGGTTTAAGATGCTAATCTCTTCGTCCACAGGCACAGAGTGTTGTTCCCGAACATCTGCCAGTTATCGACTCGAAGTTATAGGTGGCATGGGTTTTGATAGGGTTACCAAGGTTGTATTATCTTATGGTGATGGAACAAGCGTAACATACAATAATCCTACATTGGGAATATATACCGACACTCACATCTATGATACTCCCGGATTATATACTATTACTGTGACAGCTTATGATTCGAATGGAGCAGTTGAACTCTCCACAACTTCCCAAATAAAGATAAACTCGTGTGTTCTCAGAGTTAATCCGCATATCAGAGGTATAAATGAATAATGATATAGAATGATGAAAAATAATATATATATACTAATCGGTTTTACACTTTTTGCCACCTCAACTGCATACTCTCAGGTTGGAGTTCTGAATACAGATGCAAAAGCCAGTTTGCATATAACACCGTCTACTACAACGGGCAATACAGCAGAAGGAATTATTGCTCCCAACCTAACCCGGGCACAACTCATAAGCAAAGATGCCCGCTATACAGCGGCACAAACGGGGGACATGGTCTACGTAACAACCATCGACGGGACTGCAACAACAAAAACGGCTAATGTAACACGTGCGGGTTATTTTTATTTCGATGGAGCACTTTGGCAAGCGGTAGACCAACCGGGGCAGTATTTTTACCTGCCCGTTTTTTCTCTACCGACCAATACGGTGGGCACGGGCTACACCTTCGATCTGTATAATAATGTTTATAAGAAACACCTCCTGCAAACCGGAAACACTTTATACACGACAAATAACACAACATTAAGTATGGTTCCAACAGGTCGTTATGCAGCTACCGAATTAGATTATGTTGTCACCTATTACGATCAGGATGTAATAAAAATAAATAGCATCTCTTCGACCGGAGTGATTAATTACAATGTAATAAATACTAGACTTGGTGCGGCATCATTTATCAATGTGGTTCTTGTGACGAAAAGATAAAACAGATTTTACCTGTTTTAAGAGAAAGCCCGATGATAAATGCGTCACCGGGCTTTTTATCATTGATAAAATTCACCTTTTTTTTTGTATTCTAAAGAATTAAATTATACATTTGCTACGTAAATAAATGTTTTACATCTATTTATTATTGTAATAAATAGGTTTATACACTATCAATGAATCATATTTTCACACATAAAAACTCCAATAAAAATCTAAAATTTAACAATTTAGGTTTGGATATATGCGTTGAAATATTAGAGAGAGAGAGAGAGAGAGAGAGAGAGAGAGAGAGAGAGAGAGACTAACTAGCAACCGTGTTAGTTATAAAAATATTTTAGGCAGATTATTCTGTCTTTTTTTATTTGTGCGTACAATTTACGCATCTAAATACTATCCAGCACATTATCCCCACAATAATAGCTTTGCCGATAAAAATTATCGTGCAACCGATTTGTTCTGTTGTCGTTCAAAGTCTGCACGAGCAAATAATTTATCAGGTATGGCACAGCTATGTCCGGCAGCAACATGTAGAGATTACACGTTGCTGCTTTTTTACTCTATAATCCAAACAACTAACTATTATAATACAACAACGCAGCTATGAAGAATTTTTTTCCACTAATCCTAAGCCTACTATCCATCGTTCTATCTCATGCACAAGTAGGCATCAATACAGAACATGCTCAAGGCATTTTTCATATTGATCCTAAAGGTGATACGCAAGCCGATGGTACAAAAACTGAGGATGACGTACTTGTTACCACAGACGGACGGTTAAGCATCGGAGCAGGAATAAATCCGACAGCCAGAGTACACATCAAAACAGATGCTTCCACCCAAGGATTTCGCCTTGAAGACGGAAACCAAAACAAAGGCTATGCTTTAACTACCGACAATACAGGCAATGCAATGTGGAAAACAATAGCAAAACCAATCGGTATGATACGGTGGAAGATGACTCATCCCAACTTTTCTTTCAACGGCAGTGCACAATATTTTACTGCAAATACCTTGGCAAATGTAGAGTTTGAAACAATGAATATCTCCGGAGTATCCAATACGATAAACTCAGTCACATTACCGGCGGGAAGATACTTTGTGTTTTTCAGAGGAGATATTGATGGCGAAGAATATTTAACGATGAACATTGAAGCAAACAACACCGACAAATATGCACCGGGGTTCGACGAACACTATACAGTAACCCATCTAGACATAATGGAGTTATCCTCAACTGCAACATGCAAATTATATTTCCAAGCCCTTACCAATGCTTCCTATCATATGCGTTCGGCACTCATACCACCCTTTACAGCACCGGCTTGGTACGAAATTATATTTATAAACTTAAATTGACGTATGCAATGAAAAATAAACAACCTTCTTTTTGTATTCTTCTTATGATATTATCTATTGCATATCCAATCAACAGCTTTAGTCAGATACAAGTCGGAATACTTACAAATACTCCGGAAAACGTTTTTCATATTGATGCAGCTGGCAATAACGACATTGTACCTATTATAACTAAATACAATGATGAGATAGTAGTGAATAATGATGGAAAAATGGGAATAGGAACAAACACCCCTACGGCAAAACTTCATATAAAAGGTTCGTCAAACAATAACTTTAAGCTAGAAACAGGAAACACTCCCCTAAACAATGCCGTAATGGTTAGTGATGCCGATGGGGTTGGAACATGGCAATCGTCACCGCCCTTTAATCAAAATTACAAATGGAGACTAAGTAGCTCCTTTTGGCACACAGGAGCAGCACTCAAAATGACAGGCTCTGTTACATTTTCGGGTAATTTAGTGGGAGCAGTTAATAATCCGGATTATACACTAACAATCCCTTCCGGCAAATATTTAGTTTTAATAAACGGTGATATTAATACCGAAGAATATGCATTATTTGAGCTAAGGGGTAATTATAAAACCAATCCCCAGACAACTCTAACGTTTGTAAGTTTTCGATACGAACATTATTTGGGAGGAAATTCTGCCTACATTGAGTTTCCCGACACTGTCGTGTTATCCATCTATATCACTCTGATGAGCAACCGTTATGCAAGCACATTTAGTTACGCAATCCCTTATAGCGGTTCAACCTGGTATCAACTAAATCTATTAAAACTCGAATAACCTAAAATCATATGAAAAAAAAATATTATATATCCATACTATTCTTATTTTGTTATCCTCTTTTTGCCTTTTGCCAGGTCGGCATAAATACGGTAAGCCCTTTAGGCGTTTTCCATATCGATGCTAAAAGTAATAATACATCATCCGGCAGTAACAAATACGAAGATGATATACTGGTTACCCCAGATGGTGATTTAGGGATAGGATTAATAGCACCTACAGGAAAGGTACATATAAAAACAACTGGCACCGTACCCGGTTTCCGACTCGAAAACGGATCTCAACAGCAAGGGAAAATATTGATATCCGATGAATCGGGCTACGGTACTTGGGGCTCTTTAACTATCGGTAGTGGCTCTATATTATGGAGAGTGAAAAATCCGGCTTTTTATTTTAGCGGCACTTCGCAAAAATTTTATGCATCGAGTCTCAACGAAGTCGATTTCTCTTCAAATATAAAAGGAGTAGTCAGCTATGACACTCAATACCTAAGTATACCTCCCGGTAAATATTTATTTTTCTGGAGGGGAGACCTTGTCGGCATAGAAGAATATATGAAAGTCGATATAACCGCATATTATGCTTCTGCACCTGCAATGCCCATAAAAGTAGTTAGCCCTCTTTATGAACATTATCTGTCGAGTGTCGCATATTATAATATTCTTGAGTTTGCAAAACTAGAAATAAACGTACAGATGCTAAATGCAAATAATAATGTAGGCCCGGGATACACACTTCCTATTGATGGATACTTTAATCCACCTTTAACCAATTCGGCTTGGTATGAGTTGGTTCTTCTTAAATTAGACATTGATTAATAAAACAACAAACTCGGGGCAAGTTGCTCCGAGTTTGTTGTTTTAAGGTATCATCCCCTTTGCATTACATCTCCAAATCAATATCAAACAATTCGTGCCAAGGCAGTCCTTGTATATTTAATTGTTCCATGAACGGATCGGGATTAAATTCTTCGACATTGAATACTCCCGGTTTACGCCAAAGACCTTTAAAGAACATCATTGCTCCAATCATTGCAGGCACACCCGTTGTATAGCTTACGCCCTGCATGCCTGTTTCTTTGAATGCAGCCTCGTGCGAACAGTTGTTATATATATAATAGGTACGTTCTTTACCATCCTTTATGCCGGTGATACGACAACCGATAGATGTTTGACCTGTATAGTTTTCGCCAAGCTCTCCCGGATCGGGCAATACAGCTTTCAGAAACTGAATCGGAACGATCTCTACACCATTATATATAATAGGGTCGATACGAGCCATTCCGATGTTCTGAATTACACGCAGGTGAGTCAGGTATTCTTGTCCGAAAGTCATCCAGAAACGGGCACGTTTCAATGTGGGGAAGTTTTTCACCAGCGACTCCAATTCTTCGTGATAAATTACATATGACTCCTTCGGTCCGATATTTGGATAATTCAAAGGTTTATGAATTTCGTGCGGCTCAGTTTCTACCCATTCTCCATTTTCCCAGTATTTCCCTTTTTGAGTAACCTCACGGATATTGATTTCAGGATTGAAGTTAGTAGCAAAAGCCTTTCCGTGATCTCCGGCGTTACAGTCTACAATATCTAGTGTATGTATTTCATCAAAATGATGTTTTGCAGCATAGGCCGTAAAAACACTTGTTACTCCCGGATCGAATCCACAACCTAGAATTGCAGTTAAACCAGCTTCTTTAAATTTATCTTGATAAGCCCATTGCCAGCTATATTCATATTTAGCTTCATCTTTAGGCTCATAATTGGCTGTATCTAAATAATTGACGCCACACGCCAAGCAAGCATCCATAATAGTCAAATCCTGATACGGAAGGGCTACATTTATCACCAACTCGGGTTTAAACGAATTGAATAACCTGATCAAATCCTCTACATTATCAGCATCCACCTGAGCTGTTTGAATTTTACCTCCCCCAATAGTTTGGGCAATGGCATCACATTTCGATTTGGTGCGGCTGGCAAGCATTACTTCCGTAAATACTTCCGGATTTTGAGCGACCTTATGCACTACGACAGTGCCTACACCCCCTGCTCCAATAATTAAAACTTTACCCATTTTAGAAATTGTATTAAAAAGCCTATTGTTAATTTATATTTAAAAAATAGTAAGTACACTTATTTTTCCTACAAAAATAAAACTTAAAAATGAAATATTGGCTATATTTGCTTCAACAATCATACTAAACGTAGCGTAATAAGAGAATATTCATTACTTTCGGGAATAACATTATTGCAATGATCTCTTAAGAATGACAGTTATTAAAAACTATGGTTGATTGTAAAAAAAGAATTTCTTAAAGAAGAATTTCCGATAACCTGAAAAGCATAAAATAATTAATTGTTGTTGCGTTTTACTGCGAACATCGTTTTTCTGGCACACCTGTCAGTAAAATCCCTGCACAGTAAACTTAAGGTCGCAGACCTTTTTATTGCTTTGGCTGATTATAATAACCAGAGATCGCTATAATTATAAAATATAGCAATAAATATTTAATGCTACTTGTAAGAGAAAAAAATAAAAAATATATAATTATGTCACAATTAGTAGGTCGTATATCTCAGGTCATAGGTCCAGTGGTGGATGTCTATTTTGAGCAAAAAGAAGGTTCAGCACCAAACTTACCCCAGATATATGAAGCATTACACGTTCAAAGACCCAACGGTAAAGTTTTAATTATTGAAGTGCAACAACACATTGGAGAAAACACTATTCGCGGTGTTGCAATGGACAGTACGGATGGTTTAAGAAGAAATCTTGATGTTATTGCAACCGGTAAAGCTATAACTGTTCCGATCGGTAATCAGGTAAAGGGTCGCTTACTAAATGTGGTAGGAGAAGCTATTGACGGGATGGAAAGCCTTGATAATTCGGCAGGATTACCAATTCATAGAGAACCGCCTAAATTTGAAGATCTTATAACTTCTCGTGATGTATTATTTACCGGGATAAAGGTTATCGACTTATTAGCACCTTATGCAAAAGGAGGTAAAGTTGGTCTTTTTGGTGGAGCAGGAGTTGGTAAGACCGTATTAATTATGGAGCTTATCAATAATATTGCTAAAAAACACAACGGATATTCGGTATTTGCCGGAGTTGGAGAGCGTACCCGTGAAGGTAATGACTTACTTCGAGAAATGATCGAATCGAACGTTGTCCGTTACGGTGATGAATTTAAGAAAAGCATGGAAGAAGGTCATTGGGATTTATCTAAAGTAGATCCTAAGGAACTTGAAAAATCACAAATATCGCTCGTATTCGGGCAGATGAATGAGCCTCCGGGCGCACGTTCGTCAGTAGCTCTTTCGGGGCTGACAGTTGCGGAATCGTTCCGTGATGCAGACCACGAAGATGGTGCACCAAAAGATATATTATTCTTTATTGACAATATTTTCCGTTTTACGCAAGCAGGATCTGAGGTATCGGCACTATTAGGTCGTATGCCTTCGGCTGTGGGCTACCAACCTACCCTTTCTACAGAGATGGGAGCTATGCAAGAGCGTATTACTTCTACAAAGAACGGATCTATCACATCTGTTCAGGCCGTTTATGTGCCTGCGGATGACTTGACCGACCCTGCTCCGGCGACAACATTCTCCCACTTGGATGCAACTACAGTATTGAGCCGTAAGATTACGGAACTTGGTATTTACCCTGCGGTGGATCCACTGGATTCTACATCACGCAGCTTAGACCCAAATGTGGTTGGACAAGAACATTACGATGTGGCTCAACGTGTAAAACAAATATTACAAAGAAATAAAGAACTTCAGGATATTATCTCCATACTTGGTATGGAAGAACTTTCGGATGAAGACCGTCAAACAGTAAACAGAGCAAGACGTGTACAACGTTTCTTATCTCAGCCATTTAATGTGGCTACTCAGTTTACAGGTGTTGCAGGTGTAATCGTAGATATTCAGGACACTATTAAAGGATTCCAGATGATACTTGACGGTGAGGTAGATAACCTACCTGAACAAGCATTCTTAAATGTGGGAACTATCGAAGAGGCTATCGAAAAAGGTAAAAAGCTAATGGCTCAAGCTTCTAAAGGCTAATAATCAGTTAACAGTGAGCAGTCAACAGTTATTTGATTACATGTAACTTATAAGTCAAAGCAATGAAAGAATTACAATTAAAGATAGTTTCACCCGAAAAGATGTTGTTTCAAGGAGCAGTTTTATCCGTAAAACTACCGGGAACAGAGGGGGAGTTCAGCATATTACCCGATCATGCTCCACTTATATCTTCTTTGCATAAAGGTGAAATTTCGTACGAAATAGAAAAAGGTTCGCCTCAGAAAGTAGTCATCGAAAGTGGATTCGTTGAAGTCAAAAAAAATATAGTTACCGTTTGCGTAGAATAATTTATGAATATATTCAAAACAAAACTAATTATATCTATAATTGCCTTCGGTCTCATAATCAGTGGTTGCATTGGGGTTGGTCTGTCCTGCTTTTTGCCCACATTTGATTGGAATTGGTTTGTAGGTCTTACCATATTTTATCTGATAATAGAATCGTTGGTAGTATCTCTGGTCGAAAAATGTAGTCAGAAGAAAGATAAAAAACAGTTAGTAAACATGTATATGCTAACCAAAGTCATAAAAGTTATTACTTCGCTGATCTTTGTTACTGTGTATGTGCTTACCGTGAAAGAAAACATCAAAGCTTTTGTAGCTGTTTTTATATTATTTTATTTATTATACCTGATCGCCGAAACATTCATCTTTATGAAAGTCGAGAAGCGTATCAAAGAAAAAAATAGTAGCAATGAATAGCCGATTAAAATACATATTTGTACTGGTATGCTTATTCGTGATGGGAAGTACATCTTCTTATGCATCGTCTGAGGAGCATTCTTCAGAAGGTGAAAAAAGCTTGAATGTAAAAGAATTAATTCTTGATCACCTTGCAGATTCTTACCAGTGGCATATCACAACTTGGGGAGATCATCCAATTGTCGTTTCACTTCCTGTCATAGTTAAAGGCGAAAACAGTGGATGGAATGTATTCTCTGCTGCCAGATTCGATCATGGACATTCTGCATATAAAGGCTTCTACATTGCTCAGGAGGGCGATTATAAAGGGAAGATTGTAGAAAAGAATGCATCAGGTGATGAAATCAGACCATGGGATATTTCTATTACAAAAAATGCCTTTGCTTTACTTGTTTGCAGTATAATAACTCTTGTTCTTATAATGTCTGTCGCCAGATGGTATAAAAAGAATTCTACTGCTGAAAGTCCCAAAGCACCTAAAGGTTTTATAGGATTCATGGAAATGTTTATCATGAGTGTGAATGATGATATTATTAAGCCATGTGTGGGTAAAAATTACAAGAAATTTGCACCTTATTTATTGACAACTTTCTTTTTTATATTCATCAATAATATAGCAGGATTAATTCCAATCTTTCCTTTCGGAGCTACCGTAACAGGGAATATAGCTGTCACTTTAGTATTGGCATTGTTTACTCTGGTTATAGTGAATATATTTGGGACAAAGGAATACTGGAAAGAAGTATTTTGGCCAGAAGTGCCTACATGGCTTAAACCGATTATGATACCTATTGAAATTGTAGGTGTATTTACAAAGCCATTCGCATTGATGATTCGTCTCTTTGCAAATATTTTGGCAGGACACTCTATTGTACTGGGATTAGTATGTTTGATCTTTTTGACTGTAAAACTAGGAGTAGCAATCAACTCATCAATGACTGTGGTGTCTGTTGTCTTGACAATATTTATCAGTTTTGTTGAAATTTTGGTTGCCTATATTCAAGCATATGTATTCACCATGCTATCAGCAGTATTTATCGGTTTAGCACAAGCGGAACCGCATCATGCTAAAAAACATGAGTAAGAGGAAGTGAGAGCCAAATTGTTTTATCTATCTGTAAAAGATGAAAATATGACATTAAAAGGTAACAATAAACAAAGAGAAAAATAAACATGTAAAAAGTGTCACTTTTGTAACCTTTGTAACCTTTTTCAACATTAACGGCTCAGATACAACAACTTATACAGAGCCAAAAAGTAACATTTATGTAGTAGTTTTTGTCACTTTATTGATTACTTTTTGTCACAGATGTTACTTTATTGTGGAACTTTTATAAAGAAATAAATAGAAAACAAATAATTAAATAACTAAAAGAATAAAATTATGTTACTATCAACTATTCTACAAGCAGCAGCTGAAGCTGGTGCAGGACTTACAGGTTTCGGAGCAGCTCTTGGAGCAGGTTTAGCAGCTATCGGTGCAGGTCTGGGTATCGGTAAAATTGGTGCTTCTGCAATGGAAGGTATTGCTCGTCAACCCGAAGCTAGTGGGGATATTCGTATGTCTATGATTATTGCAGCAGCCCTAATCGAAGGTGTAGCTCTATTTGCTGTAGTAGTTTGTGGATTTATCCTATAAAACAATTAAATTAAAAAATTATGCTTTTACAACCTGAAGCCGGTCTTTTATTTTGGATGTTTCTATCTTTTGGGATCGTTTTTGCCGTATTGGCAAAATTCGGCTTTCCCATTATCACAAAGATGGTCGAGGATCGCAATGCGTACATCGAAAAATCTTTAGATGCAGCCAAAGAAGCCAATAAACAATTGGCTCACATAAAAGAACAAAGCGAAGCTATATTAGCTTCAGCCCGTGAAGAGCAGGTGAAAATCTTAAAAGATGCTGAAAGCACCAGAACACGTATAATCAACGAATCAAAAGAATTGGCTCGTGCCGAAGGATTGAAAGAGCTGGAGGAACTTAGAAAGCAAATGAAGCTAGAGAAAGAGGACGCAATCAAAGACATACGTCGCCAGGTTGCAGATCTTTCGGTAGACATTGCTGAAAAAATAATCCGCAACAATCTGAATAGCAACACTGAGCAAATGGCTATGATAGACCGTTTGATTGACGAAAGTATGGTATCTAAATCTTAATATAATATGAATTCAGGAATGGTATCTATGCGTTATGCGCGAGCTTTGTTTAGCTATGCTTTGGAGAATAAAGCGGAGGATGTGATCTTTTCAGAAATGAAAAGTCTATCTGAAAGCCTCGCCGGTAGTCCACAACTTCGGGCAACACTAGATAATCCTGTACTGAGTACAAGGGAAAAACTGGAACTTATAAAACTTGCTGCCGGCTCAACCGTGAGCGATGTATTTGTTCGGTTTATCCAATTGGTATTGCATCAGAGAAGAGAAAACCATCTGCAAACGATCAGTTTAGTATACTTAGATTTATACAGGAAATATAAGAATATAAGTGTCGGAAAATTAGTAACGGCATGTCCTGTCGATGATACTACTATAAATAAAATTAAGCAACTGGTTCATGAAAAAGAAGAGGGTACAATTGAGTTTGTAACCGAAGTGGATCCTAAACTAGGCGGTGGTTTTATTTTATATATTGGTACTTATAGACTTGATGCCAGTGTGGCTTCTCAATTGAACAGAATAAAGAGTCAATTGATGAGTAAGAATAAAAAAATTGCATAGTAACCTTATGTTGTAACAGGCTTTGGTTACAATGTCCACCAAAGCAATAAAATAGGTCTGAGACCTTAATACAAGGAAATAAATATGTCTGAAAATATAAAAGCTAGTGAGGTTTCTGATGTGTTGAAGATGCAGTTGGATGGGATTGACAATCGTATTCAATTAGACGAGGTAGGCGTTGTCCTTTCGGTAGGAGACGGAGTCGCCCGCATCTATGGTCTCAATAACGCAGAAGCCAATGAATTATTAGAGTTCGACAATGGTGTGAAAGCTGTTGTGATGAATCTCGAAGAAGATAATGTAGGAGCAGTTTTACTAGGATCGAGTAGCCAGATTAAGGAAGGTTACAACGTCAAGAGAACAGGTCTTATTGCTTCAATTAAAGTCGGTGACGGATTGCTAGGTCGTGTTATTACACCTCTGGGTGAACCTATCGATGGAAAAGGAGATATAACAGGCGAATTACTGGAAATGCCTCTGGAACGTAAAGCTCCGGGAGTTATCTACCGTCAGCCTGTAACCCAACCTATGCAAACCGGTCTTAAGGCTATTGATGCCATGATTCCGATTGGTAGAGGACAACGTGAGTTGATTATCGGTGACCGTCAGACAGGAAAAACAGCAATAGCGATTGATGCCATCATCAGTCAAAAAGCAAATTACGATGCAGGAGATCCTGTATATTGTATCTATGTTGCAATCGGTCAGAAAGCTTCTTCTGTTGCCAACATTGTTGAAACATTGAAAGAGAAAGGAGCATTAGAATACACAATTATCATTGCAGCAACAGCTGCCGAACCCGCTGCGATGCAGTATTTCGGTGCATTCTCGGGTGCTGCCATTGGTGAATACTTTAGAGACACCGGTCGTCACGCCTTAGTGGTTTATGATGATTTATCGAAACAAGCGGTTGCTTATCGTGAAGTTTCATTACTTTTGAAAAGACCTCCGGGTCGTGAAGCATATCCCGGTGATATTTTCTATCTGCACTCTCGTCTATTGGAACGTGCTGCTAAGATTATCGATCAGCAAGAGGTTGCCGAACAAATGAACGATTTACCTGAATCTCTAAAAGGAAGAGTTAAGGGTGGAGGTTCATTAACTGCACTTCCTATCATCGAAACTCAGGCGGGTGACGTATCTGCATATATTCCTACTAACGTAATTTCTATTACTGATGGTCAGATATTCCTGGATATTGACTTGTTCAACTCTGGTTATCGTCCTGCAATTGATGTAGGTATTTCGGTTTCCCGTGTGGGTGGTAGTGCTCAAACTAAGGCTATGAAAAAGGTAGCCGGAACTTTGAAAATCGACCAAGCTCAATTCCGCGAACTGGAAGCATTTACCAAATTTGGTGGTGACATGGATCCTATTACAGCACATACTATTGACAAAGGACAAAAGAATGCTGCATTGCTGGTTCAACCTCAATATTCTCCGGTACCTGTTGAAAAACAAATTGCAATATTATATTGTGGAACTAATGGTCTATTGAATAATGTGCCTGTAGATAAGGTTCATGAATTCGAATCGGATTTTCTGCAAATACTAGAGATGCAATATAAAGATACTGTATTGGATGTTCTCAAAAAAGGAATTATAAATGACAGTGTAACAGCTATCATCGAAAAGGTCGCCGAAGAAATTTCGGGCAAATACAAAAAATAAGGTTTCATACCTTTTTATTACTTTGGTGCAGGGATAGGGCTTGCCTTATCCCTGCGAATAAGAATACATTATTAAATACGATCATAGTTATGGCATCATTGAAGGAAGTAAAAGATAGGATAGATTCGGTAAAAAGCACGAAGAAAATAACTTCGGCCATGAAGATGATTGCAACTGCAAAGCTGCGAAAGTCTCAGCAGGCAATAAACTCTTTTCTTCCCTACTCTACCAAACTGAATGAGATTCTGACTAATCTTTTAGCTTCTGACAGCAGTATCGATTCTGTTTATGCACAAGAAAGAGAAATTAGAAAAGTAGCCATTGTAGCTTTCTCTTCCAACTCCAGTTTGTGTGGAGGTTTCAATGCGAATGTTGTTAAAGAATTTTCTTCGGTCGTCTCTCAATGTGCTAAGATTGTAGGGAAAGAAAATATCGTTGTCTATCCTTTCGGAAAGAAAATTGCCGATTTTGCACGAAAGTCAAATTTTGCGATTGAACGGAACCCCGAATTTCAACAGATAACCGATAGACCTGCTTTTCCTCCGATATTGCAAATTTCAAAAGAGCTTGTAGATAAATTCTTGTCAAAAGAAATAGATCAGATAATTTTAGTGTATACTCACTTCAAATCGATGGGCGTTCAACAAATTAAAAGTAATGTGTATCTGCCTTTTGATTTGAAAGGAGCTATAGAGAAAGCAAGCAACGATTCAGCAACATCAAATATCAATCAGACTACTGATTATATTTTGGAACCAGAAAAGGCAGAGCTTCTATCGCATCTTATACCAAAGGTTTTAGCATCAAATCTTTTTGCAGCTTTATTAGACTCTAATGCTTCGGAAAATGCAGCACGTAGTCTTGCTATGCAGATTGCGACAGATAATGCTGAAGAATTAGTCGGTGATTTGACAATTGAGTATAATAAGAATCGTCAGGCAGCTATTACCAATCAGTTATTAGATATAATTGGTGGAGCATCTGCTTTGAGTAAATAAGACAAACTTTCATATAGAAAAGGAGTATTTGAGATTTTCAAATACTCCTTTTCTATATGAAAGTTCACCACTTATAATTTAACCATCGCTTTTTTTACCACCTTCGCATTATTTGGTAAGCGAGGTACTGTGACCGCTACAATATACCCTTCGACAACCGTAGCCATATTTGTGAAAACATATACTTCAAAAGTATAGTCTATATCATTGTGCTTTATCAGTTTTGTTTCGATTTTCGCTACCCCACTTTGCGTAGTTCCGCTTGCTAGTATAAGAGTATATTTATCAAAATCAGGTGCATTAACAGCAACCTTTGACCCGTCAACAGCTTCGATATAATCCTGCAGCTCTGCATAGTTATTTATGATATGAAACATATCTTTTTGTTTAGACAAATTCCAGCGGTAAGGCTCACCTAATACAAAATTTGAAGTAAGTATTTCTACTTCTTTATCATCATCCGAACATCCTACAAAGAGAGTTCTTGAAAACACTAAAATATAAATTAATAATAGACTTTTTTTCATAATATTTGATTGGGTATTTTATTATATTGTATATATTTTTAGTCAAATATAATGATTATCTTCGAATCATATAAAAATATAATTATCTAATTTAAATACTTAACACCCCGATTTATCAAGATGAAAAATCTTTATATATATTTCATTCTTCTCTGTATCTGCTTGGTATCCTGTACTAAAAAAACAGATCCTCCGACAAATTTACAATGTGAATATTTAGATAATCCTTTAGGGATAGATTCACATTCACCTCGTTTCACTTGGAAAATAGCACAAACTGAATTGTCACAGAGTGCATATCAAATAATGGTTAGTACCGATTCGGTTAAACTCTCTAATAGCAAAGCTGAAATATGGGATTCAGGAAAAATAGATTCTGATAGTTGTCTTATTTCCTACAAAGGTCAGCCATTGCAGCCATTTACCAAGTATTATTGGAAAGTAACTATATGGAATGAAGAAAGTAATCAATCAAAACCTTCGGATATTTCGTCTTTTGAAACAGGATTGATGACCTCCAAAAATTGGCAAGGAAAATGGATATCCGATAGTCAAAGTATAGATTATAAGCCAACCTTTTATTTTAGGAAAGATATAAATATAAACAAAGACAAAGTAGTAAAATCTGCACGAGCTTATATAACAGCAGCAGGATTATACGAATTATCTGTAAACGGGCTCAAAGCAGGCGACCGTATGCTTGATCCGATGTACACCCGATTCGATAAACGAAACTTGTATTCAACTCTTGATATAACTTCACTATTACAATCAGGAGATAACACATTTGGTGTTATACTCGGTAATGGATGGTATAATCATCAGTCAACAGCTGTATGGGATTTTGATAAAGCACATTGGCGTAACCGACCTCGCTTCCTTGTTAATATAAAGATTAACTATAAAGATGGAACAACCGATACAATTGTTTCTGATAGTACTTGGAGAATTCATGAGAGCCCTATTATATTTAATAGCATCTATACAGCAGAGCACTACGATGCTCGTAAAGAAATAGAGAATTGGAATATGCCCGATCTAAATACTACCGATTGGCAAACCGCAGTTGTTGTAGATGCTCCTTCAAAACTGATTACAAGTCAACAATTACACCCTATACGTGTAACTGAACGACTAGAACCAGTGAAAGTAGACAAAAAGAATGATACATGTTACGTCTTTAGCTTTGCCAAAAATATTGCAGGGATTATAGAGATACGTGTTCAAGGAGATAAAGACACAGAACTACGAATAAAGCATACTGAACGACTCTATGCTGATGGAAGAGCCGATATGTCGAACATAGATGTTCATTATCGCCCAACTGATAATAGTGATCCTTTCCAAACAGATATCTTCATATTAAAAGGAGGAGGAGTTAAGGAAACGTTCTCTCCAAAATTCAATTATAAAGGTTTTCAGTATGTAGAAGTTACTTCATCCAAACCAATAGACCTGAATAAAGGAAGTATAACAGCTTTAGAGATGCACAGTGATGTTCCGCAAATAGGAAGTATCAAATCATCTAATCCGACTCTGAATAAAATATGGGAAGCTACTAACAACTCCTATCTGTCGAATCTATTCGGCTATCCTACCGATTGTCCTCAGCGAGAAAAAAACGGATGGACAGGAGATTCTCATATTGCCATAGAAACAGGCTTATACAGCTTTGACGCCATCACTATCTATGAGAAGTGGATGAATGACTTCAAGGACGAACAAAAATCAAATGGTGTGCTACCTAGCATTGTGCCCACTCATGGTTGGGGATATGATTGGGGAAATGGTCCTGATTGGACAAGTGCTGTAGCCATCATTCCTTGGCAAATCTATCTGTTTTACGGAGACAGCCATCTACTTCGTAATATGTATGGTAATATAAAATTATATGTAGATCATATAACATCTATCAGTCCTCACGGAACTACCGATTGGGGGCTTGGAGATTGGGTTCCTGTAAAGACTGTTAGTAATAAAGAACTGACATCGTCTCTATACTATTATAAAGATGTAACGATACTGGCTAATGCTGCTAAAATATTCGGAAAGAAACGAGACCATGAGCATTATACCCGTCTGGCTCATAAGATACGTAATGCCATAAATAAAAAGTTCCTGAATACCGAAACCGGTATATATTGTTCGGGATCACAAACCGAACTTGCTGCACCTCTCTATTGGGGAGTAGTTCCAGAGAAGGTTAAGTCGAAAGTTGCAGGCAATCTATATAAGAAAGTAGAAGAAGATAACTTCCATATTGATACCGGTATTTTAGGAGCTAAAGCATTGCTGAATGCTCTCTCTGAGAATGGATATGCAGAAGCAGCATATACTATTGCAGCACAAGAGACATACCCTTCATGGGGTTGGTGGATTGTAAACGGAGCAACTACATTGTACGAGAACTGGAACATAGATGCAGAAAATGATATCTCGATGAACCATATTATGTTCGGCGATATTAATGCTTGGATGTACAGAGCTCTTGGAGGTTTATTCCCCGATGAGAACAAGGCAGGATTTAAGCACATACAACTACGTCCCAATTTCGTAAAGGCACTTAATCGATTTGAGGCAAAACATACTTCTCCGTATGGAGAAATTATATCATCATGGAAGCGTACCGATAAACAAATACTTTATCATCTGGTAATCCCTGCTAACAGTTCAGCTACATTATATCTACCTGAGAATATCGAAGGTGAAAAAACAATACAATTATCTGCCGGAGTTTATGACCTTGAATTGAGAGAGATCAAGAAATAAGACTTCGAGTATACTTCAAAAGAAAAAGCCGGGATCCCTAAAGGAATCTCGGCTTTTTAATATCTATAAGTTACTTAATTTAATTAAGCATTTACTTTAGCCATTCTAGCAACTAGTTCAAGAACTTTGTTTGAATAACCCCACTCATTGTCATACCAGCTAACAACTTTCACAAATGTTGGGCTCAATTGGATACCAGCTTTTGCATCGAAGATTGAAGTACGAGCATCACCGATAAAGTCAGAAGAAACAACTTCTTCGTCAGTATATCCAAGGATACCTTTCAATTCGCCGTCAGCAGCAGATTTCATTGCAGCACAGATTTCAGCATAAGTAGCTTCTTTAGCTAAGCGAGCAGTTAAGTCAACAACTGAAACGTCCAAAGTTGGAACACGGAATGCCATACCAGTAAGTTTGCCATTCAATTCAGGAATTACTTTACCTACAGCTTTAGCTGCACCTGTAGAAGAAGGGATAATGTTACCAGCAGCAGCACGTCCACCTCTCCAGTCTTTAGCCGAAGGACCATCAACTGTTTTTTGAGTTGCAGTTGTAGCGTGTACTGTAGTCATTAAAGCTTCTACGATACCGAATTTATCATTCAATACTTTAGCGATAGGAGCCAAACAGTTAGTAGTACAAGATGCATTAGAAACAAATTGAGTTCCTTTTACATATTTGCTATCATTTACACCGCAAACGAACATAGGGGTATCGTCTTTTGATGGAGCAGACATAACTACATATTTAGCACCAGCAGTAATGTGACCTTGAGCGCTTGCTTTATCTAGGAAAAGACCTGTAGATTCAACAACATACTCAGCACCAACATCACTCCATTTTAGGTCAGCAGGATTTCTTTCAGCAGTTACGCGGATAGCATTACCGTTAACAACTAATTTACCGTCTTTAATTTCAACAGTTCCGTTGAATCTTCCGTGGATAGTATCATAACGTAGCATGTAAGCCATATATTCTACATCGATAAGGTCATTGATACCAACTATTTGGATATCACTTCTACCTTGAGCTGCACGGAAAACAAGACGACCAATACGTCCGAAACCATTAATACCTACTTTAATCATTTTATTAAAAGTTTTATGGGTTAAAAAATTTATTAATCCGAAATTAACTTAATAAGTACACCATTGTATTTCTACAATTACCAAAATGACATATAACATTAATCATTTTGACCTGTACAAAAATACGCAAAAAATATATTTTTCACTAATTATTCTTCTCCAAAATTACACTTCTGAATGTCCTCTTTAGTATAATTTAGTATTGACTATTAACAAGAAACAATTCTGCAAAGTACGTGTTACAAAATAGACAGAAAACGAAGTTTATATTTTGCATTTTAAGTTTTAAGAATCAGCCGGTTCTTTTTTATTTACTTTCTGATTTTATAAATAATACTACCGGCTATGGCGCCGGCTTCCTCCATATATGAATAGATAAAATCTTTCATTTGAGGTTGCCTGTTTATCTTATCATTTTCAGAAATAACGAATGGCTGATCTTTACTCTCTCCCCAAATATGATTCACTAACTGAGGACAATCTACAAAAGGATTTCTATTGCCTTGTAGTTTATACACTTCGTTATTTCTAGCTATTTCTTTGTCGCTAACAGGGTCTTCATTATTCCACTTGATTAACATTTCGAGAGCCCACGGTTGAAGCCCCGGATAAGTTTCTGCTTGCAACATCGATTTTTTTGCATCATCTTTCCAATCATATGAGTAATCTTCATAACAGGTTAACATATAAAAGTAAACACGGGCAAAGTCTCCTTTATATTCATCTGCCGGTTCAAACACCTGTCCTCTATGCCCGTTCGGATAAGTATTGTTTCCAACCTTCGATACACCATTATCAAACTTTGTGATTCCAACCTCCCCTAGCGGTAAATTACTCTTAGCTGCATTAGCGCTATAATCAGAAGGGAATATATTATGAAGATCACCATTAGCGTCGTATGACGAATACTTATCCCTCTTCCCCCACCAACTGCGAGGCATGCAATGTTCACGATTCTGAACATTCCCTCCGACATAGGTAGTATGCTTTTCGTTGGAGTACATATCCAGAAAATAGCCATCCGAACACCAATCGGTCTTCTTAAAATAATTGTCCCACCAATAACGGGCAGTTGTGCTTTCATCAAAATCCAGATATTCATGATCTCTTATAATATCATGCATAGCAGTCTTTAAAGCAGCACCGGATAAACCATTTGCCCGATCATAATATCCGATCGATATATCTTTGATAAACAAAGAAGCGATTGCTATTATTACAGGAATCGCCCATAATAGCTTTTTTCCAAAGCCTGAGCCTTTGCTTCTCCCTTTTTTCTTTTTTCTTTTCTTTGCCACCTATAACTGCAAGGTCAAAAGACCTCTACTTTATTATTTTACCGTATCATTTTACCGTATCAAAATAAAAAACACAGATGAAGCCTTTAAACCTCAACTGTGCCTTTTTAAGATGTATGTTAAATCACTAACTCAATTAAGCAATTGAAAGTAGTTAATAATATATTCCTAAGCTATAACAGGCTATACTGTTACATACTTGCCAAAGTTGCGAAAAGGTCTGAGACCTTACCAAGCAAACAATGGGTAATCTTTCATCATTTGATTTACCTTCTCATGTACAGCCTTAATCGTTTTTTCGTCTTCGTGATTAGCTAGTACTGTATCAATCATTTCTACAATATCGCCCATCAAACCATCCTTAACACCACGAGTCGTAATAGCAGGAGTACCGAAACGTAAACCCGATGTAAGGAATGGGCTACGGCTATCAAAAGGCACCATATTCTTGTTCGTAGTAATATCTGCTGCCACAAGAGCTTTTTCTGCAACTTTACCTGTCAATTCAGGGAATTTACTTCTTAAATCAACTAGTATCAAGTGATTGTCTGTACCTTCCGATACTATTTTATATCCTTTATCAGCAAAAGCCTGTGCCATTACAGCAGCATTCTTTTTAACTTGTGCCTGATATACTTTATAGGATGGATCTAATGCCTCAGCAAAAGATACCGCTTTAGCTGCGATAACATGCTCAAGAGGTCCACCTTGTATTCCAGGAAATACAGCAGAATCCAATAAAGCCGACATCATACGGGTTTCTCCTTTTGGAGTTTTCTTTCCGAAAGGATTTTCGAAATCTTTACCTATCAATATAGCTCCACCACGAGGTCCGCGTAGAGTCTTATGGGTTGTAGTAGTTACAATATGTGCATATTCAAGAGGGTTATTTAAAAGACCCGCAGCAATTAGTCCCGCAGGGTGAGCCATATCAACCAGGAAAATAGCATTGATAGAATCTGCAATCTGACGGATACGGGCATAATCCCAATCACGAGAGTACGCCGAAGCACCTGCAATAATCAATTTTGGTTTCTCAGCCTTAGCAACAGCTTCCATTTGATCATAATCAACCTCTTCGTTATCTTGTCTTACATTATATTCCAGTGCATGGAACATCAACCCCGAAAAGTTAACGGGCGAACCGTGTGAAAGGTGACCTCCATGAGAAAGATTCAATCCTAAAAATTTATCGCCTGCCTGAAGACATGCCAAAAATACTGCAGCATTTGCCTGAGCACCCGAGTGAGGTTGTACATTTGCCCATTCAGCTCCAAAAATTTGTTTCAAACGATCTATAGCCAATTGCTCGCTAAGGTCAACTATTTCGCAACCTCCATAATAACGTTTGCCCGGATATCCTTCGGCATACTTATTAGTTAAGCACGATCCCATAGCATCCATTACTTGTTGGCTCACAAAATTCTCTGAAGCGATAAGTTCAATTCCTTTTAGTTGGCGCTGGTGTTCTCTTTCAATAATATCAAAAATTGCAGTATCTCTTTTCATTATATAAGAAAGTTTTAAAGGTCGCTGACCTGTTTATTATTTTTCTGATTAAAGGTCGTTGACCTCTTTATTGCTTGTATTGTTAAGAATAAAGTTATTCGGCAATACTAAAAATACGCTTACAAATTTACTACATTATTTTTCATTTCCCTGACTATATGAGTAATATTTTCACCCTCAGCAACCATTCTGAAAACTCATTGCTATATAATTAAAATGGGGCTTTTGTTCGCAACTGATTTTTCTTTCGGGAAAAACAGTACTTTTGTAGAATAGATAAAATAATAAAGAAAACATGAACACATCCGATAAAACCACAATCGAACAACTCGAAATTCAATTACTGGACGCCATGCGCCATGCTAATGTAGAAACATTGGATAAGCTTATTCACCCTGACTTGCTTTTCAACAGCGCAATGGGGCAAACCGTTACCAAAGAAATAGACTTACAATCGTATAGCAGTGGGCTCATGAAGGTAGACAGCATCAGTGCTTCCGATCAACAGATCAATATAATTGGAGATACGGCGGTAGTTGCAGTAACAATAGATATGAATGGCGAATACGGAGTTCAACCGATTTCCGGAAAAGTTCGTTTCCTTAGAGTATGGAAACAGTTCGATAATAGTTGGCAGGTTATTGCAGGAAGCAGTGTAATGATATAAAGAGATTATCGGACTCGGTATTTCTCGAAGTCAGACGAATTTACAAGCGTCAAACTATCATTCCCCGAATCTAGGATCAGCAGATAAGATAAATTCGCTTTTTCAGCTATACTCCTTATGTTTGCAGTATCGGCAAGCATAAATACGGTTGCATAGGCATCTGCCGTCATACAATCATCAGCAATAACAGTTGCACTTAAGATATTCGACTCCGATGGATAACCTGTCTTAGGATTGATTGTATGTGCGTATTTCTTACTATCCTTTATGTAGAAGTTACGATAGCTGCCCGATGTAGCCATTGATTTGTCGCACAATTGTATAATGGCCTGTAATTCTCTGTGAGCGGGTGCTTTTTCATCCATTGGCTTATCTATTCCGATATGCCAGTATTCACCTTTAGCATTTACGCCTCTTGCTGTTACCTCTCCACCAATCTCAATCATATAATCGGCTATGCCATACGATTCGAGCAGATTTGCAATAACGTCGGTTGAGTAACCTTTAGCAATGGCAGATGTATTGATCTGAATACGAGGATCGGTTTTTATTACCTGTCCATCTTGAAATTGTATTTTATCGTACCCTACAATCGACTTAAGACTATCAATCATTTCGGGAGTAACATTCTCCAGATTCTTAAAGCCAAAGCCCCAGGCATTAATCAGCGGAGATACTGTTATATCAAAAAGCCCGTCGGAAACCTTAGAAACCTCTTGTGCCTTATTAAATACATTCACAAAGAAACTGTCTAACACAACCGCTTCATTGTTATTCACTTTAGATATAATAGAAGTAGGCTTGAACGGATTCAACGAATTATCGAACTTTGCTAATTCTGCCTCTATTTCAGATTTGAGAGAATGGCTGTATTTATATTTTATAGAATAAGTGGTATGAAAAATCTCCCCTTTGTCCTCAACATAAGAAACTTGTTTCCCGTTACATGAGACAAGCCATACAGTGAAGCACAAAAGTAACAGTTTTTGCATACACTTATCAGCGGGCTTTATTCAACAAGTAATAATCGAGAATAGTCATAGCTGCCATTGCTTCAACAATAGGCACAGCACGGGGAAGCACACAAGCATCATGACGTCCGCGAGCCTTAATATCAGCCTCATTTCCTTCCTGATCTACCGTATGTTGTTGCATCAATATGGTTGCAACAGGCTTAAACGCCACTCTGAAATAAATATCCTGTCCGTTTGAAATTCCACCTTGAATACCTCCCGAATGGTTGGTACGAGTATCTATCGTCCCGTCTTTGTCATAAAACTCATCGTTCACTTCCGAGCCTCTGTGATTTACGTCAAAGCCATCCCCATACTCAAAACCTTTAACGGCATTGATACTTAACATGGCATTTCCCAAAGCCGCATGAAGCTTACCGAATACAGGTTCACCCAATCCTACAGGAGTTCCCTTGATTACACAAGTAATAACACCGCCGATTGTATCACCCTTCGATTTCACTTCATTTATCAGTGTAATCATTTCCTCTGCTTTCGCAGCATCGGGACACCTAACGGGAGTATCTTCAATAGTATTCAAATCATATTCAGAATATAGTTTCTCTAATTTAATACCGCCTACCTGAGAAGTATATGCAGTTATAGAAACATTCAATTGATTCAATGCCAATTTAGCTAAAGCTCCAGCAACACAACGGGCAATAGTCTCACGAGCCGAAGAACGACCTCCTCCCCTATGGTCTCTTATCCCGTATTTTTGCTGGTACGTATAATCCGCATGAGACGGACGATACAGAGCTTTCATATTATCGTAATCAGACGAATGCTGATTAGCATTCCATATAATAAAACCAATGGGAGTTCCCGTAGTTTTACCTTCGAAAATACCCGATAGAAACTCTACCTTATCGGCTTCATTTCGGGGTGTAGTTATTTTTGATTGTCCCGGACGACGACGATTCAATTCATTCTGAATAAAATCCATATCCACCTCAATGCCTGCAGGACAGCCGTCAATTATGCCTCCTATGCCTGCACCATGAGATTCACCGAAAGACGTTAACCGAAATATATTGCCAAAAGTATTCATATCCTTATTAAATAATAGTAATTAGTTACAAGTTACTTCGCCCTCAGGGCAGTTACAAGTTACGAGTAAACTGTTGACTGACAACTATTAGCCGATATTCAGTAAATAGTCACAGGAACTTAAGTACTACAAAGATACAGAAAAATGAAAGTAAATCGCAACTTCAACTGTACATATAAGTAATGGTAAATATTTTCCTTTGCTTATTATACACCTCAAAATCCGAAAATATATCCGACCGAATAAAACATCTGATTCCCATAAGGGCTCCAATCATTCTGAACCACATCGTAATGAATCATCATAGTGACAGCCCCATTACGTCCGGAAGGAATATTTACACCACCTCCGACCAATACGCAAGGAACGGTTTGCGAATCAAGCGACTGTCCTCCTACACTTCCCCACATCTGATAGATTTCGGGCTGTACCTGCAATGAGATAAAACGGATCGGGTGAATCCTTGCAAAAGTATTCAAACCCAAGTAGTTTTGCGAAAAGTCACTCCCGTGAGAGTTATCTCTATAATAGAAATAACCGACTCCTCCTCCGGCAGTAAAGTAACGGTTAAACTCATAACCAACCTGCGGAGAGATATTGACAGATGCATAACCACTGCCAAATGCCATACCAAACGAACCTCCGAATACCATTCTGCCTTGGCTCTGTCCACCACTGTAGCTTAACGGCTGTTGTGCAGGCTTCGACTGAGACGTTTGTTGTTGCTGCTGTACAGGCTGCTCTATTTTATACAGAGGTTGCTGGGATTGACTCTCTCTCGGATCGGCAACTGTATCGTAACGAAACAATTGCACTTGATCCTTTGCGGGAGCAGGAATCGTGTCATAACGAAAGGCTTTCGTATCCGTTTGCCCTAAGCAGTCTGATACTCCCAGAATGAAGGTCACTAACAAAACAAGTAAATTTTTCATATACTTAGATGGCATTAGGTGTTTATTATTTAACTTTATTAACATTCAGCTTATTGAATAAGTTCAGATTTACTCTATAAAAGTAATAAAAGTTGCAATAAGGTTACAAAGGTACATCATAAACCTGTGTATATAGTATACTTTTGTCACTTAGCAAACAATTGATTTTCAACACACAAGAATTTAAAAAGTAACAAAAGTAACAAAAGTGACACCTAACACGAACTTTTTTTCTCACTCAGATTCTTTTGTAACCTTTCCAGATCGCGTTTGGTCTTTTCGCTGTCTACGGTTATCACTAACGGACTCGGTGCCTGTGCCTGTTTCCTGCTTTTAGACTCGTTATATCCTCCCGACAGAGAATAGACGATAGCCGATGTTTCGGGTACGCAGTATTTCTCTTTTACCACATATTCTTTTACTACGAGGCTATCAGGGTCATCGCTGTCCTTGGATGCCACATAAGTTGTTTTTGTTTCTACCTGCCTGTACCCTTCCAGCTTTTGCCGCATCGACTGACGGGCTTTTTGTTTCAGTTTTTCTTCACGTGCTTCTACAGCTTGATCCAAGGCTTCGGCAAAAGCGGATTTGGTTGCTTTCCATTCATAAAACATTTTCCGGCTAATGCCCACAATACGGCATATCTCAGTTATTGTATAATTGTCTTCTTCTATCAGTGCGGCAATTTTCTCGACTAATGATTGGTTAAATTTCCCCATAATGCTTTCTTTTATAGATAAAAACATAATTAACTTTGTAGAAATTCAATAATCCAATCTAATGAAAACATTACCATCTAAACTTTCTATTATCCTATTGTTACTTGTTACTCTTTTAGGATGTAAACAAAAAAATGAAAACAACATTACCGATAAACAAATAGAAGAATCGGTCAGGGCATTTGAAAACAGAACAATATACAAAAAGTTAACTAAAGAAATTATTGATTCAGCCAATGATAATGAACTAGAGATGATTGTATATGATAATATATGCAGCCGTTTCAACTCCGACTACAGCAACGATTATGAAGTCGTAAAAGGCTTATCGAAAGGACAACAGGCTATATATTCCATATGGTGGGTAGAAGCAGAGGTTAATAATGGCGGATTCAATCAGTTTTATTTTAATTCGAGCGGAAAATTTGCAGAAATGGCTATAGACGGTTTTAAAGTAATTGGTGCAAACAAATTTGCTGACTTAATGATTGAAGCAAATAAGATATATAATGAAAATAAAGAAATTCTGGAAGGGTTTGATGATGGAACTGTCGAAAGTTTCAGTAAATCTTATGAAGATAATCCTCTGGACAATATGGATCAAAAATTCTATGAAATATACAACGAAGAGAATTTATCTGAATTAAGGATCACATACATAAGAAAGAATTATACAGAGTTTATTTAAAAAGTGTCATTCTAAAACCTCGATCGGGTATTTTTAGACATATACCTTTTCATATCCGGCTCAGAACTTTATCTTTGTATAAATCTGAAAAAATCGAAATATAAAATGACTGAAAATCTAACTTCTCCAAAGGAAAGCATATCACATCCAAAAGGCTTAAAATATCTGTTCCTTACCGAAATGTGGGAACGATTCGGGTATTACCTCATGCTCGGAATATTTGCACTCTATCTGATAGATGCAGATGGCATGGGCTTATTAAAAAAAGATGCTTATGATATTGTAGGTACCTATTTAGGATTGGTGTATATTACTCCGTTTCTGGGAGGATTGATAGCCGATAAACTACTCGGGTATCGCAAATCGATCATTATAGGAGCCATACTTATGTCTGCCGGATATTGTACACTTGCCATTCCGGGAAGTACAGCCATGTGGATAGCCCTACTCCTTATTATTGTAGGTAACGGTTTTTTCAAACCAAATATTTCTACTTTACTGGGTAATCTATATACAGAAGAAAAATACAAGGCAAAAAAAGATGCAGGCTATAGCATCTTTTACATGGGTATTAATGTGGGAGCATTCGTGTGTAATTTCGTCGCAGCATATATGCGCAACAACTATGGATGGGGTTATGCATTCATAGCAGCCGGTATAGGTATGCTTATCGGTCTGATCGTCTTCCTGATGGGCACACGACATATAAAAGAAGCCGATATTATAAAAAAGACAAACGACTCCAATTCCGATATAACCAAAGTATTACTCTATGTATTTGCTCCTGCCATAGCCTTTGGAGCATTGGGATGGTTAATTCCCGGAAATATTTTCGGATCGGATTCCAACGATGCATTCTTATTCGGATGTATACCCGTTATATTTTTCTATGCTTCATTGATATTCAGATCCCCCAAAGAAGAACGGTCTCAAATAAAAGCACTTTTGAGTATTTTCCTCATCATGGTAGTATTCTGGACAGTGTTCAAACAAAATGCAACTGCCCTGACTACTTTTGCCGAAAGTTATACCGAACGATCGATAACCCCTGCCGTAGCCAAAATAGTTAAACCCGTTGGGATGGTACAAGAGGCACAATACACAAAAGACTCTGTCATTGTGATGGATCACACTTTGAAAGCTGTAACAGATGCCAACGGTAATACTCTGAAGGCGTACGATTATCCTCATTATTTCATCAATCAATCACCCCAGAATTTACCTCAGGAAGGAGAAAAAGTAAACCTGATTTCTACCGAAATATTCCAATCTATAAACCCATTCTTTATAGTTATACTTACCCCTGTTGTCTTAAGTTTCTTTTCGAGACTTCGAATAAGAGGACGAGAACCCTCTACTCCCGCCAAAATGGGATGGGGATTACTCATCACAGGACTTTCATCTCTCGTTATGGCTGCATCGGTTATCTATACGGATATTTATACAGACAAAGCCTCTGCCCTATGGCTCATCGGCACATACGGAGTAGTCACTGTCGGAGAACTATTAATAAGCCCCATAGGCTTATCGTTGGTATCAAAAGTCAGCCCAAAGAGCATTACCTCGTTTATGATGGGTGGATGGTTTTTATCGACCTCCATCGGAAATAAACTGAGCGGAATGGTTGCCGGAATGTGGGATATGTTCGATAACAAAGAATATTATTTTCTGATGAATTTCGGAGCATGCGTTGTAGCCGCCCTTGCCATTATGATGCTTGTGAAATGGTTGCGGAATATTATTGATCAGCATTCGTAAGAAGAATCAAATATCTCATTTATCATAAAAGAGGTCGGTATTATATGAATATCGACCTCTTCTGTTTTACAGAGGGTAAATAACCTGCTGAAAAACATACTATTTTACCTCAGCTAAGATAGTCTCATCAAAAGAACATTTATTAATTTTGAGAAAATGCTGATGAGCATTTGTTTCCTAAACCTTATTGAGTTTGAATATTTAAAATAGTTGAGAGTATTTAATCATATTCTCAAAATATAATAGGCTGTAGTTTTTATACTGACTGAAGTAATAAAAGATCTGTGACCTTATACAAGTAAAAGAAAATATTTAATGCAACATTTCAGAGCCGTAACTAACTATCGTTGTTACACCAGCCAAAGCAATAAATAGTTCTGCGAACTTAAATCCTATAAATATTTATTACCATGAGAACTTACCAAACTAACGAAATCAAAAACATTGCAATTCTTGGGAGCTCCGGCTCCGGGAAAACCACTCTTGCCGAAGCAATGCTTTTCGAGGCAGGAGTTATAAAACGTAGAGGCACTGTGAAAAGCGGAAATACAGTCACCGATTATTTTCCCGTTGAAAAAGAGTATGGATATTCGGTCTTTTCGAGTATCTTTTCTGTTGAATGGATGAACCGTAAACTCAACTTTATCGACTGTCCGGGAGCGGATGATTTTATAGGCAATGTAGTTACATCGCTCAATGTTATGGATACTGCACTCATGGTATTAAATGCTCAATATGGGATAGAAGTTGGCACAGTCAATCAATTAAGGTATATTCAGAAATTTCAAAAACCGGTGATGTTCATCGTCAACCATCTCGATCAGGAGAAAGCCGATTTCGACAGCGTAGTATCTCAGCTAAAAGCCAATTATGGCGAAAAAGCTGTACTTATACAATATCCGATCAATTGCGGACCCGATTTTAATGCCATAGTAGATGTCCTCAAAAAGAAAATGTACAGGTGGAAACCCGAAGGAGGCGTTCCCGAAGTACTTGAAGTTCCCGAAGAAGAAAAAGACAAAGCCGAAGAACTGCACCAAAAATTAGTTGAAGCAGCAGCAGAACACGAAGAAACGTTGATGGAAAAATTCTTCGAACAAGGTACACTCACCGAAGAAGAAATGCGCTTCGGAATCCGTAAAGGGCTCGTTCAGAGAGATATTTTCCCCATATTCTGTGTTTGTGCCGAACGAGATATGTGCGTAAGGCGTACCATGGAATTCCTCGGCAACGTAGTTCCCTATGTGGTCGATATGCCCTTCCCTGAAAATACAGAAGGCGAAGAAATTAAACCCGACGCCAATGGTCCTACAAGCTTATTCTTTTTCAAATCGACAGTAGAGCCTCATGTAGGTGATATTTCTTACTTTAAAGTGATGAGCGGAAAAGTGAAAGAAGGCGACGACCTTATAAATGCAGATAGAGGATCAAAAGAGCGTATCGGACAATTATTCATGGTTGCAGGTCAGCAACGCACCAAAGTAGAGGAACTTGTTGCAGGAGATATAGGAGCCACCGTAAAACTGAAAGATGTGCGCACAGGTAACACACTGAACGGAAAAGGAGCTGATAATCAGTTCGACTTCATTAAATACCCCAACCCCAAATACCGCAGGGCAATAAAAGCCGCCAACGAAAGAGACTCCGAAAAACTGAGCGAAGCTCTACAACGGATGCACGAAGAAGACCCTACATGGCTCATCGAGAACTCGAAAGAGTTAAAACAACTCATAGTGTCGGGACAAGGTGAATTCCATTTAAAGACTCTAAAATGGAGAATAGAAAACAACGATAAAATAGCAATCGTATATTCAGAACCTAAAATTCCATACCGTGAGACTATAACAAAACCATCCAGAGCCGAATACCGCCACCGAAAACAATCGGGAGGTGCAGGGCAATTTGGTGAAGTACATATGATTGTTGAACCTTACACGGAAGGTATGCCTGTACCCGACACCTACAAATTTAACGGGCAGGAATTTAAAGTACAATCGAGAGACATTCAAACCTATGATCTCGATTGGGGAGGAAAGCTCGTCTTTGTCAACAGTATTGTAGGAGGAGCCATCGACAATCGATTTGTTCCGGCGATTATTAAAGGAATAATGGCACGCCTCGAACAAGGCCCTTTAACAGGCTCATATGCCCGAGATGTACGTGTCATAGTTTACGATGGTAAGATGCACCCTGTAGATTCCAATGAAATATCATTCATGCTTGCCGGGCGTAATGCGTTTAACGAAGCTTTCAGAAATGCAGGACCTAAAATTTTGGAACCCATATCGGACGTTACAGTTTTTGTTCCTTCCGACAAAATGGGAGATGTAATGAGCGACATTCAAAACAGAAGGGGTATAATTCAGGGGATGGAAAGCGACAAAGACATTGAAGTCATAAATGCTAAAGTACCTTTGAAAGAAATGTCCAACTACTCTATAACTCTTAGTTCTCTTACCGGAGGACGGGCTTCATTCATCATGAAATTCTCAAAGTATGAATTAGTTCCCGCCGATGTACAAGAAAAGCTCTTGAAAGAGTATGAAGAAACTCAAAAAGCCGAAGACTAAAAGTCGTTGACCTTTTTATTGCTTTGATTAGTAACATGGATAGTTATAGCTAAGAAATATAGATATACATATTTCTTCTTACTGCACAAAGCATTACAAAAGAAAAAGGCAGATCTCTGAATTATATATTCTTAGAAATCTGCCTTTTTTATATTTTTTATCTGATCAGGGAATAAGGGACGCAGCCCCCAACAAACTAATATCTTCTTTGGATGAAAGTAATATCTTCATTCGAGCCAAAGCCAAAGGATAAGGATAAGTAGACAGATTCTTATTCATGCCCCCTTCAAAGTATTTATACCCTTTTGAGATTCCTCCTCCGAGAATTACAGCTTCAGGGTCATACATATGCATTATCACCTGAATCATATTACCTATATGATGCCCAAATTCCTCCCACATATTCAGTGCTTCCTGCTCGTTATTCTCAGCTCTCAAATAGGCAATGTGACCGGTAGTATTATATCGTTGAAAAAATTTAGCCGCACAATAGTGTTCGTAATTACTATCCAAATAAGGTATTAAGCCAATCTCACCTGCACCGGTATTCAGTCCCTCGTACAAAACATCGTTAATAACAATACCTGCTCCAAGCCCTGTACCAAGAGTTACACCTATAATATTACGATAGGGAGTGCATTCACCATAGTATCTTTCGCCAAAAGCAAAACAATTACAATCGTTATTTACACGTACCGGTATCTTAAATTCTGATTGAAGGATATCTTTCAAATGCACCTCCTGCCACGAAGGAACATTACCTGCCTTGTAAACAATTCCCTTTTTGGAATCGACAACGGAAGGAACTCCTATACCGATCCCTTTTATATTTGAGTTCATCAATCGTCCAATAGTAGTAATCAAGAAATCTATAGTTTCTTCAACTGTTTTATCATACGGAAAAGGTTCCGATATCTTACGGTAGATCACTCCACCTTCAACTATACCTACTCTTATATTCGTAGCACCCAAGTCAACTCCTATTGTCATATTTTTTCTGTTAAAGACTTTAGAGAATAGATTCTTCGAAAAAAAAGATATACTCTAAATTAAAGGTTAAAAAACTTATTCAGCTCATAGCTGATATAATATTAAAATTATTTGATTTTCCTTATTCCTGATAAAATTTAATACAAATATAAACAAAATATCAGATTGAGTGTAATTACAATAGCCATTTAACATGGTGTAAAGACAGCTAAACACACATATTTCAAATCGCAACCAATTAATATACAATCAGATCAAAATAGTACAAAAAAAAGGGAAGTCTTAACACTTCCCTTTCTTATATAGATAGCTGACAAAGTCTATAATCTTACTTGATAAAACCTCTGTTTTTCAACAAATAAATAGGATTAGGCTCTGCACCTCTGAAAATCTTGTACAAAGTCATCGGATCCTCTGAACCACCTTTTGACAAGATATTATCACGGAACGATTGTCCTGTTGTTCTGTCAAAAACACCTTTTTCTACGAAAGCTTCAAAAGCGTCGGCATCCAATACCTCAGACCACAAATAACTATAATATCCGGCAGAATATCCACCATCAAAGATATGTGCGAAATAAGTACTCTTATATCTTGGAATAATCTCAGAAATAAGACCTATTTTATTCATTTCGTTTGATTCGAATGCATCCACATCAAAATCTTGTTGCTCAGTTATTACATGCCATTTCATGTCAAGAAGAGCAGCAGCAACAATTTCGGTAGTTTCAAATCCCGAATTAAAATTGGTAGCCTCCTGCATTTTAGCAATTAAAGCATCGGGAATAACTTCCCCTGTTTGATAATGCTTTGCATATAGCTTCAATACCTCAGGATGCAACGCCCAATGTTCGTATATTTGAGAAGGAAGTTCTACAAAGTCACGAGACACAGCAGTACCCGACAAACCATTATAATTTACACTTGATAATAAGCCATGCAACCCATGCCCGAATTCATGGAAAAGAGTTGTCACTTGTTCCAAAGTCAACAAAGAAGGTTTATCCTCGGTAGGCAAAGCAAAATTACCTACATTATAAATAATAGGATTCACAAACTCACCATTCTTCACACTTTGTTTACGGAAGCTGCCCATCCAGGCACCATTGCGTTTACTTGCACGAGGAAAGTAATCCAGATAAAGAACTCCGATAAAAGAGCCGTCTGCATCTATCACATCAAAAGCCTGAACATCCTTATGGTAAATCGAAACCTCAGATGAAGGTTTAAATGTAATTCCGTATAACTTATTAGCAACAAGGAATGCTCCATCGCGCACATTATCTACCATAAAATAGGGCTTCAATGCCTCTTCGTCCAAAGCATATTTTTCCTTACGAAGTTTTTCAGTATAATACCACCAGTCCCAAGAAGCTAATTGGAAATTACCACCGTCACGATCGATCATCTTTTGAAGTTCGGAAGCTTCTTTTTTAGCCTGAGGTAAAGCATATTCCCAGATATTATTCAATAAACCGAATACATTATCTGGAGTTTTAGCCATTGTTTCATCAAGAACATAATCTGCATGAGATTTATAACCTAAAAGATTAGCTTTCTCTAATCTCAGATTAACAATCTTATTGATGTTCTTTTTATTATCGAATTCGTTATTATTGTTACCACGACTATACATAGCCTTGTACAATTTTTCACGTAAGTCTCTGTTATCTGCATATTGAAGAAAAGGCAACCAACTGGGTTTACTCAACGTAAATACCCATTTACCATCCATTCCTTTTTCCTTAGCTGTTTTTGCTGCAATATTAATAACATCAGATGATAATCCGGACAAGTCCTTAGAATTATCTATTACCAATTCATAGTTATTTGTTTCTGCCAAAAGATTCTTTCCGAAAGAAAGTGAAAGCAAACTCAACTCTTTATTTATTTCACGTAAACGATCTTTTTGAGCCGCATCCAATGCAATACCCGAACGAACAAATCTCTTATAGTATTTTTCAACCAAGCGTTTTTGTTCCGTAGTTCTCGCAGGATTCAAACTATCTGCATATACTATTTTTATGCGTGCAAAAAGCGGTTCGTTCAAATAAATATTATCATCGTGCTCCGACAACAACGGAGATATTTCCTCAGCTATTTTCTGAATATCCGGATCACTCTGAGCACCACGAATGGCTCCAAATACTGATGATACTCTATCTAATATCTCTCCACTTTCGTCCAAAGCTACTACTGTATTTTCGAAAGTAGCAACATCTCTTTTTCTGGTGATGGCATTTATTTCTGCAGCTTGTTGCTCGATGCCTTTAACAAAAGCAGGCTTGTAATCTTCTTTTTTAATTAAGTCGAAAGGAGGAGTACCGTTAGGTGTTTTAAACGCCTCTAAGAAAGGATTCTTTGCATCCATTTGTTTAATATTATTCTGATTATCTTGTGCATAACTCAGTGTCGTCATTATAGTCAGACTAAAGAGGAATAAAAACTTTTTGATCATAAATTCTTGTAATTTATATGTAGATTAAGGTCTCAGACCTTTTATTATTACTTTAAAATTAATAACATTCGTCATTCGACAATTCAGGGAGTCATTTCATCTACCTGAATAATTCCGGCTGTGTTTAAACTATCTATCTCACTATCGGGCAACCATCCTTCTTTTGTTGAAAAATAGGTATATAAAGAACAGGAAGTCCCATTTTCGATATCGCCACAATTCCTTAAAACTAATTTGGAGTCATCTATTTCCAATATTTCAACAATTTGCGAAGCTCCGTCAGTGGGGCTTACCATTACAAAGTGAGTATCATCAACCAGTTTCCACCGATCTTCGTAGATATCGGAACTATATTTTGAAAAAACGGTGTATAATTTATTTTCGTCATCAAAAAAGAGACTGGATATATCATCTCTTTTGAAAAATTCAACCTGAGTCAAAATTTCCTCTCCCACTTTTTCCTCTGTCCTTACAGAAAACAAGAACCAAGCACCCTGAGAGGTTAACCGTTGACTCATATCCATATCCATATCCTGTCCTTTCATATAAATGAAACAACATAACATGAGCGATATTATAACACCAATCTTTTTAATCATAATCTTAAGTAAATGAAAGTATTTAATGATATACTTCCGAATTGTAACAGACTATTGCTATCGTACTTACCAAGGTAACAGATAGGTTTGGGACCTTAAACTGTTAGTTAGTCAAGTCGATATCCGAAATTTCTCAGAATATTATCTCTGCTTCTCCAGTCTTTTTCGACCTTCACAAACATTTGCAGGAATATTTTCTTCTCAAAAAAGCGTTCCATATCCTGACGGGCCATTGCTCCTACTTTCTTCAAAGCAGCACCTTTATGTCCTATAATAATTCCTTTTTGAGAATCACGTTCCACGATAATAAGAATGCGTATATTAATAATATCTTTTTCTTCTTTAAACTCCTCAACTACCACTTCTACTGAATATGGAACTTCTTTCTGATAATAAAGTAAAATCTTTTCTCTTACTATTTCCGTAACAAAAAATCGTGCAGGACGATCCGTTAAAGCATCTTTCTCAAAGTAGGGAGGTGATTCAGGTATTAAATCAATAATACGACGTTTTACAAAATCGATATTAAACTTATTTAATGCCGAAATAGGATATATCTCAGCTTTTGGCAGCAATTCTTTCCAAGCCTCAACCAAAGTAACCAAATCATCCTGATTCGTTTGGTCTATCTTATTGATTAGCAACAACACAGGAGCTTCTACTTTCTGTACTTTTTGCAAGAAATCCTCATTCTTAGAAGTTTTCTCCACAACATCGGTCACATATAGCAATACATCGGCATCACCCAAGGCTGATTCCGAGAAATTACGCATCGATTCCTGCAACTTATAATTGGGGCGAAGTACTCCGGGAGTATCCGAATATACAATCTGATATTCTTCTGTATTTACAATTCCCAAAATACGGTGACGGGTAGTTTGAGCCTTCGACGTAATAATTGATATCTTTTCGCCAACTAACTCATTCATCAACGTTGATTTTCCAACATTGGGATTTCCTACAATATTTACAAAGCCTGATTTATGCATTCTTTTTTTCTTCTCTCAAAAATTTAGTTTAAAGTCTAAGACATGTTTATTATTTCTCTATCGGGAATATATACTGACAAGAACAGGCTCTATTCTTTCAAAACAGAGCAATTAAATATTCCCCAATACTTAAACACCTCATTAGACAACAAATATAGAATAAAAAAACGCACCTGACAAAGATGCGCTTTTCTATCTATATAAGATTTATATTTTTTCTATTATTTTCCGTCGTATGCCCACTTCAAATACACAGAACCCCATGTAAATCCGGCACCGAAGGCTGCAAGAATAATATTATCTCCTTTTTTCAATTTGCTCTCCCATTCCCATAAACAAATAGGAATAGTTCCTGCACTAGTATTCCCATATCTTTCGATATTTATCATCACCTTATCGCGGGACAATCCCATACGATTAGCGGCTGCATCTATAATTCTAAGATTGGCCTGATGAGGTACAAACCAGCTTACATCGTCTTTAGTCAGTTGATTACGCTCCATGATCTCAGCCGAAACATCAGCCATACGAGATACTGCGTGTTTAAACACAACCTGACCTTCTTGATATACATAATGCATACCTTTCTCAATAGTTTCTGCTGATGCAGGGAAAGCCGATCCACCGCCACATAAGTGAAGGTGTGGAGCACCAAATCCGTCGGTATGTAAAATAGTATCTATGATACCATAATCTTCTGCAGTAGGCTCTAACATTACAGCTCCTACAGCATCTCCAAACAACGGACAAGTGGTTCTATCTTTGTAGTTCGTAATTGCAGTCATTTTATCCCCGGCAACTACTATAACTTTCTTATATCTTCCTGATTTTATATAATTCGATCCGGTTTCCAATCCAAATAGGAAGCCCGAGCAAGCTGCTTGCAAATCAAAAGCTAAAGAATTTTTAATTCCACAACCATCAGCTACTAAAGCTGCTGTTGAAGGAAACTGAAAATCGGGTGTCGTTGTTGCAAAAATAATTACTTCGACATCTTCTGGTTTTGTATTTGTCTTGTCCAACAACTCTTGTACAGCACGTATTCCCATTACGGATGTGCCTTTACCTTCACCTCTCAGTACATGACGTTCCTTGATTCCTACGCGACTCATGATCCATTCATCATTAGTATCTACGAGTTTTTCAAGATCTTCATTAGTGATGACATCTTCGGGAACATAAGCTCCGATGCCTGTTATCGCTGCTTGAATCATATTTTCAGATATGTAAGTAACAGATTGTATTTAATGATATATTCGGCAAAGTAACAGTCTATTATTGTTATACTTGCCAAAGTATAAAAAAGGCCTGAGACCTTAAATTTATAAAAAAAAATGCCCTATTTAATTAGGGCTTTTATTGTTTAGACAATTAAAGAGCGACTTCTTTCTCAATTGCTAATTTTCCTCTGTAATACCCACAATCATTACAAACTGTGTGGTAAACATGCCATGTTCCACAATTAGGACATACTGCTAATGTTGGAGTTAGAGCTTTATCATGAGTTCTTCTTTTCGCCGATCTAGACTTCGATTGTCTATGCTTTGGATGTGCCATTTTATCTGTTTATTTAATTTAAATTTTTACTTTATTTATCGCCTTATTCTTCAATAAGTCCTTTTAAGGTATCCCACCGGGGATCAGTAGCCTCATTGGATTCTTCTTCAACCGAATCGTCAAAATCAGTATCATCAACATCCAGACTATCGTCTGAATCAGCATCTGCTGCAACAGCTTTGTGCTTATTAAGTTTCGAAGACATCATTTTATTGCATTTACCCGGAGCATGAACATGCTTCATCGGAAGGCTCAACATTACAAATTCATACAAGAACCATGCAATATTAATTTCACCTTCTTCTTCCGGTATAATTACAATTTCATCGCTTTCTTCCGAATATTCATGACCAAATTTCACAACCAGACGGTTGGTAGAGTTTGTTTCAATCAGAATATCATCTAAACAACGATCACAAGGAACATGAACTTCACCATTCAGAGTAAAACTAAACTCGAATGTCGAAGATACACTTTTCACTGTGACATCTACATTAACTTTGCCTCTTCTAATATCAGAATCAGCGTCGCCAATAGCTTTGAAGTATTGATCATCCAAAACGTACTCGAACTTATGAAGACCATCTGCCAGATTCCTTAACGGAATATTATAGAGACTAAATTTTCCCACTTTTTCAATTAATAAAAGAATGGTCGCAAAGATAAAAAACTTTTTCCTAATTACCATATTTCTTTCTAACTAAAAAAAGACTCACAGACTATATAAGTAATTCTAAATATTTAACACAATGATTTATCAACATAACTATCTCAGGTTGTTATGCCCAGCCAAAGCAATAAAAAGGTCTGCGACCTTAGTTAATATTTGAACATTGTATTCATATCTTATTTTTATATATTTATTTTGTTGTAATTATTATCTTTGAGCATCTTATTAAGATCATCAGAAAATAAAACAACATCAGATTTTCAGATCACTGATAAGATACAATAAATAGGTCTATGACCTGAACTGTTTATTCAATGCAAAAACTCTTATCCATAATACTACTCTATATCCTATGTATATTTTATACACAGGCACAAGAGCGTAGAATTATCCGTTACACATTCGAAGTAGTAAAAGGCGACACTCTGTTTAACGCATATCTGCCCGAGGCTATAATATTTCCTCCGCTCTACTTCAAAAACGAAAAGGAGAGGTTGGAGTATACCAAACTAGTACGCGATGTAAAGATAACCCTACCCTATGCCAAGCAGGTAGCACAAAACATTATTGAGACTTATGAATTCATGGAGACTTTACACGATAAGAAAGCAAAACAAAAACATCTTGAACAGACTCAAAAATTCATAATGGACTCCTATAAACCAAGGATGAAAAAACTGACCAAAAATCAAGGAAAGATTCTGGTTAAACTTATCGACAGGCAAACCAATTCGTCGGCATACGATATCATCAAATCTCTCACAGGAGGATTTAAGGCTACTGTTTACAATACCTTTGCAGGTGTTTTCGGCAACAACCTAAAAACTCAATACGAACCCAATGGTAAAGACAAGATGATAGAACGCATTGTAATAGAGATAGAGCAAGGAACACTCTAAAATTTTCGCCTCCGGAGTTTCACAATCCAAAGAATACAAATACTTTTGTAACAATTAAAGTATTTACAAATAAAAAAACGACTCATGTATATAATAGGTATTGCGGGAGGATCAGGTTCCGGAAAGACAACCTTAGTAGATGGCATATTAAGCCGCATCCCCCGGGAAGAAATTGCTATTTTACCACAAGATGCCTATTACAGAGACAACAGCGACATACCGTTAGAAGATCGGTTCAAGCTAAACTATGACCATCCCGATTCTATTGAATGGGAGTTAATGAGCAAGGATATCGAGTCACTAAAATCGGGACAAACGATCAACTGTCCAACCTATTCATATCTGACATGCGCTCGTCTGGAAGAAACAATACCAATCGCCCCTAAAAACATTCTATTAGTAGAAGGCATATTAATATATACCTCTCAAATGATTTGCGATCAACTGGATATGAAGATATTTCTGGAAGTACCTGCCGACCAACGTCTCACCCGCATCATTCAACGGGATATGGATTCACGTGGGCGTACAGCACTGGAGGTTATAGACCGTTATTACAAAACAGTCCGCCCTATGCACGAAGAATTCATAGAGCCATCGCGTCAACAAGCCGATATGCTTGTAATGGGTGGCGGATTAAATGAAAAAGCTGCCGAATTTATAGCAGCAGCTATTCTCGAAAAATTAAAATAACTTTATAATTAAATTATTATAGTAAGATTTATAGGTTCAAACAGCTCCTCAACTCTATTTCCTTATTGAGGGACATTATTTTCGCCATCTAAAACACTACTATACAACCACTTTAAATCCTCATCTTTACCAATATCTACTATTTTGGTTTTCTTTTCTCTGTCAACAAAACACAAACGAGGTATACTTTCGGCAGAATATCTTTCAATAACTTCGCCATATCGTTTCTCTGCAAGCAAGCTTCGCCAGGGAATATTTTCTTTTATCATCAAACTTTTCCACTGTTTCTCGGTTTCATTATCATCAACTGACACATAAACAATATCCAAGTATTGATGTAAATCATTATATATCTGCTTCAATGCAGGTATCAGTTTATGACAAGGACTACACCATGATGCTGAAAATATAACTAAAGTGTAATCGCTGCTATCTTTCACAATATCTTCTTCAATTCCGGTTTGCCAATCGGGAAGGCTCATATTATGAAAGACTTGAAAATTTTTCTTTTTTGAAATTTCTTTCAATATTCGTTTCCCATAGTAAGAATCTTGTAATTCAGGGGAAATTGTAGAATAAATATTTTCCAGTATAGATAAATTAAGATTAATCCCTATTGCAGAAAGGGTTAAAGCACTTCGAGTAGTTGGATATTTTTGTAAAATACCCAGATACACTTTAGCAACCTCTTCTCCCGGTAAAGTTCTCAGCGCGTGCACAAATTCTTCAACCATTTTCAAAGAATTGAAAACCTCCGAATCTCCTTCATATATAAGAAATTCATCTCTATATTCTTTTTCAGATGCAATATCAGTACGTTTTTGAAAGCATGCTTTTATATATGTATCGGGAACATCACTAAAAAAGAAAACATTACTACTTGTTTCAAAAGGATATTCGTCCAATGCAATATTGAAGCTAATGTTATATGCAATAGAATCTTCATTTGATTTATATCCGATAAACCTTGTAGATGTATACGTAGAAAATATGCTGTCGGGAACTATAAAAAGCCAACTTCTATCTTCTTGTTTAATACCATCGATAGGAAAAGAACTAAACTCGGCTTCTATTTTGTCATAATTAACACTATCTAACTGTATTCGTATATTATGATTTTGACAATAAACCACTATATGAACAAATAACAGAAAGATCGTTATTGTAAAGCTTCTCATAACTTGCATTTATTCAAAGAACAATTATTATTTTATTATTGAGAATTATATATTCTTCTTTGATCTTATTCTCTTCAACCCTTAAAGAACATCGGAGTATCTCCAAAAATAAAATTAGAGAATCCCGCCTCTTTAAATTTGTATTTAGCTAAAACGTCCTTTGCTATAGCTAAGAAAGCATCAAGATCATAGATGATAAAATCCATGTATGAGAAATAAAAACCTGTTGCCCCTCCTATAGATTCTGCAACCCTTTCCGCTTTTGCCTGTTTTAATATCTGGTCTTCAATTTCGGTTCTGAAAGGAACCATACGATCTTTCGGAACATTGATATTCTCATAAAACAAGAAACCGAAGACAATACCATCCGCATAAAAGTTACCAAACAATTCGGTTGATTTATTGTAAAAAGCATTTAACACCGGAAAACAAGATGAATAAGCGATATATATATCCTCTCTCAATTGCCAGTCTTTTGCTTTTGATGGAACCATTTCATAACCGGCACATCTTTCACAGATGTTTTCGATACGAAACCAGTTTTGTGCTACAATAGTATCATCCATCAACTTTTTGAGATCAGCGGCTGCTATTTTTTGAAAATCTTTCGTTGAGGATACAACAAAATCAATCGATCCTATATATTCCATCGTATAAGCTTCGCCAATCAATTGATCCAGATAAATAAAAAATATGCTATATCTTTTATTCTCCTCCAACTTCATCAATTGAGGGCACTGAACCTGCAAATTTACTTTCTGATGCTTCTCGTCCACATTATAATATAACACAATACTATCCGCCGAAAGAGACGTATCGTACATATTTATTGTAAAATCGCCCTTAGCCTTGGCTGGTTTAGTCGAATAGAAATTCCATTTTTTCAATAATACCTCCGGAGCCTGTTTCAACCAATATTCCAATTGAAACAATCTCGACCTATCTCCCTCGGGAGTTAAAATCAGTTCATGCTTTCCATCCTCATTAACACCCAATTCGAAAAATGCTTTACTAAAAGCAACGGACAAAAGACCATCAACATATTTTATCAATGTATCAGTTTCAACTTTGTCATCTATCATTTTTCTGACTTCGGACTCTTTTACAGTAAAGAGATCCCAAAACTTTGTTACTTTTTCCTTAAATGATACATTCATAAAATTATTTCTTTTTATAAAAGGCCTGAGACCTCAACGTTTAAAAATCAACTGCAATACCACAAACACCGATACCGGGGCGCCTGCCTGTTTACCTGCCTGCCATTTGGGCATAGACTTCACTAAGCGAAAAGCCTCTTTATCCAATATATCGTTACAGCCTTCTATCACCTTTAAATTCTTTACCGAACCATCTTTAACCACAACAAAACCAAGCATTACCGCACCACACGATTCAGGCATCACCAAATCCTCAGGCAATCTCACTTTCTCATTAAGGTATTTCATCATTGCATTATATCCTCCATTAAAGGATGGCATAAATTCGGCATTAATTAAAGGGCGGTATTTAGTATTTAAAGTTATATATTTCATTTCATCCATCAACTCAAACAAAGCATCGTCTCCCTGAAAAGATATTGCTGCTACAGTTCGTGTTCCGCTTGGTTCGAAATTAGGATCATTAAAAAGAAACATAAACCGAGCCTCATCTCCTTTTTGAAAACGAGACAATTTTCTGACCGACAAAAGTTTCTTTACAATACCGTATTCAACATGCCTTTCCACATAGCGAGATTCATGATAATGGGGTATTATTTTTTTAATTTCCAATGAATCTCTCAATGCTGAATCGTCATTCCAAGCCAGATATATCTCACTCCTTTTAAGGGAATCCGGTAAAACATCTTGCTGGGCCTTCCCCTGAAGCGAGAAAACAAACAGAAAACAGAACAAAGATAGAAATCGTCCCATAACTTCTTCAATTAAAAATAAACACTTTTCAACTACTAACTATTTTTACGACATTTCATAACGACAAGCAATGTATTATCGCCATACCTATTAGGAGTGTAAAAAAGTCTAAAACCTTAAGCACAATAAATATAATATTTATTGCTATACCTTGCAAACATTTTTGCTATGTTAAAAAAGAAAAACTTCTCAGTATCTATCATTTAATAATGCAAATCAGTAGTTGGATTATATAAAACGCTCTTCTTTGTTATTTATAACCTACGCGCAATCACAGATTGCTTGTGTTCCTTTTGCCCAAAGCCGCAAAAGGAATCAAAAAGTCTTTGCCGACCACTTACGGTGGTGATCCGTTATCAACTTGCCGTTAAGAATAAAATAAGCCGTCCTGTCGGACTCTTTACATTTTATTCTTACCGACAGCTTCGTTGAACGGATACCTCACCCCCGAAGTAAATGTCGGCTTTGCTTACGCCCGTCAGGCTCTCCGACCTTGGCGGTTGCACGGGGTACCCGATGTGGGAGGAAAGCGTAAAAAACAAAAAGAAATCAAAGTCGAAAGTATTTTTTTGTTTCCGCTTTCAGATCACGAATTGAGGCCAAAGCAAAAGGCACAGTCTTGATCTTTTGTTTCGTTTTGCATCAAGGCAAAATGAAAGACAAACCTCGTTAGAGGTGCGTCAGTAAAAAAAGAGCGTTTTTCACTAACAACTGAACCACTCATTGGCATTAATAAGTTAGCGCAAGTCTTTCTGCCTCAAAAGGCTTATAAGTTAATCAACCGCCACCTTAAATACAACTTTGCGTACTTTAGCTTTTTCTCCATACTGAATATTAGTCATATGAATATCATCAGGAAAGAAAATCGTAAATTGATCAGGGCGTATCACATGATACTCTATTACCGGCACTTTAAAATGAGCAATATCTCTTTTTGCATCATACGGATTTACAGTTTCGATGGCAGTGCTCAATTTGGCATACCCCTGCAATTCGCAACCTTCAACAATATACTGTAAATCTATATATTTCTGATGCCCTTCCAACTGCTCATTGCCCGGCTCACGGGTAGTGTATTCTTGCACATTAACGGTTACATCATCTCCCAGAGATTGTTTTCCAAGTGGAAGAGCCTTCAGATCATTTTCTTCGATGAACTTAAATACTTTCGCCCATCTTTCGGGATGCTTTTCATAATGATTAACGAATGTCACGGCATCCAACCCCGAGTCAGGAGATGCATTAGCTCCCAGCATCCACTTTTTAGAGTCAAACCATTCCTTTTGTTTTTTTGATAATTGTTTAGTCTTTACTACATCCTTCGCACACAAGTGCACAACAGGAAATAATAAGACAACTGAGACAATAAGTGCAAGATTAAAAAAACGTGTTTCCCTTTTCATTAGTTTAGTATTTAAATAATATTAAATAATTATTTGTATTTTCGTTGCAGGAGCAGATCTGAGATACTTTACCCTCTATCGATAAAAAGAGTGCAAAATAAAAACAAATGTCCCACCATCTGATTATAAGTACAGCAAATGTAAGATTTGTCTTCAATATTTAAGAGAAAATTCCAATTAAGTAGCACTAAATATTTAATGCGATTTCTCTGCTTACCAATTGTCAGCAAACAATCACACCAATCCTCTATACTTGTTACCTTATCCACTTATTTATTCGTTGTTATACTTACCAAAGCAATAAAAAGGTCTGAGACCTTAAAATCTTACAAAACATATCTTTCAATAGTACAATTCTTTCCGTATATTTGCATCCCGTAAATTGGGGTTGTAATCTCCAATCGATAAACTAGTCATACCGTTGTTTAAGAATGAATAAAATAAGAAATTTCTGCATCATTGCGCATATAGATCATGGTAAGAGCACATTAGCCGACCGTCTACTCGAATATACTAAAACAGTAGAAGGTAAAGATATGCAAGCTCAGGTCCTTGACAATATGGATTTGGAACGTGAACGTGGTATCACAATCAAAAGTCATGCCATCCAGATGCAATACCTGTACAATGGCGAAACATATATACTGAATCTCATTGATACTCCGGGACACGTTGATTTCTCATATGAAGTTTCGCGTTCTATTGCTGCCTGCGAAGGAGCATTACTTATAGTTGATGCAGCTCAGGGAATACAAGCTCAAACTATTTCCAACCTTTACATGGCAATCGACAATGACTTGGAAATTATTCCGATCCTAAATAAGATAGACCTTCCAAGTGCGATGCCTGATGAAGTAGAAGATCAGATCATCGAACTTTTAGGATGTAAACGCGAAGAAATTATCCGTGCCAGTGGAAAAATGGGACAAGGAGTATATGATATTTTAGCTGCTATTATAGAACGTGTTCCTGCTCCAAAAGGAGATCCCGAAGCACCTCTGCAAGCTTTGATTTTCGACTCTGTATTCAACTCTTTCCGGGGAATTATCGCCTATTTCAAAATACTAAACGGTACTATCAGAAAAGGCGACCTTGTAAAATTCTTTGCTACGGAAAAAGAATATAACGCCGATGAAGTGGGTGTTCTGAAACTAACCATGTCGCCCCGTGATGTAGTTACCTGTGGTGATGTCGGCTATATTATATCAGGAATCAAGACTTCCAAGGAGGTAAAAGTGGGTGACACAATTACTCACGTTAAGAATCCTTGTGAGAAAGCGATAGACGGTTTCGAAGAAGTAAAACCAATGGTTTTCGCAGGGGTATACCCTATCGAAAGCGAAGACTTTGAAGATTTGAGAGCTTCTTTGGAAAAACTTCAATTGAATGATGCTTCGCTAACCTTCCAACCCGAATCGTCCATTGCCTTAGGTTTTGGTTTCCGATGCGGTTTCTTGGGGCTTCTGCATATGGAAATCATACAGGAACGTTTGGAACGTGAGTTTAACATGGACGTTATAACAACCGTACCTAACGTTTCATATTTAGTATACGACAAAAAAGGAGGAGTAAAAGAGGTACATAACCCTTCGGGGCTACCCGACCCTACCCTTATCGATTATATAGAAGAACCCTATATACGCGCATCGGTTATTACCAGTACAGCATACATAGGACCTATCATGTCACTATGTTTAGGTAAGCGAGGTATACTTCTTAAACAAGAATATATTTCAGGAGACCGTGTAGAAATCACTTATGATTTACCCTTGGGTGAAATCGTAATCGACTTTTACGATAAACTGAAAAGTATATCAAAAGGATACGCTTCGTTCGACTATCAAATGCACGACTACCGTGAAGCTAGATTGGCAAAAATGGATATTCTCCTAAACGGAGAACCCGTGGATGCCCTGTCAACACTTACTCACGTAGATAATGCGGTAAACTTCGGTCGCAGAATGTGCGAAAAGCTGAAAGAGCTTATCCCACGTCAACAATTTGACATCGCTATACAAGCAGCTATCGGAGCTAAAATTATTGCCCGTGAAACAATCAAGGCTGTACGTAAGGATGTTACTGCAAAATGTTATGGTGGTGATATTTCCCGTAAACGGAAGCTTCTTGAAAAACAAAAAGAAGGTAAAAAACGAATGAAACAAGTAGGTAACGTAGAAGTACCTCAAAAAGCATTCTTGGCTGTATTGAAATTAGACTAAATCTATTACATGAAAAAGTTTTTCTTTATTATTAGTATTCTTGCTTGCTTTATCGCATGCTCTTCGGATAAAGAAGAGGAAATAATTACATTAGAGTTATCTCAATCCGAGATTTCATTTTCAGCCAATGAAGAAACTAAAGACCTTAGTGTAAAGACCAACGGATCATGGACCATAAGTGATATTCCCGATTGGATTTCAATCGATCCAAAAGAAGGTAAGGGTAATTATAAGATTACATTAAAATCTGAAGAGAATCTAAAAGAAGAAGAGCGTTCTGCCACTTTGAAAATCGTTGCGAAAGATAAAATCAAGGAATTGAAAATAAAGCAAAATGCAAAGAATGTAGAATTATCTATCTCAAAACCAGAACTTGTATTTGATGCCGAACCGATAGCCGATGGATTGACTCTTGATATTGTATCCAACGAGCCTTGGACTATTGTCGACATTCCAGAATGGTGTACATTAAGTGCAGATAAAGGAGAAGGAAACATGACCATTACAGTTGTTGTCGATAAAAACTATATCGACATAAAACGTGATGCTACCATAATAATAAAAGCCGGAAGCAAAACAGAGGAATTAAAATTAAAGCAAGAAGCTTTAAATATTCAGATAGTTTTTTCCATGATGGATCTAACAGGAACGTATGCCAGCGATATCCTGGATATGGGATTTTACAGCGAAGCCTCTGCCAATTCTATCATGATACGCTCAAATACAAAATGGACTGTTCAATCTAACGCAACATGGGCTACCCCAGACAAAAATAATGGTAATGGAAACCAGCCTATAACTATCAGTGTTACCGAAAATAAAAACAAAACAGATAGAAACGGTGAAGTAACAATTACTGCAGGATCAAAATTCCTAAAATTAATTATCGGACAAGGAGGGATGATTGATGTTACAGACAATCCATACCAAATAAACCAGCGAGATAATGCCCCTCATATTGGCGACTATCTCATTAAAAAGAAAATAAGCTATGTAGACCCTGGTAATGGAGGTAAAAATGCTTCTTGGAATTTCAGCAATTTGACAGTTCTTATTGATAAATATGAAGCCAACTACAGAGCTCCAAATATGGCCGAAGATCATACGTACCGCCTCGGTCTTGATATTATTGATCCTTCTAAAATTTCTGCGAATAGTCTTATTATTTATACTGATAATGTTGTAAATACGATGTATTATTACGAAATCAAAAATAATCAATTACAGGCAATGGGACATGAAAATTCAACTACTCTATTGCAGTATAATCCTCGTATGATAGAAGATAAATACCCAACATATTATGGCGATTCTTATAAATACGATTACCAATCAGATGTATGGTATAGTGGAAGAAATGATTTCAGAACCAAAGGTTATTATGAAATGAAAGCTGATGGCTACGGAACTATTACGTTACCATCGGGTACTTATAACAATGTTTTGCGGATAAAATATGTACAAACTATTCAATATATCCCCTTGCGTGGTGTTTGGGAAGGTCCACTAGAATACGAATTTATAACCTACAAGTGGTATGTAAAAGGATATAGGTACCCTGTACTTGAAACAATGCGAATGGTAGATACTACAGGCTTTGAAACCGCATCTCTTGGATTCTATTATCCTCCAACAGATCACACTTATTTGAAGCAAACAAAGCAGGTTGTTTCAGTTGATAACAAACCTATAACAAACGTAAGGAGTACACCTCGAAAAACATCCCGATCAGAAAGTGTACGACCAATATTGCAATTGACAAAATAATATAACAATGAACAATTTCAAAGAAATATCGGCAAAACAACTGCCATTCTCCCCTTATGACATAAAGGACGAATGGATGTTGGTTACAGCTGAGAAAGAGGGCAAAGTAAATACGATGACTGCCAGTTGGGGAGGCTTCGGAATTATGTGGAACAAACAAGTAGCCTTTATTGTTATACGTCCACAGCGTTACACAAAAGAATTTGTAGATAATGCAGATTCTTTTTCGCTCACTTTCTTTGATAAAAGCTATTTGAAAAAGCTCGGTTATTTGGGCAAAGTATCGGGCAGAGATGAAAATAAAATAGAAAAAGCTGAACTGACAATTACTCACGAAGGAGAGATTCCTTACTTTGAGGAAGCTCACACAGCCATTTTTATAAAAAAACTATATGCTCAACCAATGGGAGGTGAATATTTTCTGGATAAGGAAATAATCTCAAAGTGGTTCCCTCAAAACGATTTCCATATTTTATATATAGGAGAGATAACAAAGGTTCTAACTACCAAGTAAGGTCGCAGACCTTTTTATTATCTACCTAAGTATAAATATCATTGCAAGTTATAATTTTAAAATATTGATTTTAAAATCCAACTTTTACTTAAGGTCACTCTATTTACAAACAATTTTAAAACAGGCGTATTTGCAATAATGAGAAAATGGCGCATTGAAGATTCGGAAGAATTGTACAACATCTCCAGTTGGGGTGTGAATTATTTTTCAATCAATGAAAAGGGGAACGTAATAGTTACTCCCCGAAAAGATGGTGTAGCTGTGGACATGAAAGAGCTGATAGATGAATTACAGCTTCGCGATGTAGCAGCCCCTGTATTGGTTCGTTTTCCGGATATTCTGGATAACCGCATCGAAAAGATTTCTACTTGCTTTAAAAAAGCAGCCAAAGAGTATGGTTACGAAGCACAGAATCACATTATATATCCTATAAAGGTGAATCAGATGCGACCCGTAGTAGAGGAACTTGTGAGTCATGGTAAAAAGTTTAACATCGGTCTTGAGGCCGGTTCTAAACCCGAATTACATGCAGTTATAGCCATCAATACAGACCCTAACTCTTTAATTATCTGTAACGGATACAAAGACGAAAGTTATGTAGAATTGGCTCTTCTTGCTCAAAAAATGGGAAAAAGAGTATTCATTGTGGTTGAAAAACTGAATGAATTACCACTTATTACAAAAACAGCAAAACGTTTAAAAATAGTTCCTAATATTGGTATACGTATCAAATTAGCGAGTAGCGGTAGCGGAAAATGGGAAGAATCGGGAGGCGATGTCAGTAAATTCGGATTAAATTCGAGTGAGCTATTGGAGGCTCTGTCTTTCCTTGAAAAAAATAACATGCAGGGTTCTCTGCGTCTTATCCACTTCCATATCGGTAGTCAGGTAACAAAAATAAGACGTATTAAAACAGCACTACGTGAAGCTTCGCAATTTTATGTACAACTTCATGGCATGGGCTTCAATATCGAATTTGTTGATATTGGCGGAGGTCTCGGTATCGATTACGACGGCACACGTTCGTCACACAGCGAAAGTAGTGTTAATTACACTATTCAGGAATATGTAAACGACTCTATTTCGACAATGGTAGATGCAGCCAACAAGAATGGCCTGCCCCACCCTCATATCATTACCGAATCAGGAAGATCGCTAACAGCCCATCACTCGATACTTGTATTTGAGGTTCTCGAAACAGCAACTCTACCCGAATGGGAAGAAAGTGATGTGATTAGTGAACAAGATCATGAACTGGTGCGTGAGATGTATCAAATATGGGACGATCTTAATCAACGCCGTATGTTGGAAGCATGGCACGATTCGCAACAGATCAGAGAAGAAGCACTCGATTTATTCAGCTTGGGAATGTTGACTCTCAAAACAAGAGCACAAGTAGAGCGTCTTTATTTCTCTATCGCACGTGAAATATACCAGATGGCAGGACGTATGAAACATTCCCCCGACGAATTGAAACAGTTAGCTAAATTGCTCCCTGATAAATATTTCTGTAACTTCTCTCTTTTCCAGTCTCTGCCTGACTCTTGGGCTATCGATCAGATATTTCCGATCATACCTTTGCATCGTTTGTCAGAAAGACCCGATAGAACAGCTACATTACAGGATATCACGTGTGATTCGGACGGAAAGATTGATAACTTCATACCAACAGGCAATCAAACAGGATATTTACCTGTACACAGCCTGAAAAAGAATGAACCTTATTATTTAGGAGTATTCCTGGTTGGAGCATATCAGGAAATTCTGGGTGACCTTCACAATCTGTTTGGTGATACCAATGCAGTACACGTAGCAGTTGACGAAAACGGATATAAGATAGAACAGATATTAGATGGAGAAACGGTAGCTGAAGTATTGGAATATGCACAATACAACGCTAAAAAACTGGTTCGTACAGTAGAAACCTGGGTAACAACTTGTGTTAAACAAGGATCTATTACCGTTGAAGAAGGTAAAGAGTTCTTATCCAACTATCGTTCAGGATTATACGGATATACATATTTGGAGTAAAAGATTCCAATCTACAAACGATATAGATAGGTGGAGAAAAGTTCCTTTTCTCCACCTATTTTTTCTTACAGCAGCTAACCCATTCTTATAAAGAGTAACATCTTCTTTTTAGAGTCAGCGAGCCGACTATTCTTTTCATAAACATTTACTATTTTAGAAAACAATCTTTATATTTAAGGTTTCAGACCTTTTTAATATTTTGACAAGTACAACAACTATAACCTGAAAGCATATTGCTTATAGCTTTCTTTACTAAAAAATAAACAATCATGGTTTTAAAAGATTCTACACCTAACCTTATGGTTAAAGACGTAAACAAAACAGTCGATTTTTATACTAATATCTTAGGGTTTAACAAAATAGATAGCGTACCCGAAACAGGGCAATGGGTATTCGCAATAGTAAAATCGGGAGACGTTATGTTTATGTTTCAAGAAGAAAACAGCATTAAAGAAGAATATCCTCAACTATCTGAATTTCCTCGGGGAGGCGGATTGACTTTTTATATACATGTATCTGACATACATACTCTTTATGAAAAGTTGAAGAACAAAGCAACCTTAGCAAAAGACCTGCATGACACATTTTACGGATCAACCGATTTTGCAATAGAAGATTGTAACGGATATATACTTACATTTTCTCAAAGCAATAAATAACACAATGCGGAATATACCTTAAACTCAAAAACCAAACACAATATTATGATAAAACAGATTACACCAATCCTTTTTATGGCTGTTCTACTCCTATCATGCAGCCGTCCGACTACAACAGTCACAGATAACGGATGGGAAATGGTTCCTGAAATTATGAAAAATATTTCCGCACCTAAATTTCATGACAAAACCTTCAATGTTGTAGATTTCGGAGCAAAAAACGATTCTACATTCAACAGCCTTCCTGCAATTATTGCCGCAATAAATGAATGTAATCAGCAAGGCGGAGGCAAAGTATTAGTTCCCGCAGGCACATACTACCTTAAAGGTTCTATTATCTTAAAAAGTCACGTAAATCTTCATTTAACAGAAGGGGCCCGGCTCGAATTTTCGACAGAACCTACCGACTATCTCCCTATGGTACTGACTAAATGGGAAGGTACAGAATGCTTCAACTATACCCCGTTTATTTACAGTTATCAATGCGTAAATGTAGCCATCACAGGCAAAGGAGAAATTGATGGTAATGGTGCAGTAACATTCAACACTTGGAAACCCAAAGAAAAACCGGCAATGGACAGACTTCGTCAAATGGGTAACGACTCCATTCCTGTTTACGAGCGTGTTTTTGGAGAAGGCTGGCATCTGCGCCCATGTATGATCCAGTTTTTAGGATGTAAAAACGTATTGATCGAAGGCGTAAAGATATACGATTCGCCTTTCTGGATTATTCATCCCGTTTATTGTGACAATGTAATTGTACGTGATGTGTATATTGACAGTAACAATTACAATAATGACGGATGCGACCCCGAATCATCTACCAATGTATTAATAGAAAATGTAAAATTCAATGTCGGAGACGACGGTATAGCCATTAAATCGGGACGGGATCAAGACGGATGGCGTATAGGGCAGGCAACCGAGAATGTAATTATACGCAATTGCTATTTTGCCCGCTGGGCTATTACCATCGGTAGCGAAATGTCGGGAGGTGTACGTAATATCTTCATCGAAGACTGTAAAATAGATAGTTGCAGGAATGGAATTTACTTCAAATCGAACCTCGACCGTGGAGGATTCTTCGAGAATCTACATATGCGAAACATCGAGGCTGATGTATGCTTATGGGGAGTAATAAACTTCCGTACAGACTACCACGGTTATAGAGGAGGAAATTATCCGACACAATTCCGAAATATTACCATCGAAAATGTAACATGTAACCGAGTAGACAGCGTAGCCATCATGGCGAACGGTGTGCCCGAAGCCAAACTATATGATATTACATTACGCAATATTGAAGTAAAAAAAGCACCTAAGGCTACTCAAATGAAAAATGTCGTTAATCTGGTTTTAGATAATGTAAAAGTAAACGGAAGGCTCGTCACCAAAGAAAACGAATAAACTCCAGACTTATAATACTATTTAATCTGAGACCTTAAGAAATAAAGTTTCGGGTTAAATAGTATTAACAAAAACCACTATAATCTATTTTAAGAAGTATATTGCAAGGTTAAATTTATAGACATATCAGTTTACCATAACAGACCTTATAAACAAAGCTTATAAGGAGTTTGTTATAAAAACCAGGTATTATAATAATCAGGTTGCAGTAAGTAAAGAATACAATAAAAGCTACAGCATAAATAATGTATTCATACTTACCAAAGCTATAAATAGGTCAAAGACCTTAATATACTTAACATGAGTAAAATAATAACAACAGCCAAAAGCGGCATCGTCTCAAAAGTTCTGGAATGGACATACGCCAGAGCCATAAATGGTTTTGGAGGTGTAGACTCAGCATATCAGTTAGGAAATGATTATCTTAAATCAAAAGGAAGCATCGACCAGCAAGTCGACCAGTTGATCAAATGGCAGGTTACCAAAGCTGCATCCAGCGGATTCTTTGCAGGACTCGGCGGATGGGCTATAATGCCTTTTGCCTTGCCTGCCAATATAGCGAGTGTGATGTATATTCAAGTAAGAATGATCTCTGCCATTGCTTATATGGGTGGCCACGATATTCAAAGCGATCAGGTAAAATCGGTCATCTATGTTTGTATGCTTGGCAATGGAACCAAAGAGATATTCAAGGAGATGGGAATCAAAGCCGGTGAAAAATTCGTAAGAAACTTTATTGAACAATCGTCCAAAAAGATGCTCCTTTCAGTGAATGAAAAAGTGAGTGTAAACATAGCCTCAAAACTAGGCAGCAAAGGTTTATCCGGCTTAGGAAAAGCCGTACCTTTAGTAGGAGGGCTTATCGGTGGTGGATTTGATGCAGCCTCAACACAAATTATAGGTAAGGTTGCCAAGAAAATATTTATAGATGATGATAAATCATTTTCAATTCTGGAGAGAGAGGAAACAGGAATTCCTTCACTTCTCTAATTTTTTTGTACATTTGTTATTTAGAAAAAGCAGATAAGTAAATGAAAGTATTTAATGATATACTTTCTGATTATAACAGGCTATTTCTGTTATGCTTACCAAAGCAATAAAAAGGTCTAAGACCTTAAGGTTACAAATCTTAGATATTTCACAGGACTTAAAAAGTTAATTTTAAAGGTATGCTATTAATAGGTTCATTAGAAAAATTGGGACAATATGCGATGCTAATGCGCAAAGTCTTAACAAGACCCCAAAAATGGAGAATATTTCTTCAACAGCTTTCAAAAGAGATAAGTAAACTTGGAGTAGATTCGATAAGTATCGTTATCATCATCTCGTTTTTTATCGGTGCTGTAATAGTTATACAAATTGCACTTAATATCAACAATCCGCTTTTACCCAGATATACCGTAGGATATACCTCGCGTGAAATCATTTTGCTTGAGTTTTCATCATCTATTATGTGCCTTATTCTGGCAGGAAAGGTCGGGTCGAATATATCTTCCGAGATTGGAACCATGCGTGTTACCGAACAGATAGATGCCCTCGAAATAATGGGAGTAAACTCTGCAAATTATCTCATCTTACCTAAAGTTGTGGGTCTGATGACTTTCGTACCGGTATTAGTTATACTAAGTATGTTTTTTGGTATCGTAGGAGGATTTGGTGTCTGTTATTTTACCAATGCCGTACCTGTTGCCGATTTCGAATTCGGATTACAATCCTTTTTCAAAACATATTACATATGGTACGCCATAGTAAAAACAATATTTTTCGCCTTTCTGATTTCCTCCATAGCAGCCTATTACGGGTATTTTGCCAAAGGAGGTTCGCTTGATGTAGGGAAAGCAAGCACAAATGCTGTTGTAGTGAGCAGTATTTTGATCTTGATTTCCGATTTATTAATCACTGATTTGATGATGGGATGATAGAAGTTAAGGATTTAGTAAAATCATTCGAAGGCAGGGAAGTGCTTAAAGGTATAAGCATGATTTTCGAAGAAGGCAAAACCAATCTGATCATAGGTCGAAGCGGCTCAGGAAAAACCGTTTTACTTAAAAACCTGATCGGATTAATGAGACCCACTAAAGGCAGCATCTTATACGATAACAGGGATTTGACAAAATTATCTTCGTATCAGATGAAAGCCTTGCGTCAGGAGATGGGTATGATCTTTCAAGGATCGGCTTTATTTGATGCAATGACCGTATTCGAAAATGTGTATTTTCCATTGGATATGTTTTCATCACTATCTAAAAGTGAAAAGATAAAACGTGCAACATCCTGTCTCGATCGTGTAAACTTATCGGATGCAGGTCATTTATACCCCTCTGAAATAAGTGGAGGTATGATGAAGCGTGCAGCTATCGCAAGAGCTATCTCATTAAATCCAAAATACTTATTTTGTGATGAACCCAACTCAGGACTTGATCCTCAAACATCTCTGGTTATCGATGAACTGATAAGCGATATTACCAAAGAATATAAAATTACCACTATCATCAATACACATGATATGAACTCGGTGATGAATATCGGAGATAAGATATTCTTTATCCAAGAAGGTAATCTGGAATGGGAGGGTACTAACAAGCAGATATTAACAACAAAAAATGAAGCTCTTAACGATTTCGTCTTTGCATCTGACCTATTCAAAAAGGTCAAAGCAATTGAAATGGACGAAATAAATAATAAATGACGAATGATGAATAGCTAAAATATTCATCGCCTTTTTAATTTCCTAATAATGAAAATTGTCTCATATAACGTTAATGGTATACGTGCTGCATTCAATAAAGGACTAGCCGAATGGCTAAGTAAGGAAAACCCTGATTTAGTATGCTTTCAAGAACTTAAAGCACAAGAAGACCAAATAGATCTTATAACCTTAAAATCTCTGGGATACGAATATTGTTATTTTCATCCGGCAGAAAAAAAAGGCTATAGCGGAGTCGGAATTATAACTAAAATCCAGCCCGATTTTGTAAAAATCGGAATGGGTATCGAAAAATACGACAAAGAAGGTCGTGTAATACGTGTCGACTATGGCAACGTAACCATAATATGTGTATACATCCCTTCGGGAACTACCGGAGGACTTCGTCAGGTTTTCAAAATGGAATTTCTGGCAGACTTCTCAGAATACATCCAAGAATTAAGAAAAGAACGTAAAGAAATATTGATTTGTGGCGATTATAATATCTGTCATAAGCCTATTGATATAAATCATCCCGAAAAACACTTAACTTCGTCTGGGTTTTTACCCGAAGAAAGAGAGTGGTTCGATCAGTTTGTAGGAACAGGCATGGTAGATACATTCAGGGAATACGATCAAAGTGGAGAGAAATACACGTGGTGGAGCTACAGAGCCGGTGCCAAACCTAAGAACTTGGGATGGAGAATAGACTATCATATGATTTCGAGCGAAGCAAGAGAAAGAGTTAAAAGCGCAACCATTCACAACGAAGTATGCTATTCCGATCACTGTCCGATATCTATTGAGGCAGATATATAATCTTTATAGATTTTTTAGATCATATATAGCCAAAAAGAAGTAAACAATTTCTTACAACTATTGTTCATTGTATTGAAATATATAGCCCCGGCTATATTAGTGAATATAATAACAATTTAGAAAAACAACGAGTAATAAAGTTATTAATAAGCTGAATAAGCGATTATTAAAAGACTTATCACTATATTATTTAATTATTTTATTTTAAACAAAATAATGGCGAATTTATTAAGCATAAAAAACTTGCATGCCAACATTGATGGCAAAGAAATATTAAGAGGACTAGATCTTGAAGTTAATAACGGAGAGATACATGCAATTATGGGTCCTAACGGAGCCGGTAAAAGCACATTAGCATCGGTACTTGTAGGTAATCCCAATTTCGAGGTAACAGAAGGTGAAGTTACTTTCGAAGGCAAAGATTTATTGGAACTTGCTCCCGAAGAAAGAGCATGCGAAGGTTTATTCCTTAGTTTCCAATATCCTGTAGAAATACCGGGAGTAAGTATGGTAAACTTTATGCGTGCTGCTGTGAATGAGACTCGCAAGCACAAAGGACTCGATCCTATCGCAGCATCGGATTTTTTAAAACTGATGAAAGAAAAACGCGAGTTAGTTGATCTCGACAGCACTCTGGCAAGCCGTTCGGTTAACGAAGGTTTCTCTGGTGGTGAAAAAAAACGCAACGAGATTTTTCAAATGGCTATGCTTGATCCTAAATTAGCTATTCTGGACGAAACAGATTCAGGCTTGGATATTGATGCTCTTCGTATTGTTGCAGCAGGCGTTAACAAGTTGAGACGTAAAGACAATGCTACGATTGTTATTACTCACTACCAACGTCTTTTAGAGTATATCAAACCAGACTTTGTACATGTATTATACAAAGGACAAATCGTAAAAAGTGCAGGACCTGAATTGGCTCTTGAATTGGAAGAAAAAGGATACGATTGGATTATTAAAGATTTTCAAGATTAAGGTCATAAACCTATCTGTTGCTTTGGTGCAGGAATAAGGTTTATCTCCTGCGATACTAAAAGTACAGAAACAATGTTTTACAGTAAAATATACAGAATTCAATGATAGAAACTCAATATATAGACTTATTCACCGAACACAGAAGCCTTATCGACAGCAAATCGACAAAGGTTCTGAACGATGAAAGGAATAAGGCTTTTGAAATTTTCAAGACGCTCGGTTTTCCCGATCGTAGCCTTGAAGATTATCAATATTCGGATGTTGTAAAGGAATTTATTCCCGATTATGGATTTAATCTAAGTAGATTATCTGCTCAAACAAATCCATACAACGCGTATAAATGCAATGTACCCGAACTTTCGACTAATTTATTCTTTTTAATGAATGATACATTCCACAAAGAGCATCAGCCAAAAACTGATTTCCCAAAGGGTGTATTTATCGGAAGCCTAAACGATTTTGCAGAACAACATGCTGATATAGCATCAAAATATTATGGCAAAGCAGCTCAATTAGAAAACAATACTATAGCTGCTTTCAATACTATGTTTGTACAAGATGGATTTGTAATATACATTCCTGATAACATCGTAATTGAACAGCCTCTGCAATTAATAAATATACTAACTGCAAATGTCGATTTTCTGGTAAACAGACGTCTACTTATTATTGCAGGAAAGAACTCTCAGGTAAAACTATTGGCTTGCGACCACACTGTTGACAGCCATAAATTTCTGGCGACTCAGGTTACAGAAATATTTGCCGGAGAAAATGCGCACATCGAGTTTTACGAACTGGAGGAAAACTCTAACCAAGTAACCCGATTGGCTTCAACCTACGTTCATCAAGATAAATCATCAACCGTCTTAGTTAATAATATTACACTGAACTGTGGTTTTACACGTAATAATTACCATGTGAAACTTAACGGGGAAAACGCCGAAGCAACTATTGCAGGTGTTATTATTGCCGATAAAGTACAGCACGTTGATAACTTTGCATTTCTGGATCATGCAAAACCTCATTGTCAAAGTACTCAGCTATTTAAATATGTATTACAGGAGCATGCCGTAGGTTCTTTCTGCGGACGTATTCTTGTAGAGCAGGATGCACAAAAAACAATGGCGTATCAGACAAATAACAATCTTTGTGCTTCGCCTGATGCCCGTATGTATTCAAAACCTCAGCTTGAAATTTATGCTGATGACGTGAAATGTTCTCACGGTTTAACTACCGGACAACTGGACGAGGATGCTCTTTTCTACTTGCGTGCAAGAGGTATAGCCAAAGAGGATGCAAAATTGCTGCTTATGCAAGCATTTACCGCGGATGTGCTTAAGCTTATTCATATTGACGTACTAAGAGACCGTCTTGAAGAATTGGTAGAGAAACGCTTCCGTGGAGAAGAAGCCAGATGTGGTGATTGCGCTATATGTAAATAAGGCCTCAGACCTTTTTATTGCTTTGGCAAGTATTATAACCGGAGACAGTTATAATCAGAAATAGAACAATATAGATTTAATTACTTACAAAAAACAAATAGGTCTATGACCTTAGATATAAATAAAATACGAGCTGATTTCCCTATACTTGAAACTCAAGTATATGGGAAACCTCTTATTTATCTGGATAATGGAGCTACTACACAAAAGCCCAAATGTGTAATAGACAAGATAAGTGAAATATATGGTTCTGTAAATGCAAATATTCACAGAGGAGTACACCATCTTAGTCAGGAAGCTACCGAACTAACAGAGAATGCCCGCAAAAAAGTTCAGCAGTTTATCAATGCAAAACATGCTCACGAAGTAATATTTACGAAAGGAACAACCGAAAGTATAAATTTGGTTGCCTCTAGTTTTTGCCGTGAGTTTTGCAAAGAAGGTGATGAGATTATTGTTTCTGCCATGGAGCACCATTCCAATATTGTACCTTGGCAAATACAAGAAAGCATTACAGGTGTAAAGCTTAAAGTAATCCCTATCAACGAAAAGGGAGAACTTATTCTTGAAGAACTTGAGAAACTGATTACACCTAAGACTCGTCTGATCTCAGTAATGCACGTATCTAATGTTCTGGGAACAATAAATCCGATTGAAAAAATCATAGAGATCGCACATAAACAAAACATTCCTGTTTTAGTAGATGCTGCTCAATCCATACAGCATATCGATATAGATGTGCAAAAATTGGACTGTGACCTATTGGTTTTCTCTGGACACAAAATATATGGTCCTACGGGAACAGGTATTTTATATGGGAAAGAAGACCTACTGAACAAGATGCCTCCATATCAAGGAGGAGGGGAAATGATTGGTTCGGTTTCATTTAAGAAAACCACATTCAACGAACTTCCTTTTAAGTTTGAAGCAGGTACTCCCAATTATGTAGATTTCATAGCCCTAGGAACTGCGCTAGACTATGTCAGTTCAATAGGACTATCCAATATTCGTGCCTATGAAGATGAGCTTTTGGAGTATTGTACTTCGGAGTTGATGAAGATAGACGGTATGCGTATTTTCGGAACATCCGACCACAAAAGTAGTGCAGTATCATTTCTTGTAAAGAATATCCATCATTACGATATGGGTATGTTACTAGACAGAATGGGTATTGCCGTACGTACAGGGCACCATTGCGCTCAACCATTGATGGAAGAACTTGGTATTGAAGGAACAGTTAGAGCATCTTTTGCATTTTATAATACAAAGGATGAAATAGATCAACTCATTGCAGGAATAAAACGAATTGTTCCTATGTTTGGATGATATCAAACACCCTATATACAGAAAGACTATTTATGAACTAATTTCATAAGTAGTCTTTTTTTTATTACTAAATTTACACGTCCTTAGATCGCTGTTTTTTTTATTACCATAACAACTATATTTCTATATTACACTTACCAAAGTAACAAATAGGTCTGAGACCTTATAATATCATTTATGAAGAAATATTTATTGATCTGCTTAGCCTTATTATCATTAGCGGGCTTTGCTCAAAACCAAAAGGAGATATATCCGATTGCATTCTATAATGTAGAGAATTTATTTGATACAAAAAGAGATACCAATATTGAAGATGAAGATTTTACACCTTCGGGACGTAATGCTTGGACAGATGATAAATATAAGAAGAAACTCAAAAACTTAGCATATGTAATTGATTTACTCGGCAAAGAAACAAATCCTTCGGGCGCTGTCATAATAGGTGTGGCTGAAGTTGAAAATAGAAAAGTAATAGAAGACCTTATCAGTACAGGAGATTTAGCAAGTCGTAAATATAAGATTGTACACCAAGACTCACCCGATGCACGCGGTATTGATGTAGGACTTATTTACAACCCATCGTTATTCAAAGTAACCTCATACAAAATTTATCCCTTCACACTTCCGGGAGCAAATGACATAAGAACCCGAGACATTCTTGTTGTTAGTGGGTTATTAGCAGGACAACCTCTTAATGTTTTGGTTAATCACTGGCCTTCGCGCCGGGGAGATAACTCCTCACCTCTCAGAGAACGTGCTGCTGCTATCTGCAAACATATCAGCGATTCTATTTACAAAGCCACTCCTACAGCAGGCATTGTCATTATGGGTGATATGAATGATGACCCTAAAGACAAGAGTACCCGAATAGTACTTAATGCTAAAAAGAATCAGGAAGAGGTGCAGAAAGGCGAACTATATAATACCATGTGGAAAATACACGAAAGTGGTACAGGTACTTTATGCTATAAAGACCAATGGAATTTGTTCGATCAAATTATAATTTCTCAGAGCCTGTTAAGTAAAGGAAAAAGCAAATTGAATTTTGAGAAAGCTGAAGTATTCAATAAGGATTTTCTTTTCCAGAAATCGGGAAAATATAAAGGATACCCATTGCGTACTTTCTCGGGAAATACTTTCTTAAATGGGTATAGCGACCACTTCCCCACCCTAATCTATCTATCATTGAACAAATAATGTTCTTTTCTTTAGAAATTATAGAAAAACAGGTAATCTAAGGTCTCAGACCTATTTGTTACTTTGGTAAATATAAAAACAGGAGATAGTTATAGTTGTAAAATGTAACAATAAATATTTACTACCACTTATAACACTTAAACTCTCGAATTTCTACAAAAGAAAAAACATATTTATATTATCTTTGGCTAATAAATCATATAAATAACTAATTACAGATGAGCAGTTCTTTAAACCTTAAGTATCGCCTTATAATAATGAATTTCCTACAATTCTTTTTATGGGGTACATGGCTTACTTCTCTCGGGGTATATCTTTCCGTAACACTTCATTTCAATGCCGTAGAAATCGGAGGTATTTTTGCAACCATGGGTATTTCTGCACTTATAATGCCTGCTCTGCTTGGTATTATTGCCGACAGATTCCTCAATGCCGAACGTGTATATGCAATTTGTCATCTGTTAGGTGCTGCACTACTTTTTTATCTACCGCATGTTACAGAATATAGTCAGGTTTATTTTATTATGCTGCTCGTTACTATGTGTTATATGCCTACACTGGGCTTGACCAATACTATTGCTTACAATGCAATGGAACGATCAAACTTCGATATCGTAAAACATTACCCACCTGTTAGAGTTTGGGGTACAGTAGGATTTATTGTAGCCATGTGGATGGTTGATATAATGAAATGGACTGCCAGCGCCAATCAACTATACTTAGGAGCTGCCGCTGCGTTGATATTAGGTTTATATGCTTTTACATTACCAAAATGTCCTCCGACTCATGCAACTAAAAACTCTTCTTGGGTTTCAACCTTCGGACTAGATGCTTTCGTACTTTTCAAAGAAAAGAAGATGGCTATATTTTTCATCTTTTCCATGTTACTAGGTGCTGCACTGCAAATCACCAACCTTTTCGGACAACAATTCTTAAATGACTTTGCTCTTACTGAAGAATATAAAGACTCTTTTGCCGTTCAGCATCCGGGCATTTTGACTTCGTTATCACAAATATCAGAGGCTTTATTTATTCTGGCAATACCTTTCTTCATGAAACGTTACGGTATCAAGAATGTAATGCTCATCAGTATGCTAGCCTGGGTATTGCGCTTTGCCTTGTTTGGCATCGGAAACCCTGATAGCGGCATTGTATTCATCATGTTATCGATGGTGGTATACGGAATGGCTTTCGACTTTTTCAATGTATCGGGATCTCTTTTTGTGGAGACAGAAACAAACCCGTCATTCAGAGCAAGTGCTCAAGGTTTATTTATACTTATGACCAACGGAATCGGTACTATTGTTGGAACAATGGGTAGCGGATACGTTGTAGACCTGTTCACTTCAAGCGATGGTATAAAAGACTGGCCGAGTATTTGGTTTAGCTTTGCAGCCTATGCTTTAGTTCTTGCCGTTGTATTTAGCATTGTCTTTAAATATAAGAAAACCGAACACATAAAAACAGCTTAAAAAAATATGTCACTAGGCAAACTATATATTATACCGACTCCTGTCGGAAATCTGGAAGATATGACTATCAGAGCAATAAGACTGCTCAAAGAGGTGGATCTTATCCTTGCAGAAGATACGCGTACAACAGGTTTTCTGCTGAAGCATTTTGAGATTCAAAATAAGATGCAGTCGTACCATAAATTCAACGAACATAAAACTATATCTCATATTATAGACCGACTGAGTGCAGGAGAAAATATAGGTCTCGTTTCGGATGCCGGAACTCCGGGTATTTCCGATCCGGGTTTTCTTATCGGTAGAGAATGCATAAAAGCAGGTATCGAAATAGAATGCCTTCCGGGAGCTACAGCATTAATTCCGGCATTAGTTTCATCGGGAATTCCTTGTGATAAATTTTACTTCGAAGGTTTTCTTCCTCAAAAGAAAGGACGAATGACCCGATTTAAAGAACTTGCAGAAATACCGACTACTATAGTTTTATATGAATCGCCTCATCGCGTATTGAAAACGCTAACGCAATTAGCAGAATACATGGGAGAAGACAGACAAGCCGCAACTTGTAGAGAGATATCTAAAATGCACGAAGAAACTCTACGTGGTACCCTTGCTGAGCTTATTTTGCATTTTACGACAAAGGCTCCAAGAGGTGAATTTGTGATAATTATTGCTTCAAAAAATGAATAAACTCTAAAAATAAGCTATTTATTTAAGAAAAGAATTAAATTTGATGAATTGAAGCAAAACTAAACAAGAGGGTTTAGTGTTAAATAGGAAAAAGTAAAAAGTAGATAATTATGAAAAAAGTAATTTTAGGATGTCTGTGCCTTGGCATGTTAGCATCATGTAATGTAAAGAACTCTGACGAATATAAAGCATTGCAAGCTGAGAGAGATTCTTTATTACAAGTCTCGTCTAAGGGGCAATCAGATGTATCCGATTTAATGGCTATGATCAATCAAGTGGAAGAAAACTTCGCTCAAATTAAAGAAGCCGAGAAATATCTAACGATAGAATCTAAGTCAAAGGGTGAAATGTCTTCTGATACCAAATCCCGTATCACCGACAATTTCCAAATGATTAATGAAATTCTAAAGAAAAATAAGGCAGACATAGAAACCCTTAATAAGAAACTTAAGAATGCTGGAGGACAGTCGGCACAACTTAAGCAAACAGTAGAAAGACTTACTGCCGAACTTGAACAAAGAAGTGCTGCTATCACAGAACTTAGAGAAGCTCTTACTGTAAGAGATGCTCAAATTGCATCATTAACAGGTGAAGTTGAAAAATTGAATACCAATGTTGAAGATCTTTCTAACAAAAATGTAGAGCAATCTAACAAAATAAAAGAACAAGAGAAGGCTTTGAATACCGGTTATTATATCTTCGGTACATCTAAAGAGCTTAAAGAAGCCAAAGTAGTTACAGGCGGCTTTATCTCTTCTCCTAAAATTTTGAAAGAGTCTATCGACAAATCAACTTTCATCAAGATTGACATTCGCGATGTAAAAGAAATTCCTGTATATGCTAAGAAAGCAAAAGTATTATCTGATCAACCTAAAGACAGCTACACTATTGCTAAAGATGCAAACAGTCAGGTAGTAATTAAGATTAACGATTACAAAAGATTCTGGAGCCTAGGTCAATTCCTTATTATACAGGTTGATTAAAGGTCTCAGACCTTTTTATGGCTGTGGCAGGAATAACAACGCCAATTAGTTATAACTTAAATTATAGCAATAAATATTATTGATAATTTAATTCTTACATATATAATGAAACACTGGTAAAGAAATCTCTTTATCAGTGTTTCATTTTAGAAGGTCTCGGATTTTTTTACCAATTAAAACAGATGAAATATACAACTATTTTTTTTGATCTTGATGATACACTTATCGACACTGCACTTAACAGTAAACAAGTACTGGAAGAAGTTTACAATGATTACACCATCGATAAGTATTATCCGAGTTTTAATGATTTCTATACAAAATATCAAAGCATTAATCTTCACTTATGGGATCAGTATGAGCAAAATCTAATAAGTAAAGAAGAACTTAAGAAAGGACGGTTCGAACAATCATTAAGAGATTTCACGTCTATTTCAACCGAACAATCTCTGGAAATGAACAATGATTTTATGGGAAGAGTATCCAATAAAAAGAATATTATTGAAGGTGTTGAAAATATACTTGAATATTTACAGCCCAAATACCACCTCTACATAATATCAAACGGTTTTTTGGAAGTACAGGATAAGAAGATAAAAAATGCAGGATTAGATTCTTATTTCAAAGATGTATTCCTCTCGGATCATGTAGGAAAAAATAAACCGCATCCCCTGATCTTCAATTACGCCCTAAAAGAAGCAAATACTACAAGTACTGATTGTATTATGATCGGGGACAATATCAATACCGATATTATAGGAGCAAAGAATATTGGTATAGACCAGATTTGGTTTAATCCTAAAAGCATGGAGGATACAAGCCATATAGCACCAACGTATACAGTTAAAACATTAAACGATATAAGGACTATTCTCTAAAGAAAAAATGGTAGTATCTTATATACTACCATTTTTTCTTTATTATCCAATACAATGTACAAACCTTCACAAACTTCTTTTTTGCGCGTTTATAACATCTGCTTAATCTATTAGAACACAATAGGTGAAACGATATTAATCAGCGTACTCACCACCGACCATCCTGCAATTTCGGCCGTAGCGCTATACACATCTATAACAGCATGTACCTGATCATTCTCAATTTCGACCCTTTGAGTGTCTCCTCTAAAACCGGGAGTTGATTGCATAATCACTTGCATATTTTCGGGACCAACAGAAGCCAGCGAAGCTGCAACCGAAACATTAAGTCCCGTAGGAAAGACTCCTATCGCCTCCCTTGCTGTCCCTGAAAAGACTACACGCTTCTCTGTTTCCATAGATGGATCATACACTGATGATCGCCTCAAGGCAGCCTGTCCTTTTTCATTAAAGAATCTGGCTGATGCATTTCCCATTAAAGTAGCGGTCCTTAAAACATCGAAACCACCCGTAGCTCCGGATGCAATGTATACACGTGTGCCATGCGCCTTCGCAGTTTCCATTACCTCCTGATAAAAGGCAGTATCAGCCAAAGCACCAATAGATAAGGTGACAATAGAAGTTCCATTTTTCAGCGTAGGTAAAGCAAGTGCCTTCATGGCTGCAGGAGAAGCAGACTCTACCAAATAATCAGGCTTCAAAGCCAGCAGATCTTCTAACGTTGCACATGCTACACAGGGTTTTCCATGTTGTTGCATCTTAGTTACAATACGATCAGCCTTTGAAGCTGTACGCGAATAAACGCCAACCAAATCATATTCAGCCAACAAACCACTAACAACTGCATCCGCAACTATTTCGGCGAGATGTCCACATCCAACAATTACTAACTTTTTCATATAAACAAAGATACCTTTATTCAGGTCTCAGACCTATTTATTACTTAGACAAGCGTAAATACAACCGATCGAGTTACGATTAAATATGCTTGTTCTCAACAATTAGTGTTACTTATATCGATTTTACAATATATCTAACTCTAAACCATCAAATGATAAGAAAACATTTTCGGGTAATATTTTCGCCATTTCGGCATGTAATCCAAAATGGTGATTCATATGAGTAAGATAAGTTTTACGGGGAGCTATCCTCTTTATCTTTTCCAAAGCCTGATCCAAATTTTGGTGAGATACATGTTCTCTTATACGAAGTGCATTTATTACTAAAACGTCGAGCCCTTCCAGTTTATCATATTCTTCCTCCGGAATAAATTTAAGATCGGTAAGGTAAGCAAAGTTCCCGATCCTATAGCCAACTATGGGGAGCGTACCATGCATTAGTTTGATAGGGATAACCTCTATCCCTCCTGCTACAAAAAAAGGCTTTAAACTTATTTCGTTTAAAGCAATTATAGGTATACCCGGATATTTCTCTTCTGTAAAACAATATGGAATTCTTGATTTTAATGCTTCTGAAACATATTGCTCTAAATAGATCTCAATATCTCCAAATTTGCAAAAGGGACGTAAATCGTCAATTCCTCCCACATGGTCGTAATGTTCATGAGTTATTAAAAGTGCATCAATGGGTAAAAAATTAATCCCCAACATCTGCTGTCTAAAATCGGGACCGCAATCTATCAGTATAGACTTACCTTCTATATAAACAATAACCGATGCTCTTAATCTATTATTCCGCTTATCAGTTGATCTACATACATCACATTGGCAGCCAATTTCGGGTACTCCGGTTGAAGTTCCTGTGCCTAAAAATCTTACACGCATAATCTACATTAAGGCATCATGCCTCTTATTATTTTAGTAAACAGATATACCAAAGATAGCTATGATTAAAAGATACAGCAATAAATTCATTAAATATTTTACAGTATTTAAGCTCTCATTCCGTTTTATTTCTTTGGGTAAATATACCACTCCAACTAATTATAGTAATTAGATACAGCAAGAGATAATTGGCATTCCCCAGAAATAAAAATGGCTATTTCATTTTCAGAAATAGCCATTTATTAAGTCTTTATATTTTGACCTGATTAGTATTGTCTTTGCAATATCCAAAGATCGTCAAACGGTATACCGTATGTTCTTCTAAGAACATCGCTCGAACCGCTAGCCAAATATTTGTCACGAATAGTATTTCTTTCGTTTACAGCAGCAGCTTTATCATCGTAGCTTGCTATAATCACACGATACATACCTTGTTCGTTTTGGGCTAAGATAATTCTGTAACCTTCTTGTTCCATTCTGGCTTTCAATGCTTCAGCATTAGGTTTCACACTCAAAGAGGCGATAACCACACTATATGCTCTAAGTCCCGAAGCGTCAGTATCATATACTGGTGTAATTTTTTCTGTTCTTACTTTTTCGTTTGACGCATCTGTGTAAGCAGGATAAGCTGGCTTAGTAACCGGCGTTGCTGGTTGAGCTTTATTTTCTTCAAGTTCTCTTTCCTTGGCTGCCTCATATACAGATTTATAAGCACTTTGTTTTGGTTTACAAGAACCAAAAGCCACTAATAATGACAGTGCTAATCCAAATCCCAGTAGTTTATTCATAATCTCGTTGTTAAAAGTTATTTTTACAAAGATAATAATTTCTCCTATATCAAATAACAGATGAATACTAAAAATAGTTTAACCTCAGAAGGTATCTATAGCCTAATTTTAAGTAATTTCAAGTATTTATAGTTCTATTTTACAGTAATATCTAACAGAAGTACTTCTATAATAATCAAAATAGTAAAAAGACCCGAGACTTTAATATTTTTTGAAATATAAAATCTCCTCTTCCGACTCTAATATCAATGCTGATGAGGTATTCTTTTTTATAATAAAATTTCGAGACAGGTTATTCCATCCTAAACACGTATCGCATTCATAAGGACGGAAACTATCCCAAATAAGATCGACTTTTATTTCACCTCCTGATACACTATAATTACCAAACCCCATAAAGGTTTCAGTATCTGAGGTCAATTTCAAATACTGAAAGACATTTCTGTCGAAAGAATAGAAGATGGTATCCACATCCTGCTTCTTTCCATCCGAAGTTTCTATTTGGTTTAGCTGCCATCGACCTTCCAGATTCGAATTCTCGTCATCACCACAAGAATAAAAACCCAATAAGGAGAAGAAAAGAATTAGCAGACTTAATTTTCGAAAATTCATTAGCCTATTTATATTTTATAGAGGGCTAAAAAGCCAATAAGACGGTCTGAGACCTTAATTTATTATATCGAATCCAGTATAGGGAACCAAAGCCTTAGGGATATGTATCCCATCCGGTTTCTGATTATTCTCGAGCAAAGCCGCTACAATTCGAGGCAAAGCCAATGCACTGCCATTTAAGGTATGCACCAGTTGGGTTTTCTTATATTCTGTAGTACGGTATCTGCATTTAAGGCGGTTGGCCTGAAAGCTTTCGAAATTAGACACAGAGCTTACCTCCAACCAACGTTTTTGGGCAGCGGAAAATACTTCGAAATCGAATGTCAATGCAGAAGTAAAACTCATATCCCCACCACAAAGGCGAAGTATACGCCACGGTAATCCCAATTCCTCAACCAACGATTCAACATGATTTACCATTTCTTTCAATGATTCATATGAATGTTCGGGAGTATCTATACGTACAATCTCTACTTTATCGAACTGGTGTAAACGGTTCAATCCGCGAACATCCTTTCCATAAGAACCTGCTTCTCGCCTGAAACATGCCGAATAGGCTGTATTTTTGACCGGAAGGTCTTTTTCTTCCAGAATAACATCGCGATATATATTTGTAACCGGAACTTCCGCTGTCGGTATAAGATACAAATCGTCCAAAGTCGCATGATACATCTGACCTTCTTTATCGGGAAGATTACCAGTTCCGTAACCCGAAGCTGCATTCACAACGTATGGTGGCTGAACTTCGATATATCCGGCATCACGTGCTTTATCTAAAAAGAAGTTTATAAGCGCTCTTTGCAGACGGGCACCTTTTCCTTTATATACAGGAAAACCTGCACCTGCAATCTTTACTCCCAATTCAAAATCTATCAGATCGTATTTTTTTGCCAAGTCCCAGTGAGGAAGAGCTTCATCTCCCAAATCAGGAATAGCACCTCCTGTTTTAATCTCAACATTATCTTCTGCAACCCGACCCTCCGGAACTTCATCCGCAGGTAGATTAGGTATAAGTACAAGCATTTCCTGCACCTGCATCTCAGCATCTTTAAGATCTGCTTCCAATACTTGAATACGACCTTTAACCTCTTGTACAAAAGAACGTTGGTTTTCGGCTTCGTCTTTCTTTCCCTCTTTCATCAAAGCACCAATGCTTTTCGATTTGGCATTTACATCCGCAAGAAGTCCGTCTAACTCAGTTTGTATATCTCTACGTCTTTTATCTTCGCCCAACACTTTGTAGATGATTTCTTTTCCATCAAAATGCTTTTTAGCTAACTTTTTTATAACAGCCTCAGGGTTATCATTAATTGTCTTGATCGTTAACATCTTATTCTTTACTATTTAGATATTGGAAATATTTATCAAAACCGGTAATACTACAAGAGATTTTTAGAACCTTAACTCGCGTGTTATTATCAATTTGACGAACAAAGGTATAAATATTTTAAGTCACTTCTAAGAGGTTAGTATATATAAATAAGAAAAAAGTAAATTCAGTGAATATTCCGAAAAATTCATAAACTCGCATAAGTAATATAGAGGGCTATGGAGATTTTTAGTACTTTTACCTCTCCAAAATATAATTTTTACTTAGAATGCGGTTATTAGTCATTATAATTATCCTCTTGTTCTCTTGTTCAACTATATCATATACACAGCCTACATCTGACAAATTAATCAGAAAAGGTGTCAGCCTCCACGACAAAGGACGCTATCAGGATGCTATCAGTTATTACCAGCAAGCGCTAAAGGCTAATCCGTCTTCCATGTCTGCAACCTACGAAATGGCATTGTCCTATCTTCATCTTAAGGATTATGATAATGCACTGAAATATAGCACTAAAGTTATAAACGCCAATTTCAAACCTCTTCTGGTAGATGCTTACTGCGTAAAGAGCACAGCTCTTGCCGATATGAATAAACTGGATCAATCCGTCAAATTATTAAATGAAGCTTTGGAAAGATGTGGAGACGAGTACCTGCTTCATTACAATCTGGGATTAAGTTATTTTAAAGCTAAAAACTTAAAGCTCTCTATTTTCCATTTGCAAAAAGCCATTGAAATAGATACCACTCACCCCAGTGCCTTTTTACTATACGCTTATGTGTTAAGTGATTCGGACAGATGGATACAAAGCTTTCTATCGTTCCACTTCTTCTTATTGCTTGAGCCGAATACCGATCGATCTAAAGATGCATTCGGTGAAATGTATGATATTATCACACAAAAAATTCCGGCAAATTCCCCTCGGTTGACTCCTGAAGATGGTATTGACAGACAAAAAATATACGATCAGCTTCGAACCATGCAGCCTAAGGTTGAAGATCAGCGGTTTCAATATGCTTATTTTGAACAAGCATCGCGAACCATCTTTTTCACTTTGAGCCAAATGCAGAACGATACTCGCAAAGGTATGTTATGGGATTTTTACGTCCCTATTTACACGGAAATACTAGAGTCGGGATATTTCGAAACGTATTGCAGGTATGTAAGCGTCTCTTATTTTCCGGTCTCGCTCGAATGGTGGAACAATAACACGGCTAAAGTAGACGGTTTTATCTCCTGGTTTGAAGACGGGCAAGGTTCAACGGTTGATAATGAAGATGATTTTGGAGATGACTCGGATTTATGATAATTCAGTTACAAGTAAATGCAATTGCTTGTTCACTAATTTTCTTGTAACTTGTAACTAATAAAAAAAATGACAGAAGCGGAAGAAGCTCTATTAGTTAAAAGACTATTGGATGAGAAGACCCAAAGGGATGCTTTCTCTGTTTTGGTTAAGTCGTTCAGTGAGCGGCTTTATTGGCAGATCAGGAAAATTGTTATTTCCCATGAAGATGCCAACGATGTCCTGCAAAACGCATTTATCAAGGTATGGACTAATATCGACAGTTTCAGAGGTGACTCTAAATTGACGACCTGGCTATATAAAATAGCCATCAACGAGAGTATCTCTTTTATAAATAAGCAACGACAACAACAAAACGTACCGTTGGATGACAGTGACAACTTTCTGGAAGCAAAACTCGAAAGCGATTCTTATTTTGACGGTGACGAAGCACAGTTGAAGCTGCAAAAAGCAATACTCACTTTACCTGAAAAACAAAGGATAGTCTTCAATTTGAAGTATTTTGAAGAAATGAAATACGAGGAGATGTCTGAAGTTCTCGACACCTCTGTAGGAGCCCTCAAAGCATCTTATCATCATGCTGTGAAAAAAATTGAAGATTTTTTATCACTATCCAATTAAACCTTTTTCATTTTAAAGAGTCTATAATATACTCAAAAGATTAGTAGTATGTTGAACAATATCGAAAAAAACAATCCGTTCAGAGTTCCGGAAAATTACTTTCAGAATTTCAATGAAGAAATCATGAATAAACTGCCGGAAAAGAAGGAGCAAAAGAAAATTGTTCCTCTATGGAAGTCTGTTGGTAAGTGGGTGGCTGCCGCAGCTGTGGTTACAGGCATTGCTGTACTGGGAACTAATTATATGGAGAACCATTCTCCTGATATTAATAACTTCTCAAAAGAAAGCTATGCCCCTGCTGATGAAAATTTGGTTTCTCTGGAAAACGATTATTATCAGTTTCTGGAAGACGAAGCAACACAATTGGTCTACAAAGACGCAGTTTACAGTGTAGAATAATTAAAGGTCGCAGACCTTTTTATTACTTTGGTAAGCATAACAGCAATAGTCTGTTATAATTCGAAAGGATATCATTAAATGCTTCTGTTTACTTAATAAAGCATCGCATTAATATTAAATATTACTTAAATACAAGATTATGCAACATAAGAATATTTTACTTCTTCTCGTACTTTCCATCTTTTCTTATTTTCCATTATCAGCGCAAGAGCATTCGCATAGTGGAAACTTCGATATAGATGCATTCAAGAAGAAAAGAGCCGAATTTATTATAGAAAAAGTAAATCTGACTGATGCAGAGGCCAAAGCTTTTATTCCTCTCGCCAATGAGTTGCTGGATAAACGCTTTGAATTAAACAGAGCGATAAGAAAAGAATCCAGAGAACTTCGTAAGAAAAGCAATAAAACAAATGCCGATTACGAACGATTACTCGAAGCAAGCAGTACCGTTAAAATAAAAGAAGCTCAACTCGAACAAGAATATCTGCAAAAATTCAAAAAGGTTTTATCTGCCGAAAAAATATATAAATATAAACAAGCAGATGCCGAGTATATGAAAGAATTGGTAGACACTAAATCAGGAAGAGAAAGATCCAGAAGAAAATAATCGGGAAATTTCTTTGAGTTTTATTTTTTCTTACTATATTTGTCTTTGTATAAAAAATATTAATAATGACAAGACAATTACATCATCATCACCTCTATTTCTCTTCATTTGGTAAGTGAGGTCTTATTATGATGTATTTTCAAAATAACACAAGAAGTAAAGACTTACCTAGATATAGGTGAGTCTTTTTTTTTTAACTTAATCACTTTAATAAATATATGCTACGCATTGCTATCCAATCAAAAGGTCGTCTATTTGAAGAAACAATGGAACTTCTACAAGAGGCTGGTATCAAACTTAATAATAAGAAGAGAACATTACTTGTTCCCGTAAAAGGTTTTGATGTAGAAATTCTATTTCTCCGAGACGATGATATTCCTCAGGCTGTTGCCACAGGCGTAGCCGATGTTGGAATTGTTGGAGAAAACGAATTCGTAGAGAAAAAAGAAGGCTCACTAATCACCAAACGTCTCGGGTTCAGTAAATGTCGCTTATCGTTGGCTATTCCGAAAGATATTGACTATATAGATCTAAACTGGTTTCACAACAAGACAATCGCAACCTCTTACCCCCACATACTAAAGAAATACTTAGCTGATAATTCTATAGAATCAGAAATACATGTTATTTCGGGATCTGTTGAAATCGCACCAAGTATAGGGCTTGCTGATGCTATATTCGATATTGTGAGTTCAGGTAGTACACTAGTAAGTAACAGGCTTAAAGAGGTGGCAGTTGTAATGCAATCCGAAGCATTATTAATTGCAAACAACAGCCTATCAGAAGAGAAAAAAGCAATATTAGACGAATTAATATTCAGAATAGAATCAGTGCAGTTCGCAGAAGGTAAAAAATATATTTTGCTGAATGCGCCTAATGACAAGGTCGAAGATATTATTTCACTTCTACCGGGTATGAAAAGCCCTACAGTGATGCCTCTGGCTGAATCGGGATGGAGTTCTATACATTCCGTAATCTCTGAAAAACAATTCTGGGATATTATCGGAAAATTAAAAGCTCTGGGAGCGGAAGGAATACTAGTGATTCCTATTGAAAAAATGATCTTATAAAGGTCTCAGTCCAATTTATTGCTTTGGTAAGCATGATAACAACTGATAGTTATGATTCTGAAATACGACACTAAATCTTTTTGTCACTTAATAAGAAACTCTGATGCAAAGCGTTAAAGGATATTTCACCATAATGTATACGGTATACATAAGTATGCTTTTGCTCCCCAGTGTATTTCTATTTCTTGCATTGGCCAATAAGAAGCACAATGATTTCTCTAAATATGATATACCTTATATTATCGCAGACGGAATTGTTATAGCTTTTGGCTTTTATGCAGCTTATTTCTATTCTCAAAAAAAGATAAAAGAAGCGAAACGAAAAAGAGGATTGCACGAAAAATTATCGAAATATCAGAAAGTATTATTTATCCCCTGGATAATCTTAGATATGATAGCAGTATTTTCTATTGTATGCTATATAATAACAGGAGAACTCATTTTTGTCTGTATAACTATCTTTTCACTTGTTATTTTATTTCTCAATAAACCTAACCTGTCGAACATTGTAGAAAGGTTAGATTTACCTGAAGATGAACAACGAGTTTTACAAAATCCAAAATCAGCGATATGATAGAAATTACAGGAACAGTCGTCCTACACCCGACAACACTAGAATCGACTTCTGATATTTATCAGGCGATAATCAGAGAACGAAATTATCTGAGGACATGGTTACCGTTTGTTGATTGGACTAAAGATGAAAGTGACACTCTCGCCTATGTGCAGGGAGTAATCGATAATAAAGAAGTCCAATATAGTATTTATGACTCCGATAAATTTATCGGTCGTATTGGGTTTAATCATATGGATCCCCTTAATCATAAAGCCGAAATTGGTTACTGGATCATAGAGGAAGCTCAAGGAAAAGGTATTATAACCAGATCAGTAAAAGAATTACTAATGTTGGGATTTACCGAACTCAATCTGAATAAAATTGTAATCAGAGCTGCTATCGGAAACACTAAAAGTCGTAACATTCCTGAAAAACTAGGTTTCACTCAGGAAGGCATTGAACGTGACGGCGAATTACTTGTTGATAATAAGTATACCGATTTAGCAGTTTACGGACTACTAAAAAAAGAATTCAAGGTCTGAGACCTTATACTTTATAAGTTCGCAGAACTATTTATTGCTTTGGCAAGCAAAACAGCGATAGGTTGTTATGCCTTTAAAATGTATCATTAAATATTTTATTTTACTTACTTACAAAAAATGAAAGTTATAAAATATCCGCAAAGGAACGATTGGTCGAAAATTTTGGCTCGCCCTACATTCGATACTTCTTCATTGAATGCAACTGTAAGCTCTATCTTAGCTGAAATAAAATCAGGAGGGGATAAAACGGTTATTGCTTATGAGGAGAAATTTGATAAAGTACAATTGTCTACTCTCGCAGTATCCGGCAAAGAAATAGAGGAATCGGAAAAGTATCTTTCCGAAGAGCTTAAAGCTGCAATAAGAACCGCCAAAAGCAATATTGAGAAATTTCATTCAGCACAAAAATTCGAAACCAAGAAAATAGAAACTACTAAAGGTGTCGTTTGCTGGCAAAAAGCGGTCGGCATCCAAAAAGTAGGATTATATATACCCGGAGGCACAGCACCATTATTTTCTACAGTATTAATGCTTGCCATTCCTGCAACTATTGCCGGATGCCAAGAAATAGTACTGTGTACCCCTCCCGACAAAGAAGGAAACGTAAACCCTGCCATACTATATGCTGCAAAAGTAGCAGGAGTTAGCAAAATTTTCAAGATTGGTGGTGTACAAGCTATTGGAGCAATGGCTTACGGAACAGAAAGTGTTCCTAAAGTTTATAAAATATTCGGACCGGGAAATCAATATGTAATGGCGGCTAAACAATTGGTTAGCCTGAAAGACGTTGCTATAGATATGCCGGCAGGTCCATCGGAAGTACAAGTAATTGCCGATGAGACAGCAAATCCCGCTTTTATTGCATCCGATCTATTATCTCAGGCAGAACATGGGGTTGATAGTCAGGTTATACTAACTACGACTAACGAGGCGATTATAGAATCTGTTATATCTGAAATAAAGAAACAGCTGGCAGACTTACCCCGAAAGGAAATCGCAGAAAAAGCCCTTCAACATAGTATAGCTATCTTAGTGAAGGATGATGAGGAGCTTATCGAGCTAACAAATGAATATGCTCCCGAACACCTCATTATTGAAACTAAAAACTATACTGATCTTGCCGATAAGATAGTTAATGCAGGATCTGTATTTCTAGGTCATTATACACCCGAAAGTGCCGGAGATTATGCTTCGGGAACCAATCATACTTTACCGACCAACGGTCATGCTAAAGCATATAGCGGAGTAAATCTGGATAGTTTTGTTAAGAAGATTACATTTCAGGAAATCAGTAAAGAAGGAATAGAAAACCTGGGAGCTACTATTGAAATTATGGCAGAAAACGAATTACTTTTTGCTCATAAGAATGCTATAACACTTCGCTTGAAAAAATAATGGAACTAAAGCTCATAACATATCAATCGCCGGAATATCACGAAATGGTTGCTCTTCGGTACAGTGTATTAAGAGAACCGCTTGGTTTGATCTTTACCAAAGAAGACTTGCTGAAAGATGAAAATGATTTGTTATTAGTTGCATGTTTGCCTAAAAGCGAGAAGATAGTAGGCTGTTGTATACTCACTCCTCTTAATGAGTATACAGGACAATTACGTCAAATGGCTATAGCCCCTTTTATGCAAGGAAAAGGTGTAGGAGCTCAGCTCCTACAATTTGCCGAAAATACAGCGAAAGATCTTCAGTATAAATATATCTATCTGCATGCCCGAAAAGTAGCTGTCGATTTTTATAAGAAACACAGTTATACAATAGAAGGCGATCAATTTACGGAAGTAGGAATTCCACACTTTGAAATGTTGAAACAATTAAGCTCACAGAGCATTTTATAGCTTTGGCAAGTGTAACAAATAGAGACTGTTACAGTCATAAAATACAGCAATAAATACTTCACATTACTTAGTTATGATTTGAAAAGAATATAATAATTATTTTAGATTACTTAAAATACAAAATATGGACAGCGAGAAAAAACATGTATTAGATATTGTTTCCAACTATATAGATATTACACTTACACCTTTCGGTAAACCTCAAAGAGCCGTTATTGACGTAGAAAAAAGAGATCCGATGTATGGCGGAAACGGTGTAGTATATATGCTTTCTATTTTCGAGAAAGACGAATTAGTCAACAACCGTATCGGAGTATACATGGTATTGATGAACAAGGGCGATCAGGCAGGTTTCCATGAACATGGAAGCAAAAAAGAGCAAGAATTATATGTATTAATAAACGGTCAGGGCGAATATATCGAACGTATTGGTGAAGATAATATAACACGTAAATTTGATCTTAAAAAAGGAAATGTAACCTGTATTAAAGGAGATAACAATTATCATTCGATTATCAATACCGGAAATGAGCCATTAATTATATTTGTGGTGACAACATACGAGGCAAAATAAGATACCTTTTGCTAATCATATACATATCAAAAGTTTTTTTTATTTATCTATAAGAGGGATAAGGAGTTATACGAAAATTATAGAAAAGAAAGAAAAAAGCTTCAAAAAAGTGTCACTTTTGTTACTTTTGTAACCTTTTTAATTGCTATCTATTGTTTTACAGCCACTTACATAAAACACAAAAGTGTCACTTACAAGTCATTTACTTGTTACCTTTGTTACTTACTGGTGTGCTTTTTGTAACTAATGTCACTTTTTGAGAGGACTTTTCAACTCCCGAGTGGCTTTATTTCTTATATTTCGGAAGAGTATTCATTTATAAAACATGACAGCTATGAGCAAGAAAATTTTAATGTTAGCAGGTGATTTCGTTGAAGATTATGAATTAATGGTTCCATATCAGGCATTAGAATCATTGGGTTTTCATGTAGATGTAGTTTGCCCCGATAAAAAAGCAGGAGATAAGATTGCAACAGCCATACATGATTTTACCGAATTTCAAACATATATCGAATTGAGAGGACATAACTTTGTTATTACTAAAAATTTCGATGACGTAAGGCTCGATGAATACAGCGGATTATATATAACCGGAGGAAGAGCTCCCGAATATATTCGTCTGAATAAAAAAGTATTAGAGTATACACGTTACTTTTTTGAGAAAAATTTACCTGTTGCAGCTATCTGCCACGGCATACAAATATTGACTGCGGCAAAAGTTGTTACAGGCAGAACCCTGACTTGTTATGCAGCCGTTGCTCCCGAAGTTGAATTAGCCGGAGGTAACTATAAAAACATTGCTCCTGCAGAAGCTATTACCGATGGTAACTTAACAACATCACCTGCCTGGCCGGGACATCAGGCAATATTGGCTGAGTTTTACAAATTGTTGGGTGTTAAAATATCAATCTAAGGTCTTTGACCCTCTTATTAAGTAAAAGAAAGTATTTAATGATATGCTTTGGCCTTATAACAAGCTTTGGCTATTTTGCTTACCAAAGCAATAAAAAGGTCTAAGACCTTATAACCAAAAGTATAGAGACAAGTAGATTTATTTACCTCATTTAAAAACGTTACTATTTATTCTTATAAAAATGAATTTACAACAGCTAGTTCGCAAAAACATATGGAACTTAAAAGCATACTCTTCAGCAAGAGATGAATTTAAAGGAGAAGCTTCCGTTTATCTGGATGCTAACGAAAACCCGTTGAATGGACCTTACAACCGCTATCCCGATCCATTACAATGGAAACTCAAAGAAAAGGTATCCAGGATAAAACAAGTCGATGTAAAGAAAATTTTCTTCGGTAATGGAAGCGACGAACCTATAGATCTTGTTATCCGTATATTCTGCGAACCTGCTGTTGATAATATTGTTGCTATCGATCCAACTTATGGAATGTACAAAGTTTGTGCAGATATCAACAATGTTGAATATAGACAAGTACTCCTTAAAGATCATTTTATACTAGATGCAGAGAGTGTTCTAAAAGCAACGGACGACAATACTAAAATAATATTTCTTTGCTCCCCCAACAATCCTTCCGGTAATCTATTGGATAAAAACGAAATCTTGAAAATAATTCAAAATTTCTCAGGAATTGTTGTTGTTGACGAAGCTTATATTGACTTTGCCCCCGACGCAAGCTGGGTGCCTCAATTAGATAAGTATCCAAATCTTATAATCTTACAAACATTCTCCAAAGCATGGGGAATAGCAGCCGTAAGACTAGGTATGGCATTTGCGTCTCCCGAAATAATCAGCTTATTTAACAAAGTAAAATATCCTTATAACATAAATGTGTTAACTCAAAATTTTGTGCAAGCAGAATTAGACAAGCTGGAGTTAAAGGAAGAGTGGGTTAAAACGATCTTACAACAAAGAACTCACCTTGAAAAAGAATTGAAAAAAATAGCCCTTGTTGAAAAGATATATCCTTCGGATGCTAACTTTATATTAGTCAAAGTTGATGATGCTAATGTGATATATAACAAGTTGGTTGATCGTGGTATTATTATACGCAACAGAAATACAGTCTCATTATGCAATGGCTGCCTTCGGATAACCATTGGCACGGAAACCGAAAATAACACACTGATCGAAGCATTATCACATATCATATAACATGCCAATAGAAGAAGATAAAAAAGTAAAGAAGGGTCGAAAAAAGTGGAAATTCCTACTTGTATTGTTATTAATAATAGCAATAGGTGGAATATTCAGTAAATTTTTCATGCAAATAAAGCATATCCCATCCGGATATATCGGTATAAAATCGAGCATAGGCAATCCTCTCGATAATAGCGTAGATTACGATATAAAGTTGATAAAAGGCTATGTTATATTTATGCCTCTCTATACGGAAATAACGGTCTACCCTACTACTATTCAAACAGCTGCATATGATTCTATTAAAGTAAATGCACTTGATGGAACCGAATTTATTGTAAAGCCCAGAATTTCTTATCTACTGGACGAAGCTAAAGCTAAACTTCTTTATCAAAACAATAAAAAAAGCTTAGGTGAGATAAACACCGGTTATCTCAAAGAGATTATCGCTCATTCTTATACCACTGCTGCCGGAACTTTCAGTTCCGACTCCCTCGTCAGTAATAAAAATGCCTTCGAAATTGAAGTTAGCAAAACACTGGCTGCAAAAATGAGCGAAATAGGTTTGATACTTAAAAATACAAACTCAAATCTTCAAATTCCGCAAAAGATAAAAGACATAATTGCACTTCGCAGTCAAACGCTGCAAAATGCAATCTTAGCAGAAGATAGAAAGAAACAAGCTGAAGCCGAAGCCGAAATACAATTATTAGAAGCAAGAACCAAAAGCAGAGAAGACTCTTTAAAAAATTCGGCAATGACCAATCATGCTATTCAAAAGATGTTTATCGAAAAATGGGATGGTAAATTGCCGGTATATGGTGATACTCCTAAGATTTATAAAAATATAACTGAATAATAAGGTCTTAGACCTATTTAAAACCTTGGCAAGTATAACAACAATAGACTGTTAAGGTCTTAGACCTTTTTATTGCTTTGGTAAGCATAACAGCAATAGCCTGTTATAATCCAAAAGTATATTATTAAATACTTTCATTTACTTATAAGCCCGAAATAGATCATTAAATACTTTTACATACTTACTAATGAAGAAAAAAGCCCTATTCATAGATCGAGACGGAACAATCGTGGTAGAACCTCCTATCGATTATCAATTAGACAGCCTCGAAAAATTAGAATTCTACCCGAAAGTCCTTAGAAATTTATTCTTCATACAAAAGAATCTGGATTTTGAATTTGTGATGGTTACCAATCAAGACGGACTTGGGACTTCCTCTTTTCCCGAAGATACATTCTGGCCTGCCCACAACAAGATGCTAAAAACATTAGAAGGCGAAAACATTATTTTCAGTGATATTTTAATCGATAGAAGCTTTCCTGAAGACAATGCTCCTACGCGTAAACCTCGCACAGGTATGCTTACAAAATACCTTTCGGGAGATTATGACTTACAAAATTCGTTTGTTATAGGAGATAGACTGACCGATATTGAATTAGCTAAAAATTTAGGATGTAAAGGTATTTTTCTGAAAGAAGATACGGAGATTCCTTCCGAATTAAAAGAATACTGTGCATTACAAACTGAGGATTGGGACGCTGTAAGCGAATTCCTTTTCGCTGGTGAACGTAAAGCTGAAATAAAACGTACCACCAAGGAGACTGATATATACGTATCTCTTAATTTAGATGGAAAAGGTAAATGTGATATCCACACAGGATTGTCTTTCTTCGATCATATGCTGGATCAAATAGGTAAGCATTCAAATACAGACCTTATAATAAAAGTAAACGGTGATTTAAACGTAGATGAGCACCATACCATTGAAGATACAGCCATCGCACTAGGAGAAGCCCTTTCCAAGGCATTAGGGGACAAAAGGGGTATAGAACGGTACGGTTACTGTTTACCTATGGATGATTGCCTATGTACTGTTGCTATCGACTTCGGAGGAAGACCATGGTTAGTATGGGATGCCGATTTTAAACGCGAAAAAGTAGGCGATATGCCAACTGAGATGTTTCTACACTTTTTCAAGTCACTGAGCGATGCCGCAAAAATGAATCTTAATATAAAAGCTGAAGGTGCAAATGAGCATCATAAAATAGAAGGAATCTTTAAAGCCTTGGCCCGATCGATAAAAATGGCGAAACAAAGAGATATCTTTAATTACGAACTACCTAGTACAAAGGGTATTATTTAACAATTTGGATAATTTGGTCTAATATTAGCCGAATTGTTTTGGCAAAATCAAGATATTGACTTATATTTGCACTCGCTAAGCCCAAATTTGGTTCCTTGGCCGAGTGGCTAGGCACCGGTCTGCAAAACCGTCTACGGCGGTTCGAATCCGCCAGGAACCTCAAAAAATCACAAAAGCGACTTATAATCAAATGATTACAGGTCGCTTTTATCTTTACAGTCTGAATTTTGGTCTGAATTGCACTAAAACTTATACTTCAAGCCTATATCAACCCCTTTTTTATTAAAGTCAGTTACATATCTTAGTTCAAGACCTATATCGTGATAGAATATACCACCTCCAATACCGATATAATTTAAAGTACTGTATGACATACTCGCATAAGGCATCCAGATTTGTTTTTTTTGAATCGATATTTCTTTTTGTATAGGAGTAAAATTATAATCTAATCCGGCTAACTTGTTATATTGAATGACTGGGAACAATTCTAACTTACCTTTCGCTTTATCATCAAATGCGATCACCTTATAACTTCGCTTAAGTTCGTAATCTGCTATAATAGCTGCTGTATCAACAGGTGCATATCTATATTTGATACTTCCCGTATCTCGATATTGAATGTTAGGCTTTTCCTCTTTTAATAATTCAAATTTCGAAGTGTCTATTGATGCAGTTACAGTTTCGCCCTTTACATATTTTACGTCTTTATCGGTCTTAATTGTTGGACCGATAAAGAAACCGATAACCAAGGCAAGTAATATTATCAAAACGAGGTATTTGTTTAATTTCATATATTTGTAAGATTACTTAAATTTTCACTTATTTTTCTTGAATAAGAATTTCCTTATTCAAATTACCACCAAAATATACCGCCCCAAATAAGTGTGTAGATTATAAATACTACAAAAAGAATAGGTTTGCGTAGATCTGGTAAATAGCCGTATTCCTCTTTTACGAATAGCAGATAACCAACACTAATTATAAGTGCTATCGCATAGATAATTATGTTCCAATGTATATTTATCATCTCATTATTCTATTCTGTAATTCAAAGCCGGCTACAACATCACCCATAACAGCCTCTACGCCATTTTCCATTCTGGACATAGCAGCTACGATATCAATATAATCATCACCATCATAATTGGTAAGTACTTTATTTTTGTCAACTCCCGACCATTTAGCTACAGAATCAATATAAGCCTGTGTATTATTTTCATTCGGTGGTGCCCATCTGCCTATTATCTTTTCAATAGTATTCAAACCTTGTTTACGATAAGTGTCTAAGACTACAAACATAGACCTGTAACCGTATGCCATAGTTCTAAATTGTTTGAAACTCTTATCCTGTGATGGTATAATTTCGCCTTGAAACTTATCATTATTAATCCGAATGTTACCCGGATTGCAATTTCTTAAACCTCTACTCATTTTCTTTTTCCTCCTTTTCTTTTTCTTTTAATAATTCGGTTATTCCTTTTAATACATCCTCTTTGTGCTCTAGTAGTATGGCTAATTCCTTGATGCTTTTGTTTAGTTTACGCCTGTCCTTTTCGTGTGCTTTTTCCATTACTGACTTTGCTTCGATAAATACCAGAAAGGCACTTGCTAATAGGGTAAAATAGGGTAATGGTGCAATAAAAGAGGCTAGTACATCAAACATGAAGGCAAAGCATAGTAATCCGTAAT
>NZ_QICL01000013.1 GCF_003201355.1 Indolivaga alginatilytica
TCTTTAAGTATGGACTAGACAATATAGCACAATGGTTGTTAAACCCTTATTGTCAGATAAATACAAATCCTATAAAATTTTTGTCATGTACTTAGACTTTTGTCACCTTTTAAAACCTTATCAACTGATTTACAATAATTTAAGGAATAATCAAAAGTGACATTTTTCTGTTATTTACTGTTTACTTTTGTTACCTGAATTGTTTATTGTAACTCTTGTAATTTCCCTAAAGAGGGAAAAGACCCTCTTCTTTTATGGGGAGAGAGGCTTTAAATGTAACAAATTACGTCATTAGTAAATCGACCTCAAAATATAACGGTATGAATTCTTTATATAAGTTGTTATTAGTATTATCGGTAATGATCAGCGGATTTGCCAATGCACAGAATCTACCCAAACCAATGTCACCACCACGTCTGGTAAATGATTTTGCGGGTATTTTCAATGAGCAGGAACGCAACGATCTGGAACAGATGCTAATTGCATACAACGATACTACATCGACTCAGATCTATGTAGTAACCGTAAAAGATCTGGAAGGATATGATGTCTCAGATTATGCTTTCCGCCTAGGAGAGAAATGGGGAATCGGGCAAAAAGGAAAAGATAACGGAGCAGTTATTCTAATCAAACCCAAGGTAGGGAATGAGAGAGGAAGGGTATTTATTGCTACAGGCTATGGACTTGAGGAAAAACTCAATGATGCCAGAGTCGGTCGTATTATTGATAAAGAGATGCTACCCTACTTCCAGCAAAATGATTATTATACAGGCACTAAAAATGCGATTGGAGCTATGATCGGATATTTATCGGGACAGTTTCAAGCTGATGAAGATGCTAATGAGTTAACTGCCGGAGATATTATAGTAAGTATACTTCTTGTCTTACTATTCCTCTACTTTATAAGAAGAGCAAATAAGAATAATAAAGGAAACGGATCAAGAGGCGGAGGTTTTTTCCCTCCAATCATAGGAGGTGGTTTTGGTGGCGGATCGAGAGGAGGAGGCTTCGGAGGCGGTGGTGGCGGTCGTTTCGGCGGAGGTGGAGCAGGACGTAGTTGGTAATAGATTTTTTCTATACAATATCGCCTGCACAAAGAGATTCAAAACAAGCAAGGTCTGTTCAAAATAACCTATCTTTGTAATAGTCACAGTCATTTAAGGTCTAAGACCTTTTTATTGCTTTGGTAAGAACAACAGCTATAGCATGTTATATTTCGAAAGTACATCATTAAATACTTTCATTTATTTAAACAAATTATTATTAACTATAAAATAAAGTCATTATGGTAAGTAAGAAAGTCGAAGACGCATTAAACAAACAAATTAATGCAGAATTTTGGTCAGGATATTTATATCTATCCATGTCAGCTCATTTTGCGAAAGAAGGTAAGAACGGATTTGCAAACTGGTTCAAAGTACAAGCTTTGGAAGAGAACGATCATGCAATGAAAATCTTCAATTATATCCTGGCTCGTGGTGGGCAGGCAGTTATCAGTCCCATAAAAGAGGTACCTCACAATTGGGCTTCTCCTTTAGACGCATTCAAAGCCGCTTTAGCTCACGAAAAACAAGTAACAGCTATGATTGACAATATTGTTACTTTGACAAACGAGGAAAAAGATTATGCAACTTTATCTATGTTACAATGGTTTGTAGATGAGCAGGTAGAAGAAGAAGCTACAGCTCAGGATTTGGTTGACAGCTTAGAAATGATCAAGGATAACGGATTTGGTATCTATACTTTAGACAGAGAGTTGAAAAGTAGAAAATATACTCCACTTGCAAGCAACGATTAAGAAATAAAATCGATAAAAACACTGAAAGGGATGGATTGAAGAATCTGTCCTTTTCCTTTTCAATAAAAAATATTTGTTTAGCAAATTAGTTATTACTATATTTCAGAGTAACGGCCAGCAGTTAAGTTTATTACTTACCCTATAATAAAATATGGAACGATATATTGTACAGATAATAGCAACGGTAATTTTAGTAATATCTATACCTATCATAAAGTATGTAGTAAGAAGACTAATCATAAAATATGCAACATTCAGTAGAAAAATAGAAGCTCGAACAAAACAGGTTGTCAGAGTTTTCAATATCATGATCAATGTAATGTTCGGAATCTGCTTTGTGATTATATGGGGAGTTGATCCTCGTAATCTATTAGTTGCCTTATCTTCTATATTTGCGGTAATAGGGGTTGCTATGTTTGCTCAATGGTCGTTATTAAGCAATATTACTGCGGGTATTATAATCTTTTTCACCTCTACCTTTAGAGTTGGCGATCATATTCGCATCCTGGACAAAGATATGCCTGTGGACGCTATAGTAGAAGATATATTATCTTTTCATACTCTATTGAAAACTCTTGACGGTGAAATTATTTCATATCCGAATTCTCTTTTCTTTCAGAAAGGAATATCCATTATTCACATTAGTAAATGGGAAGACATAGAAGAATAAGGTCTCAGACCTTTTTATCACTTTAGCAAGCATAAACACAATCGGGGGCATAACTTGCAATCATAGTTATAATTAGATGGGCAATAAAAAGGTCTACGACCTTATTTGCTTCAGCAAAAAATATTATATTTGTCTCTCAGTAGAATAACAAGTCAATTTAAAAGTTCTTACAATATAAAACCAATAAGAGATGTCAGTAAATAAAGTTATATTAATAGGCAATGTAGGGAAAGATCCTGATATCAGATATTTTGATAATGGTAGCGCAGTCGTAAACTTTCCGTTGGCAACTACCGAGCGTGGCTATACTGCGGCAAACGGTACACAGATTCCCGATCGTACAGAATGGCACAATGTTGTTTGCTGGAGGGGCCTGGCTAAGGTTGCCGAACAATTTGTAAAAAAAGGTACTCAACTGTTTGTTGAAGGAAAAATCCGTACTCGCTCTTATGACGATCAGAACGGAATAAAAAGATATGTAGTAGAAATATATGCTGATAATCTGGAACTTTTAGGTAAGAAAGGCGACTTTCAATCTGAAGGAAATACAAGCGGAGGATATGGACAACAACAATCTTCTTCTCCTGCTTCAACAACATCTCAATATCAATCCCCTGCCTCATCTACATCAACCGCATCAACTGACGAAGCAGATGATTTACCTTTTTAATAACTGGGAAATATATCAAAAAGGTCATAAACCTCAATTTTATCTCAATTAAATATAACATAAATAAATGCAGATCTATATTCCATTATATCTGCATTTGTTATATATAAACAATCTTAAATATTCAATGCTGCATCATTCATATAAAGCTTCTTAGCATATGACACTAGTCAAAAACCCCTATAAATATTTTATTCTTATTACATTATACCTGCTGCTATTTAGCACTGGCTGTAATGAATATACTCCTAAGCCTAAAGGATATAATCGTATAGATAATATAGAGAGTGGATATATCGAATATAATTTCCAGAAATTCTCATTTAAGTATTCTGATGCTGTCCGTATTGATACACTTCAATCAAAAGAAAAAGGAGAGGTTTGGTTCAATATTGTTTATCCTCAATATAATGCTATAGTTTATTGTACTTATTTGCCTATTTCAAAAGTCACCTTACCTAAAATACTGGAAGATAGCCATCGTTTAGCATATAACCACGCATTGAAAGCAGATGCCATAGACCAACTAATATACAAAAATGAAGATCTGAATGTATCGGGAACATTATATTATATAGCCGGAAATGTAGCAACTCCCGCTCAATTTTATCTTACTGATAGTATCAGCCATTTTTTTAGAGGTTCGTTCTATTATAATGAAAAAGCAGATATGGACTCTGTAGCACCTATTACTGATTTTGTAATAAAAGATATTCAGGAAATGATAAACACATTTAGCTGGAATAATAAATAATTTTACTATTTATCCGAGTATAATCAAAACTAATTAAAAAGGTAAAGCAGAGCAGTAAATTATTCTGAATCACTAAAACCTATCTCCATAAAAAGAATGAAAGCCGTAAATCAGCGTAGTTTCTGTTTTACGGCGTTTCAATCAAAAGTAGTAATAAAAGAGGGTTGTTTGATATTTATCTCGCTTGTGTTAAGCTAAAGTTGTTGAAATTTTCGATTAAATAATTGTCTCCTTTCTCCACATCTACTATAGCATATTTTGCAACGCTACATATTTGCATTTCGTCCAGAGTTTTCACCAAGTTATTATAGGTTGAACTATTGGTTGGCTTTACAATTACAGTTATACTTTCTCTCGATTTCTTAAGTTCAGACAATTGATTCTTGAACTGTTCTTCTGAAATCTCTTTTTTATATTTTTTACTTTTCAGATCTGTAACTTGCTGATTCAGATCACTATTTCTTTCCAAAAGAACGTTTCTAAGTCCATCTTCCGATAGATCTGTTTTTTGTAAGAAATTCGGATTGTCATATTTTGCTTTTCCCCAATAATAAAATATCTGGTCATTCTCACTCAAGAGTAATGTAACCGTTTTAGATTCTGGGGTTTCGGGACCAGGCTCCGTTGATTTTGCTGGCATTACTATATCCATCACCTGAGGTGCGGAAAGTGTTGTACACAACATAAAGAACGTTATCAACAGCATATTCATATCCACCATCGGGGTGAAATCAACACGAAGATTCATTTTTGTAGGTTGCCCCTTCTTCTTTTTGCCTCCATTATCGGAGCTTGTATTCATTTCAGCCATGACGGTAAGAATTAAAGTTGTTTATAATTCGCTTGTCTACATTATAGAGTAAAATAGGATTAGAATTCCATAAATGAAGTGAAGAAAAAACGGAGAAAAAAGCGAAAAAAGAATTTATTTTCAATTAAGTCATTATAGCGTAATGAATTATATAGATATAAAAAATATACCGGAAATACGTATTTTATATATTATATGATATAAATTTATTGAAAAACAAATCATTCTGTAAGGATAAGCGTACTTAAAACGCTATAAAAAGGAATAAGAGATATAAAGGATAAAAATACAGGGTTATTATAACAATTAAATAAGATAGTAATTTAAATACATTACAGATTGAAGGTCGCAGAACTTATTTTATTGCACACTTTTGAGAGATAAGTGCAGTTTTAAAAAATATCGTAATTATTTATGTCAAATTGATAATTTTAATAACTTTTTTTTTCGTCTTAATTGAAATGAAAGCTCTAAATTTGTATACCCTTAACGAAGGTTTAATATATCAATAGAATTCACTATAATTTTAAGATCTGATTGGTCACCGAAAGCCAATTTTATCTTTGAACATTACATAAAAACACTATGGGAAGAGAAATCAAATTTAGTCTCGTTTATCGTGACATGTGGCAATCATCCGGAAAATATCAGCCACGTGTAGACCAGTTAACACAAATCGCACCGGTTATTATTGACATGGGTTGTTTTGCTCGTGTGGAGACAAATGGTGGAGCTTTCGAACAGGTAAATCTTCTTTATGGCGAAAATCCGAATACAGCTGTTCGTGACTGGACTGCTCCTTTCAACAAAGTAGGAATCCAAACACATATGTTGGAACGTGGTTTAAACGGTCTGCGTATGAATCCTGTACCAAAAGATGTACGTCGTTTGATGTTTAAAGTTAAGTGTGCACAAGGAACTAATATATCTCGTTCTTTTGATGGTTTGAATGATCCACGGAATCTTGAATTATCAGTTAAGTATGCAAAAGAAGCCGGGATGATTTCTCAAACAGCCCTTTGTATTACACATTCTCCAATTCATACAGTTGATTATTATTTAAATTTTGCCGATAAATTAGTTGACTTTGGAGCTGACGAATTTTGCTTGAAAGATATGGCCGGCGTAGGGCGTCCTGCATTTTTAGGTAAACTGACAAAAGCTCTTAAAGACAGACACCCCAATATACCTATCGAATATCATGGTCATACAGGACCCGGTTTCTCGGTAGCTTCGATGTTAGAAGTTGCCCGTGCAGGAGCTGATTATCTGGATGCTGCTATCGAGCCATTGGCTTGGGGTATGGTGCACCCTGATATTATCACATTGCAAGCTATGTTGAAGGATGCAGGATTTTCTGTGCCTGATATTAATATGAAAGCTTATATGGAAGCTCGTGCTTTGACACAATCTTTCATTGATGATTTCTTAGGATACTTTATCGACCCATCTAACAAAATAATGACATCTCTCCTTGTAGGCTGTGGTCTTCCTGGTGGTATGATGGGATCTATGATGGCCGACCTTAAAGGTATGCACTCGGCTATCAATATGGCACTTCGCAACAATGGTAAGGCAGAAGTTACATTGAATGACCTTGTGGTTCAACTATTCGACGAAGTTGCTTATATATGGCCTAAATTAGGTTATCCTCCCTTAGTAACTCCTTTCAGCCAATATGTGAAGAACATTGCTCTTATGAACATCTTCTCGATGGCACAAGGACAAGCTCGTTTTTCTAATATCGACAAAGATAGCTGGAATATGATTCTGGGCAGAACAGGTACATTGCCGGGTAAACTGGATGATGAGATTATCGAACTGGCTAAATCTAAAAATCTTGAATTCTATACAGGAAATCCTCAGGAAGAATATCCGGATGCTCTTGATACTTATCGCAAAGAGATGGATGAGAACGGTTGGGATTATGGTCAAGACGATGAGGAATTATTCGAATTGGCGATGCACGATCGTCAGTACCGCGATTACAAGTCGGGCTTAGCTAAAGAACGTTTCAACGCTGATCTGGAAAAAGCAAAAGCAGCAGCCGGAGCTCCGATTATTGTTACTCGTCCTATAGTTGAGATACCTAACTTTGATATAGAAAAGGTAACAGAAAAATATCCTGATGCTCAACCATTACAAGCTCCTGTTTCAGGACAAGTAATCTGGCAGATTGATTTAGCTGACGAGTCTACTGCTCCTGTCGTAGGAACGCCGGTTAAAGAAGGTGATATTATCGCTTTCATTCAAGCATATTATGGTATCGAAGAAGTGAAAGCTTTGAAATCGGGTAAGATTGTTCAGATCGAAACTAAACAAGGTGCTAAGGTTCAAAAGAATCAAGTACTTGCATTTATCAACTAAGATAAATTTATATCCTATACTCACATAAGTAGATAGGGTTTATATAATAGAAAAAGCAGTAGGATTTTATCTTACTGCTTTTTTTGTATTTGATAGAGTCAGTTATTGACTTGTAAAATGAATCTTTTTCTATAATACAATTGTCTTTTTTGCTAACTTTGCAAATACTTAAGGTTACAGACCTTTCTATTGCTTGGATCAGGACAGTAACCAAAGACAGTTACAGCTATGAGACTCGGCAATAAACATTCAAATTACTCAAGAAAAGTTATAATAACACATGGCAAAAGAGCTTAAAGAATTGACTCCTAGAAGTCAGGATTACAGTCAATGGTATCTTGATTTGGTACTAAAAGCAGATTTAGCAGAAAACTCTGCTGTACGTGGATGTATGGTTATTAAACCATACGGATATGCAATTTGGGAAAAAATTCAACGTCAGTTGGATGATATGTTCAAAGAAACAGGTCACGTAAATGCATATTTCCCGCTTTTCATCCCCAAATCGTTCTTAAGCAAAGAAGCCGATCACGTTGAAGGCTTTGCCAAAGAATGTGCTGTTGTAACTCACTATCGTTTAAAGAACGATCCTGACGGGAAAGGTGTAATAGTGGATCCGGAAGCGAAACTGGAAGAAGAACTTATCATCCGTCCCACATCAGAAACTATTATCTGGAATACATACCGCAATTGGATTCAATCATACCGCGACCTGCCTATATTGGTGAATCAATGGGCTAATGTGGTTCGTTGGGAAATGCGTACACGCTTATTTCTTCGTACTGCCGAGTTTCTTTGGCAAGAAGGGCACACTGCTCATGCGACAAAAGCTGAAGCAGAGGAAGAGTCTCAAAAGATGCTTGAAGTATATGGCGAATTTGCCGAAAAATATATGGCAATGCCTGTAGTAAGAGGGGTAAAATCGGCATCGGAACGTTTTGCAGGAGCTATTGACACTTATACCATTGAAGCTTTGATGCAAGATGGAAAAGCCCTTCAATCGGGTACATCTCACTTCTTGGGACAGAATTTTGCTAAAGCATTTGATGTGAAATTCACAGATAAAGAAGGTAAACAAGATTACGTTTGGGCAACCTCATGGGGTGTTTCGACTCGCTTGATCGGTGCACTTATAATGGCTCACTCAGATGATAATGGTCTGGTACTTCCTCCAAAGTTAGCACCTTTCCAAGTGGTAATCGTGCCGATTTATCGTAGCGAAGAGCAACTTGCTCAAATCAATGAGAAGGTAGCAGGAATTGTTTCTGCTTTAAAGAATTTGGGTATCAGTGTCAAGTATGATAACTCGGACAATAAAAAACCGGGATGGAAATTCTCGGAATATGAACTTAAAGGAGTGCCAATCCGTTTAGCAATGGGTGGTCGTGATCTTGAGAATAATACAATCGAGGTAGCACGCCGTGATACTTTGACTAAAGAAACTGTATCATGTGACAATCTGGATGTGTACATCAAGAATCTCTTGAATGATATCCAAGAGAACATCTATAAGAAAGCCCTTGATTTCAGAACAGCCAGCACAATCAACGTAGACTCATACGATGAATTTAAAGAGAAGATAGAAGAAGGTGGATTCTTGATGGCTCATTGGGACGGAACTCCTGAGACTGAGGAGAAAATCAAAAATGAAACCAAAGCAACCATCCGTTGTATACCTTTAGAGGGAGATAAAACTCCGGGTAAATGTATGGTTACAGGTAACCCTTCTACTCAACGAGTAGTATTTGCAAGAGCATATTAAGAAGGTCACAGACCTTTTTGTTATACCTTCAAAACATTATATAATATAAAATAAGCGAAGCTCTGTGTTAGACAAAGCTTCGCTTCGCTTATTTTATATAGGTTAGAAATAATCAGAAAAATAGGGCTGATTATCGGGTATTATTTGTTCGAGTATTTCCAGAGTATCACTTTCAGCTTTAATACGTTCAATCTTATTCAAATACGAAGGGCTACGATAAGACATAAGCATAGTCGTTAATGTCTGAATATCTAAATAGACTGCCTTACCTACCGTTTCATTTGTAGAACAGAGCTTTCCTTCGTCATTTTTCACAAGACCGAATACTCCATTATTCCATTCGGCAATAGAGTCAGAAACTACGAAATGAAAAGGCTTGAATATATCTGATTCTTTAAACGGAAAATTATTCAAGAACTCAGTTACATCAACTATCCTAGCCATATAATAAGGCTCTATGGTCTCTTTGATCTGTCCGTCATCCAAAAGGAAATGAAGAGGATCATTCTTGTAAATATTGCCCTGTACCTCATCCACCATCGAATAATGAGCATAGACGAAATTCCAAAGACCTACCCTAGCCTCTTGATTTAGGTAAATAATATCTTTGATATGAAATATATCTTCTTCGATCCAGTATAAAATATATCCCTGAGGAACATCGTCTTTATCATAATAAACAGCGGCCGTCCGTTCATCTTCGTTTTCCCATCTCCAATACTCTTCCCATTCTTGTTTACCACGAATTAAAGCCCCATGGTTGTTTCTTGCAAATTTATCATAAACGGCAATCACATCCTTATCGGTAACGGGAAGTCTTTCCGCAAAACCTTTTACTCCGACATTTTTGGGTATCTGGCTATCTTTTATTGTGAAAGTCAAATGGTCTGACATTATCTCCCATCCCTTACGGCGATAATAGGGTATTGAATAAGGATAAAGATAAGATATCCATTGCCCCTTATCCTTCATTATTTGTAATCCCGATTTTATTAAATCGTTCATCAAACCCAGATTAGCATATTCAGGATAGGTACCTACACCTGTTACTCCTCCCATTGAGAATATTTTGCCATGAATATTTACCTGACAAGGATAAATACATAATTGGGAAATCAGCTGGTCTTCGTTGAACCAACCGATCACCTCTGCATTTTTCAGTATCGGGCGCTTGGACTTTACAATTTCACCGTCCTCATACCCGCTTTGCTGAATGTCGCTATTGGTTACCTGAAATACATACCGTAATAATTCATTAAACTGGTCTATATATTCTAATCCAAAAGGTTTTAATGTTAATCGCTCTCTTATTTTATTCCTTTCCATAACCAGAATTATGATATTTTTCTAAAGGTATTAAATCTTCTTATTTAACGGGATACAGACAGAATTGTTTATAATAATTTATAATAACAAAAGGAGGCGTTTTTATTACCTCCTTATTATTTCATTTGAGAAATTCTTTTTTATTTAGTATTCAGCTCTTCCATTTAACCGCCTCACTTTACCCACTCCGCATTTACCAAAACAGGAAAGTGATCCGATGGAAATTTACCGATGTTATAAGTATCGGTCAACATACCCCATCTGTTTGTTTTAAAATGCTTACTGAAATAGATATGATCCAATATTTCGTTATTGCTTATAATGCTTCTGTCCAAATCATCCAACTGACCAAGAGGCTTACCCCATGCGTTATATGATGAATTGTTTGCATATGGTTTTTCAACATCATAATAGGTATTTCTCAACACTTTAGATTCATTAATGAGTCGAGCCCACGAGCTATTCAATCCGCCATTAAGATCACCCATAAACATCACAGAATTATCACCTGCTATTTCTTTGATCTTAGCCAATACCAGCTTACTACTCTCGTTACGTGCATAATCTTTCTCATAATCGTAATGTGCACTGAATGCGAAGAATGTCTTACCCGATTCTATATCCTGCAATTCAACCCAAGTACAAATACGGTTACAACAAGGTGCGTCCCAACTTTTGGAAGGAACATCGGGAGTTGCCGATAACCAGAAATCACCCTTGTTCAATAATTTATATTTAGCTGTTTTATAGAATATAGCCGAATGCTCTCCTTGATTATTTCCATCTCTACCCTCACCGTAATAGTCATAGCCGGGTAACGCTGCTTTCATTTCTTCCAACTGATGTGGTAAAGCCTCCTGAGTTCCGAAGAAATCAAAATCGTGATACTGTACTAATTTAGCAATATACGGAGAACGATCTTGCCACATATTACCTACATCCGATGAATTATCGTTCCGAACATTATACGTTCCGACATTGAAACTTTGTGCATTCACGGCAAATGCAGTAATAAATAATACTGCACAGATAAAAATTTGTTTCATGATAAAATAAATTAAGTAAATGAAAGTATTTAATGATATACTTTCTGATTATAACAAGCTATTGCTGTTATGTTTATTAAATGCATCATTAAATAGTTGAAGTTACTTAATTATGCCAATCAGTAATGGAAACACCTACTCAACAGAGTGACAAAAGTTACAAAAAGTAAACATTTAAGGTGATAAAAGTAACGATAAATGAGTAAAAAGTGTTACTTTTTCGATTTCACTAAACCACTAATAATCAAATAACAACAATCTAAAAGGTGACAAAAGTAACAAAAGTAACACTTTTTCATACGCATTTTATTTTCTCTTATTTGTGTTACTTTTAAGAACTTTTTCTAAGAGCGTATGTAGAGGAGAGAAAAATTTCACCCGTTATTGTCATCGGGTTAAAACCTTACTATATCCTTACATATATAGATAAATAACTTTAGTTATACAATGTATTTTCCTAAGTCGCTATTCGGATCGAGCAGTGTAAAATCGAGCCCATAATTTTGCATCCGGACAATCAAATTATCATATTCTCCCACCGAATCCACTTCGATTCCTATTAATGCAGGGCCATTTTCGCGATCGTTCTTTTTCATATATTCGAAACGAACAATATCGTCATGCTCACCTAAGACTTCATTCAGAAAGTCTTTAAAGGCATTCGGACGTTGCGGAAGGCGTATAATAAAATAATGCTTCAAGCCTTCGAAAATCAAAGAACGCTCCTTAATCTCCTGCATACGGTTAATATCGTTGTTGCTTCCGCTAACAATACAAACCACATTCTTACCTTTTATCTCGTCAGCATAATGATTCAGGGCAGTAATAGCCAACGCTCCTGCAGGTTCTACAACAATTGCATCCTTATTATATAGCTTAAGAATAGTAGTACATACTTCGCCTTCCTGAACCAGACAAATATCGTCGATCACCTTATTGCAAATAGGATAAGTAATATCTCCGGCACGCTGTACAGCCGCACCATCTACAAACTTATTGATATGAGCTAATGTCACAGGATGCTTTGCTTCGAAAGCAGCTTTCATACACGGTGCTCCGGCAGGCTCTACACCTATTATCTTGGTATTAGGCGAGTGGTCTTTTATATATGCACCTACTCCGGCGCAAAGACCTCCTCCTCCAATCGGAATAAAGAGATAATCGATAGTTCCTTCCGGTATTTCTTTCAAGACTTCGAGACCTATTGTACCTTGCCCCTCTATCACCTGAGGATGATCGAAAGGAGGTATGAAAGTCATATTATGCTCTATAGTATATATCTTGGCAGCATTGGCACAATCATCAAATGTATCTCCGACTAAAATGATTTCGATATTACCATTACCAAACATTCGGGTTTGCTCGATTTTCTGCTTAGGAGTAATTTTCGGCATAAAGATAACACCTCTGACACCCATCTGATTGCAACTATAAGCAACCCCTTGTGCATGATTACCTGCGCTGGCACACACTACCCCTTTTTTCAGAAGCTCGGCATCCAGACAGCTCATCATATTATAGGCACCTCTTAATTTATAAGAACGTACCACTTGCAAATCCTCACGCTTCAAATATATATTCGAGTCGAAAGTTCGGGACAATGATAGATTTAATTCCAGTGGAGTTTTTCTGATAACCTCGCTCAATCTGATTGCAGCTTCTTCGATATGAAGATCAAATTCGTCAGTAATTTTTGATAGCATTTAATTAGTATCGTTACATTTTAAGGTCGCAGACCTTCTTATTACTTTGGCAAGTATAAATGCAGCTGATAGCTATAACCAGATAATGTTGCATTAAATACTTACTATTACTTACCTTGGCAAAGGTACTAATTAGATAGATTATATACACGAAATAAACACAGTAAATAATTTCAGGCTATTACTAATTTTATCTACAGTTTACCATCTCTAATATAAGTAAAAGAAAATATTTAATGATACATTTTAAAGGCATAACAACCTATCGCTGTTTTGCCCAGCCAAAGCAATAAATAGTTCTGCGAACTTATCAAATATCGAGATACTATAATTTATTGAATATCCTCAGATTTATTTTACCTTTGTTATTACCCAAACACTAAATAAGCTAATAGATGAATCATAATCTGGAAATACAAAAGATATTACTGAAACTGGATACATTGTCGCATCCGGAAGATAAAATAAACCTGTTAAAGCAAGCCATACAGATTGCAGATGCAAATAACGATCTGGACTGGGGTTTTGATTTGCGTCTCGATCTTATTTCTCAAGAAAAAGACACCTCTCATTGTACCGAAAGCTTTCCTGCGTTTACTTGGATACTTAGTACATACGATGCTAACCCCGAACTATTCAATGAGGATGATTTTCTTTGGGAATACAAATGGATGGCAGCAGCTGCAAGGCGTAATGTGAATATTTCACGCGAGCAGGTAGAGTCTATTATGGCTGACTTAAAAGCAAGGATGGAACGTAACGGATATACACCTCGCGGATATTATAGCGTAATGATTTATTGGAATCTATTCATTGGCGACATGCAGGAAGCCAATAAATACCTGGAACTACGTGATAATACTCCACGCGACAGAATGTCTCATTGCCCTGCCTGTGAATTAGATACAAAAGTTGAAATTGAGCTTATAGAAGGTCAGCTTGAGAAAGCTATTACTACAGCAAACGACTTAATTACAAAGAAGCTGACTTGCGGAGTTATGCCTCTTGCCACTTTTTGTAATCTGACTTATTATCTCTCTAAAGCAGATAATCCCAGAGCTGAAGAATTTTTCGCTAAAGCTGAAGAAGAAATTGCAGAGGCTGAAGAAAACGACACTTCGCTCATTTCGAATATATCCGATCTGATTTACTATCTGAATAAATTCGACAGAAACAGAGGTTGGGAATACTTCCAGAAATATGCGGATTGGGAAATCGGGGCAGAAGATTCAATCAGTTTCGACTTCTCGAAAAACATTCTGTCTCTATTGAAAGAAGATGGCGAAAAACAATTGACAATGAGTGAAAAATTACCTTATTACAAAGCCGATGGTAATTATAATATCTCTGAGTTATACGATTACTATTATCAGAAAGCAAAGAATCTGGCTCAACAATTCGACGCCCGTAACGGAACAAATTCATTCTCCAAAGCATTAGAAGAAACTATATCAATATAATTTCATTCCTCTTGTAGGGGCAGACCTATGTGTCTGCCCTAGAGATAAGGGCGAACACATAGGTTCTCCCCTACAACAAAAACAGACATTGAAATACTTATTATAAATAGAATGAATTATAATCTTGAGATACAAAAAATACTTTTAGACACCGAGAATATCAAAAATCCCGATGACCGAATCATGTTATTAAAGCAGGCAATTCATATTGCTGATGCTAATAATGATATGGATTGGGGATATGATCTCAGGATGGATTTAATTCGTAACGAACAGTTTACTGCACATTCGCGTGAGAGTTTCCCTGCATTTGCATGGATATTGAATGCTTATGATTCTGATCCCGAACTATATTCAGAAGAGGAAATTCTGAATGAGTACAAATGGATGGCGGCAGTATCATACAATAACCTGAATGTATCGCGAGTACAAATAGAAGCCATTCTTGAAGATTTCAGAAAAAGGTCTGTTGATTGTGGGATGAGCAGTCGCGAATACTACAATATAATGTCCAACTGGTCACTATTTCTGGGAAGCAAAGAAGACGCCCGCAAATATCTCGATTTAAGAGATAAAGCACCTGAAGACAGTATGACTTCATTGAGTAACGACCTTATCACAACAATATATGTTGAAATGTTTGAAGGTGATTTCGACAAGGCGATTTCTCATATTCAAGAATTTATGGCACAGCGGTCTGTTCATCAAATGAACCCGATACCTGTTTATAGTGGACTTATTTACTACTTCGGTGGTAAAATGAATGATCCGAGAGCAGCTGAATATTTCGCTGAAGCGGATAAAGAATTTTCGGAATTAGCAAATTACCCTTTTCAGTTATACGAAGTAACTTTGATGATGTACTATATGTCTAAATTTGAAAAGGAAAAAGCATGGGCATATTTCGAAAAGTATGTAAAATGGGAAATTGGAGCGGAAGATGCAATTCGTTTTGACTTTGCAACTTCAACACTTGCTTTATTTAAAGGTGGAGGCACTCGCCTTATAGAGGCTATAAGTAGTAATCAGCCTTATTATAGAGAAGATAACAGCTATGATTTGGACGATTTATACAATCACTATTACGATATTGCACTTAACTTAGCACAACAATTTGATAAACGAAACGGTAATACGCACTTTAACGAGCAGTTACAGGAAGTGCTTCAACAAATATAAGAGTAAACGAGTTTACAAGTAAACTGAAAAATATGAGTCAGCCTTTAGCAGAACGTTTGCGTCCCAGATCATTGGACGAATACATCGGTCAGAAACATTTGGTCGGCGAAGGAGCCGTATTGCGCCGGATGATCGAATCGGGGCGTGTTCCCTCATTTCTATTGTGGGGGCCTCCGGGTGTAGGTAAAACAACTCTGGCTCAAATAATAGCCAATACACTTGATACTCCTTTTTATACTCTGAGTGCTATTAATTCGGGAGTGAAGGATGTGCGTGAAGTGATCGATACAGCGAAGAAGAATACTTTCTTCAATACTACTAAAAGTCCCATTCTTTTTATTGATGAGATCCATCGTTTCAGCAAATCGCAACAAGATTCACTTCTTGGGGCTGTTGAAACAGGCGTAATTACTTTGATAGGGGCAACTACCGAAAACCCGTCTTTTGAAGTTATTCGTCCGCTTCTATCACGCTGTCAGGTTTATGTACTCAAATCTTTGGATAAAGCCGACCTTCTTGAACTGATCCAAAGAGCAGTTACGGAAGACCTTATCCTTAAAGAGAAAAATATTGATATACAAGAAACGGATGCACTCCTTAAATATTCGGGAGGGGATGCCCGAAAGCTATTAAACATACTCGATCTGGTAATATCGGCAGACGAAGGCGATACCATTATTACTGATAAGATTGTTACCGAACGTTTACAGGAAAACCCTGCTGCCTACGACAAAGGCGGTGAGATGCATTATGATATAATATCAGCTTTCATTAAATCTATTCGGGGAAGCGATCCCGATGCTGCCATATATTGGCTGGCTCGCATGGTTGCAGGAGGTGAAGATCCTAAATTCATAGCACGCCGATTGGTTATTTCTGCTGCGGAAGATGTGGGTCTGGCAAATCCGAATGCTTTGCTGTTGGCAAATGCCTGCTTCGATGCCCTTCAAAAAATAGGTTGGCCGGAAGGTCGTATTATTTTGGCAGAAACAACTGTATATCTTGCCACTTCACCCAAAAGTAATTCAGCTTATTTATCTATTGACAAGGCTTTAGCACTAGTAGAAGAATCGGGAAATTTACCTGTGCCATTACATTTGCGCAATGCTCCTACTAAATTGATGAAGGAGTTAGATTATGGAAAAGATTATCAATATGCTCATAACTTCAAAGACAACTTTATTCAACAAGATTATCTGCCTAAGGAAATAAAAAATGTTCAATTCTGGGAACCGCAGGCAAACCCTTCGGAATCGAAGATATTAGAACACCTGCGCAAATTGTGGAAGAACAGGTATTAAGCTAAAAAAGTAAAGGGCGAATAATTATTCACCCCTTACAAAATATCATATTAATTAGCAATTAGCCCTTCAAAACATTTGCCAAAGCTTCGGCACAACGCTCGCCATCCATTCCGGCAGAAACTATTCCGCCTGCATAGCCTGCACCTTCGCCACAAGGATAAAGACCTTTTATTTCGACATGCTGCATAGTTTCTCGATCACGTAAAACACGAATAGGAGACGAGGTACGACTTTCAACAGCTAACAAAACAGCCTCATTGGTCAGGTATCCTTTATAACTTGCTCCTACTTTTTGAAGTCCGTCCTGTAAGCGTTTCGAAATAAATGGAGGTAACCATTCATGCAGGTTAGAGGATACAATGCCCGGAGCATATGATGTCTTAGGTAATTCTATACTTGTTACATTATTCACAAAATCGACCATAAGCTGTGCCGGTGCAACCTGAGTTTTACCACCTGCAATCCATGCTTTTTCTTCTAAATCTTCTTGAAATTTAAGAAGCTCTAATTCGCCATATTGTTGGTATTCGGGAAAATCTCCGGGGTGTATTTCTACTACGATTCCCGAATTTGACCATTTTGATCCCCGATTAGAAGGTGACATGCCATTTACCACTAACTGACGATCGCCACTAGCAGAAGCCACAACAATCCCTCCCGGACACATGCAGAAAGAATATACTCCTCTGTCACCTGATTGAACCGCAAAACTATACTCTGCGGTAGGGAGATATTCACCTCTCCCCTCGGGATTATGATATTGTATCTGGTCAATCAAATGCACAGGATGTTCCACACGGACACCTACTGCCAAACCTTTGGCTTCTATCTTTACCTTTTTATCATGAAGCATGTAATACACATCTCTTGCCGAGTGACCTGTTGCCAATATTACATACCCTTCAAATATCTTACCTGTATTTGTCTTAATACCTTTTACCTCATTATCCTCGATGATTAGCTCATCCATACGGGTTTCGAAATGTACTTCTCCACCTGCTGAAATTATTTGCTCACGCATTTTTTGAATAATTGCAGGTAATTTATCAGTACCGATGTGCGGATGCGCATCAATCAGAATATCGGTAGTTGCTCCATGCTGGCAAAATACATTCAATATTTTATCTGCATTTCCACGTTTTTTACTTCGGGTATATAATTTCCCATCCGAATAAGCTCCTGCACCACCTTCTCCAAAACAATAATTAGAGTCACCATTAACAATATGTTCTCTATTAATGGTAGCCAGGTCTTTTTTACGTTCTCTTACCGATTTACCCCTTTCCACCACAATAGGGCGAATTCCCAATTCAATCAATCGCAGAGCTGCAAATAATCCACCGGGACCTGCTCCAACTACTATCGCCTGAGCAGACTTACTGACATCGGGATAATCCGTTTTTTCGAAAAACACATCAGGCTGAGATTCTCCTATATACAAGCGAACTCTCAGATTAATGAAAATATTGCGCTGACGGGCATCGATCGAACGCTTCATTATGCGTACATCTGTAATCTCTATCATTTTGGTATTGGTTTGGTCGGCTGCAATACCTTTAACGAGATTAATATCTGCGGCTTGATCGGGGCTTACTCTTAAATCTATATCTTTTTGCATAAAAACTCATTCTTTGATGACAAAGATAAACGAAAATAAAATAGTTTACTCTCTTAATAAATTATCTCTATCAAAAAAATGTAAAAAACAGCCGTTCCCTTTTTGAATAAATATCCTAAAGAATGTTTAACGGAGTTCATTAGAACAACAATAAATACTTTACTATACCTATTCGTATTCCATTCTTGCAATAAATTGTTACTTTTGTGTATAATCTTAAATAAAAAACATCATGATAATAGACAGTATTGAAAAAATTTCAAACTATGAAAGCCTGAATCCTTTTTTCACTAAAGCGATTGAGTTTATCAAATCTTTGGATATGAAAAACCTTGAACTGGGGAAAGTTGAAATTGACGGAAAGAACATATTTGCAATCATCAGCGAAAGCAATCTGAAAACTCCGGAACAGGCAAGATTAGAGGTGCATAATAATTATTTGGATATCCAGATACCCGTTTCTAAGACTGAAGGCTTTGGATGGATTGAAAGAGCAAGTTTGAAAAAAGAGGCTGCTCCTTTTGACACTACCAAAGACATTCAATTCTTTGAGGATAAGCCTACTGTTAAATTTGATTTGATGCCGGGTAACTTTGTTATCTTTTTTCCGCAGGATGGACATGCTCCATGCATCGGTGAAGGCTCGGTTATTAAGATTGTTATCAAAGTAAAAATGGAATCATAAGGTCGCAAACCTTTTTATTGCTTTAGCAGGTACAAGAAAATAAAGACTGTTATAATTATAAAATGTCAAGTCGCAGACCTATTTGTTGTCTAACCAAATATAACAAAGACTGTGAGTTATGGCTTTGAGATAGGACATTAAATACTTTCTTTTACTAAAAAACAATATTTCACATTGCTTATTAATCAAATTTATATAACAATCATGAATTTATATCCACTGAAATTCAGTCCTATACTAAAGCCGATCATTTGGGGAGGGTCTGATATTTGTAAATTTAAAGGTATATCACCCCAGCAAGACGGAATAGGTGAAAGTTGGGAAATATCGGGCGTTGAAAACAATATCTCTGTTGTTGATAACGGAGATCTTAGAGGTCTTAACCTGCAAAACCTGATTGCCCAATACAAAGAAAGCCTCGTCGGAAAGCATGTATTCGAGAAATTCGGAGCAACATTTCCTCTTTTAATCAAATTTATTGATGCCAGAGATAATCTATCTATACAAGTACATCCTGATGACGAATTAGGAATGAAGAGACATAATTCATTCGGTAAGACCGAGATGTGGTATGTTATTAATGCAGCACCGGGAGCTTTCCTTTATTCAGGATTTGCAAAACCTCTTAGCCCGGACGAATATGTAAAAAGTATTGAAGACAATACTTTCGTTGACTACTTAGCTAAGCACGATGTAAAAAAAGGGGATTCTTTCTTCCTTCCCGCAGGACGTGTACACGCTATCGGAGCAGGTACATTCATTGCAGAGATTCAACAAACTTCTAATATTACTTATCGTATCTACGACTACAACCGCAAAGATGCAAATGGCAATGGCAGAGAGTTACACACTGAGTTAGCTAAGGATGCAATTGATTTTAAATTGTATGATAACTACCAAATAGATTATTCACACAAGCCCAATGATACTGTGCAATTGGAATCGTGTCAATATTTCACTACAAACTTATTAGAATTAGATAAGCCTTGCAAGCAAAACCATATTGATAAAGATTCTTTCGTTATCTATATCTGCATGGATGGTAGTTGCGAGATCAAAGATTCGAATAACAATGCTATAGAACTGAAACAAGGCGAGACTTTATTAGTACCTGCTGCTAATACAAAAAGTATTACAATAACTCCTGATAGTTATGTTCAACTATTGGAAACTTATGTATAAACGGATATAATCAGAGCTTTGAGAATCCATAAATAATAGGGATAGAGTAACAAACTCTATCCCTATTATTTTATGATATATAAAGATAGAACTACTCCTATTTAATACTTATTTAGCTTTATAAACAATCTCTAAAAGAGAAAATCTCAAAAGAGCAAATAACTGTATTTAAAGTAAAATAAAAACGAGAAAACTCAATAAGAAAAAGAAGTATCCCGCACGAATAGAATACACAATCATCTAATATAAAACTACATATACAGACACAATAATATAAAATATTCTGAAACCCTAAGATAGTCTATCAAAATAGAATACATTAGAGATCTATTCTAATATCGAATAACAATCAGATAATATAGATAAAGCCAATTATATAAAACCCTCCATTTATACAATAAGAATTACATCGAAAACAGACTTAATTCTAGTCTTTGAGTTCATTCTATAAAAATGAAAGTATGGGGAATGGCAATAATCAATAATTTGTTGTATTTTTATACTTATTCCTTTTAAACATATATTTAATTGCAATAAGATCAAATGAGAGGCATTCTTATCATCAATACAGGAAGTCCCAAAACCAAAAGCAGAGAAGATGTAAAATTCTTTATTGGGGCTATGTTATCCGACCCATTGGTAATGACAGTACCGGATTGGCTCAGGACAACACTGGCAACTAAAATTATAGCACCGTTAAGAGCCTCTAATTCCGCCTCACATTATTCTCTTATTTGGGATGACAAACATACCCAATCTCCCCTGTTATATAATACACAGCAATTGGCTACAAAAATAGAGGAAGCTACCAACATGCCGGTAGAAATTGCTATGCGCTACGGCTTACCATCTATTCCCGAAGCATTAAGTAAACTCAAAGCTAAATGCGCCACTTTACACGAAGTAGTGGTTGTTCCTCTTTTTCCACAATACGCACAGTCATCTTACAAAACAGTGGTGGAAGCTATTGGAAATCAATTCTATAAAAAACCATATTCTTTTAGGTTGAAAATAGTAGAGCCATATTATGATGACCCCAACTATATACATGCTCTGGCAGAAAGCCTGAGACCTCATATAGCAAAAGGGTATGACAGATTGGTTTTTAGCTTTCACAGCCTACCATTGACACATGTAGAAATAGGTTGGAAAAAAGGGAAGGACTTTGATTATGTATATCAGATCAAAGAGACTGTAAGGTTAGTCAGTAAAGAATTAGATATTGACCCTAAAAAGAATAGAATTGTCTATTCTTCGGCAATCGGGCGTAAATGGCTGAAACCTGATTTGAATGAGACCATGCAACAACTACCTATTGATGGCAGTAAAAGGGTCATAGCTATTACTCCGGGATTTCCGGCTGATAATTTAGAGACTCTTTACGATATAGGCATTGTTGCCAGAGATAATTTCATGAAGGCAGGAGGCGAAGAATTTACCTTTGTTCCGTGTTTAAACTTTGAGCAATATTGGGTTGAAGGTCTTATCAAAATAATAACGAATAAGGTATAAGGTTACAGAACTATTTATTGCTTTGATAAACACAACAGCAAAAGATAGTTATAAATCTGAAATACGAGATTAAATCTTTTCCGTTACTTAAGCAATAATCAACGTTGAGCACTTTCAATTTTAACACCTATTTTATCAATACCAAATAAAGGCTCATCACGCATTCCATGTACAATCTTCAACTGATAATTACGTTTCTCAGGAAAAATCACGTCTTTTTTATACAACAGAGGCAATTGGTACAAAGACCCAAAACCTGAGCCATGCCATTTACCTAGTTTATCAGCCAATTCATACTGTTTTTCCTCCAGTATAAAGACACTATCCTCAAAATTATCTAAAGCATATAACCAGATATTCTGATAGGGATAGTCTGAATTGTTTACCAATTCTATCGTGACATCGTAAGGAGTATTAAGAATAACAGACGTTGAATCTATATCAAAATAGAGTGTATCCAATCTACTCCAACTAGCATCCTTCAGTTCGCTAAAACGATAATATGTCTCTCGTTTTTCACACGAGAGACATACAAATCCTATTATTAATATACTTAGTATGTATATAAATTTATACTTCATTCTGAGGCGAATTGTCATTTCGGTTGTTATTCCGATTTTCATTATTACGAGGTCGATTTTTAAATCTGTTATTATTATTTCGACTCTTGTTTCGCTGTTGATTAGGGGTAGACTCTCTGTTATCAGGATTAACAACCGCCACATCTTTAGGCTCTCGTTCTGTTGCTTGAGCAGTTTCTGCCTGAGGACGTCCGCCACCTTTTACAACTTTCTTCTTCCTGTTTTTGTTATTGGCATTACCATCAAAACGATTTATATTATCCTCCAATATATCCATGGCTCCGGCTTTCTCCTGAACTTCAACATTCTCGATGTCTATTCTCACAGGTTTATTTCCGTTTCTATTCATCTTTATCACCTCATATACACGGTCTTTATTAACCGTTACTAAGTTGGCGGCAAAATGTTTATCGGTAGAATAAGTCATCATACCCGAAAGTATATCTGTCTTAAAGTGGAAGAATGCCCCGTCTTTCGTATCCAGTACAATCTCACGGGAAGGAAGTTTTTTCTGAGCTTCCACGTAAGTATCAACTTCATAATTAAGGCAACATTTCAATTTACCACATTGTCCTGCAAGCTTTTGAGGATTTAAAGATATATCCTGAAAACGAGCAGCTGATGTTGATACCGAAACGAAGTTAGACATAGAGCTTGAACAGCATAATTCTCTACCACAAGGACCGATCCCTCCTACTCTTCCAGCTTCCTGACGAGCTCCGATTTGCTTCATCTCAATTTTCACTCGGAATTGTTCCGCATAAACCTTGATTAATTGACGAAAATCGACACGCTCATCTGCAATATAATAGAATATAGCTTTGTTTCCATCACCTTGGTATTCTACGTCGCTGATCTTCATGTTCAGGCTCAGACTTTCGGCTAGCTCACGTGCTCTAAGCATAGTTTTATGCTCTAATGCTTTTGCCTCATTGTATTTTTCAATATCCAAAGGCTTAGCAATCCGGTAGATTCGTTTCTGTTCACCTTGTTGTCCTCTATAATTACTCTTCTTCATTTGTAGAAGAACAAGTTTTCCGGTCAAAGTAACTTCGCCAATATCATGTCCGGGAGTGGCCTCTACAGCTACAACATCACCTTTATACAAATCAAGATTATTACTATTCAAATAATAACCTTTACGTGTATTTTTAAATTGAACCTCTACCATTTGAGTCTCGAGTTGCGACTCGGGCATGTCGTAAAGCCAATCAAAAACCTCCAGTTTATGAGTTCCTTTACTACTACCGCAACATCCGCCACCCGAAGAACAACCGCCTGACGAGCATCCGCCACCTCCTGATGAACAACAACTGCCACCTGATGATACAACAGGAGCAGAAGAAGGCTCACCTGAAGAGCCGGTTGCCGCTGCAGCCTCTGCTTCAGCCTTTTTCAAAGCTCCTCCACAGGCTCCCCCGGGATTTTTACCGCAACCACAGGCTTTCACCTTAAGACCGTTTACAATAACCGTTTGTTTCTTTTTTCCACATGTACAACCGACAGGTGTTTTACAAGTACCTAAGCAATCGTTTACCGGCTTGCTTGGTTTATCGGGATTAAAATAGAATTCCATAATGTTTTTTGAATAAAACAAAGCCCCTTTTCCGACTTTGTGGGTTTATATAAGCAAAAGTAAGTATTTAATGCAACATCTCTAATTATAACTATCAGTTGTACTTATACCTGCCAAAGCAATAAATAGGTCTGCGACCTTATCTTTTTAAAAGCATGGTTATTTTCAGACATAAGTCGAAAAAAACCATCTTTGCGTTTACATTCTGCTCAATATGTCGTTCGGCTAACGCCAATTCAGCAGTAAAATCTATTATATTTTTTTCGTTGATAAAGGGTGCAAAACGAGTTCCAAAACGGCTCTCGTCTTGATTCAGATATATCATTTCGGCATGTCTGAGATTACTTACGAAGTATTCCCGTATCATTCGCTGACAATATACTAAAAAATTCTTTTGCCTTTCTCTTCCAACCGTTGCTATTTCATTAGCAATCGTTTTGATATCTTTGATACTACGAGCATAAGAAGCCCGCATCATCTGCACAAAAAGATTGAAGAAAAACTTATGCTCTTCATCCAAACTAATTGTTTCGATAGCTTTCAGATAGCTTCCGTTAGCAATATGAGCTACCGAAGCAGCATCCTCTGCTGTTATATTATAATCTGACTCCAGAGCTTGCATAATAGCACTTTCAGTGATATTATGTATGTTGACACGCTGACATCTAGACTGTATTGTTGTTATTATCTGATCAGGAGTGTTAGATACTAATATGAAAACTGTTTTATCGTAAGGTTCCTCTATTATTTTCAACAATTTATTGGCACAAGCCTCATGCATCTTTTCAGGTAGCCAGATAATCATCGTTTTATACTTTGCCTCATAGATTTTGAGGCTTAGTTTACGTATAATCTCTTCGCTTTCTTTTGCATAAATCATACCCTGAGCATTTTCAGCTCCGACATGCGCCAGCCATTGACTCAAACTGAAATAATGATGCTCTCCGACAAAAGTCCTCCACTCATTGATATAATCATCGCAAACCTCTTTTTTATCCTTCTTTATTACAGGAAAAACAAAATGAAGATCGGGATGTGCCAGTTTCTTGTATTTAAGACAAGAACTGCATTTTCCGCAAGAGTCGTCGTCGTGAGGGTCAAGGCAGTTCAGATATTGGGCATAAGAGATCGCAAGAGATAATTTACCTATCCCTTCGGGTCCGCAAAAGAGTCGGGCGTGAGGTATAATACCTTTTTTCACCGAACTTATCAATTGTTCTTTTACGTCTTCCTGCCCTATTATATCTTTAAAAAACACTATTCTTTATCTTCTTTTTAAGAACTGTTAAGTAGTTACTAGTTACAAGGCACCACAAAACAACCGTTGATTAATAACTGTCAATATACCTCTTTGGCTATACGGCGTACACTTTCGGTAGCCATTAATGCATAAAAGTGGATGCTGGGTACTCCATATTGAATCAACTCTTTACATTGCTTAATCCCCCACTCTACACCAACGTCCTTAGCTTCTGCATCCGAGTGACATTTTCTCAATTCGGCAGCTAGTTCTTCGGGAATATCAGACCTGAATGTTTTAGGCAAAAGAGTCAGGTGATTAATTTTATAAATCGGTTTCACTCCCGGAATGATCGGTATAGTAATACCTTCGGCACGACAGCGTTCTACAAATGAAAAATATTTACTGTTATCAAAAAACATTTGAGTCACAAAATATTCTGCACCTTGTGCCTGCTTCATTTTCAGATAATAGATATCCGACTCTAAGTTAGGAGCTTCTTCATGCTTTTCGGGATAACAAGCCATTCCATAAGAAAAAGGTGTTTCAAAACGCTCAAAGCTACCACCATCTGCGGTTATACCTTCGTTGAAATGGTTAACTTGCACTTGCAAGTCTGTAGCATATTGATTCATATTACCTGCCAGTTGATCCGATTCCAGTTTATGAGCATCACCTCTCAATAAGAGAAGGTTATGAATTCCCAAGAAATTTAAATCGATCAAAGCATATTCTGTTTCCTCCTTACTGAAACCTTTACAGATCATGTGAGGGACAGCAGTGATATTATATTTGTTCTGTATAGAAGCTGCAATAGCTACAGTACCCGGGCGTTTTCTCACATTCACTTTAGTTACCGTACCATCGGGTAGCTCCTTGTATATATTCTCGCTATGATGCGTGGTAATATTTATATACTTAGGATCAAATTCAATAAGCTTATCTATTATATTGTACGCTTTCTGAATGCTATTACCTTTCAAAGGGGGTAATATTTCAAACGAGAAAGCGGTTTTTCCATTATTTTGAATTAAATCTGTGACCTTCATTATCCGTATTTACTTTTTAAGTAATGTAAATATTTAATGTTATAGTTTTAAATTATAACTAACTATAATTATTTTGCTTGCCAAAAGAATAAAAGGCCTGAGACCTTATTTGAATATCGCCTTAAAGATATCGTTTCCGTTTGCATAAATAAGCAAAGCAAAAATGAATACCATACCTGCAATCTGAGCATACTCCTGAAACTTTTCATTTGGTTTTCGACGAGTAATCATCTCATAAAGTAGGAACATGACGTGTCCGCCATCCAACATCGGTATTGGTAAAATATTCATCACAGCAAGAATCACAGATAAAAATGCTGTCATAAACCAAAAAGCCTGCCAATCCCATGTAGCCGGAAACATGCCGCCTATACCTCCAAATCCGCTTAAGTTAGATAAACCCTCTTTTGTAAATACGAATCTGAATTGTGCGATATATCCCTGCAATGTTTCTTTTGCCAGATTTACTCCTGCCGGAAATGATGCAAAAAAGCTAATTTTATCATGTTTCAGCTCGCAAATAGAAGTCAAAGGAACCGCTGTAAAACCTAAAACACCTAAACTATCTACACGTGCTGTTGTCTGATACAATGAATCTCCTCTATAATAACTGATTTTTACATCAGAATTAAGATTCTCACTAATATTTTTTCTTATACCTGAAAAAGATGCTACCGATTTATCATTTACAGAGACAATACTATCCCCTTTCATTAAACCGCTTTTTTGAGCTGCACTTCCAACCATAACACTATCTACAACAGGAGGAATCTTCATCTCATAAGCCATCTTCTTAGAAGATATCATCTTATCGGCAAAATCATCAGCCATAGCTATTGTTTCGAGCTTTCCGTTACGTTCAATAATAATCTCCTTGGCATTTGCAAATTTCATCAGAGTATTTATATCCAATGTTTTATCCATATGGTATTTCAACTCTTTACCATCTGCACTTATGATTTTATCTCCATCTTGGAAACCTGCATCTTTTGCAACCTGACTGAACTCCATCCCATGAGCCACATCTTTAAAAGAGATATAAGAATCTCCCCATGTGAAAAGAATCATAGCATATATAAATATCGCCAAAATAACATTGAACAATACACCGCCAATCATTACCAAAAGGCGTTGCCATGTCGGTTTCGATCTAAACTCCCAAGGTTGTTCGGGCTGTTTCATTTGCTCTTTATCCATCGATTCATCGATCATTCCGGCAATCTTCACATACCCACCCAGAGGTAACCAACCGATACCATATTCTGTATCGCTATTTTTAGGTTTAAACTTGAATAAAGAAAAACCTATATCAAAAAAGAGGTAAAACTTTTCGACCTTTATTTTAAATACCCGGGCAAAAAAGAAATGTCCGAATTCATGGACAATAACCAATATTGATAAACTTAGAATTAATTGTAATGCTTTTATGAAAAATGTTTCCATTAGTCTGTTTTAGATAATAAATAATTAAGACCGTCGATCTCTTTAAGTAAAATAAAGTATTTAATGATATACTTTTGGTTTATGATTTGTTTGTGCCTTACGCTTAGTTATTAGCTAAGAAAAGCGGCAGCCACTTTCCGGGCTTCCGTATTCGACAATACATAATCGTCATACGTTGGCTTTTGAATGAATGAAGCCTTGTGCATCGTTTTCTCAATAATATCGCTCATCTCGAGAAAACCTATTTTTTCTTTCAAGAAAGCCTCTACTACAATTTCATTCGCAGCATTCAATATACATGGCATATTTCCACCCTTATTAGCAGCTTCAAAAGCAAAAGCCAGATTTCGGAAACGATCCATATCAGGCTCTTCGAATGTCATAGTACCAAGTTTGAATATATCCAGCCGTTCGAAATTAGATTTCAAACGATTCGGATAGGCAAACGCATACTGAATGGGCAAACGCATATCGGGTAATCCCATCTGAGCTATGATAGAAGAATCTTCAAACTGTACCATCGAATGGATTATCGACTGAGGGTGTACAACCACCTCTACTTGGCTGGGAACAAGCCCAAATAACCATTTGGCTTCGATCATTTCAAAGCCTTTGTTCATCAAGGTAGCCGAATCAATCGTAATTTTAGCCCCCATATCCCAATTTGGATGCTTCAAAGCCTGATGTTTAGTTACTTTTTCCAACTCGTTTTTACTGAGTTTTCGAAAAGGACCTCCCGACGCTGTTAGCAGTATTTTTTCAATCGGGCTATTTTCTCCATTTAAACATTGAAAGATAGCTGAATGTTCCGAATCGACAGGCAATATAGGCACCTTATTTTCTAAAGCCAGTTCGGTGATCAGTTCACCTGCAACCACCAGAGTTTCTTTGTTAGCCAATGCGATGAGCTTTTTAGCTTTTATTGCGCTGATTGTCGGTGCTAATCCTGCATAACCAACCATAGCAGTCAGAACAATATCTATAGGTTCGCTTTGAACGACCTGAACTATAGAATCCATCCCTGCCCAAACCTTAATCGGCAGATCAGCCAACGCATCTTTCAATGCCTGATATCTATCTTCATTAGCAATCACAACAACCTCAGGTTGAAATTCGCGGGCTTGTTTTACCAACAAATCCAAACTATTATTTGCAGTGATAGCATACACCTCAAATTTATCGGGATGTTCTCTGACTACATCTAATGCCTGTGTTCCTATTGATCCTGTTGATCCTAATATAGCGAGTTTACGTTTCATCTATTTTTTAGAATGATATATATAATTCGGGATTGATAGGGTTACCCTTATACCAAAGCTCAAATTGTAATGTTTTCTTTTCAGAACTGTCCTTTCCGCTGCCTACCATACCGATAGCTTCTCCTGTTCTGACTTTATCTCCCGTTTTCTTCAAGACCATAGAAACACCTTTATAAACAGAGATAAATCCGTTTTTATGCTGAAGTTGCAACATATATCCATTATCTGCATATCCGGCAAAAACAACGGATCCTTCGAGAGTTGCCACTACACTTTCTCCCGCTGTCACAATCTGCACACCGTAATTACGGGAAGGCAGATTAAACTTTCCTGCAATTATGCCCTTGACAGGACGAAAGAAAGTCACCCCTTCGGTAGGAGTAGCATCGGAAGTGGAGATTGTTGATAAGTTATACTTCTCTGCCTCTTCGTATTCCGAACGATATTTTTTCTCACGGTCGGTACTCTGCAGAGATTTATCTGTTTCCGAGATGGTAACTGTATCCACTTTATTCTCTGAATCCGGCTGAACCTTTCCTGCAAAGATATCTTTTATATTATCCAGATATGCCAACTGATAACTTTGCTGGCGTTCTAAAGAATCAACCTGTATTGCAGCACGAATAGCCTGTTCCCTGATTTCAGAATCAAGATAGCCCGGTAAATAGTTACGAATAGGAGTCGTTATGATAATAACAGAGGCAAGAACCATCAAGATAAAAAAAGACGTCACATACAACATAATACCATGAAACATAGAAACACGAAGTTTCCACACTTCTTCAAGTGTATTTTCATTTAATATAGACAAACGGTACTTGAAATGTAACCGTTTCCAAAAACTATGTCGATTCTTATCTTTTCTTTTTGCCATTAAATTATTTCACTCCCTAGTAATTGATGCTTCTGACACGCAAAGGATACATCCTTTTTCATAATAAGGCATCTATTATCCGAGAAACCTACAAAGCACTTACGCACCTATTCATTATCTCCAATATAATCAAGAATGCAAATTTAATAAAAGAAACACAGATTGTGGCGTTGCATTTTAGTATTTCATTAAAGAAAATTAAATTAGATCATTTTAATTCGTTTAAGAGTGCATTCTGTAAAATATTTCCACCAAAATCGTTTCTTTAATTTTTTTTAGCTATTTTTGCAGCCTGCTTTTTTTGAGAAGAAAAGCTTTCAAAAAGTAGTTATAATTAATATTCCTATTTATTATAAAGTTATGAGCCTATTAAGTGATAAGCTATATCGATATGATGCTGCAAGAAAAGCTCGTGCAGCAGGTATATATCCTTATTTCAGAGAAATTCAAAGCGACCAGGACACGGAGGTCATCATCAATGGTAGAAAAGTCTTAATGTTTGGCTCAAACGCCTATCTGGGATTGACTAATCACCCTAAAGTAATAGAAGCCTCTATTGCAGCAACTCGCAAGTACGGAACAGGTATGGCAGGTTCACGTTTTCTAAACGGAACACTCGACATACATGTTGAGTTAGAGAAGAAATTAGCTGCATTTGTCGGCAAAGAAGATGCTTTGGTATATTCAACAGGATTCAATGTAAATCAAGGCGTAGTCGGTTGTATAACAGGTCGTGAAGATTACATCATTTGGGATGAATTGGATCACGCTTCTATTATCGAAGGAAACAGAGCTTCACTATCTACAAAGTTGAAATTTCGCCACAACGATATGGATTCTTTGGAGAAACAACTCCAAAAATGTGAACCCGATAAAGTGAAACTTATTGTAGTTGACGGAGTATTCAGTATGGAAGGTGACATAACCAATCTACCCAAGATAGTTGAATTGTCTAAAAAATACAATGGAAACATAATGATCGATGAAGCTCATGGATTAGGTGTTTTCGGTCGTAATTTTAATGGCAAAGGGGTTCATGACTATTTTGGACTGACTGACAGTATGGATCTTATCATGAGTACTTTCAGTAAATCATTAGCATCTATCGGAGGTTTTATTGCAGCAGAAGAAGCTATTATCGATTATTTACGTCACAATTCACGTCCTTATATATTCAGCGCAAGCTCAACGCCGGGAGCCACAGCAGCAGCAAGCGCAGCTCTTGATATTTTAATCAATGAGCCTGATCGTGTAGAAAGATTGTGGAATATTACAAACTATGCGTTAGAAGGATTCCGCCAGCTAGGTTGTGAGATCGGACATACCAGCAGCCCCATTATACCGTTGTATATACGTGATAATGAAAAAACATTCATTATAACCCGTACTCTATTTGAAGAAGGTATATTTGTAAATCCGGTAGTATCTCCGGCTGTTGCTCCTAAAGACACACTTATACGGTTCTCGCTAATGGCTACCCATACAAAAGAACAAGTGGATTATGCTTTAGATAAAATCGGAACCATTTTCAAACAAATGGGTGTACTTGCAAATAACATGGAAAAAGCTTAAAAATAGAGCTTACTACATAATAATACAGAACCCTCTTTCGTTTAAGAATAGAGGGTTTTTTGTTGAATAAAGTCTCAAAAGCTACTATCTTAGCAAAAAATTCCGTATAGAATGAAATATCTTCTGGCTAATCTCTTATTATTATTCGCTATAACCTCATCTGCACAATATATTGTCTCAGGGGGGACAGCGCCTCCATATGAATATACAGATGGATTAGGAGGTACAGGTATAGAAAAAATTTATCTCTTAAATACATTTTCAGGAGCAAGTATAAGTTATACATCGGATGCAGCCGTTGTACGTTTCTATAAGTACACACATTCTATTGACGATAAGGTATTGATTCCTTACTCTGAGATATCTACCAGTAATAGCGGAAATAAGACAACCTATACCATTACTAATCTGCAGGATTCAAGAGGATATTTTGCCGAAATAAATGGTAAGGCCAATCCTGTAATATGGATTATAGATTACAGTCAACATTTACCGGTACTGAACTCCATAGAGCCGGACAGATCTGCAGAAATAGAAGATCAATGCACCTCTTTAAAATTACTAATCGAAAAATCAGACGATCTGCATTATTATACCACTACCGGAGGAAAATACTCAATAATAAGAAAATATGTTATTGAATACCCTGATCTGGATAGATCTAATAAAGAATTCACTCCTATGGTAGAAGAGATAGGCCCCATAGACTTCGGCACATATAGAACAATTGATCCTCCTCTAACTGATACTAAGTTTAAAATAAGCGGAGATCAATTTGCTAAACACTTCGGATTAAATATATATAAAGAGAGTACAGCTTATATTGCCATTGCCACTAAGGCCTTTATTGTAGCAGAACAAGTTTCAGCAACTGCACCTTCCGGAATAACCACTGAATTAGGCGGTTCGGCTCCTGCTGAAATAAATTTCTTTGGTTATGCTAATGAGCCTACAGCGCATTTTTATACGTGGTTTATTTATAATACCTCCGATTTACAGAACCCGATAGTACGTTATACGGATAGAAATATTCGCTATACATTCAACGAATCGGGGAATTACAAGGTTGTTTTGGAGTCCGTTAGCAGAGGCTCTTCATGTTTAACCAGTACAAGTGTGGAATTTTCAATTTCGACGTCTTCACTCGAAATACCACCCAATTATTTCTCTCCGGATGCAAATAGCGAAACAGCTAAAGTATTCAGGATAGGGGAATATAAATCTTTAATCAAGTTTAAATGTTCGATCTTCAACCGATGGGGAAACAAAATATATGAATGGACAGACCCTTCGAAAGGATGGGATGGAAAATATAAAGGCAAGTATGTAAATACAGGTGTATACTTCTGGGTTATAGACGCACTGGGGTCTGACAACGAACGCTATCAAAAAGCAGGTGATGTAAATGTGATTCGCAAAAAGTAAGGATGAATTTTTAAATTTCATCCTTTGTATATAAAGCCTCTGTATAATTCTTTCAAAGTAAAGAAATAATACACCTTAAGAAACAAAATAACTATTCGTATTGATTCGCAGTTACCGAAACAATAAACAGATAAACTCCATTTTTATCTTTATAATGATAATTTATGGTTGTCTTATTATCGCGGAAAACCTTCATTTGTGGACTAGATTTAACAAAATTTACAATATTAGGTTCAAGTACTTTTTTCATCTCCAATGTATCAACTAATTCAGCATCCATATTCATCAAAGTATAATTATACTGAAGAATATTCTTAGGAAGAGCGACAGCATTGTCTAGCCGTGTTTCGGCATCCACCATTATCGGACAAGATTTATTTATCTCGCTTGCACTTTCCATCATTACCTTATCAAATGAAGGTGTCTTGAATAAGAAATGCTGAACTGCAAAACAGACAGCCAGTCCAACTAATACACCTAATATACTGTTAATACTTTTTCTTCTGCCTGTCGTTACAGGTATAGAAATCACATTCCGATTACTTGTTTCTTCTTCTATTGTAGATTTTGGCAATTCATAGCCACAACCGGAACAATATCTCGCATTATTCCGATTTTCGTTACCACATCTATTACACTTAATGTTTTCCATAGGTTTTTTATATTCTATAATCCACTAAAACTAACATTCTCAAATAACAAAGAAGGTATCTGCCGAGAGGCATTTAAGGATAAAGGGTCGTTACCGACTTCAACCAGATTGTTCCATAAATCAAGAATATTACCTGTAATATTCATTTCACTGATAGGAGTGGTAGCAATGCCATTCTCAACCCAGAAACCTTCTATTCCAAATGAAAAATCTCCGGTAGTACTATTGGTATTTCCACCATTAAAACCTGTCACCCAAATACCATGATGCATTAACTCTAATAATTGAGTATGATTTCTGGTTCCATGTTCTAATTTTATAATAGATGGAGATGCTATAGTTGGCAATACATTCAATTTAAGCGCATTATAAGTATCAATAAAATAGGTATTTAAAACACCTTTATCAATCAATACCTGATCTTTTGTAGCAACGCCTTCACCGTCATACCACCGCGATCCGAACGAACGTTTCAAATGAGGATTATCGGTAACAGTAAGTCTGTCAGATACTATTTTATCACCTAATCGATCTAACAGGAATGTACTTTTTTGCTGAATAGCACTTCCGTACATAGCCGAAATAAGCGGAGATAATAATTTCATTGAAACAGTATTATCCAGAATCAAATTGTACTTACCTGATCTTATTTTAGTTTGCCCGAGTTTTTGCAAGGCTCTTTTGAAAGCTCTCTTTGAAATCCCTTCTTTCTCTAAATCAGACCAATATAATTTACTGTCATACCAATATGATTCGGGGCGCGCATCACCGGCCGTTTTCAAGGCAACCTCGGAGGTTAAACTAAAAGCAGTATCTTGTATTTCGCCTTCAAACCCGTTACTAGCCACCATATATTCGGCTCCACAGCCATCGTCATAACTCGAAACAACAGATACTATTCTTTCATCTGTACCATAGATTTCTTCTACTGTAGCTTTTGCCAGTTCCAGTTTCTGATCAACCGAATAATCAAAAAATGTAGCATCAAATAAATCTAGGTCTTCATCATTATCCGATTTATAACAACGCGCCATATCAGGCAACTGACGACACAAATCGGGAGCTAAAAATCGTGTGGAAGCAATACCGTTTTTGATAAAAGGCTCCAATTCCGACTTTTCGAGCCTATTAGTCGAAAGTGTACCATACCGACCATCTACATATAATTCGATGTATAGCTTATTTTCTGAGCTTTGATGTAACTTGTCCAGTTGACTATTTCGATACTCAAAAGAATTATTATTGGCTACGGTTAAAGATACTCGTGAAGAAGAACATCCGTTCTTCAAGGCTATATCCATGGCCCATTGTGCTATACTTTTATATTGATCTGTTATGAGATTCATTTTGTTCTTTTTAAGTAAGGTCTTAGACCTTTGTATTATTCAACCAAATAAAGGTCTTAGACCTTTTTATCAGAGAGTACCTGAATTACATTTTCTCCCATATATGAGCAGCATCGAGACCCAGCTTTATAATAAATAAAACCGCTAATACATAAATAACTGTCGAAACATCTTTATATCTGCCTGACAATATCTTTACAAAGAAATAAGTAAGAATACCAAATACTATACCTTGTGCAATGCTGTACGTAAATGGCATAAAAATCAAAGTTATAAAAGCAGGTAATGATTCTGTAATATCCTCAAAATTAATTTTTGCTACTGCCGAAATCATAAACAGACCTACCACTATAAGAGCTGGTGATGTTGCAGAAGCAGGAACAATAAGAAAGAGCGGCGCAAAAAATAAAGCCAACACAAACATAAAAGCTGTACTTACCGAGGTTAATCCCGTACGTCCTCCGGCTGCCACACCCGATGAACTTTCTACATATGCAGTAATAGGACTTGTTCCCAAAACAGATCCTATAGTTGTACCTAAGGCATCGGCAAACAAAGCCTTTTTTATCTGAGGGAAGTTACCCTCACTATCCGTTAATCCGGCTTTAGAAACTACTCCGATGAGAGTTCCCACAGTATCGAACAGATTTACAAAAAGGAATGTAAATACAACCAATGCCATATCGAAACTAAGAACCTTATCCCATTCGAACTGAGCAAATGTGGGTGATAAAGAAGGAGGCAAGCTTACCCAATTACCTTCGGGAAAATGAACAACGCCTGCAAAAATACCGCCGATGGTAGCAGCAACTATACCGATAAGAATCGCTCCATTGACATTGAGAGCCAATAATGCACCAGTTATAACAACTCCTGCTAATGCAATCCACACGTGAGGATTCGCCATATCGCCCAAAGAAACCAGTGTTGCATCATTAGCAACTACAACCCCTGCACTTTTCAGTCCAACCAGTGTGATAAATAAACCTACTCCTACGGGAATGGCTTCTTTAAGAACTCGTGGAATACTTTTCACAATCAGTTCCCGAACATTAAAGAACGTAAGAAGTATAAAGATAATACCCTCTATAAAAACTGCTGTCAGAGCAAATTGCCAGGTATATCCCATAGTGAGCACCACAGTAAATGCAAAGAAGTTATTCAGCCCCATTCCCGGAGCCTGAGCTACCGGTAAATTGGTAAAAAATGCCATGAAGAGTGTTGCAATAATAGAGCCTAAAACCGTGGCCGTAAAAACAGCAGCCCTATCCATACCCGCTTCTCCTAAAATATTGGGATTCACGACCAGAATATAAGACATGGTCAGAAAGGTTATCAATCCCGCAAACAACTCTGTGCGAACGGTTGTATTATTGTCTTTCAGTTTAAAAATATTCTCTAACATATTATTCATTGATCTATTCATTAGAAAGTCCATTTACCTGCTATAGTCGGAAACACATATAGCTTATTATTATAGTTGGCATAGAAGTTATTGGTAATCTCTATTTCGCTACCAAAAGCTAAATTTTTATCCACGTTGTACCAGAATTGAGGTTCGGTGAGTAAAATAACTTTCTTTCCTCCTTTTCCTGTTACACGGTCTTTATTTTCTGTCCAGACATCAATAAATCCGGTTAATGTTACTTTGTTGTCAAATAAGTTAGTATTCCAGATTCCTGTCCATTGTACGTCGTGACTCACTTTATCAAAAGTATTATACTTATAGGTCAGATAGGTACTAATAAACACAGGACCAAAAGCATGGTCGTATGCTCCCCCTACCAGATATGCATTAGGAATGGAAAAACCCGAAAAATTATCACCTCTTACAATCCCTCCATTAAATTCAATATGGGGCATAATAGGGCTGTTACCAATCTTTATATTTCTATAAATTTCCAGATAAGCTAAACCGATATTACCCTTGCTTTGATTAAAATCAATATCGATAAAACCAAAAGTAGTTCCCCATTTATCGGGTTTGAACATCTGAAATGTTGCCGTAAAATAATTCCGTTCGGCAACATCATTGTTTAAACTGTGTCGTGGATCGAAGTGCAGTTGAATTTCCTGCGAATAAGAGATAATAGATACTGCGAATAGAAGTAACGAAAGAAGTAGATGTTTTTTCATAGATTTCTTTGCTCGATTAATTACTTTTTGTTAGTTGACAAATAAAGTGTAAGCTATTTAATGTTTTATTGTTTAGTGGAATATACACTTTCCCAAGCAATAAAGGTGCCTGTGGCCTCAGAATTGATTATTCTTATTATTTTTCTCTACCTGTGCCAATATATCGTTCATCATTTCAATTTGAATCTTCTGAATCTCAATAAGATCTTGCTGTTGATATATCATTAAATGATCTATTTTCTCATGCAGGGCCCTTACCTCAAGCTCAGATTTCAGGTTAATCATGTAATCTTTCTTGGAACGATCTCTGTCTTTTTCTTCTTGCCGATTCTGGCTCATCATTATTATCGGAGCCTGTAAAGCTGCCAGACAGGAAAGTAGAAGATTCAAAAGAATAAAAGGATAAGGGTCGAATCCTTTATTGGCAAACCAAAATATATTTAATGATATCCATAGAAAAATAAAAACACCGAAAGAGATAATAAAAGTCCAGCTTCCGCCAAAAGTAGCCACTTGGTCTGCAATTTTCTGCCCGACAGTTAGTTTTGGATTTTGTTCGTCATCGTCCAGTTTATCGCTCAATGTTGAACGCTCTTTGACAGAGGACAATACTTTTTGTTCAAGTTCCGATAATGCACCCAGCTGCCCCGTCAGATATGCCGAAATGTATTTCTCACGAAAAAGATTCATTTCCGGAATGGCAAGAAATTTACTTCTATCAAAGTCAGGATGCTCCTTTTGAATCAACTCAAGAATAGATGATCTGATTGATTTTCCGGAAATCCTTTGGGAGATCGGAAATTTTTCGTTTGATATATCACTAATAAATTCTTTCATTACATTCTCATTTTAAGGTCTCATACCTTTTTATCTCGTTGATAAAGCAACAGCAATAACCTGCTACTATTCGAAAGTATATTATTAAATACTTTCATTTACTTAATGATGCGAATTTAGAACCGGATTTACTCTCCCCCTACTGTCAGTTTACTGACTAAAACCGAAGGAAGACCTTGCCCTACAGGTACACTTTGCCCATCCTTACCACAAGTCCACGAGCTTTCATCAATTTTCAGATTATTACCCACCATCATAATATCAGCTAAAGCTTTCGGGCCATTTCCTATGATATTAATATCTTTTATGGGCTGGGTCAGTTTGCCATTTTCTATCAAATAGCCTGTTTTTACATAAAACGTAAAATCACCTGCACCTATCTGAACTTGTCCATTACTAAAATTATCGACGTAAACACCTTGCTTTACGCTTGCAATCATCTCTTCATTAGTCATATTACCCGACTCCATATATGTTACACGCATACGGGGCATAGGTACATGGCGGAACGATTGGCGGCGTCCGTTACCTGTTGGTTTTACACCATAATAGTTAGCACTGATTCTATCGTGCAAGTAGCTTTCAAGAACACCATTTCTTACGATATAAGTTTTTTGGCTTTCAATACCTTCATCATCAAAATTTATAGCACCTCTGGCAAACTCTATTGTACCATCATCCACAACATTTATATTGGAGTTACAAATCGACTTACCTAACGAATCGGAAAATATAGAAACATTCTTACGATTAAAGTCAGCTTCAAAAGCGTGACCTATAGCCTCATGTAATAATATTCCGGAGCCTCCGGCGCCCATTACTACAGGCATTTCTCCACCTTTGGGTTTCACGGCATCAAACATTAGTGCTGTTTGAGAGACTGATTCTCTCGCCAATGTTTCGATAAGATCATCATTCAGAAAGTCAAATCCTTTGCGATAAGCACGTGAGGCAAAACCATTTTCTATTTTACCATCCTGCTCCATGGTACACCCTCCGTACATTATAGCCATCGGACGATAATCCCAAGAAAGAATACCTTCCGAATTAAAAAACAGGATATAGGATGTGGAGTGATTCAAACTAACGGTAGCTTTTATTACCCGCGGATCCATTTCGAATATTCGTGCATTGAGCCTCTCTATAAATGATTTCTTCTCATTTACCGAAACATCTTCCCACGACTTACTTACTTTATAATAATTAGGAAAATGAGTCTCTGTTATATTTACAGGATTACTTTGCTTCGGAGTATGGGCAATTCCCGCAGCAGTTCGGGCGGCTCTAAGCATATCGCTTAATGCTGTATTTTCAACATACGCATATCCTGTTTGCTCTCCTACTACAACTCTTACTCCCACTCCATAATCGATATTCGAAGATGTCCTGTTTACCTCTCCATCCCGAAGAGATATGCTGCTATTTATAGTATGCTCAAAGTAAAGGTCAGCATAATCGCCGCCCTTCGATAAAGCCTCATGCAATACTTTCTGTAAATCTTCTGCAGTTACCCGAAAATGAGTCAAAACAGTATGTATATTTACATCATCACTAAATTCTATCATGTATTAATTCTTTTCAACTATTTAAGATCTCAGACCTAATTATATCTTTAATAGGATCATAACCAAAGTTACATTTAGAGCCTCTCTAACCCTTCAAAAACGGGAGTTGTTTCCCCAAAAAAGGAGATTAAGAGGGATTGTTATAAACAGACCTGCAACCTTATACTATTTTCGTGCATCAAAATTAATCTATTTTTCTATATCTTTATCTTTTCATTACAGAAACCATACCACTAAATACAATAAAAAGTCAGTAAAAAATGACCCGCCACATATTTTTGACATTAATAAGTGTCTTTATATTATCATATTCCGTAGCAACAGCCAATAATCCTAACATTATAAACTTTAGCAGGAACGATTATCATGCCGGTAACAAAAACTGGTCGTTAAGTGAAGACGAAAAAGGAATAATGTATATAGGAAACGATCTCGGATTATTGGAATTCGACGGTATCGACTGGTACCTCAACAAATTGCACAAAGCAGATGTTGTAAGAGCAATATATGCGACTTCAAATCAGACAATCTTTACAGGAGGATACGAAGAGTTTGGCCGATGGGACAGAGATATCAGTGGTATACTTAAATATACATCGTTGAGTGACAATCTTCCGGGTGGACGACTCCACAATGATGATATTTGGAGAATATGGAAAAAAGATAATCTCGTTTATTTTCAATCCTTTAAAAACATATACATATACGATCAGAACAACGTCTATAAATTTCCTCAGGAAAAGAACATACTATTCCTTATGAAAGTAAAGGATGAATTATGGATTCAGGAAATGGGTGGAAGTCTTTTTAAGATAGTAGGGAATCAATATGTAAAAATACCGGGTAGTGAGATTTTTTCACAGACCGAAGTCAAAACCGTACTCCCTACTCCTGATAATAAATACATCATAGGCACATCTACGATGGGGCTTTATATTTATAATGGATCGGAATTCAAAGTATGGAACAACAACAAAGCTCTTATTGACAACAATGTAAATTGTGGACTGGCTGCAAGTAATGGCAACTATTACTTCGGAACCATATTGAGTGGTATTTATGAGGTCTCTCCAAGTGGAAATATTACGAATCATTTCAATACCGAAACATATCTACACAATAATACAGTACTGGCATTATATGAAGATCATTCCAATAATATATGGGCCGGACTCGACAGAGGTATTTCCTGCATACAGTATCTAAATGGTATAAGCTGTATGACCGACCCAACAGGAAAAATCGGAGCTGTTTATTCCGCAGCATTATATAAGGGAAAACTATTTATAGGAACTAATCAAGGGGTGTATTATATTGAAAAAAATGATCTTTACAGCATGAATGCGCTATCCAAATTTACACTCCTTCCAAAAACAGGGGGGCAGATATGGAATCTGAATGTTATTGATGACAAACTATATTGTTCTCACAATCAGGGCTTGTTGATTATTGATCAAAATTTATCCGTAACATCTCCTTATACCATAAATACCGGTGTATTTTATACCATGGAGAAAGATAAAGATCATCTTTTGTTAGGTACATATATCAGCTTGATGTCTATAGATAAAAAAGCACAAACCTTACATATACTCAATGAAGTACAAGAACCGATAAAAAAAGTGCAAACAGACCATTTAAATAATGTCTGGTTGCAACATATGAATAAAGGAATTTACAGAACCCGGCTCAATGATGATTTTTCGAAAATAGAATCATTCAAGTATTATGGGCATGAAGATAAACAAGATATTCCTTACAAACTGAAACTATTTAAAGTAGGGGGACGTGTTGCTTTTTTAGGGAATAATAAATTCTATACATACAATGATATTGAAGGAACGATTGTTCCCGAACATGCCTTAAACGAATGCTTCAGTAATATAGCCGGACTAAAAGAGGTGGTAAATATTACTCCTGAGAATTTCTGGATTATAGGAAACGATCTTATTTATAATGTAATATATGCTGATAACAAAGCTCAGATAAAATTCATTATAGACATCGGTTATAAAAACTTTTCGATGATCGACAATTATGAAAACATCGTCACTTTAGATAATGACCTAAGCCTTATCTGTCTTGATAATGGTTTTCTATTATGTCAGAATAAAGTGACAGCTAAGAATGATCCGATAGCACAACCCTACTTTAAGTCGATTAAAATATCTAATACCAACGGAGAATCTGTTTATCTGGATAATAATTTTAATCAGATAAGTCATTCATTTAACACCATAAAATTTCGTTTCTCAACAGCAGAAACTCTGACTCGAAATATCTCCTTTGAATATAAACTCGAAGGCTTGGACGATCAATGGCATGCATTGAGAAATCAAAATTCCATGACTTATGAGCGTCTGCCCAAAGGGAAATACACGTTTATAGTAGTAGCTACTGATAGACAAGGAAATAAATCTGAGGAAATACGATTCTCTTTCGAAATTTTAGCTCCTTGGCATCAGTCAGGTTGGGCTGTTCTAGCTTATTGCCTGCTGTTTATTGTATTTATCGCATCTATCATATTATACATTCAGTATAAATACAAGAAAATCCATATAAAGAAGCTTCGCCTGTTAGAGACTAAACGCCTCAATCTTATCAATGAGCATTTACAAAAAGAGGTAGAAGAGAAAAATGCAGAGCTTCTGTCCCAAACATCTTTCATAATACAGCGTAATGAACTTATTTTAAAGATAAAGAATGAAGTAGAAGAGTTTTCTGCCAAACAAAATAACAAAACTCTGACTCCTTTATATCAAAAGATCAATACTTTATTAAACAGCAGCCTAGACAGTGAAGAGGATTGGAAGACATTCCTTATCAAATTTGAACAAAAACATACAAATTTCTTTAAAAAAATAAAAGAAACTTATCCACAACTTACGGCTAACGATTTACGTCTTTGCGCCTGTCTGAAGTTAAACCTAGATTCTAAAGAGATAGCTGCATTAATGAATATTTCGGTCAGAGCAGTAGAAAATAGCCGTTACAGATTACGCAAAAAGCTTGATATACCTTCCCACCAACACTTAAATGACTTCTTTTTACAAATATAAAAGAGTCAAAAAAATAATATAAAAATCTGTAAACAAATACACTACAAATAAATGAGTAGTAATAATGAGGTATCATTATTGTTAAAATACAGACAGATGTATTCGTTATGTGACAAATCTCACACCCATTGAACTTACTGTTTTTACATTTGTTCTAAATCATATACTGCAAAAATTAGATAATATTCCATAAAATCTACACACTACATTTAAGGAATGTTATACTTGTTTAGGGTAAATGAAAAATGTTTAACAGTAAAATCAGAAATCCATGAAAGAAACTAGATTAACCTCTACGAGGAGAATAAGTATGAAGTTTTGTCTTCTGCTATTCTTAATCTTCTCAGCAAGCATTTCCAATGCATTTGCTCAGACTACAGTAACAGGAGTAGTCACCGATGAGCAAAAAGATCCATTACCTGGAGTTAGTGTCACAGTAAAAGGTTCCACAACAGGAACAGTTACCGATTTTGATGGTAATTATTCTATTAATGTGAAATCAGGCGACGTTCTTCAGTTTACATTCTTAGGTATGAAACCTGAGACAATTACGGTTGGATCGAGAAGTAAGATCGACGTAGTTTTAATTGATGATACACATCAACTGGAAACCGCTATTGTTATCGGTTACGGTACAGCGAAAAAAAGAGACTTAACCGGGTCTATCGTAACAGTAAAAGGTGATGATGTATTCACAAAACCAGCAACAAACCCATTAGCCTCCATACAAGGTAAAGTAGCGGGTGTCCAAGTAATAAATACAGGTAAAGCCGGTCAGGATCCTGAAATTCGTATCCGGGGAACAAACTCTATCAATGGATACAAGCCTTTGTATGTAGTAGACGGATTATTTAATGACAATATTAACTTCCTGAATCCTGCCGATATCGAGACAATGGAAATCCTTAAAGACCCTTCCTCTTTAGCAATTTTCGGGGTACGTGGTGCTAATGGTGTTATCATCATTAATACTAAAAGAGCAAAAGAAGGGCAAACACTTGTGAATATCAATACAGCTTTTGGGTTCAAACAGGTTGTAGACAAGGTTAAGCTGACGAATGCCGCCCAATTTAAAGAGCTTTACAATGAGCAATTAGCAAACCAAGGATCTAATCCTTATGACTTTACTAAGTGGCAGGCTGATACAGATTGGCAAGACGAAATTTTCCAAACCGGATTTATGTCTAACAGTAACGTTAGCGTAACTGGTTCTACCGAGAAAAGTAAATTTTATATGGGCGTAGGTTATTCTACGGAAGAAGGTAACATCTTACATGAAAAATTCGGTAAGATTACTGCAAATTTAAGTAGCGACTATAATTTCACTAAAAATATTAAAGTCGGATTTCAATTTAATGGAGCTAGAATGACACCTGCGGATCAGAAATCGGTTCTTAAAGCTCTATACGCTGCACCTGTAGCACCTGTATTCAATGAAGAATTTGGCTTATACCATGTTCTACCTAGTTTCCAAAGTGCACAGATTGAAAATCCTATGATAGATATCAGTGCCAGAAATAATACGACCAAAGCTCTTAATTATCGTGGAAGCGGTAATATATACGGAGAAGTGAACTTTCTTACTAACTTCACTTTTAAGACAATGTTTGCTTTTGACTACAGATCAGATGACAGTCGTAAGTATACGCCAATTATAACGGTATATAATCCTTCAATAGGAGGAGACAATCCGACCGAAATCTTAGGTGATAAGAGAACAGCTATACAACAAATTAAAGAAGATGAGACTAAAATACAAGCTGATTACTTATTGACTTATACAAAGAAGATTAGTGACCACAATATTACAGCAACAGCAGGTTTTACGACATTCTATAATAGTCTGACTAATCTAACTGCTGAAAGGAATCAAGGAACGGGACTACCTATTCCTAACAATCCAGATAAATGGTATATAAGCATGGGCGACCCCAGTACTTCTAAAACTGATAGCAAGCAATGGGAAAGATCAACAGTATCGCTTCTTGCAAGAGCACTTTATAGCTATAAGAATAGATATCTATTTAACGGTTCTTTCCGTCGTGATGGTTCTTCGGCATTCTTCTACACAGGTAACCAATGGCAAAATTTTTATTCTGCCGGTGGAGGTTGGGTTATGTCCGAAGAAGACTTCATGCAAAATCAGTCTTTTATTGACTTCTTAAAAATAAAAGGGTCTTGGGGAACATTAGGTAATCAGAATATGGAGACTCCATATCCTGCACAACCTCTTCTAACAAATGAAACATCTGCCATATTTGGTAATCCTTCAATAGAATATCCTTCATACTCTTTGAAGTACATCCCAAATCCCAACTTAAGATGGGAAAAGATTGAAGCTTGGGAAGCGGGTTTTGAGATGAATATGCTTGCAAACAGATTACGCATAGAAAGTGTGTATTACAAGAAAAACACAAAAGACCTTCTAGCTGAAATCCCAGGAATCGCAGGAACAACTCCTGGATTAGGAAATTTGGGAGAAATACAAAATAAAGGTTTTGAAGTAGCTGCTTCTTGGAATGACAAAATTAACTCAGACTGGGGATATAGCATAAGTGGAAACTTAACTACAATTGACAACAATGTAAAATCACTGGTTCAAGATGGCTATACTATCATCAAAGGAGACAAAAACATTTCACATACTACAGCCGGATATCCTATTGGATTTTTCTATGGCTACACGGTGGAAGGAGTATACCAATCTCAAGCAGATATAGCAAATTCTACACCAAACACTCTTACGACTGTAAAACCTGGAGATCTTAAATTTAAAGATATGGATGGTGATGGTAAAATAACAACAGCCGATAGGGGCATGATCGGTAATCCAACTCCTGATCTTACTTATGGTATCACATTAGGTCTTAATTACAAGAATTTTGACTTCGGTATTGATTTCATGGGAGTATATGGAAACGAAATATACAGAACCTGGGATAACTATAACTGGTCTCAATTCAATTTTATGTCTCATCGCCTTGACAGATGGCATGGAGAAGGAACATCTAACTCTGAGCCAGTATTGAATACAACTCGTACAATCAATAATGAGAATTCTACTTATTATATTGAGGATGGTAGTTTCTTTAGAATTAGAAACATTCAAATAGGCTATACTTTCGATCAAAATGCACTAAAAAAAGTACGTCTAAAAGCATTGAAAGTATTTGTTAATGCTCAAAACTTAAAAACTTGGAAAAACAATACAGGTTATACTCCTGAATTAGGAGGAGATGCTACTGCATTTGGTATTGATAATGGCTCTTACCCTATGCCCGCAATATACACTTTTGGTCTAAATCTTACTTTCTAATTATATAAAAAATATTTTTATGAAACGATTAATAAAAAAATATATACTTCCGGCAGTACTTATAGCCGGACTGTCTCTAACAAGTTGTAGCGACTTTCTGGATAGAAGCCCTCTAGGAGATTTAACAGAAGATGATGCACCCGGAGGTATAAACCAAGGACGCGCATTTCAGCTTTATGCACTGGTGAGAGGTTATCATATAACCGCAGGAATTCCAGCTTTTGCTATACATAACTTCCGTTCGGAAGATTCGGAGAAAGGTAGTGAAGATAATGATGGTGCCGATCAAGCAGCTTTCTTCGATAACTTCGAATACAATACTACTAATGGTCCAATTGCTGACTATTGGAAGGAAAATTACAAGATCATAGTTAACAGCAACACTGCTATAGATGGTATTGAAAGGCAATCAACTAAAACAAAGGAAGATAGCATTAATTATGCCGAAGCTAAATTTTTCAGAGCTTATGCTTTCTTTAATTTAGTTAGAGCTTATGGGGAAGTTCCTAAAATAGATTTTAGGATAACTGATCCTGCTCAGGCAAACATACCTAAATCTCCGGCTACCGATATATATGCACTTATTGATGCTGATTTGGCAACATCGGTAAAATATTTACCAACACACTGGGGTAATGATTTTACAGGTCGATTAACTTGGGGAGCAGCAAGATCTTTACAAGCTAGAACTTATATGATGCGTAATGATTGGAACAATATGCTAGCTGCTTCAAGAGACGTTATCAATTCGGGATTCTATAATTTAAGTACTCCTTATGACAAAATTTTCACTGATAATGGCGAAAATTCTCCTGAATCGATTTTTGAAATACAATGTATGTCTACTTCAGCTAAACCTAACGCAACAAGTATAGGAAGCCAATTTGCAGAAGTACAAGGAGTCAGAGGAGGAGGCATGTGGAATCTAGGATGGGGTTGGCATATGGCAACTACTGAACTAATGAATAAAGCTTACGAGCCGGGTGATCCACGTAAAGATGCGACCTTATTATATTTCCGTCGTCAGGTTGGTGATGTAGTTCCCCCTATAACTCCTGAGAATACCAACACTCCCTTCGGAGAATCGCCTATATCCAGAGCAATGGGTGCTGCATTTAATAAAAAAGCATATACTGACCCTGCTTTACGTAAGCTGTTTACAAATGCCGGATTCTGGGTAAATATCAGATTAATACGTTATGCTGATGTTGTTCTAATGGCTGCCGAAGCTTCTAACGAATTAGGTATGAACTCTGATGCACTTAACTATCTCGAACAAGTAAGAAGTCGCGCTCGTGGTAACAATACATCTATTCTGCCTAAAGTAACAACTACCAGCCAAATAGAATTAAGAGATGCAATTCGCCACGAAAGACGCGTAGAACTAGGTCTTGAACCGGATCGTTTCTATGACTTGGTACGTTGGGGAATAGCTAAAGAAGTATTACATGCTGCCGGTAAAACTAATTATCAGGATAAACATGCATTACTGCCAATACCTCAGGTCGAAATAGACAAATCGAACGGAGTATTAGTACAGAACCCTAATTTCTAAAGAATAAATTAATATAATAGGGACACACTTTTGTCCCTATTATATTTTTATATAAATTCCATGAGAGCTCAAAAAACAATATCATTTCTATTAGTCTGCATGTCGTGCTTATCTATTTCAGCACGCACAATATTACCGACTCTTGACAAGTATACTATACCAGTCAATGTAAAAGGAGCTGTAATCGGAAAATTTATATCCTCAAATAACGAGAATGTAACTTTAGCAAAAGACACATCAAACTTATTTCTAATTGATGAGTCCGGTTATATTAGGTTGAAAGCAGATGTAGAACTCTCTGCATCATCACCTTTCAGATACGAAATCATAATAAAAAGCAGTTGTGGTAATAAAGCTTTCGAATTAGTGAAAGATGAATTTATCCATAACAAAGTAATAGCTCACCGAGGAGCATGGAAAAATCATGAAGCCAGCCAAAACTCGATGAGTGCATTAATAAATACAATAGAATTAGGATGCGAAGCTGCCGAATTTGACGTTTGGCTATCATCCGACAATAAAGTGATTCTTTCTCATGATCCAACAATAGGTGGCAAGGTTGTAGAAGATACTCCTGCCCGGACATTGATGGAGATTCCATTAGAAAATGGAGATTTTGTTCCCTCACTTGAGGCATATCTTGAATGTATACAACAACAAAATAAAACACGCTTGGTGTTAGAACTTAAAGGTTCACAAAAAGGAAAAGAGCGCAGTTTGGCTCTTGCAGAATCGGCTGTTCAGTTGGTTCATAAATACAAGGCTCAGGCTTGGGTTGACTATATAAGTTTCGACTACGAAGCCCTACTCCATGTAAAACAATTAGACCCGACTGCAACTATTTCATACTTGGAAACTAATAAAACTTTGGAAGAATTATCTACAGCCAAAGTAGATGGAATAGATTATCATTATAGTGCTTTTTATAACGATGAGAAGCTTACAGAGAAAGCGAAACAGCTAGGCTTAACAACCAATGTTTGGACGGTAAATACCCAAGAGCAAATGCAACATCTGCTACAACAGGGTGTCGATTATATTACTACCGATGAGCCCGAATTACTTTTGAAATTTATTGATACACATTATAAATAATAGATATGAAAAAACTATTAACTATGCTTTTTTGTTGTGCCGCAATTAGTGTTGGAGCACAGCAGAGTAATGCAAGAGATGTAAAAATGGATCGATTCATCGACGATCTGATGAGTAAAATGACTCTCGAAGAGAAAATCGGGCAGCTCAATTTACCGGGTGCAGGAGATATAACAACCGGTCAGGCCAAAAGCAGTGACATTGCAACCAAGATCAAACAAGGTCAGGTTGGAGGTTTATTTAATATCAAAGGTGTTGATAAAATTCGTGACGTACAGCGTGTAGCTGTAGAAGAAAGCCGTATGAAAATACCTATGATTTTCGGTATGGACGTTATTCACGGATACGAAACAGTGTTCCCTATTCCATTAGGCTTGGCTGCAACATGGGATATGAAAGCGATAGAACAATCGGCTCGTATTGCTGCCATAGAAGCCAGCGCTGACGGTATATTCTGGACATTCAGCCCAATGGTAGATATTTCACGTGATCCACGTTGGGGACGTGTCTCGGAAGGTAGTGGCGAAGACCCTTTCTTAGGTGGAGCGATTGCAAAAGCAATGGTTCGTGGTTATCAGGGTGACAACACTTATTCGGACAATACACACATCATGGCTTGTGTTAAGCACTATGCATTATATGGTGCGGGTGAAGCAGGGCGTGATTACAATACTGTAGATATGAGTCGCATTCGTATGATGAATGAATATATGTATCCATACAAAGCTGCCGTTGAAGCAGGCGTAGGCAGCGTTATGGCATCATTCAATGAAGTGGATGGCGTACCTGCTACAGCCAACAAATGGTTAATGACAGATGTACTTCGTACTCAATGGGGATTCAATGGTTTTGTTGTTACCGATTTTACGGGAATAAGCGAAATGATAGAACATGGTATCGGTGATTTACAGGAAGTATCGGCTCGTGCCCTGAAAGCAGGTATCGATATGGATATGGTAGCCGAAGGGTTTACAGGAACAATTGCTAAATCATTAAAAGAAGGAAAAGTTTCACAGGCTGATATCGACCAAGCTTGTCGCCGTATACTTGAAGCCAAATATAAACTGGGCTTATTCAAAGATCCTTACAAGTATATGGATTCTAAACGTGCTAAGAAAGAAATCTATACAGATGCCAATCGTGCTGTAGCTCGTAAAATAGCATCAGAAAGTTTCGTACTTCTAAAGAATGAAGGAAACGTTCTACCTCTGAAAAAAACAAGGTAAAATAGCAGTAGTTGGCCCATTGGCTAATAGCCGCTCTAATATGCCCGGAACCTGGAGTGTAGCCGTTAATTTAGATAAACCTCAAACTGTTATTGAAGCAATGCAGGCAGTTGGCGGTAAAAACGTGAAGGTAGTATACGCTAAAGGTAGTAACCTTACGGCAGATGCTAAACTGGAAGAAAATGCAACTATGTTTGGACGTACATTAAACAGAGATGACCGTACCAAAGAACAATTGCTAAATGAAGCTCTTGAAGCATCAAGAGATGCTGATGTTATTGTTGCTGCGTTGGGAGAATCTTCTGAATTCAGCGGTGAAGCAAGCAGTCGCTCAAACATAGATATTCCTGATGTTCAAAAAGAATTATTGGCTGAACTTCTAAAAACAGGTAAACCTGTAGTATTGGTATTGTTCACAGGTCGTCCATTGACTCTTACATGGGAAAATGAAAATGTTCCTGCTATCTTGAATGTATGGTTTGGTGGTAGCGAAGCTGCTCCTGCAATTGCAGATGTAGTATTCGGAGACGTTAACCCAAGTGGTAAATTGGTAGCAACTTTTCCCCAAAATGTAGGTCAGATTCCTCTTTTCTACAATCACAAAAATACAGGTCGTCCATTAGCTGAAGGCAAATGGTTCGAAAAATTCCGTAGCAACTATATTGATGTTACTAATGAGCCTCTTTATCCATTCGGATACGGTTTGAGCTATACTCAATTTACATACGGAGATGTTGCTCTTAGCTCTGCTAAATTGGACCAAAACGGAGAACTTACTGCCAGCATCACTGTAACAAACAGCGGAAAATATGATGGAAAAGAAGTTGTTCAATTGTATATCCGTGATTTAGTGGGTAGTGTAACTCGCCCTGTTAAAGAATTGAAAGGTTTCGAGAAAATAGAATTAAAAGCTGGAGAAACCAAAACAGTAAGTTTCAAAATTACTCCCGAATTACTTAAATTCTATAACTACGATTTAGAATATGTATTCGAACCAGGAGACTTTGATGTAATGATTGGTGGTGATAGCCAAAATATCAAAACAGCCCGATTCACTTTAAATTAAACTGTTCTTAGGTTCTCTATAACGCCAAGTGAAAGAGGTTGTCAGAACAAATTCGGGCAATCTCTTTCCATATTTCACAGATAGACCTATTTTTATACGTTTTAGAAAATTATCTTATGAAAAAAGTATTAACGCCATTTATACTATTTAGTCTTTTATTGGTCTTTACAAATTGTAAAAACACCAATAATAATACGGACGTCAGTAAGGAAAACCCATCGGTACAAATTACTGATGAAGCTCTGCTTGATAGTGTTCAACGTCGTACATTTAATTATTTTTGGGATGGTGCAGAGCCAACAAGCGGAATGGCTCGCGAACGTTATCATATAGATGGAGAATATCCTCTGGATGATGCAAATGTAGTAACCTCAGGAGGTAGCGGATTTGGTATCATGGCAATCATTGCCGGTATAGATCGTGGCTATGTTACGCGTGAAGAAGGTGTAGCAAGAATGGACAAGATTGTTTCTTTCTTGGAAAAAGCAGATAGCTTCCACGGAGTTTATCCTCACTGGTGGTATGGCGAAACCGGTAAAGTAAGAGGGTTCAGCGACAAAGACAATGGAGGTGACTTAGTAGAAACATCATTCCTTATGCAAGGTCTTTTGGCAGCTCATCAATATTATGTAAACGGAACTGATACAGAAAAAGCTGTGGCCGCCCGTATCGACAAACTATGGAGAGCTGTAGATTGGAACTGGCACCGTAATGGCAAAAATGTATTATACTGGCACTGGAGTCCTGAGCATTCTTGGGAAATGAACTTTGCTATTCATGGTTTCAACGAATGTCTTATTACTTACATTCTTGCAGCAGCTTCTCCAACTCACGGAGTGCCTGCCGAAGTATATCACGAAGGCTGGGCTGAAAACGGAGCAATAGTAGAGCCCCATACAATAGAAGGCATCACACTAAACTTACGTTACCAGGGAACAGAGGCTGGTCCTTTATTCTGGGCTCATTATTCTTTCTTAGGATTGAATCCAACAGATCTAAAAGACAAGTATAGTCCTAACTATTTCGAAGAAATGAAAAACTACACATTGGTTAATCGTGCATATTGCATTCGTAACCCTAAAGGTTTTAAAGGATATGGCGAAAATGCATGGGGACTAACTGCAAGTTATTCTACTGTCGGATATGCAGCTCATGAACCAGCTGAAAGAGGCGATCATGGCGTTATTACCCCAACCGCTGCTCTTTCTTCAATTGTTTACACACCCGAAGAGTCAATGAAAGTTATGCGTAACCTTTATTCTATGGGAGACAAAATGTGGGGTAAATATGGTTTCTATGATGCATATAGCGAAACTGACAATTGGTATCCTCAACGTTACCTGGCAATAGATCAAGGTCCGATCTCTGTTATGATAGAGAACTACCGTAGTCAATTGCTTTGGAAACTATTCATGAGCCATCCTGATGTTCAAAACGGATTGAAAAAATTAAATTTTGGAAGCCCTTCTTTAAAATAAGGTCATAAACACAACAAAGAGCTTGTTCCAAAGACAGGCTCTTTGTATTTATCACTTATCTAATAACCATCATGAAAATATTCAAATACACTCTACTTCTTATGCTCTGTATTTTGGGACTAAACACCCATGCACAGCAAAATACATATTGTAACCCTATTAATATTGATTACGGATATTGCCCGATTCCAAACTTTACCGAATGGGGAAAACATCGTACATCCGCCGATCCTGCCATTGTAAATTACAAGGGAGATTACTATCTTTTCTCAACAAATCAAAGTGGATATTGGTGGAGTAGTGATATGCTGAACTGGAACTTTGTATCGCGTCCTTTCCTTACACAAGAAGCAGTAGAACAAACAGCCAATAAATGGGATGACCTTTGCGCTCCTGCTGCATGGACAATGGGTGATACTTTGGTTGTTTTCGGATCAACATACTCTCGTATATTCCCTATCTGGATTAGTACCGATCCTAAAAATAATAAATGGGAAAAAGCAGTCGAACATTTCGACATTGGCGGATGGGATCCAGCATTCTTTACCGACGACGATGGCAAGCTATATATGTACAACGGCAGCAGCAATGTATACCCATTGTATGGTATCGAGTTAGACAGAAAAACATTCCAACCAATAGGAACCCGAAAAGAGATGCTATTGCTGGATGATCAAAAAATAGGATGGCATCGTTTCGGAGAACACATGGATAATACTTTCCTTAAACCATTTATGGAAGGTGCATGGATGACAAAGCACGATGGTAAATATTACCTGCAATGGGGAGGTCCCGGAACTGAATTCAGCCACTATGCAGATGGATATGCAGTAAGCGATAGCCCTCTCGGCTTTTTTGAACATGCCTCTTTACCTTTGAGCATGAAAGCCGGAGGTTTTATACGTGGAGCAGGGCATGGAGCTACTTTCCAAGACCGTTGGAACAACTATTGGCATACATCGACTATGGTTATCAATGTAAAGAATAACTTCGAGCGCCGTATCGGAATATGGCCTGCCGGATTTGACAGCGAAGGCAATATGTATTGTAATACTACTTTCGGAGATTATCCACACTATATTCCAACAGGAGAAGCCGACCACTTGAAAAGCCAATTTACAGGATGGATGCTTCTCAACTACAACAAACCAGTACTGGTATCATCTACCTTGAGCACACATTATGCCAATAATATTGTAGACGAAAACATTAAAACTTATTGGAGTGCTAAAACTGCCGATAGAGGAGAATGGCTAATCTCTGATTTAGGTGAAGTTTCGACAGTATATGCCGTACAATTGAATTATGCTGATCAGGATGCCGAATTTATGGGTAAAACTCTAGGTAAGTTCCATCAATATAAAGTATATTCGTCTTTAGATGGAAAAAAATGGGATGTATTGATAGATAAAAGCAGTAATAAAACAGATGTACCTCATGACTATGTACAACTGGAAAAACCTGTTAAAGCACGCTATCTAAAGCTTGAAAACATCCATATGCCCACCGGTAAATTTGCAATTTCAGGATTTCGTGCATTTGGATTTGGAGCAGGTGAAAAACCTAACGCCGTTGAACAATTCATGGTATTACGCACTGAAACAGACAAACGTAGTGCATGGTTGAAATGGAAACCTGTTGAAAATGCTTACGCTTACAATATCTATATCGGGATAGAACCCGACAAATTATATAGCAGCGTTATGGTTCACAATGTAAACGAGTATTACTATGCGGGTATGGATAGAACCAAACCTTATTATTTTGCCATTGAAGCCATCAACGAAAACAGTACATCGACCTGGACACGAGGAGAAGCTAAATAAAGTCAGTTAGCAGTTAACAGTTATCAAATAGCTGCTAACTGCTAACCAATTACTGTTGACTGATAACTGATAACTGTTGAAAATATGAAATCAAAATTATTCATTGTACTCTTGTTTTTCTGTTCCACTCTCACTTATGCACAGTTTGAGGCAGCAAGCTATATGATCAACGGCTATACCCTACCCTATAAGGTAATGTTTCCCAAAGATTACGACGCAACCAAACAATATCCGCTTCTGGTATTTTTACATGGTGCCGGCGAACGTGGTGATGACAACGAAAAACAACTTACACATGGTAAAGATTTCTTGATTAATAGTTTTCAAGCCGAATATCCAGCCATAGTTATTGCTCCTCAATGTCCAGCCACAAGCTATTGGGCAAACGTAGAAAAGCATACCTTTAATAATCACACTACATTTACATTCGGACTTTCGGATAAAGCAACACCTTCTATGGAGACTTTAACTTCCTTAATAACCAATTGGTTGAACTCCGGAAAAATAGATCAAAGTAAAGTATATGCAGGGGGTTTATCGATGGGAGGTATGGGTACATACGAACTCCTGTGGCGTATGCCGAATACTTTTGCCGCAGCTTTTGCCATATGCGGTGGTGGAGATATTTCTAAAGTACAATATTATACGAAGAATACAGCTCTTTGGATATTTCACGGATCGGCAGACAATGTAGTTCCCGTACAGTTTTCGCAACAGATGTACGAGAGTTTAAAATTTGCCGGAAACGAAGTTAAATATACCGAGTATCCCGATGTGAATCATGGCAGTTGGGTAAATGTGTTTCAAAATAAAGAACTAGTTCCGTGGTTATACAGCCACAAAAAATGATTTTTCATAGAAATCAGCTTAAGAGTCTTTGAGTATCTAATACTTAAAGACTCTTTTTTTAAAATTAAAACCTTTTTATTCTTTTGATTGATGAAACAACTAAAGAAAGTTATCATTTGAAAATATATAATTAAATACTTTCTTTTACTTATTTAGTACATTTGCCAAGTGTAACAACTAGTATTCAACAACACGAAGTATAAGTCAAATTGGTCCAAGACCTTTATTTAATATTAAAACAATGCTTATTCATAAAGAGGAAAATAGTAACTACAAGTGGGGAATCTGGAAAATGGAAGAAGCCCCTGAGCTGCTACTGTCTCAACTCAATAATAAGCAGGACTTAGTCGATTTTACGCAAACGGTGTCTTCTTCTGCCCGAACATTCGAAAGAATAGCTGTAAGAGTGCTTCTTAAAACTCTTTTGAATGAAGAAAAGACAATAAATTATCATCCCAACGGAAAACCATATTTCGAAGATCATTCTATAAATCTATCCATATCGCATACTAAAGATTATGTAGCAGTTATACTTTCTCAATCTCCATTGGTAGGTATTGATATAGAATATATTTCCGACAGAGTAAAACGTGTTCGTTCCCGCTTTATATCAGATTTGGAATACATTGACTCCGAAAATGAAATACTACATCTGTTACTACACTGGTCAGCCAAAGAAACAATGTATAAAGCATTAAGTAAGGAAAAGATAGACTTAAAGAACAACTTCCACATTCACCCATTTGCTCCTCAGCAGCAAGGAAGCTTCAAGGCTTCCGAAACATTTACCGAAAACAATCTTCAATTTCAGATTCAATATATTGTAACCGATAATTATGTGGTGACATATACGGTTTAATAAAATCTTCACCGGCTTAAAGATAAAATACGACAAAGTTCAAAGATTTAATGCGGTTGCCCTCGTTGACTCCCTTTATTTTATACTTTCAAAAATATTTTATGCTTATACATAAACTTTATAATCAAGAACAATATAGCAAACTGACCTAGTGAAATGAAAAATGGAAATAAATCAGTAGAGTATTGTTGAAGTCCACGCAGTAGATGTTCCGAAATAAGATCAAGCCCCATAGTTGTGTACAACAAGTAAGCCGCAATTGCATTTAAACCCAAATACCTAAAGGCTTTAGTCCACCAGCAATCAATTTTGCGCATATCAGTAATCCAATAAAAGAAAGCGAGAAGAATAAAACAAATACCACTACTGAATAAAACCAAAGAAGGCGACCATATTTTTTTTATAATAGGCATTTGCAAACTCAGTAACATACCCGCTATTATTAAAGCAGCTCCGAAAAGTAATAATTTCATCAATTTCTGTTTGGGATCGGGGTATTGCTTCATTATATACCCGGCATAATAACCCGATAATACTGTTGCTCCAAACCCCAGACTGCTTAGTACCCATGTATATTGAGTGCCATCTCTAAAGCCTCCAAGCAGGAGGTTATCCACATACATTGCTAAATTGCCTTCGGGTGTTAAAATACCGCTTCCATATCCGGGAACAGGTACAAACATCAACAACAACCAATACAATATAAGCAGTCCACTACCCCAGAGTAATCGAGTGGAAAGCTTCTTTGTATTAAGCACAACAAGTGAAGTAATCAAATACCCCGCCGCAATAGCTTGAAGCGTATTGCTATACACATGAAAACTACCAAGATCTAAATCAAGCAAATTTCCTTGAACGATCCATCCCAGAAAGAAAAGCTTACAAAAACGTTTGATAACCTTGATATGCAATTCGGATTTTGTTAATCCGTTATTTATCTGTTTTTCGAACGACAGGGGCATCGACAATCCTGACGTAAAAAGAAATAATGGCATAATAATATCCCATGCAGTAAACCCGACCCAATCCGCGTGTTCAAGCTGATACATTATAGGGTTTACCATATCTGAATTAATCGATCCGAATAGTCGGCGTAATATATCGCCCGCACCTACTAAAAAGAACATATCGAACCCTCTTAAAATATCAATTGAGGCTAGGCGTTCCGATTTTGTTTCTATTTTTATTACTTCTTCCATGTTCTACGATGAGTTTAAAAGTTTAATAGTATTTAATTAACCTCCGATTCTTCATTTAACTTGTTCGAACCAAGGCAAACGATCCAATGGAATATCGGTCAACATATATTCTTTTCCTCCTTTGTATATTTTATTTTCGTCATCACGCCATTTTCCGACAGGCAGCTTGACTTTTCGGGAATTGTCTTTTGTTAAAACGGGGGCAACCAAGTATTTATCACCTAACATAAACTGATCTATGCAATTTTCAAAGCCTTCATTGGGAAAGGAGTATTCCATATAACGCACTATCGGTTCACCCTTTTGGGATGCTATTTTTGCATAGGAAAGAATATAATCTCCCAAAGCTTCATGATGTTTTGCAAATTTGACACACATATCCAAATGTTTTTTGTCTAATATTCTCCAAGGGGCTACAGAGAATTGCATCATGGGCATCATGGCATGAATCTGACATGATCTGACGATTAATTGCTGATCAAAACTATCGGAACTAGTGTTAAGGAAACTGGAATATTCTCCGCCGCCAATCATATCCGGACAGCTATAAGCTTGCCCTAAAAGACCGAGTGAAAGCATATCGGGAATCAATAGCTGTATATCTTCCCACGAATAAGTTTTATCGTGTAAACGTTGCACAAGTGCTTGCCCTCCCATTTTCCAACAGGCACGATATTCATTGTAGGGAAATTCTAATCCCATCTTAGCCCATAGTTCACTTTGATAAGCTCCAAATGATTTTCCGTCATACACATCAATATCTTCCTCCCTATACATCTTAGCGTCTCCTGCATCAAATTTGAATCCATCTATCTTGTACTCCTCACAAAGATTTTTAAGTGTAGAGAGCAAATAATTATAAGCTTCCGGATTACTTAAGTCGTAACACGCACTATAACCATTCCACCAATGTATCATTGCAGGTTCTGAGGTTCCTTTCTGTTTGATTAAGTATCCTTTACTTTTCAAGTAGCGGAACTCCCTGCTATCGGGGCTAACAAAAGGGCATATCCACAACATCACCTTAAATCCCTTGGAATGAAGCTCATCTACGAGAGCTTTGGGTTCAGGGAAAGTTTCTTTCTTAAACTCGAAATTTCCATAATACTTTTGCCAGTTGTCGTCTATCATTAAAATTCCAGAAGGTAATCCATTAGCCAGAATATTCTTTGCGTATTCAAGCACGCCCGCCTGACTTTGGTCGTACATAAGCTCTATCCATGTATTGTACTGAGGCTTATTAAACAAAATGTGTGGAGGCATTTCCCCCGATGGGTTAAAGTGGGCTTTGCAGGCAGCCAAGTAAGTTTCTCTCAAAGTATTTCCCGCCATACTCACCTCTATTTTTTCGCTCGAAGATGTAATATGTATTTTATTATCCTTGAATTGGTAGGTAAAGGGAGCATCGCTCCAGATATAACGCCCTTTGTTAGAGACTAAAAACGGTGCGGTCTGATTGTCGAAATTATCATATCTCAAGTCAATCACAGGACTTTCGGTATAGGGCATATAGCTGCCTTGCTTGGTTGCTCCTCCCCACCATTTTTCGTTAGGCAATATGGCAATTTCCGAAGTATGTTGAGCACTTAGATTTATCGATAAAAAGAGTAAATAAAAAAAGATAATTTTCTTCATGGTTATTGTTAAGTATTAAATGATATATTTTACAAATATAACTAGCTCCAGTTGTTACACTTACCAAAGCAACAAATAGCTCTGCGAGCTTATTTATCAATGATGTTTATTTTTAAAATCAGAAGGTGAAACTCCGAATTGAGCTCTAAAAGCTTTAGTGAAATACGACGGGCTTTCGATTCCCACACTAAAGACTACTTCTGTGACTGTCAGATTAGTTGTCCTTAAAAGATTGGCAGCCTTCTCAAGCCGAAGTTTTAAAATATAATGCCCTAAAGTCATACCCGTTATATCCTTTATCGTACTATACAGCCTTGTCCTGTTCAGCATTAACTCAGAACAAAGGAAATCGACAGAGAAGCTGGAATTGGAAAGATTTTTTTCGACTAATTCCACAAACCTTGTAAAAAAGAGATAGGTTTCTTCATCTTTCAATTTCTGTTTTATACCTTGATTTAAATAGGTGTTGTTTTGATTTAATTCTTGTATTTGTTTTACCTTTTTGAGCAAATTGTTTACTGTTGCTTTTATTAACCTTAGATCAAAAGGTTTTGCAATATAAGCATCTGCACCACTCTCTATTCCCTCTATCTGATTTTCGATCAAGGCTTTTGCTGTAAGTATTATAACAGGAATCAGACAAGTTTGCAGATTATTTTTTAATCCGGCACAAAGATCGATACCATTCATTTTTGGCATCATTACATCAGTAATAATAAGATCAGGATAGTGCGAATTAGATATTAGTAAAGCTTCTTCTCCGTCCAAAGCTGTCAGGATATTGTAATCATTCTTTAATACCGATTTAAGAACCATTAAAATCTCTTTATTATCATCAACTAAAAGGATTGTAGGCTTATTACTATTTGTAATGTTTACTTCTTCCCGATTATTCAGTTCCTGATGCTCACTCACTAAACTGGATGGCGACTCTTCTTTATTAAATTTACTTATTTCTGATTTATTTATCTCCTTGAGATAAGAGCCATCCAAAGGAATTCCTATTACAAACTCAGTACCTTTGCCTAATTCACTACTTATAATTAGTCCTCCATGATGTATTCTCAGGATAGATTTAACCAGTGAAAGACCAATGCCCGAACCTTTATTGGATTTATTGCTTATTTGATAGAAACGCTCAAAAATCAAAGGCAAAAATCGTGATTCTATTCCTATTCCATTATCTAGAACTTTAATTATCAGATGCTTTTCTCCATACAAATTATCAAGATAGGAATAGGAGGATTTAAAGAACGGAGCATCTTTTGATAAATTATCTACCAAGATTGATATTTTTATAAATGCATCTTCCTTAGTGGAATTTTTAATACTATTCGATACGATATTAGAAATTACTTTACTCAAATGTTCTTCATCCAGCCATAGGTTTATATCATTTGGAGGCATTTCGATTTGCATTTCGATTTCCTTCAAATGTGCCCAATCCGAAAACTCTTCAAATATTTGATTAAAATAATCAGCCACTGATACATATGTTGTATTTAGGCTTATCCCGTTAATGTCAAAACGATAAAAATCCAATAGTTCATTTATGAGCCTCAATAAACGGTTATTATTCTTTTTGATTAACCCGAAGAACTTATCTTTTTTTACGTCTGTGTATAATTCTTCTATTTCCGCAATTCCGGTATTGATGAGAGTTAATGGTGTCCTGAATTCATGGGCGACATCCGTAAAGAAATCTATCTTCATTTGCATGATTTCGTCGTTTTGCTCTTCACGTTTTTTTTGCAAAACAATGGTTTGCTTCATCTGCAACCATTTAATTAATGATCTGCTGATAAAATAAACGAGCGTAACCAAAAGAATGAAATAGAGTGTAATTGCCCACCATGACAACCAAAGCGGAGGAAGTATTGTTATGTTAATGACAGACATCTCCTCATCCCAGCTTTTCCATCCTCCCGAATTAACATTAAGAGTATATTCTCCGTAAGGAACTTTATGGTAGGAGACTTTGAGCTCCTCTCCCATTTCTATATATCTCCAATCTATATCGTATCCATCTAATTTATACCTGTATCGGGTGTGTTTTCCTTTTTTATAAAGTAAAGGAGAAAAATCTATCGAGAAATTATTATTGTAGTGTTTTAAAGTGATAGTAGTGGAGTATTCGATGTCAGAATCTACCGGTTTTCCATCGAGATATATTCTTGAAAAAGAAACGGTAGGCGAAACGGTCTCATCAATATTATTGGAGGGTGTAAAATAATTCATACCATCGGCTCCTCCAAAATACAAACTCGCATCAGCATCTTTGCAGGAAGAAGAAGTTCCAAACATATAGCTTTGAAGTCCATCGCTTACATCAAAAGTATTGAATCTTTTAGAACTTGGGTTGAAACAGGTTAACGAGTAACCTCCACACCAAACATTGCCATATTTGTCTATTTCCACACTTTCTATATCATTTGAAGGTGCTCCCGATTCCACACCAAAAAAATCGGCTTTGTAGTCGTACTTACTATCCGAATCTCTAAATATTACCTTGTTTAATCCGCTGCCCAGTGAACCGACCCAATATGTAGAATCGTTTTCCTTGTCGATTGGCCACAAATAATCGCTACTTAAACTTCCTGATTTTCCATGCTGCGATTTATAATGAATAATATCCTCGATAGTACCGGCTTTACCAAATAGAACTCTATTGATTCCCGATGCGGAGGTGATTATTAACTCATTCTTTTCCAAATCCGAATATATACTATGTAGAAGATTTGTCGACAAAGGTTTTGAAGATGAGGTTGTCACCGTAAACCCTTTCTTATAACGCCCTCCGTATGGTTCGAAACAATCGAGTCCTTCGGAAGTAGCAGCCCATACCCGGTTATATTTATCAAAAGCTAAACAGAAAATGTAATTTGAGGCTACTATTTTTTCTGAAATTTTCTTACTGCTCTTATCAATAATAACAATGCTGTTGGAAACAGCAGCATATACGTTTCTACCATCCGCTATAATACTTGTGACAGAAGGTATGAGGCTTTTGTCGTACAGAAAAAGTTCGACATCCTTAGTCTTTGTATTAAACCGGCTAATACCGCCATGTTTAGTTCCTACATATACATAATCATCGTTGTAGTGGAGCGAACTTATAAACTCCGATTTCAGTTTGGTTGTTGAAGTCTCAGGGTTATACCTTATAAGCTTAAAGAACTTTGTTTCATTATTAGTATACGATAGTCCGCTATCCCAACTGGGAATCCATATATTTGCATTATTATCAATATAAATATTATTAATGTCGTTACTGATAGAGCTTTTATCCCACGGAATATTGCTATACTTCATAAAGCCGGCATTCTCCCCTTCTTTTTTCACTCTCAACAAGCCATCATTGGTAACTATCCAAACAAATTCTTTATCTATACAAAATGTTGAAATATTGTATTCTTTAAATAAAATCTCTTTTTCCAAAACCATATTGCGATCATTCCGCAGCACGTATTTCTGTAACTTATTTGCATCGCAAACCCATATACAGTCATTATCCATTGCTATTTCCTGAATCCAGGGATCTAAATTTTCAACCACATATCCGCCAAAAACAATTTCGCCCATGCTGTTATTAAAATAGTATGAAAGCTTTTCTTTCCCGAAAATATAGATATTCCCTTTTTCGTCACACGTGAACTTAGGCTTACCCTTCGAAGATTTAAATTCCTTTTCTTTACCTATATCTTTAGGGTTTAACAACAACCTGCCTTTATTATAGATATCAACCACTCTCACTGTATTCTGCCGTGAGATGAGCCAAAGCCTATTATTCCCATCTTTTTTTATGTCAACAACTTGCGAATAGAAGGCAGATTCATTATCTGTTGAATTATAGCTGATATATTTTTTGGAGCAAATATCAAAGCAAACAAGCCCTGCTTCGGTAGCCATAAACAAAATGTGATTAACTATTTCAATAGAATATATTCTGTTGTTGTAAACCGAGTTTATATCATTCGATCCGTATTTGTACGAATCGAGTTTATATCCATCATACCTGTTAAGACCCCGATGCGTTCCAATCCAGATATAACCAAGGGAATCTTGTCGTACACACGTGACATTATTATGCAGTAAACCATCATTGCGTGTAAGATGATTGAAGGAAAGACCTGAATTACTTTGTGCAAAAGTAATCCCGGTAAATAATAATGCCAATAGTGTTAACACAATTCCTTTCATAGTTTCATTTTAAAATCTCAGACCTATTTATTGTCCATCTAAAGTATAACAAGAAGCTGTCTCAAAAGTCTGGATAGCACACAGAATACACTGATAATACAGATTTCGGCACCTCACCCCAACCCTCTCCTACTGAGAGGGAGTAAAGAATGAAAGGGTGCATAAGAAAACTTTGCGTCTTTGCGACTTTGCGTTTAAAAAAAATCTGTAATATCAGTGTATTCTGTGTGCTAAATCTCTTTTGATATACCCTCCCACTCTGGGTAATCTATTAGATTAAAATGCTTTCAATACATCGTTTGAATATGCGTTACCTTTAGAGCCTGATACTTTTACAGTATGCAGTTTATTATACCCTGTACTACTATCCCACATATCGGTATTTGCCAATTGAATGCTGAATTCCTTATTTTCGGATAAAGTAGATTTAGGATCCGGTAAATTTAAATAAATATCATATTCGCCCTGTTTAATATTGGAAGGAATTCCAAGCTTAATATTAAGTTCCTGTATTTCTTTCGGATACCATAAACGTGGATCCGTATCAACAGCTACTTTATATCTTTCTTTATTATCTGTTTTAGATATAAATATAACTTCTACATTTCGGGGATTAACAGGAGATGCCCATCCCATATTCTTAAGCTTTAAATTTATTTCAAACGCATCTCCTGCTCCAGCCTCATTTGTATATTTACCCGAAAGAAGAACCAACCGATAGCCCAAGCGTTTTTTTATCTCGTTTATACAACCATTCACCAGCCAATCGTTTATTACAGATGCGTGATAATCCATATTGATATATGACCAATGGTATCTCTCAAATTCCTCCAAGGCATTGTAACATTCCGAATAGCTCGAAGGCTGGCAGGTTTCGCCACCCATCGCCAGATAACGGGTTTCGTTTTGCCAAAAACGTTTGTATTCTCTGTTAGCCCCATTGTATGTTCCCCGGTCGTCATTATCAGCCAAGAAACAATCGTTATGACCTCCCAGACGAGACATCTTACTACCATTAAATGCGGTTGATACAGTTACAGTATCTGCAACAGTAAGGTTGTATGATTTAATCTTTGCTCCGGGAGTTCTTATACCGATCATTCTTTCCTGAGGCAGTGCATCTAATAAAGCATCAATTACATTTTTTCGTGGTATAAAGTCCTCTTCTGTTTTAGGTTCAAAGATATAGTTATCGGTATAATACCATTCCCCCCAAGTTCCTACAAGACCTGCTTGAAGCACATAAATAACATCAACATATTCCTGTAAAATAGGCTTAAGCTGTGCAATATGTTGCTTCGTCCAATCCCAAGGTGCATCCGATGGCGTATGCTTTTGGTCATAAGAATAAGCAAACCGCAGGACAGATTTGCAACCCCCGGCTCTTAATGCCTCCATATTAGCTTTAATCACCTGCAAATAATCGTTTGAGATGAGTTTATCCGTAAAGTCGGGCATATAGTAAACAGTATATATGAGACTGTACCCCTCGTTATAAATCCCTTTAACCGCTTCCGCTGTCAGAGGTGTTGCTTTACCCGAAACAAATTCACGGTAAGTATAAAATCCCCTTTCAGGATTCATTATAACATTACCACTCTCAATATAATATTTTTCAAGATATGGTTCTTGGGGGATAGTGGTGGATTCTTCATTGCACGACAATCCCATAAATAATAATGAGAAGTAAACCAGAATATTCATTAGCTTCATATTGATAAGTTTATGGTAGTTTTACAGTCATTGCTTGATTTAAACCTCCATCTTCGAGTTTAGACGGTAGTAACCCCGATTGTGCCCATTCAGCATTTACACCGACAACACCTACCTTAATAGTCCGACCGAGATTTGGAATAAAAGAACGAATTATTCTACCCTCTACTTCTACTATATTATTTTCTCCGGCTACAAAATTAGAAATCTCTATTGCCTTACTATCCGGTTTATAGCGTTCTATCCAAGCCCATTCGGTACCTCCGTTGCCCTTTGCATCATCGTATTCAAACACTGTAGGAGCAAGATTCTCAGCTTTACCACCCTCGAACAAGAATTCGGCACCCATATTAGCCCATGACCATCCCAAGAAACCGCTTTCCTCCGAATTATCTTTGTCAATATAAAACTGAACGACATTAAACTTGGTTCCATCCGCTTTGATATAGAAGAACAGATAATCTTCGTTTCCGCAGAGTTTAACCTCTTTCAGCGACACTAAATCGGTTACATACGAAGCTATTTTAGAAGTTGCCAGCATAGAAGCAGGTACGGCTAACCAATCGCTAAAGTTTCCATCTAAAGTAATCTTCACGTCTTCTGTTCCTCCGGGAGAATTCCCATCCGACAAATCAATAATCATCTTTTTTGAGCTTGTTTTTCCTTTCTCTCCTCTGATAGTCAGTTCAGCCGTAAACTTCTTGTTCGTCCTATAAAAGTGTGTCGGATTTTGCTCTGTTGAAGTTTCTCCATCTCCAAAAGTCCAATAGTAACTATCCGCATTTTCCGATTTATCAGTAAATACAATTTTCTTGTCAAAATCTTCGTGAGAAAAATCGGCAATTGGTAAATACAATGCTATTTGTATCGGTTCATCATCGGAGCAAGATGATATGGTAAATGATACAACCGTCAACAAAAGTAATTTCGATATTAAAATGATATTTTTCATAATTCTATGTATTTTAAGGATTTTGAGGTATTCCACTTGTTGTGATTTCATCTAAAGGAATTAAATATTGTAATCTGTTATCGCTGTATTCAACAACCTCCCAAGGTTGTACCCCCGAGTATCTTCTGTCGAGAGAAAGTTTATTACGATAAATATCAAAGGCACGGTGTCCTTCAAAAGCGAGTTCGAGTCTTCGTTCATCTAAAACAACATCCAAAACATTGGAATAGCCTTGCATATTAGTTGTACTAAAAAGCTGATTTCCCGACAATCCTGCTCGTTTGCGTATGGTATTTACATCATCAAGAGCTTTGGCCGTATTGTTGGTTTTGGCATATGCTTCGGCTCTATTCAAAATAACCTCGCCCCAACGAAGCATTACGGGTGAACTAAGCATTGGGTCACCATCCTGGTATGAAAACTTCGTAACGAAATATTTAGGCCATCCGTAACGATTTTCCATTTTCAAAGAAAGTCTTACCCTTAATTTTTCTCCTTTGAAATTTATATAGTTTTGTTCGTATCCGTTCACTTTTTCTTTTTCAACATATATCTGAGAAGACTCGTCCATGAAATAATATTTATTTGCACCTGCATCGAAAGTAACGTCCCTCAATTCGTTCTGATAGAAATCATCATCGGTGGGAATAGCCCAACGTATCATATAATTGGTTTTCGAAATTGTTTTAGGACTAATGAAGCCATACCGCAAGTCATTTTTATTTCTCTCGTATAAATCCAATAGAGGATCGGAAGCGTAAATTTCGCCCCAGCCGCCACCTGTTGGACCAGGGGCAGTAAAATACATCGAACCGATAGAAGATGCTCCACGCGACTCCAGATTAGTGTGAGCTACTGCCCAAAGCGTTTCTACAGAGCTAAGTGCCTTAGCAAAATAATTAGGAAAACTACTTGATGGTTCTAATTTTGAATCGGGAGTATTTCCTGCTAACATTTCATTTACAACGCTGATTACTTTTTCATTCTCCCCCATATATAGATATACACGGCTCAGCAACCCCTGAGCTGCCTCTTTGGAAATATAGCCGGCATTTCCTCTACGTTTGCCCTGACTCATCAATCTAATGGCATTTTCAAGATCCGAAACTACTAAATCGTAAGCTTCGCCTACTGTAGCACGTTTTGTTTCCGTATCGCTCGAGCTTTTTCTTATTACGATTCCTATATTGTCACGTCCCTGAGAATAATGTTTAGACCACAGTGTGGATAAATGAAAATTTACTATGGCACGAATAAAATAATTTTCGCCTTTAAGATGGTCTGTTTCAACACTAGCACCCTCTTGAACCGATTCTATTACAGAGCTAGCACCATTGATTATTTTATAGCTACACCACCACAGGTAATTTATATTATATAGGTTGGCTGCTCGTTTATATGTTAAAGCCTCATATAAGGGATCGCTTGTGCGTCCCGCAAGACAGACATTATCTCCTATAAACTCCGACATCTGAAAATAATGCCGTACATATGTATTGCCGCTGTATGTTTCATTTTGATACTCCATTTGGTTTTTAAACATGGAGTAGTTTCCTTCAGTAACGTATTCGGCACTCGATGGATCTTTTTCCATCTGTTCCGGGGTTAACTTATCGTTAGGCAGATAATCCATTTCACATGAAATCATCGACAATGTCACCGCCATTAGTAGTATTATTTTTCTCATAACAATATTATTTCTTTTTAAAAATTAATATCAATACCAAATATGAACTGTCGGCTTACAGGATAGCTCTCAGAATATAAACCGGGCAGGCTCCATGACGCCTTTCTCATATTCACTTCAGGATCTGTTCCTGAGAATTTAGTAAAAGTTAGAGCGTTATCGACCGAAACAAAAACTTTACATGATTGCATTTTCAACTTTTCGATCCATGTTTTCTGTAAATTATAGGATAGTGTAATATTTCTTATTCGCAGAAAACTACCATCCTCCAGAAAACGTGACGATGTTTTGTTTGAATTCTTATTCCCATTCATTACCAGTTTCGGATGGGTTGCAACATCACCGGGGTTTTGCCAGCGAATCCAACCCGATTGTAAGTTCATCATGTTATATCCCAAATACGCTCCATCCGAATCATATTTTTCACGGGTATAATTATAGACATCATTGCCATAAACAAAGCTACCTGCAATATATAAACCAATGCCTTTATATTCAACAGTATTGGTAAAACCTCCGGTAAATTTTGGACTTGCTTTACCAACCACTTGCAAATCGGCTTGGGCATAATCGTTTGTACCTTCACTTCCTATGACATTTCCATTGTCGTCTCTGATTAATTTTTCCCAAACAGGATCACCGTTTACATAGTCAACACCAAGCCATTTCGGCATGTACCAGCTGAAAATATCCTGACCGGTTTTCACTTGTTGAGCGATAGATGTAGTTCCGTATTTTTGAAGGAAACTTTCGTTGTTAGGTAATGACATCACCTTATTTTTATTAAAACCTATATTAAAAGACGTGTTCCAATTAAAATCTTTTGTTTTAATATTGTCAGAGCTAATTTGTATTTCCACCCCTCTGTTGCGTACGCTTCCGGCATTTTCAAGTCTATTATAGAAGCCTGTACTTGTAGGTTTTGGCACTTCCAGCAGCAAGTCTTTATTATCAATATTATAAACGTCTAGATTTATATGTAGTCTCTTCCACAAACTTATGTCTACACCCAAACCTGACATATAAGCTGATTCCCAAGAGAGATCGGGATTGGCAAGCCTTTCCGCTACTGCTCCTACATTATTCTGATAGCTCGAAGTAATCGAACTAAGTGTATATACAGCCATTGTCCTGAAAAGGTCTATATTGGAGTTTCCCGTTACTCCATAATTTGCTCTGAGTTTTAAGAAAGAAATAACATCATTATTTGATAAAAAAGCTTCATTGCTTAGCAACCAAGACCCTGCAACGGAGGGAAAGTAACCTGTGCGTGTATCTTTTCCAAATCTGGAATTAGTGTCCGCTCGAAAAGAAGCGGTAAGGAAGTATTTATTAATATAATTATATTGAATTTGACCAAAAGCAGACCATGACGCAGCCGTGTATTTATGTCCGTCAACAGATTTAGGTGTAGCTGCACCAAGTGCATCCATGCCTCCGGGCATACCTATTCCCGCTGCGGATGAAAAGTCGTCAACGCTCTTTCCAAATTCTAAACCTAACATACCCGACAAAGAGTGATCACTAAAACTATGGTTTAATTTTAGAAGATTAGTAGAACCCCATGAAGAATGCAGACCAATATTATTTAGTAAATATCCGGTTGCATATTCGGGATCAATTGTTCTTGAATCTATATACCTTGAATATTTGTAATTACTTCTGGATGCACGATTCGTTGTAGATAATGACATCCACTTGTATATATTCCAGTTTAGTTGAAGATCTGCAACGAGGTCTTGTGCCTTATTTTTGGCATAATTGTATTGTTCGTTGAAGAAAAAATTACGTTTATCCTGAGTATACCAAGGTTGACCATTGTCAGGACGTTTATCTCCATTAATTTTTACGGGATTGCCATTTTCATCGAAAGGATTATCCCAAGGCATACTTCCGTATGCTCCTTCCAGATTAATGTAGCTTGAAGCTTCGCGACCATTATTCTCAGTATAATTGAGGCGAATATTCATATCTAAATTGTCATACAATTTTCTGTTCAAATTTAATCTCGCAGAAATTCTGTCGAAATTAGTATTTTTCAATGTACCATCTTCCTTATAATAATCTATACTGGAGAAATAGTTAAGTCCTGCTGTTCCTCCCGAGGTCGAAAGATAGTAGTTTTGTATATTACCGGTCTGAAAAGCAGCGTTACGCCAATCGAAATTCCTATTTCTCAGTTCTTCGGGACGTTGATTTAGTAAGATTGCTTCAGGAAATAACTGAGCATGTACATCATAGATTTCAGCACCATTCATCATACTAAAATTTCCTTGTAGGGCATTCTTTAATCCAATGTTGGATTTGAAGTTTACTTTGGTCGGCTGGTCTTTTGATGCACTTTTTGTGGTAACTACAATGACACCTCCGGCAGCTGCAGAACCATATAGTGCGGTTGCCCCTGCATCTTTTAATACGGTAAGCGTCTCTACGTCATTGGGGTTGAATGAACCTCCCGGTATTCCATCAACGACAAACAAAGGATCCGGAGCCGCAGAAATTGAACCTGTTCCTCTTATTTGTATTACAGCTGTAGACCCCGGTTGCCCCGATGGGCTGGATACCATAACCCCGGCAACTTTCCCCTGTATCATGTTACCTATATCGGACGTAGTTATGTCCGTTACCTGATCGCCTTTTAAGGTAACAACAGCACTCGAAAGTTCGGCTTTCCTCATGCTGGAATACCCCATTACCACAACATCTTCCAAAATCTTAGCATCAGAAGAAAGGGAAACATTAATTTCTTTTCTTCCATTTACCGACTCTTCTTTTGTCTCAAAGCTTATATAAGAAAAAACTAAGGTAGCTTTGGCGTCTGCATCGATAACATAATTACCATCCAAATCGGAACTGGACGAGATATTTGTTCCTTTAACCTTTACGGTAGCCCCTATTAAGGGCATCCTATCTTCTGACGAAATAATCTTACCTTGAACTTTGGTCGTTTGAGCCAAAGATAAAAACGGCAGACACGTCAAACATAAAATCAGTATTAGATTTTTCATAAAACTTCATTTAGTATTAGATTCGTTAACAAATGCCAACCTGAGAATTGGCTTTTCTGATAAACAAAGGTATCACTTAGGAGATAGAAAGCCTTGTCTGATTGTAATAATTTCTTGTCTGATTATGCAGTAATGTGTTTAGATGAAAAGAAACTTGGAGTAGAATGTAATTATTCACCGTGACTATGAAACGACTACCCCGGTACAGCTTTTTGAGTATGGTGATAGGATATGTGAGCAGCTTTAATCATGGTATTTCATCGCATAAAAATGGTAATAAATTGGCAATGGGAAGGTTGCTTTAAATCGTATTTCAGATCCTTTTCTGTTGATATTGTCACCTAAAAACATTTAATAGCAACTACTTGTTTTTAAGTAGTCATCTGCATTTCTAATTAATTTCGTATTTTTGTAATCTAAGAGAATTATAACATATCAACAAATGGAATCTATCGGGCAACAAATCGACCAGTTAAGAGAAGAACTTAACATACATAATTACAACTATTATGTGTTGTCTAACCCCACAATATCAGATTTTGACTTCGATAAGAAAATGCAAGAACTTATCGATCTAGAGACTGCTCACCCCGAATACGCAGACTCTAGTTCTCCTTCTCAACGTGTGGGTAGCGATATTACCAAAACATTTAATCAGGTAGAACACATCTATCCGATGCTTTCACTTTCGAATACCTATTCGGAAGCCGAAGTGGTGGAATTTTACAATAGAGTAAAAAAAGACCTGAACGATGATTTCGAAATTGTTTGTGAATTAAAATACGATGGAGCTTCTATATCTCTCACCTATACCAACGGAAAACTGACTCAAGCAGTAACCAGAGGAGACGGTGTAAAAGGAGACGATATTACAGCCAATGTAAAAACAATCAGAAGTATACCCTTATCATTGAGAGGCAATAATTATCCCCCTTCATTTGAAATAAGGGGAGAGATACTAATGCCTTGGAAAGTATTTGAGGATTTAAATAAAGAAAGAGCAGAGCAGGAAGAGAACCTTTTTGCAAATCCCAGGAACGCAACCTCGGGAACTCTTAAGTTACAAGATTCTAAGATTGTAGCATCTCGTAAACTGGATGCTTATTTATACTACATGCTTGGCGAAAATTTGCCTGCAAATGGTCATTACGAAAACCTGCTAGAAGCACGTGAATGGGGTTTCAAGACATCGGATGCTACAATTAAATGCAGCACTTTAGATGAAGTATTTGCTTTTATAAAGAAGTGGGATGCCGAACGAAAAAACTTGCCTGTTGCTACTGATGGTATCGTTTTGAAAGTAAATTCTTTGTTGCAACAAAAGAATCTGGGGTATACAGCTAAATCGCCCCGATGGGCAATTGCCTATAAATTTCAGGCAGAGCAAGAAGTTACACGCCTATTGTCTGTTTCATATCAGGTGGGGCGTACAGGAGCAATTACTCCCGTTGCAAACCTTGATCCCGTAAAACTGTCGGGCACTACAGTTAAACGGGCATCACTCTATAATGCCGATGCCATGGATGCACTGGATCTGCATATCAATGATATGGTATATGTAGAAAAAGGAGGCGAAATAATTCCTAAGATAACTCGTGTGGATATTGATGCCAGAGAGGCAGGCAATCCTAAAGTGGAATTTATCACAGAATGTCCCGAATGTGGAACAACTCTGATTAGAGACGAAGGAGAAGCTGCTTATTACTGCCCCAATTATATGGGATGCCCTCCTCAAATTAAAGGACGAATCGAACATTATCTTACCCGCAAAGCAATGGATATTGCGGGCGGTTCCGAAACAGTCGAACATCTTTTCAATGCAGGGCTCATACATAATGTAGCCGATCTGTATACCTTACAATGGGAGCAAGTTGCAGAACTCGAACGATGGGCTGAAAAGAGTGCCAAGAATCTGATTCAAAGCATTGCCGATTCGGTAAACATACCCTATCCGAGAGTGCTCTATGCACTGGGAATACGATTTGTAGGTGAAACAGTGGCTAAAAAAGTTGCTAAAGCCTTTCCTTCAATAGACTTATTGATGCAAGCAACTGTTGAACAGCTTGTTGAAGTCGATGAAATAGGCGAACGCATTGCACAAAGTATAGTTGATTTCTTCAGGAAAGAAGAAAATCAAGATATTATTAGTAAATTACGTCAGTTTGGAATACAATTCGAAACTTGTGAAACTATTACAGATCAACAGACCAATAAATTAAGTGGTTTGACAATTGTAATAAGCGGAACATTCGAGAAACATTCCAGAGACGAATATAAAACACTGATAGACCTTAATGGTGGTAAAAACAGTGGTTCTATTTCTGCTAAAACAAATCACCTTCTGGCCGGAGCTAATATGGGGCCTGCTAAATTAGAGAAGGCGCAGAAACTAGGTGTAAATATCCTCACAGAGGATGAGTTTTTAAAAATGATAGAATAAGGTCATAGATCTTTTTATTACTTTGGCAAGTATGACTACAATAGCTAGCTATAATTCTAAAGTTTATCATTAAACACTTTATTTATATATGCTCGATTATTTTTTACAGAGAAGTATACAGTCTGAATTAAAGAACAACAAGAGACAACATAAATTTCTCAATTTTGAGAGAATGCAAAATGTTGTTGTGTTATTTGATATTCAGGATTGGGAAATGGTGGTTCCTATTATCGAGGATATGAAAAAACACGGCAAATACGTTATGCCATGGACAGTAAAACCCAAATCGGTACAAGGACAAGCACCATTACCTACCCTGCCTTCTAATGTGAGAATTATAGATACTCACAGGGATCTTGACTGGAAACGTTTGATTCGTCCTGCCATACTTGCTGAATTTGATAATCTCAAATATGATACTTTTCTCGATTTATCTTTAGAGCCAAATGATTATACTAAATCTCTACTTGTACGCAACAAAAGTAATTTTTGCTTAGGTTTTACAAAGAGAGAAGAGAAATTGTATGATTTTATAATTCTCAAAGAAGAAGACCAAAGCCTTTTCGAAGCATACGAACAGTTGAAAATTTATCTGGCACATATACAATAAAAATTTTACACCTTTTTATTGCTTCGATAAATAGAATAACGATAGATAGTTATAATTGTAATATTACAAATTGATACTTCTATAACTGAAAAAGAGACTTATAGTATTTTACACTAGTTAAAATTGTGTTATCTTTACATCAACTTTCAGAAAGAAGGTCAACAAGAAAAAAGATTGAATTGAACTTATGTCAAGAATTAATCTAAGAGGTGTAGGAGTCGCTTTTATTACTCCTTTCAAAGAAGATGAGAGTGTCGATTATGAAGCTCTGATCAGACTTGTTGATTATCAGATACAAAACAACACCGATTATCTTGTTGTACTGGGAACAACCGCCGAAACTGCTACTCTGACCGAAGCTGAGAAAACTAAAATTGTAGAAACAGTTATCCATAGAGTAAACGGAAGAATACCCATTGTTTTGGGTGTTGGAGGAAATAATACCCGTGCAATTGTTGATCAGTTGAAAAACGATAGTTTTGAGGGAATTGACGCTATTCTATCTGTCGTTCCATATTACAATAAACCCTCGCAAGAAGGCATATACCAACATTACAAAGCTATTGCTGAAGCATCTAAGCTACCGGTTATACTTTATAATGTACCCGGACGCACAGCGGTAAATATGACTGCTGAAACAACACTCCGCATAGCTAATGAATTTAGTAATGTAGTGGCTATTAAAGAAGCATCGGGAGATATGGCCCAGATGGATGACATAATCAAACGTAAGCCTGAAAATTTTGATGTTATTTCGGGTGACGATGGTATTACCTTTCCGCTTATCACATTAGGTGCAATTGGTGTTATATCTGTTATCGGAAATGCTTTTCCTAAGGAGTTCAGCCGAATGACTCGCCTTGCTCTAGAAGGAGATTATCAAAGTGCACTCACTATACATCATAGCTTTAGCGAACTCTTCAAGCTTCTATTTATAGATGGAAATCCTGCGGGAGTAAAATCGATGTTGCACATGATGGGATATATCGAAAATAAGCTTCGTTTACCCTTAGTGCCTACACGTATCACTACATTCGAGCAAATACGATTGGTACTAAATGAACTGAATATAAAATGCTGATTTGACACCAGTGTTAAAATGATAAAATCCTGACTTTGATCTATTTTGAATCAAAATCAGGATTTTATTATAAGTATAGAAACAAGTTACAGTATTTCTTCCATTTCGAGTTCTACAGCCATATCAGGATTAAGTTGTTTTATCTTCTTCCCTTTTTCCTTATTTTCATAAAATTTCTTCATGGTAGAACTCATCCCTTCAAATTCGGTCTCGTCTTCGTCTTGGTCTGCTTCTTTGCCTTTCTTGGCATTACCGATTAGCTTCAAAATATCCTTTTTCTTCTTTTCAAATTTCTTGTGCTCAGGAGAAATCGGATCAAACGCAACCCTGGCTTTTACTATTCCCGGCTGGACTGAGCATTCTACCAGATAAACTTTATTTGCGTCGAGATTTGCTTCCAGGTAATCGGTATTCTCTGATTTGATGACAAAAATATGCTCGCCCGGATCACACTCATAGGCAATATAATTACTATGTCCTAATTTATCTACGAGCACCTCATTGTCGTATAGTTTAAATTTGATAGCTAATGCCGACGCTCCGGGACGGATAAAATATATCAGACACTTCCCTGAATCGGGCGTCACCTTCTTCGAAGCAGTAGCACTTGTGCTGACCATTGCAATGCAAGCCAGCAATAAGACGGTTAGTATGTTCTTCTTTACCATGTTCTAAAGCTTAAATAAGTACCAATATTAAAATTGGAGAGATTCATTCTATAGTCTTCACCACCATTCATTTCTAAATTATAACTCCCGGAAATCCATCCCAGTTTTATACCCAAACCCAAGTTTCGGTTTAATTTATACTCTGCTCCGAAATTGGTCTGAAATCCAAGTGTTGTTTTATTAAACGTATCTGCAATAATTCCCTGATAATCTTCACCATAAAACAAAGGTCCGAAACCAATATTACCTAATAAAAGAAATTTATCAAAATCGAAACGCATAGAAAAAGTAGGTCCAACATATAAAAGATTAGTCTTAAATGTTTGCCCTTGAACGTCTCCTGATCCAAAAGCATTATTAACACTAAGACCTATGCCCCATGTTTCTTTGAAAAAATATTGTCCGTCAATTTCCAGAAATACTTGATTTTGTACTTTATCTAATAATTTATTGAGGGTTGCATCGCCCATGTCGTCTTTTTTACCAAGGCGTCTGGCATAGCCACCACCGACAGAAAACCTAAAATCCTTGAAAGAGGTTTTAGTGTCATGTAATGTTTCTCGTTTCTGGGTCGGTTCGTCGGAATCTAAGTCCGAAGCAAAAGAATAGCCGACCAATAGAGTCAACAGTAGTGTACAGAATAGTTTTTTACTCATAATCACAAGATGGTTAGTTATTATATTTAAGGTTGATTCTTTAAGGATGAGAGTATATTCTCTCACTTATAAGTTAGGATTAGATAGTGCAAAAATAATCAAAATTTGCATTATTCCTAATGTAGCAATAAATATCTTTACCCCCAATTAAAAAAGAGCTTGCCGAATAAAATGGCAAGCTCTTTTCACATTTATCAATGATCGTGAGTTAATCAATTATAGGTTCGCAATGAGGAGAAGTCTTTAGAATATCTCAACATCTGCTCTACATAGCCTTCTTTATAGGAAATCTTGACATCAATAATTTTACCGTCTTTGTCTGTTACAGCCTCAAAAACAGGATTCACAAAACCTTTATATGGTTTTAAATTAAGAGCTTTGTACCTCGCTAGAACTTCTGTTAACAGCTTTTGATCTACCTGTACAGCATAATTTTCGACCAGACTCTTAGCTCCATTAAAATCTCCTTCCGATTTCACACGCTGTATTTCAGCCAATAATTGACCGAACAGATTGCGTAGTTTAGCATAGTCATTTACAACAACAAAAGTCTTGCCGTCACGTTCTTTAAATTCAACTACATTATCAGATTTACCTTTTTCATATACCCATCTGGCGATTAGTTGACGATTACGCATATGTGCTTCCTCTATAGTTTTGCCCGGCTCGATACGTGTCAACTGAGTCATCAAGCCATTCATCATAAAGCGATAGTATTCTGCTTTAAATGCATCTGCACTTGGAATAATACCCAGCTCTACTAATTTAGGATCAGCAATATAATACAAACCGAACAGGTCAGCACGAGCTTCTTCAATAGTCGAACCATAAGCCTTCAGAGCATCAGGATCAACTCCAGGCATCAATTGTCCCGAGCCATGTCCCAGTATCTCGTGTAAATCTGTATGTAATACATCTGTGATAAAACCATATTTATGAAGCAAATCCAATTCAACAGGCGACCATACAAACTCATCGCTAAATCCGCTATGCTCGGCAGCCTTATCGTATGCTTCCATTATATTTTCGATAGTCACAGACTTAGACCCATAGTCTTTACGTATCCAGTTCGAGTTAGGTAAGTTTATACCAATAGGCGTAGAAGGATAACAGTCACCTCCCAATTGGGCAACGGTAATAACCTTAGCGGTTACGCCTTTTACCTCTTCTTTGCGGAAACGTGGATCAACGGGTGAATGATCTTCGAACCACTGTGCATTCGTACTGATTATCTCGGTACGCTTTGTAGCTTCGGTATTTTTGAAGTTAACTGTAGATTCCCAACTGGCTTTCATTCCCAGAGGATCTCCATAGCTTTCGGTAAATCCATTCACGAAGTCTACTCGCGATAATGAATCTTGAACCCAAGCTATAGCATATTTATCGAATGTTCTTAAATCACCTGTTGTATAGAATGAGATAAGTTTTTCGATAACGGTCTTTTGCGCATCGTTTTCGGCAACACCTTTAGCTTTCTCGAGCCACCCTACGATGCGTTCTATTGCCGGAGAATATAATCCTCCCACTTTCCAGACTTTCTCTACTAATTTGCCGTTTTCTTTTACCAGACGACTATTCATTCCGTACATGATTGGAGTGGAATCGTTCGGGTTCTTCATTTTGGCATAGAATGCTTCGACCTCGTCCTGTGTTACTCCTTCACCATAATAGTTGTTAGCAGAGGTTTTGATTAAGTCTACACCGTCAGCCTGATTTACTTTCTTCGCCATTACATTCGGATCGAACATCACAGGCTCTATCATTGCAAAGAAATCGTCAATACTTTGATTTTCCATTACAGGAACTTTATCCGCAGGAAGCTTTTTGACTTCTGCCTCAAAGAATTCTTTTGAAAATCCCGGTAAGAACTTTTCCTCTCCATAGTGATGGTGAATTCCATTCGAGAACCAAACTCTTTTCAAGTAAGTTTCGAATTCCTGATAATTCTTATCAGTTTTATCTCCACTATAATTTGCATATATAGCCTCTAATGTACGACGGATTGCCAAATTGTATTTTCCGTTTTGATCGAATAAAATATCACGCCCTTCGGCTGCTGCCTGAGCCAAATAATATACTAGTTCTTTCTGCTCCAAAGTCAGGGACTCAAACTCGGGAACCTTATAACGCAATATCTGCAAATCTGCAAATGCGTCTACTTCATACTTAAAATCATCATCTTGCGAAGTTGTATTCTGCGGGTTATTCCCCCCACAACTTCCTAAGACGATCGACAGTCCTGTCATTGCCATCGCGATAGTCTTCTTCATTGGTTTATTAATAGTATATAATGATGCATCTATAAATCATAGCAGGTTTTGCTATTTTACTTATCGAAGTTACAAAAAGGTCTCAGACCTTATTTACAACAAATATAGAATCTACCCGATAATAAACGGGCGGATTCTATATTCGATATGCTTGCAAAAACAAATAAGTAGTTACCCCCGTAAAACGAATAACGGGATATCAGATTGAAATAACATTTTGCGAGATACGCTGGGACGGAACATACGTGTAAATAAGTTCCTCTTTGCTGTAGTCAATGCTATTATATCTATATTGGCCGCTTCTACAAACTGCTCTAGACTTACGAGGCTATCAGTACTCGATATCAGTTTATAATCAATTTTAATATTACTATACTGTTTTTCGAAATACGATTGTATTCCTTCCAGTTTTATAAGAGTCCACTTATCCGTTTTCTTATCTTCAATATGAGTCAGATGTATTTTAACCTCCTCATGATTGAAAAACTCCATCATTGCAGCAAAGGATACTAAATCTCTTTGACTGAAATTAGTCAGAAAAGAAATATTCTTTACTTGGTGGAAATCGGTAAAAGACGTTCTCTCGGGGATTGCCAATAGAGGTATTCCGGTCATCTCAATAACTTCTGCTGTAACACTACCGATCAGATCAGCACTTTTCTGATCTTTACCTCGTGTTCCCATCACTATCAATGAAGGCTTATAATCCTTAGCATAAGCTACAATTTCCTCCTCGGGCAATCCTTCTTTCAGTACATAAGAATAATTGATTGGTGGAAATTCTCCGCTTGCTATTTTTTCATCAATAGTATTACATAGTTTTTGGATATCCTTATTTACCCTTTCCAGTATATTTTGAAAATCGGCTTCCTCCTTACCTTGGTAGGCGAATGCCTCTGCCATAGGTAATGCGGTAGGATAGTAGGGATTAAAATATACGTGGATAATTTTAACCTTAGCCTTAATTTCTTTGGCTAGATTAAAAGCTATCCGGCAAGCCTTTAATGAGTAATCTGAAAAATCGACAGGTACCAGAATACGCTTGCGTCCATCGTCTGTTCTGTAGGTCTCGGGTTCACTGTAGCTAAATAAGTTACGACTTTCCACTACATTCAATGCCTTAGGTAAATCCGATTCATTAATTCTCAGACGTACCCCTGTTATTGCATTGGAATCTTTGTCCCCGACATCCTCCATCAACACCGAGATATTTTCACTCTCAAGTACCGATTTCAAAATCTGAGCCTTTTCATTTGTATGAATGGCAAGTGTTACGAATTTATCGCCCATAATGTTTTTACTTTTTTTCTTTGTCAATCATCTCTAAAGCCATATTCAGTATAGAGGTATCTTCGAGTAATACAATCCCACCATTGGGACCTGCCTCGATATGTACCCCACAACTTTGACCCTCTTTGTAACTATGTCCACCGAAATAATTCCGTACGGTTTCTACAGTCAGGTTCAATTCTTTTGCCATCTTATGAATACTTCCATCGGGCAAACTGTCTTTAATCTTACGAAGCTCATTGTATGCAATAGTTTTTGTCATGATGAAATATGTTAAGGTTCAGACTAAGATTGTTGCTTTAAAATTAAGCAATCATTTTAAAAGAACCAACGAAACCCGTACATAAAATTCATAAAGCTTATGATAAAAAGTGTTATGACTATCACAGCTATGGTTATACAGACAATATTGGCTCGAAAATGAGAGTAAGCAGGTACACGTAATTCTTCCGGAGTTTGCTTTAGAAGCCGTAAACGTCCGTATTGGAAAAGCAGATATACAAGAAAACCCACTATACCGCCTAAAAGCATTCCACCTATTACATCCGATATAAAATGAACACCTAAATATATACGTGAATAACATGTAAGAGTCGCCCACGAAAAGATAACGACTGTAAAACGCCTGTATTTAAATACCAGGGACAGAAAAGTTGCAATACCAAAACCATTGGCTGCATGAGCGGAGATAAAGCCGAACCGCCCCCCTCTGTAATTATTTACAATAGTTACATAATCCTTAAAATCGGGATGATGGGTCGGACGCAATCGTTCGAATATCGGTTTTATTACTCCTGCTGATAATTGATCGCACAATAAACCGACCAATACCATGCAGACAAGTAATAATACAGATTGTTTCCACGGCATTTTATAGAAAAAAACACCTAAACCAACTAATACCAAAGGAATCCAAGTTGCTTTACCACTATACATCCACATAAAACTGTCCCAAAAGACGTTATGGAATTCATTTAACCAAAGGAAAGTTTCTCTTTCGTAAGGTAAAATCTGTTCAACCAGACTCTCGGGATTAGTTTCTATCATATGCCAGTTATAAGTTATTAGTTACAGAAAGTAAACAATTAAGGTAACAAAAGTAACGGTAGATGACTAAAAAAGTGTCACTTTTGAGATTTAGGTAAACAACTATAGATCAAACGATAATCGTCAAAAAGGTTACAAAGGTAACAAAAGTAACACTTTTTTCACGGGTTTTATTTTTCCCTTGTTTACTGTTTTTTTACGCCGCTACGGTTCTCTGCTAGATAGATAAATTCGTATCATAATAAGTTACTCAGACTGTTTCCTGTAACTCCTCAAATTATTTCTAATTTATCTACCTGAATCCAACCAACACTACCATCAGCAATTTCTATTTCATACCAGCTACCATCCACTTTGGTTATTGTAACCTTAGTACCTGCATGTAAAACAAATAATTCTTTGGAAGTGGTGTTTGGCGAACTCACAACAGGAGCCGAACCTGCCATAACGATAGCCGTATCTCTATTCTCGACATTCTTCTTTTGAGTATAAGCAAATACATTTGTAAAGATAAGCAGTCCGAACAATACTATTCCCGTATAAAATCCGGTCTTCTTCAATACCAGTTTTGCACTAAAGAAAAACAAGAACAGGTTACCTACAAAAAAAATAAAGAATACAATTGACAACATAGCCCAACTATTGGAAGGAAGAAGATCCCTTACGCCTTCGAACCACATCTTAAGAAAGAAATTATCTGCTGTAAGAATTTTGTCTTCTATTTTCGTTTGGGCATACTCTATATTATGCTTTATATCGCGGTCTCCCGGATTATATAACTGAGCCCGTTCATAATTCAGTATAGCCAAAGGAATTTCATTCACCCTGAAATATGCGTTACCTAAATTATAATATAATTCGGATGACACTTTACCTTGTTCTTTCTGAGCCTTTATTTCGCCTTCGAGAAGGGTTATAGCATCTCTGAAATCGCCTTCCTGATATGCTTTAGCAGCTTGTTCCGCCACATTTTGAGCACTTATGCCAAAGGTGGAAATTATGATTAAAAATGATATTAATAACTGTTTCATACCAAACTTACTTTTTGATTCTAGAATTTTCCATTTCACCAATTGCATCCACTGCATCCTTATACAGGTCGTCCATTGCCGTGTCTGATTCAACAGGAGCATAGCGGGCAAACTCGCAGGTATCCAATATGGAAATAAACTTGGTTATCAGTTCCTGAGAAGCCCCGAATCTGATCAGTTCCTGTTCGATATTATCCCTGCTCAATTCAGCTACAGGAATAACAAGCTTATCACTTAAATAACCCCAAGCCGCACGTAATATCTCTTCATAGAATTGCTCTTTCTTATGAGCCTGTAGATATTTTCCTGCCAATTTAAGACGCTTAACTGCCACTTTATTAGCTCGCTTGGTTTTCATTCTGGCAATATCCGCATTCTCCTGAATTTGTTTTCGATAGAGAATAAAGAAAATTACAAATAAGAGCGATGGTATTATATACCACAACCAATAACCAAGTGATCCGAAAACAAAGCTGTCTACAGAAACCAAAGAGGGTTTACCTGTTTTAATATGTCTGATATCTTGCTCTACCTGAACATCCGACTGGGTGAAGCTCGTAGCCGAGTTACTTCCTGCATGCGGATCTTTCGCCACATTCAGTGTATATTCGGGTGTAGAAATTGTTTTATACGACCTTGTCTTAATATCGAAATAGGATAATGACAAAGGTGGTATTTTGAACGTACCCTGATAACGGGGAATAAACAGATATTCAATCGTTTTTGTTCCGGTGAGACCATTATCCGTATATTTCAAATCATTGGTGATCTTGGGATCGTAAGACTCAAAATCTTTAGGAAGTTCCAATGTGGGGGTCTTAATCAACTTCATATTACCTGTACCCGAAATAACCAGCTTGATTGTCACAGGATCATTTGCTTTTATATCCGTAGCCGAGATAGAAGGTGTCATGGAGAATGTACCTACTCCATTTGAGAAATCAGCAGGTTTTCCGTCCGGCAATGGGCTTACATCAATAGTAAGAGGGCTTGTAGTCATGGTTTTCTTGACATCGGTCATTACATATTGAGGTCCGAAAAACGTTTGAACGGTTTTGCCTGACTTCACATTAAATACCATCTCTATCTTACCCGACGGTATAGTTATTTTACCCGACCGTTGCGGAAAAAGAAGTGTCCTTCTTAAATCTACAGCATAATAGTTTCGACCATTATAATGCTCAAAAACCATCTGACGAGTAGGTGTTAAAGGTTGTTCTTCAACCATAAAACCATCAAATTCGGGAAATTCTATTTTACCAATATCCCGAACTTCAAGTGTAGTATAGAAACGGAAAGTAACTACAAAAGATTCTTGCTCTGAAACTTTCGATTTAGATACTATCGCCCGTATAAAGGCATCTGTAGAATTTATATTCTGAGCAGTAGATGTTGCAGTGGAAGCTTGACCGCCTCCGCCTCCACCATTGCCCGATTGCTGAGCTTGTGCATTTTTATCGGGAGGTAATACTTTTACCTGAACCGTATTTGAAGTATAACTTTTACCGTTAACCGTTATTGTAGCTGCCGGAATAGTGAATGTACCTTCCGAACTGGCACTTAATGTATAAATATAAGACTCCGAAGAATCTGTAGTCACATTACCATTTATAATCTGAGTACTGGAACTCGACGACATAGCCGGTCCATATAAAATTTCAAATCCTTTGATCGACGACGGGGCATTAATATTACTTCCGTCTCCTCCCCTTAATGTGTAAACCAGTCTGAATTGATCTCCCTTAGCAACTGCGGCAGGAGCATTAGCTGTAAATTTTACATTCTGGGCATTTAATCCTAAACTAAGGAATAAAAGTATCCATAATAACAAATGTCTTTGCATCTTTAGCCTGTACATTATCATATTTCTTTAACTAATCCCTATTTATATAAATACTGGTTTATTCTCATTTATTATATTTCTGCAAATATAAATATATATATCAATATAGACCGGCAACTACAGTACCTTTGAGCTTAGGCTCTGTTACTGTAACCGTATACTCCGAAGAAGTGAGTACTTTATATGTACCCGAATCGGTATCCAAATACACAAACCTCACGGGAGGAATTCTATAAGTACCTGCTTTCTGAGCGATCAACAGATATCCAAAAGTTTTGTCACTCTGTATTCCCAAATCTCCAAAGAACGAATAATCCTCACTCTTCATATCATACACCTCAATACCCTCAGGCAGATCTAAAACCGGAGCCGAAGCTATACTTAAATCACCCACCCCGTCAACAATCAAGCTCAGAGCAAAAAGGTCTCCAACCTTTGGCTGAGAACCTTTAATTTCGGATCGTAGTTTAAATTTACCTATTGCATCTGAAAAATCGTCCGGTTTATTCCCAGGTAATCTAACAACTCTTACTGATATTGGTTCAGACTTAAACAACTTATCTACACCTCTAACTTGATCTTCACCGGCATAATATCCTCTTTTTGTCCGATCCAATATCCTTGTATCAAAACTCAAAGACGCTTCAACCTCTGTTATAGCCAGTTTACCTGTACGATTGGGGTAGATAATAATTTTCCGTAAATCCGACACCGAATATTGGCTTCCATTGTAATCTTCTTTTCTAAAAACCGGAATACCCTGATGATCATAAAAAGGTTTACTTCCGACTTCAAAATCATCCAATACGGGATAGTCTATTTGTTTGACTGAAAGCAACCGTACTTTTGTAAACAATTGACAAGATAAAACAACAGCTTCACCTTCATATATCTCTGGTCTTGAAACTTGCGTTCTCAAAAAAGCATCAATGTCGTAATACTCTTCCTTACTCTCATGCTCTCCAAGTACTTTCAACTCAACTATACTTGTTTTATATTCTTTTCCTTCAACTTCTATAGCAGAAACAGGTATTGTAAAAACTCCTTTTTTATTAGCCTGCACAATGTAAAGAAATGACTTCCATATCTCATAATCGCCATCCGATGAGCCTGAATAGTTATAGATATGTGGTCCACTTTTCATTTCAAATCCATCAGAAAACTTAGGAGGCATGAAATTTATCCCCTCTCTACTCCCTTTTAAGATATATTCTAAACGAAATGTTTCACCAGCATTAACCACCCGAGGATACTTTACTTCAAAAGTTATATCTCCAGCGTTCAGCATTTCAATAGAAGCAAACAAAAGTAAAATAACAAGAAACTTAAATGTTGCAGCCTTATTAGTCACACCCATCTATCTTACCAGTCTTTACCTTGTTTTCTATTATTCTCGTTCTGCTTCTTTCGTTCTGCAGCTTTTAGTTGTTGAACACGCTCTTGTGTTTCTTTTTCGTCTTGTTCGATCGCTTGCAGTAATTGTTGAATATTTTCCTGCGACATCTGGTTTTGCTGATCTTGTTTCTGATCGTCTTTCTTCTGATCTTGTTTTTGATCTTTATCTTTATCCTGATCCTTATTTTGATCTTTATTCTGGTCTTTATTTTGATCCTTGTTCTGATCTTTGTTTTTATCCTTATCCTTGTCTTTATCCTTATCCTTATTGTCCTGATCTTGAATCATCTTTTGAACCGTTGCCAAATTGTATCTGGTTTCCTCATCATTAGGATTTAATCTCAATGCCTTTTTATAAGACTCCATCGATTGTTTAAGGTCTTTTTTTCTCAGGAAAGAGTTTCCTACGTTATGCCATGCAGTACTCATCTTTACAGGATCTGTATTCTCGGCAGCAAGATATTGTTGATAAGTTTTCAAAGCCTCATCTATATTACCTTGCTTATAATATGTATTCGCCAGATTATAAATAGCTTCCTTTGAAGATACGTTTTTAGTCAAAGCATCTTTGTAACTGGCTTCGGCTGCATTGTACAATTGCTCATTATACGATTTATTTCCTTCTCTGACAGCCTTTCTCACCTCACGCTGAGCAAAAAGCCCGAAAGAAACGGCTAACATTAATATAGTAAGAGTTATTTGTTTCATAATCACCTTATAAGTACTTTCAACCATTTTTTGTCATATCGTTCTACCAAAGCAGAAGTATTGACCTTTATTATCTAAATAATCTGATGTTTCTGAATATTCTATTTTTCTTATCGAAAATACATATTTCAACTAACAACAGAATCAACATACACCAAGCGAAGAATTGAAACTTCTCATCGTATTCAGAGTATGCACTTCCTTCTACATTTTTCTTTTGCAGTTTATCAAGTTCGGCTTGCAAGCTTTTTAATGCATTATTAGAATTATCAGCTCTTACATACATACCTTTTCCTGCCTGAGCGATTTGCTTACACATATCTTCGTTCAACTTAGTAACAACAATATTACCTTCGCTGTCTTTCTTCATTTCATTGCTTGTAGGAGATACGGGAATAGGTGAACCTTCGGGAGTTCCTACCCCTACTACATTGATCTGAATACCTGCAGCTGCGGCTTGTTCTGCCAATTGCACTCCATTATCCTCATGGTCTTCACCATCAGTAATAAGAATTATCGATTTATCGACTTCTTTATCACTCGTAAAGCTATTCATGGCAATATTGATAGCACTTCCAATTACAGTTCCCTGAACAGGTACTAAAGAGGGATCTATATTTTCGAGGAATATCTTTGCCGATTGAATATCCGTAGTCATCGGTAATTGTACATAAGCCTCTCCGGCAAATACTACAATAGCCACTTTATCATTCTTTCTCTCATCAATGATTCGAGTCAAGATTTGCTTAGCCTTAGATAATCGGTCAGGATTTACATCTCGTGCCAACATCGAATTAGATACGTCAATGGCGATCACCAATTCAATACCTTTCTTATCTACTTTTTCTATTTTTGTACCGAATTGAGGACGCGCAGCTACAATTACGCCAAAAACAATTACAGCAAAAATCAACCAGAATTTCAAATACGAACGTTTTAAAGAAAGTTCGGGCATTAATCGCTTTATCAGCTTTAAATCTCCCAATTTCTTTACAACTTTCAGTTTCTGTATATTCAACAGGATAAATCCTACTACCAGAACAGGCAGTATAAACAACAGATACAAATACTCGGGGTTAGCAAATCGAAACATATCTAAATTTTATATTCGGTGAGGTCTAAGACCTTTTTATTACTACTTAATACCATATACATTGCTACACTTATGGAATACTGCGGAATATTGTTCGGCGCAAAACAAGTTCACCCAACAATAAGGCTATAGCCATCAAAGCATAAGGCAAATACAGTTCTTGTTTACGGGTAACTTTATTTACACTGATCAGGTATTTCTCCATTTCATCAATCTGCGTATATATATTCTTAAGACTTTGATTGTCAACCGCTCTGAAATATTCTCCGCCAGTAACAGAAGCTATTTCAGTAAGCGTTTTTTCATCTATATCAACAGGTACGTTCTGGATACGTTCACCAAAAGGAGTCATAACCGGAGCAGGTGCAGTACCTTGCGTTCCCACACCAATTGTGTAAACACGTATACCATAACTTTGAGCAAGCTCAGCTGCTGTTATCGGTGCGATTTGTCCTCTATTGTTAGAGCCGTCGGTCAATAATATGACTACTTTAGATTTCGATTGGCTATCCTTTAATCTGTTTACTGCGTTTGCCAGTCCTAAACCGATTGCAGTACCATCTTCAATCATACCCGGTCTTATTTCATGCAGCAAATTCAATAGCACACCATGATCGGTAGTCAAAGGAGCTTGTGTAAAGCTTTCTCCGGCAAAGATCACAAGTCCTATTTTATCTTGTTCACGATCCGAAATAAATTCGGCTGCTACTTTTTTGGCAGCTTCTACCCTATTAGGTTTCAAGTCTTGTGCTAACATTGATCCCGACACATCGAGCGCCATCACAATATCAATACCTTCCGATTGTGATGTTTCCCACGAATTACTCGCCTGAGGACGTGCTATAACTATTATAACTAAAGCTATTGCAACAAGCCGTACAACAAAAGGGAGATGTCTCAAATGTACTTTCCAGGATGATCTGATTCCTCTGAAAGCGGCAGTAGACGACATTTTGATGGTCGCCTGAACCTTTCTCAGCTTAAAAATATACCACCCAATGAGCGGAATCAGTAATAAAAGCAAAAATAAATATCGAGGGTTTGCAAATTCCATTTTGGACTTAGTTTTTAGCTATTAGCATTTGTTGACTTGTTTTCACTACCGCCTTTGTCTCCGGTAATCCGCCAGTTTATAGGCTCTTCTCCCTGTGATGTGCTACTACCCTGATTCGGTTCGTTCGGATCAGCAGGAGGTGCAACCTCTTCTTTCTTCGTTTGATTCACAAACAAATAGGCATTTACCAAACTTAAATCGTTTTCATCAGGAAATGGTTTATATTTAGCGAACTTCACTAAATCGGCTAATTTCAATATCTGTTTTAAGCTGTCACTCGACGATTCGGCAGTCACAAAGTTATTCACAATATGGAGTATCTCGTCGGATGTCATCTCAAAAGCACTAACACCGAAACGATCCTCTATATATTTCCGTAATATATCGGTTACTTCCGTAAAGTATTCTTTCTCTTTGCCTTGCTGCCAAAGTTTTTCTACTTTCACATGATCCAAAGCGTGTAAGGCAATAACATGAGGAGGTTCAACAACAACAGGTTTGAAGTAATAACCTTTCTTCTTTTTCTGAATATACATATATATACCGATACCGATAGCTGCCAAAAGAAGGAGTACCAACAAGGTTATAACGATATAAATAATATAATCCTGCCATACGAAAGGTGGTTTCTGAATTGCTTTTATATCATAAACTCCCAACTTGTCAAATTCGACAGAATCGGTCTGTTGCGTTTTTAATTGCTCCAGATAACTGAGAGTAGCTTCCGATAGATTGGGTGATACAACTTTGAGCCCAAAACCATTTGATTCGATTGTATCCTTACCGTCTATAACAGGTATATAAGGTATATGATACAATGCCGAATCGAATGAAGTAACTATATACCGTTGAGTGATAGTCATTACCTCGTGTGCATAAATGGTATCTGCCTTAGGCATAGCGAGAACCTCTACGCCGCTTACCAAAGTATCGGCAAAAACAGGCATCACCACTTGCCGCCCTTTGGGGGCAATAACTTCTAAGCTAATGGTAGCTTGCTGTCCTATCGCTATTTCATAAGGCTGTACAGTGGCTTTAGCTGTTGATCGTTGGGCAACAACCGAAAACTGTATAGAAATACAACTGAATAGAATAGTTAGTATTAATATCTTTTTCCTTAGCATATATGTAGTTACAAGTTATAAGTTACGAGTTACAAGTCTATTTATTGAGTAATCTCTCAAAAAGACCCGTATTTATCTCATATAGTTTCGTTTCTGAAATAAAGCCAAAAGACCCTTTACATAATCCTGATCGGTACTCATCGATACATTATCCACCCTGCTCTTTGTGAAAGACTGTTGTACTTCAAACAGCATCTTCTGGTAATATCTGTTATAACGCTCTCTGACTTTTTTAGAGGATGTATCAATCCAAGTTTCCTCCTGAGTTTCGGCATCGACCATCTTCATCAAACCAACCGAAGGCAGTTCAACTTCAAGCTTATCATATATCTGCAATGCCACAAGATCGTGCTTACGATTAGCGATAGTCAAAGCATTCTGATAGTCAAACACATCCAGAAAATCGGAGATTAAAAAAGCTGTACATCTCTTTTTTATGGCATTAGTCAAAAACTTCAATGCCATAGTAAGATCGGTTTGTGTATGAGTGGGTTGAAAATCAAGAAGCTCACGAATTATGTATAGAATGTGTTTCTTTCCTTTTTTAGGAGGTATAAACTTCTCTATCTTATTGGTAAAGAATATCACACCTATCTTATCATTATTCTGAATAGCCGAGAAAGACAAGGTAGCCGCTATTTCAGTAATGATATCGCGTTTTGTTGCATTCTGAGTTCCAAAGTCAAGACTTCCAGACACATCAACTAGCAACATAACCGTCATTTCGCGTTCTTCTTCAAAAATCTTGATGAAAGGCTTATTATATCGGGCAGTCACATTCCAATCAATATCACGAATATCATCACCATAATTATATTCCCTTACCTCCGAGAATGCCATCCCCCTGCCTTTAAATGCAGAGTGATATTGTCCGGCAAAAATATTGCGAGACAATCCCCGGGTTTTGATTTCTATCTGACGTACTTTCTTTAGTAATTCACTTGTTTCCATGTCCTACGTTTTCTTTAAGGTCACAGACCTTTTGATTGGTTTGGCTAACATCACAACCTAAACATGTTGCAATGCTATAATAAAAGGATACTCGTTTTGTATCGGTTATTATCCAACCGAGGATCAAGGAACTTCTATCTTGTTTAGTATTTCGCTAACAATCTCGTCAGAAGTAGTATTACTTGCTTCCGCTTCGTATGTAAGACCGATACGGTGACGTAATACATCGTGAGCAACAGCTCTTACATCTTCGGGAATTACATATCCTCTACGTTTGATAAATGCATAAGCTCTTGAAGCCAGTGCTAAACTGATAGATGCACGAGGTGAAGCACCAAATGCAATCATATTCTTCAATGATGGAAGACCATTATCAGCAGGGAAACGTGTTGCAAATACTATATCAACAATATATTTCTCTATTTTTTCATCCAAATATACATCCTTTACAACCTTGCGAGCTTCAAGTATTTCATCAGCTTTCAATACAGGTTTTACTTCTTCGTAAGCATCATTGATATTTTGACGAAGAATTAGTTTTTCTTCTTCTTTCTTAGGATAGTTAATTACCACTTTCAACATAAAACGGTCTACCTGAGCTTCCGGTAGCGGATATGTACCTTCTTGCTCTATCGGGTTTTGAGTTGCCATTACCAGGAATGGTTTTGGTAATTTCAATGTAGTTTCGCCAATAGTTACCTGACGTTCCTGCATAGCCTCAAGTAAAGCACTTTGTACTTTAGCAGGAGCACGGTTAATCTCATCCGCTAATACGAAGTTAGCAAATACAGGTCCTTTCTTGATAAGGAACTCTTCGTTCTTTTGACTGTATATCATTGTACCGACAACATCGGCAGGCAACAAGTCGGGGGTAAACTGAATACGGTGATAATCTGCCTCAATTAACGAAGCTAGTGTTTTGATTGCAAGCGTTTTTGCCAATCCGGGTACACCTTCCAGTAATATATGACCATCAGACAATAGTCCGATCAATAGTGATTCGACCAAATGTTTTTGTCCGACAATCACCTTGTCCATACCCATCATTATCATATTAACGAACGCACTCTTACTCTCTATACGTTCATTTAATTCTCGAATATCAACTTGAGCCATAAGTAGAAAATATTATATTGTTATTTTTTGATTTTCGTTAAAAGCGTGACAAATTTATAAATGTTAAATGTCAGAATGAATATTTTGTCGTTAAAAAAGATTAAGCCATCAATACAATTTCCAAATCGTTCTCAAACTCAACAAATCATCTGTAAATGTGCCTTTTCGGGCTTACCTCAACTTTCTTGTAAAACTGAATTATCCAATTCCCGAAAATTCATTTATTACAGAAAACACCTTTACATGCTCCAACTAAAACACTCGATGACACAATAAACAACCATCCCTCCAACGATCGGTCGTAAAAATAGTCAATAAATCCAATTATCAATATATAATGAATCTTGTTTTACTTTTATTAAGGTCTCAGACCTTCCCTGTTGTCAGTTATCAATTATATGTACACGAGCTAACAAGTATGTTTACTGATAACAGTTGGCTGTTAGCTCGTAACTATTTTACGTTACTTATACGATTTTGTAATAGAACAAAAAATATCTTCAAACATAATTTTGTATATTTGTGTCCCTTTGGATTCAAAACCCACTTAGGAAAAGCTAAAACGATAAAAACTAAATATTTTTAATTACAAACAGTTATGATAACAATTGACAAATTCAACTTTGCCGGTAAAAAGGCATTTGTGAGAGTTGACTTTAATGTGCCTCTTGATGCTAATTTCAACATCACTGATGACACACGTATCCGTGCAGCTCTTCCTACTTTGAAAAAAATCCTTGCTGACGGAGGTAGCCCAATCATTGCATCGCACTTGGGTCGTCCTAAAGGAGTTGAAGACAAATATTCATTGAAGCACATTCTTGGACATGTATCTGAACTTTTGGGTGTTGATGTTCAATTTGCAAATGACTGTGCAGGAGAAGAAGCTGCTATGAAAGCTGCCGCTCTACAACCCGGAGAAGCTCTATTGTTAGAGAACCTTCGTTATTATGCTGAAGAAGAAGGCAAACCAAGAGGTTTAGCTGATGATGCTTCTGATGACGAAAAAGCTGCTGCAAAAAAAGCAATCAAAGAAAAACAAAAAGATTTCACTAAAACTTTGGCTTCTTACGCTGATGTTTATGTGAACGATGCGTTTGGTACTGCTCACCGTGCTCATGCTTCTACAGCATTGATCGCTGACTATTTTGATGCAGAACACAAAATGTTTGGATTCTTGATGCAAAAAGAAATAGACGCTGTAGACAAAATCATGTTGGAGCCAGCACGTCCATTTACTGCAATCATCGGAGGATCTAAAGTTTCTTCTAAAATTGATATTATCGAGAACCTACTTTCTAAAGTAAACAACCTTATCATCGGTGGTGGTATGGCATTTACTTTCGAAAAAGCTAAAGGTGGAAAGATCGGTAACTCTCTTTGTGAAGACGATAAACTAGAGTTGGCAAAAGAAATTATGGCTAAAGCGAAAGCTAACAATGTAAACATAATACTTTCCAGCGACGCTAAATTAGGAGACAAATTCAGCAACGACGCTAACACTCAATTTGCTGAAGCTAATGCAATTCCTGACGGATGGTCTGGTTTTGACATTGGTCCTAAAGGTGAAGCTGAGTTTTCGGAAGTTATCAAAAACTCTAAAACGATTCTTTGGAATGGTCCAGTTGGAGTATTTGAATTCGACAATTTTGCTCACGGATCTGAAGTTGTTGCTAAAGCTATTGCCGAAGCTTCTAAACACGGTGCTTTCTCTCTTGTAGGAGGTGGTGATTCTGTTGCATGTGTAAACAAATTTGGTCTTGCCGATCAGGTTTCTTATGTATCAACTGGTGGTGGTGCTTTACTTGAATTTATCGAAGGTAAAGTTCTTCCAGGAATCAAAGCGATCAGAGGATTTTAAGTTAAAAGCTTAAATACATAAAGCCAAAAGAGCTTATTCCTAATTGGAATAAGCTCTTTTTCTATCTAAAATTTAAATGTCCTTTTTTTACAATTACAAAAACAAATTATCCTTTAACTTTGAGGTTCAACTAACTGCTATATTCTAATCTGTTATGGAAACTTTCAATATTATATATCCATCACCTGTACTTGCCCCTTATATAAGGTATTACTGGTTATTGAAAGTCGATACTATTTCCGAGATATCAGAGACTAGTATTCCTGTTGGTTGTATTAACCTCATCTTTCATAGGGGAAGCAGAATGTTTTCGGAGACTTCTAAAGAGCTACAACCCCAATCATTTATCGGAGGACTATCCACCGAATTTACAGAACTTACCTCAACCGGAAATGTGGATATGATAGTTGTTGTATTTCAACCCTTCGGTGCCAGAGCATTTTTCGCTCTACCCATGAGTGAGTTTTTCAATAGTTGCATTTCTGTAAATGATATAGGAGATATTTCACTTAAAGAGCTTGCGAATCAAATCCAAGATAATACGGATAGCTTATCATCGATAGCACTTATCGAAAAGCATTTCATAAAACAGCTTCATTCTTTTGATGACCACAATTATAAACGGATAGTTACCGCCATCGAAGCAGTGAATAACCAACCATTGATAAACATTAATTCATTATCAGATATGACCTGTCTCAGTAACAAACAATTCACACGCATATTTACTGAGTACGTGGGCGCTAAACCTAAAGAATTTACACGAATCATCCGCTTTCAACGGGCGTTATATATTTTGCAGACAAATCCTCAGATAAGTCTAACTCAATTAGCTTTTGAGTGTGGCTATTACGACCAACCTCATCTTATAAAAGAGTTCAAAACCTTTTCAGGTTGTACCCCTACCGAATTTATGGCAAATTGTCCGCCCTACTCCGACTATTTCTCAACCCTTTAATGAATGTCCTTTTTTTACAAGTTTTCAGAGACATGTAATTCTACTTTTGTAAAGTCAAATAAAGAGTAATATTTCCACTAAAAATCAGATTTTATGAAAAAGTTAATTGCATTCTTTGAGATTCCTGCAACCGATCTAGAAAGGGCTGTCAAGTTTTACCAATCAGTTTTTAAGATTAAATTTTCAGTTCACGATTGGGGACAGGAGAAAATGGCATTCTTTCCAGAAGAAGATGGAATATGTCCCGGAGCTATTTCGTGGTCACCCACTTTTAAACCTTCGAAAGATGGTATCTTAATTAGCCTTAATTGCGAGAATATGGAGGCGTCACTTTCTATTGTCGAAAAAGAAGGTGGAAAGATTCTTATTCCAAAGACTAAAATTGAGGCAGAAAACAGAGGCTACTTCGCAGTTTGCTTAGATTCAGAAGGTAATAGTATAGGACTTTACTCCGATTTATAAAAAAGAAGAGTCAGTATTCAATAAATACTGACTCTTTATATCTAAATCTCTTTAGTCACGTATTAAAGAACGCCTTTCTCAATTGTTTTCACCCGAGGTATAACAAGGCTATCTTCAATGAATGTATGTGACGCTAGTTCTTCTTCCGACATATATAATTCAAGTAGAATATTAGTCATTAAAGTTTGATCCTTTACCCCTGAAACATATTTAAGAAGAATACGTTTTAAATCGGCAATCTTTTCTTCTATATTATTATGTCGCTCTTCAAAGATATTGATAGAGTATTTATCTTCATTTGACTTATTCATTAAAGACTGAACATATGGAAACACCGTATTATCCTCGTACTTCATATGGTCATATACTTCTTTCTTGTAATTATCAAAGAAGTCTAACACCAATTTTTCGAGGCTTGATTCTTCCTCTGAAAAAATCAATTTCAATTTCCTTCTGATATTAGGCAGCCTGCTTTCCAAGAAATACTCATGAGAGCATTTCAAATAATACAGAAATGGCTGCAACGGAAGCTTATTAAATGCTTCCTGAACATCCATAATAGGTTTGTTTGACTGAATATTTGCCAAGAACAAAAAACATTCGGGATTGAAGCCGTACTGTTCGCAAACAGCCCCCACACTTTTATCTCCAAAGCCTAATGAAAATTTAAGGCGAGTCAACAAAAGCAATAATTTGTAATCAGCATCAATAAGATCCGACATTTTCATTGCCTTACTATATTTCACCGTTATATTGCTCATAATTGTATGTCTTTAATGTCCACTAATTTATTTAATATTGCATAGATTGTAAGTCCCGAAACACTATGTATTTCTAATTTCCGTCCTATATTTCGTCTGTGTGTAATAACTGTATGTATCGATATATTATGGTGTTCGGCAATCTCTTTGTTACTCATACCCTTTACAATACTTATTAATATCTCTTTCTCGCGATCACTTAATTCACTCTGATCGGAAACTTTCGAGACATCTTTATTCAGACAAGCCGAGAGGACTTCTTCAATCTTAGATTCCGAATCGTTTATTCTGATCACAGCATCGTAGGACTGATAAAATCGCTCGTCTATCATATTATACACCAATGCGATCAAAGGTATATGTTTTTCTATATTTAAATGCTGCCTTACGTCCCCTTTATGCGAATGTCCCAACAACATCGGATTGATGAGTACTGCATCCGGTTTCAATATTCCAAGCTGATAATTAATATCCTCCAATTCTTTCAGTTCAACCACCTTCGATACGATAGGTAATTGAGATAGAGTGTATACTAATCCCTTTCTTATTATATACGAAGTTTCAGCAACCGCTAAAACTTTACTTAAATTTGCCATTGTTTCAGCTCCTTATCTAGAATCATTCTTTATAAGCACAAAGAACGTTATTTAAATCCGAGCAGGCAAGTGTTGGTTTAAAGTTTTAACAGAAAAATATCACATCAGCCTATTGATACATCGACTTTTAAGCAAAGATACCCTTGCAATACCTAGAATACTTTATCGAGGTAATCGGTCATATACTTCACTGTTGGTTCAAACCAGGGCTCAAATAACCAAAAGGGGTGAGGTGTATCAGGCAAAGAATATATTTCTGTACTAATATTATAAACCGTCAGTTTCTCTATTAATTCATCCCGTCCGCCATGAAACCTCGGTATAGAACTGTTTATAAAACAAACCGGGGCAGATTCTTTTGTGACCCAATAGACAGGCGAAGCTTCTATCCACGGTTCTTTATTCTCATCATAAGTAGTACCAAACCATTTAACGGAAGCTGATACTTTATTTTTAGAAATTGCTTCTAAAACTCCGTCAAGCGATTCTTTTGTAGTAAAATCGGAAATACCATCAATGTTTATTACAGCATGCACATTACTTGTGTGGTTGGAGTACTCTCTTCCTAATCCCTCATAAGATGCTTGTCCGTTAATTACTCCCAATAAAGTTGCAAGTTGTCCACCTGCCGAGCATCCCGATACTGCGATTCGTGTTGTATCAATTCCGTACTGATCGGCATTTGCTCTTATCCATCGAAGAGCCGTTTTAAGATCGTGCACTGCTGCGGGATAAATAGCTTCGGGAGATAATCGGTATTCTACCGGAATGGTAACATATCCTTTAGCGGCTATTTGTTCTGCCATAGGTATTTGCAAAGATAAATCGCCGGAACTCCAGCCACCTCCATGTATCATCAATAAAGCAGGGTATTTCTTTTCATCATCAGGGCGATAAATATTGAGATGTAAAGATCTGTTTGCGGAAGGCGTAGAGTATATTATTCCGTCCTTTGCAATAACATTATCAGGCAAGAGAGGCTTCACTATTTTTATATACGTACGTTTCTTGCTTTCCTTTATATAGGTACTATAAACCGTAAAAGACGTATCGCGAGGGATACCATCTATTATTACCTGAGCAGACAAAGTACTTCCCCCTGTCAGTAGAAAAGTTATCACTATAAATAAATGTCTCATAAGCTATTTTCTAAATAAATTAAGAGCAGAGGTAAAACTACTTTACAAACCTCCGCTCTTAATAACCATAACCAGATAAAAAAAACTAATAATCAATCTTGATTATTTTTCCAACCTAAACCAGTCTACATCGACCCTTCCTCCATCATTTTTGGGAATAGGACGAGAGCAGAATGTACCAATCTTAGCACCAATCCATTTACCTTCTTTCGCTTTAAACTCGTTACCTAATGTTATATATTTTTTGTCATCAGTACTATAACTGAATATGCATTTGTTTCCCGAAGTCATTTTTACCCGTAGATAAACAGTAGCGTCTTTTAGATTTACAGATGAGTTAACCGATTCTTTAGTACCTTTCTCTGCATTTGTACATTCCGATTGAGAAAGAATAAATCCATCAGCAGTATTTTCAAATGATAGTAAAGCATAGTCCAAACCCATCACTACTAATCCCGTTCTCTCACCTGTAAATCGAAGATCAGGTTTTAGAGTCAATTTTACAGTAGCTGTAAAATCCGGTGCAGGAATCTTTTGCAACAATAAATTAGGCACATCCCACAGACTTTTATAATCGTCCGAAACAGGTACCGAATATAAACTCAAACAACCTTGCTCTTTATTCGCAAAATGCCACCACGACTGAGGATTACCATGCCATTGCCACTGCAAACCCAAAGTATTGGTAGAAAACTCATCGCTTTCGGCAGGCGTTGCAATAGGATACGTTTTGCCTACGTTGGGTTTCTTATGTGTAAGAACAGGTTCACCACAGCCATCGCCGTCTTTGTCTACGCCAATTACAGGCCAGTCATTTTTCCAGACCATTGGTTGTAAGTGAGTAATTCGACCAACTGCTCCCACATCCTGAAAATGTATAAACCAATCTTCACCCGTTTGAGTATCTACCCATGCCCCTTGATGCGGCCCGTTAATGGGTGTTTTTCCCTGATCCATTACCACTTTACGCTCATAAGGTCCGAAAACATCTTTCGATCTCATAGCTAATTGCCATCCTGTAGCAACCCCTCCTGCAGGAGCAAATATGTAATAATATCCATTACGTTTATAGAATTTTGGTCCTTCAATAGTAGGATCAAGATCGTGTCCATCGTAGATAATACGTGACTCTCCTACTGCTTTCTTTCCGTCGGGAGTAAGCTTTGTTACAGCCAAAAGACTTTTGATGCCTGCACGGCTACCGGCATAAGCATGAGCCAGATACACATCCCCATTATCGTCAAAAATCGGGCAGGAGTCGATCAAACCTTTTCCCTCTTTCACCATAACAAGAGGTTCCCATGCACCTGCCGGATCTTTTGTTTTAGTCATAAATATTCCCTGATCGGGATCACCATAATAAATATAGAACTCGCCTTTATGGTATCTGATCGCAGGAGCCCAAACTCCACCACCATGCTCTACTTTCGAAAAAATTGAGTCGGGTGTCAATTTATCAATGGCATAACCAATGATAGTCCAGTTTACCAGATCCTTCGAATGAAGTATCGGCAATCCGGGTACACAATTGAAGCTGGACGCTGTCATATAATAATCGTCGCCAACCCTACAAACATCAGGATCGGAGTAATCGGCATACAGAACAGGATTTTTATAAGAGCCATTACCCAGATCGGCAACCCATGTTTTTGAGATACTATTTTGAGCATTCATTCCTGACATTGCGCAGCATAGCAATAGGCCAAGTATGCTTTTTCTGATCATTTTCATTATTTTATTTCTTTGATTAAAGGTTTTACATCATTCTCTTTCAATCCTTCTACGAATAAGGATGCCATTATTCGTGCTCCGTTTTCTTTGAAGTGCGTATTATCTGTTTTCCCTTCCGGAAAGATTCTATTTTCGCCTGATGCGATATGCAAAAATAATGAAGCTGACTGATCTTTTCCCAAGCTAATCAATAGATTTCTACTCTTTTCATACATATCTATCATCTCTACATTTTTATCTTTCGCGACTTGCCGAGCCAATTCTATATACTCACCATGCGAATCCTGAAATACTCCATTCGAGTCGAATCGCCTTCGTACTACCGAAGTGCAAATTATTGGTTTTCCTCCTTTTGCTTTTACCTCATCCACAAAACGAGAAAGATTTTCAACATACTGTTTTGGTGAAGTATAGCGATCCGGGCGATCTTCTGCCGAATCGTTATGTCCAAACTGAATAACTACATAATCTCCTTTTTGTATATTGTCTATAATCTTCTGCCACCAGCCTTGTTCTATAAAAGTGCGTGAACTTCTTCCATTTTGGGCATAGTCTTCGACTACAACATTATCGTTAAAGAACTCAGGGAGAAGCTGCCCCCATCCTCTTTCGGGAAAAGCTTCCTTAATACTATCACCTGCAATACTATCCCACACATTTTTATACAGAGGCTTAAGTGCCATAGTGGAATCGCCTGCCATAAATATATGCACAGGTCTTTTGGTCCCTGCAAAAAACAGGCATAAGGTAACAAAGGTGACAGATATAAGCAGGAGTTTTTTCATTGGTGCTTAATTACTATTTTCGAATAAAAACCCTTTAACCTGAACATTCTTTAGATTGATATACTTATCTGATGCCTCCATTTTATACCAGGGATAGAACCGAATATAGAATGTTTCACCCTGAGGTATCTTCAATACTTTATTGAATGTATATGTCTTAAACTTCTCGTTCGGCAAATCATCCATAATCGTAATATCTTCGGTTTCAGAAAAACTCTGATCGATTGATCCCTGAGCTGTAAAGGTCATATATTTGCCACCAACTGCTCCCATTTCAAAGTGCAGTGAGTCTATAAAGAATGTACCTTTCGGTGCTGTTATAGCCAGCTCTAAATAACGGGAAGCATTCAAATCGATATCCCCCGAAGGCCATTTATTATCCAATATAGTTACTAATACTTCATTATTCTTATCCACAAATTCCAGACCTACAGCTTTAGCTCTCACCTCAACATTATTGTTTATTAATGGGGTGTCTCGAGAAATAACAGACCAGTCGGTTTGCTTCTTTTCAGCTCCTTTAAGGGAAAAACCAATACCTTTCAGACTAATTTCCTGACGTATATTATCGTCCGACAACAGGGTCAGATTCCCTTCGTATTTTTCAACCTTTTCCGGACTAAATTTCACAAAAACAGGATAACTTAAATTACCATCAGTGTAGGATACCGTTAATTTATTCTGAGGTGTTCCATTTTGCTTAGTTAATAATTCAAACGGAGATTCAACAGTAAGTTCTACTGTTCCGGATTTTGGAGTAAGATCTAATCCCTGCAAGGTAAACATCTTTACTGTTGATTTTCCTAAAAACTGCGATCCGAAATCCCATTCCGCAGGCTTTATATTTATATCTGACGACAAGGTCAAGTAATCGGTCAATATATTCTGCTTCATAAGATCCTCAACAGCCAATCTTGCATATAATATTCCTCCCATTGCTTTTAGATGAGTATTATCATTATTAGCATAGATAATTTCTTTCGATTTTTCTGCTCCATATTCTAAAACCATCTTTTGTGTCAAAAGAGTCATATCAACCAATGGCACCGATAAATCATGGGCAAGAGACCGCATCGCCATAGGATAGTTCATTGTTGAATCGTCAGGAGCCAGTTCCGTCAGGCTATGCAATCCTTGACCCGTGATTTGATTATTTTCATCGAATAACCGCCTGACTATAGGAGTAAATAAAATAGGCATAGCTCCCCTCTCACGCGACTCGTCTATATATCTTTTAAGATAGCCTTGATATTGTCCCCAAGCGGCTGTTCCCCGTCCGGTTTCATCATTAGGATCAGTATCCAATCCGGCGGCCTTTTCATCGTTATGTCCGAATTGAATAAAAACATAATCTCCGGGATTTAGGCTATTTCTTAGATTTTTCCAAAATTCATAATAAAACGATTTGGAACTTCGCCCGTTTTTAGCCGCATTTACCGATCGAATATCACCTTTCAAAAATAGAGGCAGCATTTGTCCCCATCCTCTCATTTCCTTTTCTCCGCTATTTTTATCCTCATCATAGTTTGCCATTGTTGAGTCTCCAATAGTAAGAATCTTAATTTGAGCGGTAAGAGTTCCTCCTAAAAAAAGAGTGCACAGAAGCAAAAAGGTGATAAGTAATTTACGATATCTCATAACATTAATAAACTATTGGTATTATACAGAGCAAAGTAATAAAAAAGGTTTGTGACCTTATTTATCGAGTCTTGGTGTTTTTACGTTATTCAGGAAATTATTTCCCCATATAACATTACTGTTGGTTATCTGGCAAAAGATATCAGCCGGAACCAATTGAAAACAATTATTCACCAAAACATTATTTACATTCTTCAATTCAACAATCGGCTGATTGCTTAGTGGAACTTTCGACCTTACGTTATTCAATACAATGTCTTTACAATCATCAAAAGCGAAAGAAGCGCCTTTCTTCACTGCTAAATCGACATTGTGGAATTGAATATTGGTCGCTGTTTTAGCCGTAAAACCATCATCGGCAGTCATGTTTATATTCGAAAATGAAATTTCAGAAATTGGCATCTCACTTATACCTGTTATATAACCGACCTTTTTCACATCACTACCTGTAACATCACTGATATGTATATTACGGAAAACAGGCGTACGATCCGAAACTGGTTCTTCCTTTGAATCTTTATCATAGAACAGGTCGAAGATAAAAGCATTACGCTGAATATTATTCATCACAATATTAGTAACTCTTATCTCTTCAACAATACCACCACGACCTCTGGAAGCTTTTAGACGGATTCCCGCATCAGTTCCATTAAAAACACAATTAGAGATAGTAACTTTCTTTACTCCACCCGACATTTCGCTGCCTATAACTACGCCGCCGTGACCTGCAAGCATTACACAGTTTGTTATCGTTAGATTTTCACAGGGTCTGCCGTATATGCGCCCATCTTCATCACGCCCCGACTTAATGGTAATACAATCGTCACCCACACTTATAAAACAATCCGAGATACGTACATTTCGACACGATTCGGGATTAATTCCATCCGTATTATGCCCTTTAGGGTTACTCGATGGGTTATTAATAGTTACACCATGTATCACAATATCATCGCATCCAATGGGATTGATTGTCCAGAAAGGTGAGTTTACAATGGTGATCCCCTCTATGTGGATATTCTTACATTCCAAAAACTGAATAAAAGGAGGACGGAAAAATTTACGCTCTAAGGTCTTCTCATAATAAGGTGAAACCTTTATATCTTTATTTGCATCCAGCCATTGTTGTTGCAATTGGTTGGTTGACGATGTTTTTCCGCTAGCATTAATCTCGTTGATGAAACGTCTCGACTCGTCCCACCATTTAAAGCCTTGTCCGTCTATCTTTCCACGACCTTTGATGGTGATATTTTCGACCTTCTCGGCATGAATTAGCGGTGACAGGCTATTCATAAACACACCCTCCCAGCGTACTTTTACGAAAGGAAGATAATCTTCGAATCTGTCTGAGAAACTGAGTACAGCCCCCGATTCCAAATCTAGAGTAATATTGCTTTCGAGGTGTATAGCCGCTGTCAGATAATTTCCGGCAGGGAAATAAATAGTTCCTCCACCTTCGGCTGCTGCTTTTTTAATTGTTTTATTGATTAAATCCGTGCAGATTTTCTTTCCTGTCACATCAGCACCCAAAGCCTGCATATTGTAGACTTTGGCTTCTAACGCCAACAGCGAGAGCGAAAATATAATGAGTAGAAACGTCTTCTTCATAATTAAATATTTTAAGGTCTTTTTTGTATTTTAATAAGTGCAGCATCAATAGGTACTATTTCACATTACTTATTTATTGTAGGATTCCAATTGTCGCATCCTCTCAGAACATTAACAATCGTATATTTTTCAGCTTCTTTCTTCGTTAATATTTTTGCCCATTTTACACGTCCAGAGGTATTCGCACCTTCTCCCGAGTTGTTGTATTCCATATAACGGGCTGTTTTTTCATTCTCCGGATTTCTCCAGTTATCCCATCCTTCGGGTTTGATGCCTTTGGGTAAATATGTATTCATAAAGAGAGTCATAGCATAAGCACGCCATGGACGGCCTAAATACATTTCGTTAACCCCTTCGGCTAATTTTACTGTACAATTATTGAAAATATATCCGAATTCTATATCCTCCGGAGTATTGGCTGCCGTGATATAAGAGTTCTTTTTGCAAAAAATTTCGCAACGTTCAAACCAACAGGTCGATGGTCCGAAAATAAAATCTGTGGTACCTTCAATATAGCAATCTTCAAAATATTGCCTTTGTCCTTGCTTTCCGGCATAAATAGTATCCTGATGCCCTAAGAAACGGCATTTGCGGAATATAACCCTGTCACCTTCGACATGCAGAGCTACAGCCTGCCCTAATTGTAGTGATGAGTTTTCAATGGTAAGATTCTCCACTGTAATATCATTTCCACGAATAAGGAACGTGTATGTTTTGAATGTTCCCATCTTATTTATATTGGCGTGATCGTCATAGGTGATGATCGTCTTTTCCATATCCTCACCCAACAGTTTTACATTTGTAAGATATGAATGAAGTATCAGTTTCTCTTTATAAACTCCTGCACGAATATAAATAGTGACAGGTCCTGCCGGGTCAAATGCCCGAACTGAATCTATGGCTTGCTGAATGGTACGGAAATGGCCTCGTCCATTACGGTCTACAACAATATCACGTTCACCTTGGGCGAAAATACCCAACGACATAAATAACAGGCAGAGTAAAATAAGTTTTTTCATAAGATCAAAAATTGGGTTAATATCGTAAAGGGTAATAAATTATTTACCCTTTACGATTTTTATCTAGTAGACACTAAAATAATTAGTATCCGGGGTTCTGTTCTACTTTTGCATGGTTTAGATTTATAGCATCTAAAGGTATCGGACGCAATATTTTATTTTGTCCATCTACACCTTTAAAATAATCAGCACCAACAACATTTGGATTATATTTTACAGCATACTCAATCAGTTTGCCTGTACGCTTCAAGTCCATCCATCGGTGGTATTCACCAGCCAATTCTCTGCCTCTTTCATCCAAAATAAAATCTATTGACAAATCGGATTCTTTTACGCTCATATCATAACCTGCAGCAGCAGCACGCTTACGAACTACATTTATACGTTCTACAGCTTTTGCATTATTACCCGCCTTGTAATAAGCTTCGGCTGCCACCAGATAAGTTTCTCCTACACGTGCCAATACTACATCACGGGTACTGCTTGTGGTACTGAAAACGGAGTTTGGATCATCGAACTTGCGTACTACAGCTACACCATATACATCACCCGACATCGCAGCAATATAAGTAGTTGGCTTACCCGATACTGTAAGTGTATTTTCCTGCATAGGGATAATAACTGTTCTAGACCTTGTAGCCGGATTTGCAGCACGCCATGCAGCCGTATCTGCAACTGCCCATGCAGGAGGATAGTAATATAGCACCCTCTCGGCATCTAATTGCTTGTTTTTAGTATAGAAATCGTAATAATGAGTATAAAATTGAACCATGAAAGTTCCCTCATATCTAGTATCGCCTTTTGAGAATAACTGATGCAGGCGGATAGTAGGAGTAAGATTTGATGTTGTATATTTATTTCCATCTTCAGCTCCACCCAAATAAGTACCAAAAAATGCCTGTTGCATATTTCCCGCAGTAGGGCTAGATATTGACGAAGCATCGTATTGCACAGACCATATAACCTCTTCATTCTCCTGATTCTTCTTTTCAGGCCAAAATAAGTCGTTAAAGTTGATCGATAATACTTGACCACCTATAGCTGCATCTGCATATTCGGCAGCTTTAGTGAAATCCGAGACAGTGCCAAATGTTTCATAACCACGACACAAATATGTTTTTGCCAGAAAATGATTGACTGTTCGTTGATCGACTCTTCCAAATACAGATGTTTTAGCAGGCAGACTTTTTTTCAAGTCTTCCATTTCCGTAATTATAAATTCATATGTAGCAGTTGCAGACTCACGCTCGAATGATACTATCGGCGAATCTATCATATTTTTCACAAGAGCTACTCCTCCAAAGTTCTGAACCAGCAAATAATAGTAATATGCACGAACAAATCGGGCTTCTGCTTTATATTGACCTAACAAATCTGTCGCCTCTGTATGATCGGCATAATAAATAGCCGTATTTGCCAACTGAATACCTGCATAGCAACTTGCATAAAATTTCTTTACATCACCATCGGAATTCAACAAACCTTTGTAAGTACCCAGTCCATCGGGAACTTTATTTCTACCCGAAGCATACAGGTCGGTTCCTGCACAAAATATCCAAGGTTCTATTCCATATACCGCACGTAAAGAAGAGTATACAGTATTCATTAAACTTCCATAACCTTCAGCCGTTCCATAAAACTGATCTCTGGGAACATTCGATTTATTATCCTGTTCCAAAAAATCACTACATCCAACCAACGGAAGAATGAGTAGGAATAATATATAATATATTTTTTTCATTTTTTGCTCAATTTATTATTAGAACTTAAGATTTACACCAAACTGATAAGTTACAGAGCTTGGTCCACCACTACCATCTGAAATAGATGCCGCAGCCCACTCAGGATCAAAGCCTTTATAGTCGGTAAATACAAAAGGATTCAAAACATTTACATATAACCTCAGGTTTGATACTCCGATATTTGACAATAATTTGCGAGGAAGTGTATATCCAAAAGTTATATTCTGAACTTTTATAAATGATGCATCCACATAATTATTTGCACCCGCTTCGGCATCACTTGAGATACTCCAGAATCTACCTCCTCCATTATTAATTCCACTATTGTTAGGATAAGGGTATGCCTGACTATTATGCCCGGTTGAAATTCCTACTGTACCATCCGCATTCAGTATAGCTGCACCTGCAGGAATGTAGTAATCCATCTTTAATTTGTTACGTCCACGATCCTTATAGTCTGTAAATTCCACCATAAAAGGACTCAATACATTCACCCCCTGTTTTGTGTAAATCGAAAATGAAAAATCAAAATCCTTCCAGCTCAGATTAGATGTAACACTTCCTGTCCAGTCAGGTAAAGCAGATCCGAGAATCATTTTATCTTTTTCATCTATAACATAATTTCCATCTCTGTCAAGTACTTTGGTTTGTCCCTCATACTGACCGTATTTAGCAGCTTCAGCAGCTTCAGCAGCAGTCCATACTCCCGTTATTTTATAATTGTAAAGGGCATCTAAAGATTCACCTATAAATAATTTGTTTCCTCTGTCATCTACTTTTGCACCATAAAGCTCTACTATTTCGTTCTTATTGGCAGCAAATACAAAAGTAGTAGACCATTGAAGATCTTTTGTGACAATATTCATCGTAGTCAGAGCCAGTTCAATACCACTGTTTCTAATTTTACCTACATTATCCCACATTACCCCACCAAGTGCTCCTGTTTCGAGAGGCATAGTACGTTTGTAAATAACATCACTTGATAATTTATTATAATAATCGATTGTACCATTGATACGCCCTCCAAAAAATCCATAGTCTAGTCCGAAATTGAATTCTCTTGATTTCTCCCACGAAAGATTAGTATATACCAATCCGTTAGGTCCATAACCATTAACCGCCATACCTCCATAATCATACCAGTATTTCTGTTTGGCAAGAGCTTGTGTATCATATGGCCCTACTCCTCCATTATTTCCGGTATAACCGAAACTCGCTCTTACTTTAAGGTTGCTTAATGCATCAAATTTCATAAAGTCCTCTTCCGATGCTCTCCATGCCAATGCCATAGAGGGGAACATACCCCATTTATGACCTTTGGCAAACTTAGAAGAGCCATCCCAACGACTTGTTACTGTAGCCAGATATTTGCTTTTGTATGTATAATTAAATCGAAGAGCATGAGATAGCATCGTTATACGCTGAAAATCACTGAGTACTTTTTCGATATTAGCCGCCGATTCCAGATTATGAAAACTTGTCTCAAATGGAATACCTCTTACCTTTGTATAATCTTTGTTGTAGCTATTGTCATAAATACTAAATAAATACATACCATTGAAATCATGGTCTCCTATAGTTTTCTGATAATTAACCTGATTATCCCATGTATATGTAAATCTCTCCTCATTTGTCACCTCTGCGGCATTAACACCTGCAGCAAACTGAGCTGCAGTATTTACTCCGTTGTAGATTCCATGGCGGCTTTTGTTATAAGTCGGTAGAAAATTACTCTTTATAGTTATCTCCTTTACAGGATTATACTGAACATATACATTTGCCAGCACATCATAAGCTTTAGTATTATCATCTGCATTTTGCAAATCAATAAGAGGATTTATGATCCCCGAAAACTGTCCGCTACCCTTAAATATATCTTTTCCTCCGGGAAGTAATACCAAATCGCCATTTTTATCATATGGTATAAAATACGGATTGGTTCTGAAACTGTTTAAAACAGCATTATTACTTCCGAAATCTTTTTCCGTCATAGCCATATTCGCAGAAAAACCAACCGAAAATTTATCGTTAATCTTATTATCTACAGATCCCTTGATATTGTATCTTTTATAGTTATCGTTTACGAAAACTCCGTCTTCATCCTGATAACCGACTCCTATACGATAAGCTAGATTTCTATTATTTCCGTTTATACTTATAAAATGATTCTGCTGTTGTCCGTTTTGTGTAATCAGATCCGGCCAGTTTGTATAATCTTTGGTTCGGAACTTTTTTTTCATCACCTCACTACCATTCCAGAAATTATTGAGATCGCCGCTCGTTATAGCATATTGAGGTATACCCGTTGCATATGCATTTTTTAGCTGGTCGCTAGTCATTGTATTATATCTTGCAAAACGATAATCTGAAAACTCGTCTCCATTCATAAACTCAGGCATACGAGCTACGTTTTTAGAACCATAAAAGCCATCATAAGTGATAGAAACTTTACCGGTATCGGAAGGCTTGCCCTGCTTGGTGGTCACCATAACAACTCCATTGGTTGCTCTCGAACCAAAAATAGCTGTAGAAGAAGCATCTTTTAAAACATCAAGACGCTCAATATCAGCAGGATTCAGGAAGTCAATACCATCAGTTACAACCCCGTCAACAACGTAAAGAGGACCTCCTCCTAACATCGAACTTTTACCGCGGATCTGAATATCAAATCGTCCACCTGCTCTACTTGAGTTTTGAGAAATATTAACTCCGGCTACTTGTCCTTGCAGTGATTCCAACACACTTGTTGCACCTCTTGCAACAAGGTTATCTGATGAAACACTACCGACCGACCCTGTCAGGTCGTTTTTCTTCATTGTTCCGTATCCGATAACAACGACCTCATCCAATTGGGAGAAATCTTCTCTCATTACAATATTTACAACAGCCCCCGTAATTGGTATTTCCTGAGTTTGCATACCAATATACTTGGCTTCCAGAGTTTTTGAAGTACCGGGAACAGACAACGAATATTTTCCGTCTAAATCTGTTATTGTACCTGTAGTAGAACCTTTTACTGTAACAGAAACCCCTATTAAGGTCTCTCCTTTTGAATCTGTTACTGTACCCGATATTTCCTTTCCCTGTGCATATGCACTTTGCCAAGACACGAGGAAAAAGAGGGCACACATTACAGACAAAGTCTTCATAATTGTCTTTTGCATGGTGTGGTTAAATTAAGGAATTAAGGTCTAAAGTTTTGATTTATATAGTTAACTTGTTGCAATAGTAAAGTATATTTACCAGTTTCACGGGGGACATTTTGACTACTCAGGGTAGTCAAAATGTTTTTTCTTCTTTATTTACCTAATAATAAACTCAACATAATAAATGGTCCAACCGCTTTAGGGTCATTATCCCTTATTGGTTCTAAGATGTAATACTCGAAACTTCCGTCACGATATACCTTTTCTCCGCCCAATCCCGCTACCGAACAACCGTCGGTTATAGAAATTGTTCCATCGGCTTCTTTCTTCAAAAATCGCTTGACAAATTGATTATATGCTTTTTTTCCTTTCTGAGTATATGATTTGTCCAGATAACCTTTCTGTGCACCTTTAACCCATGTATATATAAACATGGCGGAACCACTCGATTCTATATAATTACCTTTTCTGTAACCCATATCGGTCACCTGATACCACATACCTGTCTTAGGGTCTCTGTATTTCTCTACAGCAGCACTTACATTTCTCAATATTTGTATTATTTCGGGTCTTTTCGGATGATCTTCCGGTAGGTAATCCAAAACATCCACGATTGCCATCACATACCACCCTATACTGCGTGACCAGAAATTTGGAGACAGTCCTGTTTCTTTGTTTGCCCATCTCTGTTCGCGACTTTCGTCCCATCCATGATAATATAATCCCGTTTTTGAATCATACAGATATTTATGTGCATCCAATATCTGCAAGGTAACCTCATCAAATAACTCGGGCTCATTAAATACTTTTCCATATTCAGCCAGAAACGGACAAGCCATATAAAGACCATCCAGCCACACCTGATGTGGATATATCTTTTTATGCCAGAAACTTCCATCTGCTGTACGTGGATGAGTTTTCATCTGGTTACGTAACAAAGTCATGGCCTTTGCGAAACGCTCCTCTTTTGTTTTTGCATAGATAGGGAATAGTATCTTTCCGGTATTTACCCTGTCGATATTATATTCTAAGGGTTTGTATGTCTTGATTTGTCCATCTTCGGAGATCATCAGATCCGCATAAGAATAGGCATAATCAAAATATTCCTGATTGTTTGTTTTTTGCCAGGTTTGAAGTATTGCTTGCAGCATTAAACCATGACAGTAGTTCCATTTTGGCTCTTTCGAGAAATCAAGCATCCATGATTCGGGATTCCTCTTTATTTCAGAATCAACCATCCATACCGAATAAGGCTTCTTCGCAAAAGCCGATCCACTACAAATAGTTGCAAACAGAATAATAAATATCAAAAATTGTTTTTTCATGATTCTTTTGATTTGTTAGGTAAACAACAGCAAATATTTGAATATTAGCCCCATGTAAGAACTAATAGATGTATTGCAATTACAGAATAATAAAGTCTTATGTCTTAGCCTTATTCCATTATATTTTCAACTAAACTATTCAGATAGACTTCAAGATAGGTATATCCTTCTGAATTAAGCTCAGCTGCTGTTTTATTAGGATAGTTGGCTTCTAACCATCCATCGGGAATTCCGTCTCCGTTAGAGTCTAAAACTACATCTTGAGAATTGAAGCTGTACACTTCCCATCCACCAACATCGTTTTGAGAATCAATCATTCCGGGTCTAGTTTTACTATCACGGGAAGCTCTCACTGGAGTCAAACCATCTCTTACTTCGGTTATGATACGTGCATCCGTTTTATCCCTTTTGTAGCTGGCTCCGCTTTTTGCTAATACTTTTGTAAAAGCTGTTTCAGCATCATCGGTTTCAACAGAAGATACTTCAAATGGTACTAACGATATAAGTTCTTCTTTATTTTTAGTTGAAGGATTTGGTTGAAAGCCAAGTATATTATTTTCGGTTGTCACTTCATCATTATATATATAATTTCCGGCTAGGTAAAATTGCCCCCAGACACCTTGAGCTTGTTTATTGGCTCCTTCATCAGCATTGGGTGAAAATATTCTGTTAGGATGAGAAGATGTTGCCGATGCCTTGTAATAATTATTCACAAAGTTGTATCTGCCTCCTTCCCCTGCATATCCGCTATTGCTCCCCCAGTTGTAGATTACATTATTTCTGAAATCTACCAGTTCCAATTCGGGAGTCGCAGTATAACGACTTCCACACATCCGAGGATTGCGGCTATCATGGTGTGCCAATAGGTTGTGATGAAAAGATGCTTTTTGGCCACCCCATATTCCGCCATAACCATGGCTTCCTTTTCGGTGAACAGACGCTCTCAGGCTTTCAGATAAGATAGACCATTGTAGGGTGAAATTTTCGTTATCATAAAAAGACCCACACTCATCGGTACTCCAACTTAAGGAGCAATGATCTATAATAATATTTTTATTCTTATTACCTGACAAAGCATCATCTTCAACGCCAGATAAATCGCCCATTCTAAAGCGAATAAAGCGAATGATAACATTATCGCCTGTTATCTTTACCGGATAATTAGCAATACAAATACCATCACCGGGCGCACTTTGCCCGGCAATGGTTGTATTCGATAGAATATTTAATTTCGATTTCAGATGAATCACTCCTGCAACCTTAAACAAGATAACCTTCGGTTCTTCTCCTTTGAGACACCAGCGAAGGCTACCTTCTCTCGTGTTTTTATTCCCGACAACTGTGTCTTGTAAGGTATTTACATAATAAACATTCCCTCCACGTCCTCCAGTAGTGTACATTCCTCCTCCTTCAGCCCCCGGAAAAGCCGGAGTCTGGGCTTGAATGGTACAACAAAGCAATATCCAACACAAAAACAATAGTATTTTTTTCATTATCCTTTGTTTTAAGATTGTAGAGTTATATTATCTATTCTTTAGTAATATTCTCTGGCTTAAGACTCTTAGGCAACTTTATATTCTCGGTAAGTTTACCTGTGATTTTCACAACTTCTTTCAATGAATTCGGATATCTCAATCCTGTAGCATCCATGTTTCTTACATTATTCAAGATTAGTGCAGGTCCTTCTTTAGCTATTATCTTCACATCCTTAAATGTGATACCATCCGATTCAGATAACTCACCTCCATAAGTTGCAGTTATAGTTGTATTCTCTAGATTAATATTTGTTATATTCATCTCGGGCAAGCCATTGAAATACATCGCACGCCTTGCATTTCTTGAAGTTAAATTCTTCACATATATGTTTCTGAATACAGGGGTAGTCTCATCTACTTCATAAACAATATTATCTGCCGGTGTTTCGTCTCCATCTTCTAATGCTTCGGATGCCGATTTGCCTCCATAATACAGATCGAACAGGAATGATTCGGTAGCTATATCGAACATGTTTATATTGCTGACGTAAATATTCTCTACAACACCTCCTCTTCCTCTACGGCTCTTAAATCTTAAGCCAACATCTGTTCCTAAAAACTGACAGTTCGAAACCGATATATTACGGACACCTCCCGACATTTCGCTTCCTACAACAAAACCGCCATGCCCTTGAAATACTTTACAGTTATCAATAATTACATTTTCGGTAGGTAATCCACGACGACGTCCATCCTCATCTTTTCCGGATTTGATACAGATTGCATCGTCACCCACATCGAAGGTACTATTTATTATAATAGAATTTGTGCATGATTCTAAGTCCAGTCCATCTCCATTCTGAGAATAGCCCGGATTACGAACAAATACATTATCTACAATCACATTCTTACACATCAATGGGTGTATATTCCAACTCGGAGAATTTTCGAAAAGAACTCCTTCGAGTAAAACATTTTCGCATTCGATAAAACTAACCATTACCGGACGCAAAAAGTCTTTTACTGAATCCCATTCTTCATCAGATAAATCGCCTTTAGGAACATTCATGTCACTCATGTCGTTCCCTTTTAGAGAACCTTTTGTCGGAAACCAATAATTACCATCTTTAACAACTCCGCCCGACTTCACGACTCTTTGCCAATGGCTATCAGTCACTTTACTTTTCTTCAAAGGTCTCCAAGTATCACCAGAACCATTTATAGAACCTTCACCTGTAATAGCAATATTCTTCAAATTACGACCAGAGATAGGAGACTGGCAACGACGAGTATCAAGCCCTTCGAATACTGTATGTACCAATGGATACAAATTGAAGTCCGACGAAAATAGTATTAAAGCTCCCTTTTCGAGATGCAGATTTATATTCGACTGAAAAACAATAGGACCTGTATACCAAATACCCGAAGGCACAGTAAGGGTTCCTCCTCCTTTTTTAGATAAAGCGTCTATCGCTTTCGCAAAAGCTTCAGTATTTAAAGTCGCACCATCGGGTACTCCTCCGAAATCTGTGATTGACAAATTATTTGCTGGAAATACAGGACGATCCAAGATCGGCATTTCGAAGGGTAAATCCTTATACAAATAAGTATATCTGTCACCGGCATTAAGTAAACCCGATACCGGAAGACAAACAGTCAGGATAAATACAATCTTTTTAAATGTGTTCATTCTTTTTCTATTTTAATAAAGGAAGTAAGATTACAGACTATACCTATTTGTTTTACAGCTACAATTCTTACTTCCCCTATCTTAATTTATAATTAGCTCTTTATTTCACTTACCACCAACGAGGATCTCCCGGTTGTTTATCGCCACCTATACTAGTATCCTTAATCTTGAAATTACCAGTTGAAGGATCAGTAAATAAATTGGCAGAAGTATTATTATAATCTGATACGCCAGTCAACGGATAACCCGAAGCAACTGTATAATCGGTTGTTTTGTATGAATCAAAAACAAACGTATCTTCTAACTTGGGGTTGGTTGCACGTGTAGAAATTGAAGCATCTGAAGCAGCAAATAAACAATCGTTTATACCCAACCGGCTTGCCATATTAGCAGCTTTACCATCAAAGTTTATAATATATTTATCTTTTGCCTGTGCGTCATAGAATGTACAGTGACTAATGCTTACTAATGCAGGTTTCGATTTACAGGTAATAACATTTGTATTATTCAACTTAGACACAGTACTGTTTTTCAAGCTAATATCTCCTACCGATACAGAAGTCGCATCAATAGATACAAGACCATAACTTCCAATATTGCTGATTATACAGTTGTCTATATCAATCAGTCCCACTGTTAATGCTGCACGCATGCGGATAATTCCTCTAAATGAATCTATAATACAATTATCCATCTTAAATTCAGAGATTGATCTTGCAGTAGTCGGATTATCATTTAATACATAGTCAGCCGCAGCATCAGTTCCCGAAACCTTCATGTTATGTATCCAGATTTTAAAGTTTGAAACCGAATTATCCAGCTTTATTTCTTTAAAGTTAATGGACGCTTGTCCTTCTCCGGCTAGTCCCCATAATGTAAGAGACTTGATATGTGCAGGAAGTGTCCAAGCATCACCTATCTCAAATTTTGCGGTAGTAGGGATTACCAGTACGACCTCAGTATCTTTTATAGTATTTAAGAACTCAACAATATTCTCAGTTCCTTTTAGGACATATTGCTTTCCATCACCCGATATTTTTTGAGCAGTAGTAAATGTTTTTACTCCCTTCCTTTTCTCTCCGTTATAAATTTCAATACTATATAGTGTATTCTGTTTCAGGTCTTTTAATTCGAGTCTACTCTCAGCTATCTCTGACGCTGATAATCTAATCTCTTTCTTATTAAAACCTCCTCCTGATAACAAAATATGAGTTACTTCCGATTCTGCTTCCCATGTTATAGTTGCCGAACTTTCTGTAATATCACTTACTGCATTGAGAATCTGCTCTCCGGGAGTCTTAAAAGTCAAAGCTACCCATCTTGACTCCGGCAAGTTTTTATTCGAAGTCACTTTCATACGAACAGAGTATCTGATCTCAGGATCAAGCTTTTTTACTGTAATCATGAATAACTGTGAAACAAATGTGGAATCGAGAACAATACTGTCAGCCGGTATTTCAATAGTATTAGTTATTGTCTTGAACTCTAAACTGTCTTTACTAAATTCCATAACATACGCCCCCGCGTTAGACACATTCGAGAATACTAGATCGACAGATGTAGCTCCGATTCTGGATGTTTCGAAAGTTACAGGACTGAATACCCTATTATAGCTGTCATCTGTTCCCCAATCATTCACATCCTCGCAAGATGTAAAACAAACTGCAAGTCCTAAAATTAACAGACCGCTTAATATATATTTAAATAAAAAGTTCTTTCTCATTCTGTTTATTTTTAATGGGTTAATAGCCATAAGAATTTGTAACAATTCCTTGGTAATCTCCAATCACACTACTATGAATAGGGTATAAATAACGGTTAACACATACACCGTTATAATCTTTGAAAAGTCCTGAGCTAAATAGCTGGATTCTTTCGTTATAGATTCTTTTATTCTCTTCCGAGAATCCCGACATCCACTTCACCTTAGTATATCCTCGAGCCTTCAATTGATTGTCATCTAAAGCCTCTAACTCCGCATTTACCACATAATAACTTGTACTGTCTTTATCGATATTTTCCTTATCGGCTTTGTATTTATAGAATAAATTTTGAGGCAGTGATGAATACTTTTTATCAAACACCTCCACAGCTGCACCACTAATCATATCTTGAAATGCTTTGCGCTGCTCTAAGATTTTTTTCTCTAACAGATTCCAACGAATAAGGTCAAATTTGCGAATCGCTTCTCCTCCAAATTCCCATGCACGCTCATTTATAAGTGCATTAAAAAATTGTTCTTTCGATGATAAATTGCTCACATAATCCGCTACATTCTTGGACTCATTTTTGGTTCCGGCAAACGCTCGGGCACGTACTTCTTTCAAAGCATTTTTGGCTGCGTCCGTAGGTCCGTTTAGCTCATTTTCTGTTTCGGCGAACATCAATAAAACATCAGCATATCTCATATTGATCCAGTTTACACCGTATCCCCATTTTCCATTTGCTTCCTTATTCTGATCCAGCCATTTTGTATTTTCAGCCATCCAGCGTTGATCCCATTTTGCAAAGTTGTACGAAAGGGGATTACTTTGGAATACCTCTTTCTGATCGCCACTTGCATTACTATATGCTATAGTAGTAATAGTAGCATCTCTACGAGGGTCTTCCGGTTCGAAAGAATAGTAATAATAAGCACTTGTATTTACAACATTCGAGTTATTACCATATCCATATTTGGTATTAGTATAAAATCTCACACCAATACTATACCCTATTTCTCCACTCTGGCTTAATCCCAGTGCAACTTCATAAAGGTTCTCTCCATTAAGACCATCAGCCTTCAATGCACACACATCTTTCCAAATATCTACATAGCTGGATTTCAGTCTGTATTTTCCTACATTCATTATCTCCAGACACTGAGTACGTGCTATCTTATAATATTCAAGATAATCTGATCTTCTTTCTGTCGGATATCCGGGTTTATCTCTCAAAGAGTAGCCACCTCTGGTCAATGCTATACGGGCAATCAAACCTTTGACGAAACCTTTACTGATTCTTTCTGCAGTCGAATAAGATACCGAACCGGCACTCTCTCCAACCCAAGGGACATCTTTCTCTATTGACAAAAGTTCGGTTATTAAATACTCACAGATTGAATCTCTATCGGTTTTAGGCAGATATACATTCGATAAGTCATTTTTGGTTGGTTCTGTTTTAAAAGGAACATCGCCCCAGTGTTTAACCAGTTCATAATAACCCATAGCCCTCAAAGTCTTGGCTTCTCCAAGCAAGGTTTTCATTGCGGCTTGGTCTTTATCTGTTCCCAACATCAAAGGGCTGTTTTCGATGCCTTGAATCACTAAATTAGAACGTTCGATCATTTGATAGATTCTCGTCCAAATAAGTGTTGCATTTCCTGAGGTCGCATAATAATTTGAAGCTCCCCTATTTGTATTCTGATTGTAACTCGACTCATCAGCACCTACAAATTCTATATCATTATTGGTACTCCAGTTTATCGATAAACGTTGTGCATACATCTGTGCATCAGCTATACGGTCATAAATACCTTTCACTGCAGATTCGGTGTAATAGACAGAAGTATATATCGTTTCGTCTGTCATCTTCGAATCACTGCTTGTTTCCAGAAAATCGCTACAAGATGAAAACACCAACGAAAAAGCTGCTATGTATATATATATTAGTTTTCTCATTATACTTATTTTTTAGAATGTTATGTTTATACCACCTACAATAGTCTTGGCTTTAGGGTATGCCGAATAATCTACACCCGGAGTAAATGGGTTTTCTTTGCTAGATCGGGTACTAACCTCAGGATCCGGCCCCGAATAGTTTGTCCAACAATATAGATTATAACCTGTGGCATATATACGCAGTGATTCTATCAGCCATTTTTTAGTCATCTTTTTGGGTAATGTATAACCAACTGTCAAATTATTTAGTCGTAAGAAAGACCCGTCCTCAATTGCCCATGAATGAAGAGTGGTAGTGGTCATCATAGGATGCCAAATTGTTTTACCGGAATTAAGCTCCTGTAAAAGAGCAGGATTGGCATTCTTTCCCGAATAAATATTATTTCCGGTTGAAGGATCAATCGTAGTAAAACGATTTTTAAAAGCCATAATCGATGATAAATTCTGATTTTTACGAGTTAATAAATATGAAGTATTATCCAGTTTATTAGCATTATAAATATCATTTCCGTATGACCAATTGAAGAATACAGAAGCATCAAATCCTTTATAAGTAGAATTAAATCCAAAACCTCCCGTATGTTTAGGAAGAGCATTTCCTATAACCTTTCTATCATTTTCTGTTATTTTATCAGTACCGTCATCAGCTATTTTCTTAAACTTCAATGCTCCGGGTCCAAAGTAACTGCCATTACTAATTAAGGCACTATTATCGGCAACACCTTCATTAATAACCCATACATTTTTGCTTTGATCCCATGTAAAATCGTCAAAACTATACATTCCGTCAGTAACATAGCCATACATTTGACCAAGAGGACTTCCTTCTTCAACCAGATAATCATACACCGGTTCTGCCGAACCGTTCCAGCCCGAACCGTATAATTTAGATTTAGTATTACCATTCGAGAACTTATCAACCTTGTTTTTATTGAATGCAATATTGAATGTTCCCGATAGAGTAAAGTCTTTATTATCTATGATATAAGCATTCATTGAAAACTCAAGACCTCTGTTAGATGTTTGTCCGATATTTTGGTATTGTCCGTCATATCCCGATGTTGTTGGGATTGGAGACCTTACAATCAGATTTCTAGTAATATTGTTGTATAAATCGATCGAACCTGATATTCTGTTTTTTAATATTCCAAAATCAATACCGAAGTTGCTCGAGTAAGTAGTCTCCCAAGTCAATCTATTACTCTTTAGAGTAGCCGATGGGGTTAATATACTTGTCGCCTTTTCATTTGGGTAGAAAACACTAGAGCTTGAAGAAGTATATTCTTGTCTCCAAGGCGGATCGACACGTGCATTACCTACAGTACCATAACTCAATCTAACTTTTAGATTATCTAACCATGAATTTTGAGTACGAAGAAACTCTTCTTCAGATGCTCTCCACGCCAGTGCTCCCCCGGGAAAGAATCCCCAATATAGACCCGGACCAAATACACTGGTACCGTCTTGACGTGCAGTAAAAGTCATCAAATATTTATCCTTCAGGTTGTAGTTAACACGACCAAAGAAAGAAGACATTCTTAGAGGTTCTCCAAGGCTGGTTATTATTGGTTCGGCTTGACCATTACCCATCGCAGCCAATACCTCTCTCGCCGAAAAATCTACGGGGAAATATCTTGCCTCCACTAATTTTCTATTCATCACTCTTTCGCTAAGCTCCTGCCCTGCCAAAACATCAAATTGATGGATTTTATTCAGATTGAAATTATAAGATAGTGTATTAATTAAACGCCAATCATGACCTTTATCATCTGTTATTCTGGCTACAGGCTGTCCTGCATACGTTTTAGAGACACCCGTTCCGCTTGTCCAAACATTATCCGTATTATTTTTCAAAAACGCATAACTAAAGGTACTCGAGAATCTCAGCTTCTTTATAATATCCCAATTAACACCTGCTATATAGGTATTATTGAATTTGTTTACTTTCTTATATTCATTAGTAATATCGTCAACCGGATTATTCAATGTACTATTAATTCCCGCCTGATCATCGTCATCACTATTAGAAGAGTCTAATCCGTAGAGTCCTCTGGTTGGACTATATTTTACTGCATTACGTAACTTTGTATTAGAGCCTGAACCTGCTGAGACACTAGGTCCAGTGATAACCTCATTCGTAACACGGACATTAAAATTCATACTCAGATTATCTTTTATCTGACTGCTTACTTTAAAGTTTACATTATCGCGCTTATAGCCTGAATTTATCATAATATAATCTTCATCGTTACGAGTAAGACTTAAGCTATACAAAGCCGCTTTACTCCCCCCTGACACACCAACATTATAATATTGTTGTGTACCTGTATTGCCAAATACCTTATCTTGCCAATCGATTCCGGGGTCAGATTTGTATATATCCAGATCTTGAAATCGTCCATACAGCTTCTGAAAAGAAGACGTCTGATCTAATTCATGTTGATAGTATACGTACTCGTAAGGGCTAAGAACTTCAATAAAATCCCTAGTCTTTTTTGCTCCGTAAGAAGCATTGAATGTGACAGATATTTTTCCTTCACGCCCACTTTTTGTTGTGATAAGAATAACACCATTTGATCCCAGTGCTCCGTAAATAGCAGTTGAAGCAGCATCCTTCAATACATCTATTGAAGCAATGTCGGAAGGAGGAATATCTGTTATACTATTTACTATGATTCCGTCAACCACATACAGCGGTGCGTTATCTTGAGAGATAGAAGTACCACCACGTACACGGATACGTATATCGGCATCGGGAGATCCTTCTGTAGCTACAACACTTACCCCTGCCAAACGACCGGTAAGAGCTTCAGCAGCCGAAGCAATAGGTAAATCCTTCAATGATTTTTCGGAAATAGAAGCAACAGATCCTGTCAGATCTCTCTTCTTTACTGTTCCATAACCGATAACCACAACCTCATCCAGTTCCGAGTGATTATCTTCCATAACTATATCAACAACTGCACCTGCAATAGGTACTTCTTTTGATATCATCCCGATATAAGAGGCCACAAGAGTTTTTGCCCCCGTAGCTACAGAAAGAGTGTACTTTCCGTCAAGATCGGTAATTGTACCTGTGCTTACGCCTTTTACAGCAACAGAAACACCAATTAATGCTTCTCCTTTGGTATCTGTTACCGTACCGCTTACCATCTTCTGTTGAGCATATAGATTTTGCCCGTATAGAAAACAGAACAGAGTACAAACCAGAACCAAAATTTTAATACTTGTTTTTTGCATGGTTATTCAAATATGTTTAATTAGGTTAACACTTTAGTTTAGATTAACAGTTAAGTAGTTCGATTCAACTGCAATGTTAATTTATATTATTTACGAACACAGGGGAGATTTTGACTAGAACAGGTAGTAAATCTGATATCCACCTACAAAAGCACAAGAATAGACTATTAGAATAATTGAGAAGAAACACTTTCACGCATAATATAAAAATGCCTAAATAGACAGTCAGATCGCCTTTTACACAACATTATAAGAGAACTACTTTTTTGAATCCATCAAAAAAGGTCAACAAAATAGGGGGACAAATATTCTTACAAACGGGGTCAAATTGATTTATTAACTGAGCTACTCGCACTTTTTCGAGAAACAAAGTTATATTTGTGAATAGTCTATACCAATCAAATGATAAACCTACGTTTTCTTTCGTTGATCTTCTTTTTTACGATCAACATAGCCTTATTCTCTCAGCCAAAATGTTATTTCGAACATTATGGAGCAGATGACGGACTTCCTCAGCATACCGTTATGGATATTCTTCAGGATAAGAAAGGCTTTATGTGGTTTTCTACTTGGGATGGGCTCAGCAAATTTGATGGCTATAAGTTCTATACCTATAAGATTCAGGCAGGGGATGCATATCACATGAGAAGTAACCGTATCGATTACATCTACGAAGATCAATATGGTTATATTTGGACACTGTCTTACGACAGAGAGGCACATCGATTCGATCCTAAAACTGAACGATTTATGGGAATCAGGTCTTTGGATAAATACAAAGATTTCAATTTTACAACCACATCAATTCTTCCCATGCCATCGGGCAAAGTATGGTTACTCTCCGAAAGGATGGGATGCGTTTCTATCACGGGTTCTGCCTTTGAGGTTCAATTATTTAATATCCAGAATAAGAGCATACAAGCCAATCAGGTATATAGTATTCATGAAGATAAAAACAAAACATCGTGGTTACTAACAGATAATGGGCTATACAGTGTTTCGGAGGATGGCAAAATAATCAGCAGCCATTTTGCGGAAAAAGAATATAACGAAAACAGACCCATGCAGAGTTTCTACTCAGCTATGGAGCTTAATAATCAAATTTGGTTTGGCTCGGATGACGGACGAATATGGATTTACAATAAAAAAGACGGGCAATTCAGTCTATTCGAAACACATTCCCCTTCAAGAATAAAACAATTAGAAAACATTGATAACAATCAGATCTTAATAGCCACAAATAGCGATGGCTTTTTCATATACGATTCTAAAAAAGAAGATCTCAAAAAATTTACGACAAAGAATTTGCCGGCTATGCCTGTCAATGATATAGTATCATGCTATATAGACAAATCAAATAATATATGGTTCGAATTAAACTATCAGGGAGTATCACGATTCGACATTAAAACTCAGACAATAAAACATCTGGCTACAAAAACTGAGAATTTCAGTTCAATTGTCTTTCCTCCCAATTTTTTCATCTTTGAAGACAATGAGAATCGCATTTGGGTACATCCTCGAGGGGGTGGATTTGCATTGTATGACCCTATAAAAGAAGCATTAGTGCCTTTTTATAACGAACCGTCTTCTCCAACATGGCGATTTTCGGACATGCTTCATGCAGGGTTTTCTGACAAGCAAGGGAATCTCTGGTTGAGTACCCGATCTCATGGTTTGGAAAAGATTATTTTCAACAACGACGTGTTCAAATCGACTATTGTAGATAAAAACACACACTCGACCATAAATAATGATGTACGCTGTATTTTTGAGGACAGCAACCAAAATTTATGGGTATCAGCTAAAGGAGGAAGAATCTTTGTCTATGATTCAACCCGTACACAAATAGGTTATTTGTGTGAAAATGGAAAAATCGAGTACGGAGAACCTATTGACGGCATATGCTATGCTATGCTCGAAGACGACCAAAAAAACTTATGGGTAGGTACTAAGGGCGAAGGCATATACAAACTAACACCCATAAAAGGTTCTAAACAATATAAAATAACTCAATACAAGAACTCTCCGACAGACCTTTACAGCCTTAGTAACAATAGTATATATAGCATCTTTCAGGATGTAAAGAAACGAATATGGGTCGGGACATATGGAGGAGGGCTCAATCTGATTGACCCCAATGAGGAGGGACGATTTATAAATTATAAAAACAATCTGAAAAACTACCCAAATCAGCTTGGCTATCAGATTCGAATAATCTCATCGGATAAATATGGTAACATATGCGTCGGAACAACCTTCGGGCTTATTATGTTTTCGCCTAATTTCGAATCGGTTAGCTCTATTGATTACAAATCATTCAGCAGAATACCTAACGATAATAATAGCCTAAGTGGAAACGATATATATGACATTTGTACTACTAAAACAGGAGAGACATATCTGGCTACATTTGGGGGTGGACTTAATAAAATAATAAAAGTAAATGAGAATGGTTTTCCAGAGCAATTTGTATCTTTCACAGCTAAAAATGGATTACCCTCCGATGTTATTCTGTCTATTACCGAAGACTACAGAGGTAAGTTATGGATTACAACAGAAGGAAATCTGACAAAATTTGATCCCGTTAAAACATCATTCGAAACATATAGTGAAATCAATCGACTCATTGAAGGACAAAATTTTTCGGAAGGAGCTCGCTGCGAGGCTAAATCAGGAATCATATATTTTGGCTTTTCAAAGGGTTTTATCTCCATAAACCCAGATAAGATCAACGATAATACCTTTAAACCCTATGTAGCACTTACAAACTTACAGATATCGAACAAGAGTCAATCCATAGGAGAGGATTCTCCTTTGGATATCAACATCGACGATGCTAAACATCTGGTTTTAAACCACAAACAGAATTTTATAAGTATAGAGTTTGCTGCCTTAGATTATATTGAACCTAAGCGAATTATGTATGCATATAAACTGGATGGTTTTGACGAAGATTGGATAATAACAAAAGATCAACGCATAGCCAACTATACAAACTTGTCGCCCGGTGAATACACATTCCGGGTAAAATCGACTAACAGTGATGGAATATGGACTGACAATGAGCATGTTTTAGAAATAAAGATTACACCTTCTTTCTGGCAAACAGGCTGGGCTTATTTCCTATATTTTGTTCTATTTACAGCAGCTCTTTTTATCATTTTACGAGCCATTTTTCTTTATTACCGTCTAAGAGACAAAGTAAAATTAGAGCAAGAACAGACGGAAATGAAGACCCGTTTTTTCACCGATATTTCGCACGAAATACGCACTCCCCTTACTATGATTGTATCTCCCGTCGAAAATATCATTGAAGACAAAAAGACGCCTTCGGAAGTGAAAACCCAACTTCAATTGGTATTAAAAAATGCCAATAGGATGCTCGATATGGTAAATCAGATTCTCGATTTCAGAAAGATACAAAAGAAAAAGCTCAACATCCAACAAACAAACATAGGTTCCTATATAGTATCTATTTGCGATAATTTCTATGAAGCTGCAGCCGAACAAAAGATAAAACTAAATGTAGAGAACAAGGCCGGTGACACCAAAATATGGGTAGATAGAGACAGTATTGAAAAACTCATGTTCAATCTGCTTTCGAATGCTTTAAAACACACTCCTGCTGGTAAAAACATCGACATACTTATTTCCGATGTATCTAAAGACAACACCGTATTACTTCAAGTAAAAGATGAAGGCAGAGGAATGACTAGAGACATTCTCAATAAACTGTTTACTCGTTTTGCCTCCTTCAATCTTGATAAAAATAAACCAAGTACGGGTATCGGCTTATCCATTGTAAAAGAAGTGGTAGACAAACATCACGCTGGTATTTCGGTTTCGAGTGAAGTTGATAAAGGCACTTGTTTTACAATTAAATTCTTGACAGGCATACAACACTTCGAAAACGAGGACAATATAATCTGTGTATATAATGAGGTTGAGAAAGAGCAAGCACCAATCTCTTCCGATAAAAATACGGAAGAAAATAACAGTAACCATACAATTGAATTAACCGAACAACCACCACAAAGAGAGACGGTACTTATAGTAGAAGACGACTCCGATCTGAGACAGTTTATAAAAACTATCTTAGAGGCTCATTATGATATACTGGAAGCCGCTAACGGAAAAGAAGGTTATGATAGCGCAATAACCAATCTACCCGAATTTATACTCAGTGATATCATGATGCCTGAAATAGACGGTGTAGAATTACTCCAAAACATTAGAAAAAATGCAGAAACCAGTCATATCCCCTTTATATTACTTACAGCAAAAACTGATATTGAGAGTAAATTATCGGGACTCGATTATGGTGCAGACGACTACATAACAAAGCCTTTCAGTGTAAAATACCTCAGAGCGAGAATCGATAATATAATAGAACAACGTAAAAGGCTATACGAATTTTATTCAATAGGAAAACAGTCTTCTACCTCTAGTTCTGCTTTACCTTCAGAGAAATTAGAGACCGAACATCAAATCACTCAACAAGATGAGTTGTTCATCAAAAAAATTAAAGAGATTATTGAAAAAAATATAGATAACAGCGATTTTTTTATAGACAACCTTGTAGCCGAATTAGCTATGAGCCGCACTGTTTTCTTTAAAAAGCTAAAGAGTCTTACAGGCCTTGCCCCTGTCGAATTTATTCGAGATATTAAAATTAAGTATGCAGCACGCCTGATAGAATCTCAACAATATACTATAAAAGAAGTATCTTTTATGATCGGAATATCCGACACTAAATATTTCACCCAATGTTTCAAAAAAATATTCAATATGACCCCGAGCGAATATAAGAATATAAAAAAAGACTTGTAAAACGGCTCAATTCGCTTATACTTAAGTAATTTTTCTTACTTTCGTCAAATTATTTCTCTATTACACTGAAAAACATCGTCCCTTTAGCCGAGTATAGATAAATACTTAATGAGATATTATTCAACTATAATAGTCATTGTATTTATGTTTATCAGAGCAACAAGAGACTTTGACGCCTTAAATCTACGGGGTATAATTAATCAAAGTCAAAATATCCCCCATATACCAAAAGGCTCATTTATATATTTGTAATAAGAGGATGGTAAAACCTTAATAAATCTGAATCAGGTCAAAAAATGCATGAACAAGGTCAAAAATGACATTATCTTATAGTTGAGTTATTCTACCTTTGCTCATCTTATAGAGTTTACACTTTAGATCTGATATACTTTAGTTTAACATACCATGAATAAACTTACGAATATGAATATTTTTCGTTTTTCTCATCAAAGTGTAGTGATAACTACTCTCTTATTGTCGTCTGCCTTATCTGTGAATAATGCATTCTCGCAGACAAAAGATTTGATTATTGAAAATAAAGGTTTGAAGCCCCTTGTAGATTATACGTTGGAAGTTCCCGTAGCAGATTTAAAACTCCCTATGGGTAATTATATTGGAATTCTTCCTGACAACAGTATCGTTCCGATCGAGATATGTACTGATATAAACAATAAAGAATTAGCGGTTCTTCCTATTAGTAAATTGAACGCAGGAGAAAAACAAACTATCAAAATCCAAAGAGGTTCGAGCGATTCATATCCAAAACGTACTTATGCCGAATTGTCGCATAAAATAGGTGGTGAATTTGAAGGCAACAAGTATGTGGGCGTACACTCTTGGGTAAAACCCAATAAAATCACACTTCCCGGTAGTTTCACCGACCACTCATATTATATAAAATACGAAGGTCCGGGATGGGAAAGCGATAAAGTAGCTTTTCGCTTTTATCTGGATAATCGCAACGCAATTGATGTATTCGCAAAAAAGACTACAGGTATTGTTCTTCCTGCTGTAGGAGTAGATGGTTTTGACAACTATCATAACATGGCTCCTTGGGGAATGGACAACATGAAAGTAGGAAAAGCACTAGGTATAGGATCTATTGCCAGTTGGGATGGAACTAAAGCTGTACGTGTAGATACTAAAGATAGTACGACTTGCAATATACCGGCAGACGGTAAAATTCGTTCACAAGTAAAAACAATTTATTACGGGTGGAATGCTAATGGAGTAAAGTGCAATCTGACCTCTTTAATTTCTATTGATGCAGGTAGCAGAGCCTCACATATGGAGTTACTTGTTGACAAAGCCGTTCCTAATATAGCTACAGGAATCATCAAAGATAAAAATTCGGAGCTTATTATTAGTAACGATAAAAACAGTGAATGGTCATATATCGCAACCTTTGGAAAACAAAGTCTTAATAATGACATGCAAGGATTAGCTGTTTTTGCAAGAACCAAACAAATAAAAGAAATCACGTCAGATGAACTGAACCATGTACTTGTTCTGACTCCTCTGAACAATTCTGTTGAATATTACTTTATGCCGACATGGGAACTAGATTCAGAGCCTGTTGTCACTAAGGCTGATTTCATGAAATGTATTGATGAAGTATTAAACCGACTAAATAATCGAATAAATATTGTCGTCAAATAAATAAACTATAAGTTGCCATAACTCGAAAACATATCATTAAATACTTTTAACTACTTAAAAGGACTAAATATCATGAAAAACTTTTTAGACAAAAATTTTGTACTGGAAACAGAAACCGCACAAGCGTTGTATCATGAACATGCAAAAAGCTTACCTATTATTGATTATCACTGCCACTTAGACCCTAAGCTAATAGCAGAAGACTACAAATTTGATAACCTAGGCGAAATCTGGTTGGCTGGCGACCACTACAAATGGCGTGCTATGCGTACCAATGGTATAGATGAACGCTTTTGCACAGGAAAAGATACAAGTGATTGGGAAAAATTCGAAAAATGGGCTGAAACAGTACCCTATACGATGCGTAACCCACTCTATCACTGGACTCACCTTGAATTAAAAACAGCTTTCGGTGTAGAAAAGATATTGAAACCTGAGACTGCTAAAGAAATATACGATATATGTACTGCTAAATTGCGTACTCCTGAATTTTCGGCTCGTGGGTTGATGAAACACTACAATGTAGAAGCTGTTTGCACCACTGACGACCCGATCGACAGTTTAGAATACCATATCGCACTGAAAAAAGAAGGCTTTTCGGTTAAAGTACTTCCAACATGGCGTCCCGATAAAGCAATGGCAGTAGAAGTGGCTGCGAACTTCAGAGCTTATGTAGAAAAACTATCTGAAGTATCAGGAGTTACAATCAGCAACTTTACTGATTTAATTACAGCATTACGCAAACGCCATGACTTCTTTGCTTCAGTTGGGTGTAAATTATCTGATCATGGAATAGAAGAATTCTATGCAGAAGATTATACTCAAAGTGAAATAGATACAATCTTCAACAAAGTATATTCAGGAAAAGAACTTACAGGAGCAGAAATCATCAAGTTTAAATCTGCGATGCTAGTTGAAGGAGCAATCATGGACTGGGAAAAAGGATGGACACAACAATTCCATTATGGAGCTATCCGCAACAACAATACCCGTCTGTTTAACCAACTAGGTGCAGACACCGGGTTCGACTCTATTGGAGATTTTACTATTGCTAAAAACATGTCCAAATTCTTCAACAAACTAGATACAGACAACAAACTAGCCAAAACCATTATATACAATCTTAATCCGCGCGATAACGATCTGATTGCAACTATGATTGGAAATTTCCAAGATGGATCGGTAGCCGGAAAAATTCAATTCGGTTCAGGATGGTGGTTCTTAGACCAAAAAACAGGCATGGAAGCTCAAATGAACTCATTATCCAATCTTGGACTATTGAGTCGTTTTATAGGTATGCTTACCGACTCACGTAGCTTCTTATCGTATCCAAGACATGAGTATTTCAGAAGAATACTTTGTAACCTGATAGGTAATGATGTAGAACATGGTTTACTACCTTCTTCTGAATTACCATTCTTAGGAAAATTAGTAGAAGATGTATCTTACTATAATGCCAAAAATTTCTTTCAGTTTTAAGACTGTATACATTAACTTATAAATAAAATAACAAATAATATAACTATCCCACGATATGAAAAAAGTAGTCACCTTCGGAGAAATCATGTTACGCCTGTCAGCGCCCGGCTATCAACGCTTTATCCAATCCAATAACCTAAATGCCACCTTCGGAGGAGGCGAAGCCAACGTAGCCGTATCCCTATCCAATTATGGTATCCCCACAGACTTTGTAACCCGTCTGCCCAAAAATGACAT
>NZ_QICL01000014.1 GCF_003201355.1 Indolivaga alginatilytica
TTCATATTGCGGTCATTTTAAAAGTCAAATAGACTTGGTTGGTTATTCATTTCTACTCGTTTGGCTTTCTTCTTGGGTTGCATCGCTCGGTTATAGGCTTCGTTATGTGCTTTTTGGATAGCTTCTTGCCGTGCCTCTTCCTTTTCCTCTACTGTCAGTTCTACCACATGGTTTACAGTAATTTGAGCATGAATAGGATTGCCTACCTCTATATTATCTGTCGTATAATAATCTTCGGCTATTGAAAATATCTCATTATCGTGGAAGCCATTACAACCACTTTTTTGAACTTGGTTCAAAATAAAGAGACAACATTGGTCAATGTCCTTATCGGGGTTAGCAAAGGATTGGGCGAATAATGTATTTGTTTCGGCTTTTTGCTCTAAGTGTGTCAATATGGTTCTTGTAAAATAGGCTGTTGATTTCATAACTGTTATTTGTTTAGGTTTAATACTGTGTTTAGTTCGTCTCTCTTGGTCTTGGAAAATATCCACCCAGCTTGCTTCTCATCATTGTGGCTCAATCGTGGATTGAATTTGCCACCCATAGCTTTGAGTAAATCTTTGATTTCTTTGGTGTCTCCGAAAAGGGCGATTGCTTTCTCTGAATAATCCACTATCTCAAATTGGAGGTTATCGGATTTTAATTCTGTATCGGTGTTTGTTCGTGCGAATAATGAATATAATTTAGTCATGGTACGTATTATTTGATGTTATATAAATTAATTACAGGTATTGAACTGGCTTTTGTCCTGCGGACAGTGTAAGCCGTTCCGCTTCTGTATGCTCCATCGTGGTAAGCAATAAGCAATGATGAATTGTTTATCATGTAGTCGTTACGGCGGAGGAAACAACTGTCAAAGTATTTATCTGAAAGAGTGATATTTACTGTGGCTCATTCTGTTATGTCCGCAAAGCGTTGTTTATCTTGTTCATCGAACCCTCTGTGATGCCCTGCATATGGAACGACACAAAAGAGTTGTATGTCGGAATATATCTTTTGTAATTCCAATACTGCTTCTGCTGCCAACAAATCGAAGCCTTGTGCCATGCCAACAAAGAATGTCTGATACTTTTTACTGTATAGCTCTATGAGAATAGTTGCTAATTCTTCTTTTAACAATGCTGTATCTTGGTTCATTTTGCGATGCCCTGTAAAGGCTACGGAGGTGTTTTTGTCTATATTTATGATATTCATGGTGTAAGTTTTAAAGGATAAATGCTATTATAATGGCTATAACTGCTACAAGGAAAATGATAGAGAGTAATGAAAATATCACTTTGATAGACAAACGGATGATTTTAAGCACGCTACGGATAAGTATATATATTCCCACCACGGACACTACTGATACTCCTATTTTGCACACACACCACACGCAAACACCCAACAGAGCTATTCTACAAACCAATATTATGTTAATTCCGGCAGGAGCGTCATTTTGTTTCATTATTTGTTTTTCGTTTCTCATAATCATGACTTTTTTTTCTTCTGCGGCATCCGACAGGTCGGTCATTTTGTTTCATAGAGCAACAAGAGGTATTGTGATTTTTGACAGGGATATTTTTTAGGGATAAATACGCTCGCCCAAAGGGAAAGAGGAAGATTTTCACGAAAAATGCGAAGCGGAATATTCCTGACAAAAACACCATCATATCTTTGCTCGATGAACAAATGACCGACTTCAGGATAAAGGAAGAATTGAGGAATGATTATTGGAGAAATGAAAAAAAAATGCAAGATTCAATTATTTCAAAAAATATGGTTCTCAAACCATAAAAAGTAACAAAAGTGACAGTTTTTTACGAGTCCTTTTTTCCTTGTCTACCTGTTCACTGATCCTTACATAAATAGATAAAATAATTCAACAACTGATTCGCATTATTACTTAAAATAACTTTAGTAACACAATGAAAAAAATAATAGTATTGGTATTGGCATGTGTCTTGGTAATAGCCTGTAAAGAGACCTCAAAAACGGAGAACGGAAATAATATTCAGATAACAGGAGATACTCTGGTTGGAAAAGACAATATTGCGAGTCCTGATTCCATACATAATATGGAGTGGATAGATGAGGAGCTTTATCCTAAAAGCAAGGATTTACCTTTGTTCGTATTATCGACAGGTATTTTTCATGGAGATGAAACGTCTCCCGAAATGATAAATAAAGGATGGTTTGGTATTTTTCAGGATAGGGGGCGATATTATATTGCACCTACCACTCTTAGTATTCAAAAAACTTTTGATGTTATATCGGATGAAGAAGGAGATGAGAACAACTCTTCGAAATGGACAGGATGGGAGGTGAAGACTTCACATATTGATACTTCTTTGGTCTTGATAAGTAGTTCGCCTCGTTTATCATCTCATGAGATAAATACAATACCATTAGACAAAGATTTTATTGATCCGAACGAGAAAATGACATTTGCATATAATGGTTCATCTTATACACTGTATTCAACAGGCGATTTAAAACCTGCTGAGTACAATAAAGATGAAATGATTATAAGTAAATATAAACTATATATCAAAGGATATAAAGACGGAAAAGAACTAAATCAATTATTGGCATCTACCTCTACTTTTGAAGATGCTATATTTAGGGTACTGTTAATAGGTGATATTGATAATGATGGATTTCCTGATCTAGTACTGAATACAAGTTACCATTATAACCTTTATAGACCAACGGTTTATCTGTCGTCATTTGCCGATAAAAATCAATTGGTAAAGGTGGTTGCTTTGCATGAAAGTGTGGGATGCTAAAATAAAAACACACTAAGAAAAGATATAGATAAAATAAATCGCTTATATTTGTTTCATCGTTTTGGTGTTATTCGGTCACTTTGCTGAAAGAATAATGAAAAGGGAATCCTGTGAAAATCGGGAACAGACCCGCTGCTGTAAACTTCATAAAGAGTCTCTAAATAACACTCTATACCACTGTTTCTTAATGCGAACGGGAAGGATATTTAGGGATGAAGTAAGTCAGAAGACCTGCCAAAATATATAAATTCGGATGCTTTCGGGAAACAAGGCAAAGAATCTTGACCATAGATGTTTACAATTAGTAAATATTTAGTCGGTTTTTTTACATATTGTTATTTTATTAATAAGAAGAGAATTATGTTTTTTCTTTTTTATAACTTGTGCCGCTAATTTTAGATAAAACAGGGTGAAGCTAAGGTGTGAGATGTTTTATTGATAGAAGATTAATGATATTAGTAGATAAAAGAATTTAATGATATATTTAGGATTATAACAATTGATCGTTGTTATACTTGCCAAAGTATTAAATAGGTCTTAGACCTTTATAGTAATAAAATGAGAAAAATTTACGAACAGTTTGTAGCCCGCGAAAACTTGCTAAATAAGCAGTATGATGAGGCGTACTATAAGAAACAACATCAAAGAGGGAAGTTAACCGCCCGCGAACGTATTCTATTATTGTTTGACGAAGGAACATTCGAAGAAACGGATGCTTATACACCTCCCGCAACAGCATCTTTCGGCAAAACCGTAGAAGCTTTCGGTGACGGTGTCGTTACAGGATTTGGTTCTGTAAACGGGCGTTTGGTATACGCTTTCTCTCAGGATTTTAGTGTGCTTGGAGGTTCTCTGGGAACGGTACATGCCGCTAAAATTGTGAAAATACAGGATATGGCCCTTAAAACAGGAGCACCTGTAGTCGGTCTGATTGACTCGGGTGGAGCACGTATTCAGGAAGGCGTAAGCAGTTTGAATGGTTATGCCGATATTTTCAAAAGAAACGTAATGTCGTCGGGAGTAATCCCTCAGATTTCGGTAATAATGGGACCTGCTGCCGGTGGTGCAGTGTATTCTCCTGCTCTTACCGATTTTATATTTATGACGGCAGATACCAGCTATATGTTTGTAACAGGTCCTAATGTCGTAAAAGAAGTTCTGAATGAAACAGTATCTACCGAAGATCTAGGTGGAGCATCTGTTCACGGGACTAAATCGGGTGTTGCAGACTTTGTTTACAATGACGATGAAAATACAATTTTAGGAGTAAAGAAGCTACTGTCTTATTTACCATCCAATAATATGGAAAATCCTCCGCTGATACAATCGGAAGATCCTGTCAGTAGGGTAGAGGAGAGCTTGAGGAATATTGTACCCGATGATCCCGATAAACCTTATGATGTAAAAGATATCGTAAGACTGATTGTCGACAAAGGTGAATTTCTTGAAGTTGCCGAAAACCATGCAGCCAATATATTTACAGCATTTGCCCGTCTGGATGGTCAGGTGGTAGGTATTGTAGCCAATCAACCTAAAGTGATGGCTGGAACATTGGATATTGATTCATCTATAAAAGCGGCTCGTTTTATTAATATTTGCGATTCGTTTAATATACCTATTATAACACTGGAAGACGTTCCCGGATTTTTACCCGGAACCGATCAGGAGCACGATGGTATTATCCGTCATGGAGCAAAACTATTATATGCTTATACTTATGCAACAGTACCTAAGATTACCGTAATCTTACGTAAAGCTTACGGTGGTGCATACATTGTAATGAATAGTAAGGGTATTGGCGGTGATTTTAGTTTTGCTTGGCCTACAGCCGAAATTGCGGTAATGGGACCCGATGGAGCCATTGCCATCCTTTACAGAAAAGAATTGAAAGAATCTGAAAATCCGACAGTACTTAAAAAAGAACTGACTCAGAAATACCGTGAAGAAGTTACCAATCCTTACATTGCAGATGAAAAAGGGTTTGTAGATGAGGTTATTGATCCCGCTCTGACTCGTCACAAAATAATCAGGTCTTTAAAAACTCTGGAAAGAAAAACCGAGTATAAGCCAAAACGCAAACATGGTAATATGCCTCTTTAATTTGGATAAGAATCAAGATGAAACAAAAGAATAAGATAAAATCAATATTAATAGCCAACCGTGGAGAGATAGCTATTCGTATAGCTAAAACCGCTAAAATAATGGGGGTTACGGCTGTAGGTATTCGTACACTTAAAGAACCTAATGCACTTTATTTATCGGCTGTTGACAAAGTGGTCGATTTCCCCGATATAGATAACGGTGGTATTCCTGAATTTCTGGATATAGAATCATTGGTGTTATTAGCCAAAAGAAATAATATAGATGCCATTCATCCCGGATATGGTTACCTGTCTGAAAATGCACAATTTGCAACACGCTGTACTGAAGAAGGTATTATATTCATAGGGCCTTCGCCACGTGTTATTCAGAACATGGGTGATAAGGTAATTGCCAAAGAAATAGCTGCAAAGAATAATGTTCCCATGTTGGGAGGTAGTAACGGAAGCGTTGATACACTTGAGGACGCTTTGGATGTTGCCGAAAAAATAGGATTCCCACTTATCATAAAGGCTTCTGCCGGAGGTGGTGGACGTGGTATGCGTGTAGTTTACAAGAAATCGGAAATGAAACGGATGTATTTCTCTGCGTCATCCGAGGCGCAGAATGCATTTAATAATCCATCGGTATTTATCGAACGCTTTTTGGAGAACCCTAAACATATTGAATTCCAAATAGTAGGTGATTCACACGGAAATGTAATCCATCTGGGAGAGCGTGAATGTTCTGTACAACGCAAACACCAGAAGTTATTAGAGGAAGCTCCATCACCGGCCCTTTCCGAAGAACTTCGTGAGAAAATGGCAACTGCTGCTGTTTCTCTAGCAAAAGGTGCAGGATATGTAAGCTTGGGAACGGTTGAGTTTCTGCTTGATAAACAAGGCAACTTCTTCTTTATGGAGATGAATACCCGAGTACAGGTAGAACATCCTGTTACGGAAATGATAACAGGTCTTGATTTGATAGAATTGCAGATACGTATAGCTAATGGTGAAAAATTACCCATTACTCAAAGTGATGTGAAGCTAAACGGATGGGCTATAGAGTGTCGTATTAATGCCGAAGATGTACAATCGGGATTTTCACCCTGTACAGGAATCATTAAAGGATTAAGAACTCCCGAAGGCGAAGGTATAAGAGTGGATAAAGGAGTTGTAACAGGCTCTGAAATTACTCCCTATTTCGATTCGATGGTTGCCAAATTAATTGTACATGCAAAAGACCGTCCGACGGTTATCGAAAATACATTGAAGGCGTTGAATGATTTTCATATTAAGGGAATCAAAACAACCATTCCATTCTGTAAAGCTGTTCTTCATAATGAAGTTTTCAGAGGAGGAAGTTTCGATACTTCATTCATTGAAAAAGATATGGATTCTCTGGTTCATCACGAAAAAGACGAGGCTCTATTTGGTGCTCTATTAGCGATAACTAATCATCGTAACGAGAATGAGCCAATCAAAGAAGAAAAGCAGGTATTGGATATGTGGTCTTTGAGAAATAGAATTAATAATATGTAATCAGGAATGATAATGAACAAGCAAAATACAACTCAAAAACAACTGGTTGCTCTCGATTTAGATAATTCTAAAGAGTATGAGTTTCTTATTGGAGACAATGATACATACACAATTGGGGATAAAGAACTAAATGCTCATTTGGAAGAAACTCCCGACGGATTTACTTTTATGAATGTCAACGGAGTGAGTTACCCCGTAGAAATAGTTGCTCAGAAGCAAAATGAATATGAGATTCTGATCAATGGTATCAGTTATTGCTTTTCTGTCGAAACTCCATTCTCATTGCAAAGAAGAAAAATATTGAGTTCGCAGGCAAACGAGTCCAGTACTATTTTACTTAAAGCGCCTATGCCCGGTAAAATATTGGATGTGCTGGTGAAAACCGGTGACACTGTAAAAGCCGGAGATACATTAGTGATCTTGGAAGCCATGAAGATGCAAAATGCAATCTTAGCAAGCACCAAAGCGATTGTTAAGAAAGTAGTCGTGAAAGTAGGCGATACTACCAGCAAAAGCGATCTGTTGATAGAATTGGAAAAAGATAATTAAAAAGCTACCGATCTTATATAAGAATAAAGCACGAATCAGAGATTCGTGCTTTATTGTTTTAGGATATAAAGACCCAATATGAATATTTACTCCCACTCAGGAAACTGACTGGTGTTCAAGTCTAATTTAGAGATTTGCTGCATATCAGAGGCATCAAGCTCGAAGTCAAAGATATTTATATTTTCTATCATGTGTTCTTTGCTCGATGTTCTGGGAATGGCTACTATCCCCCTTTGTATAAGCCATCGCAATGTAACTTGTGCAATACTTTTATTGTATTTTTTTCCAATCGCAGCTAGTGTCTGGTTACTGAAAAATCCGTTACGACCTTCAGCGAAAGGAGACCATGCTTCCACCTGTACACCCAATTTTTCATTGGCAGCCTGAGCTTCGTGTTGCTGAAAAAATACATTGGTTTCTATTTGATTGACCATAGGTTTAATCTTAGCATACGCAATCAAATCGGTAAGTTGGTCAGGCTCAAAATTACTTACTCCAATGGCTTTGATTTTACCTGCTTCGTAAAGTTCTTCCATAGCTTTCCAGGTACCTTTTATATCACCTCTTGGGCGGTGAATAAGATAGAGGTCTATATAGTCTAAACCTAATTTATTCATAGATTCCTCAAAAGCCTTTTTAGTATTTTCATATCCCATGTCGCTAACCCAAACCTTCGTTGTCACAAAAAGTTCTTCTCTTTTAATACCACTCTTTTTGATTCCCTTTCCTACAGCTTCTTCATTTCCATAAATTCTACCTGTATCTAAAAGACGGTAACCGACAGAAATAGCTTGTGCCACGCATCTTTCACCTATCGAGTCTGTAAGATATAAAGTCCCGAATCCGAGAATTGGCATTGAAACTCCATTACTAAGAGTTTGCTCTGGTACCGACCGACCAATCTGAGAGTAAATACTAATGGATAAAATACTGAATATACAGAGTATTAAATATTTCTTCATACACTTTAAATATTAGTTTATGTAACAATTATAGTCTTAATCTGTAAGGTTGCGGGAGAGTTTGTATTTATCTTATTGAGAAAACGATTGCAGTAAAATGTGCAGATTAGACGTAAATAGTTTTACTGCAATTCCCATAAGGATAATACCGAAGAATTTACGCATAACATATACTCCGCCTACACCAAGAAGTCGCTTTACAAATTTTAGATTTTTCAGAACCAAGAATACGATTATCATATTAAAAAGAAGTCCGATAATGATATTGCTGACCTGAAATTCGGCTCGCATGGATAATAATGCCGTAAATGTACCCGGACCTGCAATCAGAGGAAATACGATGGGTACTAAAGTGGTAGACCCCGGAGGAGCATCATTTCTGAAAACTTCTATCCCAAAAATCATTTCTACAGATATAATAAAGATAACTAATGCTCCTGCGATAGCAAACGAAGATACATCGACATTAAATAAATGTAATATAAGTTCACCAACAAAAAGAAAAGCAGTCATTATAACAAACGAATATACGGCTGCCTGTTTAGGGTTTACATCTTCCCCCTTTTGTTGAAAGTTGAGGAAAATAGGAACTGACCCTAAAACGTCAATCAGTGCAAATAATACAACAAAGACACTTAGTATCTGAGTGAAACTTATACCCATGGTAATTCAATTTAAATACAAAAATATATCATAATAATCATCTTATTTTATCTTTTAAGGATAAAGCACTTGGAGTTTATTTAGTTTCTATTAGAATTATTCCATTAAGAGCTCTTGTCCCATATATAGCTGCAGTAGACGGGATATCTCCAGATAGCACTGTGATTTTCGTTGTCTGACCGTATTCTATATTATTTAGATCTTTTAGATAACGTGCTTGATTATCAACTACTATCAGAGGAAATTTAGAGTGGGCAGTTTTTTCGTCAATGCTCAATTCTTCTCTCATTCTTTTTTCAATGTAAATATAAAGAGATGATTTGGGAGTATTCTCAGGCAAGAATTCATCTTCTCTAATAACTGTGCTATTCCTGCGTAGACTCGATTCTGAGTGTTTGTGATATTTGAGTTGGTTGGACTCTATGTTTAATGTCGAATCCTTGCTATTAGTTGAGGTTTCGATTGTTTCTTTACAGTTTCCAATAAGAGGAATTAAGGCGAAAAACAATATTATAAGATATCTCATATATGATCTGGATTAGGGTAAATCAGAGGAGAGTGCAATATAATAAAAAAGGTTACACGAATGGTGCAACCTTTATATTTATTTATGCTGTAATTTTACTTAATTAGTTCATTTACGCAAATTTTAAGACTGTCTTCCCATTGAGGAGTTTCTACTTCGAAAGTGGTCTTTATTTTAGTTTTATCTAAGACACTGTATTGAGGACGACTTGCTCTCGTTGGATATTGATCAGTAGTTATAGGGCTTACTTTGCAGCTTGTAATACCTGCATATTTATGAATAGCCACAGTGAAATCGTACCAGGAAGTAACCCCTTCGTTTGTATAATGATATATACCTGCTTTGAAGTGATTGTATGACTCGCTATGATCTAATACCTTTACGATGGCTTTTGCTAAATCAGCAGCATTAGTAGGGCTACCTGTCTGATCGGCTACTACATTCAGAGTATCTTTTTCTTTACCTAGCTTAATCATTGTCTTAACAAAGTTGTTACCGTAAATAGAGTACAACCATGCTGTGCGGATAACTATCGAGTCGGGACACACTTCAAGTAAAGCGGCTTCACCTTCTTGTTTCGATTTTCCGTATACCGATTTTGGATTTACCGGATCGGTTTCCAGATAAGGGCGATTTCCTGTGCCGTCAAATACATAGTCGGTAGATGTATGAATAACCTTAGCTTCATTGTTAGTTGCTGCGATACCCAGATTGCGTGCTGCATCTTTATTTATTTTATAACACAACTCAACATCATCTTCCGCCTTGTCTACAGCTGTATAAGCTGCACAATTGACAATGTATTTGATATTGTTGTCTTTTACAAATTGCTCAACAGCTTGTAGGTTTGTAATGTCTAATTCGGCAACATCAGTAAAAATAAAATTAAGATTCGCTTCATGATCTGCGGTTGCACGTTTAAGCTCGCTCCCTAACTGACCGTTAGCACCTGTAACCAATACGTTTTTGGGAACTAATTGAAATACGAATATATTTTTTGCTGATTTGTCTTCATCGTCAGCTTGTTTGTTTCCTGAAAAAAATGCCATTATCGCTAGTTTTTATTGTTGTTTCTATTTTTATAATTGATAGCAGAAAGAATCGGAGACCTTATAGTTCCAATTTACCTTCTTTATCCAGGTGGTACCTGTTCGATAACATCCTTAGAAAAGAGCTTATCTGGGATATTGCAGCTTGCGTCTCTCCCGAAATTTCCTTTTGCTGCAAGCGCAACAATAAGAATCCGTATAAAGCAGAGAAACAAGTTTCCAGTTCAGGGATACTTTTATCTTCTGATTTTGCTCTCAACTCTACAATGAATGGTAAGGTTTTGTAATAGCTTGAGATATATTCGGGTTCTTTGGGCGATTTAAGTAGTCTTAGATGAAGGTCGGTCAGGTCGATAATTACATTCTTATTGATTTGAAGATGCCCTTTTTCGGTAATACCTTCCAATTTCATCATTTCTGTTAAACCTTCGTACCAGTCTGTTATTTCTTTTCTTATTTTAGCAGGCTGTTCAAACTTATCTATGATATTTTCTTGAATAGAGTTAATATCCAGTTTGTGTGCTCTGATAATATCTTCTACCTGCCACATATATAGCAGATACTCAGCAATATTTTCGGTCTTCTTTTTTTTCGCTATGAGCATTCTTTTTCGATTAAGTAAGATATTTAAGTAATTTCGACTATCTGTTGCTACATCTTAGATTGTAGCAGCCTCGGGTTATTACATCAGCCAAAGCAATAAAAAACTCTGAGAGCTTATCGTTTTGAATAATTACAAAGATAACCGAGTTTATACAGATCGAGAATAAATAAGCTGGGTTTCTTTCCTAAAAGATTCTTAATGAAGCTGTTTTTTAGTAATCTGAATAAAGCTGAAACGGCTCCTGTTAGTTTGAAATAATCAATTCTATTCTTCATTTTTAGTAGTTTGAGAGTATTCTCTAAATCAGCTTTACGTCCTCTTTCTTTTTGTAGTAAGTATAAGTTTCTAAGGGCTGACTCTGTTCTTTTTAAAAACTCTTCATTTGAAATAAGGCCTGTATGAATAAGCGGATTATTAACCTGAGTGATATGATGTCCTTGTTTTATTATCTCGGTATGAAATACAACGTCCTCATATCCGTATTCTTCTATGTTTTCATCAAAGGGGTGGAGTAATACAACCCGCTTATCTATCATGAAATTGAAAGTCGAAAAATATTCATCCGGATTTACCTTTCGTTTTTCTATCGGGATTGCTTCTCTATGAACCCCGAAAAGCCAACGTAATGAATACTGATTGTCTTTACAAGATAAGTATTCGCATCCGCCATAACACACTATGCCCGGAGAGCGCATTTTTATGTAAGTCGATATATAATGTGGCGAGCAGACCTGAGCGTCATTATCAACATAAATAAGATAAGGATGTGCTGCTTTTTGAGGGAAAAGATTACGGATCTTCGCCCTGCTGATATTAACAGGAAGTTCTTTGTAATGTATATTATCCAGTTTCGATAATTCTCTGTTGACAGTTTGAAAAGATAAGTCCGAAGCATCATCAATCAGCAGTATCTCATACGGAGCATCCAAAGCCTCGCATTGCAGATGCAGCTCTGTTACCAGATTTGTAACATCAGTATTATATATCGGGATACATATTGAGATCATTCAACGCCTTCCTCATTTTCGAATATCGAAAAGTTGACACTTCCATACACTCTTCTCTCTTTAAATAAAGGAGCTGATGAGAAGTCATCCGATTTTGAATGTTCCATCACGAATACACCTCCCGGTTTGAGGAGATTCTTTTCAAAAATAAGCTTAGGTACTTCTTTGAGGAAAGGGAGGTCATAGGGTGGATCGGCAAATATAAAATCGAACTGATCTTTAGAAATGTCCAGGAATTTAAAAACATCCATCTTGAATATTCTTAATTCCTTGGCATCAAGTAATTTTTGAGTCTTTTCTATAAATAAATAATTGGGAGCTAGCTTTTCTACGCATGTAACCTGAGGGCATCCTCTCGATACAAGTTCGAAGCTAATGCTACCGGTTCCTCCAAATAGATCCAATGCTTTTACATCTTCCCAATCTATCGAGTTGCTTAGTATGTTGAATAAATTTTCTTTCGCAAAATCAGTTGTCGGTCTTGCTTTAAAGTTTTTAGGGAGGTCTAATCTACGTCCTTTATATCGTCCGCTAACAATTCTCATATAGTTGCTAATATTAATAAATCAAGGGGGGCCCTTCTGCTGTCAGCACCCATAAATTCTACTTCACTTGGTACTCCGACTGTTTCTATACGTTTAATATAATCGCGAAGAAGCGGAACAACAAATTGATCCGAGCCTGCAAAATTTTCGAGTATATACAGATAATCCTGATTCTGGTCAAAGTTAGATTTATCCCAGATATTCAGAATGAAATAGATCAGATTGTGTCCATTCTCATGTTGAAAAGTAATTGCATGAAGTAAATTGGATGCCGAGTCATAACACAGTACATCCAGAAATTCGTTATGGAAATTAAGGTACATTTTCGAACGCTTTTCAGCTATTCTATTTTTACCGTCAATATATTTCATCAACAAGTTAGAATGGTGAAAGAAAGTAGGATTATATAAGCTGCGCATCAGAAATTTATAAATCTCTTTATCGGCATTAAAAATTGTAATGTTTTCCTGAATCGGATCGGGACTAATCAGAACTTGTTCTACCTGTTCCTGATGTGTAAAGTTATATAATGCTTCCTTTTTGTTCTTTTCAAATAAGTAATGCGGGGCAATATCGTATTCCCTCGAAACAAAGACTACATTTGTTTGCTTGAAAACCTGTGTCAGAAAATTATAATCGAAGATAATACGTTGAATACTGCTAAGCCTGTCCGATTCGTTCGAAAAAGAAGTTTCCCGATAACAATAATTACCTCCCATACGTGGCTCGTGTATAGAGAACGCTAAACCATTGGGTGTTATACGAATTGTCAGAATGTATTTTTCTGATTTTCCGAGATCAATATTGTCAGGTAAAAACATAAGTAAATCAAAGTATTTAATGATATATTTTCGAGTTATAACAGGCTATAGCTGTTAAATTTGCCAAAGCAATAAATAGGTCTGAGACCTTAATATCTTATTTAATGTTTACAAATTTAGAAAAAGAAACTTTATGTACTATTTTTATACCCTGTTTAAATTTCTGGAAATGATCGTAAAGAATCATGAGAGAGAAACGTAGGGTAGTATAATTATACTCCCAATCGAAACAATGGGTGAAACTTTCTCACTCCCACGTATGCTGTCTGCTAATTTTAAATAGGCTCTTATTTCTAAATAACCTCATACAATGTCTCTAAATAGTTTTTTTCTCGAACAGATCAAAAAGAATTTCCAATTTGAACCGACCAGTGAGCAGGCATCTGCTTTGGATCTGATAACTGATTTCCTGTTTTCGCGAACCTCGGATAGTATTTTTCTGCTCAAAGGATATGCAGGAACCGGTAAATCTTCATTAATCGGGGCTTTGGTAAAAACGATGACTGATTTTGAGCAAAAAACGGTCTTGCTGGCTCCTACCGGACGTGCCGCGAAAGTTTTTTCGAGCTATTCCAGCCATCCGGCATTTACTATCCATAAAAAAATATACAGGCAAAAACGCTTCTCAGGCGAAGCTTCGGGTTATGTTCCTATGGATAATCTACACAAAGATACTTTATTTATTGTAGATGAGGCGTCGATGATAAGTAATGATGGTATCGATTCTTTTAGTTTTGGTTCGGGGCGGCTTTTGGATGATTTGATTCATTATGTATATGGTGGTGAAAATTGCCGCTTATTACTTTTGGGCGATGAGGCTCAGTTACCCCCTGTAATGCAGGAAACCAGTCCTGCATTACAGGCGGACCTATTGCAGGGATATGGGCTTGAAGTGTCGAGTACTACTATGACTCAGATTGTACGGCAAGCCGAGAATTCGGGTATACTATTTAATGCTACTCATATACGAAATGCTTTATTGGAAAATACGACTGAATTATTTCCTAAATTGAAACTGGATGGATTTGATGATATCCGTAAGGTTTCAGGGGAAGAACTGATCGATGAAATATCGGCAGCTTATGATAGGGATGGTATCGAAGAAACGATGATTGTATCACGTTCTAACAAAAGAGCTAATATATATAATGAGGGGGTTCGAAACAGAATATTGTATAGGGAAGAAGAATTGTCGTCGGGAGATATGCTCATGGTCACTAAAAATAATTACTTTTGGACTGAGAATATTGAACAGATTGACTTTTTGGCGAATGGCGAATTACTCGAAATTCTAAGGGTCAGACGTACACAAGAGATATATGGTTTCCGATTCTGTGATGTCTTGGTTAAGCATCCCGACTATGACATGGAATTGGAAATTAAGATATTAATAGATACCTTACATTCTGATGCAACCGGATTATCTCAGGAAAAAAATGCAGAGCTATTCTATAATATATTGGAAGATTATGGGGATGTTACAACAAAGAATGGCAAAATGCAGAAAATGAAAGTCGATCCTTTTTATAATGCGGTGCAGGTAAAGTATGGATATGCTGTTACTTGTCATAAAGCACAAGGCGGAGAGTGGGCAAATATCTTTCTTGATATAGGATATATAACCGAAGAACATTTGGGTGTAAATTTTTATCGGTGGTTATATACTGCCTTAACTCGTGCCTCGAAACGACTTTATTTGGTAAATTTGCCGGATGAATTTTTATAAGTAGCAAATAGGCATTTACAGAAGCCATTCAATAATGGCTGAAAATTGTATTTGTTCTTTGCCAAAATAAATAGGTCTCGACTTTAATTCTTAATATTTTGTTAATTAAATTAAAATACAACAGAAGAAAGCAACATTCTGACGTTGTATTCATCTAATAATTGAACCTAAAAATCCGGATGGAAGAGTTGCAGCTAATAGAGGGATGCAAGAAACATGATCGTAGGTCACAGCAAATCGTTTACCAACGGTATGCCCGTGTGATGTATGGTATATGTCTGCGGTATTCGTCGGATGCGGATTCTGCACAGGATTTATTACATGACGGGTTCATAAAAGTTTTCGCACATATTCCTTCGTATGAAGGGAAAGGCTCCTTTGAAGGGTGGATGAAAAGGGTTTTTATAAATCTGGCATTGGAGACCATTCGTAAGGATAAGATTAAAAAACAATACTCGGAAGATATTGAAAATCTGTCTGATATTGATGAAATAAGGGATGATTCGGAAGATGACACGGCAAAGATTTCGGAAACGGAATTAATGAAAATGATACAGGAGTTACCTCAAGGTTATAGATCGGTTTTCAACTTATATGCAATAGAAGAGTATTCTCATAAAGAAATAAGTGAAGCTCTGGGGATAGCCGAAGGAACATCCCGTTCCCAATACATCAGAGCCAGATTGTTATTACAAGAAAAGGTTAAAGCATACTTAAAAAGACAATGAAACCGGATAAAGATCACATAAAGGATATTTTTTCCTCAAAGCTGAAAGGCTTTGAGCCGGATCTTCCTCCGTCGTTATGGGAGAAGATCGAGGCAGATCTGCCCGTGGCTCCGGTGGTGAGAAAATCACCTGCCAGAATATTTCGTCATACCATTTTTACTTGGACGGCAGTAGCAGCCGCTGTGGTTTTGCTCGCATTACTTTTTGTGCCGCAGGAGCATGATTCAGGCAGCATTGCCGGATTACCGGATACTAATACGACAAAAACGAATGCCCCTGTAGAGCAACCAAAAGTTGCGAATTCCGACAAGTCAGGTGTATCTGATAATGTTGTAGAATCTGCTCAAAAGCACTCCTCGTATAGTCTGTTAGCTGAATCGAAAACGACGAAAACTGAAGTCGCTTCCGTAAAAGAAACCTTCCCTGAGAAAACGATGCCAGAAAAAGAAACAGTTACCATTGCTCCTGTAAATAAAAGCTCGGAGGTAGTAGATAATAATACATATGTTGCAGAAGAAAAGAGCACTGAAAACTTTGAACCTAAAGATGCTGATTTCGATCGGGACTTAAAAGCCCGCATAGCTGCTTTTGAGGCAGAAGGTGAGAAAACTAGAAATATACTGGCAGACAATAATATTCCTGTAAAAACTAAAAAAAGTGAGTCTGAGCCAAAGGGGATAGCCTTAGGCATTGGAGGAGGTAGCGGACTTTCCAGATCAGATGAAATGACAAATTCTCTTCGTTATGCCAATGCTTCTTCTGATGGACCTCTATCTCTCAGTATGCAGAAAAAAGAAAAATTGAAGATGGAGCATAACCAACCTATTTCTTTTGGAATAGCGGTCAATAAAAAAATTACAAATAGAATTTCAATAGAGAGTGGAATTGTCTATACCTATATTTCGGCGAGAATAAAAGAAGACCCTAATATGGAGTTTAAGCAAAACGATTTGCAATATTTCCATTATTTGGGTATTCCTCTATCTGTAAATTATAAATTAGGAGAATGGAAGAAGGTAGAATTCTATGCTTCAGCGGGAGGGATGATTCAAAAAGATATTTACGGCAGATTGAACAGCGATAGCAGTATCGATGGTTTGATCAATTTCGAAAAGTCTTCTAAACGTAAAATTTCTCAGGAAAGACCTCAGTTTTCGGTAATGGGTCTGTTAGGTATAAGTTATCCTTTATACAATAAACTGGCTGCTTATACGAGTTTCGGAGGAGCATATTATTTTGATGCAGGAAACCAGTATCAAACTATATTTTCAGATAAGAAATGGCTCTTTAATCTCAATTTGGGGTTGAAATTTGGCTTTTAAGGTCTCAGGCCTTTTTATAGCTTTAGTAAGTGTAATAATCAGATATATATGTAATTGTAATATGTGGCAATAAATATTTAGTGCTACTTAATATCTAACTAAATAGAAACAATAGAAATAATTAATTATGAAAAAGACTTTTTTATATTTGTGTGTAGTGGCTGTATTGGCCGTCGTTTTTTCTTCCTGTCTGGGAGATAATGAATCTACAACTTCGGCGACAAAAACGTTTACTGTAATAAAGAAAAGCGATAGTGGTGGAGTATTGTATGCAGTTATTTACATTAATGGAAGGGCTTATATAACAGGAGAGGGGCTAACGGGTGTGAGTGCTGAGGATGCAGCACTGATTTCTTATAAGGTGAACCTGAATTATGTGGGTGGCTCTAATATTGCGCAAGCCGATTATATTACGGTAAATGAAGTGTATCCTAAGGGATCGCAGAAGTCTGTTGAAAGACATGCTATGGATACCACAGTGAATAATAGTCCTTTTAAATCTGTAGCTATAGAGGTGGCGGATCAAAATATGCTTTTCTCAAACAGATGGTTGTTCCAATTTTCGGCAGAGGTGAAAGGTGATCAAAATTTTGATGTGATCTTTTCTTATAATAAGGATGATCAGAAAGATAAAGACGGAAAAGAGTTACCTGCAAATACAGCTATTGTAGATGTTGTTTTAGTGAAAACAGGTGTTGCCGGAGACGGTGCGGCTCCAAAAACTGTAGAGAAGCCAGTTGTTGTTAATTTTACTGATTTTAGAGGAGCTATTACTCCTACAATAATTCCTTCAGAGGGAGTGATTGTGAAATTGTGGTTTAGATATATCTACATAAATCCTTCAACTAAGGTAAAAGATGTAAATTATTGGAACCCGGGAGTTGGCTTGGGCTTTTGGAATGAAACAAACTAATTTGAAGAATAAATAGAGTGTGTTCTATAAATAAAAGGAGGATTTCCAAATTTGGAAATCCTCCTTTTATTTATAGAAATAGCTTAGATTAAAAGAACTTGCCTCAAGAATCACTATCAAAAATAGTGAAAATATAGAGCAAGCTATGAGACACGTTTTTTTATTCTTTCTTTTTTCGGATAATTAATCGTATTTTTTTGATAATTCGCAGGAAATCTGTACCTTTGCGAGCCGATTATTATAAATGTGAATATAAATATTTGATATATAGCTGGTTATTTACTTAAATAAGTGTCCTTAGTAAATAAGTAAAACCAATGTTGTCAAATAAAAGTCATTAACCAAATTAAAAAATAAAGAAAGTGGATACTTTAAGTTATAAGACCATTTCTGCAAACAAAGCAACTGCTAAAAAAGAATGGGTTGTGATTGATGCATCAGGTCAAACTTTAGGCCGTTTGGCTTCAAAGGTGGCTATGCTTTTGAGAGGAAAGTACAAGCCAAGCTTTACTCCCCATGTTGATTGTGGAGATAATGTTATCGTTATTAATGCTGATAAAGTAGTTCTTACAGGTAACAAATGGACTGATCGTGTGTATTTGAGATATACAGGTTATCCGGGCGGACAACGTGCAACAACTCCTCAGGTATTGATGAGCAAAGGAGCTGATCGCTTAATGCATAAGGTTGTAAAAGGTATGTTACCTAAGAATAAATTAGGTGCGGCTGTATTGAAGAACCTTTATGTGTATGGTGGAACAGAGCACAAGCATGATGCTCAACAGCCAAAAGTAATAGATATTAACACTCTTAAATAATAACAATGGAAGTAATAAATGCAATTGGAAGACGTAAAGCTGCAGTAGCTCGCGTATACCTAAGCGAAGGAACTGGGAAAATTGTTATCAACAAAAGAGAACTAGCAAATTATTTTCCATCAACAATTCTTCAATATGTTGTAAACCAACCTCTAAATAAATTAGGTGTTGCTGAAAAATATGACATCAAGATTAATTTGAATGGTGGCGGATACAAAGGTCAGGCAGAAGCTGCTCGTCTGGGTATTGCTCGTGCTCTAGTGAAGATCAACGCTGATGATAAACCTGCTCTAAGAGCTGAAGGGTTTATGACTCGTGATCCACGTGTTGTTGAACGTAAAAAACCGGGACAACCTAAAGCAAGAAAGAAATTTCAATTCTCAAAACGTTAATTTGGATATGGCTTTCTCCCTCGGGCATTTGCTTTTGGTTGCATAAGTTCATAGGGGAGGATAGAAATATAGGCGTAGATGATACGTCGGTCAAAAGTTACGTTTAGTATCTAAATTGGCGGGACTTCTCAACAAAGAGCTACCCGGCAGTTCAATTACAGAAAAAGAAAGTAAACGCATTAAAAAAACAAAAATGGCAAAATTAGAATTTGACCAATTATTAGAAGCTGGTGTACACTTCGGACACTTAAAAAGAAAGTGGAACCCGGCAATGGCTCCTTATATTTTCATGGAGCGTAATGGCATTCACATTATCGACCTTTACAAATCAATAGCAAAAGCGGACGAAGCTGCTGCTGCTTTGAAACAAATAGCAAGATCAGGTAAAAAAATCTTATTCGTAGCAACTAAAAAGCAGGCGAAAGAAGTTGTAGCTGATTTGGCACTATCTATAAATATGCCTTACGTTATCGAGCGTTGGCCAGGAGGTATGTTAACCAACTTCCCAACTATTCGTAAAGCAGTAAAAAAAATGTCGACTATCGACAAAATGATTAAAGACGGTACGTTTGATACTCTTTCTAAGAGAGAAAAACTTCAAGTTGTTCGTCAACGTGCAAAATTGGAGAAAACGTTAGGTTCTATCCAAGATCTTACACGTTTGCCAGCCGCTTTGTTTATCGTAGACGTATTGAAAGAACATATTGCAGTAAAAGAAGCTCAACGTTTGGGTATTCCTGTATTTGCTATGGTAGATACAAACTCAAATCCTGCTGATATTGACTTTGTTATTCCTGCAAATGACGATGCTTCTAAATCTATCGAAGTAATTCTTTCTCACCTTTGCGATTCTATCAAAGAAGGTTTGGAAGAAAGAAAAGTAGAAAAAGCAGATAGTACTGCTGCTGAAGCACAAGAAGAAGGTGCAAGAAAAGACCGCAAAAGAACTACAGCTAAAAAAGAACGTACATCTAAAGATGATGACGAAGCTTTGAAAGCTGCTGTTACAAGCAAATTCGTTAAAGACGAAGAATAATAATTATACTAAAGGTTAAGAGTAAGTGCTAAGGGATAAGTCTTTTGGGCTGACTCTTGACCTTTTGCTTTTTTAAGAAAAAGCAAGTATTTAATGTCGTATTTGAAAGTTACAACTGTCAGTTGATATTATACTTGCCAAAGTAATAAAAAGGTCTTAAACCTAGAATATTAATAATCAAAAAAATATAAAGATATGGCAGTTACTATGGCTGATATCCAAAACCTTCGTAAGAGAACAGGTGCGGGTATGATGGATTGTAAAAGTGCATTGACAGAAGCAGAAGGTGATATCGAAAAAGCAATCGAAGTAATCCGTAAAAAAGGACAAGCTTTTGCTGCAAAACGTGGTGATCGTGAAGCTTCTGAAGGATGTGTACTTGCTGGTACGAATAATGATTTTGCTGCAATTGTTGCAGTAAGATGTGAAACTGATTTTGTTGCAATCAACTCTGAGTTTGTTGGTATGACTACTTCTATCTTAGATGTGGCATTAGCAAATAAACCTGCTGATTTGGATGCATTAAATAATCTGGAAATCGGAGGTCGTAAGATTGCTGATGTGGTTGTAGACCGCATGGGTATAACCGGAGAAAAAATGGAGATTGGCGCATATGAAACTATTATTGCTCCAACTGTAATTGCTTATGTTCACCCGGGTAATAAATTGGCAACTATTGTAGGTTTCAATAAAGCAAATGTAGATGCTCAGGTAGGAAAAGATGTTGCTATGCAAATTGCAGCAATGAATCCAGTTGCTTTGAAAGCTGAGCATGTATCGGAAGAGATCAGACAAAGAGAATTGAATCTTGCAAAAGAAAAAGCTCTGGAAGCAGGTAAGCCTGAAAATCTTATCGAAAAAATAGCTGAAGGTGCATTGACTAAGTTCTACAAAGAATTTACTCTTCTTCAACAAGAATTCATCAAGAATCCAAAACAAAATATTGAACAATATCTTCAATCTGTAGATAAAGAATTGACAGTAACTGAATTCAAACGTATTACTTTGAATGCAGAGTAATTAATTGATTTCAATATTATATAGTATATGAAAGCCGTACTCAACTTGAGTATGGCTTTTTTCTTTATACTCTTTAGCTGAAAAGACAATAATATGAAAAAACAATATTTTTCAAAGCGAAGACCTAAAATTTACGCTCTGATCTGTTTCATAAGCGGATTAGTTCTTCTGTTTGCCTTGGTTGCCGTTTCGGTCTCGTTATCGCTATTGTTTTCACTAAAGTTTTTTCTGGAAATACTGGATGAATTTATTGTTTTCTTTATCATAGCTTTCTTTTTAGTAATAGCTTGCGGGAATAATTCAATTTCATTCTTTCGAAAAAAGCAAATGGTGGTGGCAGAAGTTGATGGAAATGGAATGTATTATCGTACCGGATGTAACAGAATAAAGTATATATACTTTGTTGAAATAAAAGATATATATTTGAATGTAGATAAGAAGGTTGAAATTTTGTACAAGAATGGGCGAATTTTAACTGTATCGATGGAAATTACGGATGATGAGAAAATGGAATTTATCTCCCTTGTAAAGAAGAATCTAATAAAGAAAAGTTTTAAATAATATGATTAATATTTTTGATTTACGAAGAGATTTTACTCTAAAGACTTTAGATGAAAAGGATGTTTTGTTAAATCCGATAGCACAGTTTGAAGTCTGGTTCAAAGAGGCTATAGAAGCGGAAACCTTAGAGCCAAATGCAATGAATCTGGCAACAGTCGGCTTGGATATGAAGCCTTCTTCAAGAGTTGTTTTGCTAAAACAGATAAGAAGCGAAGGTTTTGTCTTTTTTACAAATTATGAGAGCCGAAAAGCAAAACAAATGAATGAAAATCCAAATTGTGCTTTATCTTTTATCTGGAACGAATTGGAGAGGCAGGTGCGTATAGAAGGTCGTGTGGAGAAGATACTGCCGGAAGAGTCTGACCTTTACTTTGAGAGGCGTCCTGTAGCCAGTAAATTAGGAGCATGGTCTTCTCCTCAGAGTGAAATAATACCTGATAGGGAATATTTAGAGGGCTTGGTTGCTGACTTTGAGCATCGGTTTTCAGCTGGAGAAATATCAAGACCGGATAATTGGGGTGGGTATCTTGTTCGTCCCGTATTAGTCGAATTCTGGCAAGGGCGCTCAAATCGTTTGCATGACAGAATTCAGTATATATATGAAAATAATGATTGGCAAATAAACAGACTGGCTCCCTAATTAAAAAAGTAACCTGAAAAGTTAAAATATCCTTTGTAAAATTGATACTAAAGATTTGCATATGTGAGATAAATATTATTAATTTGTATTAATTATAAACCAAAGACACAAAGCCTATCGAAAAATCATTACTCATAGTAACTTAGACATATAGTAATGGATGTATTAAAGAACATGACTGATGAAGAGTTGGTTATTTCTTATTCGATTGGTAATAATCTTGCTTTTGATGAACTTCTTATTCGTCATCAAAAGAACGTATATAATTATATATACTTCATAATAAGAAATAGAGAAATGGCTGAAGATGTTTTTCAGGAAACATTTATCAAGGCCATCACAACCATAAAGCAAGGTCGGTATACAGAAAATGGCAAATTCAGAGCTTGGATAATGCGTATAGCTCATAATCTGGTGATAGATTATTTCAGACAAGAAAGAAATGAGAATACGGTGTCTAATGATGAAACTGAGATTGATTTGTTGAATAATGCAAATCTGTGCGAAGGAACAATCGAAGATCAGCTTGTGTATGGACAGATTCTGCAAGATGTGAAAAAGCTGATACATTTTTTACCCGAAAGTCAACGTGAGGTTTTGGAGATGAGGTACTATCAGGGACTTAGCTTCAAGGAGATTTCGGAGCAGACCGGAATAAGCATTAATACCGCTTTGGGCAGAATGCGTTATGCTATATTGAATATACGTAAAATGGCCGAAGAGAATGGTATCATTCTTTCGGTGGGTTAAGATCTTCCCAGTCCTTAAATTCTAAAGATAATTGTATAGCATTGTTTCCAATGATGCTATCTGGGTTTTTTATACTTAGACCTAGTAAGCGTACTTTTCCTGATATATCTAAATCCTTCATTAACTCGAATCCGACTCTATATAAGGTGTCGTAGTCTGTGACCATTGAGAGTAAAGTCCGACTTCTGGTTATTATCCTGAAATCAGCATATTTTGCCTTTAATGTAATAGTACGTCCGAAAAATTCACTTCTTGTTATCCTTTCTATTACATCTTTAGCGATCTCGTCAAGCTCCAGAGCCAGTTCTTCAAAAGAGTCAATATCTCTTCCGAAGGTGTTTTCTGATCCTACTGATTTTCGCTCCCTGTTGGGTTCTACACCTCTTTCATCTATAGCTCTTGCATTAAGATAGTACATGTGTCCGGCTTTTCCGAAAAGAGAGACCAGTTCGCCTTCACTTTTAGCTTTAAGGTCAGCTCCGTTTTTAATATTTAATTCATGCATCTTTTGTGCTGTAACTTTTCCTACACCGAAGAAGCGCTCTATTGGAAGATTTTCAACAAAGATTTCAGCATCTTTAGGTCTTATTATAAATAATCCATTTGGCTTTTTGTAATCAGAAGCAATCTTTGCCAAGAATTTATTGTAAGAAATCCCTGCGGAAGCAGTGAGAGATGTCTCTTCGTATATTTTCTTTCTTATTTCTTTAGCTATTTGTGTTGCATAAAGTATTCCTTTGTGGTTCTCGGTTACGTCAAGAAAAGCTTCGTCAAGCGATAAGGGCTCAACAAGATCAGTGTATTCTAGAAAAATATCCATAATCTGATTGGATACAGATTTATAAACATCAAACCGGGCAGGAACAAATATAAGGTGGGGACATTTTCGCGATGCTGTTTTGGATGGCATTGCAGATCTTACGCCGTATTTACGTGCCTCATAGCTGGCAGCGGCTACTACACCTCTGTCCCCGGCATATCCTACTGCCAGAGGCTTGCCTCTATATGCTTCATTGTCTCTTTGCTCAATTGAAGCATAGAAGGCGTCCATATCTATGTGAATGATTTTCCTCACATACAAATTTAGTGAAATAGAGAGGAAAAACGAGAATAGCGGGTTGTATTAACTGTTGTAAAGTATTGACTGATATTTTTATGGAGGTAATTGGTTGTAATTGATGTGATTACTTGGGAGAGGAAAAGGCCTGAGACCTTATATTCCTCTCTGAATATTGATATACCAACTAAATAGGGTTAAAATGAGAAACAGGAGATAGACTTTCCATGTTATCAGGCTGTTAATCTTGGATATGAAGACTTCTTTGCCTCTTATTGTATCAGTTAATAAACAGATAAGGCTGATGACGATAAAGATTGTCAAGGGCATCCCCAATATGTGATAATGGAATGATTGAATGAAGTTTCCGTTAAAAAGGGCTAAGGTTGCGCGACCTAGTCCACATCCGGGACATGGTATTCCTGTAAGATTCTTGAAAACGCAAATAGTGCTATTATGCTCGTGATTTTGATAAAGATCCATGAGCAAAAGGGAAGCATAAGCTAGTGCGATTACCAGAGTATATTTAAAGCTCTGTGGTAGTTGTTTTATGGGCGATGTTATTCGCATATTGTATGAATAGATCGTAATTGTACTCTTTAGTCAGGTTTCCTATAATAAACCAGTCTATAATAGTCCAAATAAAACATCCGCCAAAAGTAACCAGTTTGATAATACCTAGAAAAACATCGTCTATCATCATCCTGTCAATGCCTAGACATCCGACCATAACGGATAGGCAGATAACCATCGACGGATCTTTATAATTCATTGAAGTTGCGATGATAGATTCCTGAGGAGTCATTTCCTCCAGTCTGGTTTTAATAACGGATAAGCGATGGTTTGGAAACTTACTCTGATTATTAACAACAAAAAGAATTATCTCGTTTTGAGTCATAGTATACTGAAAAAAAAAGCTCTCATTTTAAATAAAAGAGAGCTTTTGCATTTGTTTAGACTCCAAGAGCTTGCGTGAATAAATTGAAATTGTATTCTCTTGCTTTATCTTGTATTAAGAACCAGTCTACAATTGTCCATACACAACATCCACCAGCAGTAAGTAGTTTTAATACACCTAAACCAGTTTCGCCTAGCATAAATCTGTCTATACCTAGAGGACCAGCCAAAAGAGATATTATAAGCATGGTTGTTGGGTCTTTATAATCCAAAGATAAAGCTAATTGAAATTTGCTGTCATCTAATTGGCTTAGTTTATTGGAAATTAAAGAAAGTTGGCTTGTTGAAAATTTCTTTCCATTTGTAGCCAAAAACATATCAATTTTGTTTTGATCCATTGGGTGTTTTTTTGTTAGTTATTTTATTAAAATTAAGGCAAAAGTATTCATAATAAACGGACTATGCAATAGGCTAAAAACCATTCTGTTTTTTTGTATAATAATGTTATAATACAGTTTCTTATGGTGCTAATGCATGGTAGGGATGATTTAATCTTTTGGTAAGCATTCATATCTGCAAACATTTTCGTATTTTCGCAGTTCGAAAAATATTTTTTTAATTATGGAAATTGCAAGTAAGTACAATCCTGCGGAAGTAGAGGATAAATGGTATGAGTATTGGATGAAAAATAATCTTTTTCATTCTGAACCAGACAGTCGCGAGCCGTTTACTGTCGTCATTCCTCCTCCTAATGTCACAGGTGTTCTGCATATGGGACACATGTTGAACAATTCTATACAGGATATACTAGTCCGTCGTGCACGCATGATGGGTAAAAATGCTTGCTGGGTTCCGGGAACAGACCATGCTTCTATTGCTACTGAGGCTAAAGTGGTAGGCAGATTAGCTTCGCAGGGAATTAATAAAAGAGACCTTACTCGTGATGAGTTTTTGAAACATGCTTGGGAATGGACTGACGAACATGGTGGAATAATCCTCGAACAATTACGTAAACTTGGAGCTTCGTGCGATTGGGATCGGACTTGTTTTACACTGGATGAGAAACGTTCGGAAAGCGTATTCAAAGTATTTGCAGACCTTTATCGCAAAGGTTTAGTATATCGCGGAGTTCGCATGGTCAATTGGGATCCTGCTGCAAAAACTGCTCTGTCGGACGAAGAGGTTATACATAAAGAAGAAAACAGTAAATTATATTACTTAAAATATGAGGTTGAAGGCGAAGATGGTTTTGCTGTTGTTGCAACTACACGTCCTGAAACTATTTTTGGAGACGTTGCTGTTTGTATCAATCCGAATGATGAGAAAACAGCGCATCTGAAAGGTAAGAAGGTTATAGTTCCAATTGTAAACCGTGTTGTTCCTATCATCGAGGATGATTATGTAGATATGGAGTTTGGAACGGGATTTCTGAAAGTTACTCCTGCCCATGATGTAAATGACTATATGTTGGGTGAGAAACATAATTTGGAAGCTCTCGATATTTTCAATGACGATGGTTCACTCAACGCACATGGACTTCAATACGAAGGTCTGGACAGATTTGATGTCCGCAAGAAGATCGAAAAAGATTTGGAAGAAGCAGGACTTTTGGAAAAAGCGGAAGCTTATACCAATAAAGTAGGTTTCTCGGAGCGTACCAATGTACCCATCGAACCAAAGCTATCCATGCAGTGGTTTTTAAAGATGGAAGATTTGGCAAAACCGGCTCTTGATGCTGTTGAAGACGATACAATAAAATTCTATCCGGCACGCTATAAAAATACATACCGTTATTGGATGGAGAACATCAAAGATTGGTGTATAAGCCGTCAACTTTGGTGGGGACATCGTATCCCTGCATACTATTTGCCCGAAGGTGGCTATGTAGTAGCAGAGACTCCCGAACTGGCTTTGATTGAAGCTCAAAAAAAGAATCCAAGCTTAACGATGGAAGATCTTCGCCAAGATGAAGACTGTCTGGATACTTGGTTCTCTTCATGGTTATGGCCTATATCGGTATTTGATGGCATAAATCATCCTGATAATAAGGATATAGAGTATTATTATCCTACGAGCGATTTGGTAACAGGTCCGGATATTATCTTCTTTTGGGTAGCCCGTATGATAATGTCGGGTTATGAATATCGCAAGAAACCATGTTTTCAGAATGTATACTTTACAGGAATTGTTCGCGACAAGCAAGGTCGTAAGATGTCTAAACAATTAGGAAACTCTCCTGACCCTATTGAGCTGATGGCTAAGTATGGAGCAGATGGGGTACGTATGGGCTTACTGCTTACGGCTCCTGCAGGAAATGATATTCCTTTTGATGAAGCTCTTTGCGAACAAGGACGTAACTTTAATAGTAAAATATGGAATGCTTTCCGCCTTGTAAAAGGGTGGGAGGTTGATAACTCAATAGAGCAACCCGAAGCAGCAACTATTGCCGTGAAATGGTTTGATGATGTATTGTCGAAAACAATTGCAGAAGTAGATGAGCTGTTTGCTAAATACCGTTTGTCGGAAGCTCTAATGCTTGTTTATAAATTGTTCTGGGACGAGTTCTCATCGTGGTATTTGGAAGTAATTAAACCTGCTTACCAAAAACCGATCGATGCGAAAACCTATCAGCAGACACTTGGTTTCTTCGATTCGCTATTAAGAATATTGCATCCATTTATGCCTTTCATCACAGAGGAATTATGGCAAGCTCTTTCAGAAAGAAAAGATGGAGAAAGCATAATGATTGCGTCTATGCCTGCTGCTAAAATAGTAGATAGCGATCTTCTGAATTCATTTGAGAAGGTTAAAGAAATTGTTTCGGGTATCCGTACCATCAGATTACAGAAAAATATAGCTAATAAAGATCCGTTGGAATTAGAGATTATGGGAGATCATGATGACTCACTTAATTCTGTTATTTCTAAAATGGGTAATATCTCAGAGATCAGGAAGACATCGGATAAAAATCCATTGGCAATATCTTTCCTTGTAGGAACCACAGAATTTGCTGTACCTATGGGTAACAATATTGATGTGGAAGCCGAGATTGCAAAACTTGAAGCTGATCTTGTTTATCAACAAGGTTTCTTGAATTCGGTTATGAAGAAACTGAGTAACGAAAAGTTTGTAGCTAATGCAAAAGCTGATGTCGTAGATGCAGAACGTAAAAAACAAGCGGATGCTGAAAGTAAGATCAAAACCATTGAAGAAACGATTCAAAGCTTAAAGAAATAAGGTTACGACCTTATACTATACCTATAGAAAAAGAGCTCTACCAACGGTAGAGCTCTTTTTTATTTAAGATATGCATTAAGCAGTTGTTTCTGTTTCTTTAGCTATATATATAGGACGCTTTTTTGTTTCCAAATAAGTTTTCGATAAGTACTGTCCGAGTATTCCCAAGCAAAGCAATTGAATACCTCCAATAAAGAATATGGCACATATCAAAGACGGATAACCGGGAACGGGATCGCCCCACAGTAAAGTCTTGGTGATAATCATACAAATCCAAACGAGTGATATAAGGAAGAATACAAATCCAAATACAGAGGCTATAGCCAAGGGACGAGTAGAGAAAGCTATAATACCTTCGAGTGAGTAAAAGAATAGCCCCCAGAACGACCATTTTGTCTCTCCGGCTACACGTTCTACATTTTCATAAGCAATCCATTTGGTATTGAATCCTACCCATCCAAAAATACCTTTCGAGAATCTGTTGTATTCTCCTACCTGCAAGATTGAATTTACCATTGCACGAGACATCAATCTGAAATCTCTGGCTCCGTCTACAATTTCGGTATCCGATATTTTATTGATCAGCTGATAGAATTGTTTGGCGAAAAATGAACGTATGATAGGTTCGCCCTTACGGTCTTCTCTACGGGTTGCAACACAATCAAAATCTTCAGTTTTAAGAGATTCATACATCTCAACCAGTAAATGTGGTGGATCTTGAAGGTCGGCATCCAACATGGCAACATAGTCGCCTGTTGCAGCCTCAAGTCCAGCGTATATAGCTGCTTCTTTGCCGAAGTTTCGAGAGAATGAGACATAACGTACTCTGTCATCTTTTTTTCTAAGTTCTTTGATAACTTGTAGCGTTTTATCTTTAGAGCCATCATTCACAAAAATGAACTCGAAATCTTGTCCATTCATTTGTTGAGCTACTTTTACTAGTTCTTCGTATAAATATGGAAGAGCCTGTTCTTCGTTGTAGCAGGGAACAATTGCTGATATTTTATCCATTTATAACTTTGTTTTTGTATAAAATTAGAGTGTTGAAGAGGTTGAGCAAAAGAATGAGGCGATATTTAATCATTCCGATTATTAAATCTCCTTTTAATCCTGATTTCTCTCTCTGTATATCTTTTATAGACAATCTGGTGTTCGGATTGTTTATTATTGTTTTAATATTTTTATATCGCTTGAAGAAGCTGTTCGTATTATTTGTAAAATACTCATTATTAATAGAGGTAACAGCTCTTAATGTGTAATCGTTTTTAATCCTCTTATTGGCTTCTGTTATAAACGGATCAGATTTTACGTGAGTATATGCTTTCTTAAGGTCATCAAGAAATATTAATTCTTGTTGCCAACGGATAGGATCGTATCTGTTAGACAGAGATTCATCGTTTACCTGATAATGATAGAGAACAGAATCTATAAAGAACATTCTGTTTGAATGCAACATCGCTGTGATGGTGAATAGTCGGTCTTCGCATCTCCTCAATTCTTTATTGAAGCGGATATGATTTTTCTCGATAACCTTTCTTCTGAATAGATGAATCCAAAGAACTCCGAGGATAAACATACCTCCGAATTTCTCTGATCCAACCATTGGTAATACGATTTCTTGCTCAAATCTTTCCCCTGAATATTCTCCTTTAAAAGGCAGTTGATTCAATATCTCACTTTTCCGGTATGCATTGAATCTAAGTATATCTATGCTGTTATTATCCAGATAAGGTATAAGAGTTTCGTATGTGTTTAGCTCTATGTAATCATCGGGGTCTACAAAGCTTATATAATCTCCTGTTGCGATATCTAATCCTGCATTACGGGCAGATGAAACTCCTCCGTTTGCTTGATGTATCACATTTATGCGAGGGTCATTCTGTGCATAAGCATTACAAATATCTCCCGAAGAATCCGTTGATCCATCATTTATAAGAATAATGTCTAAAGCGGTGTAGGTCTGATTCACAACGGAATCAAGGCAACGCCCCAGAAATTGTTCCATATTATAGATCGGGATTATTATAGAGATAGTAGGAGTCATAAGTTACATTCAATAATATCGTTGTATGTTTACTTGTAGTGGCAGACTTGTATATCTGTCCGAGTTACTACATAATTACTAAAAAGGTCTATGACCTTAGTTTTTTATAAATAGCTTCTGCTATAAAGAAATCTTCTTCCCAATCGATGTCGAAAGAATCTATATCATTATTCTCAAATAAGAATGGTTTCTTTCCGATTCTGTCTTCAAGATTTCTGTATATATCTATATCTGCCAGAAATATCCCGCTATTGATTTCGTAAAGCGGCTCAATAGTTTGGGTTCTTGGCCATTTCTCTTTGTTGCGGTTATAATTTACAGCACCTTCTTTATTCCAGATGAAAGTTCGCAAGGCAGTGACTGACATTAGAGAATCATGATCGCCCTTACTTAGAGCATTTTTATAGGCATCGATTGCTTCTTCATATATTTTACCATCAATGAAGGGTGATGTTACATGAGTCCACAAGACAGCTCCTTCTGTGATGATAGTAGGTACATATTTTACCAGATCATCAGTAGATGTGCTTGATGTTGCCAGATGCTCAGGTCGTCTGTCTATTCTTATTTTATCGCTTGATACTGTTTCGGCTAGTTGAATTACCTCTTCATCATTAGTAGACAAAACAATAGAGTCAATAGCATTACAAGCTACCAGTTGTTGTAATTTTATCTTTAATAGTCCACCCTCAATACCTGCAAAAGTGCGAGTGTTCTTATGAGGAACTCTTTCGCTGCCTGCCCTACATGGAAGAAAAACTGATATTTTCATTTAATAAAACATTATTTAGTTATAACTAACTGTCGTATTTATATTTATGAAAGCAATAACACGGTCTGAAACCTTTAATCTATTAATAATCGGTATACCGATAAATTTTTCACTCCTTGATATTTTGTAGCAGTTATGGTTGCTACCTCTATATCGGGTCTTTTATCTACAATCTGTGAAAGCAGATATTCGTTTTCGGAAGTGAGTAGTCTTTCATTTTCATTTATCAAGCCATCATAGCCGTCATATCCTGCAATATATACAGTTGTTGCAGATAATTCTATTGCTGTTTGCAATGCCAATGCTGTATGCGAATCTTGATAAAGTGGAGAGAATGTTACTTCTTTAAGCTCGAAGCTCTTGTCTATTAGCTGTTGAGGAATATAAGTTCCCATTTTTCGAGGGTAAGAAGGTAGAACACACGAAATTTTATTCAGATCGAAGTCTGCAAATACTTTCTCTAAACGGTGTCCTTCGTTTCCTACTAAGCAGAAAAACTGAGGAATATCTATGTCATTATAATAACCTGCATTTTTGCTGCTTGCATGAATGATGCAGATGCTTTTGTCTTCTTGTTTCTTTATAAACTGTTTTATTGCGGTCGCACAATTGGCTCCACTTGGACCTCCTCCTATAATAAGCACAGTGTCGAAATGTGATTTGTCAGAATTGAAGATAGGAAGTTTTAGGTTGTCTCCTTTTTTATCCTTCATATTATGCAATGCCTGCAAGATACTATTGATAGAGTAAAAGCGACGAGTAACCCAATCCATCACATCCTTTTGTGGTAGTGAATTGAAACCCGAAACCATATAAGGAAGGTTGGTTCCCCAACCATATTCTTCTTTTAAACGTTCAAAATCGGCAACAGTAGTACTTAGGCTGTTGAAATCTAACGATACACCTTCTTTTGAGGAGAAGTAAGATAGTAGCAGTTCGGTTTTCATATTACCTGCACCTCGTCCCATTCCCGTAATAGTAGTATCAATAAGTTCGCATCCAGCTTTTATGGCTGCCAGTGTATTGGCAAATGCCAATTCGGTATTGTTATGACCATGAAAACCAATTTTACATTGCAGTACCGATCTTAGGTGTCGGGTTATGGTTTCTACTTCTTCCGGGAATATACTTCCATAAGAATCAACCATAGAGAAGCTATCAACTTTACCATTTAATGAGGCTACATCTGTCATGAAATCAGGATACTCAGTCATCCATTTGGATACGTACATTACGTTGAATCCCATTTCGAATCCCATTTCTTTGATGCGAGCAGCAGTTTCTCCTGCACGTTTTATATTGGCAGGGTCAACAGCCATTCTTACAATGTCTATTGTTCCTTTGCAAGAAGATAAGAGCTTTTCAAGATCATCTATCTTAACTTCTTTCTCATTCAACATAATGCCTATTTTCTTCGAAGGCATATGCTGACGAGCGTATTTCAATATATAATCGGGGCAGTAATTATACTCCCCTTTATATCCATCCTGAACTAAAGATCTGTACCCGATTTCAATATACGAAACAGGCAGTTTCTCCATTGCCTGAAAATAATTAAGAGTCAGGTTTTCATTAAAATCCCAATTGGTGTAATATCCTCCATCCCTAAGGGTACAGTCTACTATATCTATCATGATAGTTGCGGATTAAATACATACTTAATAATATCTTTCATTTCCTGTCTGACCTCTTCCTCCGGTTTTTGGCTAAACTCATCTAGTTTAGTTTCGAACTCCGGTAGGTTTACAAATTTGTCGTCCATACCGATAAATTCTTCATTTTCTGATTCAGACCATCGTAAGGAAATCTTACCTAAAGCCAACGATTCGTAATAAGCAGTTGTATTAACAGCAATCGTAAAGTTGACCATATCTGATCTTAGCACTTCTTGTACCGAATGTTCCCGTCCAAGGAAAATCATATTGTCGGAAATGCTGGCAAACGATTTATGTTCCACATCCATCAAAAAAGGGTGCTTCTTTATATAGAACAGTATTTTATTATTATGGTTCTTATTAAATTCTTTGAGTAAAGAAAGTAGCCTGTCATTAGATGGAATGTAAATAGCCCGTCCCAGTAAAACCAGACATTTGGTAAAGGATTGATCTACGTGCCCAATCGTTACATCCTTGTATTTAGGGTTTCCCATCAATATTAATCTTGATTGGTCTATCCCCTTTGAAGTCAGATAATCGACCGTCGATTGTCCCCAACACAAAAGCTTGTCGGCTATCATATTGCCGAAATTGATATAGTCGAAAGGAATCATTAGTTTGAAATCGCAAAAAATTCCATGCTGCATCGATATGGTTTCTATCCCTCTGTTTTTGAAGTAAAGGGTAAGTAAGCTTTCTTCCTTATAAGCTGCATTGAAACAAATATATCTTTTGATGTTTTCGGGACATTGTGCCTTTTCCAATGCATTTATCTGGTTAAACAGCTTGGTCAATAAGCCTACTAAAAACAGCTTAGTCATAAAAGATTCGCCAATTGAGCGACCAAAAATGAGTTTAAATGCTTTAGCCAAGTGCTTGAAATATGAAAAACTGAGGAAGGATATTTTCTTATTGGGAAGGGCGGACAGTTTAACAATTGAAGAATCGGGATAAATGGACTTTACCGAATTTGCTAAGTCTTGATAATCGTCTCTATCTATAAGAAATGATATAACAGAAGATGATTTAGTATCAAGAACTTTGCTTAAGTCTTTAATCTGTGTGCTGATGTAAAACTCTTTAAATACCTCTCTTGCCGAAATAGCATCGTCACTAAACAGGAATGTGAAATAGCCCGGAACCAGAAGCTTTACATTATACCCTTTGTATGTATAATTTAACTTCTCAAGTAAAGACTTATATCGATTATAATACGTTTTATCCATGTAAGTTTATAATAACAATGAGTGGCGAGACTTTGTTTCTTTATTCGTTTTTAGGTAACTCTTTTTTATTTTAAGGTCTCAGACCTGTTTAATGTTTCGGTAAGTGTAATATCTATAGTTTGTTACAACTTGAAAATACATCATTAAATACTTTCATTTACTAAAGAATACATGTAAAGTACAAAGTTAATCAAATCACATTATATAAGATACATATCTGTAAAAAATAAGAATCAGCAGAAAAGTTATTTTATCTGTTTATGTAACCAGTTATCAGTGAACGCACGAACAATTAATAAGGAAAAATAAAACTCGTGAAAAATGTCTTACTTTTGTCACCTTATGAGAAATGTGATATGTTTAGTTTATTCGATTTTAGCATTTACTGTTATTTACATATCTTTACGATGAGTTATTTTGACTGAGTAACTGAAAGTCTTTAATTTTACAAGCCTCTGCTCCGTTTACTTGTCAACTACTTTTATTAAAACAATAAAAAGGTCTGAGACCTTTAAATAAAACACCGGAAAACTATGGTTTTTTTTAAAGAATTACTGATGCTTATGCCGATATCTGTACAAGATACTTATCTCAAAAGTAAATATGATAATCAATTATCAAAATGGGAAAAAGAAGGCAGACCTATACCGGTTCCACATATCGTAAAACAAAATGTAATAAATGCATATAAAAAAAGATATAGCATAGAAACATTATTTGAAACAGGAACATATTTAGGAGATATGGTATGGGCACAGAGAAATAATTTTAAAAAGATCTATTCAATTGAGTTAAGCGAAAAGTTAAGTTTAAAAGCTCAAAAAAGATTTAAAAAATATTCTTATATAAACATATTACAAGGCGATAGTGGTAAGGTGTTACATACCTTAACCTGCAAAATGAATGAGAAAGCTATATTTTGGCTTGATGGTCATTATTCCGGCGGTATAACTGCAAAAGGCGATTCAGAGTGTCCTATCTATGGAGAGCTGTCTGCTATATTTAAATCGGAACAAGAGCATGTATTATTGATCGATGATGCACGCTCTTTTACAGGAGAAGGAGACTATCCGACAATAGAAGCGCTGTCGGGATTTGTCGAAAAATATTATCCGAGCAGTTCAATTGATGTAAAAGAAGATATAATAAGAATCGAATTGAAAAAGTAGAGTCTTAGGACTAGAAGATGATTTCTACATTATTATCAGCCGGATAAAAATCTAATTCGATATTATCAGCAGGAACAGGAACTGACGAATCCAGTTCTTTAGACAATTGTTTGATCGTTTTTCTTAAATCTTCGTCTACTACTTCGTCTCCGGCAAGATGCATCACGAATATTTTCCCGATCATATCAGCCATTAATGATAAAGTAGTATCGGGTAGCTGCAAGCCTATCGAGCGTATTTTGCCGATAGCAATTGCACGACCACGTTCTTGCATTATGGTCTTATTCTGTTCTGCCAGTTTTGAATTATCGGGGATAGATGTAATATTCTTTGTTGATATTTTCATTCCTTTTTTATTCAATTCAATAAAGCGATAAGGGAATGGATAAGCGCAAAGAGAGCCTGTTTCTATATCATAAATCTTATTGCCTGCCGGTGATCGGTATTCTGTTATATCGTTGGCGTGAAAATGTCCTGTAAATATTGCTTTCATACCTAAATCTGCAAATAGAGGAGAAAGGCGTTGCCAATCGTTGATTACATAATCTTTGAAAAAGGTTGCCTGAAACATAATATGTTCTACCAATCCGTGGTGCATCATACTCACCACCTGAATGTTTTTCTGCTTGGCTTCGTTCATTACCTCTATAATCCACCGTTCAGTTGCAGGCGATATTTGCCCCGATGAGATTGTTGATGTGGTATATTCTTTATATCGGCATCCATCGATTGCTAATAGCCAGATATCATTACTTAACTGAGCTACATAGCTGAGTGATGCGGTATCTCGTTTTAATGCTCTGTTGTAACCACAGTCGCTATAAATGTGTCTGAACTCCATAGGGGTAACACTTTCGACGGGGTATGTCTTATCACCTTCGTAACGTACCGGATTGGGAACATTTACATCGTGATTTCCGGGAACGACAAAAACTCTTACGCCTTTATCAATAAGCGGTTGAAGTTTTTTGACAAAATCAATATGGCTTTGCTTTTCCCCGTCTTTAGTCATATCTCCCGGAATAAGCAATATTTCTATATCACTCTTTAAATAGTCGGCTAACACTTGATCTAAGATCTGAGGTACGTCAAGTATCGCTTTTCCGCCTGAGTTCACTGCATTCTTAATTGCAGAACCATTATCCATCAATTGCTCCGATAAGTAGTGAGGATCGCTTATTACCCCTATCTTGAGGCTTTGGGGGTCTTGGGCGCACGAAGTGAAACTCCATCCGAAGAAAAGTATTATAGAGAATATAATATGGTATCTCATTGTTTTCAGAGTTGCTTTAATAGGTAATGTAAGTATTCTGAAGCATTTGGTATGTTCTTTGTTTTGTTTTTTCGTAGATTACGTATCCGCAGACACTTACTACAATGGACAGAATGATCAGGTATGCCCCCCTTCCTATCAATTTCTTATTACGGTGATATATACCAAAAGCAAGGACAATAACTCCTACTATAGCTAAAGCGATTAAGATATATCTTGCGATAATTATTATTTCAGTAATCTGTTCCGGCATCATAATTATGGAAATTGTAATGTTCAAGTTTTACAAAAGTAGCAAAACGGATATAATATCAGGCTTGCTTAACTAAAGTTAAATGCTTATTGTCTTTACATTGTTCATTTATCAGAGAAATAAAAGTTTGTCAGCCTTTAAAAAGCTATAAATAATATGGGTCAATTAAGTTAAGTAAAAGAAAGTATTTAATGATATACTTTGGGTTTATAACAGGCTTTGGTTGTTTTGCTTACCAAAGTAATAAATAGTTCTGCGAACTTAAGATTTAGATTATCTTTTGTTTACTGCCCAAAAGCTTTAGTCTTCGCATTAATTATTCTATTTTTGCAAAACAAAATTTAAAATATCAAAAACAAGTGATGAAAAGGTATTTCAGATATCAATATTTATTGACTGTTTTGCTGGTAGGGCTTATCTTATCTTCGTGTGGAAGCAAGAAAACGGTAACCAGCTCGGCAGATCTCCAATATCCCAAAAGAGAATTTAGAGGTGCGTGGATTCAAACCGCATGGCAGGGTCAATATAAGTCTATGAACAGTACGCAGATGAAGGCTTATTTTACCGATGTGTTGGACAAATTCCAGACAGCGGGTATCAATGCAGTCATCTTTCAGGTACGCCCTCAGGCAGATGCCTTTTATTATTCGGAGCTGGAACCTTGGAGTAGCTTTCTTACAGGAACCCAAGGTAAACCAATGGCTGACGGATTCGATCCGCTTGCTTTCTTAGTCGAAGAATGTCACAAACGTAATATGGAACTGCATGCATGGTTAAATCCTTATCGTGTATCACTTTCCGAAAATCAGGTATTGATAAAGAATCATATGTATTATCAGTATCCCGATCGTTTTGTAAAATACGGAACACAAATTTTCTTCGATCCGGGAATTCCGGCAAACAGAGATTTTATTTGTCAAGTAGTAAAAGATATTGTAAAACGATACAATGTGGATGCTATCCATATGGATGACTATTTTTATCCATATCCTATTGCCGGAAAACCATTTCCGGATGACCGTAGTTTTGCAACCTATGGCGCGTCTCAGGGATTCGATCAGGCACATCGTGACGATTGGCGTCGCAACAATGTAAATTCACTGATTAAAGAAATCAAAGAAACCATCATAGTGACAAAACCTTGGGTACGTTTCGGTATCAGTCCTTTCGGCATATACCGTAACAAAAGAAGTACTCCCAATGGAACGGGAAGTAATACAACCGGATTGCAAAACTATGATGACTTATATGCTGATGTGAAACTGTGGGTGAAGAATGGTTGGATTGACTATAATATGCCTCAGATTTATTGGGAAATAGGTCATAAAGCTGCCGATTATGCAACACTTGTTGAATGGTGGGCAAATAATAATTTTGAACAGCCCTTATATATCGGGCAGGATGTAAAACGGACTATGGATGCTGTAATGCCTTCGGGCGATAATCAGTTGGCTGAAAAGATGAGACTGTCGAGAAGCTACAAAGCCGTAAATGGTAACTGTTTTTGGTATGGTCAAAATATAGTGGAGAATTATAGAGGTGTTACCAGCAGTTTGATAGCTAACTATCATAAATACCCATCGCTTATACCTGCTTATACACACATGTATAGAGGTACACCCAAGAAGGTGAAGAATGTGAAGGAGAAATACACAGAGGCTGCTCATCTTTTGGTTTGGGACAGAGATGGCGAAAAGGGAGATCCTCTAGCAGGTACTTACTTTGTGGTTTACAGATTTGCACAAGGACAATCTGAGAATTTAGAGGATGCCCGAAACATTGTAGGTATTACACGCGACACAAAATACCCACTACCTTATGAAGGAGGAAAGAAGAAATACAAGTATGTTGTGACCGCAGTTGATGCTTTTCATAACGAGTCGAAAGGTGTTGCTAAGAAACTATCATTGTAACGGGAAGCTTTTTTGAGCCATTGTTATTTTGATACGTAAATTGAAGTTATTTAAAAATAGAAATAGAATTAGATGAGTAGGAATACTTTTGAAATGGTTGCTAAAACAATGTCGGGACTCGAAGAAGTCTTGGCAGAGGAATTAACCGCCTTAGGTGCTGATAATCTTCAGATCGGGCGGAGAATGGTCTCGTTTACAGGCGATCAGATGTTGATGTACAAAGCAAATATACATTGTCGTACAGCTTTGAGGATATTGAAGCCACTGTTCAAGTTCAAAGCAAAAAATGCCGATGAGGTATACGAAGAGATCAAGAAATTCAAATGGGATGATTTCCTTTCAGAGAAAAATACCTTTGTGATAGACGAAGTGGTCTATTCATCGTTGTTTACCCATTCTAAATTTGTGGCTTACCGTGTAAAAGATGGTATTGCAGACTATTTTATACAGAAAACGGGCAAACGTCCATCGGTGAGTATTACCAACCCTGATATCTTTATCAATGTACATATTTCGGAAAATCAATGTACAGTATCACTGGATAGTTCAGGGGAATCTCTTCACAAAAGAGGATACAGGGTAGCTCAAACCGAAGCTCCATTGAACGAAGTATTGGCTGCAGGAATGATTCTTAAAACCGGATGGAGAGGCGAATGTGATTTTGTTGATCCTATGTGTGGATCGGGAACATTGCTTATCGAAGCTGCCATGATTGCGATGAATATACCTCCGGGTATTTATCGTCCAGGTTTTGCATTCGAGAAATGGCCTGATTTTAATCAAGATCTATTCGATACCATTTATCAGGATGATAGTAACGAGAGAGAATTCAAGCACAAGATTTACGGTTCAGACATCTTGAAGAGTGCTATTGCTATTTCGACCGAGAATATTAAAAGTGCAGGAGTTGCCAAATATATAGAGCTTAAAGCAATGCCTTTTCAGCAATACAAAGAAGCTCCCTCCGAAAAAGGTATTCTGGTAACGAATCCTCCTTATGGAGAGCGTATCAAATCGGATGACTTATATGGTATGTACGAAATGATAGGTGAAAGATTGAAGCACGTATTCGTAGGATATACTGCTTGGATACTTAGTTATAGAAAAGACTGCTTTGATAAGATAGGCTTGAAGCCATCAAAGAAAGTACCTCTTATAAATGGTTCTTTGGAATGTGAATTTAGAAGATACGATCTGTTTGCAGGTAAAAAATATGATAAGAAAAATAAGGAAGAAGAACAAGGGTAAAGTAAAAAAGAGAGGTGAAAACCTCTCTTTTTGTTAATTAATCGAATTCGGGGCAGAAACATTTGGTTTTCTTTTTCTTTTTCTGACACGTCTCGTAGCATTTTTGAGAAGTTCGTTAAATCTGAAATCTCATCAAATTGAGGAGTACTATCGCTGCTTGTAAAATCGACAAGTAGTGTTCTAAAACGTTCGTCATCATTCATAATCCTATCGATATTTACTTGCGTTTCAAAATAAGACTCGTATTCTTTGTAGTAAAATATACGAATAGAACGATCTCCTTGATCCATGTCTTTATTTATATTCTTATGATTTAGAATCTGCTTCAAAATTAATTTGTCAGAGAAACCACATGAATGTCCTAGTATTGAGAGGTAAATATTTTCATGGATATTTAGATATTTAGAAAGTTGATGTTCATTATCAGTTCGTTTATACAATTGCTTTTTTATATTCCGAAGATATTCCTTGTCGTTTTTTCCTAATAAATCGCGAGACTCTTCGTGACTGGCAGCATAGCCGAAAATAATAGGGTTATTCTCATTTTCTAATTCACCGTGTATGTGAATGATTTTGCTATTGCTAGTTTCTTTTTGATACAATTTTTCGATTGTATGTGTGTAATTGAAGTTTAATATGAGCGTGCTTGGAGCATCTATATTAGAGAAAAATTCTTGATAGCTTTCAATTGGTTTAGCTTCTTTTTCTTGTTCAATTAAATATTCTTCAAGGTATTTTTTTAGAAACTCAAAATGGTAATTTAATTGTTTTGGATTTTGAAAATAAGAATGTTTACTATTTTCTATATTTAGTAGCTCGAAATACTTAACTTCAATATCACACCAATTATTTAGAGATGAGTGACAAACTAATGAAGAGATCAACTGATTTTTGAACGTGAGGTTCTCGTGTTTTTGACCACTCAGGCTGGTATTGTAATCAGAATCGTAGTTATTCCAATAATTTTGGTCATCAAGTAAGTATCTAAAGAACTGAATGGTGCTAAAATTTCATCTTTTAGAATAGAATAATTACTGATATAATTCGGTAGTTTAAATAAGTCTTTATAGCATTCTCTGTCTTTACAGTGACTATTTACCATATGTTCAATAAAGTGATTGTAGCTAGTTCTCAATCCGTGTGCCAGATCAAATCCGTTTCCTATAATAATAAGGTTATTCATCGTAGTTATTGATACTTAAATTTGTGCGTCAAATATACAAATATTTGTAAATAAAAACAGAGAAGCAAAAGCCTCTCTGTTCTATTATTTAATGTATTCTGCAATCTTATTTCCAAAGAGGAGTAGGGTACTCGCCGCTATCGGCAAGACCTTGAAGCTTGTCAACTACCGATTGACGATCTTCAGCGTAAGTTACACCAAACCATTTAGAAGTAGTATCTAATATTTTTACATCGGCAGTTTTATTTTTGATCAAATGATCTACCATAAGAGGAATAAAATATTCAGACTTCAGGTTATCTTGATTTTTCTTTAAGAAATCTACGAAGAAATCTTCCGAATATTGGAAATACTCAGGAGTGAATCCCCACATATTCATAGATACGGGAGTGTTTTCTTCCAATTCATGCCATTCGTTTTCACCCTCTTTATACTGAATCTTACCATCTTTACGTTCGATGTGAGTACGTTCGGTAACAGTAGTCAAGAAACCTTTATCGTCACTCGCACAAACACCACGAGCAACCGATCCACTTTCAGAAAGTGTATTACACAAACGGTATCCTACCATGCAATAATGGTTTCTGCTTCCTTCCAGATCGGTAAGGAATTTAGCCAAAGTTGCAAATCCGTCGCGACCATAGAAGTCATCGGCATTGATTACTGCGAAAGGTTCGTTGATAACGTCTTTACCCATCAATACGGCATGATTAGTTCCCCATGGTTTAACACGGTCGGGACTTACAGTAAAACCTTCGGGAAGATTATCCAGTTCTTGGAAAACGATTTCTACCGGAATATGTTTGTTGTATTTAGATGCAACTTTATCTACGAATTCTTTTTCGAAAGATTTACGAATCACAAATACCAGTTTACCGAATCCACTTTTTACGGCATCATAGATAGAATAATCCATGATTGTTTCGCCACTAGGACCCAATCCATCTAATTGTTTAAGACCTCCGTAACGGCTACCCATACCGGCAGCAAGCACAAATAATGTAGGTTTCATTCTAATGTATTTTATGTTATAATATTATAAGGTTTATAACGTCAAAGTTAAGTTTTTATTTGTTTAGGCAAAAGAAAGTATCGAATGATATATTTAGAAATATAGCAGGCTATAGATATTCTGTTTGCCAAAGCTATAAAAAGAATAAGAGATCTTAATCGAGTCCTTTCATCGATAAAGCTACTCGTTTTCTATCAGCGTCAACCGATAATACTTTCACTTGAACGTACTGATGTAGGGATACAATCTCGGTAGGGTCAGATACAAACCTGTCTGCTAATTCTGAAATGTGTACCAAGCCATTTTCTTTAATGCCTACATCAACAAAACATCCGAAATTGGTAACGTTAGTAACTATACCAGGTAGAACCATGCCTTCTCTTAAATCTGCAATGGTCTTGATTGTAGGATCAAATTCAAAAGCCTGAATTCCTTTTCGTGGGTCACGTCCCGGTTTATCTAATTCTTCAATAATATCGTTGAGAGTAGGTAAACCTACTTTATCATTCACGTATTTATTTAGATTTAGATTCTTTTTCAGTTCCTTGTTTTCGATCAACTCTTTTACGTTGCAACCTAAATCTTTAGCCATAGTTTCTACTACGACATAACTTTCTGGGTGTACAGCCGAATTATCAAGAGGGTTCTCTCCATCGGCAATTCGTAAGAATCCAGCACATTGTTCAAAAGCTTTCTCACCCATTCGAGGAACCTTAAGCAATTGTTTGCGGGTTTTGAATGCTCCGTTTTCGGCTCTGTAATTTACAATGTTTTGGGCTAGGGTAGGACCTAATCCCGATATATAAGTGAGTAAATGTTTACTTGCAGTATTTACATTTACACCAACCATGTTTACGCAACTTTCGACCGTTAAGTCAAGCGATCGTTTCAACTTCGTTTGATCTACATCGTGTTGATATTGACCTACACCTATTGATTTAGGGTCTATCTTGACCAACTCTGCTAAAGGATCCATCAAACGGCGACCAATAGATATGGCTCCACGAACTGTTACATCGTATTCCGGAAATTCTTCCCTTGCAATTTTAGATGCAGAATAAATAGATGCACCGTTCTCGCTAACTACGAATACTTGTACTTCCTTCTCGTAGCGAATCTTTGTAATGAAATGTTCTGTCTCACGGCTGGCAGTTCCGTTACCTATGGCAATAGCATCAATTTTGTAAGTCGATACCATTTGCGAAATCTTTCCTGCTGCTTTAGACGATTCGTTTTGAGGTGGATGTGGATATATTGTTTCATTATGCAAGAGGTTGCCCTGTGCATCAAGACAAACTACCTTACAACCTGTTCTATATCCGGGGTCTATACCAAGTACTCTTTTTTGTCCGAGGGGAGCAGCTAAAAGCAGTTGACGTAAGTTTTCAACAAATACACGTATGGCTTCTTCGTCTGCAACATCTTTCGACATGGTAGCGAATTCTGTTTCTATGGATGGCTTAAGTAATCGTTTATAAGCATCTTTGACAGCAACTTCTACATATTCGGATGCTTCTGTAACTCCTTTTACGAATTTACGGTTGAGGCGTTCCAAAGCGTCTTCTTCTAGAGGTGCAATATTTATTCTGAGGAATCCTTCTGCTTCACCACGTCGCATAGCAAGTATGCGGTGAGATGAACAGCGGCTCAATCGTTCTTCCAGATCAAAATAGTCTCTGTATTTGTCGCCTTCTGTTTCTTTGCCTTTAACTACTTTAGATGTCACGAAGGCATCGCGTTGAAAAAGATTACGTATTGTATTACGCGCAGCTTCGTCTTCGCTTACCCATTCAGCAATAATATCGCAAGCACCATTTATCGCTTCTTTTGTATCTTGCACATCTCCTTTTACAAAAGCGAGAGCTTTAGATTCTACATCAAATTTCTGTTGCAACATCAAAGCTTGAGCCAATCCTTCCAGCCCTTTTTTACGAGCTATTTCTGCACGTGTTTGGCGTTTAGGTTTGTAGGGTAGATAAATATCTTCTAGCTCGGTTGAATTCCAGCAATTTTCTATTCTCGATTTCAGTTCGGGAGTTAGTTTCTCCTGCTCTTCTATCGTTTTTAAAATGGTTTCTTTTCGCTTTGTAAGGTCTATCAGTTTATCGTATTGCTCTTTAATATCGGCAATCTGAATTTCGTCTAATCCTCCAGTTACTTCTTTCCGGTAACGACTGATAAATGGGATGGTAGCTCCATCGTTAAGTAAGGCTATTGTCTTTTCTATTTGGCTCTCTCTAATATTCAGAGCCGATGATATTAGCTTATTAATGGTCATATAGTCAGTATAAATATTTTATTGCAAATCTACTTCCTGCCTCATCTAAGGCTATCTATTTACTAGTTAAAATAGATTAACAGGATTCGTTTGTATATCAATTGCTTATTAGCGTCCGGTACTTATTAATAATGAGTATTTTATAAAAATATCCCTATTTTATGGTATTGTGTATACTCTAAAAGCCTGCTTTCTTTGTATTATTCAAAATCAATAAAATTAATTCTAAATACAAAAGAATAAAGACATGGCAAAGATAGGTATATACTATGGTTCTACAACCGGTAACACTCAAGATTTAGCAGAGCGTTTAGCAAAAGCTTTAGACGTAGCATCAGCAGATGTGCATGATGTAGCATCAGCTTCGGCAGACTTTAGAGCTTATGATGTGGTTCTGTTCGGAGGATCAACAATGGGTATGGGTGATTTTCAAGATGATTGGGAATCTTATATCGACGATGTCAAGAATGCAGACCTTAATGGTAAAAAAGTAGCTTTATTCGGCTGTGGAGACTCTTCTTCTTATAGCGACACTTTTGGTGATGCTCTAGGTAAAATTTATGAAGTGATAAAAAATAAAGGATGCGAAGTAATAGGTCGCGTATCTATCGAAGGTTATACTTTTGATAGCTCTGAGGCTATTGTTGACGGACAGTTTGTTGGATTACTTATCGATGAGGATAATGAATCTAATCTTACCGATCAGCGTGTTGCTTTATGGTTAGAAGATTTAAGAAAAGTAATTTGAGGTCGTTGACCTTAAGTCTTTGAAAGTGTAATTTTAATGGCATGTTTCTAAACCTGCTATAGTTGTTATACTTGCCAAAGCAATAGAAAGGTCTGAGACCTCAATATATGTTCCTTACCTCATAATTCTCAATTATGTTAGTATTTAATCATCATATTTACGAATTCAAAAAAGGAGTCAGAGACATGGTACTCTGTACACTTTCCGGGAAACTGGAGGAGAAAGTAAAGGCTAAACTCGAAAGAAATGAGATTAGTTATATGATACAGAAATTGAAGAATGGTAATATAAATGTCTTTTTTGGAAAGAAAGAGTGTCTCGTAGTAGTGGACAAGCTATGTAAAGATAAGTCTTTAGACCAATTATCGGCAGAAGAAGATTTTATGATCGGTACTCTGCTTGGATATAGTGTAAGTGAACAATGCAGACGTTATTGCAAAAGAAAAAAAGAAATAAACGTCATATTCAGTTTATAGTGAATCATTTCTATTGATAGTTTTTTAGTTGATCATTAAATGCCCTAAGCTGTGATAGCTTGGGGCATTATATTTTGGATTGTCAGTTCAAAAGGAAATATTATTCATTCATACTGTATGTGAAATATGCAACTGCTAAGGATATTAAAAAGGATAGGCCTCCCAGAACTAATGCCAATTTAGGTAAGCAAGTGTTCGTTTTTAGGTATCTTATGTTTGCAGCTAGCTCTTCTTGTTTCGCAGGTGATAAATTTATATTTTCCTGTAGAGATTTTATCTCTAAATCTAATCTTTGAATTTCTTTTTGCTCCTTATCTGCTTCCTGCTGTTGCAAACCTAATATTACCTTATAGTAATTATCATCAATGAACTTCCTTGTTTGGTCATTCGCAACTATAGCTTCATGTATAAAATCATGGATTGTTACAGCATTATAATTAATTAAAGCAAATAAAATTCTGGTCCACTGATTTGGGTCTTCATTAGGTTTTTTATGCCGTCTACACTCATTAATAATTTCGAATATTGGTAATTGTTTATTTTGCTGTAATCTTTTGAGAATTGTGTCAATAATAGTAAGATCTTTTTGTTCTAGTTTCATTGTTAGTGTTATATATAATTAAATGTTTGCAATAGTGAGTGTATTGAAAAATACCAAAATACATCGTGGTTAAGGATATTCTTCTAGTCAATTTATACAAGAATAAAGTTCTCACCTAGAGAAGATTCTTCCATCGAAGCATACGAATAGTGCTTAGGTAAGAACCAGGATACGTATGCCATAACAGTATTAAAATGTTCTCTATCTTTAAATTTGTCAGGAGTCAGATTAAATACAAGCTGCTGAGAAAATTCTTCACCCTTAGGACGGTTTAGTAATGCTATTTTAGCATCAGTTATTTGTAGACTCTCGAAAAACATACGAAGAATAGCTCTTGTTTGAACAGGTATTATATATTCGGATGGTTGTCCTACTAACACTTTCTCTTCTTTGGCTATAACCTCATCAGATTTTTGCATATCCCAATTGTCGGATTTTGTATAGAACTCATTTTTTAGATGATAGTTTACAATATCTCCGTATGAGAATACCCAATCAGGATTTCCTTTCTCAGGGTTTATTACAACTCCAAAACCTTGCTCTAAAAGAAAGTCAGGAATCATATTCTTTATCACATAGCATTGAAATTGTTTATTCGGTTCTGGAGTATTTAACACAAAATAAGGAAAACCATCAGGACCACTTATAATTTGTGGGTCGCTGCATGCAAAACTTGCATCAGCAACATTTTCGAAGAACTTTTCTCTCCAATTTTCGTCACGCAATTCTCCTTCAACCTTAAATAATTCGTTTAAAATTGTAGTCTTCTCCAAATCTCCGTAATATGGCTCTTTCTCGGTCATATGTGATAGTGTATTATATATTATTGGTATTTCTAGATTTATTTAGAATAGACTTCGAACTAATTACTTAGCTTAGCAATAGAAAAGTCTAGAATCTTATTTTCGCTTGATTTTGCCAAACTTTTTAATAGATTGGTATTTTCTCCAAAGATTGAGCTTTCGTTCTTTAGGAACACCATGTTGAGTAATATAATCTTCAACAGCAGCAAACATTCGTTCAGCTACTTTTCCGTCCAGATAAGGATCGTAGTTGTTTATAATCCATTGGCGTTTCTCTTTATACTCATCGCTGGTTTGTACAGTTTCAAAAGCTTCGCTTAGGAGATCAATATTATCCAGATCGAGCCAGTATTTATCCTTAGCCACATTCTTATATGTAATCACCGGCTTATCTAACAGTAGAAATTCGTATACTGCTGATGAGGTATCACTAATCATAATATCGGAAGCCAAAATGTATTTGGTGATATTATGGTCGTCTATCCAGATGATGTTTTCAACTTCGTTAGCTAATTGCTTATATTCTTCAACCCATTCTTGTTTTGTTAGAGGATGGAACTTGAGAAGTATAACAACATCTTTTTCTTTAGCTAATGTTTTGAGGCTTTCTTTTATAAAAGGAAGTGAGGTAAGCGATGGCGAAAAAGTAGGTGCATATAAAACGACCTTGCTTTTTTTATTGTCAGCTAATAACTGTTGTTTATAATCGTCAAAAGTATGTAGGTTGTTGAAAATCCAGTCCTGACGAGTCCAGCCGGTTTCGACTACTTCAAAATCTTTATATTTAGCAGCTAATTTCTTAAAGGGTTCGGTGAAAAAAGGTCCTTGTGTGAGGTACATATCCAAGTAGCGGCGAATAACCCAATGATCTTTTTTCTCGGCAGCATACCCATGAAATATTTCGGCTTTTACTCCCGATAAATAGTATGGTACGATATTTCCGGGAACGAAAACTGCTTCGGGGAAAAATTCGTAAGTTTCTTGTATCGAATTTGTCCATCTAACCTCATCTTTAAGAGAGAAGTCAGGGATGTTTCGAGCATCCACAAACCAAAGAACTTCGTGTTGCTGGCTTTTGTTTGCCTCATCCTGCAAGGGAGCAAGAATACTTACTGCGTATTTATGCTCACAAAAAAGAACGATTTTCATACCTGTCTTCTTATAATAAGTGTGAGGGAAGCTTCTTACATGCAGTCTCGAAATCCTCCACGGTATCAAGTTCCATCGAAAATATATTAGTAGTGTCTACAATATACATATCGGCTCCTTTTTCTATAATATTTTCGAAAGCTGCTTCGTAGAATATGCCTGACTGATTTTTGTTAAGAATCATATCATCCATTTCATCAAAAAGAAGTTTGACTAATGGTGCTGAGAATTTCTCAATTCCTACCGATTCACCAACTGCATCTTTAATGGAACAGACTTTACTTATTTCTTTTATTCTATTGGTGTCATCTACAATTACCTTTATCTCTTCATCGCCCAATTCGTGAGAATTAAGAGCTAAACAGTTTTTGTGTGGAGATTCTAATAAGGCGGTAATGATTGGTGAATCAAATAGAATGTCACTATCAAGCAGCATAATATCCTGACCCTTCACTGCCTCTTTAGTCATCCAAAGAGAATATATATTGTTTGTAGAAGCATATTTTTCATTGAATATATACTCTACTTGTAGTTTTGGATAGTTGACAGAGATGTAATCTTCGATCATTTCTTTTAAATATCCGGTTACAACTACAAACTCTTTAAATCCGTTCGAAATTAGAGAATCTATGGTGCGTCCTAATAAGCATTTACTACCTACTTCGAGCAAGCATTTAGGAGTATTATTAGTAAGAGGTCGCAGGCGTGAGGCTATGCCGGCTGCCAGAATAACTGCTTTCATTTAAGATTTGTATTAAGAGCAACTCTTCGTATTATTTCTACAACTTGTTTATTGATGGGTGTTGTTCCCAAGGTTATACGCATATGAGTGCGCAAGCCTTCTTCGTTCATGAATTTTACAACGATGTTGTCTTTCTTGAATTCGTCTTGAAGCTTCTCTTTTAGTTCAGTAGGATATTTTACTAATACAAAATTGGCATCCGAATTGTATACCTTAAAGCCTTCAATCGGATTTAAGCCTGTTTTATATAATTCTTTATCCTGCTGCATTTTCTCAGCATTGGCATTGTAGTATTCAGTAGATTGAAGTGCTGCAATACCCAGTTTCTCGGTTAGTTTGTTATATCCCAGATACATTGTGCTGAAATTAGTGAATTTTTTAAGACCATCGCCCATAAATCCATATCCCAAACGCAAACCGGGAAGTCCGTAAAACTTAGAGAATGTACGGATAATAAGCAAATTAGGAAACTCTTTTATCAGTTTCGAAATATATGTAATATCTTTATTTGCAAAAGATGTATATGCTTCATCAATAACTACAATCGTATCTTTGCCTAGGCTCGAAATTATATCCTTCATTTCATCTACTGAAAGAGAATTTCCAGTAGGGTTATTGGGGCTAGCCAATAAGACGATATCGGGGTTTTCGGCTTCCGCTATTTTCTTTATTTCCGGAATATTATATTTAAAATCATATCCATCTTCGTAAAGAGGATACATTATTGTTTTGCCGTTTACTTCATCTGCAATAGATTTATAGTACCACCACGAAAATGTTGGTATAAGTATCTTACGTTGCTGATGTCCTTGACTAAGAAAGCAATGAATAATACCTTTCAGAATATCTTCTCCACCATATCCTAATACTACATTTTGCTCGGCAACATTATACATGTCTCCGATGTATTGAGATAGCTCGCTTTTTATTCCATGTTGAAAACAGCGGGTGTAGGTACATAAATCCTGAGGATTGAATTCTTTCAGAACTTTTGCTACAAGTGGAGATACTTCGTAGCTGTACTCGTTTCGGTCAAGGTATATTAAACCTTTTGTTTCTGAATTACTCATAAGTCATAATTAATGAAACACTGTAAGTCCTAGTACTAGACTGACCTCAAGGCATACAAACCTTAATTCTGTTGAAGGAATACAGGGGCTAGCCAAAGTGTTTTTAAATTTGCTTGCAAAGGTATTAAAATAACATGACAAAAATTGAGTGTTTAGTGTTACTAATATAAAAATACTTTTCCGGCTAATGATTTGCGATATATAGATGAACCGTATTTATCAGTAGATTTTCCCTTTGGTGTTTGGGTGTTTCTTCTAACCGAAAGATAAAAAGAGGAGAACTTATTTCTAAAAAATAAGCTCTCCTCTTTTAAGTTATAGAGCTGTTATGTTATAATGCTGCTATTTCGAAACGTTCTTTTAATTTGATATCCTGAGACGATGCTCCTATTCTTACCTCAAAGAATCCGGGTTCCACAACAAATTCGTTATGCCTGTTCCATAATCCTAAATCCTGAGGAGTAAGAGTGAACTTAACCTCTTTCGCTTCTCCCGGTTTTAGACTGATACGCTCAAATCCCCGAAGCATTTGAGTGTAAGTCGTAACGCTGCTTACCTCGTCATTCAGATAAAGCTGTACCACTTCGTCTCCCTCAACTTTGCCTGTATTAGTAATTTTTACAGAGACTTCTACATCCGAAAGAAGTCCTGTTTTAGTAGGAGATACTTTCAGATCTGAATATTCAAAAGTTGTATAACTTAACCCATACCCAAATGGGTACAATGCGCCCGATACACGTACCGGTCCGTTGGTGTCAGAACCCGGTTTGAATGGAAATGCAAAAGGAATCTGCCCTACGGATTTAGGATAAGTAACCGCTAATTTTCCTCCCGGATTATAATCACCGAAAAGAACCTCAGCTAATGCAGTACCCGTAAATTCACCGGGGAATGAAGCTTGTATAATACCCGGGATATATTTGTTAGCCCAGTTAATAGAAACTGCACGCCCATCTATCAACAATAGTATAACAGGCTTTCCGGTTGCATAAACAGCTTTCAGTAAAGCTTCCTGATATCCGGCCAAATCGAGATTGGAACGAGAGTAGTATTCTCTGACAGTTTTCTCAGAACCTCCCAGAACTACAATGGCAACATCCGATTCCTGTGCTGCTTTTACAGCCTTGTCTATCATTTGTTGGTCTTCTATAGATATAGGTTCTTTAATAATCTCGCTTTCAGGGAAATTCTTATCGATTATATCACACCCTTTCTCATAAGCTATCCGGGTATTTGGCAGTAGAGCCTGTAATCCTTCCCTTACTGTTATAATAGCAGGATTAGCAGGTCCATAGCGGCAGATAAAATCCTTACGCTCGTCAGCATTCGGACCAATCAATGCTATTTTCTTGATATCCTTACTAAGGGGTAATATGTTATTCTCATTTTTAAGAAGAACTACCGATTGTCGGGCAGCTTCAAGAGATATTTGCCTATGCTCGGGTGAGGCAACAATTTTGTCTGCCACTTTCTTGTCTCCCGTATATGGGTTATCGAATAATCCCAATATAAACTTTACACGAAGTATATCTCTTACTCTCGAATCTATAGTTTGTTGAGATACTTTACCTTGTTTAATAGCTTCCCTTAATGGAAGTGTAAAATCAGACGGAGGCGTAAAATTAGTCCGTATATTCAATCCCGCATTCACAACCTCAGCTGCGGCATCCACTGCATCTTTCGCGACTTTGTGTTTGCTGTAAAGGTATTCAACAGCTTCGCTATCCGAAACTACATATCCCTTGAAGCCCCATTCCTGACGAAGTATTTCAGTTAAGAAATGATAGTTGCCTGTGATAGGTATTCCATCATAATCGTTGTAAGAACTCATCACTCCTAATGCTCCTGCTTCCTGAAACGCCACTCTGAAGGGCTCAAGAAATAAGGTTCTCATTTCTCGTGGAGCCACATGCGGATCGGTACGGGTTTCCTCATCACGTCCACCAACCGGTATGCTATATACCGCAAAATGTTTTGGTGTTGCAACAAGCCCGTGACTTTGTAATCCGGTAATCATTCTTTTGCCTAATTGACTTACTAAGTATGGATCTTCACCATAACATTCTACCACTCTGCCCCAACGTGGGTCTTGAGCAATATCCAGAATAGGCGAGTATATATTTGTATAACCCAAAGCCTTAGCTTCCACAGCTGTCACTTCGGCTATTTTGCTGATGAGGTCTTTGTTCCATGTCGCCCCTTGTCCGCTTTGTGCAGGAAAGAGCGTTGCCTGATAATGACAAAGCCCTCGAATACCTTCATTTGTAAAGTCAACGGGAATACCTAAACGAGTGTCTTCCACAAACCAGCGTTGAACGGTATTTATAGCATCCACATGCTTGGAGAATGGAAAAGCATATTCAGCTTTAAAACTTCCTAAACCATTGTGTTGTTCATCAATATTGCCTATTCCGTCTTTCCATATTTCCGATTTCCATTGAGGTGTTGGTAAAGCATCTTTTAAAACTCTGCCCGACCCATAAAGAGTAGCCATCTGAGCCGTTTTCTCGTCAATTGACATTTGCTTTAAGAGATCATCGGTTCTCTCGTTAATCGAAGCATTGGGATTCTCGTATACATCCATTTTGCCATTTTTATTGAAATCGATCCATCCTTTTTGATAAATTGATTTCTGAGCAAAAGCCGAGGATGTAATACCAAGAAAGGCAATTGTTGCTAAGATTTTCGTCTTATTCATAATTTCCATGATAGAGGAGGTGTTTTTTATAATTCCCAAAAAGGTTATCTAATTAAACAAAGATAGAAAAAGTAGACCGGAAATCTTACCTTTGCTGCTTACATATTAACAAAGAAAAACTTCCTGGGAGGTTTGGATGTTCTATAATACAATAAATGTTTTACTATACTTAATCAGCAACAATGAAGAAAAAGAATATTATATTTCCGGCGTTCTGTGTATTGGTTGTTTGTCTTTTGTTTTCCTGTAAAAGCGATAATATATATGACGAGATGCCTGCAGGTAAAGAACTGACCGTGGCTTACGAGAAATTGCTAAAGCAAAATAAACTAGCGAAAGATTCTACAGAGTGTTTTCTGGAAATAGGATCTAACTTTGTTATATATCCGGATAATAAGGTAGAACAGAATCAGGCTGCTGTTTATATTATTGTCGAACGGAGAGGGAAAGGTCTGTATAAATATATCTATAATATGACCAGCGACAAATTTGACTCCTATAACATAAGTCCGGCTGACTCTGTAGGAGGGCTCTTTTCTCACCGCATATTCCCATCGTTTGAAGACTTAGATGCGGTTAGAGACAGCTTGTTGAAAAAGTCGGAGATCGCTAATCCTAAAATTGCAAACCTTCGTTTTTATATAAGTGAATCTTCTCGGAAACCTGAGGTTGAAGCTATAGTCGAAGATATTGATAACCCGGGTAATTCCAAAACCATTACTAATTGAGGTGTGAAAACAGTTTACCCCCAATAAAAAAGAACCTGAATCGAATTCCGATTCAGGTTCTTTTTTATTGGGGAAGCCTAATCCTTTTATTTCATTAGCTCAGCTAATTTCGATAATAATTCACTAGCATGTATGTCTTTTGCAATAATCTTGCCTTCCTTATCCAGTAGTACTGTATGAGGAATCCTGTTTACAGCATAAGCAGCACCCAGTTCGGTTTCCCAACCCTTAAGGTCGGATACCTGAGGCCATGTGATGTTTAAATCTTTAATCGCTTTTTGCCATGCCGTTTTATCATGATCCAATGATACACCTACAACTTCGAAGCCTTTGTTTTTGTATTGCTTGTAAGCTTTTACAACTGTGGGCATGTCTTGAATACATGGTCCGCACCACGATGCCCAGAAGTCAATAAGTACATACTTTCCTTTTCCTGCATAATCAGACAATGAAAGTTCTTTACCGTCGGGAGTAGTACCTTTTATATCAATAAATTGTTTTCCTACTTCTGTTCCTTCGAGAGCTTGGAGTCGTTTTTCCAATTTCTGCATTCTAGCGCTTGCTTTAACTTTAGCGTCAAGAGAAGGTAATAATTCTTTTAATTGAGCAGCATCAAACGCGACACCTCTATCTATAAGTATATATACTCCAAGAGGATTTGTGATGTTGGCTTTGGTAAAGGCAAACACTTCTTTTTCCCAACCATTGTATAAAGAATCAAACTTGTTACTTAACTCTTTATCGTATTCAGGAGTTAAAGTTCCAGCCTCTTCAGCTTCTTTACTTAGCTTCGATAATTCGCGATGTTGATCATTAAGGGCATTTCTCTTATTAGAGAATTCTTGATACTTATCATTTAAAGCAGTTCCTTTTACAGTAACCACAAATGCTGTATCGATAGAAACATCAATATTACCAACTTCAATTACCACCGGCGCTGGTCTGTATAAGCCTTCTGTTGCAATAAAACGAAGGACAGGATTTTGTTCGGCTATGCCTCTAAATAAAAAAGTTCCGTTTTTTACAGTTGCTGTATCCACAGATACAAACTCACCTGTATTCTCATCAATTTCCTGTAAGTAGACTTGGATGCTGTCCGATCCACCCGATAGATTGCCGGTAATAATATACTCGGGGACAGGTTTTCCTGTACATGCAGCCATCAGTATAACGATGGATGCAAAGAGCAGAGATGAAATCTTTTTCATAAATATTCAGTAATTTAAAATTAGTATAGGCTTATTTTAATAACTCATTAATCTTGTTGTCAAGTTCTTGCCCTCTCAGGTTCTCAGCTACAATTGTACCGTCTTTGTCTATTAATAGAGTAAAAGGAATACTTCTCACATTATATGGAGCGCTCAATTCACTTTCCCAACCTTTAAGGTCTGACATGTTAGGCCAAGCCATATTCAGGTTTTTGATTGCTGCTGTCCATTTGCTTTTGTCATCATCTAATGATATGCCGACAATCTCGAATCCTTTGCCTTTGTACTTTTGATAAGCTGCCACTACATGAGGCATTTCTTTAATACATGGTCCACACCAAGAAGCCCAGAAATCAACTAAAACCACTTTGCCTTTTCCTGCATAATCCGATATAGCTATAGTTTTTCCTTCGGGAGTTGCACCTTTGATGTCAATAAATTTCTGTCCCACGAAACTACCTTGCTGACCCATGCTTTGTTGAGGTTGGTCCTCCAGACCTAACAGGTTGTTGATAAGCTTTTGATATTCGGGGCTTGCTAATTTCAATAAGTCTTGAACTTGGTCATCATCAAAAAGGTCGATAAACGAAACCAGATAAAATTCACCTATTCTATTCTTTATATTTTCTTTAATGAAATCGTATCCTATCGTGCTCATTTCTTTTTGTAGCACCTGCATTTGGTCGATATATGTTTGACGTTCGTTAGGATCTGCTACCTGAGCAGCCTTAGCGTCTACACTTTCCATTTTTTTAGCAACAACTGCCAGTTTATCGAAGAATACCTGACTCTTTTCATTTAGAGGAGTACCTTTAACTTTAGGAACACTGTCGATATACATATCGATATTCCCTTTTTCGTAAACGAAAGGAATACCATTAGGGGTACCCGGTGCAGCTTCTTTAACTACAATATAGGCAACACCAACTTCGGTTGAATCGTTAAGGATAAATTTGAATGCACCATCTTTTACAACAGTAGAGTCTACCGGCTGAAAAGGAGCATTAAAGTCTTTCATCGTTAATAGATAGACTTGTTTCCCGTCATTGTCGGCATTTGCAAATTTGCCATTCAGTTCACTTTTCTGAGAACATGCTGATAATAGCAATGCTATGGCTGGCAATAAATATAGGAATCTTTTCATGTTAATTGTTTTTATATTTAATATTATGAAATTTTATTTTTGATGGAAATATACCTTAAATAAGTAAAATAGTTAAAGTTGATAAGTAAACAAATTAAGTAACAAAGGTGACCTCTAAACGGCTAAAAAGTGTCACTTCTGTTGTTTCTGTAAATGTCTGTAATCCAGCTGTGAATAATCTAAAAGGTTACAAAGGTAACAAAAGTAACACTTTTTCACGAGCTTTATTTTCTCCTATTCATTCTTGTTAAGTAAATGAAAGTATTTAATGATATACTTCCGGATTATAACAGGCTATTGCTGTTATGCTTACTAAAGCAATAAAAAGGTTTAAGACCTTACTTTACATCTATTTATAGATAAATAGCTCAATTGAATTTCACTGTCGATTCGCATTCATTATTGTTACGTTCCTACCTAAAAAGCTCTGCACTCCTTAGTCTAATAATTCGTGCAGTTTTTCTATCAGTTGATTACCTCTGAGGTTGCTGTCGATTATTTTACCGTCTTTGTCTATCAGTAAAGTGTATGGAATACTGTCAATGCCATATAATTTGGCAGCAGCACTTTTCCAGCCTTTGAGATCCGACATCTGCGGCCAGGTCATATTCAGGCGGTCAATTGCACCCAACCATCTGACTTGCTCCTCATCCATAGATACACCTACAATCTCGAACCCTTTGTCCTTATATTGATTATAGGCCTCTATTACGTGTGGCATTTCTTTGATACATGGTCCGCACCACGATGCCCAGAAGTCTATCAATACAACTTTGTGTTTACCCACATAATCAGACAAAGAAATATTGTTACCCATTGGATCTTTTAATGTAATGTCTTTATATGGAGCACCTGCAACTTTTAGGTTTTTAGCTTCGTAATAGGAAATAACTTGTTGACCTAAATCGCTGTTCCTGAATTCGGGTCTCATCAAAGAGGTCAGCTCCAATACCTGATCGGGTGTTAGAACCTCAAATGAGGATAGAGCTATAAATTCACCCAAGTCATTATTTATATTTTCTTTGGCAAAACTATATCTGCTTTCTTGTAGTTCTTTCATTATTGCCTGACCTTCCTTCATCATTTTTTCCTGATTTCCGGAGGTTTGTAGTAATTGAGAGTACTTCTGAACAACGGTCTCTATCTCATTGTTCAAAGAATCTTGCAAATTAGAAAAATCCTGAAAGCTATTGTTTCGTGGTGTTCCTCCAATTTTGTTTCGTCGAGCTATTGTAAGAGTTATTTCTCCCGGTTCGGTCAGAAAAAAAGCAGGAGCATAACTGATAGGTGCTTCTGTTGATATAAATCTTAATGCGGGTTCTTTGTCTTGAGCTGTTTTGGTAAAGCTAAAACGATTGTCTTTGACGGTTGTACTATCGATATCGATGAATCCGTCACGAGTATAATTCAATTGTTGCAAATAGACTTTTTTACCGTTGTATTGATCGTCTTCGATACTGCCTTTGAGCGTATATGTTGTGTTCTGAGCGCAGATTGCTGTTGATACTAATAAAAATAAACCTAATACTTTTCCGTACATAAATAATTTTATATTAAAGGCTTTAGCTTTTTTGTTATTTGGAATTAAGTGTAAGTGTAATGGATTGTTATAATTAATCGATGTTATAAAAAATCTCACTTTTACTTAATTTATAAACAAAAGTAGACAAAGTATTTGATTCATAAGTAGAACGGTATATATTTTAAGTAATCTTAGATTTCTCAATTCGTTATGGTTTATATAGGGCGTTTACTTTTTCAAAGCATTACTGTATGTTTCGAGTGCTCTCTTTCGTGCAGATTCATGGTTGACAATCGGTGGTATATAATTTAAGGGATCAAAATCAGGGATCCACTTTTTGATATATTCCAAGTGTTTATCAAATTTCTCGGTCTGTAGCTGGGGATTGAATATCCTGAAATAAGGCACGGCATCGCAACCGCTACTCGATGCCCATTGCCATCCCCCGTTATTAGCCGCAAAATCGAAATCGAGAAGCTTATTTGCAAAGTAGGCTTCGCCCCATCTCCAATCGATTAATAAATGTTTGATGAGAAATGAAGCTGTGATCATTCGCACACGATTGTGCATAAATCCCGTATCGTTGAGTTGTCTCATTCCTGCGTCTACAATCGGGTAGCCTGTTTTGCCTTCACTCCAAGCTTTAAACTCGGTTTCATCGTTTCTCCATACAATTTCGTCATACTGAGGTTTGAATGCCTGACCTTTACAGATGTGAGGAAAGTGCCAGGTAATAGCATGATAAAACTCTCTCCAGATTAATTCATTGAGGAAGGTCTCATTTACGGCTTGTGCCTTTGCCACTAATTGTCGTATGCTGATAGTTCCGAATCGTAAATGAATACCTAATCGGGAAGTTCCTTCTATTGAAGGATAATCGCGTTGTTGAGTATAGTTCCTGATTAAATCACCGTTAAATTCCATTGGAGGAAAGCTGATTCCTCTTTTTTTTGAAAATCCTAAATCAGATAGACTCGGGATAATATCACTTTTATACTGGTAGAAATTACAAAACAAATCTCTATTATCAAATGATTCTAAATATCCTGGTTGAAGATGTTGTTTCCATCGTTTACTATATGGTGTGAAAACAGTATAAGGTGTTCTGTCGTCTTTTACGATATCGTCTTTACTGAAAATAACCTGATCTTTGAAACTTAGGAAATCAATGTCTTTTTCTTTTAAGAGACTTTCGATATCAGCATCTCGCTCCCGAGCCGAAAGTTCGTAATCTTCATTTGCATATACTGCTTTTATTGTATGCTCTTTACAAAGATTCTCGAAAAATACTGCAGGTGTAGAATGACCTGTTTTTAGAGAGCTTCCACAATGACCCAATTCTTTTTGTAAGATTTGTAATTGCTGATGAATAAACTCTACTTGTGCATTTTCAGGTGTCTCAAACTGTTTCAGTATATCAGTATCGAAAATGAAAACAGGCATAACACGATATCCGCTTTTCAATGCGTGATAAAGTGCGGCATTATCATCGAGTCTTAAATCTCGGCGAAACCAGAAAATAACAATAGGGTTAGATTTCATTCTTTTTTGTTTAATTGCTATTAAAATAAATAACTGATTGATAAGGAAATTGTTCGGCTTTTAAAATCAGATCCATCCCGACTCATATCTGCTAATCCCCAATCGGGAATAAGAGCAAACTCGTATCTACCTTTTTCAAAAGCAAATAGTGCAGATAAACCACCATTGATATCTTTTAGAAAATTAGATGTTGGCGATCCGTTTTTTTCTTTCTTATATTTGTTCTCATTAGACAGCATATTAACTATAAGAAAACCACCTAGTCCGATTGAAAATGAAGTTGTAGGAGATAAATTCTTGTGATAGCCATACATCATGCGAGTGCCTATATAAAATTGATCTATATTGCTGTTGGTGTTATAATAAAAATCATATAGTGAATGATGAATATAACCTATTGAAAGTTCCATCAACCCAAAAAATCTTTGCTTTTTATTTGGCATTTTGACCCACCCTCTTATCTCTGTAATTGTACCCGGGTTTGCATTTGTGCCCCAGTCGCTGAGGTTTGAAATAGTAGATAAGCCAAGTCCTAGTCCAAGCCCGGATTCATAAAATTTTCTGTCTTTTGTAGAGATTGAGCTGTTTTTGTTTTTTGAGTATATTCTCTCTTTACCATAAATTTCATCTTTATAAATGTCATTATTCTCGGTTACTGCTGTTTTTTGATTATCTGGGACAAAAATATCAGCAGAAGTTTTAATGTTCTTCGTTTTATCATATTGATCTTTCACCTTGTACCAATTGCACCTCAATAAAGGATATGGATTTTCTATTCGTAGATCATCCAAAATGGTCTTGTTATATTCTTCTTCACCATCCAAACTTCCAAATAATAAAGCATTTGTCATAGCAATAGGATCTATTTTAGCCTGAGATTCTGCAATTTGAATAAAAGATGTGGCTTGTCCTTCTATTATAGCTTTCAATATTTTTTGATCTTTTACCCATTGCTTGTCCGCTTCATTCTTTATGCTTGTATAAATTTGCGGATAATATTTTTTTACGATGTTGATATTATCTGATTGTGAGTATACCGATAATACAAACAGTATAAAAATAGTAGTTAGTGATAGTTGCTTTGTTCCCATATTCATTAAGGTGTGTTGGTTATTCAAGGTCTTTTTATATTAAGACTAAAGAAGTGTCAAAAAGTTTAAAAGATAGATGATGGTTTTACGAAATTGTAATAACAAATAAACTAGGTAGACTTTAATTCTGTCAACTTGTCTTTTCTTATTTTCCTGATGATTCTTCCTTTCAGGACTTTTTGGCAGTTTATCGTTTTGGCATAGATTTCGCTATAGTTTGACTGAGAATATCAATATAAAATAGATCAAACAAATAATAAAAAATTAGAATTATGAGTATTAAACCTTTAGCAGATAGAGTGCTTGTTAAGCCAGCTGCGGCAGAAGAAAAAACTGTAGGAGGAATCATTATTCCTGATACCGCAAAAGAAAAACCATTGAAAGGCGAAGTTGTTGCCGTAGGTAACGGAACAAAAGACGAAGAAATGGTATTGAAAGCCGGGGATCAGGTACTTTATGGTAAATATGCCGGTACTGAAATAGAATTGGAAGGCGAAAACTTTCTGATTATGCGTCAGTCTGATGTACTTGCTATAATTTAAGGTCGCAGACCTTTTTATAGCTTTGGTTAGCATAAAAACCAGAGGTAGTTATATTTAAAATATAGCAATAAATATTTAACGGTATTTTTAAAGAATTAAAAAATCATGGCTAAAGAAATTAAATTTAATATTGATGCTCGTGACGAACTTAAGAAAGGCGTCGATGCATTAGCAAATGCAGTAAAAGTAACATTAGGTCCAAAAGGTCGTAATGTAATTTTAGAAAAAAAATTCGGTGCACCTCATATCACTAAAGACGGTGTGACTGTAGCAAAAGAAGTTGAATTGGAATGCCCATTCCAAAATATGGGAGCTCAACTTGTAAAAGAAGTAGCTTCTAAAACAAATGATGATGCAGGTGATGGAACAACTACAGCAACTGTATTGGCTCAATCGATCATCAGCGTTGGTTTGAAAAATGTAACAGCAGGTGCTAATCCCATGGATTTGAAACGTGGTATAGACAAAGCTGTTGCTAAAGTTGTTGCTAACCTTAAAGCTCAATCGGTAGCAATTGGCGACGATTTACAAAAAATAGAGAACGTAGCTAAAATTTCGGCAAATGGCGATGAGACTATCGGTAAGCTGATTGCTGAGGCTATGGGTAAAGTGAAAAAAGAAGGTGTAATCACTGTAGAAGAAGCTAAAGGTACTGAAACTTACGTTGACGTAGTAGAAGGTATGCAATTCGACAGAGGTTATATCTCTCCATATTTTGTGACAGATACTGAAAAAATGGAAGCTGATTTAGAGAATCCATATGTTCTTATCTATGACAAAAAGATTTCGGTACTGAAAGATATTCTGCCAATACTCGAAAAAACTGTTCAATCGGGACGTCCTCTATTGATTATTGCAGAAGACATCGATTCTGAAGCATTGACTACTTTGGTGGTTAACCGTCTTCGTGGTTCGTTGAAAATTGCAGCAGTAAAAGCTCCGGGATTTGGCGACCGTCGTAAGGAAATGTTGGAAGACATAGCAGTACTTACAGGTGGTGTGGTTATCTCAGAAGAAAAAGGTATCAGATTAGATGCAGCTACTATCGAAATGCTTGGTACTGCTGATAAAATTACTATCAACAAAGACAATACTACAATCGTAAACGGTGCAGGCGATAAAGCTGCAATTGCTGCACGTGTAGGTCAAATCAAAACTCAAATCGAAAAAACAACTTCGGACTACGATCGCGAAAAACTTCAGGAGCGTCTTGCTAAATTAGCAGGTGGTGTTGCAGTTCTTTACGTAGGCGCTCCATCAGAAGTGGAGATGAAAGAGAAAAAAGACCGTGTAGACGATGCTCTTTCTGCAACTCGTGCTGCTATCGAAGAAGGTACAGTACCCGGAGGTGGTGTTGCATATATCCGTGCAATCGAATCTCTTGATGGCTTGAAAGGCGAAAATGAAGACGAGACTACAGGTATCGAAATCATCAAACGTGCGATCGAAGAACCACTTCGTCAGATTGTAAACAACTGCGGAAGAGAAGGTGCAGTAGTAGTACAAAAAGTACGTGAAGGCAAAGGAAACTTCGGATACAACGCTCGTCTTGATATTTATGAAGACTTAGTGGCATCAGGAGTTATCGACCCTGCTAAAGTAGCACGTGTAGCACTTGAAAATGCTGCATCTATCGCAGGTATGTTCTTAACTACAGAATGTATTATCGCAGATAAAAAAGAAGAAAATGCAGGTCCAGCGATGCCTCCTATGGGTGGCGGAATGGGTGGAATGATGTAATTCGTCATTCGCTGTAATAAAGAATTAATGATAGAAAACGCTTTCGGATATTTCCGGAAGCGTTTTTATTTTATGGATAGAAATAAGGTAGTAGTCGTGATGCTGTTTTAGGTAAATTGGTTTTTATTCAGTATGTTTGAGTCTTGCTATGACCAATTGAAATAAACAGGTCTGTGACCTCTAAAATAATCTTTCTATGAAATTTCAGAAAATAACGATGATCGATGCTTGTCGTTTAACGGAGAATGCAATTCCCGAAATTCAAAAACTATCAATCGAACCTCTTAAATTATATTGGAGCTATCCTTCGTCAGAAGAAGAGGTGATCGAACGAATTGGTGATAGTGATTGTATATTAGTGAGTTTTCAGACACAACTTACTCCTAAGATTATAGCAGCTGCTCCCAATCTGAAGTATATTGGTATGTGTTGTAGTCTTTTCAGTGAAGAGTCATCAAGCGTTAATATTCCAGCTTCCAGAGAACGGGGAATCGTTGTAAAAGGTGTAAAGGATTATGGAGATGAAGGCGTTGTAGAATTTATCTTTAGTCAATTAATCAATTTAGGTAAAGGGTACGGCAAATATCAATGGAAAGAAGAGCCTTGCGAACTTGGAGGGAAAAGTATAGGTATAATCGGAATGGGTACTCTAGGTAAGATGGTTGCCGCTGCTGCCCGTTCATTTGGGATGAAGGTTTACTATTATAGTAAAACACGGAAGGCAGATGAGGAGGCTAGAGGATCGGAGTTTTTACCTCTTAAAGATCTGATGGCTGCAAGTGATGTTGTAACTCTACACTTGCCTCGTTATACAGTTCTCGTGAATGAAGAGGAATTTGCATGCAAGAAGAAAAGCTCAGTATTCATTAATACTTCTTTTGGACCTTTATTTGATAAAGATGCTTTTGTTAAGTTTATGAATGCAGACAAAACTTCTTTTGCTTTTTTTGATGCAGATGGGGTGGGAGTATATTATAAGGAGTTTGCAGAAATGGAAAATATTGTACTCTATGATAAGTCAGCAGGATTTACACGGGAATCCAAAGAAAGGCTATCACAAAAAGCAATAGAGAATATGATTGCTTTTTTGAAGGAAGGAAAATAAGTTTTTTAGATTATGGTCTCTGAAAATAAAATAGGCTATTCCATTCGGAATAGCCTATTTCTATATAAATAGAATCTTTGATTCTTTTATTCAGCAGCAGGAGCTTCAGCTTGAGGAGCATCACCTTCTTTTCTTACTACAGGTCTGTCAGGACGAGGAGGGCGAGGAAGAAGAGCTTTGCGTGATAGTTTTATTTTGCCTGTTTTAGCATCAACATCTACCAATTTCACTTCTATCATATCACCTTCTTTAAGACCTGATTCTTCAATCGTTTCAACACGATCCCAAGATAGTTCCGAGATGTGAAGTAAACCGTCTTTTCCGGGTAAGAATTCGCAAAAAGCACCGTATGGCATTATCGAGCGAACTTTAGCAGTGTATATTTCTCCAATTTCAGGAACTGTAACAATACCTTTAACTCTAGCCATTGCAGCATCAATAGAAGCTTTGTTGGTTGCAGATATTTCTACACGACCTTGGTTGTCTACCTCTTCGATAGTAACAGTTGCACCAGTTTCTTCTTGAATACCTTGTATGATTTTTCCACCAGGTCCGATAACTGCTCCGATAAATTCTTTGGCAATCATTATGATCTCGATACGTGGAGCATTTGGTTTAAGATCTTCTCTTGGTCCCGATAGAGTTTCCAATACCTTGCCTAAGATGTGTAAACGACCCTCACGAGCTTGGTTTAATGCTTTTTCTAAGATTTCGAAAGACAACCCGTCTACCTTTATATCCATTTGAGTAGCAGTGATACCGTCTCTTGTTCCACAAACTTTAAAGTCCATGTCGCCTAAGTGGTCTTCGTCTCCTAAAATGTCAGAAAGTACAGCGAAATTTGTTCCTTTTTTCTCAGAAATAAGTCCCATTGCAATACCTGTAACAGGTTTCTTAATAGTTACCCCTGCATCCATAAGAGCTAGAGTTCCGGCACAAACAGTAGCCATTGAAGATGATCCGTTTGACTCCAAAATGTCAGATACAATACGTATCACATAAGGGTAGTTTGCAGGAAGCATAGGTTTCAAAGCACGGTGAGCCAAGTTTCCGTGACCAATTTCACGACGACCTACTCCTCTTTGTGGACGAGCTTCACCCGTAGAAAATGGAGGGAAGTTATAATGTAACAAGAAACGTTCTTTACCGTTGAATAATACATCGTCGATAATTTTCTCGTCTAGTTTAGTTCCTAGTGTAACAGTTGTCAAAGATTGTGTTTCTCCACGAGTGAAGATTGCCGATCCGTGAGCTCCGGGTAAATAATCTACTTCTGACCAGATTGGACGGATTTCTGTAGTCTTACGACCATCCAAACGTTTTCCTTCATCAAGGATAGAACGACGCATAGCTTCTTTTTCAACATCGTGATAATAGCGAGAGATCAAAGCTCCTTTTTCTGCTAATTCCTCAGGAGTTAAAGCGGCTTTATATTCGTCTACAATTGCTTTGAAGTTAGCAATACGTTCGTGTTTGTTTGTGTTACATGATGCCGCAACAACATATGCTTTATCATAACATTTTTCCCAAACGTCTTTGCGTAGATCTTCGTCATTTACTTCATGACAGTATTCCCTTTTTACAGTTGTACCACATAGCTCCATCAATTCGATCTGAGCTTGGCATTGTACTTTAATAGCTTCGTGTCCAATTTTAATAGCTTCAAGCATCTCTGCTTCCGAAACTTCTTTCATTTCGCCTTCCACCATCATTATATTGTCGATAGTAGCACCAACCATAATGTCCATATCTGCTTGTGCAAGCTGTTGGAAGGTAGGGTTTACTACAAATTTACCATCAATACGACCTACTCTCACCTCAGAGATAGGGCCATTGAAAGGAATATCCGATACGGCAAGAGCTGCAGAGGCTGCAAGTCCGGCTAATGCATCAGGCATATCTATGCCATCCGAAGAAAACATTGTTATAGTAACAAATACTTCAGCATGGTAATTGTCAGGGAAAAGAGGACGTAGTACTCGGTCGACGATTCGACATACTAGGATTTCAGAGTCCGAAGCACGCCCTTCTCTTCGAAGGAAACCTCCGGGATAGCGGCCTGCCGCAGCAAACTTCTCTTTATATTCAACTTGCAAAGGCATAAAATCTACACCTGGATTTGCATCTTTTGCGGCACACACAGTTGCCAATAGAATGGTGTCTCCCATTCGTAGCGTAACAGAACCATCTGCCTGTTTTGCTAACTTTCCTGTTTCTAAGGTGATAGACCTTCCATCACCTAAATCGATACTTTTTGTAATCGGTTTAATCATAATTCTTTTTTACTTCTTAAAATCGCATAAAGTTACTCAAAGTTTTTTAATTATCGTGTTGACAAATAGATTAAAGACAGCTTGATATGTAAAAGTTCGTTCTGAAATGTGTTTTTTGAAAATTTATACATATACTTGTTAAGTTTTTTAATAGAAGTAAACCTTTTCAGCTTTACGGCTGTTATATTTTACCAAAAACTAAAAATTTAATATTAAGTGATATGAAAAAGGGAATTGTTTTATTATTTTCAGTAGTCTTATTTAGTTGTAATAACAAACCTCAGCAAGCAGGACAAGCAGATAGTGCTGTTTTGCAGGGATCTGATACGGTGCCGGTAGTGGTTGACGAGCACAATGCGATGAATTCGCTTGATTATAAAGGTGTATACAAAGGTGTTTTGCCTACTGCTTCAGGTAGTGGTATGGATGTGATGATAGAATTGGCTGATAGTACTTACAATAAAAAGATACTTTATGTAGGAAAAGGTGATAAAGCCTTTTATACTAAAGGAAGCTATTCTTGGAATAAAGAAGGTAATACTATTACACTGGAAGGTGAAGAGAAGCCCAATCAATATTTTGTAGGAGAGAATACACTGACTCAACTTGATATTGATGGTAACAAAATAAAAGGAGAGATTGAAGAAGATTATATTCTGAGAAAATAAGAAAAAAGAGAGAAAAAAGAGAAAAGAGGCTCCTGCCATGTGATAGGTGTCTCTTTTCTCTTTTTTTGTAAAGTAAAATATCTATTGTGTCTCTTTTTTATTTTAACGATTGTATTACTGAACTAATTTTCATCTTAGATGTTTCTATATCACAAATCTGTTGGGTATTATATGCCAATAGTTAAGTAGATTTGTGGTTTTTAGAAGAAGATATTCTGGAAAAAGAAACATTTTTTAATGTTATATTTTATGTATATAGTAAATAGGTGATATTTTTTGTTAAACACAGTTTTAGCTCTTTTTCGATTTAACATTGAGGGGGTTATCAAATGTTTTACAATTTTAATGAATAGATTTTATTTAATACTCATAACTGTTAGACATCCACTTTTGAAAAATATGAAAGACAAATACAATTTAAATGATCAGGTCGTTTCTGCAATAAAAGGTTCAATACCCAAAAATGGTAATGTGATCAATGAGTTAATGGAGGTTCTACCCATTGGGAAAGAGGCTGTTTATCGTCGATTGAGGGGTGAAGTGCCTTTTACTTTTGAAGAAATAGCTAAATTGTCTTTGCAGATGGGTTTTTCATTAGATGCTATTATTGGTGTGAAAAACCAAGAGCGAGCAGTATTTCATCTTAATATGTTGGATATCGATAATCTGATCGAAGATTATTGTCTGAAGCTGGGCGAGTATATTCACTTCTTTCGTAAAATGCGGGATCAAAAACAATTGAAAGCTCGTTTTGCCTTTAATACATTGCCTTATTCTTTTTATTTACCTTTTGAAAATCTAGCAAAGTTTCGTCTTTATCGATGGTTTTATCAAGCCAATAATATGCAATCGTATGTTTCTTTTTCCGAATTAAATATTACGCAGGAGGTTTTGGATATGCAGGTGGCTTTTATTGAAGAAAGCAGGAGTATTCAAAAGGCTGTGTTTATCCTTGACCGCGATATATTTAATTCGATAATTAAGGATATAAATTATTTTTTTAAATTAAATCTAATAATGCCGGAGGAGCTTGAGCAGTTGAAAAGTGATCTTTTTGAGTTGATAAATGAATTGGAAACGATTTCGATATCTGGCATGTATAAGACTGGTACAAAGGTGTCGATTTATTTAGCTAATGTCGATTTAGAAGCGTCTCACTCTCATATTGAATCTGATATAGTTGGTTATTCTCACCTTAGGGTGTTAGCTGTGAATGGGTTGGATTCTCAAAACTCTAAGGTTTCCGATGCACAAAGGGACTGGATCGAATCTCTGAAACGTTGTTCTACTTTGATAACGCAGAGTGGAGAGGTGGATAGGTTTGCTTTCTTTAGAAAGCAAAGAGTTGCCGTCTCGAATATTGGACGTGATTAAATTTTGATTATAATTCTCCTTTTTTTATAATTTAATTATAATTTTCTTTTTTGTGGGTATTCTATTAAAAGATGTCTATTTTCCTTTTCCGAGTCTGTTTTTAGTGATTTTGTGTCTGTTTAGGGTTGTTTGTTAATCAAATACTCCTTTTTCGTAAATAAGCGTGCGATATTTTTTGAAATTGGTTGCTATAAATATAGTAAATACACGAAATTTAGTAAACAACTTCAGTGATTAATATATAATTTTACTCCCCGGAAAATAATAAATCAAAAGGTATGTTATTAAAAAAAGAAAGATGTGCAGAAATGAATTTCTTTCCTTCAACGTTAAAGTTTTCAAGTAAAAAGTTGTTGTTAAAAATCACAAATTTATTAAGTGTCAGAACTTAAATGACTTCTCGATATTAGCCTCCTCGTGAGGCTATAGTAGGCAGTGATGCTAAAGTCGTGGTAAAAAGAACATAGAGAAATTAATTAATATAGATAATCAATCTGAATTTTAAATTATGTTACTTATAGTAAAAGATCGCTTGAATTAGAACTCCTAAATTATGTATTAAGTAAATGGAATGTCAGTGTTAATTTTTTAACGTTGAATGCTTCCTCTGTGCCTTGCTGAATCAATTTACTGGATTGTTTGTCAATCTTTTAAGATTTAGTCTCTAGAATTGTTGCGCTAATTACTGAAATTAACGACTTTAAACACAACGCGGCTTAATAACTGCTAAAATTATCGTGATTGCTCTTTTTGCGATAAATGAAACAAACAAATAGAATTTTTTTATGAAAATAGAGAGGATTACTAAAGTTGCTGTTAACAAATGCTCTTTTTTCGCTTATTTCTTTACAATCTTTACATTTTTTGCTTCTGCCCAAGTATATGGGCCGGAGAAAGTACTACAAGGAAATTTTGGAACCGTTGACTCCAGAGGAAAAAACGGAGATAATGGGGTAGGAGAAAATATATATCCATTGCTTGATGCTACAAAATTGGGCACTTATTATCAGCCGGCACATACTGTTTTTAATAATAATATTCTGAAAGAGGTTCCTATCAATCCTAATGCAACATTCGGTAAGCCTTTGACCGAAGTCGATGGAGCTAAAACATCTTATAAGTGGGGATTAACTGAGACTTGGTACTCCGGTTATGCTAATACCTTACCTGACAAATCGAATAAAAATTCATGGCAAATAGTGCCTCATGCTCCTAATAACGGATACTATATTATTGCGACTTCCACTAGTGGTATGTATCATTTGCCATCATTAAGCGATAAGCCTTGGCCTATAACATTGTACGATCGTTATGAAACCGACTTACAAAATCCACGCAATTACTTTATGGTTGTAAATGCGGATGAGGATTCGAAGAAGGTCTTTTATAGCCAAGAAGTTCAAGTTGAATCGGGACAGGCATACCGTATGGGCCTCGATTTGGCTCAGTTAAATAACACGGGTGCTGCTCCTTCTGTAGCTCTTGTTATTGATAGTGACCCCACCAAACTTTCTACAGCTAAAGCAATTAAGACTATTACAATGTCGAAAGTCGGAGTGTGGGAGAATACTTATTTCGATTATGTGGTTCCATGTGGTGTTAAAAAAGTATATATAGCTTTCCGAAATAATGTAAGCGGTGGTGTCGGTAACGATCTGGCTCTCGATAATTTGAGTATGAAAGCGATTATTCCTCAAATTAAAACTTCAATGAGCAATTGTTCTAAAGGAACTTATACATTAACAGTTTCTACTCCTGAAGCTTTTCCTGCTGCTTCTTATACTTTTCAGTGGCAAATAAAAAATGGAAATACGTATAAAGATGTATCAGGAGCAACTCAAAACTTTTATACGGCTAATGCCGCCGGTGTATACAGATTGTCGGTATATACCAAGACAACAGGCGAATGCCGTATGTATTCTAATGAAATAGCACTTACTAAAGTTGACAACTGTTTAGTTGTAGTTAATCCCGTAGCCCGGGATGATGTTTATACAACATTACCGGCTACAAATCTCGAAGGAAATGTGTTAACTAATGATGCTCCGGGTAATGTGGGTGATGCTCTTGCGGTTGTTGAATACGAAATAAACGGAACTAAATATGCAGCAGGAACAACAGCTAAGATATATAAGGACAATGTTTTAGTTGGAACTATAACTCTCAATCAAAATGGAACTTTTCTTTTCATCTCGGTTCCTGGTTTAAATATGCCGTTTACTGTTCCCGATATTACTTATGTTATTGCCGAAAATACAGCGGGTCAGGCTTCTGCAAAAATAAAGATAACAGTCAAAGAAAAAGCAGTTCCGGTTATTGCTGTTAAGTATGATGCTTCATGTACTTTATGCTCTATTAAAGTTTCCTTATCAGGAACAAATATGTCAGATGGAATAAACTATTCGTTATACAGAGGTACTGAGAAGAAAGGGACTTTCGATGTTAATTATAAGTTGGAATTTGTAGAAACTGTCTCGGGAACTTTCGAATATACTGTCAAAGACGAAAAGGGAGGTGTTGTGAAAACATTCAGCATGACTGTACATCCTGCTGCTGTTACATGGAAAAAGGCATCGACAACTACTTTGTGGAGCGATTCGGCCAATTGGGAATCGCCAACAGGAACGGGTTCTCCTATCTGGTGTACCGATGTAACGATAGCAGAAAATGCAGCTACGTATCCCACTTTAGTGGCAGGTGATGCTTGCAGGGATATTACGTTTAAGAATGGTGCTACTGTCGGACAAATACAACAACTTCTTTATAGAAAAGCATTTGTGGAGTTGAATCCCGAGCGTAATAGATGGTATATGCTGTCGGATCCGTTGCGATATATGTATTCTGCCGATTATCATGGAGATATGACATGGACTAATGCGGAGTCTCCTAAAATATTTATGATGTATTTTAATGTTGCAAGCAGTAAAAATCCGGATGGACGTACAGGGTATTCCGTCGGAGATTTTTCTAAGCCTTTTGCAAAACTTGAAGAAGATCTACGTACAGGAAAGGGTTTTGCTCTGTGGGTGAACGGAAAAGCAAATGGTTTTAGCTACAACGACACAAGCTTTCCTACGGGTACGCCTTATAAATTCCCTCGCAGATTGGCTAATGGGAATGACGTATCTTATAGTTATCACGATAAAACTACCGGTAAGTGGTTAACTCCTGTCTCAAATCTGGATAGAGGAGATGTTGCTAGTATTCCAAATGATTCAGTATGGTCAGTCAGCCATGATAAGCTATCAGCACAGCAAAAGAATAACAGATACAGGTTTCTTTTTGAAGAATCGTTCTCTAATGGAGCTTCAACTGTAGCAGTAGCAGCAGGGACGACTAATATTGTAGGTAATCCGTTTATGTCGCATATCGATTTTGCAAAATTTGTGGAAGACAATGCTAATAATATATATGGCTATTACAGAATTTGGGATGGAAATAAATTTTATGCCTATGTAGCTGCCGGCAGCTCCGAAATGTGGAGTGGTTTGGGTGGTCTTTCAACAGAAACATCAGTAGAAGGTTTGTCACAATTTATCCCTCCGATGCAATCGTTCTTTGTTGAAACTAAGCCGGGTAAAAGCTCAATTGTTTTTAAACCACAGAATATATCTGTTGCAAAAACCGGAGTTAATGTAGAATTAAGATCACAAATTCAGGCAATAAGTGATGTCATTTATATAAGCTTGACAATGAATAATACTCAGAGTCAAACCATATTGGCAGCCCGTAAAGGAGCTTCATTAAGATATGCAGCAGGAGAGGATATCAAGAAATTGTTTTCACCGGGAACAGACATTCCTGAGATATATACAATAGCTGACGAAACGGAGGCTTTGGAGATTAACCTCATAGGTAATGACGATAAAAACACTATTATTCCCATTGGAATCCGTACCGGAAAAACAGGAACAGCAACAATCACAATCAAAGGAATAGAAACATTCACAGCCTATTCTGATGTCATATTAATAGATAAACAACAAAAAAAAGAGTATGATTTACGAAAAACATCATCTGTGTCCTTCGACAAAACATCCGGTAAAAATCTCGAAGATCGCTTCACTATTGAATTAAGACGAAGATCGACAACAGGCATTGAGAAGGAAACTTCAGAGGGCGATGAAATCAGTATGACCCTGACGAATGGTATCCAAATCGAGTCTGCTCATTCAGAATTGGAGCAGGTGGAGTTATTTGATACTATGGGACGCGTAGTATTCAGAAAAGATAAAATCCATGATAATACATATTTAATTAATGAGGGGGTAGTGGGCAAAGGTTTCTATTTGCTGAAAGCAAAAACAACGGAAGCTTCAAAGTCTTTCAAACTGGTTCTCTAAATAGAAAAAAGGAAATTAAATAACAAAAATCATGGCTATATCTGATTATACAAATAGTTTGGATCCCAATGTATCTTCAGAGACAGCAACCCCATTTAATAATGAGTTGCCATCTTCCGAAACAATGAACCAAATAGAAACAGAGACTACTGTGTCAAATACTACAGCCTATGCAGGCTATAATCCGAACGATGATGATAATGCTCCGGAGTTAGGAGCGGTCGATTCTCCTGTAGGTGATGCATGGGCCCCTCTGATTGTATTCGTTGTACTATACGTTGCACGTATTATTCATAAAGAAAGAAAAAAGATGAATCGCCTTTATCTAAATAAGATCTAATGAAAAAAATAAGCGTGTTATTCCCGTTCATGTTGATTACACTATTTAGTGTTGCACAGCAACTACCCAGTGAGCTTTATTACGAGCAGGAAATAAGCCCTAAATACACACGATATGATCATGGAAATGGATATACGAATCCCAATAATCCCAATAATGATTATAGTAATAATGAAATGTATGTTCAACGAATTGAATCATATTTCGAGGTAGAAACAGGATATATGGATAATCCTTACTGGACAGGCACTTGGTCAAGCTTTTCTTATCTTATTGAAATGTTTAATCATTTACCCAACTATAATATTTTCAAAGGTTATATGTTCTCTGATTATTTCAGCAATTTCTGGTCTAACATCAATAAGGATAAAAGTAATCAAAGCGAAAGAGATCGGTTTTATAAGGAGCTTAGAATGAGTACGACCGACCCACGGTCAGTCGGTTCTCCAGCAGAACATTCTCTAATCGTGATTTTGCTAATCTGTATGCTACATTTTATATACTATTCGAAAAGAAAAAAACAATTAAAAGGCTTTGTGTAAGTCAACAACAAATAATTACAAGATAAAATTAAAATGAAATTAAAAAACTTATTCCTTTTAGGAAGTATTGCATTAATGACAATGTCATGCGAAAAATCAGAAGATAGTGTAGAAGCCAGTCCAATGATCTCGGTAAAGTCGGCTAGTATTAGTTTGCAAATTGCAGGATCGGACGATCTTGGAACAAGATCGTCGGGAAGTCCAACTCAAGAAGAGAAGGTGCTTAAATTAGATGCGTTTGTTTTCAATGCAGATGGTTCTCTTGAAGCGTATAAACCAGCAACAAGTTCAGTTAACACAATCACTAAAGTGGATAATATCGCTGTGACTAGTGGAGCGAAAAAGATTTTTGTATTGGCAAATTATGCAGGTGATGCATCTTTGATTAAAACATTAGATGATTTGAAAAAGGTATCAGCAGATTTGAAAAATGAAAAAGACAATGGCCGTCTGATTATGTCTACAGATTTAGCAGATGTAACTATTCTTCCCGGAAAAAACTATATTGGATATGCATCAGGTGTTACAGATGGTACATCTCTTGCTCCTCACTCTTATTCATTAACCAGATTGGTTTCCCGTGTGAAAATAGAAGATATGCAATGGCAAAGTAGTGAATATACTTTTGAAGATCAAACTGCATTTGTGTTAAATGCTGCAAAAAACTCTTTTATTGTTTCAGCGACATCTGTGTCGGCTCCTTCTTCCTACTACGAAGGTCTTGCCGGATCAGGTGATTTGTTTCCATCAGAAAGTACAGTTTTATCGGGAGCGGACAACTTCTTGACTACAGTTGCCGGCAATAATAATACCTATTTTTACCTATATGAAAATCAACCGGTAAATAGTGTAATGAATTATCCGACTATTTTGGTAATACGGGCAAAAGTAAAACGAAGCAATGTATATGTAAGTAATATTCCCGGACGTGTAGATGCAAACGGATATACTTATTTTCCTGTAATTATTAATAAAGAAGGAACGTCTTCTACAGTTACAGGGGCAACAGATGGTCACACTTATATTAAACGTAACAATACTTATAGTGTAAAAACTGTAGTGAAAGGTCTTGGTACAAGTAATCCGTTTAGTTCTGAATCTCCGTCATCATTAAATGCTCAGGTGAATGTGGCTGCTTGGGCTCTGAATATTTCTCAGACAAATGTATTTGAATAAAGTTGTGTTTATAATAAGAGAGTGTTGAAAGATCGGGTTATATCCTGTCATATTATAAATAAATTATGTATTTTATAAGTTAAACAGTATTGACGACGGCAGGTATAACCTTATCGAGAAAGATTATCTCCCTACTTCGAAACTTGAAACAGCTCAAGTGAAGAAGAGGGAGATGGTTTTTTCTATTTTAAAGCTGACAATATTTGAGGGCTAAATAGGTTATAGTACCTACCGACGTTTTAAGAGCTTCCTCATCGATCAGAAAAGTAGGGGTGTGTAAACCTGTGCATTTTTTTTGATTGCCAATAACTCCATATCTGTAAAAAGTAGTAGGATAAAGTTGGGAGAAAAATCCGAAATCTTCGGCAGTCATTCGCTTCGGTAAACCTCTAACTTTATCTTCTCCTAAATATTCTATAGCAAAAGTTTTTGCCATCCGCGTAACTTCTTCATCGTTATACGTACAAGGGTAGCCATCATACACTTCTATGTGGCATTCACAGCCATAGGCTTTGGCTGTATGAATAGCAATATCTCGTATGATTGGTTTCAATTTGGTTCTTTCTTCTTCGTCCATACAACGAAGTGATCCTGCAAGAGTAACCATGTTGGGTATAATATTTGTTGCCCCGTTTGCAATGAACTTTCCGAAAGAGAGAACACATGGCTTGAACGGATTTGAGCGTCTGCTAACTACTTGTTGCATGGCAACAACTAATTGTGATGCAGCCAATACGGTGTCGTTAAGGTCTTGGGGGATAGCCCCATGCCCACCATTTCCGGTTATTTGTATATGCACTTCGTCCGCCGAAGCCATAACGGTACCGGGTTCAAACCCCACCGTTCCTACAGGATAGTCAATATAAGCATGTTGTCCAATAATAATATCGGGTTTATAAGTGTCAAATATGCCGTCTTTTAGCATAAGGCTGGCTCCTCCGGGGTGTTTCTCCTCTCCGGGTTGAAAGATAAAAAGGATTGTTCCGGCAAACTGATCCTTCATTTCGTTAATAATTTTTACCGCACCAAGTAAGCTTGCTGTGTGGGTATCGTGTCCACAAGCATGCATAACGCCTTCGCTTTTCGATTTAAAATCAATGTCATTTTCCTCTGTTATGGGCAAGGCATCCATATCTGCACGCAATGCAATTGTTTTGGATGAGGGCTTGGAGCCTTTAATGCAGGCTAAAATTCCATAACCTCCAATCTTATTCCGATATTCGACTCCCCATTCCTGTAATTGCTTCTCTATATATAATGAGGTATTCTCTTCTTCAAAAGAAAGTTCGGGGTGCTTATGCAGGTGTTTATAGTGACCTACTGTATCATTGTGATATTTCTTGACCTTCCCGGTAACAATTTCAACTAATTTTTCAGACATAATTCCTGTTTTTAAGTAAAAGAAAGAATTTAAGTAGTCAATGGCAATTAATGTAATATCTCTTGGTATGGGCAAGGCAGAACCTTACCCATAGATTCGTTATATTACTCAAGCTCTGCGACCTTAAAAACTACGACCTTAAAATTACAAAATATATTAGCTACTAAGTTTCATATCGACCAAAAGTATTCTAATTTTGTAACTTCAAACATCGAATCCGTTAAATATGTCACAATATGAATACGTGCTGAAATCCACAAAGCGGCGTGCACGTTTAGCTATCCTGTCTTTTTATTTTATTCAAGGACTCGGTTTTGCCAGTTGGGCAAGCCGTATTCCGGATATCAAAACATCACTCTCTATGAGTGAAGCAGCTCTGGGGACAGTTTTATTTGCTCCGGCTTTAGGGCAACTGGCAGCAATGCCTATATCGGGCACTTGGATTGCCAAGTATGGCAGCATACGTATGCTGGCTATTTCGATGGTGCTTTATTGCTGTGTTCTGGTAACATTAGGACTTGCGGCTAATGCAATCATGCTTTTTATTAGTTTGTTTTTCTTCGGATTATGTTCTAACTTCTTGAATATCGGAGTTAATACACAAGGTTTACGGATGGAGGAAATTTATGGCAGACCTATAATGTCTTCTTTTCATGGTGGATGGAGTTTTGCTTGTGCCCTAAGTTCCGTTTTTGCCCTTTCTATTGCACCGTTTAAAATCGAACCCTATATTCATTTTACTATAATTGCAGTATTGATGCTTGGCTTAATGGCTCTCAGATTGAAAGATTTGATTCCCGATCCTCCGAAAATAGATAAGGGACAAAAGGAGACGATTTTTAAAAAGCCCGAATTATTACTCGTCCAATTGGGGCTAATAGGATTCTTCGGGATGTGCTCGGAAGGAGCTATGTTCGATTGGAGCGGAGTTTATTTTAAAGAAGTGGTACACGCTCCCGAAATGATTACCGTTATGGGATTTACTATTGTAATGACTACAATGGCTATAGGACGATTTCTGACTGATAAATTATCTGTGAGAATCGGAAAGAAAAGAGTCTTGCAGTTGGGAGGGTTGTTGATTTTTACAGGATTGATGATTTCTGTGATATTCCCTTATCTGATTCCCGCTGCTATCGGCTTTATGATTGTCGGTTTTGGTATTTCGAGTATTGTTCCTACCATATATAGCATAGCAGGACGGAATACAAAAGGATCGCCCAGTATTGCCTTGACTATCGTTTCGAGTGTAAGTTTTTTCGGCTTTTTACTGGGGCCTCCCATTATCGGATATATAGCCGAACTCACGAATTTAAGATATTCTTATGCGGTTGTTTCCATGTTTGGTTTGAGTATTACGCTCTTGGTAAGTTTAATCAGGTCATTGAAACATGTTAGGTAAAATCTTGTGATATAGACTCAAGTGTTGTACATTTGCACTATACTCAAAAAGTAAAAGATGATTATAAAAGACGCTAAGTTCGTAATAAGCAATACCGATTATAAACAATGTCCCACAGATGGCAAGCCCGAATATGCATTCATTGGCCGGTCTAATGTAGGGAAATCTTCTCTTATAAATATGGTTACCAACCATAAAGGTTTGGCGATGACATCGTCAAAACCCGGTAAGACTCAGTTGATAAATCATTTTATAATAAACGATGAATGGTATCTTGTCGATCTTCCCGGATATGGTTATGCGCAGAGAGGTAAAGAGGGTAGGGAGACCATCCGTATAATAATAGAGGATTATATTCTTAACAGGGATGATCTTACTAATTTGTTTCTGTTGCTGGATTGCCGACATGAACCCCAGTTAATAGATATGGAGTTTATGGAGTGGCTGGGAGAAAATGAAATTCCATTTGCCATAATCTTCACTAAAATAGATAAATTGAGTAAGTCTAAAGTCAAAGAAAATCTGGCTAAGTATACCGATAAATTACAGGAAACATGGGATGAGTTACCTCCTATATTTATCACCTCATCGGAACATCGCATTGGTGGTGATGAAATATTGGATTATATAGAGAAAATAAATAAAGAGCTTAAACATAGGTAATGTTAATGGGGTTATGGACTAAGTTTCTAGGGTATATTAAGAACTATAAATATTCATTTCTTACATTTATCCCTCTATTGGTCTTGAGTTATTTGCTCAATGGGAAGATGTTTTTTGCAGTAATAAATATTGCATCTCTGTTCTTCTTATTTAATATACTGGCTAAAACGAAGTATACATTCTTAGTATCTTCAATTCTGGTGATTTTTATTACTTCAGACATTGTTTATTATCTATTATATTCATCGTCCATGTATGTGGGAATCTTATCCTCCATTATGGAAACTACTCCTAAAGAATCTAAAGAGATGTTCGGAGAGTTGTATATATGGATTGTTCCTGTTCTCTTAATCGTAATCTTTCTTGTCGTTAAGATGTTGGGTGAGCTGAAGAGAAACAATCTCAAACGAATTTATGCTATAGGTGCTTTTATCGGAATTACGTTTGTGTTGATACCTGTCTATCTTTTCGTTAATTTGTCAAGAGATAAAGATGTTCAAATTCAAGCTTTGTATGCTAATAATCCGCTGTTGTGGTCGCAAACCGTTATTTCTTCTAAGTTTCCTGTTGTTTATAATGATATCGCAATATATGTAGCTTATTTCACAGAGAGAATCAAGATAAACAACCTGTTGTCCTCACACAAGGAAATACCGGAAGGTCTTTCGCCGGACAGTACGGCACAGGTAGTCGAAAGGATTTATCTGGTGATTGGAGAAAGCTCTTTCAGGGGGCATTATTCTTTATATGGGTATGATGTTGAAACAACCCCTTTTCTGGATAGTTTAAAAAATAATACAGATCAGCTACATTATTATAATGCCATATCGCCTGCTCCGCTAACACGTGATGCAATCCGTTTTTCTTTGTCATTCGGAACTCCGTTAGATCAAGATGCCTTTTTTACTAAAAAAAATATAATTGAATTGGCCAAAGATCAGGGATATGAAACTGTTTGGATTTCGAATCAGGAAAGGGTCGGGTCGTTCGATAACTATACCGGAATGTTAGCTTCATCGGCTGATAAAACATTCTTTCAGACGAAGCATGAATTATATCGCAACGATTTAGATTTAATAAAAGAATTAGATTCATACAGTAAGCCTTCAACAAAACAATTTATAATATTGCATTTGGCAGGAAGTCATATGCCGTATGAATACCGGTCGGATAGCATTGCCGAGAAAGCTATTCCGTTGCATAATACTGTTAATGTTACAAAGTACGACAGAACAATACATTACACGGATCGCGTACTCAAGGAAATATATGATTATAGTATTAAAAATGATAAACAATCTATTATTTATTACTTCTCGGATCACGGAGAAAGTATAGGAAAAGGACATGGATTGATTAATGAGGGTATAGAGCAGTTCGAAATCCCTTTAGTGGTTATAAATAATAATACGGAAATAGCGATCGATTCAATTGTGAATCAATATATGCAGCCTCAGCTAAATGTAATAAATAATGTAAATTCAGTTTATATTTTAGCTGAAATATTGGGTTATAAAGTTTCCCGGAATCTGATTGATGCAGGACTGAAAGAAGGACGATATATTTATCATGTAGATGGCAGAGCCTATTTGTTTAATAAATTAAAGTAAATAAAAAGGTCTCAGACCTTAATTAAAGTATATGGATACAAAATATATGCTACGAGCCATTGAATTGGCCGAAAACAGTGTGAAAAATGGAGGTGGTCCTTTTGGGGCTGTAATCGTAAAAGACGGTAAAATTGTTGCCGAAGGTTCCAATTGTGTAACTTTAGATAATGATCCTACGGCTCATGCAGAAGTAACTACTATCCGCAAGGCTTGTAAAGAGCTTAATACATTTGAGCTAAACGGATGCGAAATATATACTTCTTGCGAACCTTGCCCTATGTGCTTATCTGCTATATATTGGGCACGTATCGATCGTATATACTACGGGTGTTGTAAAGAAGATGCGAAGAATATAGGTTTTGATGATTCATTTATCTACGAGCAAATTGAATTAAAACCTGAATTGAGAAGTATTCCTGCATCTCAAATATTACATGACGAGGCTTTGTCTGCTTTCAGAATGTGGGAAGAGAAAGATGATAAGATTGAATATTGATAACGTTTCAGACCTATTTGTTGGCTTCTCCAAACGTTGTTTGTCTATTTAAATATAACTAACTATACTTGTAAGTAATGACTTTTAAGGTAAGATATTAAATTTCGGCTTTTACTTAAAATATAAAAACATGCTAACCCGAGCCAAAGAACTTTATCTAAAATATCCGGCTACGTTACTAACTACTATTCTGTTTTTTTTATGCTCTCTGTACGCAACATTTGATTGCCCTGAGTATGCTGCGAAAATAAGTTTAGCCCATATTTTTTGGGCTTTAGTGAATGTAATTCTATTATTTTCGGTCGTATTTTTAATTTCGAAGATACCGAGGTTTGGTATCATATTCTTAATAATCTTATCATTAGTTTTAACTGTTGACACTACCCATTTGATGGCTTATGGGACAAGGATTATGTTTGGCGGAGTTGCTTCAATGTTCGAGACAAATAGAACAGAGGCGATGGGAATGGCCGGGCATCTTTTGCTATATGGTGTACCTGTTTTCTTATCATGTGTTGTCTGTTTATATTGCATGACCAGAGAATTGAAGAAAAGCAGATTGAAGGTTAGCGTATTTGTGGCTTTAGCTCTTATTTGTGCAATTGTCTTACCTATAGCATTGGTAATGAAAGATGTTCAAAGGTCGGATCATCGTAAAAATACTTTTAGAGAGTACCCTTTATTTGTTATACAAGAGGTTATCGGCTATCGCTACCCAATCGGGTATGGTAGTCTGCTTATTACTGCTGCATATTTGGAGGAGACTCGGAAAATGAACCAATTTGCAGATAAAGAACGAGTTTTGCCCGAAGGTGTAGAGTTTAAAGGATTGGAAGGAATGCCTCAAACTGTGTATGTTTTAGTTGGAGAAAGCTCATTAAGAACTCATTATAGCTTATATGGATACGATATCCCTACGACTCCTTTTTTGGATTCAATGTATCGGGAGCAACAATTATATAAAGAAGATGCTGTGTCTCCGGCGAGTTTAACACGGGATGCAATTAAAATGACATTAAGTTTTGCGACCCCTAATAATCAGAATCTTTTTTATGAAAACAACAATGCTGTAGAGTTGGCAAATCTGGCAGGCTATAGTACATATTGGATATCCAATCAAGACAAGTTGGGTGTTTATGATAGTAATATAGGTCTTATAGCGTCAAGTGCCAATCATATTGAATTCCATAATTATAAAAAAGATGATCTTGAATTAATCAATATTGTTGATAGTTTATACAATAAAGAAAAGCATCAAGTGTTTTTTATTCATCTGAAAGGCAGCCATCTACCATATCCCGATAAAAGTGATGAGAGAGACGATGTACTGGCAAAGTCATTTCCGGAAGATCGCAAAGGATTTCTTTCATATGATAAAACGATCCATCATACCGATAGAGTCGTAAAATCTTTATATGATAATATCGTAAGTAGAAAAGATTCCACATCCTCATTAGTATATTATTATTCAGATCATGGCGAAATAATTGAAACAGGACATGGATTTTTGAATCATGGAATTGAGCAGTTCTTAATTCCGTTTATAGCAATTCCGCATAATTTCCAATTTAGTTGGCAGGACATGATAAACCGTTATCTGAATAACGGGGAGTTCAATAGTGTGAATTTTATAAATATTTTTGCTCAAAGTATTGGTTATTCATTATCAGATGAATTTGCTGACAGAGCTAAAAGTGATGGACCTTACTACTACCATGTCGACCGTAAAGTGTATAATTTTAATGATATAAAGAAATAATTTGGAAAATTGAAAGTATCACTATGTGTTATAAGATTAAGTAGAGTATTAAAGGAGTACAAGTTTTCGCTTCTTTGTTTTCTCTATCTTATTTTATTGGCTTTCTATTTAAGAATAGTGTTTATTGGTTGGAATCCATTATTTCAGCCTTTTAACTTATTTGTTTACTCAACCAGCTTGGTCTATGCTTTATTGAATGCTATTGTTGTATTCTCTCTTTTGAATCTGATTTTGCATATCAGAAAAGTTGGTATTGTATTTGTACTGCTGTTAGCAATTCTTCTAACTGTAGAAGCAACTCTCGCTATTGCTTTCTCTACTCAAATAACGATGGGAATGTTTGCTTCTATTATGGAGACAAACAGGCACGAAGCTTTGGGTGCAATCCGAATGTATTCTTTTATATCACTACCTTTATTGGTCATTACGAGTATTATTTTGTGGCTAACGTACAGAGAACTGAAAACCAAAAAGCCATATGTTTTAATTTCTATTCTACTTATCGTAGCAAGTTTAGGAGTAGGTTATGGCACAGGTTATATGTTAATGGATAAGTCTCAGAAAGTAAAGGTGATGAGCGAATTGGACATTTCTTACCTTATGCATTTTCAATCTCTGCTAGGAATTCGTTTTCCTTTACTTACCAATATGGGCTTTGCTTCGGTAGCTTATTATCAGGAAATGTCGCGATTTAAATCTGACCTGGCTAAACCCAAGAGTCTGCCGATAGGTTTAAATTTGTCCGTTTCTTCAAAGACTCCTAACACGCTATTTGTAGTTATAGGAGAAAGTTCTTTACGAACACATTATAGTTTATATGGTTATGATTTACCAACAACTCCTTTTCTGGATAGCCTGAAAAATGATAGCTTATTACATTATTATAATGCTGTTTCTCCGGCATCAATAACCAGAGATGCTTTGTGTTTATCGCTAAGCTTTGCAACACCATTAAATAGAATACCCTTTGCTGAGAATAAAAATATAATAACTTTGGCTAATGATGCCGGCTATGAATCTTACTGGATATCGAATCAGGATAAAATAGGAATGCACGATAGCTATGTCGGATTAATTGCATCTTATGCTAAGACTGCAATTTACTACAACTTCTTAAAGGATGATTTGGAATTGCTCAGTACCGTTAAGAGTTTTTATAACCCGAATATCAAGCAGATTTTTTTTATTCATCTCAAAGGAAGCCATCTGGAATATACAGATAAATATGATAATAAAGATTCTCTAGCATTACCTGATAATGCAAGTGAAACTATAGAATATGACCGAAGTATTCACCACACAGATAAAGTCCTCAAGTCTTTATATGATAATTTTGTGAGGGAGGCAGACGACATTTCATCTCTGATATTTTATTTTTCCGATCATGGTGAAATAATAAATAAAGGACACGGATTCTCAGAGGATAATATAAATCAGTTTCTTGTACCTTTTGTGGTGATACCTTATAATTATGAAATTGATATCGATAAGGTAATTAGTAAATATATTACTGATGGAAGATTAAATACAACTAATTTTAGCTATATATTTTCTGAGGCAATTGGTTATATTATTTCAGAGAAGGTAATTGATGAAGCAAAAAACGACGGACTTTATTACTATCATGTTGATGGTAGACCTTATCTGTTTAAAGAACTAAAGTAATTAGAGTATAAATTATACTATATGCAAAGTATACAATTAAATTATAGGAACATGCTAACTAAAGCCAAAGACTTTCTGTTGAAATATCCTGCAACCTTATTAACTGCTATTTTATTGTTTTGTTGCTGTATATATGCACCATTTGGCGATTTTGCATTTTTTTTGAAACTGGTAAGTGTTTATTTTGCTTTCTGGGCTTTTATTAATGTCTTAGCAATTATATCAATACTCTATTTAATTTCTCGTATTCCTAAAGTACGGATACTGTTTGTCTTACTATTCACTCTTTTGTTAACCATCGAAATAACTCATCTTTTAGCTTTTGACTCAAGGATAACTTTTGGAGTTATAGCTTCTATGTTCGAAACTAATGCTGTGGAGGCTACAGATGTTTTGATACGACTCTCTTCTTATGCTCTGCCTGTCTCACTAATTACATTTTTCTTATTTTTTCGAACATCAAAGGAGTTAATAAAATGTAAGTTGAGTGGTTGGGTTTTTCTGTCGATTTTGACTGTTTGTGTAATTGTTTTACCTTCAATACTTGTCGTGAGGGACGCTTTTATTCTGGAACAACGTAAAACTATTTTTACACAAGACCCACTTTATTTTATACAAGAGAAAACAAGTCATAAATTGCCATTAGTATATGGTCCTTTGGTGGCAGGTATTGCCTACTGGGATGAGGTTAGAAAATTCAATGAATTTGTAGATATGAAAAGGGTTTTACCTGATGGAGTTAAGCTTGAGGCAGAAAAAAAAACGCCTCAGACAGTCTATGTTTTGATTGGAGAAAGTTCGCTTAGTACCCATTATAGCCTGTACGGTTATAATATACCAACAACACCCTGGTTAGACTCTATGAAGCGAGATCGGAGCTTGTATAATATCGATGCTTTTTCGCCTGCTGCTCAAACACGTGATGCCGTGAAAATGTCACTTAGTTTTGCAGTGCCTACAAATCAGCAACCTTTTTTTGAAAACTTTAATGCTCTGGAACTGGCAAACCTAGCGGGCTATGAAACTTATTGGATATCCAATCAGGACAAGGTGGGTGCATATGATAGTTCTAATGGACTAATAGCTGCATCTGCTGTCTATTCGGAATTTCATAATTATAGTAAGGATGACTTAGATTTGATACCGATTGTTGATAGCCTATATGACAGAAGTAAATACCAGGCATTTTTTATTCATCTCAAAGGGAGTCATCTAAATTATCCCAATAAGAGCGATGAGATAGATAAAAGAATAGATAAATATTATAATGAAAGTAATAAAGATCCACTGATGTATGATCGAAGCATTTCTCATACAGATAGAGTGCTGGAGAAATTATACAATAGCGTTTTGAATCGAAACGACTCAGCATCCGCTTTAATTTATTATTATTCGGATCATGGAGAAATAATACATTTAGGGCATGGGTTTTTGAATCATGGAATTGAACAGTTCTTAATTCCATTTATTGTTATTCCCGTAAATGACAACTTAGATATAAGCGGAATTATAACTCCTTATTTAAATGATGGTTTGTTCAATTCCGTAAATTTTATAAATGTATTCGCTCAGAGTATTGGTTATGCGATATCTGAAAAAAATATAGAACAAGCACGTAAAGATGGATTAACTCTTTATCATGTCGATCGTAAAGTGTATAATTTTAATGACATAAAGAAATAAAACGTGTGGAAATGCAGACCAATTTTATTTTAACAGTGCCATTTTCAAATATATTTATTAAATTTGGAGAATTGTAAAACCATAATGGAAAAGAACGATTCAAATTCTTGCAAATATGAAAAAAATCAATTTTAGCGCAGGTCCCTCTATTTTACCACAACAAACAATCGAAGAAACAGCAAAGGCTATTTTAGATTTCAATTCGTCCACATTATCTCTTATGGAAGTTAGCCACAGAGGTAAAGATTTTATCGCTGTAATGGATGAAACTATAGCATTGTTTAAAGAATTATTGAATGTACCTGAAGGCTATTCTGTTATATTTTTAGGTGGAGGTGCCAGTTTGCAATTCTGCATGGTTCCTTTTAATCTTTTAGAGAAAAAAGCAGCCTATCTCAATACAGGAACATGGGCTAGTAAAGCTCAGAAAGAAGCGAAATTATTTGGAGAAGTTATTGAAGTTGCAAGCTCTAAGGCTGACAATTTTTCATATATACCAAAAGATTATACGATTCCTGCTGATGCGGATTATTTCCACATTACAACCAACAACACTATCTTCGGAACAGAATTACACACTGATCTGGATTCGCCGGTACCTTTAATTGCTGATATGTCTTCTGATATATTTTCACGAGTAATTGATGTATCTAAATATGGTCTTATTTATGGCGGTGCACAAAAAAATCTGGCTCCGGCAGGTCTGACATTTGTTATTGTAAAAGACGAAATCTTAGGAAAGGTTTCTCGTAAGATACCTACAATGTTGGATTATAAAACACATATAGAGAACGAATCGATGTTTAATACACCTCCGGTTGTGCCTATTTATGCGGCTATGCAAACTCTTAGATGGCTAAAAGCTAACGGCGGAGTACCAGCTATGGAGAAAAAGAACAAAGAAAAAGCGGCTTTATTATATGCAGAAATAGATAGAAACCCATTATTCGTAGGAACTGCCGCTAAAGAAGACCGATCAATAATGAACGTATGTTTTGTTATGGCAAAAGGTCATGAGGAGAAAGAAGCTGACTTCTCTAAATTTGCAGTAAGTAAAGGTCTTGATGGTCTGAAAGGACACCGCTCGGTTGGAGGATTCAGAGCTTCTATTTATAATGCTATGCCTGTTGAAGGAGTTCAGGCATTAATAGATGCGATGAAGGAATTTGAAAAACAAAACGCATAAGCAAGTTACGGACCTTTTATTATATAAGACATAAAATGAGTAAAAAGATATTAATAGCAACTGATAAACCTTTTGCTTCAGAAGCTGTAAAAGGAATCAAGAATGTAATAGATCAGGCAGGATATGAATTAGTTCTGCTTGAAAAATATACAGAAAAACAACAGCTATTGGATGCTGTAGCCAATGTAGATGCTGCAATTATCCGTAGTGATATTTTTGATAATGATGTTTTTGAAGCTGCAAAACAACTTAAAATAGTAGTACGTGCCGGTGCCGGATTTGATAATATCGATTTGGAAGCTGCAACCTCTCATGGGGTATGTGCAATGAATACTCCCGGACAAAATGCAAATGCGGTAGCCGAATTGGCATTCGGGCTGGCTGTATATGCAGTGCGTAATTTTTATAATGGCACGTCTGGAACAGAATTAGCAGGTAAAAAACTGGGTATTCACGCCTATGGAAACGTAGGACGTAATGTTGCCCGTATTGCTAAAGGATTCAATATGGAAGTATATGCATTCGACCCTTTCCTTTCGGCAGAAGCTATCGAAAAAGAAGGAGTAAAAGCAGTGAAAACTGTTGAAGAATTGTATTCTACTTGCGAATTTGTATCGTTACACATACCTGCAACTGCTGAAACTAAAAATTCGATCAATTACGAATTGTTGAATAAGTTGCCTAAAAAAGCATTGTTGATAAACACTGCTCGCAAGGAAGTTATCAACGAAGCGGAGATTGTGAAGTTGATGGAAGATCGTATTGATGTAAAATATGTTACTGATATACTGCCTTCTAATCATGCAGAGATGGCTGAGAAGTTTGCAGGAAGATACTTTTCTACACCTAAAAAAATGGGTGCTCAAACGGCGGAGGCTAATACAAATGCGGGAATAGCAGCAGCTAATCAGATAGTTGATTTTATTAAAAATGGTAACGAGTGTTTCAGAGTAAATAAATAATATATTACCAATTAATATATAAAAAAATGAGAATAGTTTAGAAACTATTCTCATTTTTTATTTTATAAACGCTTAAGAGCGAAAGACTTCTCATCCTTATTCTATTTTACCACAAATACGATATTCATATACGAGTCGTAGTTGGCTTTTTTGAGAACCGTATAATTCATTACTCCTGCAGCCGTAATCTGATTGATAGTTATTAGTTTTGGGTCGTAATAGGTGACATAGTAATACAAATTGTCAGCCGAAGCATACCTCGGAATCGACGTTGGTGCGCCTGCACTATACTTCGGTGTGGCAAACTGATCCTGATAGATCTTAAACAAATCGACACTGGCTGCCCCCAGTATGGAAGTGGGGATATTAATAGAAGGCATATAAAAGAACTGGCGGTTAAACAATGTCAAACATGTCCACTGCGGAGCAGATGCCGAACCGATGTTTTGTGAGATACAGTTTTTATCGGTATCGTATACGAAAAGACTCGGTGCAGGGTTGATGATAGACGTTTTCTGAACGGTAGTCATACGAGGAATAAGCAATCCCTGAGAGTTCCCGCTACCCTGTATGTCAAGTGCGCTACTACTTTGCGGCGTTTCATTATAGACGCCTATCTGACTGTAAAGAGGGCTAGCTACGATCATGAAAAGCAGGAAGCAAATTATTTTGTATATAAATTTCATCGTCAATATCAATTTGATGGTTATTGCTGAAGCGAATTATACAGATTGGTACGAACTATAGGGTTGGTCTGTATAGGGCAATCTGTAACATTGGTTTGCATGTTTATTTTACTCAGAGTCGTATTATCCGCCTTTATGGGTGTAATAGTTATTGTGTATACACCTGTACTTGTATAAGTATGAGGTTGCTTGTAAATAGTTGTACCTGCTGCAATGGGTTGGGTTACTTTGGTTGTGCCGTCACCAAAATCCCATTCGAGTTTCACGGGAAGTTGAGAGGCTACCCCCGACATATCCACAGTGATACTATAGTTGTGACTATTAGCCGTACATTGGAAATTTTTTGGTTTTGCTTTCCCTGCAAACCACGAACCCATAAACGAAGGGAAACCTATCTGGTTATTAGTGCCACTTTGAAGAAAAGTCGTATTGTCGGTCTGGTAAATTCGCCAAAGTGAGGGATCATCATCGGGATTATCTACAATAACAATACAATTGGTGCTATAGGTCGCAATGTAGAGTCTTTTATCTGGACCCAATTGTGGATTGTATGGAGTGCCTGGAAGCGTTGTTATCAATCTAAGAGGAGTGGTGCTGGTGCCCGCCAGTAAAGCATTGAAATCGTAGACACTGAGAGTTGAAGCAGCATAACCGCCAGTATACAGGTATTTCAGTGAAGGGGAAAACTCTATTCCATAGATACTTGTCCCACCGGGCACAATTCTTCTTATGTTAGTAAATACACCGGTGGCGTTGTTGAAGTCGCCAACAACCAAGCCACCATCACTATATTGCCCCCATGCAAAATGCTTGCCGTCATATGATATCTTGATATAACCGCACGCTCCAATGGATATCGATGAGCTAAAAGTGGTAGTACTGACAACCGGATTGGCGGCAATACCAGCTTCGGTAAACTTCCATGCATTGAATTGGGTAGGATTTCCCCTGCCCGGAGCTATAATCCAGTAAGAGCCATCCGCCCCCAATGTTGCAGTACAACTCTCACTGATAGCACCTACGCCATTGGGGAGTTTTATGTTTTTCTGTGTAGTAATCACATCGCCTAAAGGAAGAGCTACTGTGCCGTTTCCTTTTAAGCTCATATCTACTACCGAATATGCAGCTGTATTGCCTGCGACTGTGCCGATATTCAATGTCACTGCGACGAATTTAGTCGTGCTTCCCGGATAGGGGAATATAATACCCGATTGAGCGGAAGAGCTATGACCTGTAAGTGCCGGATTTAAGCTGCCGGGCATTGCCTTGCCGTTTGTATCCCAGATGGTTATTCCATCCGAATAAAACAGCAACTTGCCATCGTTGTCGGATAAGGAGAAGCAACCTTCGACGGTGTTTATGGATGACTTAAACGATGTCGGCAGTCCTGCTAAGGTAGCGTTAGCTGTACCTAGCAATCCTGTCAGGGTTATGCTGCGGGTGGTGTTCCATGTTAAGCCCGCATTAACGCCGAAAGCCCAGTTGTTCATTTCCTTTTGTGCCTGTAGCAGGGCGGGTAAGCACATCGAAATAAGTAAAATAAGTATTATTTTTTTCATTGTCGTTTTTCTATTATTTTACTACAAATACTATATTCATAAACGACTTGTAATCAGCTTCCTGTAGTATTTGGTAGGAGACCTTTCCATCAGCAGATATGCTGTTTATTTTCAGAGTTGTATCGTCGTAATAGGTGATGTAGTAATAGAGGTCGGTAGCCGCAGGGAAATAGGGGATTGATGCAGGCGAACCTACACTGCGGGCAGTGGATGCTACATTTGAAAACTGTTTCTTGTATTCAGCATATAAATCTAAGGGGGTGGCAACTACTCCTATCGTTGAGGCATCCACTGCGATAGAGGGCATATAAAAAAAGCCCGATTGATTGTCTTTCTGAGAAAGGCATACCCATATGGGTGAAGCTCCGGTGCCTGCGTTCTGCGAGATGCACTTACTCGTAGTATCGTACACGAGCAAGCCGGGAGCGGGATTGGAAATGGCGATTTTCTGTGCAGTGGTCATTCGGGGAATCAAAACTCCCTGATTATCATTGGGGCTTACTACATCAAGTGCGGCACTGGGGTTGGGGGTGGAGGTGTTAATGCCCACTTGAGCTTGTAGGTTTACAAGACACAGAGCGAAAAGAATACAGGTTAAGATGCTTTTTTTCATTGTTCCTTAAATGTTAATATTAGTTGTCGTTTGATATTGTCGTTTGAAATTTGAAGTTGCAAAAATACAAAAATAAAGTTCATAAAAGCTTACTATATCTTGTGTTTTGGATGCTATTGATGTAATTAAGGGGGTAAATCTCCTACTTATTAAGTAAATATGGAATAGCTCTAGCTATTGTTGTTAACTATAGTCGTCAGATATTTTCTCTTTCTTACATGCTGATTTATTTCTGTAATCATAATTCGTTTGTTTTATATGTTTATATTATTTTATTGTTGACTGATAACTTTCAAGAAAAAAGGCAGTAACCTGTAATCGCTACACGCTACTGCCGAGTATCGTTTTGCCGGGGGTAGAGCCTTTTGTTGCAGAGGTCTTTGAACGACAACAACAAGACAAGAACCTCCTACAACAGGCTTTACCTGCAAAATGATAAATATATTTTATGGGGAAATTGTATTGAGTTAAAAAGACGCAATAATAAAAAAGGACGAAAAGATTCGCCCGAATTATTTTTATTATGATTACTCTTACTAGTAAAGCGGGAGGAGCAAGATTACTCTCTCTCTCTCTCTCTCTCTCTCTCTCTCTCTCTCTCTCTCTCTCTCTCTCTCTCTAACATTTTGGCACACAAATCAAAATCTAAAAAGTTAAATTTCAGATTGTTGTGTGTTAAATTATTTGTTAAAGTATCAATCATTGGGTGCTATAAAGAGTTATTTTTCAGAGGTAAATGTATGAATTTATTTTAGATATCCCAAAAAAATATTTTTTTAGATTCTTTTTAATTTAATCTCGAAATTTGTTTCACTCCTTTTACTGTACGTAATTTTTTCATCAGACTCTCCAGCGTATTTGTATCCTGAAGGGTAACTGATAAATTACCTTGAAATAGTCCGTCATTTGAATCAATGCTGATAGAGCGAAGTGTTATACCTTGTTCTTTAGATATAATAGATGTAAGATTGGTAACAATTCCTATATCATCTGCACCTACAACACGTAACACTATTGTATAGGATGATCCAGACTTACCCGACCAGCGAGCCGGTATAACCCGATAGCCGAAACGAGAAAACATATCATGTGCATTCGGGCAATTGATTCGATGTATCTTTATTCCTTGAGAAGATATAAAACCAAATACTTCATCTCCATAAATGGGGTTACAGCATTTAGCTAAAGCATAGTCTATGCCTTTCAAATCTTTGTCGAGAATGAGTTCGTCCGTTGCGCTTGCATTGCCTTGGGATGTAGCTTGTGGTTGTATAGTATAACCTTCAGCACTAACCATTTCGTGTTTGTCGTGAATTTCGGCTTCGCGTTTCTCTAATTCGAGATACTGATCAATAACAGTATTTACATCCAGAGCTTCCTGAGCAATCTTAATGTAAAAATCCGTAACTGTTTTAAAGCCTTTCTTTTTGATGAGACGCATCATTACGCCCTCATCCTCGTCTATTTTTTTATTCTTAAATCGCCTCTTTAAAAGTTCTTTGGCGTATTCTACTTGTTTGTTGGACTCTTCTTTTAGCCGTTGGCGTATTTTGTTTTTAGCTTTTGTTGTTGTGACAAAATTCAGCCAGTCCTGTTTGGGTACTTGGTTGGCGGAGGTCATAATCTCTATCTGATCTCCGCTGTTCAACTTATGGCGGATAGAAACATTTTTGCCATTGACCTTCCCTGATACGCAGGTTGATCCAAGTTTTGTATGTATAGAAAAAGCAAAATCAAGAATTGTAGCTCCTTTAGGAAGTTTATGTAAATCTCCTTTCGGCGTAAATACATAAATTTCATCGTCGTAAATATCCAGCTTAAAATCTTCAAGCTTTTCGTTATTTGCAACATTCTTATTCTCTAAAGTTTCACGCAAAGTTGTCAGCCAGTCATCAATATTCGATTCGCTTTTAACCCCTTTGTATTTCCAGTGAGCAGCTAAACCCCGTTCGGCAATTTCATCCATGCGGCGGGTTCGTATCTGCACTTCCACCCATCTAGATTGGGGTCCCATTACTGTAATGTGCAGAGATTCATATCCATTGCTCTTTGGGATGGATAGCCAATCTTTAAGCCTCTTTGGGTTGGGTTGATATAAATCCGTAACAATAGAATAGATCTGCCAGCATTCGGCCTTCTCTTTGGGTTGAGGAGAATCTAATATTATACGAATAGCAAAGAGGTCGTATATAGATTCAAATTCAACCTTTTGTTTCTTTAATTTATTGTGAATAGAATAGATTGATTTAACCCGTCCTTTTACATCATAGTTAAGTCCTGTTTCTTTTAGCTTTTCTTCTAAAGGAGCTATAAATTCAGCAATGTATTGGTCTCGTACAACTTTACTTTCGTTTAGTTTTTGAGATATGTAATCGTACATTTCCCGGTCAGTATATTTTAAATACAGATCTTCTAGTTCCGATTTAATATTATATAGACCCAGTTTGTGGGCAAGTGGGATATATATATAAGACGACTCAATTGATAGTTTCAGGCGAGTAGCTTCATCTGCTTCGTTAGCCGTTCTCATTAAATATAATCTGTTGGCAATCATAATTAAGATTACCCTCATATCTTCGGCAAATGAAAGTAATAATTTGATGAAATTTTCAGATTCCAGGGTAGTCCGGTTGGCTTCAAGATGATTAATCTTCATGAGTCCTTTTACTATGTCGGCTACCTCGGGGTCAAAAATTTGCTTTATCTGCTCTATTGTTACTATTTTATTGACAACAGGTCTGTATAATAAGTTTGCTATAACAGCTGCTTTGCGGAGTCCGATTTCGTTAATAACAATAAGCACAGTATTTAGTACTGCAATAAGATGATAGTATTTATTCTTGTTGACTCTGTAGATGCCCTGTGCGATGCCACTTTTAATAGTAGATCTCAAAAATGCTTCTTCTGTGCGTGAAATTTGTAATTCCTTTGATTTTGCTGACAGTTGAAGTAGTAAGGATTTGAATTCCTCTTCTTGTGCACTATAATCTTTCATTGCTTGTGTACAATTTTGCTATTTTTCCTAAAACATATAATACCTGAATGTAAAAATAATATTTTCCTTCCATATTGGGGTTTTGTTTTCTTCCTTTTATTGAAAATTCATCAATTATTGAACTTTTTACTTTTACTTCAGAGAAAAACATTTGTACCTTTGAATGAATTAAGGTTGCAGACCTATCTGGAGTCTTGGTTGGGTGTGAAAACGATAATTTCTTGTAATTTGAAAATACCTCATTAAATATTTTCATTTACATGAGATTGCAGATCTCGTCGTTTTTCGAGTAAGCGCTTTAATTGGAGGTGTTTATTGTAGTGGGTGTTGTGTGGAGTCTTTAATGTTTTTAATGTATAGCATATGAATTCGGATAAATTACAACGATTAGAAAAAAATAAAAAGTTTCGGAAAAAGTTTTATAATAAAGAAGTGTGGAAGAATTATGCTATAATACCTCCTTCGGTAATCCTCTTTGCCTCTTTGTTTGGTATCTTGTATCTGTTTAACCTAGACCGTCTGGTCAGTTTGTATACTATTCCTTGTCTTATTTTGCTGGTATTAGGTACTATATGGTTGAAGGCTGCTCGCAGATATATTTTAACTCAAAGCATATCGGATGACAAAACTTTCCTGATTTGTCCGATTATATCTTTGATGAATAAGGAGGGAAAAACTATTCGGATGTTCTCTGTAGGAAATAATAGACATAATAAGAACTATCTGGAAAAAAAGAAAAAGGAGATATTGGATAGTATTTCGGGAGATTTTTCAGCTTTGGATTTAACGTCTAAGGCAGGATTACAACTTATTCCTAATACGGATGTGTATATTGTTACTCCCTCATTTTCTGATCGGATAGCGAACAAAAATGCAAAAATGAGTGTTAATACATATGCGATATTTGATAATTCGGATAAAATTAGATACATAAATCTTCGGGAGTTGGAGAGTTTTTCTTGATGAAAAATGTTAAAATTCATCTAATTTATGTGTTATTAGCTGAAAGATATTGTTTTAATATATTTCTATGATTATCTTTGTTGCAGAATCGTGATTTTTATTGTTAAGATTCACATGTATTACAAAGTAAGCTTATGTTAAATTTAGGTGTCAAAATAAAGAAAGCATTAGTTGTATTATCATTTTTACTACTAATCCCGTTTGTTGCTAACTCAGCATCAGGTACTTTTTCTGCACCAATGAGTTTTCTTCCGATGGAAGATGCTCTCTCTGCAGCTCGGAGTACGCCCGGATTTGTTAATGAGAATATCAAACCCTATAGACAATCTTTTAATTTGGGTAATGAACCGTCCCGAAACGGGTATATAAATTTTACATCTACAGATATATTAGCCTTTATATTTTTAGCAGGGGTATATCTGATGTTTGTAAGACGAAACTCGCAGTCGAGAAATGCCTCTTTTTAAATCGCGATATTAAAATTAGATTTTTTTATTTTTTGAAAGATTATAATATAAAGCAAGCCTGTTCAGGCTTGCTTTTTTTATTTTATTATGTGTCAATGTGGATATCTTTTCTATATTTGTGTAGTATTAATCCTAAATATGATTTCTTATGCATCAAATATTTACAGATAGAGATTTAGAGCAGTTTAAAGTAATGGGAGTGGATGTGGCTAGCGTTGATGATCAAATCAATCGCTTTAAAACAGGATTTCCTTATCTTGAAATTGCGAATTTTGCTACTAATGGAAAAGGTATTTCAGTTGTAGAGGCCTCTGATTATGATAAATATATAACTGCATGGGACGAGTATTGTAAATCGGGACATTCAATAATAAAATTTGTGCCTGCATCGGGTGCTGCCAGTAGAATGTTCAAAGATTTGTTTGAGTTTATACAAGGGAGATCGGATCTTTCCGACAACGATTTTGTTAGATTCTTTTTTGATAATATTCAGAAGTTTGCCTTTTTTGAGGATCTTAATGCTGCGTGTGTTACTAAAAAAGGGTTGGATGTTAAGTCTCTTATTCACAATAAACAATATAAAGACATACTGGAAATATTTCTTTTGAAAGATGGTTTAAATTATGGCGGATTACCCAAAGGCTTGCTGAAATTTCATTCTTATGAGAATCGTAATCGAACACCTGTAGAGGAACATTTAGTTGAAGGAAGTCAATATGCTAAATCAGCCGATGGAGAGGTTGTACTCCATTTTACGGTTTCTCCGGAGCATCGTAGTTTGTTTCAAGACCTGATTAACGTCGTTTTGGTTGATTATGAGAAGGCTCTAAATGTTAAGTTTAATGTTAGCTTTAGCGAACAGAAGAAAAAAACAGATACGATTGCTGTTGATAAAGATAATTTACCATTTAGAGATGGGCAAAATTTGCTTTTTCGCCCGGGAGGCCATGGTGCATTGATTGAAAATCTGAATGATTTATCATCAGATGTGATCTTTATTAAAAATATAGATAATGTAGTTCCAGATAAATTTAAACAAGAGGAAACTTTCTATAAGAAATTATTGGCAGGATATCTTGTGGATATTCAAACGAGAGTTTTTAGATATTTGGAGCTTATTGATTCGGGAGTTTATTCAAGAGAAGAGCTTCTTGAAATACTTTATTTTTTACAAGATGAGCTTAATGTTAAAAATCCGGATACTAAATATTTAGAAGATGCGGAGCTAGTTTTATATCTACAGAGAAAGCTTAATCGTCCGATAAGAGTCTGCGGTATGGTTAAGAATGTTGGGGAAGCCGGAGGAGGCCCATTTTTTGCTGTGAATGCAGATGGTACAGTATCCCTTCAAATCTTAGAGAGCTCTCAAATTGATCTAAGTGATCCTGTGAAAAAGGACTTGTTTACTAGTGGGACACATTTTAATCCGGTGGATATTGTTTGTGCTGTAAAGGACTATAAAGGAGAGAAATTTAACTTAATTGATTATATTGATATAAATACAGGCTTTATAAGCGAAAAAACAAAAGAAGGCAGAGCTCTTAAAGCATTGGAATTGCCAGGTTTGTGGAATGGAGCTATGTCTGACTGGAATACGGTGTTTGTAGAAGTTCCTCTCGGTACCTTTAATCCGGTTAAGAGTGTTAACGATTTATTGAGAAAAGAGCACCTTTCTAATGCTTGAATGTGGCTTAAAATACTCTTTTGTTAATGTTTATTTTGTTTAAAATATATTTATCTTTATATTTGTGGCTTGAAAAAATTGCAAATGGGTGATTTTTAACAAAACTTTAAATGACAAAAACAGCATTAATAACAGGAGTTACCGGACAGGATGGAGCCTATTTGTCAGAATTTCTGATAAAGAAAGGATATACTGTTCATGGTATAAAAAGAAGGTCTTCTCTCTTTAACACAGATAGAATAGATCATTTATACCAAGATCCCCATGAAGATCATAGAGATCTCATTCTTCATTATGGGGATATGACGGATAGCATGAATCTTACCCGCATAATTGGTGAGGTGAAACCTGATGAGATTTATAATCTTGCTGCAATGAGTCATGTGAAAGTGAGTTTTGATATACCCGAATATACAGCTAATGCTGACGGTATAGGAACCTTGAGGTTATTAGAAGCTGTCCGTTTATTAGGACTTACTGATAAAACCCGTATTTATCAGGCTTCTACTTCTGAATTATATGGTTTAGTACAGGAAATACCCCAAAAGGAGACTACGCCTTTTTATCCGAGAAGTCCATATGCTGTAGCCAAATTGTATGCATATTGGATTACGGTTAATTATCGTGAAGCGTATGGTATGCATGCTAGTAATGGTATATTGTTTAATCATGAATCACCACTGAGAGGTGAGACATTTGTTACCCGAAAAGTTACGAGAGCTGTCTCTCGGATAGTTTTAGGCCTTCAAGATAAGGTTTTTATGGGTAATTTGTCGAGCAAAAGAGATTGGGGGCATGCCAAAGATTACATTAAAGCAATGTACTTAATTTTACAACAAGACACTCCGGATGATTATGTAATATCGACTGGTATAACAACGACAATTAGAGATTTTATTAAAATGTCGTTCATGAAGGTTGGAGTGACGGTTGATTTTAAGGGTGACGATGAATTTGAAGAAGGATTTATTGCATCAATTGATGAGTCGATATTTGTAAGTAAAGTAGGGATAGAATATCTGGAAGCTTTTAGAAAGAGAATTGGAAATTCTGTAGTTGGTGTTGATCCAGCTTATTTTAGACCTACAGAAGTTGATATATTAATTGGAGATAATACCAAAGCTAAAGAGAAATTAGGATGGGAGCCATTTTATGATTTGGACGCTTTGTGTGAGGATATGGTGAGCCACGATGTAACTTTGATGAAAAAAGAAGAGTTCTTGAAAAAAGGAGGCTATAAGATTCTTAATTATTTTGAGTGAAAAAGTGATTGATAAATCTTCGAAAATATATATTGCAGGACATCGGGGATTAGTAGGCTCAGCTATTTTGAGAAATCTAAAAGACCGGGGGTATAATAATTTTATATTGCGTACTCATGAAGAATTAGATTTAAAAGATCAATTAGTGGTTGCTAAGTTCTTCGAAGAAGAAAAACCTGAATACGTCATTTTAGCAGCGGCTAAAGTTGGTGGGATTATTGCAAATAATAAATACAGGGCCGATTTTATTTATGAGAATTTGATGATTCAAAATAATATTATTCATCAAGCGTATCTAAATAAAGTGAAAAAGCTAGTATTTTTGGGTAGTACATGTATTTATCCTAAAGAAGCCCCTCAGCCGATGTCAGAAGACTTGCTGCTGACTTCTCCATTGGAATATACAAATGAGCCCTATGCCATAGCCAAGATTGCAGGAATTAAAATGTGTGAAAGTTATAATATTCAATATGGAACCAATTTTTTGGCTGTTATGCCAACTAATTTATATGGACCAAATGATAATTTTGATTTAGAGAAATCACATGTTCTTCCGGCTTTGATAAGAAAAATATATCTTGGTAAATGTTTGGAGGAAAATAACTGGGATTTGATTAAGCTAGACTTGCAATACAGACCAATTGAGAATATTGATAATAATTCGAGTGAGGTTGATATTCTATTTATATTAAATAAATATGGAATCAGTCGAATCTCTGATCAAGACGCAAAGATTGAGATTTGGGGATCAGGAAGTCCTATGAGAGAGTTTCTTTGGAGTGAGGACATGGCTGATGCAACAATTCATGTAATGGAGTCTGTGAACTTTTTGGAGTTAATAAACGTTACAATAGGTAAGGAAATTCGAAATACTCATATAAATATTGGTACAGGTATTGATATTTCGATAAAAGAACTAGCTTTGCTGGTGAAAAAAATAATTGGTTTTAAAGGGCAATTGTGGTTTAATACCGAAAAGCCTGATGGAACAATGAAGAAGCTGACTGATGTTTCTAAATTACATTCTTTAGGATGGAAGCATAAAATAGAAATTGAAGAAGGTGTAGAATTGATTTATAATTGGTATAAAAATACTGAAAGATAAGAATTAAACTGTTTAACTATAATTAATTGATTATGAAAAAGGTAAGTTTACTTTTGTGTTTAGCTCTTGCTGGCATAAGTGCTACTGCTCAAGAGAGCGGAGTTAGTGCTGAGGCAGGAAGAAAAGCAACTTTCACTCGTAACGGATTCTGGGATAACTGGTTTGTCGGTGCAGGTGCAGGTGCTAGTGTTTATTTTGGTCCAAGCGATCAACATGCAGATTTTCTAGATCGTATGACTGTTAATCCTTCGGTTTTCGTAGGGAAATGGTTCAACCCATACTTAGGAGTACGTTTCCGTGGTCAAGGTGGAAAAATCCATACTTTCAGTGGAAATCAAGGTCAAAACATGTATAGCATGACTCATGTTAATGCTACTGTGGATTTCATGTTCAACGTAACAAACTACTTAGGTAAATACAATGAGAATCGTTTTTATAACTTTATTCCTACTGTAGGTGTTGGTTATGATCATCGTTTTGAAAACAAATTCAAACACCGTGGGTTCAATGGTCCTACATTCAATGCAAGTTTATTGAATACATTCAGAATTACAGATAAATTATCGGCATTTGCTGAAGTTGGTGGATTCATTGTAGAAAGAAGATTTGATAGAGGTCCTCAAGGTAAAACTCATTGGAATGGAATCGCTACAGGTACTGCAGGTCTTATCCTGAAAGTTGGTAAAGTTGGATTCGAAGAAGCTGTTCTTATGGACACAGATTTACTTAATGACTTGAACGGACAAATCAACAAGTTGAGAAGAGAAAATGATGATTTGAGAAATCGCAAACCAAATTGTCCTCCAGCTGTTGTATGTCCTGAGGCTCCAGTCCAAGTTGCAGCTCCGGATACTTACATTCCTAATGTGGTATTCTTCCGTTTAAATAGCGCTAACATTGATAACAATCAAGAAGTTAGTATCTATAACACAGCTCAATTCTTGAAATCTAACCCAGATGCTAAGATTAAGATCATTGGTTATGCTGACAAATTAACAGGTACAGCAGAATACAATCTTAAACTATCTGAAAGACGTGCAAGAAACGTTGCTAAAGTTCTTACTGATAAATACAAAATCAGTAGCGACCGCATCAAAATTGAATGGAAAGGTTCTTCTGAGCAACCATACAAAGAAAATGCATGGAACCGTGTTGCTATCTTCTTCGCTCAATAATATTAGCGTAGAATATAAAATAAAAAGAAGCTATCTTAGGATGGCTTCTTTTTTTTATCTCATTATTGTGAATAGAAAAGATAACTATTTTTTATCCACGATATATTAGCAGAGATGATATCTGAAAAAAAGAAAACCGAGCAATGATAATTTTTGCCCGGTTTCCAATATTAGTTCAGTTAATGAATTTATTTTTCAGCTACTAAAGCAGTGTTATTGCTGTTAATAGAAGTCATATTCAATACTATCAGATATTTCTTATATTGCTCTGCAGACAATACATTTTTTGTATTTGCTAAGTTAAAAGCCAGAGCTTTTCTTACTTCTTTTTCTGAATCTGCACCACTGCGAGAAGCCTTTTCCATTTTTTGAGAAGATAATTCGAATATTTCTTTCAAATATCTTTGTTGTTCATAATCTGCTCCCAAATAGTTAACAAGTCCGCTAAATTTTTCTTTTTCATTTAATTTTGAAAGAAATGCATAGTTGCCATCTGCAGCGAAAGAAATAGAACTTAATGAAAAAAGAGCAACTGCTAAAATAAATAAACGTTTCATAACCTAAAAATTTTAAATAAAACAATCTTTTGATGACCGTAATTGTAACCTAACCTAAATAAAAAAAGACAGAACACACCTATGTTTTTAATTCATGGTATATTCTGTCTGTAGATTTATGATACAAATATAGCACATTTTTTTAGATAAAACAAATTAAATAAGACTTCTGTGATATTTTAATATTGAAAATCTCGATAAGGTATCATTCTGATTTATATCTGGACGTTTCTTCATAGTTATTTAATAATTATGTCATATTTTGGAAGCGATTTATTGTTTTGTCTTTTTTTATTAACATTTACGTAATACGTGAAGTGTCTTTTTTCTATTCTTTTCGAGTTAAATATGACGTTTTAATATTAAATAAAAAATAATATATCATAACTCAATATTTGCGTGTCTCTAAAAAACAAACTATCTTTATCGCACTTATCTTTCAAATTAAAAACAGAATAATATCTTACTAGATGAAAACAGAACAAACCTTATCTGAATTAAAGCGTCGATTTCCGAATGAACCAGAGTACCATCAAGCAGTACATGAAGTTCTGGAATCCATTGAAGAAGTATATAATCAGCACCCTGAATTTGAAAAAGCGAATCTTATTGAAAGACTTTGTATTCCGGAGCGTATTTTTTCTTTCCGTGTAACATGGGTAGACGATAAAGGAAAGGTACATGTTAATATGGGATATCGAGTACAACATAGTAATGCAATAGGACCGTATAAAGGAGGGATACGTTTTCACTCATCGGTAAACCTATCTATCCTTAAGTTCTTGGCATTTGAACAAACCTTTAAAAACTCATTGACAACTTTACCTATGGGTGGTGGAAAAGGTGGTTCGGATTTTAATCCTAAAGGGAAATCGAATGCAGAGATCATGAGATTCTGCCAGGCATTTGTTACGGAACTTTGGAATCATATTGGTCCAGATACGGATGTGCCTGCCGGGGATATTGGTGTCGGTGGACGTGAAGTCGGTTTTATGTTTGGTATGTATAAAAAATTGGCTCGTGAATTTACAGGAACTTTCACGGGTAAAGGCTTGACTTTTGGAGGATCATTGATTCGTCCTGAAGCAACAGGATATGGAAATGTGTATTTTCTACTGGAAATGTTGAAGACTCGCAATATAGATATTAAAGGTAAAAAGTGTCTGGTATCGGGTTCCGGTAATGTGGCTCAGTATACTTGTGAGAAACTGATCGAACTGGGAGCTATCCCAATGACCCTTTCAGATTCTGATGGCTATATCTACGATCCGGAAGGTATCACTCTTGAGAAATTGGAGTATGTGAAAGAACTTAAAGATCTTTATCGAGGACGTATTAAAGAATACGCTGAAAAATATAACTGTAAATTTGTTGCCGGTGGACGTCCTTGGAATGAAGTGGCTGACATTGCATTACCTTCTGCAACTCAGAATGAGTTGAACGGTGATGATGCCAGAGCTCTTACCGCTAATGGTGTTATTGCAGTGTCGGAAGGTGCTAATATGCCATCGACTCCTGAGGCTGTAAATGTATTTTTGGATGCGAAAATATTGTATGCCCCGGGTAAAGCGGCTAATGCAGGCGGAGTATCAGTATCGGGCTTGGAGATGTCTCAAAATTCAGGACGTTTAAGTTGGTCTATCGAGGAAGTTGACGAGAGATTGAAAGTAATCATGTCTGATATTCATGAGAACTGTTCTAAATATGGAAAAGATGCTGATGGTTTTGTGAATTATGTAAAAGGTGCAAATATTGCAGGCTTTATGAAAGTGGCAAGAGCAATGATGGCACAAGGTATAATATAATATATTAGTCAGCGATTTATAAAAAATAAGAGCCGCTTTTAAGTGGCTCTATTTTTTTAGTTAACTTTCAAGTAAGGAGATGTTATCGTTGTGGTGGCGAACGGATGTGTTCGCTTAAATATAGGGCAGATATATAGGTCTGCCCCTACTTTAATACAACACCGTATTTTTTCTTTCCGTTTATTTTTATGACCAAAGGATTTGAGAATCTTACGTGCCGAATTGCATCCGATTCATATAGTGCAGGCAAACTGTTAAGGTAGGGTTCATCAAAAGTACCTTCATTCTCCAAATAAGAATTGATAGTGAAATATCCTACGCCGAAAGATGTCAGGTTCTGAAAGAAGTGTGTCCCTTGACTGGGTTCTATCCGATAGTTTTCGAGTCCCGATTCAACCAGTAGTCTTGCATTGCTTATATGAGGCCATTTTACAGGGATTCCCAGCCACGAATCGCTACTTCCCCACCTTCCGGGTCCTACCAGAATATAACCTCTGTCTTCTTCCGTAAATTGCTTATTCAATTTTTCTATTTCATAGGCTAATAGCTGGTTATTGGAGGCATTAAAATTTTCGGTTTTAACGTATATGATATCATATACATCGTCTGTAATACCATTACCTAAAGCATTATTTGACGTTAGAATGGTATCCTCTACAGCTATTTTGGTAAGATCTTCATTTAAGGCTTCTTTATTCTGAACAATAGGTCTGATCTGAAGCAGATAAAATGTTGCTTCATCTTTATTTTTCAGATTAACGGCGAATTCGATTTCTACTGCCCGCCCCATTTCGAATTGAGTTATCGCCAATACTTTTTGAAGTACACTTGCTAACGGGAACAACTCATGTTGAAGTATGTTTGCAAAAGATATAATTTTACGCCCACCCTCATAAAAACCTTCATATATAGTTTGATCGATAGGATCGAATGTCGAGACAATGAAACGCAAGGAGTCATCAGTTACAGCATCATTTACATTTAACTTCAATAAATTGAAACCGTCATTGATTGAAAATTCCTGTGTGATATCTTCCATATCAAGAGCATAGAACTGTCTTTGAGTCTCTCTCAATGCAAAATCAACAGAACTTAATTGTAAGATATTATGGGGGTGATAGGGTGAAAATCGTAATGTAGTTCCACCATCTACTATATATTTTCCAAGCCCTAATGCTATGTTGGCTATACCTTCTTCGGCTTTTTCATGTCCGATAGGGTAAAAGTTGAGTGAGCGTGTTACACCCGACATGGTAGGGTAGAATCGGTTTCCATATCTGCTTCCCACAACTTCCTGTAAAACTATTCCCATTTTTTCCTGATCTATGACATTCTGAGTTGCTGTCATATAGGCTTTGCTGTCAGCATAAAATACCGAAGCGTACACCGATTTTACAGCAGCTTTTACCAGTTGTACCATTTTTTGCTTGTCTTCCAAAGCCGGAACCATATAGGTTGAATATATACCTGCAAAGGGTTGATAATAGGAGTCTTCCAGTAAACTCGATGAACGTATGGCTAAAGGTGACTTAACCGCTTCGAAGAAAGTAAGGAAATCATCATCCAGACTTTCCGGTAAATCGGCCTCTAAGAAATGTTGAAGAATTTCTTCATCACTTTTATCTGATAATGCGATTGTATAGAGATTGTTAGACTCCATGAAATCATCAAAGATATCCGTACATAATACTACTGTTTTGGGGAGTAATACAGGGAAATTAGGATTCTCATTCAGTTCGAAGTTTGTTTTTACAATGTTCCCAAGAAATGCAAGGCCTCTTCCTTTCCCTCCCAATGATCCGTTGCCGATACGTGCAAAATTAGAGAATTCATCGAAACGGTCTTTTTCGAATACGGCAATTACGCCCGAGTTCTTCATCCTTCGGTATTCGACTATCGTATCATAAATAATTTTTCGGGCTTCCTCTATATTGGTGAGATCATTAAAGTCGATTTTTTTCAGAGTTTCAGCAATAGGAAACATCGCTCTGGAATAGAGAAACCTGGAGAAATGATTATGAGACATATGATAAATTAAAGATTTATCAGGTATCGTTAATATTGATTTCTGTAGATCTTTTAAATTTTTTATGCGGACAATCTCTTCTTTTGTATCAGGGTCTATTATGATAAAATCACCAAAACCAAACTGCTCAATAATTTGTGTTCTCAGATCCAAAGGATAGCTTTTCGAGTTCTTATCGATAAAGCTGCACGAAAGCTCATCGGCATATACTTTGTTACTTACTTCTGACGAATTGAATATGATGGGCAGAAACCGGTCTTGAGTCTTTATCCATTTAGCAAGGTTATAGCCTGCCAGTTTTTCCTTAAAACCTCCGTGCATGTAACTCATATCTGTAACGATACCCAGAATATTGTCTTTATATTGAGTGTATATAACGGCAGCTTCTTCATAACTACGTGCTAAGAGTATTTTAGGTCTGCCTCGCATTCGGAGCATTTTTTGATGTTCGTTTAAGGCTTCCTTTGAGAACTCGCGGGACTCCTTAAGTACGATCTTAAATAATGCGGATAATGCCGAAGAATAAAACCGTATAGAATCCTCAACCAATAATATAATTTGCACACCTACCATTTGGGTATCGTGTTCAACATTCATCGAATCTTCTATCAGTTTAATGATTGCCAGCAGCAGGTTAGAATTTCCCAGCCAACTGAAAACATAATCGGCAAAAGTAAGGTCTTCGGTCGAAAAACGTTTGGATACTTCTTTAGAGAAGGCAGTCATTACCACTAGAGGAATTTCAGAATACAACCTTTTGATTTCTCTTGCTGTTGCGAACATATCGGAATCATCCATGTTCGGCATGTAAATTACCAGTTCGTAATGATTGTCTCTGAGATGATTAAATGCATCCTCTGCTGTTGATACCTGAGTAAATCGGGGAGGGTAGCGTAGGTTCAGAGACGTGTATTCATCAAATATCTGCTCATCAACACGTCCGTCTTCTTCCAATATAAAGATGTCGTATTTGGTTGCTATAAGTAGTATATTGTAGATACGCTTATTCATCAGGCTGGCAAATGAAGTATCTTTAAATTGAAATCGTTTTATATCTGATATATTCTGCATATATTTATAAGAGCTCTAATGAATTGTATATTTACTTAAAGTTTAAAAATAGGAATAATAATTTGGCTTGGAAAATGAGTGATGAAAAACTTCTACAATAAGATGACATTAGTTACAAAAAGGTATCACGAAAGTTACAAAGGTGACTAATTAATGTAACTTTTCTTGTTTTATTAAAGTGCTGTAAGTTAGTGCTTAATTGTTGAAAAGGTTACAAAAGTAACAAAAGTGACACTTTTTGTATGGTTTTTCTTTTCTACCTTTAAATAACAATGCTCTGCCCTTTGTAGATAGATAAAATAATTCAAAGGATTGATTGTATGGGCGTATGTGTACGCCTGATATGCAAATAAGAGTGAAAGATTTTTTTACCCTTACAAAAAAAGATTATGGAACAGAAAAAAATAAAATTAAGTGTACTGGATCAGTCACCTATCAATAAGAATAAAACAGCCTCGGAGGCTTTGATTGAAACAACTCAACTGGCTGAACTTACCGATCGGTTGGGGTATACCCGCTTTTGGGTGTCGGAACATCACAATGCCGAAAGTCTGGTGGGAACTTCGCCCGAAATACTGATTGCTCATTTGGCTAACCATACCAAGAATATACGTTTGGGATCGGGAGGTATTATGCTTCCTAACCACAGTGCATTAAAGATGTCCGAAAATTTCAGGCTCCTTGAAGCATTATATCCTAATCGTATCGATATGGGTATAGGTCGGGCACCCGGTACGGACCGATTGACAGCATCGTTACTCAACCCTAACAATCGTTTCGATGAGCAGGATTTTATACAGCAACTTTATCATCTTGATAATTTCTTTCATGATGCCGATAAAAAAGATACTATCTATAGTAAAGTAAAAGCATACCCTTCAATTCCGACAGTGCCTCACCGTTGGTTGTTAACTTCGAGTGGAGAGAGTGGGGCGATTGCTGCTCATTTTGGTATGGGCTTATCTTATGCACAGTTTATAAATCCGCACTTGGGAGCAAATGTTATAAGAGAATATCGGAAAAACTTCAAACCCTCGGAGGACTTGAAAGCTCCACAAGCTAACGTCGCTATATTCGCATTTTGTAACGAGGATGAAGAGGTCGTAAGAAAACAGCAGGCTGTGATGGATTACCGATTTATTCAATTGGAGCGTGGTGGAGGTCTTGCTCCTGTAGTCTATGAAGATATTAAACATATGCCTTATTCGGAGTTTGAATTACAAAGAATTAAAGTAAACAGAGGCAGGACAATATTTGCGACTCCCGAAATAATGAAAGAGAAGTTAATCGCTTTAGCAGAAGATTATGAGGTGGATGAAATAATGCTTGTAACTTATGCCGAAAAATTCGAAGATAGACTTCATTCCTATGAATTATTAGCAGAAATATTTCAGTTAGGTAATTGATCTTCAATGATAAGTTAGTAATAAATGTTCTATTATAATTTTCTACGCGCAATCGAAGATTGCTTGTGTTCCTTTTGTCTAACGCCACAAAAGGAACCAAAAGGGCAAGTGCTTCGTGGCTCGCCTATCTGACTTAAGCTCGTGGGCTAAACTAAACCTATTGCCTATCGGCACGTTTAGTTTTACACCCACTTTGCTCGTCAGAAACGGCTGCGCCACTGATGCACTAAGGCTGGCGCACGCAATCGAAAATTGTCCGTCAGGCTTCCGACCTTGTCGGTTGCACGGGGTACCCGCAGGGCGAATGAAAGCGTTAAGAAACAAAAAGAAATTGGCGTTAAAAGTAATTTTTTGTTTTAGCTTTCGAGCACGTAGCGGGTCGGGCAAAGAGGTACAGTCTTGATCTTTTGTTTCGTTTTGCATCAAGGCAAAATGAAAAACAAACCCGATAGGGTGCGTTAGAAATAATAGAACATTTACTTTTAACTACAGAAGCAATAAAAAGGTCTGCGACCTTAAAATAATAAATATCCAAGGTTACTTACAACTCAGAGTAATAAAAATTTATATATTTGCATATTGGGTTTCTATGTCCGCTTAAGAATGGAGACTCCCTATAATAAACGAAATATTATTTATTCAAATTCTCTAGAAAAAATGAAAATTGCTATTGTTGGCGTAAGTGGTGCTGTCGGACAAGAATTTTTAAGAGTTCTTGACGAACGCAATTTCCCGTTTGATGAATTAGTCTTGTTTGGTTCCGGTCGTAGTGCAGGAAAAGAATACACCTTCAAGGGTAAGAAGTACACGGTAAAAGAACTGAAGCATAACGATGATTTCAAGGGAATAGATATTGCTTTTGTGTCGGCAGGTGGCAGTGCCTCTGTAGAATTTGCTCCTACGATCACCAAACATGGAACGGTAATGATCGACAATTCCAGTGCCTTCCGTATGGATAATGATGTGCCGTTGGTTGTACCCGAAGTAAATGGCGAGGACGCTAAAGTACGTCCCCGTAATATTATTGCGAATCCTAACTGTACAACAATTCAGTTGGTAGTTGCATTGAAGCCCATTGAGGAACTGTCTCATATCAAACGTGTACATGTTGCTACCTATCAGGCAGCATCGGGTGCAGGAGCTACAGCTATGGACGAACTGGTGAATCAGTTTAAGCAAATCGTACATAATGAGCCCGTTATTGTAGAAAAATTTGTAGCCCAACTGGCATACAATGTAATACCTCAGGTAGATGTATTCACCGAGAACGGTTATACAAAAGAAGAGATGAAAATGTATCACGAAACCCGCAAGATAATGCATTCCGATGTTGAAGTGAGTGCAACCTGCGTACGTGTTCCCGTTGTACGTGCCCACTCCGAAGCTACATGGGTGGAGACCGAAAAGCCTGTTTCTATTGAAGATGCCCGTAAAGCTTTCAGTGAAGGCAACGGCATTATCCTGCAAGATAATCCGGAGAAAAAAGAATATCCGATGCCGCTTCATGTTGCAGGAAAAGACCCTGTATATATCGGTCGCATCCGCAAAGATATCAGCAACCCGAATGGATTGTCATTTTGGTCGGTGAGCGATCAGATCAAAAAAGGTGCGGCTTTAAATGCTGTACAGATAGCTGAATATCTTATCAAAGAAAATGCATTGTAAAGAAGTAGTTACTTTACTATAAAAATAAAGGGTATCTATTAACTTTAGATGCCCTTTATTTATTAAATCTTATAATGGATCAATCTATATAGTATGAAAAAGCTGCAATTCCTCAAACCCTTGCTAAACTTTGTATTTATAGCATTACTGATAACTACTGTTAGTCGCGTTATCCTCTTCTTTATGTATAAAGATCGGGTTGATATAGTCGAAAATTATTGGGAAATATTTCCCATTGGATTAAGAATCGATTTAATTCTTATCTCATATCTATCCTTTATTCCTGCTATTCTTCTATTTTTTCTTCCTGATAAATTAGCTAAATATACAAGCCGGTTTTTGACAATCTATTTTGTACTGTTCTTATTCCTCATCTTCTTTATGGAGATTGTCAGTCCCGATTTTATAGATCAATACGATACACGTCCCAATAAATTATTTCTTGAATATCTCATATACCCCAAAGAGGTAGCTACGATGCTACTTAAAGGGCGTGTTGTGACCGTCATTATAGTCTTGCTGCTTTCGGGTGCTGCCCTCTGGTTTGGTTTCAAAAAAGGAGCTAAGTTATTCATAGTTCGTCCGACAGAATATAAATATAGATTGTTGTTGTTTCCTTTAGCAGGCTTTCTCCTGTTCTGGGGAGCAAGAGGGAGTTTAACCAGTAAAAGACCCATCAATCCCAGTCTTGCAACTTTTTCGAACGATCAGCTAACCAATTGTTTGGCTCTGAATTCGACGTACACACTCTTTTATGCTGCTTACGGCTTAAAAAATGAAGTAGATGCCAGCAAGATGTACGGAAAGATGGATTTGGAAGAAGCCATTGCTTGTGTGAAAAAATATATGAATGTAGACGAGGGTGACTTTACAAACCCCGATTTACCATTGATGCATACGCAAATGCCGGATACTTTATTAAGCAGGCCATACAATCTGGTTATCTTTCTACAGGAAAGTTTGGGTGCCGAATTTGTAGGTGCTTTAGGAGGTATGCCTCTTACACCCGAATTAGATAGGTTGTCAAAAGAGGGATTGTTATTTAGCCGGCTTTATAGTACAGGTACAAGAAGTGTAAGAGGAATAGAGGCTGTTGCTACAGGTTTTTTGCCTTCTCCTTCGGAAAGTGTGGTGAAACTTAGTGGTGCTCAAACAGACTTCTTTACATTGGGAGCTTTGTTAAAACAGGCAGGTTACAATACCAGCTTCATTTATGGAGGAATGGCAAACTTCGATAATATGGGGTCTTTCTTTAATGGAAATGGTTTCGACAATATTATAGATGAATCAGTACTTGATAAAGATGACACTAAATATGCTTTTAAAGGAACATGGGGATATTCGGATGAAGATTTAGTAACAAAGGCAAATGAGTATTTCAAAAGCTTGGGCGATAAACCGTTCTTCTCGTTTATGTTCTCAAGTTCCAATCACGATCCTTTTGAATTTCCTGACGGGCGAATCGAACTCTACGAGCAACCCAAAAATACAGTTCACAATGCAATAAAGTATGCAGATTTCTCAATCGGTAAATTCTTTGAACTGGCTAAGAAAGAAGATTATTTTAAGAATACAGTGTTTATAGTAATTGCCGATCACAATACACGAACCTATGGAAAGAATTTAGTGCCTATCAATAAATTCCGTATTCCTGCTCTGATAATCGGACCTAATGTTCCGCAGGACGTAAAGTATGATAAACTATCGAGCCAGATAGATATACCGCCCACCTTATTAAGCATGATCGGAATGAAAGTAGAGACACCTATGCCGGGGCGTAATATCATTCAGCTCGCAGATAGCATACCCGGACGTGCAATTATGCAGTTTCATGATATCAATGCTTTTAGGGTAGAGGATAGGGTTGTGATTATGCAACCCAATAAAAAGCCTTTACAGTTTGAGGTGAGGAATGATACTACACTCGTTCCCATGGAATTGGATACTGAATTGGCAAAGGATGCACTGGGACATGTTATTGCAGCAGATTATATGTATAAGGAGAAGAAATATCGATTGAAATAACCAACCTATACAAGCAAAAAAGGAGAGTAGTTTCAAACTACTCTCCTTTTCTATATGAATTTGTTGCTCCTTACTTAGTTCTTTTTTTATCAATACCCTTAGCTACATTATCAGGAGTCGTAACGGTTTCCTTTTTCACTCCGCTTCTTTCCAGTAATGCATCTATAGTTGGTTCCTGTCCTCTGAACTTAACGTATAATTCCATCGGGTCTTCAGTGTTTCCTTTCTCCAGAATGTTTTTCCTGAAAGCCTCAGCGGTTTCTTTATTGAAGATACCGTTCTTTTTGAAGGCGGCAAAAGCATCTGCATCTAATACTTCCGACCATTTGTAGCTGTAGTATCCTGCAGCATAACCACCGGAGAAAATATGTCCGAATGAAGCTGACATATTAGTACCGTCTGCTACAGGCAGAAGAGCAGTTTTTATCATTGCATTTTTTTCGAAATCTTTGATGTCACCCTCATAAGGATTTTTGAGTGTGTGCCATGCCATATCAAGGTATCCGAATGATAATTGGCGATAACACAAATATCCTGCATTGAAATTAGAAGCATCGATCAGTTTGTTTACTAATGCAGCAGGTATGGGATCACCTGTTTTATAATGTACGGCAAATCTGTCGAGGTATTCTTTTTGAGTCAGCCAGTTTTCCATTACCTGTGAAGGCAATTCAACGAAATCGCGGGCAACATTGGTTCCCGATAAAGTTTCGTATGTACATTCGGTAAGCATGCCATGTAAACCATGTCCAAATTCGTGTAAGAATGTTTCAACCTCATCAAATGTTAATAAAGCAGGATCGTTTTCTGTCGGGCGGGTAAAGTTCATTACCAACGATACATGAGGGCGCGAATCTACACCATCGCGTTTGTATTGACCTTTGTACTCGGTCATCCAGGCACCTTGGCGTTTACTTTCACGAGGGTGAAAATCGGTATAGAGAACAGCAATATACTTGCCGTTAGCATCAAATACTTCAAAAGCTTCCACTTCGGGATTATATACGGGAATGTCTGTGTTTTTCTTGAAAGTCACACCATATAAATCTGTAGCCAAACCGAAAACGCCTTTCTTTACGTTTTCCAGTTCGAAGTACGGGCGTACCATTTCATCATTCAGATCATACTTTTCAGTCTGTAGTTTTTCCGAATAATAAGCCCAGTCCCAAGGTTGTAAATTAACTTGCTTTCCTTCCAGCTTAGAAGCATATACTTGAACATCTGCTACATCCGCTTTGGCTTTTTCTGCAAAAGCAGTATATAAATTATCTAAAAGATTGAATACTCCTTTTTCGTTTTTAGCCATTTTATTTTTCAACGAGAAAGCCGCATAGTCGGGATAACCTAGAAGTTGAGCTATCTTGAGACGAAGGTTCGCTATTTTTCGAACATTCTCCTGATTATCGAATTCACCGCCTGCAACACATTTGGTGCTGAATGCAAGATATAATTTCTCTCTCAAATCACGGCGATCCGAGTATTTCATGAAAGCGATATAGCTTGGCCCCGAAAGATCAAACATCCAGCCTTCTTTGTTTTTTTGTTTCGCTTTAGCCTTTGCAGCATCACGTACACTTTGAGGAAGACCTGCCAAATCGGCTTCGTCGGTAATCAGCATTTCGAACTTATTACTTTCCTTCAATGCATTTTGACCGAAATCGAGTGTAACCTTACTCAATTCTGTAGATAATGTACGGTATATCTCCTTATCTGTGGCTGATAGAGTAACCCCTCTGTTTTCGAATCCTTCATATATCTTTTCAGTCAGGCGTATTTGTTCAGGCGTAAGACCCGAGTCGTTACGTTTGTCGTATACGGCTTTCACGCGGGCAAAAAGATTTTCGTTCAGACTGATGTTGTTGCTGTGCTCTGATAACTTAGGTGATAATCTCTGAGAAATTTCCATCATCTCGTCATCGCTTTCGGAGCTTAGCAGATTAAAAAATACCGAACCGACATCCGATAACAATTTTCCTGATTTTTCATAGGCTTCAATTGTATTTGCAAATGTAGGGAGTTCAGGGTTGTTAATTATTTGATCAATCTCTACCTCCTGTTCTTTTATACCTTTTTCGAATGCAGGTTCATAATGCTCATTTTTGATTTTATCAAAAGGAGTTGTACCGTGAGGTGTTTTATATTCAGAAAAAAACGGATTTTGAGAATTAATATTAGCTGTCATAATTGCTATAAATAAAATTAAAATAAAGGGTTTTCTCATATACATGTACTATCAAGTTAGTAAATCTTTTGTTAATAAACATTCAAAAAGTAAGTAAAGTTCTTCTTTTTTCTTTGTAACTGCAAATTAATGTTCAGATTAACTAAGGCTATACTTGAAAATAAACAATAATAAAGTTACTTTTGCATAACTGGGTATGGTGTGCATTGTCTTAATTTATTTAAAATAATTATTACATTACTTCATTACCAGATTCAGCTGTATTGGTTTATCGGTCCGATACTGAACAGATTTAGATAGAAACTTCAAATTACTGCACTTACATTATGATTGATTATATAAAAGGAAATATTGCCGAATTAACCCCGGCTTCGACTACAATAGACATTAACGGAATAGGATACTTCATCAGTATCTCTTTGAATACTTACTCGGCTTTGGAAAATAAACCAAATGCAAAACTCTTTATCTATGAGTCTATTCGCGAAGATGCACACCAATTATTCGGTTTTATAAACAAGCGCGAACGTGAATTGTTCATGCATCTGATTAGTGTTTCGGGTATTGGTGCCAGTACCGCCCGTATGATTCTGTCTTCGATGAATCCTAATGAGTTGGAGATAGTGATATCTTCCGGTAATGCCGATATGCTTAAAACGGTAAAAGGTATCGGTCTGAAAACTGCCCAACGTGTTATTGTCGATTTGAAAGATAAGATAAAAGTGTCGGGAGATATCGGACAAGGAGATATAGTAATCAATAACGAAACAGCTAACGAAGCTATAGCTGCTTTAGTGATGCTGGGATTTAATCAGGCTCCATCTCAGAAAGTAGTTTCGAAACTAATGAAAGACAAGCCCGATAGTACAATAGAGCAAGTGATAAAAGCTGCGTTGAAACTACTGTAAAACTATCGCGGATCAAAGGTTAAAGCCATATTAGTTGAAGAAGAAATTTAAATATTTTATTTTCTTATCACTGTTTATTTGTGGTATAAGTTTATTCTCCGGGACTTCCGGGCGAATGGATACTACTATACCGGAGATCAGTAGTGATATAGCTTTGCCCGAAGATACAGGAGCCATTTATCCGGTACGTAAAACACAAATTACCAATTATGAAGATCTGATACAAAAAACACCTGTAGACCTACGCGACCCCTCTAATATAAAGACCGAAGTAGAATTTGATGTGAGGAATAATATTTACTTGTTCCGAACCAAAATGGATGAGGGCGAATGGGTCACACCTTTTACCTTGAATCCTCAGCAATATATGGATTATTCGTTGAAGGAATCTATGACTCAATACTTCAAAGTGAAGAATTCGGAAGCGTTTGATCAGAAGGATAAGAAAGAAGAATTTTCGCTGAAAGATATTAAGGTTAATCTGGGGTCACTGGAGCGTGTATTCGGTCCGGGAGGAGTTCAGTTGAAAACCCAAGGGTATACCGAAGTCTCGGCAGGGATAAAGCACACTTCGACCGAAAATCCTACTTTGGCATTGAAAAACAGGAGCCGTACCATGTTCGATTTTCAACAGAAGATACAGATGAATGTGGATGCTTCCGTCGGGGATAAGGTGAATTTCGGATTGAACTACGATACGGAAGCCACTTTCGACTTTGACTCCAAGAGAATAAAATTAGCTTATGAAGGTGACGAGGACGAAATTGTTAAATATCTCGGAGCAGGAAATGTTGCTCTAAATACGACTAATTCGCTTATCGGTGGAGGTGCATCCTTATTTGGGATTCGTGCCGATTTACAATTCGGAAAATTAAGAATAAATACGGTTATCTCTCAACAGGAATCGGAAACTCAAACAGTGGGTTCAAAAGGAGGAGTTCAGACGAAACCTTTTGAGTTTACCGCCGACAAGTACGACGAGAATCAGCACTTCTTTTTAACCGAATATTTCAGGGATCATTTTGATGAGGGAATGAGTAAGCTTCCTTTTGTAAAATCGCCTATTCTTATCACAAATATAGAGGTTTGGGTCACCAACAAACGGGGAAATTTTGATAAAGCTCGTAACGTGGTTGCATTCGCCGATTTGGCAGAACACGATAGTATCAATAACCCGAGATGGATAGCGGGATCAATTAAAGTTCCTGACAATAGGTCAAATAACTTGTACAGTACGATTAGGAGTGAATATGCGGAAGCTCGTGACATAAGTAATGTGACCTCTGTCCTGACAGGTCGGGCAGGACTGGTGAGCGGTCAGGATTATGAAAAGCTCGAAAGTGCAAGACCGCTCGATGCTAGCGAATATACTCTTAATACCCAACTGGGGTTTATCTCTCTTAAATCTGCTTTGGCTGATGATGAGGTGCTTGCCGTGGCATTCGATTATATAATGAACGGGCAGAATTATAGAGTCGGGGAGTTTGCCGTCGAAATTCGAAGTAAAGTGGAAGCCGGTGACAGCAAATCGGGGGCTTTGTTTCTAAAGTTGGTGAAGCCGGTAGCTCTATCCCCTCATTCTTTTTCTTGGGATCTGATGATGAAGAACGTTTATCGGTTGGGTGACAGGCAGATTCAGAAAGATAAATTCAGGCTTAATATTACTTACCTGAGTGATACTCTTGGTACTTATATAAATTTTATACCCGAAGGAGCAATCAGAAATAAGTTGCTCTTGAGAGTCATGAATCTGGATCGATTGGATGCACAGGAAAACCAGCATCCGGATGGTATATTTGATTTTCTTGACGGCTTTACCATATATCCCGAAAACGGACGGATCATATTTCCTGTGGTCGAACCTTTCGGCTCTCATCTTCGGAAACAAATAGCCAATGATGCCATTGCCGATAAATTTGTCTATCAACAATTGTATGACTCTACACGTTTTGTTGCGGAGCAGATTGCCGACAGGAACAAATTCAAAATAAGCGGTTCTTACAGAGCATCATCGTCTAACTCGGTCATAAACCTCAATGCGATGAATGTTGCCCGTGGGTCGGTTGTCGTTACTGCCAACGGAGTGCCTTTGATTGAGAATGCCGACTATACGGTCGATTATGCTGCGGGTGAAGTTACTATTCTGAATCAATCGTTGATAGACGCAGGTACGCCGATCAATGTTACGCTCGAAAATCAGGCATTGTTCAGTATGCAGCGAAAAACCCTCTTAGGATTAAATTTAAGTTACGATTTTAGCAAGAATTTTACCGTTGGCGGAACTATTATGCATATGTATGAGAGACCTTTAACAGCCAAAGTAGGTATAGGGGAAGAAGCTATCAAAAATACACTCTGGGGGTTAAATACAGCCTATCGGACACAATCTCAATGGTTGACTAATCTGGTTGATAAACTCCCCTTTGTTACAGCAACGGCTCCTTCTCAGATAGTATTTAACGCCGAATTTGCACATATGATCGGAGGGCACTATCAGAACCAATACTTGCACGGATATTCGTATCTGGATGATTTTGAGGCAGCTAAATCTACTATTTCTTTAAATAATCCATATGCATGGAAGCTGTCTTCTACGCCGTCATTATTTAAAGAATCGACATTAAGTGATAATATTGAATATGGTAATAATCGGGCTCATTTGGCATGGTATACCATCGATAATTTATTTACCCGTAGGAACTCGTCTCTCAGACCTTCCTATCTGATTGATGATTCACTATCTAATCACTTTGTAAGAGAGATTCAGCAGTCGGAAATTTTTCCCGGGCGAGATATGTTAGCCAATGAACCGCCTCTTCTTTCTACACTCAATTTAACTTATTATCCGGAAGAAAGAGGTATGTATAATCTGGATGCCGTTAATATAAGTCCCGAAGGTAGATTGCTAAATCCCCAAACAAGATGGGCGGGTATTACCCGTAAAATAGAAAACCGGGATTTCGAGAGTACCAATATCGAATACATCCAGTTCTGGTTAATGGACCCGTTTGTATATAACGATAGAGATCCGGTCAAGAATGAAGGGGGAGATTTATATTTCAACTTAGGTGATGTATCCGAGGATGTATTAAAAGACGGGCGAAAGTTTTATGAGAATGGATTACCATTGGATGATGATACCACTGCATATGCAAAGACGGTTTGGGGAAAAGTTCCTACCCGTCAGTCTACTGTATATGCTTTTGATATCTCACAGGGAGCAGGTGCAATACAAAAACAAGATGTCGGTTTAAATGGTTTAAGTAAAGCGGAAGAGGCACAATTTGGAACATATGTTAACTATTCAAATACTTTTAGGTCGAACATATTGCCAGAAACGGAAGCTCGTATGCAGCAAGACCCATTCTCTCCCCTGAATGACTTATCGGGTGATAAGTATCACCATTACCGTGGAGCAGACTATGACCGTCAGCAAACAGGAATAATAGACAGGTACAAATACTTCAATGGAACAGAGGGTAATTCTTCGGCAGGAGATTCAGATTCGCAGGGTTTCTCAACGGCAGCAAGCGCCAATCCCGATGTCGAAGATTTGGATCAGGATAATACCATGAACGAAACCGAGAGGTATTTTCAATACAAAGTTTCATTGCGCCCCGAGGATATGCGTATAGGTAAGGATAATTATATATCCGATATTCAGAATGTTTCGGTAAGGCTTCGTAACGGAGATACGACCCGTATTAACTGGTATCAGTTTCAAATACCTATTCGCGATTTCAAAGATACAAAAGGTAATATTAAGGATTTTACCTCTATACGTTTTATGCGTATGTTCCTTACCGACTTCAAACAAACGACTCATTTAAGATTTGGTACTTTAGATTTGGTGCGTGGAGAATGGCGGGTGTACACTCAAACTCTTCAGGATGGAATAAATCAGGGAGAAGGTTCGCTTAATATTGCTGCCGTAAATATCGAAGAGAATAGCGAGAAACAACCTGTAAACTATGTGATACCTCCCGGTGTTACACGTATTCTCGACCCGAGCCAGCCTCAAGTAAGGCAGGAAAATGAGCAGGCATTATCTTTACAGGTTCTGAAATTACAGCCTGAAGATGCTCGGGCAGTATTTAAGAATACAAATTACGATCTTCGCCGTTACAAGCGCCTGCAAATGTTTACACACGCTGAGGAATTGAAGGATGGAGAGAAAATAGGGCAGGGTGAGATCACTGTCTTCTTGCGATTGGGTTCTGACTTTAAGAGTAATTATTACGAATACGAAATTCCTTTGTCGATAACCCCTGCCGGCAGGTATAATTCAAGAAATGATGCTGATCGGGCAACGGTATGGCCTACTGATAATATGTTTGATTTTCCTCTGGAGCTTTTGAAGAATATAAAACTTCAAAGAAACAAGGAGAAAAGACAAGCCGGATCGAAAGTTTCATTCACCGAATTGTATTCGAGTTATGATCCTGATAAAAAAAGCAATAAGATCAGCGTGATTGGTAACCCGAGCTTGTCAGAAATCAATGTAATGATGATCGGTATACGAAATAATTCGACGAAAGTCCAATCCGGCGAAGTATGGGTAAATGAGTTGAGATTGACGGATTATGACGATGAAAATGGATGGGCTGCTCAAGGTAACCTGAGTGTTGCTTTATCCGATTTAGGGACGGTCTCTTTTTCGGGTAGAAAAGAAACTTCGGGATTCGGCTCTATAGACCAGAATCTGATAGAACGCCGTTTAGACGATTTCTATTCATATGATATTTCTGCAAATGTAGACTTGGGCCGGTTTATTCCTGAGAAGGCAAAAGTAAGTATTCCTCTCTATTATTCTTATTCTAATCAGACGATTACCCCAAAATTCGATCCGCTTGATCAGGATGTGACTCTGAAGGAGGCATTAAGTATCGTTGACACTCGGGCGGAAAAGGATTCTATTAAAAGTTTAGCTCAGGATAGAACTTCTACTAAAAATCTGAGTCTGACGAATATGAAGGTAAACATTCAGAGTAAGACCCCTATGCCTTACGATCCGGCAAACTTTACTTTTGGCTATGCTTATAGTCAGACCGAGGTGAAGAATCCCACAACCGTATATGACCTCACTAAGAATTATAAGGCTAGCATGAACTATACTTATTCGCCTGCGGTGAAAACATGGGCGCCCTTTAAGGATATAAAAAGTAAAGCTCCGTTGGCCAAATATCCGAAATCCCTCGGGTTTAACTATCTGCCAAGCAATATATCTTTCAATTCATATATGACACGTTTCTATACCGAAACACTAGTTCGCGATTTAGATGGATATAGCTTAGGTAGCGGTAGCACAAATGATAATTTATTCTTAACATGGAGCCAGAACTTTTATTGGGATCGTGATTTCAGTATGAACTGGGATCCTTTGCGTAATTTAAAAATAAGTGTACAAACAGGAACAAGAGCTGAGATTGAGGAGCCTTATCTGCAAGTAAATAAAAAGCTCAATAGGGATGATTATGAGACATGGCGTGATGATGTTCTCAGAAGTATACGTAATCTGGGTGATCCGTTATCTTACAGACAGGCGGCTAGGGTTACGTATGTCTTACCGTTTAATAATATCCCATTCTTAGACTGGATAAGTTCTTCTGCTAATTACGATAGCAGATACACGTGGGATAGAGGAGCGGTTATAGATTCTATTACAGAAGTAGGTAATACGATTACTAATAGTATGACTTTAAATATCAGTAATAGAATTGATCTGACAACTTTGTATAATAAGTCGCCCTTCTTGAAAAAGGTGAATGATAAGTTTGAAATGAGTCGTCGCCCTCAAAACCAGCAAAGAGAGAGGCGTGCTACTGCGGAAAGCCGTAAAAAGCGTTTTGAGAAGGAGATACGATTAAATCTCGATTCGGCAACACTAGTAAAGCATGGATTGGGAATCAAAAATATTATGCTTACAGCCAGACGTGACGGAAAACTATTCAAAATAAAATATAAGCGTATTGATGAAAATACAATACGGATAATGACGAAAGATACTTCTGAAATCAAGATTAATATTGTTCAAAAAGGAGAATCCGATGAAACGACTTTGTATAAAGTTGCTCAGTATGCAGCTCGGGGACTTATGTCCGTAAGGTCGGTGTCCGTTAATTATTCGACTCGTGAAGAAACAGCTATAGGAGGTTTTAGACCGGGTATAGGGGATGTTTTCGGACAGAAACAAACCGATTTCGGTATGGTTCCCGGTGTTGGTTTTGCCTTTGGGCTTGATGGAGGGGAGGATTATGTAAACAGATCGCTTCGCAACGATTGGCTTGTCCTTAATGAAATGAGCATAAGCCCTGCAGTATATAATTCCATTAAGAAGCTGGATCTGGAAGCCCAGGTAGAGCCCTTAAAAGGATTGAAAATACGATTAAACGCTCTTCATGAGAAAAACGATCGTACTACATTTCAATACGACAGTAAGGCAAATGTCCAGAAGATATATGGAGGAAGTTTTGCTATGACAACAATAGCCTTGGGATCGAGCTTCGAAAGTAGTAATGTAGGAAACAATTATAAGTCGGCTGCATTTGATAAGTTTTTAAAGAACCGGGATGTAATAGTTGAACGGTTTGGGAAAAAATATGCAGGAGTGCATTATCCGGATGTTGGCTTTATTGCTGATGCTAATTTGGGTACTGAACTATTCAATCCTAAAAATGGGGCAATAAATCCAAATTCTGCGGATGTATTGATTCCTGCTTTTCTTGCTGCATATACCGGGAAGAGTGCAGATAATATTGCATTGACAGCATTCCCGACACTATTTTCTATGCTGCCTAACTGGCGAATCAATTATGATGGATTGACAACACTGCCTTGGTTTAGAGACAGGTTTAAGAAATTCATACTATCTCATGCTTATACTGCTCAATATAGTGTAGGCTCATATACTTCTTTCCTGACCTGGATTGACGCAGGTAATAATATGGGATTTATAAAGAGTCTGGATGATGTGGCTATGCCATTGCCAACTTCAGCATATGACATCTCGTCGGTAAATCTTATTGAACAATTTAACCCTCTTTTGGGTGCAGAGGGGACACTGTCTAATAATCTGACTATGAATGTCCGTTATAACTATTCGCGAATGCTGAACTTAAGCATCACATCGTTCCAGCTTGTAGAAACAGTGCAGAAAGATTTAGTATTGGGTGGAGGCTATCGCATCAATGAGTTCAATCGATTGATCGGCCTTCCCCTTAAAAAGGACAGGGAGTTTAATAATGATTTGAATGTTACTGCCGATATTTCGAGAAGAACATCACAGTCGCTTATTCGTAGAATAGATGAAGGGTTTACGGAGGCTACAAGTGGAAATACAATCTTGACTTTGAAGTTATCCGCAGAATATACCTTAAGCAGAGCATTGTTATTACGTGCCTTTTTCGATCGTATTGTAAATTCTCCATTAATATCTTCGGCTTCTTATCCTACAGCTAATACAAATTTTGGAGTTAGTATACGTTTTACTCTTACAGAATAGTAGAGTAACGAGCTGTGTTCTATACTGATAGATTTTTATTATAAATAATAGGCATATTCTATTAAATTTCTTTATTTTTGTCTATGACTTTTAATAAAATAAAAAAAAGGAAATCTTCGTTTTTTTAAGTCAAAATGTTAAACAAAAATAGACTATCTTTGTTTATGGTATCATAGGTACTTGATAATTGCTTGATTATAATGTATGCGGAAAATATAATAAAATGAAAAAATCAACGATATGGTTACTCGCAGGGGTGATGGCATTTACCTTTTTCGGTCTACTATACTTGCAGATTAGTTATTTTCGCATTTCACTAAAAATGAGAAATGATCAATTTGAAGAAGCAGTAAGTAGAAGTCTTTACCAGGTATCGAAGAATTTAGAGCTGGATCAAACTAAGAAATTTCTGAATCAGGAGATTGTTGATTATCAGAATAAGATGGGGTATAAAGATCCTTTAACGGAGAAAACAATAACCCAGACCAAACAAATAAAAATGACTGATCCGACTGGTAATCCTATAATGAATATAGAGTATAACAGTTCTCAGACCACCAGTTTTAAATCTCCGAAGAATACTAATGCTCCCCGTGGGGGAGGCAACGCTCTGGCTCAGGCATCCTTTAATATACAGGAATTGTTGAAACAGCGTTATGATTATCAGCGGCAATTGCTCGATAATGTAATCTATAAGTTAATTCAGACATCCAGCTCAGTCCCTTTGGATGAAAAAATAAATTTCAAGACGCTAAACGACAATATAAAAGACGAACTCAGGTATAACGGTATAGAGTTGCCGTTTCAGTTCGAAATTGTAGATAAAAACGATAGGCCGGTCTATAAGCAGGAGAGTTATGCTGAACCCGATAAGAATGCTTTATATACTCAGGTGTTGTATCCGAACGATCCGATTGATAAGTTAAATTATCTCAGAGTATCATTTCCGACAAAAAAAGATTATCTTTTGAGCGAAATTTCGTTTCTTGTACCTGCTTTTGTGTTTACACTGATACTTTTGGTCACATTTATCATTTCTATCTATCTTATATTTAGGCAAAAGCGTTTGTCAGAAATGAAGAGTGATTTTATGAATAATATGACTCATGAGTTGAAGACACCGGTATCTACTATTTCTTTGGCGGCTCAAATGCTAAAAGATCCGAGTATAATGAAATCTCCTGAAATATTTAAGCATATATCAAGTGTAATAAACGATGAGACGAAACGGCTAAGTTTTCAGGTAGAAAAAGTATTGCAGATGTCTCTTTTCGAGAAACAGAAAGCAACTCTGAAATTCAAAGAATTAGATGTTAATGATGTTATAGTAAATGTAGCTAATACTTTTCAACTGAAAGTCGAAAAATTTGGAGGAAAAATAGATATTGATCTGGAAGCGGGCGACACATTAGTGAGTGCGGATGAGATGCATTTTACAAATGTTTTATTTAATTTATTAGATAACGCTCTTAAGTATAGAAGGGAAGATGTGACCTTGGAATTGATGATAAGGACATGGAATCAAAACAATAAGATATATATAAGTGTTGAAGATAATGGAATAGGTATTAAAAAAGAAGATGCTAAAAAAATATTCGAGCGCTTCTTTAGAGTATCGACCGGGAATTTACACGATGTAAAAGGTTTTGGATTAGGTCTGGCATATGTGAAGAAGATAGTTGAGGACCATAAAGGAACCATTAAAGTGGAAAGCGAATTGGGACAAGGAACTAAATTTATTATAAGTTTATTCAATATAAAGTAGAGATATTATGGAAGAGAAGTTGAAATTATTTTTATGTGAAGATGACGAGAATCTAGGAATGTTATTGAGAGAATATCTCCAGGCAAAAGGATTCGACACAGACTTATATCCGGACGGAGAAGCCGGGTACAAAGGTTTCGTTAAAGAAAAATACGATTTGTGTGTATTGGACGTAATGATGCCCAAGAAAGATGGAATAACATTGGTAAAAGAAATCAGAGCAATCAATCCCGATATTCCAATTATATTTTTAACAGCTAAAAATATGAAGGATGATATTCTGGATGGTTTTAAAGCCGGAGCTGATGATTATATTACTAAACCTTTCAGTATGGAAGAATTGGTGCTTCGTATCGAAGCTATATTCAGAAGAGTAAAAGGTAAAAAAGGTAAAGATCGTCAAGTATATCAATTTGGTAAAATGGTTTTTGATACTCAAAAACAAATTCTTACAATCAGTGGAGAAAGTACTAAGTTGACAACTAAGGAATCGGAATTATTAGGATTGCTTTGTGCTCATGCTAATGACATCTTGGAACGCAACCATGCTTTGAAACAAATTTGGGTTGATGACAACTATTTCAACGCAAGAAGTATGGATGTTTATATTACTAAGCTGAGAAAACTGTTGAAGGCTGATCCGGAAATTGAAATTATCAATATTCACGGAAAGGGTTATAAATTAATTGCCCCGACTAACGAAGAGGCTGAAGACAGCGAAGCTTAAGTAAAGGGTATAATACTACTATAAAAAAGAAAGTCATCTTTTAAATCAAAAGATGGCTTTCTTTTTATAAGGACTCTCATCTCATTTCTACTAATTTACAACTTCTACTAACCTCTAAATCTTTAACCTTGAGACTAACTGCATTGTTTTTGATTTTGATCTTCTCTGTATCTGGCTGTAGTCAGGGGCAGAAAACTGCAGATCGACACCATCTGACTGTATATAGTAATAAGTTAAGAATTCCATTGAAAGGAAAGAGAATCCTTCTCTATGGAGATAGTATATCATCCTCATCTTATCCTTGGTATAAATCGACTCTTGAAGAGCTAACGGGCGCAGAAGTTTATGCCGGAGGTTTTCCCGGATATACAACAAGCCGGTTAGCTCAAGATGCACAATTGCAATTGATCTACGATTATAAGCCGGATATTATTATCTGTTTAGTGGGTGGTAATGATGCCGGTGTAAAAGGTGAAGTCGGTACTTTTGGAGCTACTGACGAAGTTTTGGTTGAAGAAACAGATATTGCCCGGGATTATTCGGGACATGCTTTTATACAGGCTGTATCACATATTATCAGAAAGATCAATCAGCATTACGATATGGATGAAAATACTCATAGCTCATCAGCAGATAGTATTTCACCCGAAAAGCCATTTATCGTATTTGGTACAACTCTACCTCAAAAACGTAGTAACAGGTTCAATAAATTTTCGCAGCCTGATAACTGGCTACGAAAGAGAGATGCAGTAGTTGAATGTTGTGAAAAATATAAAGTTCCCTGTATAGACTTCTATACACTGTGCGATTGGGACTTTTCAAAGGAACCTTACTATACTTCCCCTACCGATATACATACAAATAAAGGCATCTATACAATGGACGGATTGCATCCCAATCAGAAAGGATACGAAGATATGGCACGCATTGTGTATGAAGAGCTGGCATTATAATCAACCGATAATATTTAATTATTCCTTTTGTAATTACAACAAACTAAAGCTGTTATACTAAACAAGATATTAAAAAGGTCTGAGACCTCAACCGATAATATCGAAGCGGGCAAATTTCAAAAGCAATTGTTTTACTCCTGCATTTTCGAATTCTACTGTCGCTTTTCTGCTGGCAGCATCCCCTTCTATAGCGCTTACTGTACCGATTCCAAAACGTTCGTGTTTGATTACTGCTCCTACCTGTATACCATAAATATCCTTTGTGAGAGGAGTCTTAGGTTCTGCATTTCGAGCATTCACAAAGTTTGGTTTCGAGTACTTGTCTTCGCGAGAAACAGGAATCTGAGGTCTTTCGAAAATAGATTCTTCTTTTCTTTTTACTTCTTGTAGCTCTTCCTTTTCTTCTCTGTTTCTACGGACTGTGTCCCAGAAATTACCTTGAGTTTGTTGAGAGAATCCTCCCATAGTTCCTTCAAGTACGCCTGCATTGGCGTTCAGAAACTCTCTGTCTATATCTTTAAGGAAACGGCTCGGATTACATGAGTTCGTCTGTCCATTACGAAAACGACTCTTAGCGTACGTCAACATACAGAATTGCTCGGCTCTTGTGATAGCCACATAAAACAAACGGCGTTCTTCCTCCAATCCCTTAGGTTCAGATTTAGTCATCGATGAGGGAAAGAGATCTTCTTCGAGACCGACAACAAAGACATTCTTAAACTCCAAACCTTTAGAGGCATGAATAGTCATCATTGTTACTTTCTCTTGCTCGACTTCTTTATCCGTATCCTGATCGCTAAGTAGAGATACTTCCGAAAGAAAGTCGATAAGTCCGATGTTTTGCTCACCTTCCTCAAGCCTCGACTCACAGAATTCGTGTATTCCACCTAAAAGTTCTTGTAAGTTTTCTTGGCGGCTCATTCCTTCCGGAGTCTGATCTTGATAAGCTTCTCTGGCGATACCGCTTTCTTTGACTATTTTGGTTGCTAATTCGTATGCTGAAGCAACAGGTAGTTCTTTTATGAAACCGTCAATCAGTGTATGGAAATCATTTAACTTCTTGGCAGTTCCCGTATTTACATTCAAATTATGCGCTAATGGGTCACCAATTGTTTCCCATAAACTCAGATTGTGGAGTTGTGCGGTATCTACAATTTTTCCGACAGTAGTATTTCCGATCCCACGTGTAGGGTAATTGATAATTCGTTTGAATGCTTCCTCATCTTTGGGATTGACCACCATACGGAAATAAGCAATTACATCCTTTATTTCTTTGCGTTGATAGAACGAAAGCCCACCATAAATACGGTAGGGTATATTCTTTTTTCTCAACGATTCTTCAAATACTCGAGATTGCGCATTGGTACGATAAAGAATCACAAAATCGCTATATGAAGAGTCTTTGCTTCTACGTAGGTCTTGTATTTTATTGGCAACAATAATACCCTCTTCGAAGTCCGAAAAGGCACTGGCGACTTCGAGTTTCTCACCTACCTGATTTTCTGAAAAGACATTTTTTTGTATCTGCCCTTTATTCTGTTTGATAAGGCTATTAGCAGCATTTACAATATTTTGAGTAGAACGGTAATTTTGTTCCAGTTTAAATATTCGTGCTTCGGGGTAATTGCTTTTATAGTTGAGAATATTATCAATATTTGCTCCACGAAAAGAGTAAATACTCTGTGCATCGTCTCCCACTACACATACACGGTGATGTGCATCCGCCAACTGTTTAACTACCAGATATTGTGCAAAGTTAGTATCTTGGTACTCATCTACTAGAATGAACTGAAAACGATCTTGATAAGTTTTTAATACCTCCGGGTGATCGCGGAACAATCTGTTGGTATAGTATAATAAATCGTCAAAATCCATTGTGTTGGATGCCTGCAAACGAGCATTGTACGATCGGTAAATATCCCTTACCATGGGTATCTTGGCTTTCATGTCATACTCCTGCATTTCCTTGCTTTGTGCATAGGCAACAGGCGATACTAAGGCGTTTTTGGCATTAGATATCATGGCCTGAATGCGTGCGGGTTTATATGTTTTATCATCAAGCTGATACTCTTTAATGATAGTCTTTATCAGATTACGAGAGTCTGCCGAATCGAATATGGTAAAATTGGAAGTAAAGCCTATCTTTTCGGCTTCGGTTCTGAGGATTCTCGAAAAGATAGAGTGAAACGTACCCATCCACAGCCGGCGGGCAACACTTTCGCCCATCAACTGTCCTACACGGGCTTTCATTTCACGTGCTGCCTTATTGGTAAACGTCAGAGACAATATATTGTGAGGGGGAAGCCCCAGATTAAGCAGATAAGCAATTTTGTAAGTAAGCACACGTGTCTTGCCCGATCCTGCTCCGGCTATAACCAGAGAGGGACCATCATTATATTCAACAGCTTTGCGCTGCGATTCGTTTAGTTCTTGTAGTAGATTCTCTATATCCATATATAAGGCAAAGATACATAATGCAACAAACCCATTGAAACAAATCAGGTATAATTTAGGCCAAACTCATCAAATTTATAACAAGGTGACATTCGTTACAAAAGTTCCAAAAAGTAATCAATAAAGTAACAAAGGTCACTGCCGGGTGTTACTTTTTGTGTTACTTTAATTTGTTGTTAATCAGTTGTTAGTAGTTGAAAAGGTAACAAAAGTCTAAGTACATGACAAAAATTTTATAGGATTTGTATTTATCTGACAATAAGGGTTTAACAACCATTGTGCTATATTGTCTAGTCCATACTTAAAGA
>NZ_QICL01000015.1 GCF_003201355.1 Indolivaga alginatilytica
TAAGTTCAGGGCTGCCCCAATGGAAGAAAATGAATAATGTATCCAATTTACAAGGTATTATTCAGGTAGCTGAATAATATAAATGCCCATATGAACAATAAACATACGGGCATTTCTTCTATAATTAATCAGATATTTGTCTTCCTTTTTTTTCTTATTTTACGAGCATTGAAGCTAGTTTTATTATGGTATGTAGTATCTCATGTTTAGCCCAAATCCGATAAAAAAGTCTATTGTTGGTCATCATTCAAAAAGAAGTCATTTCAAGGTAATTATAAAAAATAAACTGTATATCTTTGCTTCTGTATAAATATAGTATTAACCAAGCCATTATGTAGGAGTACATATAGGATATGGCTAAAACCACAAATTCTTACGTCTGATATACAGTCTATTACTCTGTAAAAGGGTTATCCTATAAAGATCAGCTCCTTTTCTTAAATTATCTTATAGCTTAATCTGCTAATAAAATTTCCATCATTTGAACTGCAGCCTTAGCAACAGATGTTCCAGGTCCGAAAATCGCAGCTACACCAGCTTTATAAAGGAAGTCATAGTCTTGCGCTGGAATAACTCCACCTGCAATAACAATGATATCTTCACGACCTAATTTCTTAAGCTCTTCCATAACCTGAGGTATAAGCGTTTTATGACCTGCAGCTAGAGAAGATACTCCAAGAACATTTACATCGTTTTCTACAGCTTGACGGGCAGCTTCTTCCGGTGTTTGGAACAGAGGTCCCATATCCACGTCAAAACCACAGTCAGCATAACCTGTTGCAACCACTTTTGCACCACGGTCGTGTCCGTCTTGTCCCATCTTTGCAATCATGATACGAGGCTGACGACCTTCTTTCTTTGCAAATTTTTCTACTAGTTCACAAGCTTCTTGGAACGTTGGATCTTTTTTAGTTTCTGATGAATACACGCCTGATATAGTTCTAATTATAGCTTTATAACGTCCTACTACTTCTTCACAAGCATCCGAAATTTCACCCAATGTTGCACGAAGACGAGCAGCTTCAACAGCTAGCTCTAACAAGTTACCTTTTTGAGTTTTGACACATTCGGTAATTGCAGCAAGAGCTTTTGCGACAGCAGCATTATCACGTTTTGATTTCAAATCATTCAAACGCTCAATTTGCTGACGACGTACTTCTGTATTATCAACATCAAGAATATCAATAGGATCTTCTTTCTCCAAACGATATTGGTTAACACCAATAATTGTTTGTTGTTTAGAGTCGATCTTAGCTTGAGTACGTGCAGAAGCTTCTTCGATACGCATCTTCGGAAGACCTGTTTCAATAGCTTTAGCCATACCTCCTAATTTCTCAACTTCCTGAATAAGATCCCATGCTTTATGAACCAATTCGTTAGTTAAGGTCTCAACATAGTAAGAACCTCCCCATGGATCGATTTCTTTACATATTTGAGTTTCTTCTTGTATATATATCTGAGTATTACGAGCAATACGGGCAGAGAAGTCAGTTGGCAACGCAATAGCCTCATCCAATGCATTGGTGTGAAGAGATTGTGTATGACCTAGTGCCGCAGCCATTGCTTCGATACAAGTACGACCAATATTATTAAATGGATCTTGTTCTGTTAGTGACCAACCCGAAGTTTGAGAGTGTGTACGAAGTGCCAAAGATTTTGGGTTTTTAGCACCAAAACTCTTAACAATCTTAGCCCACAATAAACGACCTGCACGCATCTTAGCAATTTCCATGAAGTGATTCATACCGATTGCCCAGAAGAACGACAGACGAGGTGCAAAAGCATCTACATCTATACCAGCATTGATACCAGCACGAAGATATTCCATACCATCAGCCAATGTATAAGCTAATTCGATATCCGCGGTAGCACCTGCTTCTTGCATGTGATATCCCGAAATAGATATAGAGTTAAACTTAGGCATCTTTTGAGATGTATATTCAAAAATATCAGCGATGATCTTCATTGAGAATGCAGGTGGATAAATATATGTATTACGCACCATGAATTCTTTCAAAATATCATTTTGAATAGTACCTGCCATTTCTTCTAACTTAGCACCTTGTTCCAATCCTGCATTGATATAAAATGCCAGAATAGGAAGAACAGCACCATTCATAGTCATAGATACTGACATCTGATTCAATGGAATACCATCAAACAAAACTTTCATATCTTCAACTGAACAGATCGAAACCCCTGCTTTACCAACATCACCTACTACACGGCTATGATCTGCATCATACCCACGGTGAGTAGCCAAGTCAAAAGCAACAGATAGACCTTTTTGTCCTGAAGCTAAGTTACGGCGATAGAATGCATTTGATTCACTCGCTGTGGAGAAACCTGCATATTGACGGATAGTCCATGGACGCATTGCGTACATACCCGAATATGGTCCGCGAACGAATGGAGGTAACCCTGAAGCATAGTTCAAGTGTTCCATTCCTTCCAGGTCTTCTTTCGTATAAACCGGTTTTACAGGAATAAGCTCCGGTGTAATCCAATCAGCTTCAGCATTCCTATTAGTTGCAGCCCATTCCGCAGCATTGGTTGCTGCAAAACCTGCATTCTTAATATCTATATTCTTAAAATTTGGTTTCATTATTTTCCTTCTTTAGCATTAATTGATTCCTAATACAGCGTTAAATTTCTTCAATGTTTCAAGAACATTGCTCTTAACGTTAACGAAGTTTTCAATGCCTATAGCTTTCAGGTCATCTGTACATGCAGGAGCTCCCGCAACCACAAATTGTTCTTTACCTTTTACTAAGTTATAAGCCTCAGGAGCCAGAGTTGCATATTCATCATCACTGGAACAAAGCACAATTATATCGGCTTTTTTCTCACGTGCAGCTTTTACACCCTCTTCTACTGTTTGGAATCCTAGATTATCAATGATTTTATAACCTGCGCAACCAAAGAAGTTACCGGAGAACTGAGAACGAGCCAAACGCATTGCAAGACTACCTATTGTAAGCATAAATACAACCGGAGTTCTTCCTGATTTCTCAGTAGCAAGACGAAGTTTTTCAAAGTCTGTAGCTAAACGAGTGCTTGGAAGAGGTTGGAATTGAGCCTTAGCACTATCTGTTGAGCAACCACAGCCAGAACCATCTTTTGTAATTTTCGTACCTGCTGTTTCTGTAAAATTAGGATATTGATTAGTTCCTAAAAGAATTTCACGGCGTGTAGCTAATGATTTGAAACGGTTATCAGAAGAAGCTTTTATTGCAGCTTGCACAGTTCCAGCTTTAAGAGCTTCATAGAAACCGTTCTCATCTATTTCTAGGAACAATTTCCATGCCTGATCAGCGATAGAAGCTGTAAGGTTTTCGATATAATATGAACCTGCAGAAGGATCACTGATTTTATCGAAGTGGCATTCTTCTTTTAATAATAACTGTTGATTACGAGCAATTCTTTCTGAGAAATTATCAGAATCTTTAAACGATTCATCAAAAGGTAGTACAGTTAGCGAATTTACTCCTGCAAGAGATGCCGACATTGCTTCTGTTTGAGAACGAAGCAAGTTTACGTGAGCATCAAAAACAGTCATATTGTATGTAGAAGTTTCTGCGTGTGTGTAAATTTTAGATGCACAACGACAAATACCATCTTCTGCTTTGTTAGGACATTCGTGATTACATGCAGGTTTGTATGCATCTACAATTTCAGCCCACAACCAACGTGCAGCTCTGAACTTTGCTATCTCCATGAAATAATTAGCACCAATACCAAAGTTAAATTTGATTTTCTTTGCAACTAATGCAGTGTCTAATCCAGCCTCAACTAACTTGCTTAAGATTTCATTTCCGTTTGCTAGAGCATATCCCAATTCTTGGTAAATATATGCTCCTGCATTATTAAGTTTGTTAGCATTTACATTCAAAACTCTGAAACGAGGTAATGCAGCAGCAACAGTTACTATTTCAGCAGCTTGTTTTACCCATTCAGCATTATCAACACCCTTTTTCAAAATAGTTTTGAATGGGTCGTAATTTACTGAACCGAAACATTTCAATAAATCTACATCTTTCGATTTTAGATTGTCAACCAAAATCTTTACTAATTCTAAAGATTTTCTGTGACAAGTTGAGAAGTTCAATTCAACAGCTTCCGGACAAATATCTTTCAATAGAGTTTTGATGTTTTCTTCATTCACATCATCACCCTTGATAATAAATCCAAGAGAAGTAATTCCTTTATTTAAAACCTCCAATGCTTTTGCATTAGCTGCTTTAAAATCAACAACAGTAATGTCTTGACGAACATACCAGTCGTTATCTTTTTTTGTACCTCTTACATAAGGGAACTCTCCGGGTAAAGCATCTGCTGTTTTAAGCCCTTCGATGTTTTCATTTCTGTAAAAAGGATTTACTTTAAAGCCCTCGTCTGTTTTCCAAACAAGTTTTTTTTCGAAATCAGCGCCTTTCAGATCAGCAGTGATTTTTGCCATCCACTCTTCTGTAGATATGGCTGGAAAATCTGTAAAAAGCTTTTCTTTTAAATTTGCCATGGTTATAAATAATGTTTTAGTATATAGTTTTATTCTATTGACAATGAACGGTTTTCGATATACAAAATCTATTAATACATAGATAAATACTTATGCTATCTGAAAGTGACTTACTTATATATCGAAAAAGACTCACAAAAGTAAAATATTTTGTTTGGTTTATAAAGTTTTTAGGGGGATAATTTGACTTAAACAATCGTTTTGAAAGATATCAAATATTATTTCGTTAAGAAACCATCACTTATTTGAAAGATATTTTAGATATCTGCCAAAAGCATCATTTATTATATTCTTTTTCAAATTCCAATATTCTAATTTTCCTTTATTTCTCCTTATTGAGAAATAAAGCATTGCCATTCTTAATTTAAGAATGTATACGCAGTACAAGATTTTAGTTTGTAATTTACCTTTCGTTTTCGAGAAAAAAAGAAATTTACTATACCAATGTTCACGATAAGACCATTTACCCAGTTCTTCATTTTTATTCTCTGCAGAACCTCCTTGTAAATGGATAATTTCGGCTGCCGGCACTGAAACTATTTTATAGTTAGCTTTCCGCAATCTATAACATAGCTCTACCTCCTCGAAATACATAAAAAAGTCTTTATCAAAGCCGCCAAATTCAAAAAAAACAGATTTTCGGATAAACAAATCCGCACCAACAATTACCTTGACTTCGTTGGGCCCGGTTGTATAATTAAAACCCGGATATCTTTTAATGTTAAATATTATTTTGTATTCGTACGTCAAAAAATCAATATCATAAAAGGAAGAGGCAGGAGTCATATCTCCTCTGTACATATTCCCTCCGCAAATACCTACTTGTGGATTTCCCTTGAGGTACTCATATAATAAAAATACTGCATTATTGATTAAAAGTGTATCAGGATTCAGGAAAAACAAGTACTCGCCTTTAGCAATAGAAGCACCTATATTATTGGCTCTGCCGAATCCATGATTTTCTTCTGAGAAGTGGAATCTGACAGCAGGGTATTTTTCGATAAGAGAAGAAACAGAACCTTTCTCTGAGTTATTGTCAACTACAATTATTTCATAATTAACATCCCTAGTATATTTATTTATTGATACAATACAATTTTCAAGAAATTTTTCCGTATTGTAATTTACAATAATTATACTGACTAAATCCTCTATCATTATTTATTTATCTATATTTTATGAATGGGCAAACTTAAGGCAAAGTTATATTAATTATCTTTTCCTTTTGCTCTCTAAAAACTGTAATTCTTATATTCTCTCCCTTATAAGATTTTACAATTTCACGCTCCATATCTGTCCAGTTATCAACATCTGCTCTATTATACTTAAGAATAACATCATTCTCTTTTAGCCCGAATCGCTCTAAAACAGAGTTCTCGTCTAACTTAACAATAAGGACACCTTTAATACCGTCCATTCCTGTAGCAGATCGTTCTCCTTCTGTAGTTAAGTTTTTAAACTTAGCATCCAACCAATCGTATGTTTCATCTGCATTCGCTAAATCATTTGAGATTTTGAAATCGGGAAAGTCCGGTATTTTAGCTATTTTCTTCAATTCATTATTCTGCACTCCGAATTTACTCATATCGAAGTTCTTAAAACCAACTCCCAAAGCCGGAGAATCATCTTTAACTCTATAATCTCCTATCGCAGGATTAATAAACATGGGATTACCTGCCTTTGAATGATTATCTGTTCCGTTTTCCTGAGCCGCTTTCAATGATGCTAAGTCAGGAAAGAAATTATAATCAATCTCATTACCCCAATCTTTTACGCGAATCGGTAAATAAGCCTTTGTAACAATATTATATTTAAAAGTATCCTTAGAGTTTTCAAACCACACATGGGGATGAAATGTGTTATTTACCATTATATTATTTTCAACTTTACGATGAAAGCCTTCTCTTAACTTAATCCCCCCATTGAGGCATAAATTATTATAAATATGATAATTTGACGACCCATCGTCTAAATCTATATCCCAACCATGATCACACCGCCAACGATTATTTCTTATAGTTGTGGTCTCAACAGCATCCCAGAGCACTGCCTGAGGATATTTTGCATTTAAAGAATCCATCATGACTCTATCTGCATACCAGAACCTATCGCGTCCCCATGAATTGAAAGATCCGTGATCGCCTGTTTCCAGCACCGTATTGAAAACATCATTCCATTCTATAATATGCCCTCCCCATGTACCTTCACTGATATTTATTCCGGAACGAGGCATATCATAAATACTATTATGACTTATTGTTATATTTTTGGACATCGAAACCTGCACACCTGCAACTTGCTTCTCAACTGTACCTATATTGTATATTAAGTTATTATCGACAACACACAAACTTGGATAATTATTATTGGCTGGACCTTTGATAGTATCTATTTTATCCCATGACATAAACTCGTTATACTCAAAATGAGGAGAACGAACCGCAGTAGGAGAGCCTACAAAACAAACACCACCTGCTCCAATATTAGTTATATGATTATTCTCAACCCTATCATTTCTATTATAATTTGAAAAAAAGATTGCATTACCACCTATCGAGTTTATAAAACAGTTTTCAACCAGACAATTTTCCGTACCTTCTAATTTTATAGCTCCACTACGATAAATAGTCCAATCACTTCTTAGAAGAGGTTCTTTAGTTTCCATAAAGGTACGCAAAGTTTGCCTCAATTCCAGATTCTTTATTTCGATATACTTTACAGGAGATTCTTCTGTACCTTGCAACATAAAAATACTCTCAAGTTGTGGTACTTCAATTAAAGCCGTCTTCAAATCCAAATCTTTAGGGGGATAAAAATATAATGTCTTATTTTCCTTATTATAATACCATTCATTCACTGAATCCAATTCCTCAAATATATTTTCAACCATCCGATAACTATCATGCATACCCATTTGTCGATTATTCTGAAAACCTCCTTCCAAAATCAAACTATCTGATTTATCTTTTCCCGTTATTAAGTATTGGTATCCTCCCCACTCGTGCTTATGCATGGCATGCACAAACCCTCCCGAGGGATTAGCCCACCTCTTTACCCTTTCTTGTGAAATGGCATCTTTAGAAAAGCCGTTAAAATGACGTACCTCTTTATTATAGTTAGGATATCTGGCCATGCATTGCTTCTCTCCATTAAGATATAATTGATCAAAAACCAACGACTCATCAATCTCGGCCTGCCAAATGCCATCCTTATATTCTTTCCAGTCTAAATCAGTCAAAGGCTTCGCAGTACTAATAACCGCATGTTCGTTGGAATAAGAACTAAAAACTATAGGACAATCTTTTGTTCCCGAAGTAGAAGCCGTTAAAAGTATAGGCTTTCTAATATAATGTATTCCCCCTCTCAAATAGATAGTAATTGCTTTTTTTCCTGCAAAGAAGGAAGCCTCTTTTGTAGCTTTTTCCAATGTTGCAAAAGGCTGCTCTTTTGTTCCGGGATTATTGTCATCACCCGAAATTGATACGTATAAAACCACTTTGGATCCCTGACATGCAGAAAATAAAATAGTAAGAGTTGTAACTAAAACCAAAAGTATTTTTTTCATAGTATATGACACTTAAAGGTATAATATTCAAAAATAAACATTTTACTCTAAAAATGGATTGATATATATAAAATTATCGCAAGTAATAGGAATTAAGAATCTGATCGGTAATTATTCTTTAAATACTGCTATAATTGTGAATTATACGAAGGCAAACCGCTTTGTTATCAAAGTAAAAAAAATTATCTTTGAGTAATTTTTGATTTATCAGATCTGTTTATTAAACTACTTATATGCTTCCTGAAGATAATATTATTGAAGACGAGACTAACGACCTAGATGAAAGTGTAACTTCTAATCAATCGGATGATGAGAATGAAACATCATCCCGTTCTGAGTACAAAATCCCGACAAAAGATGGTGAAAATCAGCTACACCTGTCAGGAATGTATCAAAACTGGTTTTTAGATTATGCCTCTTATGTAATATTGGAACGTGCTGTTCCCCATATAGCGGATGGACTAAAACCGGTACAACGCCGTATATTGCATTCTATGAAAAGGATGGATGACGGGCGTTACAATAAAGTAGCCAATGTAATAGGCCATACGATGCAATTTCACCCTCACGGGGATGCATCAATTGGTGATGCTTTGGTTCAACTCGGACAAAAAGACCTAATGGTTGATTGTCAGGGTAACTGGGGTAATATTTTAACAGGTGACGGAGCTGCTGCTCCTCGTTATATCGAGGCACGTTTATCTAAATTTGCGTTAGAAATAGCATTTAACAACAAAACGACCGAGTGGAAACCCTCATACGATGGGCGAAACAAAGAACCTATTACTCTACCCGTAAAATTCCCGTTATTATTAGCTCAAGGAGTTGAAGGTATTGCTGTTGGTTTAGCATCCAAAATATTACCTCACAATTTCAATGAATTATGTGATGCTTCTATTGCTTATCTGAGAGGTAAAGAATTCATTCTATATCCTGATTTTCAAACAGGAGGCTATATTGATGTAAGTCGCTATAATGATGGCGAAAGAGGAGGAGCAGTAAAGGTTAGAGCAAAAATCTCAAAGCTTGATAATAAAACACTAATTATTACAGATATTCCATATGGCAGAACTACGAGTTCCGTTGTAGAATCGATATTGAAAGCCAATGATAAAGGAAAAATAAAGATCCGTAAAGTTGATGACATTACAGCTCTTAATGTAGAAATACATATTCATTTGGCAGCAGGCGTATCATCAGATAAAACGATTGACGCATTATATGCCTTTACTGATTGCGAGATCAGTATTTCACCTAACTGTTGTGTTATTTCAGATAATAAGCCTCACTTCCTGACAGTAAGCAGCATTCTCCGTGATAATACGGACAACACGCTTAATCTGTTACGTTGGGAGCTTGAAATTCACAAAGGTGAACTCGAAGAAACACTACATTTCTCATCTCTTGAAAAAATATTCATAGAAGAACGTATATATAAAGACAAAGGTTTTGAGGATTCAGCCAATATAGATGCTGCAATAGAGCATATCAGCAAACGGTTGATTCCTTTCACGAAACTTTTTATTAGAGAAATTACACGGGAAGACATTCTCAAATTGATGGAAATCAAAATGGGACGTATCCTAAAATTCAACTCAGACAAAGCTGATGAATTAATCGCCAGATACAAATCGGAAATAGAAGAAATTGAGCGTAACCTGGCTGACATTGTGAATTACACTATTGATTGGTTTATAATGCTCAAAGAAAAATATGGCAAGAGCCACCCTCGTATGACGGAGATTCGTAACTTCGATACTATTGAGGCTTCAAAAGTGGTAGAAGCAAACGAAAAGCTATATATAAACCGTGAAGAAGGCTTTATAGGTACAGCGCTCAAAAAAGATGAGTTTATCTGTAACTGTTCTGACATTGACGATGTTATTCTTTTCTTTAAAGACGGTAAGTATAAAATCGTAAAAGTAAGTGATAAAATGTTTGTCGGTAAAAACCTATTGTATTTGGACGTTTTCAAGAAGAATGATAAGCGTACCATATACAATGCGATATACAAACAAGGAAAAGTAGGACCGCATTATATAAAACGTTTTGCCGTAACAGGAGTTACCAGAGACAAAGAATATGATGTTACCATGGGGGACGAAGGGTCACGTATTGTTTATTTCAGTGCCAATCCGAATGGTGAAGCAGAGACTGTACGTATTCTATTAAAACCTAAAGCCAGACAAAAGGTACAATTATTTGAAAAAGACTTTAGTCAGATAGCTATCAAAGGTCGTCAGTCGATGGGTAACCTTTTAACAAAAGCCGAAGTACATAAGATTACCTTGAAACAAAAAGGTAAATCGACTTTAGGTGGACGAAAAGTATGGTTCGATCCGGATGTTTTACGCCTCAATTATGATGAGAGAGGAAATTATCTGGGAGAATTCCAAAGCGAAGAACAAATTCTTGTAGTGAAAGAGAATGGTGATTTTTATACTACCAATTTCGATCTAAGTAATCACTATGAAAGTGGCATTCTTAAGATCGAGAAATTTGATGAAAGTAAGGTTTGGACGGCTGTTTTATTTGATGCCGACCAAGAATACATATATTTGAAACGATTCTCTTTCGAAGGTTCAACTAAAGTTCAGAATTTCTTAGGAGATAACAACGCTTCCAAACTATATTTGCTTACTGATATTACTTACCCTCGGATAGAGGTTGTATTTGGAGGTAATGACAGCTACAGAGGTACATTAATTATTGATGCCGAAGAGTTCATTTCCGAAAAGAGTTTTAAAGCTAAAGGTAAACGTGTTTCTACTTATGAGATAAGTAAAGTAAGAGAACTTGAACCAACACGATTCCCTGAGAAAAAAGAGGTTGAAGAAGAGGATACTTCTTTTGCCGTAGATATTGATGACGAAGATACATTAGATGAGCTAGCGGGACAGAAGAAGATTGATTTTGAATAAAAATAAAATTCATCAACATGAGTATATATCGAATTCTATTAAGCCTTTGTATGGCGTATTGCTTATTCAGTACTAACTCATTGTATGCCCAAACCAACGAAAAGATAAAGTCGACAAACAATGCTACCCTTATCGGAATAGGAAGTAGCAATTTGTACGACACCTATCTGTCACCCCTCAAATATACAGGTACATCTTTTCGTTTAATGAATGAACGGATGAAAAAGACATCATGGTTCAACAATAAATTCACGAAACAACAGCTCATAGACCTTGAGGTTACTACGACTAAAAACCCGATAGGAAATGCTGATCAATTCTCAGTATTATTGGGCTATAGTCTTGGGGGGCACTATAGTCTCATTAAGACCGATAAATTCAGATTTTCGGCGGGTGGTTTATGGAATGCCAGCGGAGGTGTTCTTTATAACCAACGAAATTCCAATAATCCGGCTTCTGCCAGAGCATATAGTAATATACAACTGTCCGCTATCGCTTTTTATAGTTGGAAAAACATTACTTTCCGAGGACAACTAGACGCTCCGGTGATGGGTATTTTATTCTCGCCTCATTACGGACAATCGTATTACGAAATTTCTTTAGGTAACAGTGTTGATGTAGTTAATTTTGCATCATTACACAATCAACGAGCCTTAAGAACATACTTTACGGCAGATATACCTGTTTCTAAAGTCACATTGCGTGTGGGCTATTTAGGTTCATTCTACCAAACAGAGATTCATAATTTGCAGACCCATAACTATTCTAATAGTATTGTTATAGGTTTAGTTTCCGAATCGGTAAATCTAAGTGGGAATAAGATTAAAGCAAATAAGATTATAGACAGTAGCTTTTATTGAGCATTCTTATTTTGTCAATGATAAAAAAACAGCTTTAACAATTCTCTTAAGTCTGAATACTGAAATTACCAGATAATACTAAAAATTATTAGAGATGAAGAATTTTAGTGATTATGTTGCTGTTTACAAGGAACAATTACAAAAAGAAGATATTCAAAAAGCTTACGAAGGATTGGTAAAATATGTAATGGTTTTGAAGTCTCATTTCTCAAAAGAATTATCTGATAAATTTCTCTTTGGGAATATTTCTCCCGGTTATATGGATTTTACCTATTTTCCTTTCTTTAATAACTTTCTAAGAGAGCAAAAGTTAAGGTTTGGAATTGTACTAAATCATAAAAAAGTTAGATTCGAACTTTGGTTAATGGGACAAAATATAGAAATTCAAAGAAACTATTGGAATTTATTAAAAACAAGCCAATGGAATAAAGGTCAAATAGCCATGCCCAAATATTCAGTTCTCGAAGTAATATTAGTTGAAAACCCCGACTTTAACGAGCTCGATATCTTGACTTCAAAAATTGAACAAGAAGCAATTATTCTTGTTCATGAGATAATAGACTATATAAAACATTCCAGCACATTCAAATGAACTTTCTCAAATTAAAAGATAATATTTCAGATTCCTATAACAAAGTATCTAGCTTCATCGGGAATAATCAACGATATCAGTTCGGGTTATTTATTGTTGTTCTAGTTCTATTATCAATAGCAATGATGGCTTGGTATTTCCCTGACGAAACAGTTACGGCAGGAGGTACCGATCTGATGTTTCATGCGAATAGATTTTATGCGATTATTCAGTCTATTGAATTTGGAACATTCCCATTTTACATCAATGCACACACTTTAAACGAATACGGGTATGCAGCAAATCTGTTTTATCCCGATTTTATGCTTATACCCTTTGCCTTTTTTATTCCTCTCATAGGGTTGGCATCATCTTATAAGCTTATTATATTTACCCATACAATTCTTTGTGGAATCTTGTCCTACTGGTGTATGCGAAAGGTAACAAAGGATAATGCAATGGCTTTTCTCTTTTCTCTTCTATACACCTTTGCATTATATCGAATTATCGACTTTTCATACAGAGGGGCATTAGGCGAATTTATCTCATTTACTTTTCTACCTATTATCTTCTGGGGATTGTATGAAATTCTATACGGAGACTTTAAAAGAAAATGGTACATTATAGCTATCGGCTTCACATGCCTTATATATACCCACCTGTTATCAGCTTTTCTTATATTCTTGGTGGTATGTATCACTTTATTGATCTGCTATAAAAGAATCATAAAAACACCTGCCAGATTAATTTACTTAGGTATAGCGGGATTTGTTTCTCTTCTACTTTCTTTATTCTTTCTGCTCTCTATGTTTGAGCAGTTAGCTGACAATTCGTTTTACTTCCAAACACATCCGCTAGCCACAGAAATAGGTCCACAGTCTTTTGCTGTACGCCGTATTTTATGGGGTATGTTTAGCGGACTAACTGACCAGAAATTAAGAATCGAGAGTATTGGAATATTATTAATTATACCTCTTCTATTTCGCATCGGGATCAAAGGAAAGCATCCTTTCCTTAAGTTTGCCGATATATCCATGATCTGTGGATTCATTCTTATTTTTGCAGTTTCAGATCAATTTCCTTGGTATACATTCCCTTTCAACAAATTGGCTATTCTACAATTTCCATTCAGGCTTTTACAACCTGCAAGTTTCTTGTTAGCTTGCTCAGGAGCAATTTATATGACTATCATTGGTCGGCAAACAAATCGAACTTTATTATTTATATGCTTAATTATTGGTGGCGTAACCTTATCTCTAAAGACTTCAGGAGGAGTTTATCAAGGTTATAACATATACAATATAAGTAATACTGAAGATTATAATCTGGATGATTTAGAAATCGTAGGTGCAGAATATCTACCTAGTTCAATACCCTCAATAGAAACCGAAGATATAAGATATAGAATAGAATTTATCTTAGATAGAGGACAGACAATTAATGTTAAAGATACTATCAATAGTACAATTACGAATATCAATAGAGTAAAATCCAAATTGAGTTTCGACATTAAACTAAATGAACCCGAAAAGGTAACACTTCCCCTACTCTATTATAAAGGTTATAAAGCAACTTTAGATGGAAAAGAGCTAGAGATTAAACAAGGTGAAGAAGGGCTACTTGAAGTAGCAATACCAGCATCAGGAAAAATAGAGGTGTGGTATAACGGAACTTCTCTACAACGCATTGCTCTTATTCTATCAATAGTTTCTCTATTAAGCTTACTTATATATTTATATATAATCGGAACCAGCAAACGAAAAGATAAAAACACAATAAATTAAAGATAAAATGGCAGAATTAAAGATCGTTGCAACTATTACTGTTAAATCAGATAATAAAGAAGAAGTATTAGTCGCTCTACAAAATGTAGTAAATGCTACTCGAAAAGAAGAAGGAAATGTTTCGTATGATTTACACCAAAATATTACAAACCCTTTGGAATATACGATTCTTGAAGTGTGGAAATCGCAGGAAGCTATCGACCTTCACAATGCCAGCACTCATTTTGATGAATTCAAGAAAGCCATAGGTGGAAAAATAGAAGGACTCAAAGTAGACATTATCAAACAAATATACTAAACTATGTTTCGAGAAATAAGACGACAAAACCGTATATTAGAAGGAGATCGGATTACGGAACTACTTAACACTTCCGAATTTGGATTCTTATCATTAGGCACATCCGAAAATGGCTATGCCTATGGTATACCAATCAGTTATGCTTACGAAGAAGAAACTAATTCTTTATTCTTTCATTGTGCTCTTGAAGGACAGAAACTCGATGAAATAAAAAAGAACAATAAGGTTTCATTTTGCGTAGTCGGAAAGACAAACCCCATAGCTGATGAGTTTACTACGCTTTACGAAAGTGTTATAGCCTTTGGTGATGCTCATATAGATTTATCGGATGATGAAAAAAGAAAAGCTCTACGTCTTCTGGTAAAGAAATATTCCGCAGGTTTTGAGGAAATTGCAGAAAAGTACATGGATAAGTCATGGAACAGAACAGCTGTATTCAAGATAGAAATCAAGCATATCACTGCTAAAGCAAAATATTAATCCGAAATTATAATCAATCCTTTTGGTGAAACCACAATTGTATTATCTTTGTAATATCATCATTTTAATAGATATATGATATCTAACATTCTTATTACTCTTCTTTTCGTTTTCTTCAATGGTTTTTTTGTGGCTGCCGAATTTGCGATAGTCAAAGTAAGAAGCTCACAATTAGAACTTAAAGCACAAGAAGGCAATCGCTTTGCGATTCTTTCAAAACATATAGTCAGCCATCTGGATGCATATTTGGCAGCTACACAATTAGGTATAACATTGTCCAGTCTTGCATTAGGTTGGATAGGTGAACCTGTAGTTTCCAAAATGATAATGAGCTTTATGGAATTGGTCGGCATAAATGTAAGCCCCGAACTGGCACACAGCATAGCATTACCGGTAGCTTTCCTTATCATCACAATTCTTCACATTGTATTTGGAGAACTGGCTCCTAAATCGTTGGCTATACTAAGACCTGAGCAAACAACTTTGTTTATCTCATATCCACTACAAGGCTTTTACTGGATCTGTCGCCCATTTATTTGGCTATTAAACGGATTTGCAAACCTGATACTTAAAATGTTCGGACTACATACTGCCTCAGAAGCCGAATCGTATAGTAGCGACGAACTAAAATATTTGGTAGATCAGGTACGTGAAAGCGGTCATATAGAGGATTCTAATTATGATATCATAAGGAATGCCTTTGATTTTTCTGAGCGTACAGCCCGTCAAGTAATGGTTCCCCGTACACAAGTTTTAGCAATTGATGTTAATGACTATGATGCCGAGACTTTAGAAACTGTTATTGAAGATGGTTTTTCACGTATACCTTGTTACGAAGACAGTATCGATAATATTATAGGGATAGTTCACCTCAAAGATATTCTTAAGAAGATGCGTCAAAACGGAGAAGTTGATATTCGTCCCATTGTGAGACCGGTATCTTTTGTTCCTGAGACTAAACGCATCGGACAAATACTAAAGGAATTCCAAATTAAGCACCAGCAAATCGCTATGGTGTTGAACGAATATGGAGGTATCGAAGGTATCATCACGATGGAGGATATTCTTGAAGAACTAGTAGGTGAGATACAAGACGAATATGACAACGAAATTCCATTTGTTGAAAAAATATCTGATAATATTTACTCAGTAATAGCTACCGCTGCTATAAGTGATATAAACAATCAGTTACCCCACTCTATCGATAAAGCTAAACAATACGATACCCTTGCCGGATATTTAATTGACAAGTTTGGCAGAATCCCCAATACTCACGACAAACTCGAAGCAGAAGGATACGAATTTTCTGTTTTAAAGAAAAACAAGACTTCAATAGTCCTTGTTCAATTAGTTGATTTAGAAAGTCAACAAGAAGATTCTACGTCTAACAAATAATGAAAATTCTGAATACTCAGAGAAATTAAGAATGAAATTTGAACTTCAACATACCGATGTTCAATCTAAAGCTCGTGCAGGGTTAATTACCACCGATCACGGACAGATTGAAACTCCTATTTTTATGCCCGTAGGCACACAAGGTGCAGTGAAAGCAGTACATATGCCCGAACTCGAAAATGATATTAAAGCACAAATCATATTGGGCAATACATATCATCTATACCTACGTCCGGGATTAGAAATATTAGAGCAAGCAGGCGGATTACATAAATTTAATAGTTGGAATAAACCGATTCTTACAGATAGTGGAGGTTTTCAGGTATTCTCCTTAGCCCATAATCGCAAATTAACAGAAGAAGGAGCAATCTTTCGTTCTCATATAGATGGCTCTAAGCACATGTTTACACCTGAAAGGGTTATGGACATAGAAAGAACCATAGGAGCTGATATTATGATGGCTTTTGACGAGTGTACACCCGGAGATGCAGAATATAGCTACGCAAAGAAATCTTTAGACCTTACGGAAAGATGGCTCGATCGATGCATAACAAGATTTAATGAAACAGAATGTACTTACGGCTATAAACAAGCTTTATTCCCGATTGTACAAGGTTGCGTTTATCCTGACCTAAGAAGACGTGCTGCCGAGAATGTAGCATCTAAAGGGGCAGAAGGTAATGCCATAGGTGGTCTGGCAGTAGGAGAACCTACTGAGAAGATGTACGAAATGATTGAGATTGTCAACGAAATTTTACCGCAAGACAAACCTCGTTATTTGATGGGAGTTGGTACTCCTGTCAACCTTTTGGAAGCCATAGAACGTGGAGTAGATATGTTTGACTGTATTATGCCAACTAGAAATGGACGTAACGGTCAAATTTTCACCCGTCATGGTATTATGAATATGAAAAACAAGAGATGGGCTAACGACTTTTCGCCAATAGACCCCGAAGGTGCTTCATTCGTAGATACACTGTACAGCAAAGCATATCTAAGACATTTATTTATTGTTAACGAAATTCTTGCTCTACAAATCGCATCTATACATAACTTAGCTTTCTATTTATGGTTGGTTAAAGAGGCTCGCAAACACATTATTGCAGGTGACTTTACCAGTTGGAAAGCTTCCATAATAGAAGACGTTACACGACGATTATAACACTTTGAGTTAATGCTTACGATATTAGACAGATATATTATTAAAAACTTCTTGGGGACTTATGTATTCTCCATTGTACTTATCATATCTATTGCCGTAGTATTTGACTTTAACGAACAACTTGATAAATTTCTAAAAAACGATGCACCTGTAAAAGCGATAATATTCAGTTATTATCTGAATTTTATACCCTACTATATAAATCTATTTAGTGCATTATTCGTTTTTATCTCCGTTATATTCTTCACCTCCAAACTTGCTGATAATTCAGAGATAATAGCAATGCTGGCCTCAGGGATGAGTTTTAAAAGACTAATGAAACCTTACCTTATATCAGCAGGTGTTATTGCCCTTATAAGCTTTGCTCTTAGCAGTTTTATTATCCCTCCGGCGAATGTGGTGCGGATAAACTTCATGAATAAATACATCAAGAATAAAGCGGTTACTTATGCTGAGCGCATCCAAATTCAAATAGAACCGGGAGTCATAGCTTATTTCAACAGATACGACAATAATGATAAAATGGGATTCTATTTTTCATTAGATAAATTCGAAGGTAAAGAGTTGGCTTCACGTCTTACAGCTAATCGTATTCAATACGATTCATTATATCACTGGACTATTTATGATTACTCTATTCGTGAATTTGATGGAATGAGAGAACATATTACAACAGGTAGTAAAATAGACACAACATTAACTATTGTACCTAGCGATTTTCTTATCTCCAGCAATGATTTTGAGCAAATGACTACGCCTGCCCTACACAAACACATTCAACGTCAAAAAGACAGAGGAATCGGCAACATACAAGCATTCGAGATAGAATATCACAAAAGATTCGCTTCTATAGCTTCGGCATTCATATTAACCATTATTGGTGCTTCACTATCATCACGAAAAGTAAAAGGAGGTATGGGCTTAAATATTGGGATAGGACTTCTTCTCAGTGTATCATACATTCTATTCTTAACTCTAAGTTCTACTTTTGCCGTATCAGGAGCTGTTAGCCCTTTAATCGCAGCTTGGATACCTAATGTTATATTTGTAGGCATAGCAGCATACTTGTATAACAGAGCTCCTAATTAAAAAGACATTCCTTTTTAGAATTTGATCTGTCTTTCCTAAATAGATAGAAAAAGAAACCTTCCTATAAATCTTATTTAATAGTTAAAGAATCAACCTTATTAACGGTTGTACTATCTTTTGGAGTTTCGATATTCTTCAACACAATATTGTAAAGTAAGACTTTTTTATCAATTGAATTTCGAGCATCTATATGGATATATCCCGAAATATTTTTCAGAGGAAGAGTATCACCTAATACCTTAAATTGAGCATCTTTATTTAAAGACTGATATTTAGTGATAGTAGTATCCCTATATTCAAATATAACCTCTAATTCGGCTTTCATTTGCTCTTGAAGACCCAGTGTATTAAATTCTAATGAGAAGTTAGGATAATTATAAATCCGAACAGAATCTATCTCGAAAGTTAGTGTTGGCACATAGCCTGATAAATAATAGAAAGATGGTAGGATTGAATTATTTACATTTGAAGCACCTAAATCGCGAGAAAATATTTTACTTAGATGTTCTACTTCTTTTTTCAATGACGAAATAACGGAGTCATTTACTTTCATATAAATCTCCGCATTATCCGCATACCAAACCAATGAAGAGTCTAATTCAGCCTGGGTTATGCCATGCTTATCAAGAATACCTTGTATAAGGGCATCCTTTTGTTCTTTGTCTCTGAAATCATTATATTTAGTTTGATAAATAGCTTCAGCTAATTGAATATCATGGAGCACCTCAACCATTTTATCACGAGACAATGCATCTTTACCATCCCGGCAAGAGATTACGCTTGCAGAACCAATAAGAAAAGACAATAAATAACATGTCAGCTTACATTTTCTCATGCTGCATCTTCTGGTTTTTGCATTGTTTCCAGCAATGTTTTACGGTAAAAGATTAATAACAATACAATACCGACTGTTATTGCTGAGTCTGCTAAATTAAATATCGGACGGAAAAATATGAAATCCTCTCCACCCCATACAGGTACCCATTGAGGGAATACACCTTGTATCAGAGGAAAGTAAAACATATCTACAACTTTACCATGCAACATGCTAGAATATCCTTCTCCAAAAGGAACTAATGATGCTACATGACCGGGATAACTAGCTGTAAATATCTCACCATAAAATACACTGTCTATAATATTACCTAAAGCTCCGGCTAATATTAATGCAATACAAGCAATATAACCATTAGCGTAATTCTTCTTCACCAAAAGATAAAGATAATATCCTATAAAACAAACAGCTACAATACGGAATAAGGACAAAAACAATTTACCGATGACTTCAATGCCAAACGCCATACCATTATTTTCGACAAAATATATTTTAAACCAACTGGCAATTTCGATACTTTCATAGAGAGCCATATTCGTTTTCACCCAAACTTTGAGAACCTGATCTGCTATTATAACGAGTAAAACAACTAAGATGGCTGTGAGCCCTTTTGGAAATTTATGCATAATGTTTATATAAGTACAGAAAAATTATCTATTTTAAATAGCTAATCTTAATAAAAGTATACTAAAGATAATTATAAAAATGAGAAGAAAAAGCAGTAAAACTATAAAATAGCCTTACTACTTTTCCTATATAAATATTTTTATTAATAATTGCATTCAAGTAACAGTAAGGATTTGATTAAACTTTATTTAGTCATATATCAGTTATACTTACTATTTACCAAAGTAACAAATAGGTCTGAGACCTTTATTTAGCTCCTCCATTTTTTGCTTCGATGCTCAATGTTGCATGAGGTACTGCACGTAAACGCTCTTTAGGAATTAACTTCCCTGTTTCGCGGCAAATACCATATGTCTTATTCTCGATGCGGATAAGAGCAGCTTGCAAGTTCTGGATAAATTTCATTTGGCGTTGAGCCAATCTTCCGGCCTCTTCTTTTGATAAAGTAGAAGCACCTTCTTCCAATACTTTAAATGTTGGAGACGTGTCTGTAACATCATTGCCATCAGAATTTGTTATAGATGCTTTTAAAGCTTCATACTCTTCTTTGGCTTTTGCTAATTTCCCCAAAATCAGATCGCGGAATTCTTCTAATTCCTCATCTGTGTATCGTGTTTTTTCTCCCATAATGTTCACCTTTTAGAGTTTAATATTAATTTTTAGTATTATACCTTATCAACAGATATGTTTAATACAAAATCATCCATATCTATTTCTATTCCGTCGACTGTATCTTCCAAGGAAATTTCATCAGCTAGAACCTGTCCTGCAATATAATCATAATATTCTTTAACTGCATTACTGATTTCTTGAGAATCTGATAATTTTACCTTTATACGGTCTACAATATCAAAACCATTCGATTTTCGAATATTTTGTATACGATTTACCAATTCGCGGGCAACTCCTTCCTTACGTAAATCGTCTGTAATAGTAATATCCAATGCTACAGTTAAACGTCCTTCATTAGCTACCAGCCATCCTTCTATATCCTCTGAGATAATTTCTACATCTGCCAATTCAATAGTAGCCGATTGACCTTCTATATCAAATGTATATGAGCCTGTAGATTCTAACTGAGAAATAGCATTCTGATCCATCACCTGAACTACTGCTGCAAGTTGTTTCATTATCTTACCATAACGTGGTCCTAGTTTCTTGAAATCAGGTTTCACCTTCTTAACCAATATCCCTGCTGCATTATCTACATACTTGAGCTCTTTTACATTTACTTCGTTCAGTATAAGATCACGTACAGCCTCAATAGCATCTTGCTGATGCTGATCCAATACAGGAATCATTATCTGCATTAAAGGTTGACGCACCTTTATACTTACTTTTCTACGCAAAGCCAATATCATAGAAGATATACTTTGAGCTATCTGCATACGCTCTTCCAATGCCTTATCAATAACTGAGGTATCATATTTTGGAAAGTCTGCAAGGTGGATCGATATTTCACTATCAAACTCACATGCAACAGTCAAATCATGATATAACTTATCAGCATAAAAAGGAGCTATAGGAGCCATCAGTTTGGCAACAGTTTCTAAACAAGTGTAAAGGGTCTGGTATGCTGACAATTTATCTGTAGTCATGCTGCCACCCCAAAAACGTTTCCTGTTTAAACGAACATACCAATTACTCAAGTTATCGTTTACAAAATCAGATATAGCACGTCCTGCTTTTGTAGGCTCATAGGTTTCATAATATTCATCTACTTCTTTCACCAAAGTATTAAGCAGAGACATCACCCAACGGTCTATCTCGGGACGCTTACCTATTGGTATTTGAGGTTGAGAATTATTAAAGCCATCTACATTAGCATACAATGCAAAGAACGAATAAGTATTGTATAATGTTCCGAAAAACTTACGACGAACCTCATCTATACCTTCAGTATCAAATTTCAAATTATCCCAAGGCGAGGCATTCGTTATCATATACCAACGCAATGGGTCTGAACCATATTTTTCTATTGTTTCAAACGGATCAACTCCATTGCCTAAACGCTTAGACATTTTGTTTCCGTTTTTATCTAAAACCAAACCATTCGATATAACATTCTTAAATGCAACACGACCATTTATCATGGTTGATATAGCATGCATTGTAAAGAACCAGCCTCTGGTTTGATCTACCCCCTCTGCAATAAAGTCAGCAGGATATATTTTCTCAAATTCCTCTGCACTGATATTAGGATAAAATACTTGAGCAAAAGGCATAGCACCCGAATCGAACCAAACGTCGATCAAATCGGTCTCACGTTTCATCGGTTTGCCCGAAGGTGATACCAATATAATATTATCAACATAAGGGCGATGAAGGTCTATCTTTTCATAATTTGCTTTATCTAAATTACCGATTTCAAAACCAGCCCAAGGCTCTTCGGACATAAATCCTGCCTTGATCGATTTAGCTATTTCTTCATATAGTTCTTTGACTGAACCGATACAAAGTTCTTCCTTACCGTCTTCTGATCTCCAGATAGGCAGAGGAGTACCCCAATAACGGCTACGGCTTAAATTCCAATCCTGTAGATTTTCTAACCATTTTCCAAAACGGCCTGTACCTGTTGATTGAGGTTTCCAGTTAATCGTTTGATTTAGTTCTATCAATTGGTCTTTACAAGCTGTTGTACGTATAAACCAACTATCCAAAGGATAATATAATACAGGCTTATCTGTACGCCAGCAATGAGGGTAATTATGCACATGCTTTTCTATGCGGAATGCTTTATTTTCCTGTTTCAGCATTACACAGATATCTATATCTAATGTAGCATCAGCTTCTGTTAAAGAATTATCATAAGCATTCTTCACATAACGTCCTGCATATTCTTTATACAGTTCAACATTCACTGATTGTTTTATATAATCGGCATCAAGATCATCTAATTTGAAATACTTACCTGTAAGGTCAACCATTGGACGCAGATTACCATCTTTATCGGTCAACATTAATGCAGGCACATTGTTAGCTTTAGCAACTTTAGCATCATCTGCACCAAAAGTTGGAGCTATATGTACAATACCTGTACCATCTTCTGTTGTTACAAAGTCTCCGGTTATTACTTTGAATGCACCTTCTCCCGGATTTACCCAAGGAATAAGCTGCTCATATTTCATTCCTGATAATTCAGAACCTTTCCACTCTCCTACTATTTTATAAGGTATTAGCTTATCACCTTGCTTATAATCTTCGAGTTGTAAATCTGCTGCTTTGGGGTTAAAAAGGCTAGTTATAAGAGATTTTGCTGCGATAGCAGTCATCTTATCACCTGTATATGGGTTGTATGTCTGTACAGCAACATATTCTATTTCTCCACCTACAGCTAAAGCCGTATTTGAAGGAAGAGTCCAAGGAGTAGTTGTCCAAGCCAAAAAATATGGAGTACCAAAACCATTCATTTCAGGTTTAGTATCAATAGCTTTAAATTGAGCTACACACGTCGTATCTTTTACATCGCGATATGTACCAGGTTGATTCAGTTCATGAGAACTAAGTCCTGTACCCGCTGCCGGAGAATAAGGTTGAATAGTATACCCCTTATACAGATACCCTTTACCATAAAGATCTTTAAGCAAATACCACAGAGTTTCGATATAGCGATTATCATATGTGATATAAGGATCATTCATATCTACCCAATATCCCATTTTGGTAGTCAAATCCTCCCACTCTTTCGTATACTTCATAACCTCCTTGCGGCAGGCATCATTATACTCTTGCACGGATATTTTCTTACCTATATCCTCTTTTGTTATCCCTAATGATTTTTCTACACCTAGTTCTACAGGTAAACCATGAGTATCCCATCCGGCTTTACGATTCACCAAGAAGCCTTTCATCGTTTTGAAACGACAAAATATATCTTTAATAGTACGAGCCATTACGTGATGAATACCGGGCATACCATTCGCTGAAGGAGGCCCTTCATAAAACACAAACGTTGGAGCACCTTCACGTATCTCCAAGCTTTTTTGAAATATGTTATGCTGATTCCATTTATCTAATATCTCTTTATTTATATCAGACAAATTGAAATTATTATATTCAGTAAACTTATGGCTCATAGCAAATACTTTATTCTTTAAAAAATTGTCGCAAATATAATAAAAAACGAGTAAAGATACACGAAATATAGCGGAATAGAGTAAATGTTTGGTGATTAGGAGCGTTTAGCATTGTTTTCCTATATACTTCCGATAGACAAAGTAGAAGAAGTAAAGAGTAGTTAAGCGAAAAAATCGATTTTTAATAAAAAACTGCAGGTTGCTGTAGGTTGGATAGACTTCACCCATTTTCAACTAATCGACTCGTTTACAAATCACTTACTTATTTCCAATCAACTGTGAAAATAAAAAGATCATTCCTCGATTTTTTAAACAAGAAAATTCTATCGATTTTTCAAATTGTACAAAGTTTTCAAAACGAAAAAAAGGCTTGCCGCAAATGGTAAGTTTCACAAATGTTTGGACGGGTGATAAACTTCCACATTCATACAAAAATTTCTGAAACCTTACACCTCTATTTTCGGCAAACCTCTATTTATAAAGAGATTATTTATTTCTCACACAACTTACTCTATTGATATTTGTTCAAAAACATAAGCGTCTGAATATTGACTTGTCCGACTTATGCTAATCACTTTCCCCTGAAAATTAAATAAGAATTTTGGGTATCCTTTTATTAAAATTTCATCAGTACGAGTTAGTTGCGGATATTTTACGACTTGTAAGGAGTTGCGATTAGAAGTTCCTGCATAAATTATATTTCCGTTATTGCTGAAAGCAAAATCAGAAAAATTAGGCGCACCTCTATTTATTACACCTTTGTAAATCATTGTGTTCGCAGCACTATATACGGCACCTTCCTGTCCGGTAACGACGAATTCGCCGTTGCTTAATATGCGGAAAATATTCGGATCAAGTGGGTAGTCACCATGATAACTGTCATCCTTGTGCGAAAGTATCTCTCCCGAACCATTCAATTCAAAATATTCCATATCCACAGGTGAAATACCCCTCGAAATGGAGATTATTTTATCCGTGTTCGGTATAAACCTTAATCTGTCACCTTCATAGTCTCCATTTCCACTAATATTTACTCCTGTACTCCTCGAATAAGTCCTGACAGGCTGCTCCCACCACGGTGAAGGTATTAAAGAAGCGACAATATAACCGTGCCCGTTTGTTACAACGCACCGAGTATCCAAACCTGTCTTGATTGAAGTTACTAAATTCAATGTGTTGGCGTTATAAACATATATAAAACCGCCATTGTTTGGAACATAAACTTCCAAGCCAAATCCATTATTGCCAATAGCAATGTCGCCAACAGAACCTTGCAAACCTATGCTATTTATTTCTTTTTGAGTTACATAATTGATAGCACGCAATTTCATTGCTGCATTATCAACTATGTAAAGAATTGGTTCTGTAGGGTGATGTACCGCATCAGTGATAGAATAATGGTAAATTTTGCCTGCAGGCTCCTCAACTTTTATTTTGTTACTGATACGATATTGGCCTTCTGCATTTGATACACGAATGTAATAATATGTTTCGTTTACGAGCGGCGGAAGTTTGTCGAGATATTCAACAGAGTCAGCCACTGTAAAAGAAGCAATCAACTGTCCTTCAATATCGGGGCTATTTGTTCTAAATATTTCATACCGTTTAAAGTCGGCAGTTTTGTATTGTTGCCATTTCAGCAGTACACAATCCTGACTTGTTTTGTTGGCAGATTCCAATGTGATATTACTTGGCGCAGTAGTAGTCACTGTAATGGTTTTAGTTGCAGAATAATTATCTTTATCGGTTGCTGTAATGGTTATCGTATGTAATCCTCGCGATAAAGTTGACGTTTCAAACTTTACATTATTAACGGAATTAGGTTTTGTTTCTAATAATTTACCATCTAAATCGCTTGATATAACTACATTTATCTCCTCTGGTCGAGAATCTTTGTCGATTACATTGAATGAAAAAACAACATTTTCGTTTGGAGCAAAATTGGCCGGAATACTTGGTAATATCAATTCAATTTCAGGTATAAATTCTGTTTTTACGCCGTACCGTATCTCAATTGCAACAGGCTTCAAAGAATCAGGCGAAACCCTTACAACTTGTTTTCCGGAACCATAGCCAGTCAAATTTGCATAAATTTCGTAACTACCTGATGGCAGATCGGATAATAATACCGTCCCAAATTCGTCGGTAACTGCATGTTTGGTAGCTGGCACGGTAAACACATCTGCTCCTTTTACAGGCGTTGAATTATACCCCGAATTAGCATAAACGGTAACATAAATATCGCCGTTTTTTTCTTTGGTTTCAAGATCATCTTTATCACAGGAAGAAAGTCCGAAGAAAATCGTTAGTAATAAGCTAACTTGTAAAAAAAAGTGTTTTTCATATTCCTAATTATTATTGTTTTTCAATTTATTTACGTAGATCGCAGTGTGTTAAACTTGGCCATAGCTTATGAATACATGCAATTGAAAAACTATTCTTCCTCATCTATTGCCTGTATTCATATGGAATCTATTAAACTAGTAGTTAAATAATTATCCCCAAAATGCCACAAATATAATAAAAAACGAATACAAATACTCAAAACTGACAGCATCTCGCTTTATAATATCATACTTTCAAAAACAAAAAAGAGCCCCAACACCTTATCTCTCTTTTTTTATTACATTTGTCTCTTATTTATTTGAGAAAACAGGATACCCTAAACATGAAACAATATTCGATACTTTTTCTTCTTTACATTGCCTCATCTTTAATTTGTATTGCACAAGAAACTGATGAAAATTTATCAGAAAGAACATCTATAGACGTAAATATAGGAACTTTAGGAACTTTTTCGGGAGGTGATAATGCTCCCTTTTGGCTTACGAATAATATGTATGGCTTAGGAGCCACCGATAATAATAGTGGCTACCTCAGAGTACAAACTTTTGCAAAGAAAAGATTAGCAGACCAACTTAAACTTCAACTGGGAGTAGACATTGTTGCTACACACAATTTAAACTCCGATTTTCACTTTCAACAATTATATGCAGATTTTGCTTACAAAAATGTAAAGCTTTCGATAGGTTCGAAAGAACGTGCACCTCTATTCAAAAATGAACTGCTTAGCACCGGAGGTTTAACCCTGTCGAATAATGCAAGACCCATCCCTCAAGTCGAAGCCAGCCTTCCTTATTTTGTAGCTGTTCCTTATACTAAAGGACTCCTCGAAGTTATGGGAGGAATCTCATATGGTCGGTTTATGGATGATAAGTTTAAACGAAACAATGCAGCAGACGGTTCTTTTGCCGAAGAAATTCTATATCATAGAAAATACGGATTCCTGAAATTCGAAAACAATTCGGTCTGGAACTTTATCATGGGTCTGGAAATGGACACTCAATGGGGAGGTCAGTTTTATAAAGACGGAGAATATAAATGGAGCAGCCCTGCCGGATTCAAAGATTTTCTCAGGGTGTTGCTTCCAATGTCAGGAGGGAGCGACTCCAATATGACAGACCAAGTGAATATTCTAGGAAATGTATACGGTAGTCTACATTTTATTACCAATTATAGAAAAGAAGACTATACAGTAAAAGCTTATATTGAACGCTTTTTTGAAGATCAGTCGGGACTTTTCTTTAAAAGTGTACCTGATGGATTATATGGTATAGAAGTAAATCTAACTAAAAAAGGATGGATAACAGGAGTATTGTTTGAGTATCTACATACAAAAGATCAGTCGGGTCCATTCCTATGGGATAAAAGCGAAGAAATACCAGTTCAAGTAAGCGGAGGCGATAATTATTATAACCACGTTGACTATATATCATTAAGTAATTATGGATTTGTTATGGGAAACCCGTTACTTACATCTCCTATATACAATAATGGGAAGTCATTAACCGTTTATAATACTCGTTTGTCTTCTTTTCACGGGGGAATAACAGGTTATATATGTGACAATTTGAAATATAGAGCACTGATTACTTATTCCCAAAGTTGGGGAACTCCTTTGATTCCATCCAGAAGTATCCGTGATCAGTTCTCAACAATGCTTGAGACGACTTATAGTAATGAGAAACTTCAAGGATGGTTATTTTCTGGGGCATTCTCTTATGACAAGTCGGATATGATTGGAGACAACACGGGAGTGCAATTCAGAATATCAAAAGCATTCCACGTTCAATAAGCTTTCTTAAGTAAGATAAACAAAGTTTATTGTGACTAAATTAGAGCTCTCATAATATTTGAAGCATTTAATTTATAAATTTGTACTTTCTATATAAAAATTAGAGTTTAATTAAACATACATCATAAATGACTTACTTAGTAACAGGAGGAGCAGGCTTTATTGGAGCTAATTTTGTGAAATACATGTTAGCCAAATATTCGGATATACAAATTATTATACTAGATTCGTTGACCTATGCAGGAAATCTAGGTACTTTATCTGAAGAACTAAAAGAAGCCAGAGTTAAATTTGTAAAAGGAGACATCTGTGACAGTATTGTTACTGACAAAATATTTAGTGAAAACACCATTGATTATGTTGTAAATTTTGCAGCGGAAAGTCATGTAGATCGTAGTATAGAAAACCCACAGATATTTTTACAAACAAACATATTAGGAACACAAAATCTGTTAGATACAGCAAAAAAATACTGGACAACAGGTAAAGATGACAACAATTATCCAATATGGAAAGAAGGCGTTAAGTATTTGCAAGTATCAACGGACGAAGTATATGGATCTTTAGGTGATGAAGGCTATTTTACAGAAACAACACCTCTTGACCCAAGTTCACCATATAGCGCAGCTAAAACAGGGGGAGACCTTATCGTTAAAGCATATGGCGAAACTTACAAGATGCCAATAAATATTACACGTTGTTCTAACAATTACGGACCATATCACTTTCCCGAAAAACTTATACCACTTATTATCCGCAATATTCTCGAAGGCAAAAAACTTCCTGTATATGGCGATGGTAGTAATGTGCGTGACTGGTTATATGTGGAAGACCATTGTAAAGCTATTGACATTGTAGTAAATAAGGGACGTATTTACGAAGTATATAATATTGGTGGACATAATGAGAAAAAGAACATTGATATAGTAAAACTTGTTATATCAACAATACATGATATTATGGAAAAAGAACCACAATATCGTTCTGTTCTTAAGAAAAAAGAACTTCTTTCGGATGGAACAATAGATATATCATGGATGAATAATGATCTTATAACATTTGTGAAAGATCGTCAGGGACACGACCAGCGTTATGCTATTGATCCTGCTAAAATTTCAACGGAATTGGGCTGGATACCCGAAACAATGTTTGATAAAGGAATTGTGAAAACAATACGTTGGTATCTGGATAACCAAGAATGGGTTGAAGAAGTTACTTCAGGTAATTATATGAAGTATTACGATCAAATGTATTCAAACAGATAAGAGGGGTCTGCTGGCAATTTATTGCTTTTTGTATGTCAAAAAACTCATGAGAGTAAATTAAATATAGTAACATAATTATTTACAGTATATAACTGTTATGGACAATCTAAAGTCTGCTATTGCCGATAAGATACTAGATCTATCTACCTCAGGTGGAGATGAAATGAGAGCAAAACTTGAAAAAATCAATCGTTTTCGTGATTTTGCCGATGCTTGTCGATCTCTGATACAAAAGTATCCCGCTATTGAATCTGAATTATTAAGAATGGTTGAGAATAATGATTTCGATACAAAGATTGCATCTTCTCGGGTTGATACAATTATAAGATTGTCTGAAAACAATACTCCAACTAATCAGATTCACAATAATATTGAAAAAGATATTATAGAGTTGGAGGATATAAAAGAGCACCTCCCTACCCCTACAACTGATATTCAAGATCAGATTATAGAACAAAATCAACCAATACAAGAAATTGTATCTTCTGTTCAAGAAAACACCGAACCTCAAAAACTTCTGCCCGAAGATATTGACTATGAAGAAATAGCCATTACTCCTGAAATCGACAAAGAATATGCAGATTTTGAAGAGGTAGCCCCTATTGATAATAAACCTGTAGATACTTTTCAAAGCGAGGAGAGTCCTGTAAAAGAAATAGAAACTCAATCTAACAAAGAGACTATAAAAAAAGGTCTGTTAATATGTGGCATAATTGCTGTAATTATAGCTCTTATATTTATAATCAAATTTGTTATTAATAACTGGGAAATTATACTTTGGATAATCGGAGGAATTATTGTAGTAGGTATAGCAGGAATTGTAATAAAAAGAAATAGAAAATAGTCTATCCAAATAAGCTCTATCTTTAAATTAAAACAAAATAGCAATATTTTACAGTATCCCAACATAAGACATGTATCAATACAATACGCAGTTAAAACCATACAATTCATTTCGCACAGAAGCTTTAGCAAAGATATTTTGTGAGCCTACAGATATAAAACAACTCCGACAGTGTTTGAGTGATTATCCGTTAGAAACAAAGCTAATCTTAGGTGGAGGTTGTAATTTATTCTTCACTAAAAATTTTGAAGGATTGGTTATCAAACCCACTATGCTTGGCATTAGAGAGATATCGGATGAATCAGACGACTCAGAGCATGTATTTCTAGAAGTGATGGGATCAGAAGACTGGGATAGCCTTGTCGAATATTGCGTAGATAAAGGCTATGCAGGCTTAGAGAATCTATCTTATATACCCGGTACAGTAGGAGCTTCACCCGTTCAAAACATAGGTGCATACGGAGCTGAAGTTAAAGATTGCATACATGAGGTGGTTGCCCTTAATATGGAAACATTAGAAGTAGTTTCCTTTTCAAATGCAGAATGTGAATTTGCTTATAGGGATAGTATCTTTAAGAAACAAGATAATTATATAATCATATCTGTCGTATTTCTTTTAAACAGGTCATACACATATACACCTAAATATGCAGACCTGAATAAAGAGTTAGAAGAAATTGCAGAACCTACAATCAGAGAGGTAAGAGATGCAGTGATTCGCATTAGACAACGAAAACTTCCAAATGAAAAAGAGTTGCCTAACTGTGGTAGTTTTTTTAAAAATCCCTATATTACAGAACAAGTAGCGGAAAGCATATCGAAAGAATACCCTGACCTGCCTCTTTATCCATTGCCCAATGGTTTAATTAAAACCTCTGCGGCATTTCTGATAGACAGAGCCGGATATAAAGGTAAGCAGATAGGTCAAATAGGTACATATCCTAAGCAAGCCCTGATTATTGTGAATTATGGCTCAACAGATGGTAACGATATTGTTTTTTTTATGAAAGAAATACAACAAGCCGTTGCTGACAAATTTAATATCGATTTAGAACCCGAAGTAAGAATATTATAAGGTCACAGACCTTATTTATTACTTTGGAAAGTATAACAGCCATTAATTGTTACATTTTCAGAACATCTAATTAAAGACTTTTACTTAAAAAATAAGATACCATGGCATCATTTATTATAGAAGGCGGTTGTCGCCTAAATGGAGAAATTACACCACAAGGAGCTAAGAATGAAGCTTTACAAATTATTTGTGCAGTATTATTAACTCCCGAAGAAGTAATTATAGAAAATATACCTGATATATTAGACGTAAATAATCTTATTTCTCTATTAGGAGATATGGGAGTTACAACAAAACGAATAAATGAAAATACATGGTCGTTTAAAGCTGACAACGTAGACTTGGCATATCTTGAAAGTCCTGAATTCTTAAAGAAAAGTGCATCGCTAAGAGGTTCGGTTATGATTATTGGACCATTAGTAACTCGCTTCGGAAAGGCTTTACTACCCAAACCGGGAGGCGATAAAATAGGACGCCGCCGTTTAGATACTCACTTTGAAGGAATACAAAAACTAGGAGCTGAATTCAATTACGACAGCGATCAGCAAATATATTTCATAACAGCAGATAAATTAAAAGGAGCGTATATGCTTCTGGATGAGGCCTCGGTTACAGGTACTGCCAATATTATAATGGCAGCAGTTTTAGCAGAAGGCGAAACTACAATATATAATGCAGCTTGCGAACCATACTTGCAACAACTTTGTAAAATGCTTAATCGCATGGGAGCCAAAATAACAGGAATAGCATCCAATTTGATCAGAATAGAAGGCGTTGAATCTTTGGGAGGAACAACTCATAGGATTCTACCTGATATGATAGAGATTGGCAGCTTTATCGGTATGGCAGCTATGACAAGTTCTGAAATTACGATCAAGAATGTGGCTTATGACGAATTAGGTATTATACCTGACACGTTTCGCCGCTTAGGAATAACATTAGAGCGCAGAGGTGATGATATTCATATTCCAAGACACAAAGATTATACGATTGATACATTTATCGACGGATCTATCCTAACAATTGCCGATGCACCATGGCCGGGACTTACTCCCGACCTTATCAGTGTTCTGCTTGTTGTAGCAACACAAGCTCAAGGTAGTGTTTTAATACATCAAAAAATGTTTGAAAGCCGCTTATTTTTCGTTGATAAACTTATAGATATGGGAGCGCAAATAATACTATGTGATCCTCACCGAGCAACAGTTATTGGTACAGGCAGAAGATCAATGCGTGCCACAACTATGACATCACCTGATATTCGTGCAGGTATTGCCCTCTTGATCGCAGCAATGTGTGCAGAAGGTAAAAGCACAATCCATAATATTGACCAAATAGACAGAGGATATCAAAACATTGATGTTCGCCTGAATCAACTTGGAGCCAATATAATGAGAATGGATTAAGGTCAAGGTCGCAGACCTTTATCTTCAGTAACAGTAAATATTCATTTTTACAATTACAACTATCTCTGGCTATTACACTTACCAAAGTAACAAATAGCTTTGAGACCTTACTTTACTAAATAAAAATAAAACATGAATAATTTCAGTTTTGTCAATCCTGTAAAAATTATCTTCGGAAAAGATACAATAAAAGACCTTACTAAGGAAATCCCTGCGGACAGTAAAGTTCTTATCATTTATGGCGGAGGCAGCATCAAATCAAACGGAGTATACGACCAGGTAACAAAGGCTCTTACATCTTTCGAATGGTTCGAATATTCGGGTATTGAAGCAAACCCTCATTATGAGACTTGTATGGAAGTTGTTTCGTATATAAAAGAAAACAATATTGACTATCTACTTGCTGTAGGTGGTGGCTCTGTTGTTGATGCGACTAAATTCATTGCAGCAGCAGCTTGCTTCGAGGGTAACGATCCATGGGATATTTTAAGTAAGCATGCTAAAATAAAAGCTGCTATTCCTTTCGGAGTTGTATTGACTCTTTCGGCAACAGGATCGGAAATGAATGCAGGTGCTGTAATCACTAAAAGTGCGACTCAGGACAAATTAGCATTCGGATCGCCTCATGTATATCCTAAATTTTCGATACTTGATCCGGAAGTTACTTACTCATTACCTCCCCGACAAGTAAGCAATGGTATTGCTGATGCTTTTGTTCACGTTATAGAGCAGTATCTGACTTATCCTTTACGGGCAATGATACAAGATAAATTCGCCGAAGCTATACTTACAACCCTTACTATAGAAGGACCTAAAGCACTCGCGACACCAAATGATTATGATGTAAGAGCTAACTTAATGTGGGCTTCAACATGGGCTTTAAATGGTTGGATAGGCTGTGGTGTACCCGAAGATTGGGCTACTCACCAGATTGGGCACGAACTTACGGCCTTATACGGTCTTGACCATGCTCAAACACTAGCAATAGTACTACCCGGAGTTATGACTATTCTAAAAGAGCAAAAGGCAGAGAAAATACTTCAATTGGGCCAAGAAGTATTCGGAATATATAATAATCTCTCAAGAGAAGAGCGTATTGAAAATACAATCAAAGCCGTAGAAAACTTTTTCGAAGAGATACATATTAAAACTCATTTATCCGATTATGGCTTAAATAAAGATTCTATTGACAAAGTATGCTCTAAATTACAAGGTCGCGGATGGACTTTAGGCGAAAAATCGAATATTACACCCGATATTGTAAGAGAGATATTAACTTGTCGATTATAATCTGACACGTTTTCTTTAAGATTATACACTAAACTGAAAATATGAAGAAGGTATTTGTAAGTGGATGTTATGATATGCTCCATAGTGGGCACGTAGCATTCTTTGAAGAAGCTGCTGCACTTGGAGATTTATATGTAGGCATTGGTTCAGACAAAACCATAAATGAACTTAAAGCTCGAAAAACCATAAATAATGATCAGGAACGATTATACATGGTGAAAGCTCTAAAGACAGTAAAAGATGCTTGGATTAATCAAGGAAGTGGAATCATTGATTTTCTTGAAGAAATAAAACAACTTAAACCTGATATATTTTTTGTCAATACAGACGGACATAGTTCTATAAAAGAAGAATTATGCAAGAAATTAGGTATTGAATATGTTGTAAGTAAGAGGGTTCCTCATGGAAATCTACCAAGCAGGTCAACAACAGCCTTGAGAGAAGAATGCAGAATACCCTATCGAATAGATTTAGCAGGAGGCTGGCTTGATCAACCGAATGTTAGTGAATTATATTCGGGACCTGTATTAACAATTTGCATAGAGCCCGACTACGAGTTTAATGATAGAAGCGGAATGTCAACTAGTTCTCGAAAGAAAGCTATTGAATTATGGCAAGTAGATATACCTTCTGGAGATAAAGAGAAATTAGCTAAAACCTTATTTTGCTTTGAAAACCCTCCCGGAACAAAGTATGTAAGTGGCTCACAAGATGCATTAGGAGTAACAATACCCGGATTAAACAGGTTTTATTATACCGGCAACTTTTGGCCCTCTGAAATAGAAACCGTTCTTGATTCTACTATTTTAGACTGGCTTGAACAACACTTGTGGCTTGTACCTTTGTATCCTCGTCATGAGGATTATGATGTATTGAGCAATACCAATATAAATCTGGAGAACGTAAAAAAGCTTAGTGAAGCAGCTACTAATTGTTGGCAAGCTATTAAGAATAAAGACAATAAAGCCTTTGGTCAAGCAATGACTGAAAGTTTCAAAGCCCAAATAAGTATGTATCCGAATATGATCTCTAATGATATATTAGAAATTATAGATACATATAAAGATAAGGTTGATGGATGGAAAATAAGTGGAGCCGGTGGTGGTGGCTATCTTATTTTTGTAAGCGAAAAAAACGTAAACAATACTATTCAGATAAGAATCAGAAGAAGCTAATATAGAATAATCAATGTACTGGCAAAAGAAGAGGATTATTAAATAATCCTCTTCTTTTTATTTTACTTACATAACAATAAATATTGCTTTATAATCTCCTCATTAGCTCCAAGCTCCAGTGCCTTTTCAAAATTACGTTTTGCACTGAATTTATCATACTGATGGATATCAAGTTGTCCTTTCAATATATACAACAAAGGATCATTGTACCCTAGCTCTTTAGCCTTATCCAAATCGCTTTTAGCCCTACCCTGCTTGTTTAACTGCAGATAGCATTCCGCCCTGTTTACATAAAATTCAGGCTGACTCTTATATTTATATATCAGGTCTGTATATTTTTCTTCTGCACCAACCCAATCTTTTCTACTTTTTAGAGAGAACGCCAGACTACTTAGAGCTAGTATATTATCGGGCTTTATCTTTAATATCTGCTCAAAATCACTTTCGGCAGCCAATAGATTTTTCTCAGTCATGTATATTAAGCCTCTTCGGTAAAGAGCTTCTACATTATCTTCATCTAGCGATAAGATAATATTATAATCTTTCATTGCCGCATTTAAGCTATCTAATTCACAATACAAAGCAGCTCTGTTTTGAAGGACAAAAATATTATTCGGATACTTACTTAAAGCTGAACTATAGGAGACTAAAGCCTCTTCAGGCTTTCCCAACTGTCGTTGAATAGTACCAAGATTTGATAACAACAAAATATTACCTTCATTACCAGGCTCTTTACGCATAGCTTCCTTCAACATTTGCTCTGCAGCAGCATAGTCTTTCGTATCCAGATAATCAAGAGATTTAGCAACCAGTTCTTCATAGGTTTGAGCCGAAGACATAAAGCTGATCAAAAAAAAGACCGCAAGAAAGAAATATTTATTCATTTTAAAATATTATTTGTACATTTACTATGAACTTAGATGCAAATGTATGCTTAATATATTAAATCTGTTTTTCGAAGGCACTATAAAGATTTAGAAATTGTGTTTATAGATGTTATTCCGGTTTAAATATATTTGGGTTTCACAACAACATGCGAGTTTAAAATATATGTTTTAGAACACCTATTTTTTTTAGGTATAGCAAGATAGTCATAATAATTTTACGTACGAAAACAGGTCTTTATTCTGTAATATAATTTTAAAACTAATCAGCATGAATAATCGTATAGAAACAACTAAGTCGGGTTTGTTATGTGCAAATTTCGAAAAAGTTGTTGATGGAAAACACACCTCACTTTTTATTCTTCAAAATACACAAGGATCAGAACTTACAATATCTAATTATGGAGCCAGAATAGCATCATTGATGGTACCTGATAATGCAGGAACATTAGTTGACATAGTTACAGGTCATAATTCGATCGATGAATTTATTAATTCGGAAGAGCCCTATTTTGGAGCAATTTGCGGAAGAACGGGAAACCGCATATCAAAAGGAAAATTCACTTTAGAAGGAAAAGAATATACTTTAGCCATCAACAACGGACCTAATAGCTTACATGGTGGACTAAAAGGTTTTAATTCTGTCGTTTGGGATGCAGAACAAATTGACAAGCAAACGTTGGCTCTCACCTATTTGTCTAAAGACGGAGAAGAAGGCTTCCCCGGAAATTTGTCGGTAACAGTTACTTATACTTTAACTGATGATAATTCGGTAGAGATCAAATACGAAGCGACTACTGATAAAACTACAATATTGAATTTAACAAATCATGCATATTTTAACCTTTCAGGGGCAGGAGATCCAACTATTGGAGATCACATTTTAAAAATTAATGCGGATTACTATCTGCCTACAGATGATACGGCTATACCATACGGAAAACCGGAAAAAGTACAAGGTACTCCTATGGATTTTAGTACACCACACGAAATAGGCTTGAACATCAATGAAAAAACAGATCAGTTAATCTGGGCGAGAGGATATGACCACACCTATATTCTTAACAAAAAAGACGAAGCTGAATATGTTCAGGCATTAGAATGCTACTCTCCAAAGACAGGAATTGAAATGGTTGTGTACACAGACCAACCCGGAGTACAATTATATACAGGAAACTGGATGACAGGAAACTTTGTTGGAAAAAACGGACAACGTTATCCCGCCCAAAGTGCCGTATGTTTTGAAACCCAACACTATCCCGATAGTATACATAATGCAGACTACCCATCAATAATACTAAAACCTGAAGATAAATTTGAAAGCAAGACTGTATTTAAATTTTCAGTCAGACATTAAGGTCTCAGACCTTTTTTATTACTCTATAAGTATAACAGCTATTGTTTGTTATAACTTGAAAACGTATCATTAAATATAATCATTTACTTATAACCAAAATAAACTATATAAATAACAAAAACTATGAGTTCGACAACTTCTTCCGAGAAAAAAAATTATGCGTTGCCTATTGCGATGATGATTGCTCTCTTTGCAATGATCTCCTTTGTAACAGGGCTTCCAAACCCGATGGGTGTTATCGTAAAAGACCAATTCGGGGCATCCAATTTCATGTCACAGTTAGGTAATGCTGCCAATTTTATAGCATACCTGTTTATGGGTATTCCTGCCGGTCTGTTATTACAGAAAATAGGATACAAAAAGACTGCTTTACTGGCTATTATAGTTGGTTTCACAGGTGTAGGAATACAATTCCTTTCGGGTGTAGCAGGTAGCTTTTTAGTATACCTTATTGGTGCTTTTACCTCAGGTTTTTCTATGTGTATGCTAAATACAGTAGTAAATCCAATGTTAAATACTCTTGGAGGGGGAGGTAAAAAAGGAAACCAATTAATTCAAATTGGAGGAACTTTCAATTCTCTTAGTGCTACAATAGTTCCTGTATTAATAGGATACCTTATTGGAAACGCTGTTAGCCCATCAATTAAAGACGCAAACCCTGCTCTATTTATAGCTATGGGTATTTTTGCAGTAGCATTCGTGGTATTATTCTTGATGGATATCCCGGAACCTCACTTAGTTACTAAAGCAAAAGAGCAAGTAAAAGAAAAATACAGTGCTTTATCATTCCGTCACTTTATATTTGGTACTGTCGCTATCTTCGTATATGTAGGTATCGAAGTAGGTATACCTAATTTTACAAACTTATTTATGACTTCGGGCGTAGACGACGGAGGCTTAGGTATCAATAAAACCGTTGCCGGAACCGTAGTAGGTACTTATTGGTTCTTAATGCTTATCGGTCGTTTCTGCGGTGCTTCTTTAGCTTCTAAGTTTTCAAGTAAAGCAATGCTTACCTTTGCTTCGTCACTAGGTTTAGCATTTATTTTACTGGCAGTTTTCAGTTCTGTCGACACAAAAGTAAGTATGCCTGTATTCCAATCCGATATTTCTTTTGGACTGGCAGAAGTGCCTATTAGCGTTATGTTCTTTATACTTTGCGGACTTTGTACTTCTATCATGTGGGGAGGTATTTTTAACCTTGCAGTTGAAGGACTAGGCAAATACACAGCAACAGCTTCAGGTATTTTCATGGTAATGGTTTGCGGTGGAGGAATATTACCTCTAATCCAAGGATCAGTAGCAGATTCATTCGGATTTATCAATAGCTATTGGGTAATAATTATGGGATTAATATACCTGTTATATTACGCTTTGATAGGTTCTAAAAATGTAAATACAGATATTCCAGTGGAATAAGAATATACATTAATAAATAAAAAGGAGAAGGCTATAATTAATTATAGCCTTCTCCTTTTTAAGCATCCAGGAACAACGCCGAATCTTTACTATAAATTTTCAATAAAAATATATGTCTTATGGAAAAGGTAAAACTTTGAGGTTTAAATCATTATAATATTAAAATAAGAACAACAAATACAATAAGTATAAACACCTAATAATCATTGGGTTTAGATATTTGTCTTATCTCTTATTATTTCTTACTTTTGTAAAACTGATATACTAAAAAAATAACGATATATTAAATTACCATGAATGATTTAAAAATACTAAACAAAGCCGCAGATAATATCCGTATTCTAGCTGCATCGATGGTTGAAAAAGCAAAATCGGGGCATCCCGGAGGAGCAATGGGTGGAGCCGATTTTATCAATGTCTTGTTTTCTGAATTTCTGGTTTACGATCCGGAAAATCCACGCTGGGAAAATAGAGATCGTTTTTTTCTTGATCCCGGACACATGTCACCCATGTTGTATTCAACACTGACATTGGCTGGTAAATATACATTGGACGATTTAAAACAATTTCGTCAATGGGGAAGTATTACACCCGGACACCCGGAGTTGGATTTAGATCATGGTGTGGAGAACACTTCAGGTCCATTAGGACAAGGTCATACATTTGCAGTGGGCGCTGCAATTGCAGCTAAATTTCTGAAAGCTCGTTTTGGAGATCAAATGGATCATACTATATATTCATTTATTTCCGACGGTGGTGTACAAGAAGAGATATCGCAAGGAGCAGGACGTATTGCAGGACACTTAGGACTGGATAATCTAATTATGTTCTATGATTCGAACGGTATACAATTATCAACAAAAACATCTGAAGTTACAGACGAAGATGTTGTAGCCAAATATAATGCTTGGGGATGGAATGTTATTTCTATCAACGGAAATGATGCTTCTGAAATAAGAGCAGCTTTAACTCAGGCTAAACAAGAGAAATCGAAACCAACTCTTATAGTAGGTCATACTATTATGGGTAAAGGAGCCGTTAAAGAAGATAACTCGAGTTTCGAAGGTCAAACAGCTACTCACGGTATGCCTCTGGGCGAAAGTGGTGCTTGTTTTGAAAAGTCGATAGCAAATTTGGGTGGTGATTGTCAAAATCCATTTCAAATATTCCCGGAAGCAAAAGAGCTATATGCAAAACGTGCTCAGGAATTGAAAGAAATTGTAGCTAAACGCAACGAAGAAAAAGCGAAGTGGGCGAAAGAAAATCCCCTGTTAGTCGATAAGATGAAACGTTGGTTTGCAGGAGAAGTTCCTCAGATCGATTGGGCAGGAATAGAACAAAAAAATAATATTGCTTCCCGTGCTGCTTCTGCTGCTGTATTATCGGTATTAGCTCAGAATGTAGAGAATATAATCGTATCATCTGCCGATTTATCAAATTCTGATAAAACAGACGGTTTCTTAAAATATACAACAAGCTTTAAGAAAAACGATTTTTCAGGAGCATTTCTACAAGCAGGAGTCAGTGAATTAACAATGGCTTGTTTATCAATAGGAATAAGTTTACACGGGGGTCTTATTGCAGCTTGCGCAACCTTCTTTGTATTCTCTGATTACATGAAGCCTGCTATTCGTATGGCAGCCATAATGCAACAACCTGTCAAATTTATTTGGACACACGATGCATTCCGTGTAGGTGAAGATGGTCCAACTCACGAACCTGTAGAACAAGAAGCGCAAATTCGATTAATGGAGAAATTGAAAAACCACCACAATCAAAATTCAATGCTGGTACTTCGTCCTGCAGATGCTGTAGAAACTACTGTTGCATGGAAATTGGCTATGGAAAATACTTCTACTCCTACAGGATTAATATTCTCTCGTCAAAATATAAAAGACCTTCCTGCGAAAGTATCTCGTTATAGTGAAGCTCTTCAAGCTGCCAAAGGAGCTTATGTAGTTGCGGATAATGATAACTATGATGTAATCCTTTTAGCTTCGGGTTCTGAGGTAGCAACTTTGGTTGAAGGTGCTAAACTATTAGATGCTGATGGCATAAAATCGAGAATTGTATCTGTTCCTTCTGAAGGATTGTTTAGGAATCAATCGAAAGAATATCAGGAATCAGTTATTCCTTCAGGGAAAAAAATATTCGGCTTGACTGCCGGCCTACCTGTAAATCTTCTTGGTTTAGTAGGAGACAACGGTAAAGTATGGGGACTTGAAACTTTTGGATTTTCAGCACCCTATACAGTGTTAGATGAAAAACTTGGTTTTACTGCTGATAATGTATACAAACAAGTAAAAGAGTATCTGAAAAAATAAGGTCTCGGATCTTATTTTTTGGAGAAGCATTAAATAGTTAAAGTCAATTAAAAATCTATAGATATGGCTATTACACAATCGTTATTCTCTCAATCGGAGAAACCTGTTGGTCTTTGTAGCGACCACGCAGGATTTGAACTAAAATCTTACTTAATTTCTCTTTTCGAAGAGAAAGGGATAGCATATAAAGATTTTGGAACTTATACATCTGAAAGCTGTGACTATCCGGATTTTGCCCATCCAATGGCTATTGCTATTGAAAAAGGAGAATGTTATCCGGGAATTGGAATATGCGGGACAGGTAACGGTATCAATATTACATTGAATAAACATCAGGGTATAAGATCTGTCTTATGCTGGAATCCCGAAATTGCAAAATTAACCCGGGCGCATAATGATGCTAATGTTTTAGTTATACCGGGACGTTATGTTTCTCATGAAGAAGCATATAATATTGTTGTAGCATTCTTCAATACTCCTTTTGAAGGAGGGCGTCATATAAGACGCATTGAAAAGATACCCGTATAAATAGAAATAAATATAGAAACTAAACGGACTTCAAGATTGAAGTCCGTTTTTATTTAGCTTACTTTCAGATATAGGTAATTGAAAGTATATAATCACTTTTTTCTATTTGTAGCAACAAATAAGCTCTGCGAGTTTAGTTAGCTATTTAATAAAAATCAGTAATATTACCTGTATAATTATATTCAGGGGTAAGAACCAAAACATCCATTTCATGGAATTACCTTTGAAGAAGGTATTGATTATATAACTATCCAATTGTAGGTATAACATCTCACTTAATGTTCTACTATCTTTTCTTCCACTTTTCAGATCATCCTGCATATTAAATAAGAAATCATTAAAAGGTACTCGATTAAGAATAAATATAACTGATTTTCTTACATAGCTAGGTAATTGTTTTCCATAAACTTCAATCATAAGACTACCTACATTCAACGTTTTTTCAATATCATGCCTTCCCGTTAATCTGTTTCCTCCGGAGATTACTTTATCAATAATCTTCACACATATTTTTTTGAATAAAGGTGTCAAATACTGATATGCTATGCTTAGTGTATCAATCAATAGATACTTATAAGTAATATACAATGCAAAAAAGGTAAAGCAAAGACCTGTAAGCAATATGATAATTATACACAGGCTTGATTCGCCAAAAGGTCTACTCCCATATTTCAGTATGGATACTATAAAAAGTATAATATTGGGAAAGCCAAAGGAAAGCAATACAATAAGAAACCACTTTAGAGCTTTTAAACTCTGTTTTCCTGCATCTTTAAATAATTGATTGAATGAAAACGAAGTATCCGGTTCCTGCTCCATATATATACTATCACTTTGTTCATTTAACTTGTAACCTTCATTATTTTTAGTGTTTTTAGTGCTCATTTTTTCAATTTTAAAATTACTAAGATCTCAGACTTTTTAATGTTTTGACGATTATAACAACTATAGAATGTTATAATTCGAAAATAGATCATTACATACTTTCAGGTAGTTAATAATTCAAATATATATTTTTTATTTAACATATTCCAAATATCTCTATTTCACATCTGTTTTTTTGTTAGCTGCAAAATATTATCTTTGCTTTAATATCTAAAAGAAATAAGCATGAAAGGAATCATTCTTGCCGGAGGAAGTGCTACCAGACTCTATCCTTTATCCAAGGCAATCTCGAAGCAGATAATGCCTGTATATGACAAACCAATGATCTATTATCCACTTTCGACTCTAATGTTGGCAGGAATCAGAGAGATATTAATAATATCAACACCTCGTGATTTACCTATGTTTCAGGATTTACTCGGAACAGGAGATGAATTAGGAATGCATTTCGAATATATTATTCAGGAAAAACCCGACGGGTTGGCTCAAGCGTTTGTACTTGGTGCAGATTTTCTGAATGGAGAACCCGGATGTCTTATACTTGGAGATAATATGTTTTACGGTCAAGGATTCTCATCTATGCTAAAACGTGCCGCATCTATAAATAAAGGAGCATGTATTTTCGGATATTATGTAAAAGATCCCAGAGCGTATGGGGTTGTAGAATTTGACGAAAATGGAAAAGTTCTGTCTTTAGAAGAAAAACCGGAAACGCCTAAATCGAATTATGCTGTTCCAGGCCTTTATTTTTATGACAATACAGTTTCGGAAAAAGCAAGAAACCTGAAACCATCACCTAGAGGTGAATATGAAATTACAGATCTGAATAAAGTATACCAATCTGAAGGGACACTTCAAGTTGAACTTTTTGGGCGAGGTTTTGCATGGCTGGACACAGGTAATTGTGACAGTTTATTGGAAGCAGGAAACTTTGTTGAGACAATTCAGAGCAGACAAGGATTTTATATTGCTTGCATAGAGGAAATAGCATGGCGTAATGGATGGATCAGTAATGGTCAGCTGGAAACACTAGGCCTAAAATTAGATAAAACAGCATACGGTAAATATATTTTGAGTTTATTATAAGAATATGAAATTTATAGAACAAAACATACAAGGAGTTTGGGTAATAGAACCTAGCGTATTTAGTGATGACCGTGGTTATTTCATGGAATCATTCAGGCAATCGGAATTCGAGAAATTCGTAGGGAAAACAAACTTCATTCAGGATAATGAATCGAAATCATCAAGAGGTGTTTTAAGAGGATTACATTATCAAACCGGAGAACATGCCCAAGCTAAGTTAGTTCGGGTAGTACAGGGAAGTGTATTGGATGTAGCTGTTGATATACGCAAGTCCTCTCCCACTTTTGGTAAATATGTCGCCGTTGAATTAACTGCTGAAAACAAAAAACAACTTTTTGTCCCTAGAGGTTTTGCTCATGGCTTCGTCGTATTAAGTGATATTGCAATTTTCACATATAAGATCGACAATATTTATGCTCCAAATCACGAAGCTTCAATTATATGGAGTGATCCCACAATAGCTATAGATTGGGGAATATCTGAAGATGAAATACTTCTCTCGGGTAAAGATAAAACAGGCAAACTTCTCACAGAAGCAATTTTGTTTGAATAAAAGATGGGAAAAAAATCCAAAAAAAAGAATAAAAAAAATAAATTAAAGTCGATCACAATAGTGTCGACTTTAATTATATTACTACTCGCTCTCGCATACCATTTCTATAAAAAAAGCGTAACAGCAGATACATTCAAGGAAAGCAGTAAATATCAAGTCAAAGGAATAGATGTCTCACACCACAATCCGATATTGGACTGGGCAGAAGTCAAAAGACAAAACATAACCTTTACTTATCTAAAAGCTACAGAAGGCATCACGCACGATGATCGCAATTACATTTATAATTACAAACTGACAAAAGAGAATAATATTAAAACTGGTTCATATCACTTTTATAACTTTGGAGTTTCGGGACGCGAACAAGCCAAACATTTTATTCGAGTTGCAAAATGTAAATCGGGAGACTTGATTCCTGCTATCGATGTAGAACATTCTCCCGCAAACCCATATAGTAAGGATCCTTCTTTTGTAAAAAATGTCATAAAAGAACTATCGGTAATGGAGAATGAGCTTTATGAATACTATGGTTTTCATCCCGTTATTTATACAAATATCGATTGTTATAAATTGTATATCAGTGATTCTTTTCCCAATAACCCAATATGGATAAGCAGCTTAAACAAAGAGCCGAATGATGATATAAGGAATTGGGTTATCTGGCAATTCACTCATAAAGGTGAATTAGACGGAATTGTAGGAGATTTGGATCTTAATTATTTCAGATATTCATTTGATGATCTTCGCCAGCTACAATTTCCATAATTTCTCACCTATATGCAGAAATACAAAATAGAATTTATAAATTTGAAAAAACAATACATAATTGAGTAATGAAGTATATATCAACCATTATTTGCTTATTCTTAGTAACTTTTTTGCCGTCATGTTTTCATGAAGACGAATATAATAACTCAAAACGAGATAATTTTGAGCTTTTATGGAAAACTATGGATCAGAAGTATTGTTTCTTTGAATATAAGAAAATTGATTGGGACGAAATTCACACACGCTATGCTGACCGTATTAGTGAAAGTATGAGTAACGATGCCTTTTTTGATGTCATGGGTGAAATGTTGGCTGAATTACAAGACGGCCATGTAAACCTTATAGCTACACATAATGTTGCAAGATATTGGAAATGGTTCGAAGATTATCCTGATAATTTTGATGAAAAAATACAGAAGAACTATCTGGGAACTGATTATTCAATTGCGGCAGGTATGAAATACAAAATTCTCGAAGACAACATCGGTTACATATATTACGAGAGTTTTTCCAGCGGTATTGGAGAAGGTAATCTCGATCAGATTATAAGCCGCATGTCGATTTGTAATGGTATTATCATAGATGTACGAAATAATGGAGGCGGACTCTTAAGCAATGCTGATAAAATAGCTTCACGTTTCTTTAATGATAAAACTTTGGTAGGATATATTATGCACAAAACGGGGAAAGGACATAATGATTTTTCCAGTCCTTATCCGCGTTATATAGAACCATCCGATCGACTCAGATATCAAAAAAAGGTGGTTGTTCTAACCAATAGAAAATGTTATAGTTCATGTAACGATTTTGTGAATGCTATGACCTATGCACCTAATGTGACCATCATCGGAGACAAAACAGGAGGAGGAAGCGGTTTACCTTTTTCTTCTGAACTCCCAAATGGTTGGTATGTACGCTTTTCGTCGTCTCCTATAGTAAATGCAAACAAAGAACATATTGAATTTGGAATAGAACCGGATATTGAGGTTGATATGAGTCATTCGGATATGTCAAGAGGAATTGACTCAATGATAGAAAAAGCCCGTAGTTTTTTAAATAACAAACAAAACTAACATTTTAATAGTATCAACATGGAAATCATATTTTTAATAATCGGATTAATCGTTCTTGCAGCGATTATTATAATAAGCATAAAAAACAGGCTTATAGGGCTTAAGAACAAAGTCGAATATGCCAATGGAGCAGTAGATGCGATGTTTAAACAACGCTATAATTTAATCCCCAATCTGGTCGCCACTGTAAAACAATATATGCAACACGAAAGCACTTTGTTAGAACGATTGGTACAGTTAAGATCACAAGCTCAAAGTCCCGGTATAACCGATTCACAAAAAAACGAATTAAACGGGCAATTAGATCAGGCAATCAAATCTTTTAATATTTCAGTTGAAAATTATCCCGATCTAAAAGCCAGTGAGCAGTTTTCGAGGCTCCAAGCTTCATTAAATGAATGTGAAGGGCAATTAGCTGCCGCTCGCAGAACATATAATGCGACAGTTATGAATTATAATAATGCAATAGAGATGTTCCCAACAAGCATATTCGCTTCACAAATGAATTATCAGCGTAAGGAAATGATAACAGCAACGCAAACCGAACAACAGAATCCTAATGTGACAAATTTATTTTAAGGTTGCAGACCTATTTATCACTTTGTTAGCATAACCATCTCCGATTGTTATGCTAGCAAAACATCGAATTAAATATTTAACGTTACTTTTAATTATACTCGCACACTAATCTGATAACACATGTCTGTTTCTCTTCTTAATAATATTGAACAACGAGTATCGGATCTTCAATTCCAGTTACAATATCGATTACAACCGATTGAAGATTTAAGATTGGAATATAAAAAGCAACTGAAAACATTCTGGCTTATAGTTGTTGCATCTCTGGCAATATTTATCTCCATAGTTTTATTCTTGTATCTGCCTTTAGCTCCACTATTTATCATTCTTATTATTGGATATATCCTGACATATATCTATTGGATAAAACCTCTGAAAAAGAATCTCTGCGAACAATTTCACAATGGAATAGTACCACATATTGTATCCGAATTTTTATCTGAAACTTATTTTAATGCCAACAGCTACATAAGTGAGAAAGATTATTTCCTTTCCAATTTGTTTAGAAGATCTACCGACAAATACGATGGAAGCAACTTAACACAGGGAAATCTAGGACAAACATCCGTATTATTCTCTAATTTGCACACCCAATACAAAACACAATCAACCGACAGCAAAGGAAGAACCCGAACCCAATGGCATACTATATTCAGAGGTGTATTCCTTATAGCTGACAGCAATAAGAATTTCAATGGCGAAATATACATCTTTCCGGATACAGCAGAACGTATATTCGGAGGAATAGGACGATGGATGCAGGAAAAATTCGGTGCGACAGGAAGAGGAGAGATGATATATCTGGAAGATCCCGATTTCGAGAAAAGATATGTAGTATATGCTACGGATCCCGTAGAGGCACGCTATATATTGACACCTTCGATGCAACAGTATTTTATGAACCTATCTGATACTTTTGGAAAAGGCTCTTTACACGCATCTTTCATCAATGGTAAATTATATTTAGCCCTTAGCGGTGATTTTGAACTCTTTACTCTTAATACGAATAAGCCACTTAATGACGAGCAGACTATTAAGTATTATGTAGGAAATTTGATTCATATTCTGTCGGCTGTCGAAATTCTAGACCTCAATACACGTATCTGGAACAAGTAAGGTCTCAGACCTATTTATTGTTTTGGCAGGTATAACATTACAACTATAGTTTGTTATAACCTCAAAACATATTATTAAATACCTTCATTTATCCAAATAGCTGAAATATATGGAGTGGCAGGCGATAAATACAAAACTTATCCTTATATTTGCACCCGCTAATAAATAATTATGTACTAATTAAAAATTACTTTAAGAAATGGCTACAAAGATCCGTTTACAAAGAAGAGGACGTAAAGACTATCCTTTTTATCAAATCATTATTGCAGATAGCAGAGCACCACGTGATGGTAAATTTATTGAGAAAGTTGGCTCGTACAACCCGAACACTAATCCTGCTACAGTTACGTTAAACTTTGACAGAGCTTTGTATTGGCTACAAGTTGGTGCACAACCAACTGATACAGTACGCAATCTCCTTTCTGAAGAAGGTGTTCTTATGAAGAAACACTTACTTGGTGGGGTAACTAAAGGTGCATTCTCTGTTGCTGATGCCGAAACTAAGTTTGAAGCATGGAAAGCAAACAAAGATAAAGCTACTGAATCTGTAAAAAACAAACACGCAGAAAAAGCAAGTGCTGAAGTTAAAGCACGTTTCGAAGCAGAACAAGCTGTAAATAAAGCTAAAGCTGAGGCTGTAGCTCAAAAAAGAGCTGAAGCTGCTGCTGCAAAAGCAGAGAAAGATGCTCCTGCTGCTGTTGAAGTAGAAGCTCCTGAAGCTCCTGCTGCAGAAAGTGCTGAGTAAATTCGACATTTTTGATACAGCATACTAAAAAAGGTAATCCGATTGGATTACCTTTTTTATTTTATAATAAATCTACAATTACTTATACCCTCGCAGATATTGAACGGGATAATTAGCCACAGTATCACCTAATTCTTTTGCTGCATTAAGTACAAACTGGGGATTACGCAATAACTCACGACCTAAGAATATCAAATCGCATTTGCTTGCATTTAGTAAATTTTCAGCCTGCTTAGCATCGGTAATAAGCCCCACAGCTCCCGTAATAATACCGGTTTCTCTTTTTATACGTTTTGAAAAAGGAACTTGATAAGAAGGTCCTACCGGAATTTTAGCATGAGCTATATTGCCTCCTGTGGATACATCTATTACATCTACACCTTTATCTTTTAATAGTTTCGACAATTCTACGGAATCTTCAATATTCCATCCTCCTTCAACCCAATCGGTAGCCGAAATGCGTACCCAGAGAGAATGTTTTTCACCCAATAGAGAAATTAATACATCAACAATCTCAAGAAGAAACCTTGTTCTATTTTCGAAACTCCCTCCATACTCATCTGTCCTGTGATTACTCAGCGGAGATAGAAACTGATGAATCAGATATCCATGAGCAGCATGAATTTCCAGAACTTTATAGCCAACCTTTAAGGACCTTAAAGCCGCATTCCTAAAATCTTCAATCACGCCTTTAATAGCTTCTTTTGATAAAGCGATCGGAGGATTTTCATTTGCTTCAAACGGGATGGCTGATGCAGAAACTGTAGTCCAGCTATTAGCCCCCTCAATTAATTGTTTTCCTCCGTTTTGAGGTAAAGCGCAACTAGCCTTTCTTCCGGCATGAGCAAGTTGAATACCTGCAACGGCTCCGTGTTTCTCAACGAATTTTACAATTTGAGTCAATTTTTCAATGTGCTCATCTTTCCAAATACCTAAATCGCCATGACTAATACGCCCCTCGGGAGATACAGCAGTAGCTTCTTGTATTATAGTTCCACACCCACCTACAGCACGACTTCCATAATGGATAAAGTGCCAATCGTTGGCAAAACCATCTTCTGCCGAATACTGACACATTGGAGACATCACCACCCTATTTTTCAGAGTAATACCTTTCAAATGGAATGAAGTTAATAGTTTAGACATGTTTTATTTATTTTTTTCTTTCAGATAATAACCACAACATTACATACAATCTATAAAATTAAGAAATAATCCAGACAATATTGAAGTATTTTATAATATTTCATTTTCATATCTTTTTTATAAAATCTATCTTTGCACGGCTTAAAATATAGATGCATCTTTTACAGATCATTCTAATATGAATTTCTAAACCTCTTATACTTTCTTTTTATGATTTATACTGAAAATACAATACACGAAACAGCTAACAGAGGTAGTATAGAGGTAATATGCGGATCGATGTTCTCAGGTAAAACGGAAGAACTTTTGCGCAGACTCAAAAGAGCAAAAATAGCTAAACAACAGATAGAAATATTTAAGCCGGCGATTGATACACGTTATTCTGAAATTGAGATCACATCACACGATAGAAACTCGATTCCCTCGACTGTAGTCGAACATTCGAGTAATATCCTTTTACTGGCATCCAACATAGAAGTTGTAGCTATCGATGAAGCCCAATTTTTCGATATGGGTTTAGTTGATGTATGCCAGCAATTAGCAGATCAAGGTATCAGGGTCATTATAGCAGGGTTAGATATGGATTTTAAAAGGAATCCTTTTGGTCCAATGCCAAATTTATGTGCAATTGCCGATGATGTAGAAAAAGTACATGCCATATGTGTAGAATGTGGTAAATTAGCAAACTATTCGTTCCGGCTTGTATCAACAAACGACAAGCAGGTGATGCTTGGAGAGTTAGAGGAATATAAGCCACTCTGCCGACAATGCTATATACGGTTGAATGAGAAAAAATAGAGAGTGTTTCTGAAAACTTTTTTTGAGAAAAAAGAGTTTTCCAGTATTTACTGATTAAAACTTCCTCAGTATGAGAAAAGATCTCAAACACATTGTTCATCACACCCAATTACTAATCAAATCGGGAGATAAAAAAAAGTTAAGAACTTACCTTGATAGTCTTAATATCTCCATAATAGAAGATTTGATTGATGAACTTCCTGATTATGCTCCACTCATTATAGATACAATGAGTGTAAACAGAGCTATCAATGTTTTTAGAATTTTAGACGTTCCAACACAAGAACGAGTCATAAAAAAACTACCAAAACTTAAGGTTTCGGAGATTATGAGAGGTTTGCCTCCGGATGACCAGACGGCATTTCTAGGTGAACTAAAAGACGAAGAACTATCTCAACAATTGCTTTCTTTACTTTCTCCTGAAGATAAAAAAGAAGTATCTACGCTATTAGCTTATCCGGAAGATAGTGTAGGTCGGTTGATGACTCCCGACTATCTTGCCATAAATAAGAGTTTCACGGTACAGGAAACATTAGACACAATCAGGCTGCGAGGTAAAAACTCAGAGACTATTGACGTAATATACATATTGGACGATAATGGAGTCTTGCTTGATGACCTCAGGATTCGTGATTTATTGCTTGTCGACCCTCATACACCGATAGCCGACTTGATGGATGACAGGCTTATATCCCTGAACGCTGAAGATCCTCAAGAGGAAGCTATCAAGGTATTCAAGATGAATAATCGGGTCGCTTTACCCGTTATAGCTTCTGACAAAACTTTGCTGGGTATTATTACCATTGACGATGTTTTGTGGCTTGCTGACGAAGAGTATTCGGAAGATATGCAACGATTTGGAGCGAGTGGTACACTAGATGAACCCTATTTGGATGTTCCTCTCTACAAATTAATATGGAAGCGTGCAGGCTGGTTAATTGTCTTATTTATTGGCGAATTATTGACAGCTTCAGTAATGCAATATTATGAAGACCAATTAGCTAAAGTAATCGTACTTGCGATGTTTCTCCCTCTGATGATTTCAAGTGGGGGGAATAGCGGATCACAGGCTTCAACCCTTATTATCCAAGCAATGGCAGTTGGAGATGTACGCTTATCGCATTGGTGGCGTGTATTCAGACGCGAAATTATTTCAGGGCTAAGTTTGGGTATCATATTGGGTATTATTGGTTTTATACGTATTTTCGTATGGCATTTCATATTCCCCCATTTATATGGTGATCATTGGATTATGGTAGCCAGCACGGTATCTTTATCTTTAGTTGGAATTGTACTCTGGGGTTCATTAATAGGCTCGATGCTTCCATTCATTTTGCGTAGATTAGGCGCCGATCCCGCCACATCATCAGCCCCTTTTGTTGCGACCATTGTCGATGTAACAGGACTTATTATATATCTGACTATTGCCAGCATTATGTTTGGTTCGGTTCTCAGCTAAGGTCTAAGACCTTTTTATTGCTTAAGATCATCTGATTACTATTCTCAAAAGTGAATAAGATATGAGTAAAAAACAAGATAAGTTCAATGATGAAGATTTTGAACATAAATCATTCGAAATCGAAGGACGCACAGTAGAGTATAAGACTAAGATAGTAGATAAAGTTGAGCAAGACTTACTCAATCTGGGCGATAAAGATAAAGAGTTTATTGCATACAGTTTGGTTGATGCAGAAATTCTTCTTACTCAACTTAGTCCTCATAAAAATCTGTCGAACTACTCTGCACAAGACCTGGATGAGCTTATTTATTTATGGCTACATAGACGCAGCAGTTTTAAACATGTAAGTGAAGAGGAGTTTGTAAATGCCATAGGTTCAGCATTCGGTCATTGCATGAATGAAGCATATGGTACTAAATGGACTATTATCAGTGATGAGTATGGAAACGATTTTGCATGTGTTTCTGAAAATCCTGTATTTCAGACATTCCCTTTCAGCTCCATATGGAAAGCAATAGAACAGAACAGGGAGGGATCGCTACAAGCTATAATGGATTTAATCAAAAAGCATTTAGATGATGGTTCTTTTGGAAGCTAAGGTCGCAGACCTTTTTATTCCTTTAAGCAAATCATATAAAAAAGCAAGAGTTTATTAAACTCTTGCTTTTTTATATGTATAGATTATTAAGTAAATGAAAGTATTTAATGATATCTTATACTTATTGGCTTATCTAGGTAATAAGGAAGTCTGCGACCTTATTTTAACTTAGCCAAAGTTTCTTTTACTCGTTTCAAAGCCTCTACAAGTAATTCATCTGCGGTTGCATATGAAAAACGAATACAGTTAGGAGCACCAAAAGCTTGTCCTGCAACACAAGCAACATGTCCTTCTTCTAATAAGAACATTGCCAAGTCGCCTGAGTTCTCAATCTTTCTGCCATTAAATGATTTTCCGAAATAGAAAGAGCAATCAGGAAATACATAAAAAGCTCCATCAGGTTTCTCTATGTTAAAGCCTTCGATTTCCGATGTTAGCTTATAAACTAAATCACGGCGACGCTCAAATGCTACACGCATAGTCTCTACACATGACTGATCGCCTGTGTAAGCCGCTTCTGCCGCTTTTTGAGTGATAGAAGATGGACCCGAGGTAACTTGTCCCTGTAACTTATTACAAGCATCTGCTATCCATTTAGGAGCAGCAATCCATCCCAAACGCCATCCTGTCATTGCATAGCCTTTAGAAACGCCGTTAATAATTACAACTCTATCTCTTACATTCTCAAATTGAGCAATACTTTCATGCTTACCTACATAATTAATATGCTCATATATTTCGTCTGCAAGAATGATAATATTCGGATGCTTTGCCAATACATTAGCCAGCCCCTCTAATTCTGACTTAGAATATATACTCCCTGTTGGATTAGAAGGTGAGCATAAAATTATAGCACGTGTTTTAGGTGTTATAGCATTTTCAAGTTGGGCAGCTGTTATCTTGAAATTTTGTTCTATGCCGGCAGAAACAATTACACTTGTTCCTTCGGCTAATTTTACCATTTCTATATAGCTAACCCAATATGGAGCAGGAATTATAACTTCATCTCCAGCATTTACAACGCTCAGCAAAGCATTATAAACCGATTGTTTTGCACCATTCGAACAAACGATCTGCTCTGGTTGAAAGGTCAGGTTATTCTCTTTTTGCAATTTAGCACAAATAGCTTTACGTAAAGAAGGAAATCCGGTAACAGGGCTATAGAATGAAAAATTATCCTCTATCGCTTTTTTCGCCGCTTCCTTGATGTGATCCGGAGTGTAAAAATCGGGCTCACCAACACTTAGATTAATAACATCAAAACCTTGAGCTTTCAGTTCTGAACTCTTCTGTGACATTGCCAATGTTTCGGATGCCGAAAGATTAGCGATACGATCTGCTACCTGTCCCATTTTAATTATTCTTCTTTATTTGTATTTTTCTAGTTTATATATTAAGTAATCCTTAGTAATGTAGATTGCTATATTTTAAGTCTCTCTTAATTATTCTTTTGAAGTAATAAAAAGAAAGTTATGATCTCAATCTAAATTATGCAAAATATGCCCCATTTTATCTTTCTTGGTCTTCATATAAGCTTCATTATACTTATTAGGAGTAATTTCGATAGGCACATTTCCAACAACCTCTAATCCAAAAGATTCAAGACCGACTCGTTTTATCGGATTGTTAGTTAATAAACGCATTTTTTTCACATTCAAGTCACGAAGTATTGCAGCTCCTACACCATAATCGCGTTCGTCAGCTTGATAACCCAAATGTAGATTTGCATCTACCGTATCCAGACCTTCTTCTTGAAGTTTATAAGCCTGCATTTTAGCCATCAGACCAATACCTCGTCCCTCTTGATTTAGATAAACAATTACGCCTTTACCTTCTTTTTGAATCATTTCCATTGATTTGTGAAGTTGTTCACCACATTCACAACGTTTCGATCCAAAAATATCTCCGGTCATACATGAAGAATGCACTCTTACCAAAATAGGCTCATCAGCTTCCCATGTACCTTTTATTAAAGCAATATGCTCCAAACCATTCGATTTTTGTTTAAAAGGAATCAGATGAAAATCGCCATGTTCTGTGGGCATATTCACTTCAGCACCTCTTTCAATCAAAGACTCACGGCATAATCTGTATTTAACCAGATCAGCCACTGATATTATCTTAAGACCAAAGTCTTTTGAAAATTTCATTAATTCGGGAAGACGAGCCATTTCTCCATCTTCTTTCTTTATTTCGATCAAAACACCTGCCGGATATAGTCCCGCCAGTTTTGCTAAATCCACAGCAGCTTCGGTATGACCAATACGACTCAAAACTCCTTTGTCTCTTGCTCGTAGAGGAAACACGTGTCCGGGACGTCCCAGATCTTCTGCTTTTGTTTCTGCTTTAGCCAAAGCTAAAATAGTTTGAGATCTGTCGAATGACGAAATACCCGTAGTACAACCATGTCCCAATAAATCAACTGATACAGTAAATGGAGTAGCATGTACTGATGTGTTACTAGTAACCATCATAGGTAGATCCAATTCATCACATCTTTCTCCGGTCAATGGAACACAAAGAAGTCCCTTAGCATGAGTCTCCATAAAATTTACCTTCTCAGGGGTAATTGCTTCTGCAGCAATAATCAGGTCACCTTCATTTTCACGGTCTTCGTCATCAACCACGACCACAAAGTTCCCTTTTTTTATTTCTTCTATCGCTTCTTCGATAGTATCTAACTTTATCTCCAACATAATATCTTAAATATTTATTGTTATTTTCTGCGTTTGTTCTGATTGGAATAACTTTTTCATCTTATTCCTTTGTAAAAGGTAAAGAACACAATAAAACGGTATCCCAATTGTGAAATTTAAAATGATATTTGACATTTCGATCTTCTCTTTTAATCGAGAATAAAACTCCTGCCGTGTAAAAAATATCTCAATAAGTAGAAATAAATATAATATGCCACTTATCCATTGTAGAACCGAAAAGGTGGAATCTATAAAACCCTTTGTAAATATGCGTATAGCAGAAATTACTATAAAAACAGCAAATACCTTCAAAGCATCTTTAGCCCACTTATTGTAATTAGAATAAAGCTGTTCAACAGTCATCAAACTACGATCCCCAAACACCTTTACATAATAGTTTCGATAAGCATCAGCATTAAATAGGGCAGAGTCGTTTATCGCTTTATAGGTTATAAATACACCTAACGGGAATAATATAAAGGAACTCAGCCAAACTCCCTGCCATACAGCCCAAACACCATCCCTTGCCATTTTATACCCCAGATTATCTATTATGTAATAAATAATAAATAGGATAACGGATACCACAACAGGCATTCCTAACCCTCCTTTTCGTATGATTGCACCTAAGGGGGCACCAATAAAAAAGAAGACTAAGCAAGCAAACGATAAGGTAAATTTACGCTGCAGTTCTACATTATGCTGTCGTATCTTTTTTTGAGTATCGATCTTAGAAATCGAACGAAACATAAAATCGTTCTTATTGGCTTCGGCTCTAGACATAGCATCGGTATATATGCTTGTCTTTTCTGTAGGAGAAAGAGAATTCATCACAGAATCGAGGCTATATACAAATGCCGTATTATTTTCTTCTTTTATATTTGTGGTATCTGCATGATAGTTATTGCGATACGACAAATAGGTATAATTAAGCATGACCTTCCGGTCGTTTATATTCAAACTGTCTACTATGATTGTAAGTGAATCTATAGACGCTCTCAATTGTGATGCATTTTTGGCTATCTGGGTTCCATCCATAGCCGATTCGTCCATCCTGTTAAAATTGGCATCGAAAGGAATAATAACCTGCCTTTCTTTAAAGTTCTCACGACTGTACGGTACAAATTTATCATTTCGAACAACCGACCTATCGTCTAAACCCGATTGTTTAAAATTTGAAAATTGTTGTCCATAAAACAGATTTAACTGTAAGTAGTCTTTATTGGAAGACATTTTCATTTTGGCTGAATCACAAACAATCACAGCCATATTATCAAAGCCTTTAGATACATCATAAATCATTACATCCCGCAATGTACCTGTTTCTTTATCTTTTGTTTTTACAAAAATATTATAGTTCTCTATGCCAGAGTAGAAAGAACCTTCGGGGATATCCAGTTCGGGCGATTTTTGCCTTACCGAAATCATTAAAGACCTAAGCTTAACATTAATCTTAGGAATAATATTATTTTGGAAGAAGAAAGCCCCTACACAAATAAATACCATAAGTATAATCAGTGGGCGCATGGCTTTGAGTAAAGATATACCGGCAGCCTTTATAGCCAGTAACTCATAGCGCTCTCCTAGATTACCAAAGGTCATTAAAGAAGCCAGTAATATAGCCAAAGGCAATGCCATAGGCACCAATGATAGCGCAGCATATGTAAATAGCTCGGCAAGCACATGGGTTTCGAGTCCTTTACCAACCATATCCTCAACGTACTTCCAAAGAAACTGCATCAATATAATAAACAAAGAAATGGCAAATGTCATGAAAAACACCGGCACAAATGTCTGTAATATATATATGTATAAACGTTTTATACCCAACATTAAACTCTATCTTATTTACAAGAACAAAGTTAGTAAAAAAAAGCTGCTAAAAAACAGAAAAGAGATAGTATAAACTATCTCTTTTCTTATGGCTTTATATAAATATTCTAAATATTAATATCTTTCACGATTGAAACCGCCGCCACCTGAGTTACCACCTCTTCTGTTGCCACCGCCACCGAATCCGCCGCCAGAATTGCTTCTACGAGGACCACCTGCGCCACCACCTTCAGTTCTTGGACGTGCTACTGATACAGAAATAGTTCTGCCATCATACTCAGCACCGTTCAACTCATCGATAGCTTTTTGACCTGAAGCTTCGTCATTCATTTCAACGAAACCGTAACCTTTAGAACGACCAGTTTCTCTGTCCATAATAACTTTAGCAGAAGCAATCTCTCCGTATTCTCCAAATAAATCGTTTAGGTCAGCATCTGTAATACTATAGCTTAAACCTGCAATAAAAATGTTCATAAAAAAATGTAATTAAAAAAAAATAAATAATTGTGTTTAGCAAAGAACCAAATTCAGAGAGACTATACTAACCAAGATACTTGAGAAAGAAATTAAACCCATCTGTCTAAAAATTACTTATGCACTCGCAAATGTAATAATAAATTTGAGAACTTATGTATTTACGGGATAAATAAGCAACCCACTTCCAAGTTTTAACTAAACCCTACAATTTTAGAATTTAATTAACATTATTTTAATAGCCGACTATATTCTACAACAATTACTTTTGCCATATATTCATTCTATAATAAATATTCGAAGATGAAGATAAACAAAACAAATGCAGCCAGATTACTGGACAAAATAAAGGTCAACTACGCACTCATATCCTATGAGGTAGATGAATCGGATCTGAGTGCGATTCATGTTGCCGAACAATTAAACGAACCCATAGAACAGCTGTTTAAAACATTGGTTCTTAAAGGTGACAAATCAGGATATTTTGTTTGCATAATTCCCGGAGCAGAGGAGCTTGATTTGAAACTTGCCGCCAAAGCCTCAGGAAACAAAAGCTGCCATATGATCCTCATGAAAGACCTCTTGGAAATAACGGGGTATATTAGGGGCGCATGTTCTCCTATCGGAATGAAAAAGAAATATCCCATGTACATCCATTCTACTTGCGAAGATTTCGATTTCATTTACATCAGTGCGGGACAGAGAGGTTTACAAATAAAAATAGCTCCGGCAGACCTTTTGAAGGCTATCGAAGCTACAGTTTGCACACTATGTATTCAAGAAGAATAACTAATCTATGAAATTTTTATTTTCTTTGCCAGCTTACCTATAGTCAAACCCTGAACTATAATAGAAAATACTACTACAAAGTAAGTTGCGGCTATAAGCACTTGTTTAAAGGGGCCTTCGGCTATAGAAAGAGCCAAAGCAATAGAAACTCCACCGCGAAGACCTCCCCAAACGAGTATCTTTATAGTTCCACTGGAGAACTTCTCTTTAAACGGAATTATCAGTGTAGGTATTTTTATTGATATATATCGGGCAAATAAGACAACTACAATACAAATACAGCCTATCAACCAATAATTATGAAGATTAGGGATAAGAAGCAACTCGAATCCTATAAAAAGGAATAAGATAGCATTAAACACTTCGTCCAACAACTCCCAAAAATGACCGACATGATTGGTTGTCACGATTTCTTCATTTTCTTTTCGCTTCCTTTTAGACTCCCCTATAATAAGACCGGCAGCAACCATCGCCAAAGGTCCTGAGATATGCATCGCATGAACAATCAACGAACCACCCATAACAACCGACAATGTTATTAAGACCGAAACTTTATAATCATTCGCTGTTCTCATTGCCCTAGCGGCGACATAACCAAGCAAAAGACCTACAAGAAACCCTCCAAGTGCCTCCTTTATAAATAACCATGCTATATTGGTTATAGACAAATCTATTGATTCGCCTTGTGCCAATTTTAATATGACTGCAAAAACCACAACTGCAACACCATCATTAAAGAGTGATTCACCTGCAACTTTAGTTTCCACAGACTTCGATACATTTGCCTGTTTCAAAATACTTAATACGGCAATAGGATCGGTAGGTGAAATTAATGAACCAAAAAGTAAACAGTATATAAAGGGAATCTCCAAATGCAAATCGACCATTGGCAGCAATCTGTTTAACAGAAAGTACAGAGCAAAGCCAATTACAAATGTGGAGATAATAACACTCAATGTCGAAAAGATAATAACGGGTAACCGCTGTTCTTTCAAATCAGTTATATTGATATGTATAGCTCCTGCAAAAAGCAAGAAATTAAGCATACCATTCATCAATATCTCTGAAAAATTAAGGCTTCCTATCAATGTCGAAAAATCCTGCAAAGGTCCTGTGGTTACCAAATTTCCAATAAAAACCAATAATATAGAAACAATCATAGCAATAACCATGATGCCGATAGTTGCGGGCAACTTTAAGAATCTTACATTCACGTAAGAGAAAATCGTTGCAATAACTATAAGAATAGAAAATGAATAGTATAATTCCATTTATGACATTTTTAAGGGGTAAAAAAGGAAGTTTGTCACACAAATATAATAAAAAACAGTTTTTTAACAAGTAGTATTTTTGTTTTGTGATAAAAAAAAGGGATTGCTGTTCTAGCAATCCCTTTATATATTTTGAGTATCAGGTTTTCTCAACCTAAATAACCCTTCAGTAATTTACTTCTCGAATTTTGGCGTAATCGTTTGATTGCCTTTTCTTTTATTTGTCTAACACGCTCACGCGTAAGCTGGAATTTGTCTCCAATTTCTTCTAATGTCATCTCCTGACACCCTATACCAAAAAACATTTTGATAATATCGCTTTCCCTTTCGGTCAAAGTAGATAGGGCTCTTTCGATTTCCTGTTGAAGAGATTCGTTCATCAATGCACGGTCTGCAATAGGAGCATCATCATTCACTAATACATCAAGTAAGCTATTATCTTCGCCTTCTACAAACGGAGCATCCATTGAAATATGACGGCCTGACACCTTTAAAGAATCGGAAATTTTATCAACCGGAATATCCAATTGTTCTGCCAATTCCTCTGGTGAGGGCTTACGTTCATTTTCTTGCTCAAATTTGGAGAAAGCTTTGCTGATTTTATTTAGCGAACCTACCTGATTCAAAGGAAGGCGTACTATACGCGACTGCTCAGCTAATGCTTGCAAAATAGATTGACGAATCCACCAAACAGCATAACTGATAAATTTAAAACCTCTGGTTTCATCAAATTTTTCAGCTGCTTTTATCAAACCTAAATTCCCTTCATTAATAAGGTCAGGTAAGCTCAATCCTTGGTTTTGGTATTGTTTTGCTACTGATACTACAAAACGAAGATTAGCCCGTGTAAGTTTCTCCAACGCTGCTCTATCTCCTCGCTTTATGGCCTGAGCCAACTCCACCTCTTCTTCTACAGTGATAAGATCCTCACGACCAATCTCTTGAAGATACTTATCCAAAGATGCACTCTCTCGATTTGTTATCGATTTTGTAATCTTTAACTGTCTCATTTATTCGCTTTAAATATTAATTTTCTCAAACAAGTGTGCAAAGGTATAAATTAAATATCAATTTTAGGTCACCTAATTATAATAAAAATCACTTCTATGTAATATATCTTTGTTCCTTTATATAATAACGTTTAACTCTTCATTTTGATCGAAGAGCTAAACGTTATACTTTGTTAATTCGACTTAGAGTTACTATTATTCATTCAGATCAATCGCATAATACTTGGTTCTTCCATTTGCATAGAATCCTGAAATAAATAACCCTTTATCTTGACTTTGAGCTACTGCTTCTATTATTTGTTCGGCTTCTTCGGCTGAAGCTACAGGTCTATTGTTGATTTTCATAATGATAAATCCTTTTGCAATTCCTCCTTTTTTAAATTTACCATTATCATCAACTCCGGCAACCTCTACACCATAGCTTACGCCATACTGTTTCTTTTGTTCTTCTGTCAGATTCTTAAATGCAGCTCCTACAGAAGCCAGACCATCGGTTTTCTTCACCACAGAAGTACTTCCCAAACTATTCTTCAAAGTTACTCCGATAGTAGATTGTTTACCATTACGATCAACAGTCAATTCTACCTTATCACCAGGACGATATCTGTTCACATAATCCTGTAATTCTCCAACATTACGAACTTTAGTTTTATTTATAGCAACAATCACATCGCCTTCGAGAACACCTGCTTCTTTTGCCGGACTACGATCTGCAAAACCTCCAACATAAACACCTTCTTTTACTTTAAGATTTTTAGCTTTCTCAGGGCTCATATCCTCAACGGCAGCTACATCGCTAATCATAACACCAAGAACTGCACGCTGAACAGTTCCAAACTCTTTAATATCAGCTACTACTTTTCCGGCAATTGAAATAGGAACAGCAAAACCATATCCTGCAAAATTTCCTGTTTGAGAATATATGGCTGTATTAATACCTACTAACTGTCCATTTGTGTTCACCAATGCACCTCCACTATTACCGGGATTGATAGCTGCGTCAGTTTGGATAAAGGATTGGATAGTCATATCTCCTCCACCGGGTTTTCCGGCTCCAATACCTCCACGACCTTTAGCACTCACAATTCCGGCAGTCACAGTAGAAGTCAGATTAAATGGATTCCCTACAGCCAATACCCACTCTCCGACTTTTAAGTCATCCGAATTGCCAAATGGTACGTAAGGAAACTCTGCTCCTTCTATCTTCAACAAAGCTATATCTGTCGTAGGGTCGGCACCAACTAGTTTGGCCGGAAATCTTCTATTGTCGTTCATTGTAACCTCTATCTCTGTAGCCTTGTCAATTACATGATTATTTGTAATTACATACCCGTCTTTAGAGATAATAACTCCCGATCCGTAACCTACACTTGGTTGAGGATTTGCATATTCAGAGCCTCCCCGATCACCAAATCCAAAGAAATATTCAAAAGGATCTACCATTTGCCTTTGACGACGACCGGCAGTTTCGGTTGCTTTGACAGTAGACTTGATATGCACCACTGCATGAATCGAACTTTCGGCAGCTTTGGTAAAATCAGGATATCCATCCGCAGTCAAAGAAGCCAGATGTACATTCTTTTGATCGAAATCCTGCCCATAATTAAATATGTCGGCACTGCTGTAATTAGATCGGCTATTTAAATAACTATATGTGCCGTATGAAGCACCAATACTAATCAATGCAGCCACAACATAAGTAGAAGCACTTTTCCAAAATTTCTTCATATTCTAATTCGTTTTTATTTTTTAATTAATCAATTAATATCTTTCTCCAAATGTATAAACAAAAAACATTCACTTTTGTATGACAAACCCTATTTTTTAACACTTTTAACCTGTAAAAAACAGCCTTAACAGGGTTTAACAAGCTATGAATCAAAGCTAACATTTATTTGATCTATTCACTGTCAACTTGTCAGCCACAAATGACACAAAAAGAATATCATCAATGAAAGGTAGTACTTTTAACAGGGTAATAGACGGTATATCAAAAGTAGATATTTGTGATTTTAGCTATATTCTATATATATTCCCACACAATACACTAATTATTAAATTTATGCAAAAAAAGACATACTGTCTACTTTTCTATAATGTCATAAAATAATCTTTTTTTGAATGATAACCCACCGTAAATTTCGTCACTCAATTTGCGGTGAACAGAAGAAACTGCATCATTTTATAAAGTAGCTTGAATGGAACTCAATCGAATCAATTAAAAAACAAATAAACTTATAAATTGTAGAAAATAAATTGCCCATATGTAAATACAACATATGGGCAATCTTTGTTATAATTAGAAATTACAGGAGTTATTTATCATTTGGTAGCAAGTTTATATTAGAAGTATATTTTTTGATTACCAGCACTATCCACATAGAAAGTACGAATGGAAATGTCAATGTAGTCCAGCCATGTTCTATCATCCATATGTCGATAAGGGTAGACAAAACAACCGCAATAAACACATAAACACCGTCACGCGGCTTAAGACCACTACAGGCAATACCACACAATACTGCATTGAAACTGAAAATACCGGCAGTAATCTGATCGATAGGTTGGCTAAAGTGATGTGATATAGCCATACTGATAATAGAGGCTACAAATCCGTATAATGCACCTATAGGCGAATTAATAAATACAGCAATTATAAAGATGAGGCCAGCAATGACACTTCCCTGAAATATAACTTGTCCAAAGGCATGACCTTCGATCCAGAAGTCTTCCAGTGCAGTAATATCCACAAAATGTTCCGACACTGTAGGCAAAGCCAAGTGAGGAATACTAAGAATGAATAGAAGAATCCACGTAACCAAAATGAATGGAAATGTAAAAGCCGGAAACTTTTTGCGAAGAGCAATCTCCATCAAAACTGTACTCACAGCAGATCCTATAACAATTGCCAATGCAACCCAGATATTAAACTGAAAATAGAAAACCAGTGCAACACCAACTAAAGTTGCATTGAAGCCATAAAGACCGTCTTCGATATTGGCTTTGTCGAATTTAAGAATCTTCGCTGTCAATACTCCTATTATATTGCTGAGCAGGGCAGCTACTCCCATCCATACCGAATCATAACAAATGGCAATAAGAAAAAGTATTCCTGTCCAATAGTTACCTTGTAACATGATTTGTCCAAAACCTCGAAAGACAGATTTAGAGAAAGTTAGAACATTGTTCATCTTATTAATAATAAAGTAATAGTTACTCTGTAATTTTATATCTATCTCCGGTCTGTTTTACTACTTCTTGATAGAATTTTTGAGGATATCCAACACGCTGTGGAGCCGATGGATTTCCATACTCATTACGAATAAACTCCCCGTCCTTTTCTTTACGAACAATTCCATCCATGTATTTAATTGTCAGGAATTCCCCTAGCTTTTTCCACTTATCAAAAGCATATTGTGCCTGCTCATTACTATATTCTGTCAGATAAGACACTGCTTTTGCCGGCGATTGAGCATACAATTGAGAAGCCTTATTTTCAATCTCCGATTGCTCAGACAAAAATTTAGATTCCAACTCTTGTTGTACTTTAAGTAAATCAGGGTGCATATAATTGTATTTACCATACACCATATTAGACACCCAATTATTAATCCAAAAAGCAGAAGTCCAAGAGAAGTTGTAAAGATCTCCATTCCCCACCTTGAATGATTCGGGTATTTCAGTTATAGAAGCATACATAGGCGTAAATACAGTATGTGCAGGATCATCCACACCAAACCAAAGCACTCCACCTATCGGATCAGGTAGCCACGAACGCATTTGAGATACAAACACAAAGCCTGCTTGTTGGGTTGCAATAGGACGTTCGTTACAGTATTTCACCGAATCGACCTCCCACTCTAGCGGAGCCCAACGATAAGGAGCCTCAAAAGGTCCTGCACCGATATCAAAACGCCAGTCTAATGGAGTACCTTCGTAATGATCTCTCATCATATCTTTCAAATCTGTCAGACTAACCTTTCTGTCAGGCTTAATATACAAAGGCATTGGTTCATGAGTTTGTCCTAAAGCATAGGTAACAAACCCTGCCATATCTTTATTAAAACGATTAAAGAAACTCCAAACACGAGCTTCACAATAACGTTGTCCACCAAAATCAAGAGGGTTATATGCTTTTGCAAAACTAAAGTCCGCATCTTTGCCTGAGAAATATCCTTTTTCACGAGCAAAAGAAATTACATCTTTAGAATAAAGACAGTCTTTAGAACCCTTCAAAGGAAATTGCTGTATACGTGCCTGATTGGCATGTGCCGATATACAATCGTCAGGAATACGCACTGCAACCCAAACCGCACCTTTATTACCTTTCCCTTTTCCAATCATTTCCATTACCCACACTTCATTAGGATCGGCAATAGAAAAAGACTCACCGCCACTTGCGTAACCATACTCCGCAACCAGATCAGTCATTACTGTTATAGCTTCACGCGCAGTTTTAGCACGTTGTAATGCAATATATATAAGACTGCCATAGTCTATAATACCTTCGGGATCAACTAACCCCTCACGTCCACCAAATGTAGTCTCGGCAATACTCAACTGATGCTCGTTCATATTTCCTACCACATTATATGTTTCAGCGGCTTGCTTTATTTCACCTAGGAATTTACCCGAATCCCAGTCATATACTTTCAGCATTTCTCCTGCGGCATATTTTTTTGCCGGCCAGTGATACAATTCTCCATATAGAGAATACGAATCGGCAGAGTAAGTTATCATTGTAGAGCCATCAGCCGATACTGCTTTTCCAACTAACAGGTTCGTACATGCAAAGCCTGTAGAAAAAGTAGTAAGAACTGAAAAAAGTAACAATAAAGCCTTTTTCATCATTTTTTTCTTTATAATATTTTATTAAATTTGTTTCGATGTTGTAAATATACTTATAAAAAAATAAAAGCAAAGTGGAGTTTATGAGTCTTTTCAACACAATTTAATATAATCAAAATATTTTAATGATAACAGAACGTAAAACATGTTTTACAATATAAATTTTTACTTGGAACTTATCTAATAAACATGTTTCTTTGTATCGATAACCTAAAACAATCTTTTTACCTTAAACACTAATACCTAAATTAACTCATAAAAGGAGATTTTGTGAAAAATCTCCTTTTATTATTTTAAACCTCTTCTATTTCTTATCTCTCTTTTCTCAAATAGATCAAATTATTATTATACATTTGCGAACTAATTTTTTTTTACATTAAATAAAGAAAAACCGCTATTTATGAGAAGCTTATATTTCTTAAGTGCTCTTATTCTCCTAGGTATTTTATACCCTGCTCAGCATGTTGGAGGAACTGATATAAATGACAAAACCTTAAAAAGTAATTCGATATACTCGGTATATGAATTATCTCCTAAAACAACCGCAATTGTAATTAATCACGCAGAAACTGACTCAGCTACTGTTTTCGATAAAATATTCGACAGAATAGAGGAGCAAGACTCGATCAAAGCAAACTGGTTTTATACTCAATTCGATGAAGCAGTACCTGTTAAAGGGGTACAGATAGTAGATTCGACAGGGGTATACAGCCTTCTATATAATGAACGAGTAGAAAAAGAGATGAAACCTCTTCTAGATAAAGACTTTTACATATATGGAACGAAAGGCTTCGAAATTCAGAAACCTCAAAAGGTAGTATTAGGATTGGATGAATGCAAAACCAATATATTTGCATTTACAATAGACCGTTTTGATTCTAATAAAAACGGAAAACCAATTTTTGCAAGTGATAAGAAGATTAATTTAGTTTTTGGAACAAACTACAAACAAATAGAAGCGAAAATAAACGATCATTATAGCAATATACAATCGGATTATGCAGACAATATACCCACTAAAGTATATGCGAATATAGACAATCTGTATTTTGTTTACACAGATGATTTTAAATGGAGAGATACATTTAGCTTCGAAACTACAGAATGCTTTTTTCCTTCACGAGCAATATTCAGGTTGGAAAAAGATGGAACTGTTACCCCTATATGGGAAGATGGACTCGATTTATTTGGAATACCTTGCGATTAAGATATAAACTCTTTAATCGAGTTTATATCTTAATTCATCCAGCAAGAATGGAAAGAAGGAAGTATCTACTCCTGCAGCACTAAGCTCTTTAGCATCTTCTTCAAATAGAGCTACAAATTGATTGAAATCGGATGATTTCCTTGCAGCATTCAGGTACAAATCCAGTGCTATTTTCTTTCGGTTTAAGCACAGCTCAACATGACCTGCATTCAAGAAATCGTGAACATTCGGTTTGTCAGCCAATATCTGTTTATAATATTGTTGTGCCAACTCGAATTTTCTTAAAAGAAATGCCGTCCAGGCAATAGGTCGCCAAGCTCTTGAACTTTTACTGTCCAATACCTCTATCTTAAAATAGCAATTCAATGCTTTATCATATTCTCCTAAATCTAAATAGCAATGACCTATATTTAGCTCAAGATTCAAATTATTAGGATTCAGCTGAGCTGCACGCTGATAGTACTCCAACGCTCGCTGCGGATCTTTCAATGATTTATAAACCTGTGCAATTCTTTTTATAATCCAAGAATTATCGGGTGATAATAATTCGGCTTGCAAGTATGCATCTAATGCTCCCTTAAGGTCATCAAGCATTTGTTTACAATATCCCATCTTTTGCCAGAGGTCAGACTCTAAAGCACCATTATCTATCAATTTTTGATAAATACCTAAAGCTTCCGAAAAGAAATTCTTATCAAAACAATAGTTAGCAATTTGCAACATGCTGCTATGATCCGAAATCAATGGACTAATAGACTTTTTATCGTAAAAATTCAATCTCAATTTGAATATATCGAAAAAGTTATTCTTATATGGATATAACTTAAAAAAACGATACAAATCCTGAATATATTGATTAGATATTACCTCCTCGCCCGCTTTAGAGTTGAGCGACTCAGCTTCTTTTTGCATCTCTTTCAACTGATCCGATTCTTCACCAAAACGCGCTGCCATCATTTGTCTTTGACTCGATGGAATCTGCATCAAACTAAAAGCAAATGAATACTTATCCGAATTACACATATGTGATGAATTCAAAACCGCTGTTTGTAACAACACATTTAAACCTTCTTTGTCTGAGAAGAGAGGCTGAAGTTCCGAATATTGAACATCGAAAGGCAAAAACCAATTGCCTAATTCTCCAAAAAACGGAAAATTCTTTAAACTCGAAAATGTCGAATGAAAAACATCTGCGCCTTCCATTTGCAGACTGGAATATTCTTGTAGTTTATTAGCTAATCCCGAATTTTCAAGTTCTTTCTGCCAATCGGGATTCTTATCTGCGAAATCGGTTTCACCCATCAAATCCTGCATATTCAATTTCTTGCCTGCAAGCGAATTGAATTTCATCATTTCGGGTATAATCTCTTCTGTCAGTTTACGGCTTATCTCTTCTGTTTCACGTGAGCGGATCAATTGTTTCACCACAGCCAACACCGATCTGCGAAATGCCTCATCTTCTGCCAAAGCATCCAATTTAAATTGACATTCGGGATACAACTGCCAGCGTACGTCATACATCTGCAAAACAATAATAAGACCTACTATAGCACGCTGTCTAATCGAACTTTCTTCCGACTGGCATGCGTTCATTAATACACAAAGCTTACGTCCATCAAAGCGATGAAACAGATTTAGAGTTAAAGCTGATATGAATAGTAGCTTTTCACGAACAGGAACATCTTGATGATTGATAAAAGAAGTATACTCGATCTCATCTTGTTCTGTAGCTCGTGCTGACACAAACATATAGTTGAATAACTCAGACCCTGTACGTTCTCTTTTAACTGACAGTTCTCTCTCCTTGGCTTGCTTAACATCCCCTGCTTCGAGAAGATCAGCTAAAGCCCATGACTCGGTTACATCTTTCAGTTGCTTTTGAATTTCGCCTAATGTCAAAGGCGTACGGACTGTATTGATTCTCAATCGCTCATAAAAAATATTAGATGAGTCGATAGTCAACAATTCATCCGCAGCATCGTCAGTCATTTCGTACAAAGTCCTCAGAATCGTATTATATATAGCATCCTTTTGAGGATCAACTGTATCCTCAAACTGATAATGCAACATGTACTTATAATTGGTTTCTAACTCGCTCAGTTTCTCCGAAGCATGCCAGTCTTGAGTATTCACAACCAATTTTGTCAATAACTCAAAAGCATCCTTCAACTGCCTTTTTGACAGCTTTTCAAGTATCTCTTTCTTATATGTAAGTGCATTTTTATAATCCATAATTTCGATTCAGTATTATTAGTGATAAACTAGACACTTATATCAATCGTTTAATATTAAAGTAGATGGAACATCTTTTTCCCATGAGGGATATCTCTCTCTCAGGTTTTTCCAACTCTTTAAGCTCACCATTAATAAATCGTGCTTCTTAAAAATATCAACATCTATCGGAATGTTATTGTTCCATAATTGGAATAAATAAGGATTGACTGCTTTTATACCTCTTACACTTTTTACAAATTCAATTGATTTATCCATTAAACCGATTGCATCCCAAAGGGTTATACGAACATATGAATTTTGGGTAAGACGCTCCATAAAATCACCAACGAAAATATCGTCTTCATCCAAAATGGGTACTATAACATTTTTGATCTCTGTTAAACCTCTATCAATAAATATGCCAACCGACAAATTACTATTTTTCAAGACAGAATGTGTTCCATCACCCAACGATAAAACATCACGATTGGTGACTCTCTTGTTTTTCTTTAAGAACGAGAATAAATGAGCAGGAAAACGTAATAATTTAGTAGAGAGACCTAAAAACTGTCCTAATAAATTTCCTTGATATATAGAATAATGTGCACCAATCAGCAAAAGATCATAATCGCCATCATTAGACAACTTTACTATTTTAGCAAAAGGTTCGGATGCCACTTCAAACATTGTATTAACCGGCTGACCTAATTCACGGGCTTTCTCCAAAATAGGCTCGAAAGTATCACGTTCCTCATCTTCTATATTATATTGGTACAGGTTATTACCCGGGGTAAAATGTACCATATTAATCTCCGAATAATTCTGGCTCTTTTTCACAAAAGAATTAGCTATCAACAGCAGTTTTTCCCCCAATTCTATATTTTTAAAAGGAGCTAATATCTTGTATATTTTACGTTCTGTAATACTATTTTCAGGAACTCTATTTTTAAAAATTCTATCGATAAGATCAAGAAGAGGACTTGTCATAAAAGTGGTTACAAGAGCCATTACAACCATCATTGCAAATACTTCGGGTGTAAGAATCCCCAGATCATAGCCAATATTAAGTACCACCAGTTCCATTAAACCTCTGGTATTCATCAATGCCCCTATAGTCATGCTTGATTTCCAGTCAAAGCCAATGAATCTTGAGACTAAAGTTCCTCCTACCAGCTTACCGATTGTAGCCAGTAAAATAATTATTCCGCAGATCATCCATAAAGAACCGTCATTTAATAACCCTATCCTTGTATTCAAACCTGTATAAACAAAAAACAAAGGAAGAAGTATTACCAGTGATATATCTTCAATTTTATCAATAAACAATTTCCTGAAATTAATATTAGGAGGCATTATAACCCCTGCCAAAAAAGCTCCAAACAAAGGGTGAATACCTATTATACTGGTTAAGTAAGAGGAAAGAAATAAGACAAGAAAAAAGATCCCTATGATGGATTTACTTATAATATTTTTTGAAGTCTGAAGATCCGCAATACGTTGTAAAAAAGGACGTACCAATTTAAACATCAGAACAACGTATACCACAGCAAAAAAGATTACATACAAAGAGCTGACAAAAGTTCCTGCTTTTGCTATAGCAATAACTGCCGCCAAAAGGCACCATGCTGTTATATCATCTACGGCAGCACAGGTAATCACCATAGCTCCCAAAGGTGTTTTATTAAGTCCTCTTTCATGTACAATCCTCGCCAACACGGGAAAAGCTGTTATACTCATGGCTATCCCCATAAACAAAGCGAAGGACACAAAATGACCATCGGGGTGAGAGAAATAAGGGTAAATAAAATATGAAAAAACAGTGCCGAATGTAAATAAAATTGCAATACATGAATGGCTTATCAGTATAGCATCATTAGCTCTGTTCTTTAATACTTTGAGATCCAGCTCCATCCCGACGATAAACATAAACAGAATTAATCCTATCTCACTCAGAAGTTTTATACTACCAATGGACGATGCGGGAAAAATAAGATTTGACATTTCAGGAAAAAATGCACCTAAAAGAGACGGCCCCAGTACAATACCTGCTATAATTTCACCAATTACGGTCGGTTGTCCTATTTTTTGGCAAATCCACCCAAAAAGACGAACAAAACATAAAATAACAATGATTTGAAGAATCAATAATGCAGTAGAACCGGTTGCTTCTTCCAATACAGAAGTCGAAAAATTAGACCAAGCAGAATATCCATTAACAACCTCGTTTCCATCCAAACTAACAGCCAATTGATTTTGACCTAAGGACAATACAAAATAGATTACAATAGATAATACACCTACAATCGATATATAAAAAATAAGGTTTTTATGTTTACTCATACGATTAATACATAATTCATTTCCGATACAAATATATAAATTTTGCGTTAGACGGCTGTTCTATTAGACTATATAATAGTCTCAACTTTTTTACAGGTGTAGAAAACTTTTCATTAACTTTGGGAGCATTAAGGTTATAAAGCTTTTGCTTGTTTTTACAGGTTATAGCTTTTTTCAATTTAAAAGAGTAGCATTTATTATTTTTTAGATTACTTATAATCACCATTTAAATATCTATATTCTGATGAATGAAGAATTAATACAAATTGGTCTGCGGCTTAAAGGTCTCCGTGATGCATTGGAGCTTACACAATCTGAATTTGCAACGTCATGCGATATTACACTCGAAGATTATATCGAGTACGAAGCAGGAAAAAAAGATTTTTCGATCAGCTTGCTTAAAAAAATTGCCACCAAGTACAATGTAGATCTCACAACCCTCATGTTTGACGAGGAACCCCGAATGAGTAGCTATGCTATTACACGAAAAGAAAAAGGGTTAGCAATCAAGCGTGTGGAAGAGTATCAATATCAGGCTTTGGCAACAGGCTTTGCTAATAGAAAAGCTGAGATATTTATAGTCACGGTAGAACCCAAAACCGACGATGCGCCTATCCACCTGAGTAAACACCCGGGGCAGGAATTCAATCTAGTCTTTAAAGGCAGGCTTTTAATCCGGATAAATGGAAAAGACCTTATTCTGGAAAAAGGCGACAGCCTCTACTTTGACCCGAGCTTACCTCATGGCATGAAAGCTTTAGATGGAAAACCCGTTAAATTTTTAGCAGTAATAGTTTAAACTAAAATCAGTCAATAGTTATCAGTCAAATATTACTTGTAACTATTTAACGATACTTTCCAAACCAACAAATAGGTCTCAAACCTTAATTTCAAGAAACTATGTTAGAGAAATTTTTAAAACAAATAGAATTTACATCTACCGAGGATTTCAAAAATAATTTTCACGTAAATATTCCTGACAACTTCAACTTTGCCTACGACATTGTAGATGAATGGGCTAGAACAAACCCTTCTAAAATAGCACTTTGCTGGTCTAATGAAGAAGGGGAACATATAGACTTCACATTTCAAGATATAAAAGAACAAAGCGACAAGGCAGCTTCATTCTTTCAGTCATTAGCTATCGGTAAAGGTGATAAAGTAATGCTGATACTGAAGCGCCGCTACGAATTTTGGTTCGCTATTGTCGGACTACATAAAATAGGAGCTGTAGCTATTCCTGCAACACATCTTCTTACTCCTAAAGATATCATTTACAGAAATAATGCTGCTGATATAAAAGCTATTGTCACAACAGATGATGATCTTATCCGTAAACATGTAGATGAAGCATTATCACAATCACCGACCATAAAGCATCTTATCACATGGGGGGATAATATACCCGATGGTTGGAAAAATTTCTATAAGGGATTAGATAATGCCAAACCATTCGTTCGACCCGGACACGTAAATAACAATGAGGATATTTCGATACTCTACTTTACTTCGGGAACTACCGGTGAGCCTAAAATGGTAATTCATAATTATACTTATCCGTTAGGACATATAGTTACTGCCAAATATTGGCATAACCTGACCGAGGACAGCGTTCATCTAACTGTATCCGATACAGGTTGGGCTAAAGCTGTATGGGGTAAACTATACGGCCAATGGATTGTTGGAGCAACGGTAGTAGCCTACGATCATGAGAAATTTACATCGGCAAAAATGTTGGAATTGATCGAAAAATATAAAATCACATCTTTTTGTGCACCTCCCACAGTATACAGGTTTATGATTCGTGACGATATGAGCAAATACGATTTATCGTCTCTTAAATACTGCACTACAGCAGGAGAAGCTCTTAATGCATCGGTATTCGAAGCATTTTACAAGGCTACAGGAATCAAAATGATGGAAGCATTCGGGCAAACAGAGACTACTCCCACTATTATAACTTTCCCTTGGTTGGAACCGAAACCCGGAGCAATGGGTGTTTCGAATCCTGCTTATGATATTGACCTTATTACTGCCGAAGGACGTTCTGCCGAAGAAGGAGAATCGGGTGAAGTAGTCATAAGAACAAATAATGGAATAAAACCTCTTGGTTTATTTATGGGATATTATCGGGACGAGGCGCTTACCAATCAAGTATATTATGATAATGTATATCATACAGGCGATGTAGCTTGGAGAGACGAAGACGGCTACTTCTGGTTTATAGGTCGCCTCGATGATGTAATCAAGAGCTCCGGTTACAGAATCGGACCATTCGAAGTAGAAAGTGCGCTTATGACCCATCCTGCTGTTGTTGAATGTGCCATAACAGGTGTACCTGATGAAATTCGAGGTCAAATAATAAAAGCGACTATAATTCTGGCTGCCGATTATAAAAATAAAGCCGGGGAAGCTCTTATTAAAGAAATACAGGATCATGTAAAGAAAGTAACTGCACCCTATAAATACCCGCGAATTATAGAATTTGTGGAAGAACTCCCCAAAACAATCAGCGGTAAAATAAAACGGGCGGAAATACGAAAAAGATAAAGATTCAAGGTCTCAGACCTTTTTATTGCTTTGGCAAATAATAGTCTTTGACTGTTATAATCACGAAATAGAGCAATAAATATAAGAAGCCAGAGTTTATATCGGCCTAAATATGCAATACGCCCCTATGGGAATAAACTCTACTCTTTACAAATACCTGCTTATATAACAATGGGCAGGTATTTTTTTGATTCGAGATTTTATTAACTTTGACAAATAAATAAGTAACTTGTCAACTGTTTTTTATACTTGATAAAGAAATAAGAAGGTCTGTGACCTTTATATAAAATGAAAAAAGAAAATTCGAAAAAGAACCGAATAGTTATAAAGATAGGTAGTAATGTCTTAACCCGAAAGGATGGTACGCTGGATATTACCCGAATGTCTGCATTGGTCGATCAGATTGCTGAACTACGTAAATCAGGGATTGAAATTATTCTTGTCTCATCAGGAGCCGTAGCATCAGGTAAATCAACTATTCGTCCCAAATCGAAATTGGATGTAGTATCTGCCCGTCAGTTATACTCGGCAATAGGTCAGGTAAGACTTATCAATCAATACTTTACGCTTTTCGATAATTATAATATAGTTTGCGGTCAAATATTGGCGACTAAAGAAGACTTTGCAACCCGCCGACATTATCTTAATCAACGCAATTGCATGACAGTCATGCTTCAAAATGGTGTAACACCCATTGTGAATGAAAACGACACTATTTCGGTAAATGAATTGATGTTCACTGATAACGATGAATTATCGGGTTTAGTTGCAACAATGATGAATTGTCAGACGTTAATTATACTGAGTAATATTGACGGTATATATAATGGTAACCCTGCCGACCCAAAAGCAAGTGTAATCTCCGAGATAAACCCTAAGAAAGATCAGATAGAGGAATTTATACAGACTTCTAAATCGACATCGGGACGTGGAGGAATGCAAACCAAATACAACATTGCCCGTAAGATAGCGGAAGAAGGCATCGAAGTAATAATAGCGAACGGAAAGACTGATGATATTTTACTAAATCTCATATCCGATCCTAAAACTATATGCACACGTTTCAAACCCTCTAAAAAGGCAGTTTCTAATGTCAAGAAGTGGATTGCCCATTCCGAAAGCTTTGCCAAAGGCGAAGTACATATCAACGATGGAGCAAAAGAAGCCCTAATCAGTGAAAAAGCTGTAAGTTTACTACCCATAGGAATAGTGAAAATAGAAGGAGACTTTGAAGTGGATGATATAGTAAAAATTATTGACACCAAGCAAAAGCAAATCGGAGTTGGTCGCATTGCTTTTGACAGTAAAACAGTAGAAAAATTGATAGGCAAGAGTAATGAAAAACCAATTATACATTACGATTACCTATATATAGACAAATAAAAAAATGGACGACACGAAACAGCTGTTTGAAGCAGCCAAAACAGCAGGAAGAAGCTTACTTCTTTTAAAGGATGAACAGATTAATTCTTTACTGGAAGCTATTGCAAAAGAAACAGAAGCAAAAATACATTACATTCTTTCGGAAAATCTAAAAGACCTCCAAAGAATGGACAAAGACAATCCTAAATACGACAGATTAAAACTCACAGAAGAGCGTATTATGGGGATTGTATCCGATATCCGAAATATAATCAACCTACCCTCTCCTATTGGCAGAGTCCTTGAAAACAAAACACTTGATAATGGTTTACATTTAACCAAGAAAGCGGTTCCATTCGGTGTTATCGGAGTTATATTTGAAGCTCGTCCGAATGTTTGTTTTGATGTATTCTCGCTATGTTTCAAGTCCGGCAATGTATGTCTGCTAAAAGGAGGATCCGATGCCACTTTTTCCAATCGAGCCATAGTTGAAATAATCAGAGGCGTACTGGATGATTATGATGCAAATCCCAATATATGCACTTTATTACCTAATGACAGAGAAGTAATTGATGAATTGCTGAATGCAAGAGAATATGTAGATCTTATTATTCCCAGAGGCGGCAGCTCTCTTATTAATTATGTGAGAGATAATGCACGTATTCCATTCATTGAAACAGGTGCAGGTGTATGTCATACCTATTTCCACTCCAAAGGGAATAAAGAAATTGCTCAACAAATAGTTCATAATGCAAAAACAAGGCGGGTAAGCGTATGCAATACTCTCGATTGTCTCGTTATTGATAAAGATCGCTTAAATGACCTGCCTTATATCTGTGAAAATCTGAAAAACGATCATGTGGTAATTTATGCCGACAAATTGGCATATGAAGCATTACACGGTCATTACCCTTCTAAATTACTGAAAGAAGCATCTGGTGAAAGCTTCGGTACTGAGTTTTTAGATTATAAAATGGCTGTAAAAATAGTAAATAATATCCATGATGCAATTGATCATATTTCAAAATACGGTTCTAAACACAGTGAGGCTATTATAACTGAAGACGAATCGGCAAACCTTCTGTTTCAATTCCTCATAGATGCTGCATGCGTATATATAAATGCTTCAACAGCCTTTACCGATGGCGCCCAATTCGGACTTGGAGCAGAGATAGGAATCAGTACTCAAAAGATACACGCCCGCGGCCCGATGGCTTTGCAGGAACTTTGCAGCTACAAATGGATTGTTGAAGGAAGCGGACAAACAAGAAAATCGTAAGGTCTCAGACTTTTTTATTGCTTTGGCTAGGTATAAAAACCAGAGACAGTTATGGCGATAAAACATTGCATTAAATATTTAACGTGATTTAGATGAAAAAGAAGAGGAATCAGGAAAGAGGAAAAATAACTATTCAGGATTATATAAAAGCTGTAAAAAAAGCAGATAGAGAAACCCAATTAGAAACCAATGTAGGTTTTACTGCTATAACTAAAGTACATAAAAGCAAAAAACTATACAATCGTAAAAGAGATAAAAAAGATTATTTTGGAGAATAATACTATAAACAAAAGAAATATTACTCTTGATTATTTCAAAGTAGGATTAAGCATTTTAGTGATTATGCTGCATTGTCCCTTTGTGACTATTTATCCGCCCCAAAATGGAAATTTACTTGAAAATATTGGATACATAGTCGGTTGGGAACTATCATATGGTTTAGCGAAAATAAGTGTCCCGCTTTTTTTTATAATAAACGGATACTTTCTTGATATAACAAGTAGGGAAAAAACCATCAAGTATCTAACCAAACTAATAATATTATATATCGTTTGGACACTGTTATACCTCCCTTGGTTTTATCCACAGTTTAAAGACGACATTAAATCTCTAATAATAACAACTGCAAATGGTCTTTTTCACTTGTGGTATCTGGTGTCAGTAATTGGAGCTATAATAATACTTTATCTCTTAAATAAGATAAAAGTAAATAAGCTCGGACTTATTATATTATCTATTGCTTTTTTCTTTATCGGCTATTTTATACAAAAAAGAGACCCTTATTCTTCATTCGAAGTTATGAAATATCGTAATTTTCTATTCTGGGCATTTCCATTTGTTACTATCGGGCATTTAATAAAATATGTATCCTATTCAAAAATCAAAAAATTCATGCCTTATATTCTCGCAATCGGAAGCATTGCCTTAATGATAGAAGCATATATATATATGGAACAGCAGGTAACAAATAACTTGTATATAGTACCGCTCTTTTTATGCCCTGCTCTTTTTTTATACGTGCTTAAGAACGGTAAGATGGGTCCCTATACAAAGTATAACACTGTGGCTGATATGTCTATTGCAATCTTCCTTGTACATCCTATGGCACTCTTGTCCGGTTTATATTTCGATATAAATGGATACCTTGGCTCATCAGTTCTTTTCTTTTTATTTATTACAATTACAACATTGCCTGTCGCCTATCTCATAGTAAGGCTCAACAGATTTCTAAAAATCCTCTTATAAACAAAAAAATGACTGATTTAAATAAAATATCAGAATTACTTAATTCTAAATCCAATACTCTTCCAATTAACAAGATTGATTTGGAAGCTGCTCTACATACTATCTTTCATCAATTGTTATTTCCTATTTGTGATGAAAATTGCACATCAACCTCTGACAACCTCAATTTTGTATATTCTGTATTATTAGAGAATATATCAAATTTAATCAACAAAAAAGAAGCTGAAAAAGTAGTAGATTCATTTATTGCTGAACTACCCGACCTGAGAATTAAATTATATAATGAAGCAAAATGCTATCTGCAAAATGATCCGGCAGCTCGTAGTATAGAAGAAATTATCATAGCATATCCCGGTTTCTTTGCTCTTACAGTGCATCGTATCTCGCACATTCTATATAAGATGAATGTTCCTATTATTCCTAGACTATTCTCTGAATACGCCCATGCATCAGTAGGAATAGATATACATCCGGGAGCACAGATAGGTGATATGTTCTTTATAGATCACGGAACAGGAATTGTTATCGGGGAAACAACTATTATAGGCAACAATGTAAAAATATATCAGGGAGTAACCTTGGGAGCTTTATTTGTCACCAAAGAACTAAAAGACAAAAAAAGGCATCCGACCATCGAAGATAATGTAGTTATATATGCTGGAGCTACTATTTTAGGAGGTACAACAGTTGTAGGTCACGATTCTACAATTGGAGGAAACGTATGGCTTACTAGAAGTGTTGTTCCCTACTCCCTTGTTTTTCATAACTCTGAGGTAAGAATAAGAACTACTCAGGATTTTGAAGATTCATTCAATTATACAATATGAAGTATAATAAGGTTAAAACTATAATCTGAATCACTAAGGGTCTCTAATATAATGAAGAAAAACACTTTTTATCTTAATTCTTGGGAAGAGATAAAAACTACAATTACCAATATTGGAAATAAGTCAGTAAAAGGAGCCACAATAGGCGTAATTATGGCTATGCTGATCTATTTGCTAAGTATAGCAAAATATATTGAAACAGGTATCTCTCCTGCTTTTGATATTATTGTTGGCTCACTCATTCTCATTATTGCCTTTGGGGTATCTTTCTATATCCTAAAAACAGCTTTTACAATTGTAAAAGAGTTCAACCCTGTTTTTGTCGTAGTATTTCTCTCATTTTTTATCATTGCAAACTACTTACCTGATAGTTTTTTTATACATCCATTTATTATTTCAGGGTTAATATCGGGTGCTGTAATTGGATTAGCTATTTCTAAAGGTCTCAAAAAATATGTTTCTGCGATCCTTATTATAGTTGCAGTTCTGGCAAACGGATACCTCTTTTATTATTTATGGAATGACGGTTTTAATAACACTGCTCCTGTAACAGATCGATACTGGAATCAAAAAGCATCAATTAATGAAATTGAAGACCCATCTATAGAGGGTAATTACAAGGTAAAAACATTATTCTATGGTAGTGGCAATGACCTGCGTCGTGCTGATTATAATAATGAAGTCAGCATAAAAACTTCAACTGTTGATGCTACACCTTTTTTTGATCAGACTTCCGGTTTTGGCAACTATCTAAGGAAGATATACTGGGGATTTGACTCCAAAGCATATCCTGTCAATGCTCGTGTGTGGTATCCCGAGGAAGAAGGACAATTTCCTTTAGTAATCATTGTACATGGCAATCATCAGATGCAGAATTTCTCAGATCCCGGATATGAATATTTAGGTAAATTACTAGCAAGCAGGGGATATATTGTAGCTTCGATTGATGAAAATTTTCTCAATGCTAGCTGGATTGGTGACTACAATCATACTGAGGTTTTTACCAGAGCATGGTTAATTTTAAAACATCTGGAAGAATGGAGAACATGGAACAATACAGAAGGCAATTATTTTTATAACAAAGTCGATATGGATAACATCGGGCTTATCGGTCATTCCCGGGGAGGCCCGGCTATCGCCCTTGCATCTGTTATTAATAAGCACACACGTTATCATAATGATGCCAATATAAAATTCGATTTTAATTTTTCAATTAGAGGAATTATTCAGATTGCGCCTACCGATTCATACAACCCTCAAACAGAAGTTCCTCTAAAATTAGAAAATATAGATTATTTACTTCTTCATGGAGGATACGATCAGGATATATATTGGTTTGCAGGTAACCGATTTTATAATAGAGTGTGCTATACTGACAACAATTATCATTTTAAATCCGCACTTTATATTTACAGAGCAAATCATGGGCAATTTAATACCGTATGGGGTAAAATTGATACCACAACACCCAAGTCTTGGTTTTTGAACTTGAAGCCAATTATGGAGGAAAAAGATCAACAAAAAGTTGCTCAAATTTATATCTCAGCATTTATGGAGGCTTCTTTAAAAAAGAGAAAAGAATTTATCCCCATATTTAAAGACTATAGAAATGTGAATAAAATATTACCCAAAGAATTCTATATAAATCAATTTGAAGATTCTGATTTCAGATATATTGCAAACTACGAAGAGGATTTTAATGTAACGACTGCCACTTTATCGGGCGCAAAAATACAGGGAGAGAATTTAAAAGTCTGGAAAGAAAATACATTACCATTCAGAGATGATTGGAATAGTTCACAACAAAATGCAGGGGTCTTTCTAGGATGGGATAAGGCAGAACAGACCTTAAAAGGTATATCGCAATACACAATTAATATAAACGATAGCATCGGAAAGATATCACAGAATCAATTGCTTAAAAATCTATTTTTCTTTATTTGCAATAATCAAGGAGATGTTGATAGTGTAGATTTTACAATCGAGTTGGTCACTAATACCAGCACTGTCAAGAGAACTTTCAGTTCTTTGATGATATTGCCTCCCCCATTGAAAGTACAATTAACAAAATCAAATTCAATTTTCACTTTAGGTAAAAATGATTCTTTCGAAAGAATATTGCAATATATTGAAATACCTTTCTCTGAATTAAGAACAGAAAATGATTACTTTAACCCTAATGAAATAAAACAAATACGTTTCATTTTCGACAAAACTGATCGCGGAGAAATTATACTTGATAAAATAGGAGTAAATTGAACATATATCCTACATATCAATAGCAAATTACAAGAATGGAATATCTGTCTCTGATTATTTTTCACCTTTGCAATATTTATCTATCTTTGCAGTCTTATAGAGAGAGTTAAGGTCGCAGACCTTTTTTATAACTTTAGAAAGTATAATAACCAAAGATAGCTATGAGTCTAAGGTATAGCAATAATATTTATCGTACGTTATTCTCTATTCCATTAAAACATAATCTAGTAATTTATACAATAAAACAAAATATATTTTATGGCAACTACTGCAGATATTAGAAACGGTATGTGTATTGATATTGATGGTCAATATTATGTAATTATAGAATTTCTTCATGTAAAACCAGGTAAAGGAGCAGCCTTTGTAAGAACAAAGATGAGAAGTGTTACTACCGGACGTATTCTTGAAAGAACATTCAATGCAGGTATTAAACTTGACGAAGTTCGTATCGAAAGACGTGACTACCAATATTTATACAAAGACGATATGGGTTACAATTTCATGAATAATGAAACTTTTGAACAAGTATCTCTTCCTGCAAACCAAATAGAAGGTGTTGCTTTCCTTAAAGAAGGTGATGTTATTGAAGTACAAGTACATGCCGAAACCGAAACTATTCTAACAGCAGAATTGCCTCAAAACGTAATTCTTCAAATAACATATACTGAACCCGGATTAAAAGGCGATACTGCAACTAATACTTTAAAACCTGCAACAGTAGAAACAGGTGCAGAAGTGCGTGTTCCGCTTTTCATTAATGAAGGTGAAAAAATTAAGATAAATACTCGTGACGGTTCATACGTAGAAAGAGTAAAATAATAAAGGAATTTATTTTTCCTAAAAATCGTGTTTAGAATTAACTTGCTAGACACGATTTTTCATCTTTACAAAACTATGGATCACTCAAAAGAAAAACTAACAATTACTGAGTGGGCAGAGGAAGACCGCCCTCGCGAAAAAATGCTAATAAAAGGCATCTCTGCATTGTCTGATGCCGAGTTACTCGCTATTTTAATTGGATCAGGCAATAAAAATGAAAGTGCAGTAGAGCTTTCGCAACGAATATTGTATTCGGTGAATAATAATCTGAATTCTTTGGGAAAGCTCAGTATTAACGATTTGATCCAAAATTTCAAAGGGATAGGAGAAGCCAAAGCAATTACCATAATTGCTGCTATGGAGCTTGGCAAAAGACGGAGTCTTTCTGAAACCGAAAAATATCAACAGATATCATCAAGTCGGGATATTTTTCATATTTTTCAACCTATTCTGGGAGACCTCAGACACGAAGAAGCCTGGGCTCTGTTGATGAACACCTCTAATAAAGTTCTCAAGAAAATACCGGTAAGTAAAGGAGGTATTACCGGAACAGTTATAGACATCCGACTCATTATAAAAGAGGCTATAGAAAATCTAGCCACCAATATTGTGTTAGTGCACAACCATCCTTCGGGCGATACTAAACCCAGTGAAGAAGATAATGCTATTACAAAAAAATTAAAAGAAGCTTGTAAATTAATTGATATACATTTAATGGATCATGTTATTATTTGTGATGACGGCTATTATAGCTATCTCGATAATGATAAGTTTCTATGATATTATAACTGACTTAAAAACACTCATTGAATTTCTTTATCAGTAATAACACAAACCAACGTATTTATTACTTAATTTTGTCAGCTAAAATTACTCATTATAAAAATTTCAAACATGGAAAATAATATATTAAAATTAGAAGAAGATATTGTACGCATGCTTAAAACTGTGTATGATCCCGAAATACCTGTAAACATTTACGATCTTGGACTTATCTACAAAGTAGATGTGGATGAAGAGCAAAATGTAACTATTACAATGACATTGACGGCTCCAAACTGTCCTGCTGCCGATTTTATACTGGAAGATGTACGCCTTAAGTTAGAATCCATCCCTGCTGCTAAGAATGTAATTGTAAATCTTACCTTCGAGCCTGAATGGAATAAAGATATGCTAAGCGAGGAAGCCAAATTAGAATTGGGTTTTCTATAAAATATGGCTGAAAAGAATAAAATATACTTCCTTTCGGATGTACATCTAGGGTCAGCCTCTCATCATAAGGTCATAAACAACAGTAGCACCCTGAGCCTTCCTAATAGAATAAAGAAGCAATCAAATGATAATTACCCGAATCATGACATCGAAAGAAAGCTCTGCCGATGGTTTGATATGGTAAAGAAAGATGCTAAAACAATTTATCTCTTAGGCGATATATTCGACTTTTGGTTTGAATATAAATATGTTGTACCAAAAGGATTCACCAGAGTATTGGGAAAAATAGCCGAGTTGACAGATTCGGGTATTGAAGTCCACTTCTTCATTGGTAATCATGATGTATGGGTTAACGACTATTTGCAGAAAGAATGTGGTATGATAGTTCATCTCGAACCATTAGTACAAGATATATACAACAAAAAATTCTTTTTAGCTCATGGAGACGGATTAGGTGACGATTCTAAATCGTTTAAACTTATTCGTTGGGTATTCCACAATAACTTATGCCAAAAAGCTTTTGCCTGCTTACATCCACGATGGGCAATGGCAATAGCCCATACGTGGTCTAACCACAGCAGGGCAACAGGCGGGGAGATTCCTTATTTGGGAGAAGACAAAGAGCATCTCGTTTTATTTGCAAAAAAACAATTAAAAGAATCTCCGAATATCAATTTTTTCATATTTGGACATCGACACATAATGCTTGATTTAATGTTATCACCGACAGCACGAATCTCTATTCTGGGAGATTGGATCAGTTTCTTTTCCTATGCTGTTTTCGATGGCGAAAACTTTTCATTAGAAGTGTTTGAAGATATATAACTAATAACAAAATATTCTCTTTAGAGCCTGCAATCATTAAATGATCACAGGCTCTTTTTGTAAAATCATTTCTGATGTAGATAAGGACACTTTATATTGAAATTTATACTAATAAAAAGGCTTGTCTGACTAATTTCTTCTACCTTTGCAGAGTTAATATTTAGGTATAAGTAATATGAAAATGGTTAAAGGAATTTTCATCATTCTTCTGTTTTATTTTATAGGAGAATGTGTGAGTTACCTTATTAAAGGATTCATTCCCGGAAGTATAATAGGAATGATGTTATTATTTTTGGCTCTCTATCTCAAGATTATAAATCCTGACAGTGTCGATTCTACAGCAAATGCCATCACAAAGAATATGGCTATTTTCTTCATCCCTTCCGGAGCCGGATTAATGACCTCTTTTGGGGTATTAAGTAAGTTTTGGGCATCTATTATCATAACTTGCTCCATCAGTACTATTCTGGTTATAGCCGTAGTTGGTATTGTACAACAACAAATGGAGAAAGGAAGATCAAAATGAAATTATTAATAGAAAGCCCCGAGTTTATTCTTGTTCTTATCTTTGGTAGCTATTTATTTGGACAATGGGTCTTCAAAAAAACGAGAGTTGCAATTCTTCATCCACTAATTATCTCAATAGCAATCATTATTCTGTTTTTGAACATTACGAAAATGGATTATGAAACATTTCAGAGAGGGGGGCAATTTGTTAGTTTCTTGCTTGGACCATCGGTTGTTGCTTTAGGCTATATACTTTATCAGCAAATGTCATATCTGAAAGGAAATGTAGTATCTATACTCACTTCCATATTTGTAGGTAGTGTAACAGGAATAGTGAGTGTTATACTTTTAGCAAAAATAACAGGAGCAGATGATGCCTTAGTTATGACTCTCGAACCAAAATCGGTAACAACAGCTATAGCCATGAATATTTCAGCACAATCAGGAGGTATACCTTCTCTCACTGCCGTAATTGTTCTATTTTGCGGTATATTCGGAGGTATAATAGGCCCGTTTGTACTTCGAATTCTAGGAATAAAAAGTAGCATTGCCAAAGGATTGGCAATGGGAGCCTCTGCACATAGTGTCGGTACTGTAAAAGCCATGGAAATGGGAGTTATAGAGGGTGCTATCAGCGGATTAGCTATCGGATTGATGGGAGTAATGACAGCTTTACTGATACCTTTTATTCATCAGATTATCTCATAAGCTATTCCTGCGAATCAATATGTTGTTTTATCTATCAGTAGAGTAGACAGGGTGAGATAGAGATTCTACATGTCTGCCCAGATTTGGAAACAGCAAACAGGGAAAAATAAAAGACTTAAAAAAGTGTTACTTTTGTTACCTTTGTAACCTTTTAGTTTTTTTTTCTGCTGATCTACAGTGATTTAAAAAACGTTCAAAAGTGACACTTTCTAGTTGTTTATTGGTTACTTTAGTTACCTTAATTGTTTACTTTTTGTAACTTATCAGTATTTGTGGTAGAACTTCTCAAATTAGAGATAACATTAAATAGTTGAATTACTTAATACAGAGACTTAGATATTTTTCAGTTTTAATAAATCATGAAGAAGTATATATTCATAACATTAGGTACTATAAGCTTGATTTTAGGCTTATTGGGATTGTTTACACCGGGTTTGCCCACAACTCCATTTATACTATTAACAGGAGCTTTGTATGCTAAAAGTTCCCCTCAATTGTATAAACGACTAGAGCAAAACAAGCTTACGGGAAGATATCTTAAGCGTATGGAAATCGGACTGAGTTGGAAAGCCAGACTTTTTTCTATTGCCTTAATGTGGTGTATGGTCTGTATTACAGCCTTTTTAGTATTCGATGCGGGTAGTAAAATGCGATATATAATGCTTGGATTGGGTGCTATAGGTACAGTTGCTCAGTTAATTGCACTCCGAAAGAGAAAACCTAAGATGAAATTGTAAGAAGTACAGCAAGTTACGTCGGATTTATTGGATATAGATTCTATTGATGGATCATCTAAATAACTTATAACTATATATGCTAAAATGCCTCTAAAAATTTTGCCGTTATGTTAGTTTTATTTTTCTTTGTATAAGGTCTGTTAAAAAGACTATGAACATAAGACTGAAATTTACTACAAATAAAAAAATGAAAGAAATGAATCACGAAAATCAAATACAAATTGAATTGACCGAAGATGTGGCACAAGGTACATATGCCAATCTAGCTATAATAACACATTCCTCTTCTGAGTTTGTACTTGATTTTATAAGGATAGTTCCCGGTGTTCCAAAAGCAAAAGTTAAGTCTAGAGTAATCTTAGCACCTGAACATGCTAAAAGACTAATGTTGGCATTGAATGATAATATTAATCAATACGAAAGGCTTCATGGAGCAATTGATATTGAAAATCCGGTAGGAGATTTTACTCCCGTCGGAGGTGATGCGTAAATCTTAAAGGTTCTTAAATCAGCTTTATAATACATCACTCATATGATAATTGATGTATCAAAGAGATAAAAATTCTGTAGCTCCGGTTAATAGATTTGCTTATAGCGTATATTGCCGGAGCCTTAGTTTTTCATGTAAAGTTAGTATGTTTTACAATAGATATTTAACAGCTGATTATATGAATGATTGATTCAAAGGAAGTGAAAAAAAATATGAATAACTAAATATGTCTATCTTATGGAATTATTGAACGCATCATTAGTTGATTGGTCTAGAGGTCAGTTTGCTCTGACTGCTATGTATCATTGGTTGTTTGTTCCATTGACATTAGGACTTGGCGTAATAATGGCTATTATGGAAACAGCCTATGTACGTACAGGTAATGAGCAATGGAAGAAAACAGCAAAATTTTGGATGAATATTTTTGGAGTCAACTTTGCAATTGGTGTTGCAACGGGTCTGATTATGGAATTCCAATTTGGAACAAACTGGTCTAATTACAGCTGGTTTGTTGGTGATATTTTTGGCGCACCCCTAGCAATAGAGGGTATGTTGGCTTTCTTTATGGAGGCTACATTTATTTCTATTATGTTTTTTGGTTGGACAAGAGTTAGCAAGAAAATGCACTTGGCTTCTACTTGGTTGGTTGTGCTAGGTGCAACTTTATCTGCTCTTTGGATTCTGGTGGCTAATGCATGGATGCAATACCCCATAGGAATGGAGTTTAATCCTGATACTGTAAGGAATGAAATGAACGATTTTTGGGCTGTGGCATTGTCGCCTGTGGCTATTAATAAGTTCTTTCATACTGTAGTTTCATCTTGGATTCTAGGTGCTGCCTTTGTTGCTGGTGTTGCAGCATGGTACATGATTAAAAATAGAGAACCTGAGTTTTCAAGACAAAGTATGAAGGTTGCTTCAATCTTTGGTTTAGTAGCTGTTTTATTGACTGCTATGACTGGTGATGGATCTGCTCATCAAGTAGCTCAAAAACAGCCTATGAAATTGGCAGCCATGGAAGGTCTTTATGAAGGACAAAACGGAGCAGGACTTATTGCTGTTGGATTACTTAATCCGGAAAAGAAATCATATAAGGACGATGTAGATCCTTATATCTTTAAGGTAGAAATTCCTAATGCTTTGGCTCTATTAGGATATAGAGATATGGATGCTTTTGTACCAGGTATAAAAGATATTATCGAAGGAGGTTATACAACTACTACTGGTGAAGTGGCGTTGTCTTTTGTTGAAAAACAAGAGCGAGGAAAACAAGCTATTCAAGCCTTAGCTGATTACAGAACGGCTAAGAAAGGAAATAACGAAACTGCTGCTGCAGAGTATAAAGCTAAATTGAAAGAAAATTATCCATATTTTGGTTATGGTTATTTAGATACACCAGAGCAATTAGTACCTAATATTCCGATGGTGTTTTGGGCATTTCATATCATGGTATATATTGGAGGATTCTTTGTTGTATTTTTTGCTGTACTTTGGTTCTTTAGCTATAAAAAGAAACTTGAAACTACGAAATGGTTATTATGGCTTTCAATATTATCAGTGCCATTAGCGTATATATGTACTCAGGCAGGATGGATAGTTGCCGAAGTTGGTCGTCAACCTTGGACTATACAGGATGTATTACCTGTGCAAGCTGCCATATCGGCATTGAGTGTTAACTCGGTAATCACTACCTTTATAATATTCGCAGTGTTGTTTACAGCACTATTAATTGCTGAAATTCGTATCATGTTGAATCAAATTAAAAAAGGACCAAAGGCTGATTAAGCTGAGATTCTATTTAATTTATAAAATATAACACTATGATTGATTATTCATTTTTACAACATTACTGGTGGTTTATCATAAGCTTACTGGCGGGACTTTTAGCATTCTTATTATTTGTTCAAGGTGGACAATCGATGCTTTTTTCCTTATCTAAGACAGATCAACACCGTTTCCTGTTAGTTAATGCGTTAGGACGTAAATGGGAATATACTTTTACGACATTAGTAACATTTGGAGGTGCATTTTTTGCGTCATTCCCTCTGTTCTATTCAACAAGCTTTGGAGGAGCATATTGGGTTTGGATGTTGATATTGCTTTGTTTTGTAATTCAGGCAGTATCTTACGAGTATCAATCGAAACCGGGGAATACTTGGGGACGAACTACTTATCAGTCATTCCTTTTTATTAATGGTTTGTTTGGAACTTTCTTGTTAGGTGTGGCAATTGCTACATTCTTTACAGGTTCGGACTTTCTAGTGAATAAAGGAAATATAACAATTATGGGAGGCGAAACTGCTACCGGATTGGTTATCAGTCAATGGCAAAATCCTTTTCATGGTCTTGAGGCTCTTCTTAATTTTAGAAACTGGACTTTAGGACTTGCTGTATTCTTCTTGGCAAGAACTTTAGCTTGTTTATTCTTTATTAATAGATTGGCTGATCAGGATTTGGTTGCTCGTTCTCGCAAATTCTTATTATACAATGCTCTTCCTTTTGTAGTGTTCTTTTTGACTTTTGTTATATGGACATTCTTATCGAAAGGTTTTGCTGTAGATCCTGCGACTCAAATTGTAAGTTTAGTAGATTACAAGTATTTCTTTAATCTAATAGAAATGCCAGTTGTAGCTATATTCTTTTTGTTGGGTGTTGTATTAGTATTATTTGGCATTATCCGTTCATTAATTTCTAGCACATATGCAAGTGGTATATGGTTTAGCGGTTTGGGTACGGTTGTTACTGTATGTACTTTATTACTACTTGCTGGATATAATAATACTGCTTATTATCCTTCAACAGCAGATTTACAGAGTTCGCTAACTATTCAGAATTCATCATCAAGTGAATTTACTTTGGTAGCTATGTCGTATGCTTCTATATTAGTTCCTTTTGTATTAGCTTATATTATATATGCATGGGGTTCTCTTGAAAGAAAGAAATTTAAAGGTGAAGATTTGAAAGAAGACGGTCACGTTTATTAAGAACTGGCTTATTCCTAAATAAAAAAGAGAACTATTATAGTTCTCTTTTTTATTTAGAATATTCAATCCGGCAAAATAAGAAAATAGAGCGATTATCAGGTACTGTGAAATCCTATAAATCGTTATTAGAGAAAGTGGAAAATCTTGAGAATAAGATAAACAGGAAATAAATAGATGAGAATAAATTTTGTTTCAGGTATTAAATCTAAATAGATTTGTAAATAATTGTTCCATAGAGAGCCTTATACTTTGTAAAGATATAGAGTATAAGGTATTTTTTATTACTGATAACTGTAATTGAGGGTTGTTTTCCAACTCCTGTTGTTGCCAATGCTTTTATCCTGTGGTCAATTTGCGCTGAGGGAAATATCCATATTATTATTTTACATCTGAATCATTCTTCTTTTAGATATAAATACCCATATACACAACCAACCAACCCAGCTCCACCAACAAGGTTTCCAAGTGTAGACGGGATGAGATTTTGTATTAAAAAGCTTCCCCAGGTAATATCAGCCCCTGAGTAAATAGCTGCCGGAATGAAAAACATATTAGCAATAGAATGTTCGTATCCGAGTGTTACGAATAGCATTACAGGAATCCAGATGCTTATGCACCTTCCACTAATATCTTTTGCTGAATATCCCATAAAAACACCTAAACATACCAACCAGTTTGCACCTATTCCTTTTAAAAATATGGTAGAAAAGCTTTGATTTACTTTTATTTCGGAGTAATGATGCAAGTATGCCTGCCAAGGTTGGGTGTCTAATAATCCAACTTCATAAGATAAGACGAAAGCTATAAATTGTGTTCCTATAAAATTGAATAGATAAGACAATAATAGATATTTAAAGAAGACGCTTACATTGATCTTTCTCTGTAGCAGAGGGAAACAAAATCCGGCACAATTGCTTGTGAAAAGATCGGCTCCTGTGATAGAAACCATAATCAATCCTACAGGGAATAAAGCTCCGGCTACGAATTTCACTAAGCCCGGATTAGCTGCTCCAATACCTGTCATTCCACCCGAAACCATAATGGATAATAATCCTCCGAAGGCTATAAAGATGCCTCCGAGTATTGATAATATACAAAATTTTATTAGAGGTATATTCCTCTTAGAGGTAGCTGATTCTGCAAAAAGAAGAGTAATTTCTCTTGGATTGTAGTAACTAGACATGTATTAAAAAATAATAGGTTAGACTGGAAGTCCGTAAGACTTAAAAATCGTTTCTGCTTTTTCTTTTTCGGCAGAGGTTGGAGGCTCTATGTCTTTTAACTGGTAATCAATGCCCAAATCTTGCCATTTTTGTACTGCCATTTGATGGAATGGAAGAATATCCACTCGTTCTACATTTTTGAACTGTGATGCATATTTAGCCCATTCAATCAGATCTTTCTCATCATCGGTATAGTGGGGGAGAAGTACATAACGCAGCCAAGTTGGTTTATTTGTAGCAGCGAGATATTCCATAAACTTCAAGGTCGGTTCCAAAGGAACTGTAGTCAGCTCTTTATATTTCTCAGGATTAATATGTTTGATATCCAATAAAACAAGATCGGTATATTGGAGTACTTCTTTTACCTTTTCATTGAGAAATATACCTGATGTATCAATGGTGGTATGAATCTTGTTTTCTTTGCATAGTTTAAATAACTCTAAAACGAATTCAGGTTGAACCATTGGTTCTCCTCCTGAAATGGTAATTCCTCCTCGGACAAAATTTTTCACTTTATCTAATTCCTGAAAAACCTCTAGAGGTGTAAGCATATATTTTGCGCCATTTTTTTTCCATGTATCAGGATTGTGGCAGTATAAACAACGCAGTGGACAGCCTTGCATAAAGACAACGAAACGGATTCCCGGGCCGTCTTTTGTTCCGAATGTTTCGAATGAATGAATGTATCCTAACATCTATCGCTAAATTAATGTGTAAAACGAAGTGAAGTTTTTATAACTTCACTTCGTTCAGTAATATTTATCTGCCTTATTTAGATAGCAGTGGTAATAGTACGATTAATAACATCTAACTGTTGCTCACGAGTCAGCTTCACAAAGTTCACAGCATAACCCGATACGCGGATGGTTAACTGGGGATATTCTTCAGGACGTTCCATCGCATCGATCAGTAATTGACGGTCAAATACATTTACATTCAGGTGATGACCTGTTTGTAAGAAATACCCATCCATCAATGATGCAAGGTTTTGAGACTCCTCTTCTTTGCCTTTACCTAATGTATTAGGTGTAATAGCAAATGTGTAGGAAATACCGTCATTAGCATGCTCAAACGGAAGTTTCGCAACAGAAGACAGTGACGCAACAGCCCCCTTAGTATCACGTCCGTGCATTGGATTTGCACCCGGTGCAAACGGAGTTCCGTCACGACGACCGTCCGGTGTATTGCCGGTTTTCTTACCATAGACCACATTTGAGGTGATAGTCAATACCGATTGAGTAGGAATTGCATCTTTATACATCTTACGTTTACGAATTTTATTCATAAACTTTTCTACGATTTCTACAGCAAATTTATCTGTATTATCATCATTATTTCCAAAAGGGATATAGTCTTTTTCTAGAATGTAATCTACAGCATCACCATCTGCATCTCTCACGATACGAACTTTACCGTATTTGATAGCAGCAAACGAATCGGCTATAATAGATAATCCCGATACGCCGAAAGCTTGGGTGCGAACGATATCTACATCGTGCAAAGCCATTTCTAAAGCTTCGTACGAATACTTATCGTGCATATAATGGATTATATTCAATGCCTTTACATATGTTTCGGCTACCCAGTCGAGAGTACGGTCAAATTTATCCCATACTTCGTCAAACTCTAAATAGTCGCCTGATACTTTTTCGATCCAATGCTTAGGTAATACCTGTGCTTTTGTCTTCTCGTCTTTACCCCCATTTATAGTATAAAGTAAAGCCTTAGGTAGATTCGCACGAGCTCCGAAGAATTGCATTTGATGTCCTATACGCATAGGAGATACACAACAAGCAATACCATAATCGTCACCTAGTTGGGGACGCATAATATCGTCATTTTCGTATTGAAGAGAAGATGTATCAATAGATACTCTTGCACAATATTTTTTCCAACTTTCGGGTAATCTGTTACTCCAAAGGATTGTGAGGTTCGGTTCGGGCGATGGTCCTAAGTTGTATAGTGTATGCAACATACGATAACTATTTTTAGTTACCATAGAAGCTCCATTATTAGTCATTCCTCCAATAGACTCCGTTACCCAAACAGGATCGCCTGAGAATAGCTCATTGTATTCATTAGTACGTAGATAACGAACAATACGCAGTTTCATAACGAAATGGTCGACCATTTCCTGAGCTTCTTTTTCTGTAATCAAACCAGTTTTAAGATCACGCTCAATATAAATATCAAGAAAAGTTGTTACACGTCCCAAGCTCATTGCAGCACCATTCTGATCTTTTATTGCTCCTAAGTAACCGAAGTATGTCCATTGGATAGCCTCTTGTGCATTAGTTGCTGGATTTGAAATGTCGAAACCATAAAAAGCAGCCATTCGTTTAAGAGCTTTCATAGCTTGAATCTGAGAATTTAACTCTTCACGTAGGCGAATCAAATCATCGGTCATTACAACAGGATCGCATTCTTTGTATCGTTTTTCTCTTTCTTCAATCAGGCGATCAACGCCATAAAGTGCTACTCGACGATAGTCTCCGATAATACGCCCTCGACCATAGGCGTCGGGTAGACCCGTTAATAAGCCGTTACTTCTTGCACGACGAATACTGTCTGTATAGGCAGAAAATACACCTTCGTTATGTGTTTTACGGTATTTTGTAAATATTTCAGATGTGGTTGGGTCCAGCTTGTAGCCATATTCTTCAAGGCTTTGCTGCACCATACGGATTCCACCATTCGGAAAGATAGCTCTTTTGAGAGGTTTGTCTGTTTGTACACCGACTATTTTCTCTAGAGTTTTGTCTATATATCCGGCTTCATAAGCATCAATTTGCGAAGGTATTTTAGTTTCAGCATCATAAACGCCTTTTTCTTTTTCGACCTTAAACATTTCGCTCAGTTTTTCCCACAATTTGGTGGTAGCATCTGTTGGTCCTTCAAGGAAAGATTCATCACCTGTATATTCAGTATAATTTTTTAGGATAAAATCGTTTATATCAATTTTTTCTTTCCATTTTGTACCTTTAAAATCTTTATATATTTCCATTTTTTTTATTAATGATTAGATATTTAAACTTTATTTTGACAGAAATTATTTTTGAAATTGACGTACTTCCTTAATAGTTGCGTAGAGATATTGAAGATCTACTGCTCTCCGATAAAAAAGTATTAGATTCGTAAGATGCTCTGTTGCTTTATTTCCCGAAAGCGTCGAACTATATCATCATTGGCAGGTTTTCTGACTTACTCTATCTTTGAAATTCCTTCCCATTCTTTAACAGAACAGTGGTTTTGAGTTTTTTCAAAGACTTTGGTAGAGCTTACAGCAGCGGGTCTGTTTGAGATTTTCACCCAATTCCCTTTTAATTACTAGTCCGGCTAATGCGAACTCGTAACACCAAAATTCTGATACAAATATAAAAGAATTAATTGATATGATTTTGGTAATAAACAGAAAAATAAATTGTAATTGTTATAGTCTTAATACGTTTATTTTATGAATAGTATTAGGAGTACATGATAATACTACACAGAATGATAAACACTATATAGAAAAGTTTCTTTCAACTTTATATAAAACAGGCATTTATAAATAATACACTATATATCTTTGAAATTTTGAATTAAGTAATATAAACCAACTCCATGTTGGGAATTATGCAGGATTTAGTGTTTCCTTCAAAAAGTAGTATTTAAGAATCAATATGTTATAAAAAAAGGAAAGGTTGTCTCACGACAACCAATCTTCATTATTAACCTTAAATCTAATACTATGAAAAACACATACTTTAAACATTTGGATCAGGAAAAAGTTCAATGAATTATTTCTATATTTAGATAGTTATATCAGATAACTTTTTTCCCTAAAGTTCGAGAATACAGAAAAAAATTATCCTCTTTCCTGAGTATTACCATCCGGATTTATTCTATTAACGGCAGCTTTGACTTCTTTGTTGCTAATTGGCTGCGGAGTTTGATTGCTTTTTATCTTGCGAGCTTCTTCGTAGCCTTTAAAATCTTCGGGAGATTTACTTATTTCATTTTGTTTCATGATTTGATAGATTTAATTGTTCGTATATAATTACTTAACATACGATGTAGCATTTATGTTCTATCAAAATGAATTTTAAATGGTTAGGATTCTAAGATATGGCTTGTAGAACCAAAATGTAATATTCTAAATTAGATAATATTTTCTAAGGAATAAATTTGATCTATAATAATATAGGATTCAGGCTTAAGCCTGAATCCTATATTTAGTTTTAATTATATGCAAGGTTGTGCTGCAAATATTAATATCTGGTAGTAAGTGCTAATCCCTTAAATTTTTCTAATCCACCATCAGAAATAAATACAGTATCGCCTCCAAAAGCGGCATTTATTTCTACCATTTCGTCAATGATATCATCAATTACGCCCGGTTTCGATGCATTTTCTATTTTTACTAAGCTAATCTTATCATCTATGACTTCTGCAGGTTGGTAATAGCCATTTTGAACGAATAAAGTTTTGCCTTTACCTTGTTCTATAGCATTCCATATATCGTTTATATCTACTAAGAACTTACCTGTATTTAGAGCCTCTTTGAGTTCTAATAATCGCTTCTCATTATTTCTATGTGCATATTCTTCTACAATATAGGAATTTGCATCTACAATATGTTGAGCCGATTTACCAAAGCTATCGTTGTGAGTTCCTATAATAATGTCATTATGTTCTGAAACTGTTTTGAAATAAGCTGCTGACTTTTCATCTGCAGAAATAACTATTGGCAATGGATTTTCTCTCCATATTGCCCATACAGCTTTGTCGACTCTACTGAAAAATTCTTTCTGGTAATTGCCTACTCTGGTTGCATTAGACCCTGCTATGGCATTTGTTGTAAATAAACTGTAATTAAAAATTGGGAACGGTCTTCCCAGTTCTTCTATAACTCTTCCGTTTCCAGCTTCAATTAATCTGGCACGGTCTTGTCCTAATACTAAGGTGTAATAGGCTTGTTGTGTATGTTGTGATCTAATTAAATCTCTTGTAGCAAAAGATTCATCAATAATAACCCGATCATTAACAGCAATAGACAAGCGGGTATATTTTGCAATATCTTCATTTACAAATAATACTAAACTTTCAGTATTGTACCGATGGTCTATTTTTTTTACTAATTCATCTAATTGCTCGATAATTTTATTTGCTAATTTTTTGTCTGCCTCCTGCAAAAGTCGCTCGTTAGCCTCTTTTTGTAGGTTACTTAATAAAATAGCATCTTTTTCGTTATCGGGATGTGTGTTGTGCGTATTTAAAATTATACTTACGCAAATCTTGCCTCGTAGGTCTTTGATCTCTTTTAAAATATTATTCATAAAATTTTGATTAAATTATTTTGTAAACTGTTTTTATTTTGGTTAAGGATGATCTGTAATTTTCAGATTATTTTAATTAAACATATTCCTCTTTAAATAAGTTTTGGTATTAACCTATATTTGTTTTGTTTATTTCATTATTCTGATTAACTACTCTCACAAAAAGTCGATAAAATAGCTATAAGTTATTAATGAAATCCAAAAATCTCATTACTTCTAGGTATTGTGTAACTTTTTTAGAGAACCTACTTTTGTCAATGAAGAATTAGCACTTGTTGACATAGTATAATCTTTTTAGAAACGTAGATTAATTGTAGGATTGTCTTTTGTTTCTTTTATGTGCCTTATATCTAATGGATTATTGGGTGTGTTTAGAGTATTTACAATTATAAATAATTAAAATATATGTTAAAGCATGTATGCCTTGTGATTGCCTTATTGGCATTCACAGTAGATTCTTTTGCCCAAAAAACAGCAAAAGAGAGCATAACAGGAATAGTAAAAACAACAGATGGTTACCCTTCGGAATTTATCTCCGTAGTTCTTAAAAATACAAGCTATGGAGATATAACGAATGCTGAAGGGAAGTTTAAGATTGAAGCTCCCGAAGGAGATTATACAATGGTAGTATATTCGATATTTGCTCACCGAAAAGAATTCCCGATAACAGTTAAAGCGGGTACATCAAATTACTTTCCCGATATATCTATTATTGAAAATAAAAATCAGTTGAACGAAGTTGTTGTAACGGGACAGTTTACACCGCAATCTCTTCGAAATTCAATTTATAAAGTTCGTGTAATCAATAGTCAGCAAATAGAGCAGCGAGCGGCTATTAACATACAAGGTGTATTAAATACCGAAATAGGTATTCGTTTATCTAATGATATGGCTTTGGGTGAAACCGATTTCGAATTAATGGGTATGAGTGGAAATAATGTAAAAGTGCTTATAGACGGTGTTCCGGTCATAGACAGACTTGCTGCAAAACAAAGCCTTAGCCAGATAGATATAAATACAGTTGATCGTATCGAAATTATTGAAGGACCAATGTCCGTAATCTACGGAACAGATGCTTTGGCTGGTGTGATAAATGTGATAACGAAAAATGGAAAGCTTGAAGATGGTAAACGTTTGGCTGTCGGAGCTAGGGTGCAAGAAGAAAGTGTAGGGCGTGAGTATAGTTTTTTGACTGGCGAAGGTAACCACAATCAGAGTGTGAATGCTCAATATACTTTAGATAATGGTTTATATGCAGGTGGAAGTTTTACCCGAAATGATTTTGGAGGATGGCAAGGCGATTCTACAGGACGTAAAAAACAATGGCAACCAAAAGAACAATATCTGCTAGGTGGACAGTTAGGGTATGCAAAACAAAACTATAATATTGCTTACAGGCTTGATTATCTGAATGAAAATTTATTGACAGAAGCGGATGTAAATCCTATAACTAATAAGACTTCAGACAAAGAATTTATTGTAAACAGATATACGCATCAGTTGCAAGGGGAATGGAAAGCCAGCAATAATTTTAGTCTTTCAGCAGCAGCTTCTTATCAGGATTATACCAGACGCACTCGTACTACAATGATTGATCTCAATACTGGAAAAAAAGAATTATCCTTAGAAGCAGGTGCACAGGATGAAACTAATTTTAATGCATGGTTTGGGCGTGTAATGGGTGTCTGGAAAGTTTCTAATCAATTGGTTTTACAACCCGGTGTTGAATTTCAATCGGATGAGGGTACGGGAGATAGAATTGCCGGATCTCATCGTATTAATAATACAGCTCTTTTTCTTTCAGCTGAATATACTCCGGTTAACTGGTTAAGTATTAGACCGGGAGTTCGTTCTTCTTTCAACTCTGCCTATGATGCACCTTGGGCTGTTCCTGCTCTAAATCTAAAAGCCAGAGTGACAGGTGATATTGACTTGCGCTTGTCTTATGCTAGAGGATTCAGATCTCCAACTTTGCAAGAGTTGTACTATACATTCCACGATTCGAATCATCATATTGATGGTAACCCAGATCTTAAAGCTGAATATTCTAACAGTTATATGGCTTCTGTGGCGTGGCGCTCTTTACACGATGGAAATATAAGGCTGACAACTACTTTAACCGGTTTTTATAATGATTTCAGAGACCGTATTTCTTTAGTGGAATCTTTGACTGAAGTAGGTGCTAATACATATTACAATATCGATAAGTTCAGAACGCTAGGTTTGACATTAGAAAATAACTTTTATTGGAAATCGCTCAGGGCTTCATTAAATGTCTCGTATTTAGGTCGCTATAATAGCTTCTATGAAAGTGAAGTGTACCAAGACGAAGAGATGGATAAATTTAGATATTCTCCCGAAGTGGCACTTAATCTTACTTACGATTGGGCTAAAGTCGCAACCTTTAACGTATTCTATAAATTCACTGGACAGCGTAAAGAATTCATGTTCGATGATAATAAAAAAATGGGGTTACTTGGTCTTGACAGTTATAACTGGGCAGACATTACAGTGACTCGTAAAATAGTAAAAGGCTTGATGGGATCTGGTGGAGTGAGAAACCTTTTTGATATAACTACAATACGTAATACCTCTAGTGGAGGTGCGCATAGCGGAGGAACAGGTTCAAGCCAATTAGCTTGTGGACGTTCATATTTTGTAGGCTTAACTTATAATTTTCAACAATAAAAGGTCTTAGATCTTAATTTTAATAACAATAATCAATAAATAAGCAAAATGAAAAGAATACTTTATTTTAGTTTTCTATTGGTGGGATTATTGGCTACTTCGTGTAGTGATGATGATGCACCTCTACCTGACAATTCAGTTAATTTTTCTGCATCCGAATTAGGTATCGGAGAAACAGAAGCATCTAAATCTTTTACCATAAATATAGATAGAAAAGCAGATGCTGCTTTAACTATAGCTCTTACTGCAACACCTAAAGGTATCAGTTATGGTACCGATTATACCACAACCCCTGTAGCCACAGATAATAAATTAACTGTAACTATTCCTGCGGGCGAAACTTCGGCAACAGTAGAAGTGAAAAAAGTAGCGGCTCTATTTGATGGTGATGAAACCATTGATTTTGAAATCACTACTGCTAACGGAGGAATCGTTTTAGGTGATAAAAAAACACTAAAGTTGACTTTTAGCACAATTGTTTCAACAGGATCGAGCCTGACCCTGAATGGAGGCGAAGGTGGATCAAAGGCGGTGAATTCTGTTTTTGTTGATTTTAGCGGGAATGAGCAAACTTCGGTTGCCCGTAAATCGTGGAATTTTGGATTCTCCACAGGTAGCGATTTTGGTGTTATCCTGAATAATACAACTGCAAGTACAGCTATTGAAGCTACCAATCAATCTTTGGATGTTAAAATTTCGGCTGCCGATTCTGCTGCTTATGTTTCGAAATTGGTAATAGGTGGCGATAGTGGTGGCGGTTTTACTATTGTTGATGATGTATTGGGAGATCTTTCCAAATCGGTTATCAAAGAAGGAAAAGTATATATTGTTAGTCTTGGCGATGCGCAACCCCCATTGTATAAAATAAAAGTATCTCAGAAAGATGCTAACACTTATACTATCCAATATGCAAAGAGCAACGAGGCTACTGTAAAATCATTGGATGTTGCTAAAAACACAGCGTATAATTTTGTATATGCTTCGATTACAGAGAATAAAGTAGTGCCCGTAGCACCCGAAAAAGCAAAATGGGATATAGAATGGACAAGTACCATGTATAAAACGGGAACAACTCCTTATATTTTTGCGGATTTTGTATACATCAATGGAAAAGAAGGTGTAACAGCAGTAGAAGTCTTAGGGGATAAGGAGGCATACAATGCATTCAACTCTACGGGTCTTTCTTCTTTACAGTTTTCAGCCGATATAGATGTAATAGGCAGTAAATGGAGAGCTGGTGGAGGTCCTAGCTCTTCTCCAGTAGTAAAAGCCGATCGTTTTTATGTGGTAAAAGATGCCGCCGGCAATGTTTATAAACTACAGTTTGTATCTCTAGGCGATCAAAGAGGTTATCCGCAGATAAAGTATGTTTTAGTAAAATAAAGTACATAACCATAAATAATAATAAAAAAGAACTACACGATTGGCAAACTGATATGATTTCAGTTTGTCAATCTGTATCTGTTAAAAGCTCATATGAATAAAACTAAAATCATTATTATACTTGCCGCAATATTAGTTATTGCAGCAGGATGCGTGGCTTGGGCTAAATTGGCTTCGACGACAAAGATCGCCTTAGTCAATTTTCAGCAATTCCAGTCTACAAGCTTTATAAAGTCGAATACTGATAACTTTATCAAGTACGAAGATGTATCTCTCGAAGAATTAGATAAGTTGGGAGATTACGATTTTGTGTTAGGTTTTGGTATGGGAATGAAGGCTACTGCCGAACAACGTGCCCAAATACAGGCTGCTGCCGATAAAGGGGTTCCTGTTTATATTTATGCAGCAACCAATCCCGAGAATGCTATTTGTAATCTGGATAGTATTCAAAAAGAACAAGTATCAGCCTATATTGGTAATGGAAACAAAAAGAATTATCAGAGTCTGGCTAGATATATTCGTCAGGATATAGATAAGAAGACATTTTTTGTTACACCTCCCGATTCTTTAGTAGAAATAGCCGATGATGTTCTTTATCATTTGGATGAAAATATGTCTTTTAAGACTGTTGCCGAATACGAAGCTTATCTGAAAAAACTGAATATCTTTAAAGAAGGTGCTCCTAAAGTAGCTGTTGTAGGGGGATTGAATGATCCATTCAGTGGTAACAGAGATAATATAGATAGTATGATTGTTTCGTTTCAGAATGCAGGAACAAACATCTATCCTGTATCATCAGGAATGAAACGATTGGATTTCTTGAAAGAAATTAACCCCGATGCAGTTATCTACTTTGCACATGGTCGTTTGGCTATGGGGCAAGCTGATGCGGCAGTGGAATGGCTGAAAGAAAAAAATATTCCGATTTTCTCTCCATTAAGTATTCTGCAAACTAAAGATGAGTGGATGAACGATCCGATGGGAATGTTCGGCGGTTTCATGTCGCAAAGTGTAGTTATGCCCGAATTGGATGGAGCTATTTATCCATATGTGATTAATGCACAGGAAATAGATAAAGATGGAGTATATGTATTTAAAGCTATTCCAGATAGATTAAAGAGTTTTACTCAAATTGTAAGCAATTTTATTTCGTTGAAACATAAGAGTAATGCTGATAAGAAAATATCAATCTACTTTTTCAAAGGGGCAGGGCAGGAGACTCTTACCGCTCAGGGATTGGAAACTATGCCATCGCTTTACAACGTACTGTTACGATTAAAAGCCGAAGGTTATAAAGTAGATAATTTACCTGCAACCGAAAAAGAATTTGAGAAATTATTGATGACACAGGGCGAAGTATTGAGTCCTTATGCAGAAGGAGCTTTCGACAGTTTCCTTAACAATGGTAAACCCGCTTTGATCGAAAAATCTCAATATGAATCGTGGATCAATCAATCTTTGTCCAAAGAATTGTATGCCGAAGTTGTAAATACATACGGAGAAGCTCCCGGAGCATATATGAGTGTACAAAAAGATAACAAATCATATCTGGCTGTTGCTCGTATTCAATTAGGAAATATTGCTTTACTTCCACAGCCAATGGCTGGTTTAGGCGGTGATGTATTTGCTATTGTTCACGGAGCAAAATCGCCTCCTCCTCATACTTATATCGGAGCATATTTGTGGTCTCAGTATGAGTTTAAGGCAGATGCGATGTTACATTTTGGGACACATGGTAGTTTAGAGTTCACACCTCAAAAACAAGTGGCACTGGGTAGTAATGATTGGCCTGATCGTTTAGTAGGAACTATTCCTCATTTTTACTACTATACCATTGGTAATGTGGGTGAAAGTATGATGGCAAAACGCCGTTCGTATGCAACAACTATCTCTTACCTGACTCCTGCGTTTATGGAAAGCAACACCCGTTCGCAATTCAAAACCTTACAGGAAAAGATACGTGACTATTATAAAACAGATGAGGCAAGACAACCTCAGGCTTCGTTGATGGTGAAAAAAATAGCTGTAGAAATGGGCTTGCACCGAGATCTTCGTCTCGATAGTGTCTTGACTAAACCATATTCAACCGAAGATATTGAAAGAATAGAGAATTTTGCCGAAGAAATCTCGAATGAGAAAATGAACGGTCACTTATATACTATGGGTGTACCTTATACTCCCGAAAAGATTCTTTCTTCGGTAATGGCAATGAGTGCCGATCCTATTGCTTATAGTTTGGCTGCTCTTGACAGACAAAGAGGCAAGGTAACCGAAGTGCAATTGAAAAACAAAGCATTCTTTACTCAACATTATCTGGAACCTGCTAAAACTTTGGTAAGACAAATATTAGGAGGAAAAGCTGTAAACAATGCACTTATTTGCAGTGTGGCAGGGCTTACCGAAGACGATTTGACGGAAGCTAAAACCATACTGAATCCTCCTAGACGAGGAATGATGGGAGGAGGCTCTTCTTCAACACAAAAGCCTGCTGCTATGGGAGGCAAACCAACTGCTGCTAAACCTAGCGGAGGACATCCTTCTTCGATACCAAAAGACGGAAATAAGCCTGCTAATATGGGGGCTGATAAACCATCGCATCCTCAAAATGCAGATACTGCCAAACAAAGCAAACCTGCTACGGCATCTATGGGAGGAAAAGACAAACCTAAAACTCCAGAATATACTAAAGAGCAAAAAGATCGTGCGCGTGCGATTTCTGAAATAGAGCGTACAATAAATAATATTACAGCTTATAAAACAGGCTTGGAGCAAAGTCCGGAGTTGGAGATGAAAGCGATTATTAATGCTTTTGCAGGCGGATATATTGCTCCTTCTTCGGGTGGTGATGCTGTTGCCAACCCTAATGCTGTGCCAACGGGACGAAACTTATATGCTATTAATGCTGAGGCTACCCCTTCGGAAGTGGCTTGGGATAAAGGTATGGCACTTGTAAATGCAACGCTCGATCAGTATAAGAAAGAACATGGAGAGTATCCCCGTAAGGTGAGTTATACTTTCTGGAGTAGTGAGTTTATCGAAAGCGAAGGAGCTACCATTGCACAAGCACTTTATATGTTGGGTGTTGAGCCTGTGCGTGATGCTTTCGGACGTGTTTCCGACTTGCAATTGATTCCTACCGAAACTTTGGGACGCCCACGTATCGATGTGGTTGTACAAACTTCGGGTCAGTTCCGTGATTTGGCAGCATCTCGTTTGTCATTAATCACACGTGCCGTAGAAATGGCTGCATCTGCTAAAAATGATAAGTACGATAACTTGGTAAGCAAAAGTACGGTTGAAATAGAACGTCAATTGGTAGAGCAGGGTATTTCGCCCAAAGATGCACGAGCAATGTCTACTCAGCGTGTATTTGGAGGTATCAACGGCATGTATGGAACAGGTATTCAAGGCATGGTAACCAGTGGCGATAAGTGGGAATCGGAGAAAGAAATTGCTGATACCTATATCAATAATATGGGTGCTGTGTATGGTGGTGAAAAAGAGTGGGGCGAATTCAAAGCCGGCTTGCTTCGTGCCGTACTTCACAATACGGATGTAATTGTACAACCTCGTCAGAATAATACGTGGGGAGCATTGAGCTTGGATCATGTTTACGAATTTATGGGAGGTATGAACCTTGCTGTTCGTGATGTGACAGGAAAAGACCCCGATGCTTATTTTGCCGATTACCGTAATCGCAACAATGTGAAGATGCAGGACTTGAAAGAAGCTATCGGTGTTGAGGCTCGTTCTACCATCTTCAATCCTGAATATGTGAAAGAGGTAATGAAAGGCGGTTCGTCAAGTGCATCGCAAATAACTGAAGTGGTAACCAATACTTATGGATGGAATGTGATGAAACCCAACGTAATTGACAACGAAATGTGGGATCAGATTTATGATGTATATGTGAAAGACAAAATGAATCTGGGTACACAGGAATTTTTCAAGAAAGAAAATCCTGCCGCTTTGCAAGAAATTACTGCCGTAATGATGGAAACAGCCCGTAAAGGAATGTGGAAAGCTACTGATCAGCAATTGAATGATGTAGCTAAACTGCATACCGATCTGGTGAAAGAATTTGGTTCTACAGGTTCAGGTTTCTCGGGAAGTAATGGAAAACTACAGGACTTTATATCGAAAAAAGTTTCGGCAGACGATGCTAAGGTCTACAATCAGCAATTGCAGAATATGAAAACTGCCAATGCTTCGTCGGACGCTGCTAAAAACGGTATGGTTCTTAAAAAAGATCAGGTAGCAGGACAAGGTGAACAAGGCGAGAAGAATTCACTTAACGGTATTATAATCGTAGGTGTTGTACTTGTTGTATTTGTAATACTACTGATTGTTTTGAAAAAGAAAAGAAAAAGTAGTAAATAATAACAGAAGGGTGGGGAGCCTTAATTAATATAGTAAGGCTCCCTACTATCTATCAAAAACTAGTTCAATACCACTTGAGTAGAACTAGTTATTGTACTTATAAAATTAATAAATAGGTCTGTGACCTTAATTTTAAGAGAATGGAACTAATCATTCAGATATTAATGCTCTTTATTGTTATAAACTGCATACTTAAACTGAGCTTCTGGAAGCCTTGGCAGGCTGCTTTGTTTGGATTGGTGTGTGCTGTATTTATTATCGGGACATATCAATATGCTATACAACAATCGAAAACACAGATCAACGACTATCTTCAAAATACAAAGGCTTTGCAGGATGCGGCGGTATTGGTAACCATAGAGTCAGCCATCTGCTTTGCTTTTTGCTTTGCAGCACTTCGCGAAATATTCGGTAAAACAGTAAAACGATGGGTTCGTCCTTTATATTGGTATCCCAGTTTGCTTATTTTCCCGGTATTGTTCTATCTGCTTACTCAAACCATATTTAGTATGACGGGAACAGATTTTGCTACTATAGCTTATATTTTAGCAGCTATTGCTGTGATCGTTTTTCCGTTGTTCAGTTATGGAATCCGATACCTTGTGCCCGAAAAAGAATTGAGGCTCGAGGTACATTTTCTGGTAAGCCTATTTGTTTGTATACTTGGTCTGCTGACTACCGTTAATGGTAATGTAACTTATGCAGCTTCAGAGGAGCCGATCAACTTTATAGCTTTATTCTCATCAATAGGATTGTTTGCTATAGCTTTTGTTCTGGGATTTTTTTGGAATAAGATTAAGTGGATTATCAGGCAGAAAAAAGCTAATAAATAAATATAATAAATGGGTAAGTGACCCTAATCATATAAATCAAAAAATAAAATATTTTAAATGGAAGCAATTTCTAAAGTCCTCTTTTGGGTAGCCAATAGTCTTTTAATTCCCGATATTATTCTTTTGTTATGTCTTTTTGCCCGTTCGCTATTGCTGATTGGCAGTTTCTACAATCAGTTTATGACTAAACGAAAGATTGATAAAGAGATGGACGATAAGATCAAGAATTTATCTTCTTCAAATATAGAAGAATTAAAAGCCGCACTACCAGAGAAAGATAATTCACTATACATAAAATTTTTGCGTGATTTGTTGACAACACCTCCAAGTGAAGCTTATTCAGATTATTTGATCTCAAGCTTCGAGAATGAAGCCGAAAAAGATACTTCTCTTTCGAAGCTATTGGCTAAGATGGGACCTGTACTGGGTCTTATCGGTACGCTTATCGCTATGAGTCCTGCATTGGTAGGATTGTCAACAGGTGATATTGCTGGTATGGCTTATAATATGCAGGTGGTGTTTGCTACTACTGTGGTAGGTCTTGTAGTAAGTGCTGTGGGTTTGGTGACTTTGCAGTTTAAACAACGTTGGTATGCCAAAGATGTAAATAATCTGGATTATGTATCGAGAATGCTAACCGAAAAGGCTCTGTAAGGTCTCAGACCTATCTATTGCTTTGGTAAGTATAAAACCAAGCACTTGCTTTTTTATGAATATACTATTAAATAGTTTACATTACTTAATATGAGAAAACGACAAAGAAGAACAAGTAAGTTTTCGAAAGAAGAGGATACCGATCCATTAAGTGTGATAGTTAATCTTTTCGATGTAGCGATGGTATTTGCCGTAGCCCTTATGGTGGCAATGGTGATGCACATGAATATGACCGAAGTTTTTACACAGCAAGATTATACGATTGTAAAAAATCCGGGAAAAGATAATATGGAAATTATTACCAAAGAGGGTAATAAGATCAATAAATATACACCTTCGGAGGAACAAAGCTCAGGATCTAAAGGTAAAAAAGTGGGCATTGCCTACGAATTAGAGAATGGAGAGATTATTTATGTGCCTGAATAATCAGCATTAAAATAAGATTCATATAGAATCAAAAAGGAGAACAATATTGATTGTTCTCCTTTTTGATATATTGGAATAAAAGTATAAATGCTTTTATTATATAATAGCTTGTAGATATTTAGCCATTTCTGTTTGCACTTTTTTAGCTTCTATAGATGCTGCACTAGCAAAGCTCTCGCTACTGTCAGCATAAATAATGGCACGAGATGAATTTACTAATAAACCACACTCTTTATTCATACCATATTTTACCACCTCTTCCAAAGAACCGCCTTGTGCACCTACTCCCGGAACAAGTAAAAAGTGATTAGGAGCATGTTTACGTATATCAGCAAACATCGAACCTTGAGTTGCACCCACTACGTACATTAATTGCTCGTCGGTACCCCATTCCTGAGATTTCTTTAAAACCTTCTCAAAAAGCTTTTCTCCATTAGCATCTTCTACTAATTGAAAATCTTGTGATCCTTTATTAGAAGTTAGAGCAAGAAGGATTACCCATTTTTTAGGATAGTTTAAAAAAGGGCTAACGCTGTCTTCTCCCATATATGGAGCAACAGTTATAGCAGTCGCTTTTAGATGTTCGAAAGCCGATTTAGCATACATTTCAGATGTATTGCCAATGTCTCCACGTTTAGCATCCAAAATGATAAATTGATCGGGATATTTAGTACGGATATATTCAATTGTTTTTTCTAATGCCCAAAGTCCTTTTGTTCCAAGGCTTTCATAAAAAGCAGTGTTGGGTTTGTATGCAACACAGTAGCGAGCAGTTGCATCTACAATTGCTTTATTAAAAGCATATATAGGATCTTCTTCTTCATATAAGTGCTCGGGAATTTTTTTAAAGTCAGTGTCAAGTCCTACACAAAGAAAAGATTGCTTTCTCTTTATATTTTCAAAAAGTTCTTGTTTTGTCATGAGTATTTGTCTGTTTTTATAATTCGCTTTCTTTTAATCGCTCCGCATTTTCAGCAATTATAAGTTGATCTATAATCTGTTGAATGTCGCCATCCATAATTGCAGAAAGATTATATAGTGTCAAGTTTATTCTATGATCTGTAACACGACCTTGTGGATAGTTATAAGTTCTGATTTTGGCAGAACGGTCACCGGTAGAAACCATTGTTTTTCTTTTGGAAGCTACCTCATCCATATATTTTTGGTATTCCATATTGTAGATACGAGAACGTAACTCGACTAATGCTTTAGCTCTGTTTTTTAGCTGAGATTTTTCATCCTGACATTGTACTGTTACTCCTGTTGGAATGTGTACCATTCGTACAGCCGAATAGGTTGTATTTACTGATTGACCTCCATTTCCAGAAGCACAAAAAGTATCTACACGTATGTCTGATTCTTTTATTTCTACGTCAAATTCTTCAGCTTCGGGTAATACTGCAACTGTTGAGGCTGAGGTATGTACACGACCTTGTGTTTCTGTTGCGGGAACGCGTTGTACACGATGTACACCTGATTCATACTTGAGAATACCATATACACCTTCGCCTGAAACTGTAAATATAATTTCTTTAAAACCACCGGAAGTGCCCTCAGTACAGCTGGTCACTTCGGTTTTCCATCCTTTATTTTCGCAGTATTTCTGATACATTCTATAAAGGTCTCCTGCAAAAATAGCAGCTTCGTCTCCACCTGTTCCTCCGCGAATTTCAACAATTGCGTCTTTATTATCTTGTGGGTCGGCAGGAACCAATAATATTTTGATTTCTTCTTCTAATATAGGTAATCTGGTATTGCTTAGTTCCAGCTCTTCTTTTGCCATTTCTCTAAGCTCACTGTCTGATTCTTTATCAAGTATATTTCTAGCTTCTGAAATGCTGGTTAGTACTTGTATATATTCTTTTCTTGCATTAGCAATTTTTTCAAGGTCACGATATTCTTTATTCAACTTTACATACCGTTTCATATCGGATATGACATTCGGGTCGGTAATTAATTTACCGATTTCCTCGAAACGTATAACTAAAGCATCTAATTTATCTAGTAATGAATGTTGACTCATGTTCTGTTTTTAAGTAGATGAAAGTATTTAATGATATACTTTCTAATCATAACTATCTATTGTTTTTTTGCTAACTAAAGCAATAAAAAGGTCTGAGACCTTAATTTGAAGATGCAAAGATAAGAAAAAGCACTTTATTTCAGGAGTCTTTTTATACTTCTCTGAAATTCTATTGATTATATATTATATTCATGAATAATGCCAAGCAAGATTTGAAAAGTTCTACCATAAATACTCATAAGTTACAAAAAGTAAACAATGAAGGTTACAAAAGTAACCGGAAAAGGCTTATAAGTGTCACTTTTATGATTTTATTAAGTGTTTGTATATCAGCGATAAATAATTAAAAATATAACAAAAGTAACACTTTTGATACAAGTTTCATTTTCTCTGATTTCTGTATCCTGATCACTGTTTATTGATAGATAAACTTAACCACTGATTCGCATTACTTACAAAAATATCAAATCTTCTTAGGAATAGAGATTAGAACGTGTTAAATCTTTCGCAAACAAAAAAACCTCTTTCAGAATAATCCTAAAGAGGTTTTTTACATATTTTTTATTAAGGAAAAGTTTTCTGTTTCTATACAACCCCTTCCATTAACTTAACTAATTTTTTACTCAAAAAGAATAATATAACTGATGCAATACCCGCCATAAAGACAAATAACATAAAGAAATCGTACAGATTAGAAATCTGATAACCTAAAAAACTCTTTGGATTCTCTATTTGCTGTTTTTCCAGTTCTATTCTCACCTGCCCTTTTAATTCAGGATTTTCTATTTTTGAGAATACTATCTTATCAAAAGGAATTGTTTGTTTAGCTTCGGGCTCAACTTTAGCAGTTTCGGCACTTGCAAAATTTTCAGGTAATAACTGCAATGTATATTTAGCTTCAGCATTTTTCACGGCGGCAATTTCAATTAATGCTTCGGGATAATATCCACTCAACATTCCTGCAAATTTATTGGCTGTAGCATTACTCAAAAACCACACACCCATCAACAACGACGCAAATTTAAGTGGTGCCAATTTATTTACCATCGACAAACCGATTGGGGACAAACATAACTCTCCGAATGTATGTATAGTATATAAACTTAGCAACCATATCATACTAACCTTTACACCAGGCTCCAAACCTTTTACTCCAAATGCTATAATAAGATATCCGATAGCCAAAAGGAAAAGACCGATCGATTGTTTATAAGGCGATGCAGGTTCGGCTCCTCTCTTATTAAGAAATCCCCACAACACAACAAATAAAGGAGCAAAAACAACTATTGCAATAGCATTTACCGATTGAAAAGCAGATGTAGGAATAGTCCAACCAAAAATCGATCTATTGGTTTGTTCCTCCGCAAAATAAGTCAATGAAGCACCGGCTTGTTCAAAAGCCGACCAGAAAAATATAACGAAGAAGGCTACAATATAAATAACCCATATTCTGTTCTTTTCAATTTTCGTGAGACTAGGATCAGATATAATAAATCCGGGCATGGCAATTGTCAACGAAAATATAAAGGCTCCAATCAAGTCTTTATCCAACAAAAAGTAGAAAGCAACTAAAAGTACAAACCATATAGCTCCCCACATTCCAATAACTTTCTTGGATACGGAAGCCTTCTTTTCACCAAGAATATCTGTTGAAGCTTTCTTTAAATCTGGTTTCCCGCCAATTTGTCCACCATCGGGACTCAATAAATATTTATCTTTAAACACCAGAAATACAACTACACTAATCAACATACCTATACAGGCAAGTAAAAATCCCCATTTAAAATCAGCAGGATGTCCTGTATCTCCAAATATACCGCAAAGCCAAGGAGCGATAAAAGCACCCAGATTTATCCCCATATAAAAGATAGTAAATGCAGAGTCTACCCTTTTATCACCTTCGGGATATAACTGCCCTACCATTGTTGAAATATTCGGTTTGAAAAAACCATTCCCGAAAATTAAAGCCGTAAGTCCCACAAGCATAAGCGTAGTAGCCAAACTTACATTCTCGAAAAAACATCCTGACAGAAACATAAAAAATTGACCGACAGCCATAATTAAGCCCCCCACAACAATCGACTTCCTGTTACCCCAATATCGGTCTGCTATATAACCTCCAATAAGTGGAGTTAGATATACAAGTCCGGTATAACTGCCATATATCTGTGCCCCGTAAGCTTTATCAAAGAGCAAAGCTTTTGTCATATAAAGGACAAACAAAGCCCTCATGCCATAATAACTGAAACGTTCCCACATTTCGGTAACAAAAAGAAGATATAACCCCTTCGGATGTCCTGTGTTGGTTGCCATAATTAATTTTTGATCTATTATTTTACTTCTTGCATTAATTTCCTAACGATTGGAGAAATAATCAAAACAATAACTCCTACAATCAAAGCATAGATAGCCAGTTGTTGATATCCTCCTGTATACGATAACAGTTTTTCCATTAGCGAAGCATGTTCATTAGGATTAGATATTCCTGCACCTATAATACCTGCTAAATACTGCCCGTAAGCACTAGCTAAGAACCATAATCCCATCATCATCCCTGATAAATGTTTAGGTGATAAGCTGGTTATCATAGATAAACCGATTGGAGACAAACACAATTCGGCTAATGTCATAACAAAATATGCACTTGCAAATATATTCAGCGACGTTTGTCCACTTTCATCTGCAAATAGACGAGTACCGTATAGAATAAAGAATGAACCTCCTAAAAGTAAAAAGCTAATACCAAATTTAACTACAGTATTTGGCTCAATCTTTTTCTTATTCAACCAAACCCATAACAAACCCAATAAAGGACTAAACAGGATAACAAAAAGTGCATTTGCTCCATTATTTACAATATTGGGATCAATATGGAAAAAAGTAAGAGAACTTCGCAAATTTTCATTAGCAAAAAGAGCCAGAGAACCTCCTGCCTGCTCGAAAAACGCGAAAAACACAATTGATAGAAGAATTAATATCAATGCTGCCATAAGCTTCTTACGAGCTTCTTTTGTTGTTGTTTTAAACAATTGATAAAAGAAATAAAATAAAGCGGCAGGACCGATTGTATACATAAAAAGATCCGTATACTGAGTATTTTGGATCATTATATATATTAACGGAATTGTTAGCAATGCTATAATATATACATAAAGCTCTTTCAGTTTTCTTTTGCTTGGAGCCAAATCTTTTAGCGGACTATCGCCAATAGGACCAAGATGCTTTTTAGTAAGCGTAAATGTGATTAAGCCCAAAACCATAACAGCACCTGCAGCCAGAAAGGCATAACTCCACGAGTATCCTTTTCCTAACCAAACACAGATTGCTCCTCCAAAGAACGCACCTACATTTATGCCAGAATAAAACATACTGAATCCGGCTTCTTTCCTTACATCACCATCTTTATACAGGTAACCCACCATAGAAGATATATTCGGCTTAAAAAATCCTGTACCTACTACAGACAATGTAATACCTATATAAAAAAGATCGTGAGGTGCGATTGCTATCAACACATTACCCACGATCATCATTATTGCTCCAAATGTCAGAGATTTCTTAAATCCTAATATCTTATCGGCGAAAATACCTCCCAGAAAAGTAAAAGCATATACAAATGCCTGTATTGCCCCATATTTAAGATTGGCTTCCTTAGCATGTAGGGACAATTGATCAACCATAAAAATAGTAAGAATACCACGCATCCCATAAAAACAGAAGCGCTCCCACATTTCTACGGTAAATAAATACCACAGTTGTTTAGGATACTTACCCTCAAAATTTTGAATTTGATCTAAGGTTAACTCTGCGGATTTTCCTTCAGAATTGGAGTTCTCTGGTTCAGATGATTTCATTATATAATGATAAGTAATCGAAAGTATTTAATGATATATTTTATAAGCATAATTAGCTTTAGTCATTGTACTTACCAAAGTAATAAATAACTCTGCGTGCTTAAATGCTTATTTATATGACAAAAGTAAAAAAAATAATTGTATTCAATCTCATTTTGACGTGTATTATACTATTTCACGATTTATAGTCAAGATGCTAATACTTTGTATTTATGAATCATTCTTTTAATTTATTATAAACATATAGTATTCAAAAGAATTATATCTTTACCCTAGATTTAGAGCCATATATGAAGAATTACTTAAAAAAATCAAAATAAAAGCACTTATCGGACAAATAAACTTTATGGCACCATTTTTGTTTGATAATAAAGGAAGTCAATACTACAAGCACTGGTTGAATACTGGTATAAAATGTAGATAGTAGAAAACATCGAATAAAGGTAAAAAGATTATGGAAAATAATTTCTCACAAAGAGTTCGCAAGATCATGAACTATAGCCGTGAAGAAGCCGGACGTCTCCAAAACTCACATCTGGGACCTGAACATTTGATGCTTGGTATTCTTAGAAACGGGGAAGGATTGGCCATACAGGCATTAAGTGACTCAGGAATAGATTTGGATGATCTCAAATTAGATATCGACAGACATATCATAGAACATCAAGATATGTCTGCAAGTAGTAACAATGAAATTGTATTAACAAAAGGAACTGAAAAGATACTTAAACTAAGTATTCTGGAAGCTCGGTTGACTAAGAGTAAAGAAACCGATTCGGAACATTTACTTCTAGCCATATTGAAAGACAGTGATAATATTGCTGCCAGAGTTTTAGAAAATCAGAACTTTAATTACGCAGGAGCATTTATGTATATTAAGAATTTAGACGAAAACACAGATAATGATTTGTCTCCTAAAATGGGAGCAGATTTTACCGATGATGACGATGATGATCCGACAGAAGGTGCGTCATATCAAAATGTGAATACACAACAACCGCGTCAGTCATCCGATACACCTGTATTAGATAACTTCGGCTCAGACATGACTAAAGCCGCTCTCGAAAACAAACTTGACCCTATTGTGGGTAGAGATAAAGAAATCGAAAGACTGGCTCAAATATTGAGTCGCCGTAAAAAGAATAACCCTATATTAATAGGAGAACCCGGTGTTGGAAAATCGGCAATAGTAGAAGGATTGGCTTTGCGCATTACTCAGAAGAAAGTCTCGCGTGTATTATTCGACAAACGGGTAATATCATTAGATATGGCTTCTGTGGTTGCAGGTACCAAATACAGAGGACAATTTGAAGAACGTATCAAAGCCATTTTGAACGAACTTTCTAAAAATCCTCATATAATTCTATTTATTGATGAAATTCATACTATTGTAGGGGCTGGAGGAGCTACAGGCTCACTTGATGCAGCTAATATGTTGAAACCGGCTCTGGCTAGAGGTGAAATACAATGTATTGGTGCTACAACTTTGGATGAATACAGAAAGAATATCGAAAAAGACGGAGCTTTGGAAAGACGTTTCCAGAAAGTAATGGTAGAACCCACTACTGCAGAGGAAACTCTTCAAATCTTGAGAAACATCAAAGAAAAATACGAAGAGCATCACAATGTAAAATATACAGATGAAGCTTTGGAAGCGTGCGTCAAATTGACAGACCGATACATTACAGACCGTAATTTTCCGGACAAGGCTATTGATGCTTTAGACGAAGCCGGTTCGAGAATGCATTTAGCTAATATAAATGTACCTCCTGTAATAGAGGAAATCGAAAATGAGTTGAAAGATGTAGTTGACCAGAAAACAAATGCAGTAAAAGCTCAAAAATATGAACTTGCTGCAAGTTTCAGGGATAAACAACGTCAATTATTACTTCAACTGGAACAAGAGGAAACCAATTGGGAAAAGCAACTGAAAGAACAACCACAAATTGTGGATGACGAAAAAGTGGCAGAGGTTGTTTCCATGATATCGGGTATACCCGTACAACGAATAGCTGAAGCCGAAGGTTTGAAACTATTAGGAATGAAGGGAACACTTAAGTCTGTAGTTGTGGGACAAGACAATGCTATCGATAAAATAGTAAAAGCTATACAACGCAATCGTGTAGGATTGAAGGACCCTAATAAACCAATCGGTACATTTATGTTCCTTGGACCAACAGGTGTAGGTAAAACTCACTTAGCTAAAAAAATAGCAGAACAACTATTCGATTCTGCCGATGCTTTGATTCGTATAGATATGAGCGAATACATGGAGAAATTCAACGTATCTCGTTTAGTTGGAGCGCCTCCCGGATACGTAGGCTATGAAGAAGGTGGATTGATGACCGAAAAAGTTCGTCGCAAACCTTATTCTGTAATTCTTTTAGATGAGATCGAAAAAGCTCACCCTGATGTATTCAATCTATTGCTGCAGGTACTTGACGAAGGTCACTTAACCGACAGCTTAGGTCATAAGGTTGACTTTAAGAATACAATTCTGATAATGACATCTAATGTTGGAACACGTCAGTTGAAAGATTTTGGCAAAGGAGTTGGTTTCAGTGCAGGAGCAGTTCAGGGAGACATAAACAACGAGTACTCACGAGGTATTCTTCAAAAAGCTTTGAATAAATCATTCTCGCCTGAGTTTATCAATCGTATTGATGATATTGTAATATTCGACCAACTTAACAAAGAATCGATCAACAAGATTATTGATATTGATATGTCGGATTTCTACAAACGAATATTTGCATTGGGATATACTCTTGAGGTAACGAATGAAGCTAAAGACTTTATTGCTGAGAAAGGATACGACGCACAATTTGGAGCAAGACCTCTAAAACGTGCCATCCAAACTTATCTCGAAGATGAAATCGCTGAACTTATCTTGTCCGGTGCACTTCAACAAGGAGATGTAATTGAGGCAATATTGGATAAAGAAGGAGAAAAGCTCAAAGTTGAGCCCAAAAGAAAAGAAGTTACAGTGTAATAAAAGTTACACAAAGTATAACAAAAAGAGTTTCTGATATCCCAGAAGCTCTTTTTTTTTATTAAAAAATATAATTTTCAATAAAAAAATCAATGTCTCAATTTTTAGCAAAACTTATTTATAATAAATAGATTGAATTGATTACTTTTGAAAAATATTTGTTATAATAGATAACAATAACAGAAACATTTATTTAGTATGGATGCTCTTATTAGAGAAGTCATCTAGACTTTTTATTTTTGTGAATTTTCTTTAAAAATATAATTATAAAAGCCATGTAATTGAAAGCTATCCAGCTTGATATTGTTGT
>NZ_QICL01000016.1 GCF_003201355.1 Indolivaga alginatilytica
CTAAGATACGTAAAATCAAGGTCTTTTCAAAATGAAAAATCACTTATTATCAATAAATTACCTGATTTATTGCTCTTTTTTTGTCATGTACTGAGCAAAAGTGACACTTTTTACCCGCTTTTTATCCTGCCCCTACAGCCAAGTTCATTGTTACTTTTTTGAGTGTTTTTTATACTTAAAGCCTTTGTTAATAGATAAAAGCGCTTTAGATGCTGTTTAATAAATTTCTTTGTGCATTATTAACGGCATAACCTTCTCATTAAAATTGTCACGGTTAATTCCAATAAGTTTTTCAATAGAAATAAAATAGTTATCATCTCCCTGTCCGCAGTTCAATAGTTCAATGATTCCCTCAGTTCCTTTTATCCGTTCTATTTCATCACAGATAACCCCTGATATAGTTGATTTGGGGGATATTCGTTCCGAGTAACTGAAAAAACGTGGATTACTATTAAATATATCCAATAATGTTTCACTGGGATGATCTTTAAGGTATTGTCGCAATTCAAGTATCAGATCACTTTGATTGGGTATATATCCGTTTATATCCGTGTAATATGCATCTCCCCATGTATACGCTAATCCTTCCTCTGCGGTAACATTACGTTTATCTCTTATTTGGTAAGCATACATATGCAGTGCATCATGCGAGAAATCTTCATTTCCTCTGACGACGAATAATGTGTTGGGATTGACAATATATCCCCGATTAATGATACCGTTATTCCCATACTCATAATCGACCCCCAAAAGGTTAAGAGATTCCTGATAATTATTTGTTACATAAACTTTGTAGTTGATTATAGGCAATCCGAATTTTGATGCCATAGCTCTGTTCTTTTGTACAAAATTAGATGCACGTTCCATGTTTAGGTTGTCAGGATAATAAAAAGTTATCTCATCAATATCCTTTGATTTCCATGACCTTGTTCTATGTTTCAATGGTGTTGAGAATACAAATTTTCCGTTGTTTTTTGTTGCAAAGAATGTATATATACCATAGATGGCAGGAGGAACAGAATCGTTCTGCGATTTACTGTAAGCCAGTGTAATATTATAGTCGTCACTTGCTGTTAGTTTATAGATATTAAGTATTTGCGGATGCGGATAATTGGATGTGGTATCGGGTCTGGTAATCCATCCCAGACTCTTGAAATAATTCGTGTTGAAATCAATATCCCGATTGTCAAGTAAATTTGTGGGAATATTTTCGTTTGCGATACCTTCAAAGAGTGTGTTCAATAAAGTTATGATTTCATTCTTTACCGAATCAGGTATTTCGGAATATAAATTCTCAGGGGTATAAAAATTTTGTTGTGAATAGCTTCCAAAGCTAACGAAAATAAGCAAAATAAGAGTGTATATCTTATTCATAATTAGTTGGTTAATGTTGATCCGTCAAGGTTATATTAAGATGAAAGGTTATTAATTAGCTCTATTTTAGCCTTTTACTCCATTTCCCCATATTCTTTGATCTTCTGTTCACAAATACGTTTGGTAATATCTCTCAGTAGTTCTATTTTCGGGATCAAAGTATCTATATCGTCTTTGGTGACTACAAAATCGGGGTCGTATCTGCCGTTTACATAAGCAGCTTTGACAAGCTCGAAAAGGCGTTTTTCTTCGGGTGTATCTTGTGGAAAGACTTTTATAAACTCATGAGAATATTTCTTTACTGAGTTTAGTAGTTTAGTGAGATTATGTTGTTTTGGATTTTCTAATGTAAAAACCAACCGGATAGCATATATATAATTTTCACAAGCTTGATGTAGCATAAAAGAGGCTGTTCTATATTCTTTTATACCATAATTGAATAATGTGTTTTGGATAAAAACATCTCCGCTATGATATTTATCATCGAAATATTCTTGAGCTTGTTGCTTTATTTCTTCAAAACTAAGTTTGCGTCTTCGGGCAAGCTTGTGTTTTCCGCTATCATATAATACAACACCTTCTTGTTTTATTTGGGTGTAAAAATACCTACCTTCTTTCAGATATTTGTTCAGCTTTTTCATATCATCGCTGATAAACTGAACGGGTGGTTGCCTATCGGGGTCTTTCGCCCTGTCATAATACATATCTTCCACATTGCTGAGAGCTCTGATTGCAACACCGTCCGAAACTCCACTTGTTACAACCAATATATCATAATCGCTTACATAGAACTGTATTTTGCCAAACTCATACTTTTCATCATATGCCACATAATCATTACGGGCATAACTACCGAAAAGGATTATCATTTCGGTCTGTTTGATCCGTGTCAGGATAGATTCAACAATATAATGCAAATCCCGCTGATTGGTAGATGGGAGATGTGATATAGACTTTTTCATCCGATCAGTTTATTTATTCGGTCATTCTTTTAATGATACTATATGCACTTACCATTCCCAGTTCACCTGCTTTGCGGAGATCATCCAGACCTCGGTCGGTATCCTTTACCTGCAATCTGCTTAAGCCCCTGTTATAGTAAGCCTCACTAAATTCAGGATCGCGACGCAATATCTCGTTATAATCAAGAATTGCTGATCTGAAATCTTTTTGCATCGATTTTATTTCGGCTCTGTTGTAATAGGCAAAAGTAAAATCGGGAGATAACTCTATAAGCTGGTCGTAACTTTTCAGAATAGATTCATATTCGAGTCTCGAACGCATAGCTTTCGAATCTGCATCCGAATTTGTTCCTGATGTGGTAGTCACGGATTTGTCTGCTCCGAGTTTCATATTGATACTTAATTCCGACTGAGGAGCCTGATTGTACAACTCAGGGAAAATATCTTTGGATTTTAACTGCTTGGTGTATGCCACTGCCAAATTAAAATAGGCAAGTGTAAACTTAGGATCGATGACTGTTGCTTTTCTGAAATCTTCAATCGCACTGTTGAAATCCTGCACCAGCATATAATCGATACCTCTGGCAAAATATAAGATTGCTTTTTCCGGTTGTTCATCAATCAATTTCGAATATTCGTTGATAGATGTAAAATGTGTTGCAATCTGTGCACTATCCAATGCTACTTCCTGATTCGTAATAATCAGTTTTCTGCTGAGAATATTTTGTTTATTGAGGTTCTCAAGATCTTGGTTGTAGTGGATGAATTTTTGCAAATCATTCACTTTCTCATAATACGATACAATGAATGTCGGAGCCAGTTCAGTATTAACTTGCTTGTTTTGAACTTTTCCACGGGTTTCACTATTGTATTTGCTCTTTTCTTCCTCTTCCTTGTCTGCTACAACAAGCAGGTTGAACTTGTCAATCGTTTTATCCGATTTCTCCCTCGTTTTATCCGACTCTTTGTCTTTTCCTGCAAATGCATCTTTCTTGGTTTGTTCTTCTTTTCGTCGGGCATACAGATAATCCTGTTCCGCATTGCGTAAATCGTTTTGTTTACGTTTAATCTCGGATCTCAGATAAAATCCCTGATAGAAATCAGGATACTCTTTCAATACTATATTTATGTCGTTCAATGCACCTTTTATATCACCGATATTGTTTTTCAGTATACCTCTGTTCATATAAGCAATGAAGTTGTCAGGCTCGTTTTGTATAACAAAGTCAAAATCGGCTATCGCTTTATTGTCATCTCCAACCTGAGCACGTAAAAGAGCCCTGTTGAAATGTGCTATGTGATTCTTAGGTTCTATATCTACCACGTGATCATAATCTGCCATCGCTCCTCTCAGGTCGTTCTTGTAGTATTTGGTAAGCCCGCGGTTGATATAATTGCCCGTTATCATAGGATCGAGCTTTATGGCCTCATCAAAATCGGTAAGGGCTTTCTCGTATTCCTTCTGTGCAAAATAGGTGGATGCACGCATAGAATAAGCAGGAGCAAAATACTTGTCTTTGTCAATTGCCTTGCTGTAACTTTCTAAAGCCTTAATGGTATCGCCTCTTTCCAGATACAAACTTCCACGGGTTAATATCCCCTGTGTATAATTCGGATTCGTTTGAACCAATCTGTCCAAGTTCTTTTCGGCTTCGTCATAATCTTTCTTTTCGATATTGACTATACCCATATTTATCAGGATAAATTTATCATCCGGATTATTTTTGAGGCTTACTTTATAGTCTTCTAAGGCTCCGTCGTAATCTTTTTGATTCTGACGGGCATCAGCACGTAGTTGATAAGCATTGGTGAAAAAGGGATTTCGCTCGATACATTGCGAGCAATCTTCGTCCGCTCCTTTGAAATCGTCAAGATAATATTTGGCAACCGCTCTGTAGAAATAGGGTTCGGCCAGATATGGTTTCGATTTGATTACCTGATTAAAGTATTGTATTGCAAGGATATAATCCTCAAAATACAATGCATTACGTCCGATTAATGTAACTCTGTCTGTGTTAATCTGTGCAGAGAGTATTATCGACTGAAAGAGCGTAAAAAGTATTAATAGATATTTCTTCACGATTCTATAAAATGTTAAGGTCACAGACCTATTTATTGCTTTGGCAAGTATAGTTAAATAGTTACAGGTTGCAAGTAGACAAGTTGCGAACAGACAAGTTTTGTTTACTTATCAACCGGTTTGCTTATTTACTAAAAACGATCATTAAATACTTGCTTTTACTTATTCAAGGCAAATATATAAATTCTATGTATATAAACTAAAAGAGAGGCATTTGAAGCCTCTCTTTTTATATATTTTTATTTTTCAAAATAGTCGTCATGGTAATACGAGTTCCGTTTCAGGTAGTAGGATTTATCACCGTAGTACCTCGATGTTCCATAATATCCCTCTCGTCCTTTTACATCATTAAAGACTAATGCAGCATGTTCTAAGCCGTCATTACGCATCTGGCTGACAACACTCTTGAAAAAGGCCTTGTTCGTTTTACCTCTGCGGACAACAAATAGAGTTGTATCCACATATTTCGATAGGATATATGCATCGGAGACTAACCCTATGGGGCTACAGTCTACTATCACATAATCGTATTTGCTCTTCAAATGATCTAGCAGATCCTTTGTCTTTTTAGTTTTAATTAACTCACTCGGATTCGGAGGCAATGTTCCTGCCGTAATTACATCAAACTCATATTCGGGGTGAGTTATCGTTATTTCATCCAGAGTAACCTGTCCTATCAGGTAGTTCGACACTCCTTTTTTGCTTTCTATACTTAGTAGTTTTCCTACTGAGGGACGTCTTAAGTCAAAGTCAATTAAAACTACCTTCTTTCCGGTTAATTGGTATACCGAGGCTATATTTCCTGCTATAAATGTTTTACCATCGCCGGGTTCGGCAGATGTTATCAAAGTCGAGATACCCGTTTCTTTCTGGGCTATATACTCTATCCTGATTCGCATATTCCGAAACGATTCGGCAAAGCTGGATTTAGGGAAGTTTTTAACCAGAGTTGTTGAACCCGAAGAGGAGAGCTTCTTAGATATATTTTCGATAGTACCTATTACCGGCAGACCCGATAGGCGTTCGCAATCTTCTTTGGTCGATATGACAAGATTAAATATTTCCTCTTTAGCAATCACAAACAGTAACGGCAAACCTAATCCGATAAAAAAGTAAAATGTGTAATTTTTCCTTTTTTCATCTCCATTTACAGGGCCTCCTTTTTGTCTGGGTGCTTCCATTATAAAGTTATCAGGTATGTTAGATGCTTTCTGTATTGTGGCCTCATACCTTCTTTGTCTCAAATAGGTATAATAAGCATCATTTACCTGATATCTTTTTTCGTAGCGGATATATTCCCGCTCCTGAGCAGGCAGAGTGGCCATTTTATCCTCAATTTCTTTTGTGTTATTGTCTAAGCTTTCTTTTTTATTTTGTACTCGATCCTGAAGAGCTCTTAGTTCTTCAAGTATGTTAATTCTTAAATTTGTTAAAGACTGCTCACTCTTTGCATACATAGGATGTGCACTTCCCATGCTTGAGAGTTTATTTACCAGATTGTTGTATTCGCCTATCGACCGTGCTAATTTAGGCTCATTTAATCCTAAAGCTGTAGGGTCTATAAGCTCTGTTTTGTTTAATATAGAATTACTGATTTCATCGGTGAGCCTTAGTATTAAATCTTCTTGAGCTTTAACCTCTCCGATCGATTTCATAACTGATTCCAACTCAACCCGACCATCAGACTTTGTTATTCTATATAATCCGGTCTCATCCTGAAAATCCTTGAAAATTATTTCCGATTGTTGCAATGAATCGGCTATGATTCCCATCTGTTTGTCTATAAAGGCAATTGTTCTGTCGGCAGCTTCGTTTTTCAATGTTAAATTATACTCCTCAAACTCTTGCAATAGTGCACGTAAGAAATCAACATCCTGCGCCGGGCTGCTTCCGAATATAGATATACCTAATGCGGTAGAGCCGTCTCTAACCAAGCCGGATGATATTCTGCCCGAATAACGTCCGATTAGTTCTTCCTTGGACACAAATCTAAAGCTGAAAGGTTCAAAATTTGGTGCAAATCGAGGAGATTTGGTTATTTTTATATAAAAACGAGGTTCTTGAACAAATTGGTCATAAGGAACTTCCATAGAGAATGGCTGCGTTGTTTCCGACCCCTCATAAAAAATTCTGCATTTTTCACTGTTTATGGGTTCTATTTCGAAAACAATACTATATGCACTGGGTGCAACGTATTTGGCCTCAATTGTTACAGGAGTTACTCCATACCAGTTTTCAACTTTAAATTTGCTTTTCTTAAAGTAATCCACTCGCATTTGCGGTAACTTGGCAACGGCACGAACAACCATATCGTACGAATTGAGTAGCATTTGCTGATTTATCGAGTTCTGAACCAGCGTACCCAGCTGAACAGATCCGATTGCAACTCCCGCGTTTCCCCGGCTTTCCATCATAAGAACTGCTCCCGACTGATATAATGGTGTCCAGCTCTTGTTCTTGATATAGGCATAACCTAAAAAGAGAGCTAATGATAAAGCAAATAAATACCAGTATTTAAGTATTCGATAGAACCATAAAACAAAATCAAAAGTAAATTTTGTCTTTGCTTGGACTTCATCAAAGTATGGGTCTGTGCCAAAGTCGGCTGGCCTGTTTATATTTTGTTCCATGATTTCGTAAAATCCTTAAATTATATTGGTTTAATTTAGTCGATTGGAAATAGCTATTATTGAAAGTACAGCAAATATTGGAGCTGTTATTGTTGTGATCAATCCTGTGACAGAAGTTATGCGGAAGAAAGCTCTTTTACTGGTTGCATAATAAATCATATCATTCGGTTTGATATAGTAAAATTCAGATTCGATAATTGATTCGGCTCTCAGGTCAAATTCTTTTATGATTGATCTTCCTGTTTCATCAAGCCGTATGATTTTTACTTTCTCTAATTCTAAATCCGGGCCTGGTTTTCCATTTATAGCCAACGCCTGAAATATAGTCATATTATCTTTATATATTTCTCGGCGTCCATTCTGTTGACTTGAAACAATATAATAGTAATTATTGTTCAAAAAAACCTTAACCTGAGCGTCGGGTATAGCTTGTCTCATTTTATTCTGAATAACGTCTTCTGCTTCAGGAATTGTTAGTCCAAGAATTTGAACTTCTCCAAAAAAAGGAATTGAGATGTCTCCTGTTTCGACTATCGCGTAAGTTGCTCTGTTGCCTCCTATGCTAGTTGACACAACTCCATTGAACACATCAGAAAAATCTTTATTGCTCGTTAGTATCGAACACGATATCTCATCATTTATTTGAAGTTTATAATCCTCAAAAGGTTTTGCTGCGTATAGAGGGCCTTTATCTTGCAATAAATTGGTCGTTTTTGGTGATGTACACGAGCTGTGTAATACCATTGTTAATCCAATAATTAAGCAATAATAAAAATATGTGAATTCTTTTTTCATTTTTATAATCTTGAAATTAAAGCTATTAATCCGGTTATTGTACCGAGAAGTCCGACTAAACCTAAGACTCCGGTGAAAGAGGTTATACGTCCGAAGAAGAATGTATTGGTTTTTTCCGATACATATATAACGTCATTCGGTTGTATGTAGTAGTATTCTGAATCAACGATGTCTTTAGATCGTATATCAAAAGTTTTGACTTCTGTTCCATTGGGTGTCTGTCTGATAATTTTGACTTTCTTATGGTCTCCGAAAGTCTTTATAGGCCCTGTCATTGCCAACGCCTGAAATATCGTAAGCTTAGGGAGGTTCATTGCAACTCTGCTTTGTCCGGCTTCCCCGAGTACACTAAAGAAACGGTTTTGTAAGTTTAATTCAATCACGATGTTAGGTGAAAAGGTGGAAAACCGCTCTTCTATAATCTTTTTTGCTTCGTTCGTGGTGTAACCTTCCACTAAAATTTTACCCAAATAGGGGATTTTGACAGTTCCATCTGAGTAAACATTCAGGACATTCGGACTCGTTTGACTTGAAGAGGCACCGCTTATTCCTGAAGATTGATTCACGATATATACAGCAAAGAGTTCTCTCATACTTTCATCAAGTGTATATATCCGAAGTACAAGTTGATCTCCTATGATGATCTTATAATCATTGTTCAGATTTACATCGATAGGATAGTCCTTCTTTATATCTTGAAGAAGATTAGTGTCTTTGGGCGTAACGCAGGAGCTCAACAGAGATATTATAACTATTTGCAATAATAGCAGTTTAATTTTCATAAGTCTCAAGGTTTGTTTTGAATAGCTTTTGTTCTGTAAGAGCAATTTACTCGCCCTTTTATAAGATTATTTAACTTCGATTTTATTAATTGTTTTCTGATACCTGAGATTTTATCTATAAATAGTTTGCCCTCTATATGATCATATTCATGTTGGATACAGCGTGCAAAAAAATCTGAGTATATCTCTTCATGTTCAACGAAATTTTCATCAAAATATTTGATTTTAATCGTTTCTTCTCTGGGAACACTTTCATTGATACCTGGAATACTGAGGCATCCTTCCTGAACAGATGTTATTTCTCCGGTCCTTTCAATAATCTCAGCATTAATGAATGCTTTTTTAAATCCGTGATATTTTTCATTATCTTCAGCCAAGGGTTCTAAGTCAACAACAAAAAGACGGATATCCAATCCTATTTGTGGTGCAGCTAATCCGACTCCATCTGCATTGTACATTGTTTCGAACATGTTTTGAACAAGCTCACTTAGATTTGGGTAATCTTTTTCTATATTGTGAGCCACTTTTCTCAATACCGGTTGACCGTAGAGATATATTGGAAGTATCATAAATTCTTATTTTTGTATGTAAGACTTTCCATGTAGTCTTGTAATATAATAGTTGCACTAATTTCGTCAATAATCGCTTTGTTTTGACGGTCTTTTTTTTTCATCCCACTTTCGATCATCGATCTTTGAGCTATTACAGAAGTAAAACGTTCATCGTAATATTCGATAGGAATGTGGGGAAACTGAGCACCGAACTTTTTCACAAAGGGTTCTATATGCCTCATGTTTTCGGAAAACTCATTGTTCATTTGTTTAGGCATGCCGATAATTACATAATCGACAGGCTCTTTTCCGAAATAGTCTTTTAAATATGTTAATAGTGTATGAGTTGGTACTGTTGTTAGTCCTGTTGCAATAATTCTTAAGGGATCTGTGACAGCTAATCCTGTACGTTTTGTTCCATAATCTATTGCGAGTAATCGTCCCATATTGAAAGGCAAAGATATAAAAAAATATTTTCCTTTGAATGAAATCAGTTAAATGCTTATAAAAAGAGGTCAATACCGCCCTCTATAATATCGGATACTCCGGTTTGAGGAGTGTCCGATTCTTTTAGATGCTCAAAACTTCTACGTTTTAGCTGGAAGTCCCGACCTAGATATTTTTCTCTTACTATTTCGTTTTCGGCCAATTCTTGGGCTGTGCCTTGAAATAAGACTTTACCCTCGAATAACAAATAAGCACGGTCTGTGATACTTAGGGTCTCATCTACATTATGATCGGTGATTAGAATACCAATATTTTTGTATTTTAATTTTGCTACAATCTCTTGAATGTCTTGTACGGCTATAGGGTCTACTCCCGCAAAAGGTTCATCGAGCATAATAAACTTGGGGTTTATGGCGAGGCAACGGGCTATTTCGGCACGTCTTCTTTCCCCCCCCGAAAGTCTGTCTCCCAGATTTTTACGGACTTTGTGCAGTCCGAATTCAGAAATAAGACTTTCTAGTTTTTCTTTTTGATATTCTTTAGATTGTCCTGTCATTTCCAGGACTGATTTGATATTGTCTTCTACTGTCAGTTTTCGAAATATAGATGCTTCCTGCGCCAGATATCCGATTCCGTTTTGAGCACGTTTATATACAGGGTATTTCGTTATCTCCTGATCATTGAGGAATATACGTCCCTGATTCGGCATAACTAATCCTACAGTCATATAGAATGTTGTAGTTTTACCAGCTCCATTTGGACCAAGTAAACCTACAATTTCTCCTTGCTTAACTTCTATTGAAACATGATTGACGACCGTTCGGGATTTGTATTTTTTCACCAAGTCCTCTGTTCGTAATATCATTTGTGATTGCTCTGGCTGCATTAATTTAACCTATTGATTCGTGAAATAGTTAAAATACTTATTCAAGTATAGTGACCCAATTGTGTGTGTCGGGCTCATCTCCGTATTGTATTGCTCTCAGTTTATTGTAAAGAAGAGTGGATACCGGTCCGGCTTGTCCGTTTTTAACAAAAGAGTAAGATTTGTTTTCTTCTAAATCATCAATTCTTTCAACCGGACTGATTACTGCTGCTGTTCCACAGATGCCGGCTTCTTCGAAAGAACCCAATTCGTCTTCGGGTATTGGTCGTCGCTCAACCTTCATTCCTAAATCCTCGGCCAATTGCATCAGGCTATTGTTAGTAATAGATGGAAGTATCGAAGTTGACTCAGGTGTTATATAGGTATTGTTTTTTATAGCAAAAAAATTGGCGGGTCCACCTTCGTCTATATATTTTTTCTCTTTAGGGTCTAGATACAATACTGCTGAGTAACCCATCTCGTGGGCTTTGTGGCCGGCAGTTAAACTTGCGGCATAATTTCCGCCTATTTTATAAGTGCCCGTGCCTAATGGTGCAGCCCTGTCGAAACTTCTGAAGATAACAAGAGGGGTTGGTTTGAATCCTTCTTTGAAGTAAGGACCTACAGGGGTTACGAAAACTACAAATAGATATTCGGATGAAGGCTTTACTCCTACTTGTGGACTAATACCTATTAGTAGAGGGCGTATATATAAGGCTGCTCCACTTTCGTAAGGTGGAACAAATTTTTCATTGAGTTTGACTGCTTTGAGAACCGATTCTTCAAAAACCTCATTGGGAAGTTCCTGCATCATAATACCTCGGCAAGAAGACTGCATGCGGAGAGAATTTTCTCTCATCCTGAAAATTCGTATTTTACCATCCTTGCCTCTGAATGCTTTTAATCCTTCAAAGGCCTCTTGACCATAATGCAGGCAAGTTGCAGCCATGTGAAGTTCGATTGTTTCGGATGAGCTTTCTGTAGGAGTGCTCCACTTTCCGTCTTTGAAATAGCTCCGAACATTAAAGTCGGTTTTTAAATATCCAAAAGATAAATTTGCCCAGTCTATTGTACCCATATCTTAGTATTCTATTAATAATGTCTGTAACCAACAATAATTTAACCCGCGTGTTTTATTTGTGAGTATTCGCAAAAGTACAATTTTAGTTTATTAGTTGATTGTTTTAGTTTAAATATTCTTAAAGATTAATCTTGATTTACATATATTTCGGATAGTTATAGATTGAATCTATGAAAGATGTACTTTTGTGGGTATTTATTTTGTTCATTAAAAAAAAGACTTACTTTTGCATCGATTATGACAAGTGCAGTTGATACTTTTGCCCGTCATTTGTCTTTTCGATCTTATAATGTATAGCCTTTTTGAATAATCAAGTATATGAATTCTGCTTTATTTTTAGTTGTTTTTGTTACTGGACTGCTTCTGGTTTGTGCCGGTTTAGGGATGGCAATTTTATTGTCTCCCAGTTCTTTTAATGCGCAAAAGGGACAAGCGTACGAATGTGGTATCCCAACAAAGGGAACGTCTTGGATGCAATTCAGGGTGGGTTACTATTTGTATGCGATACTCTACTTAATGTTTGATGTGGAAGCTATTTTCTTATTTCCCTGGGCTACTGTAGTTCGGGATTTAGGTATGGCAGGATTGTATAGTATATTATTTTTCTTGTTGATTCTAGGTTTAGGATTAGCTTATGCCTGGAGGAAAGGAGCATTGCAATGGAAGTAAAGAATGTATATATAAAAGGAATTCCTAACGAAGAATTTCGTGATAACGAGTATCTTGAAGATTATGTAAAAGAACTTCAGGCGAATGGAGTCGGAATAATTGTCGGTAAGTTAGATGATCTTATTAATTGGGGTCGTTCAAATTCAATCTGGCCTTTGGCCTTTGCAACCAGTTGTTGTGGTATCGAATTTATGGCAACAGCAGCAGCAAAATACGATATAGCACGTTTTGGAATGGAAGTTACCCGTAATAGTCCCCGTCAGGCAGACTGTGTTGTGGTAGCCGGAACTATTGTACATAAAATGGCTCCACTTTTGAAGCGTATATATGATCAGATGGCTGAGCCTAAATATGTAGTGGCTATGGGTAGTTGTGCTATTTCGGGCGGACCTTTCATCGACTCTTACCACGTGGTAAAAGGAATTGATGAATTTATTCCCGTAGATGTGTATATACCCGGTTGTCCTCCTCGTCCCGAATCGTTGCTTTATGGCTTGATGCAATTGCAACGTAAGATAAAACTGGAACGTTTTTTATTTAAAGTGAAAAAATAAATTTGATTGCCCATATCTGTTATTAACAAATATGGATAATCGATTAACTATAACCGGCTATAGCCACGCTTTTACCAAAGTAATAAAAAGGTCTGAGGCCTTATAAGTGATCAATGGAGAATATCAAGAATTTAATCTTAAATACGGTACCTGAAGCAGTTATTGAAGACAAGAAGGTCTTGACTGTGACTGTAGAGTCGGACAAACTGCACCACTTGGCAAAAACGTTACGTTATAACGCCGAGTTTCCTTTTGATTTTCTTGTTCAATTAACAGGGGTCGATAGAGGTGAAATGTTAGGTGTTAACTATTTGTTGTCATCTTCTAAGGATGTCTCCGTAGAGATACTTCTAAAGACAAGTACTGCTGATAGGGTTAACCCTTTATTGTATACAGTTACCGATCTTTGGGAAACTGCCGATTTTAACGAAAGAGAAGTGTATGCTCTATTAGGGATAAGATTTATAAATCATCCTGATATGCGTAAATTTTTCCTGAATCAGGATTGGAGAGGTTATCCTTTAAGGAAAGACTATGATGCTGATCCGGCGTTAAATCCTGTTACGGTTGAAAGTAAGGATATGGTTGATACTGCTCCTCGTATCTATGAAACGCCTCAAGGTTTGAAGGAAGAGGTTGTTAAGGTATTTGAAGACGATGATTATATTATAAATATTGGACCGCAACACCCTTCTACCCACGGTGTAATGCACTTTAGAGTAGCCTTAGAGGGTGAAATCGTGAAGAAGATTGATGTTCATAGCGGTTATATTCATAGAGGTATAGAGAAGTTAAGCGAAAATCTTACTTATCCCCAAATACTACACTTTACAGACAGACTAGATTACCTTTCTTCCAATATTAACCGTCATGGTTTGTGTATGTGTGTGGAGAAAGCCGCAGAAATAGAAATTCCCGAAAGAGCACAATATATCCGTACTATTATGGATGAATTGAATCGTATTGATTCTCACCTGATAGCATGGGGTACTCTGTGTATGGACCTGGGGGCTACTACTGCTTTTATTTATGGAATGCGTGAGCGTGAACGTATCCTCGATATTTTTGAGAAAACATCGGGCGGTCGTCTTATAATAAACTATAACGTTGTCGGTGGTGTAATGTTCGATATACATCCCGATTTTCAGAAAGACATCAAAGCTTTCATTCCCGAGATGAGAGAACGTCTAAAAGAATATGATAAACTGGTTACAGGCAATCCTATTATTATTGGTAGGTTAAAAGGAATTGGTATTTTGTCAAGAGAAGATGCTATTTCTTATGCTGTTACCGGACCTGCGGGTCGTGCTTCCGGCTTTGCTTGTGATTTGAGAATACATCATCCATATGCTTTATACAATAAAGTAACATTTAAGGAGGTGATTCGCCACGAAGGTGATTCATTCTCCCGTTACTTAAATCGCTTGGATGAGATTGAACAATCTTTACAAATATTAGAACAATTAGTAGACAATATACCTGACGGAGATTTCTTGGCAAAAGTAAAAGCTATTATAAAATTGCCTGAAGGGGAATATTCACAACGAGTGGAAGCTGCTCGCGGAGAATTCGGTGTCTTTATTGAAAGCCGTGGAGATAAAACTCCTTATCGTTTGAAATTCAGATCACCATCGATGGCTCTGGTTTCTGCAATGCCAACTCTTTGTGCAGGAGAAAAACTTTCGGATCTAATCGGTATTGGTGGATCGATGGATTATGTGATACCCGATATTGACCGTTAAAGGTCGTACCTTTTGTAGAGTCGGATTAAGTATATGATCCTATTTAATGATACATTTTAAGTTATAACAAATTGTAGTTGTTATACTAGCCAAAGCAATAAAGAGGTCTGAGACCTTTAATAGATTAGTTATTATATTTAAAGATATATGTTGGAACTTTCACGTTTGACTGCCTTAATCGATAGCTTACTTCGGGAAACTTGGGGATTATCCGAGTTTTGGGTATTATTTATCGAATTTGTATTGATAGGTGCTGCTTTATTGACAGCCTATGCGGTATTAGCTTTAATCTTAATTTATGTAGAACGGAAAATTACCGGATTCTTTCAATGTCGTTTAGGACCTAATCGCGTTGGGAAATATGGTATGGTGCAAAGTGTTGCCGATATGGTTAAGATCCTTTTGAAGGAGATTATTCATGTTGACAATGTAGATAAGTTCCTTTTCTATGCTGCTCCATTCTTTATGATTGTTGCTTCGATGCTGACATTTGGAGCCATCCCTTTCGGGCGAGGTTTGCAAGCTGTCGACTTTAATATCGGAGTATTCTACATTGTTGCAGTATCATCACTAGGTATTATCGGGGTTCTGTTGGCAGGATGGTCGAGTAACAATAAATATTCGATGATTGGTGCTATGCGAAGCGGGGCGCAGTTTATCAGTTACGAATTGTCTGCAGGTTTTGCTTTGATAACGATGGTTGTACTATCGGGATCGATGCAATTTTCTACAATAATCGAAAGCCAAACATATTGCTGGAATCTATTTAATGGGCATATTGCCTCGGTGATAGCATTCGTTATATATCTTATATCGGGACACGCCGAAACAAACCGTGGACCTTTTGACTTACCGGAAGCTGAATCGGAACTTACAGCAGGATATCACACCGAATATTCGGGTCTGCAATTCGGATTCTTCTATTTGGCTGAATATTTGAATATGTTTATTATTGCAGCGATTGCTACAACTGTTTTTCTTGGAGGGTGGATGCCTATTCAATTAAAAGGGTTCGATGGATTCAATGAAGTAATGAATTATATTCCTTCTTATATATGGTTCTTTGGTAAAGCAGGATGTCTGGTATTTCTAAGCTTATGGGTTAGATGGACATTCCCTCGTTTACGTATCGACCAATTATTGAATCTTGAGTGGAAGTACCTGTTGCCTATTAATATGTTTAACCTACTGCTTATGGTAATTATCGTACTAGCAGGTCTAACATTAGAAGATATATTTCCTAGTATATTTAAATTTATAGCTGAATAAAGATGAGTTCTGTATCACAATATTTTAAAGGTTTATTTCAAGGTATTGGTGCCCTGCTTACGGGTATGTCAGTAACTTGGAAGGAGCTATTTACTAAAAAGATCACACAACAGTATCCTGAGAACAGAGCTACTTTGGTTATTTCGGATCGATTTCGTGGAGAGTTGGTAATGCCTCACGACCAAAATAACGAGCATGCTTGTACTTCTTGTGGCATCTGTCAGATGAATTGTCCGAATGGAACAATCGTAATCAAGTCTAAGACAATCGAAACAGAGGAAGGTAAAAAGAAGAAAATTCTTGATGAATACTACTACAATCTGGGTTCTTGTACATTCTGTAACTTATGTGTGTTGACTTGCCCTTCGGATGCTATCAAATTTGATAATACATTTGAAAGTTCGGTATTTACCAGAGGTAAGCTGAATATGAAATTGAATCATATTGGATCGAAACTTCGTGAAAAGAAAAAGCCAGAGCCTAAACCTGTAGCAGAGAAACCTGCTGCGGTCGAAACCCCTCCGGCTGAATCTAAACCAGCCGTTGCTCCATCTGCACCGGTAGAATCAGAAAAGAAAGAGAATATCATAAATCAGGAAAGTGCAGACAATGCAACTTCTGATAATGTAACAAAAGAATAATAATCAAAATACGTAAAGGTTGATTATGGCAGAGTTTATTATATTTGGTGTGTTAGCAATTGTAATTGTCGTATTTTCATTACTGGCAGTTACTACTCAAATGATTATCCGTTCGGCAACTTATTTGCTGTTTGTGTTGATAGCAACAGCAGGTCTGTATCTGTTGATGGATTATCAGTTTTTGGCAGCAGTGCAGGTGGCGGTATATGCAGGCGGTATTATGGTCTTGTATATATTTTCGATCTTATTGACTAATGATCCCGGTGTGGAAGTGAAATACGAAAAACCCGGTCGAATGATATTAGCTGCTCTTGTGGCAGTAGTCGGTTTAGGCATTTGTGGTCATATTATCTATTATAACGTTTCTCGCCTTTATACTTATGCGGATTCGGCGATAGACATGACTCAATTGGGTACAACTATGATGGGTACTGAGAAATATCAATACCTACTTCCTTTCGAAGCTATCAGTTTATTGCTGCTGGCTTGTATAATAGGTGGTATTATGATTGCCCGTAAAAGATAAAATAGTAAACAAGATGACAAGTAAACGAGTAAACAAGCACATAAGGATTAATCCGTCAACTTGTAAACTCGTCAACTTGTAAACTAATTAATATACAATTATGAATGAATTTCTAGTAGAAACCTTTTCCGTTCCCATGGAAGCATATTTGACAGTAAGTACACTTATGTTTTTTATTGGGGTATATGGTTTTCTGTCTCGAAAAAACATGTTGATGGTACTGATGTCAATGGAATTGATGCTGAATGCCGCAGACTTGAATTTTGTGATTTTTAACCGGTTTTTATATCCCGGTCATTTCGAAGGGCTCTTCTTTGCTCTGTTCTCTATCGCTGTAGCCGCTGCAGAAACAGCTATCGCTATTGCCATTATCATAACTATATATCGCAACGTGAAGAGCGTATATATAGATGAGAACATAACAAATATGAAACATTAATAAGGTCGCTGACCTAATTTTAAATAACAGTAGGTATCTATGCAATATTGTTCAATTATGACTAGCAGTTGTACTTATACTTACCAAAGTAATAAAAAGGTCTGAGACCTTAAATAACGATATAGATATGTCTTATACATTATTAATCATCGTACTACCGGCAATCATGTTCCTTATATTGGGACTGTTGGGAGGTAAAATGAAACCAATCATTGCCGGAACTCTCGGTACCTTGTCTCTGGCAGTTATGACGGCATTGTCGTACTTTACTGCTTATGAATACTTTTTCAGAATAGGAAAAGGTGCTTCGGGAGCCTACGAAACATTAATGGCTGTTGAGCCTTACCAATGGTTGAAGTTTACAGACAAATTGCATATCGATTTGGGAATCATGTTAGATCCTATTTCGGTGATGATGCTTGTAGTTATTACTACAGTTTCGTTAATGGTGCATATATATAGTCTCGGCTATATGAAAGGAGAGAAAGGTTTTCAACGTTATTACGCTTTTCTTTCTCTGTTTTCTTTTTCTATGTTAGGATTGGTAGTTGCTACTAACATCTTTCAAATGTATATATTCTGGGAGTTAGTGGGAGTTTCTTCTTACTCACTTATCAGTTTCTATTATACTAAACCTAGTGCGGTGGCTGCTTCTAAGAAAGCATTTATTGTAACTCGTTTTGCAGACTTATTCTTCCTTGTAGGTATACTTATATTGTCATATTATTCGGGAACATTCGACTTCCAAACTTTAACTGCTTTGGATGCTCCGTATTTATCCAGTTTTGTGGGAGCTTCGTTCTTAGGGATATCAGCTTTAACTTGGGCAATGTTATTTATATTTATGGGTGGTGCCGGTAAATCGGCAATGATGCCTTTCCATATTTGGTTACCCGATGCGATGGAAGGACCAACACCTGCTTCGGCACTGATCCATGCTGCAACGATGGTTGTTGCAGGGGTATTTCTTGTAGCACGTTTATTCCCTATATATCTTTTCGGTGCACCTGAAGTGCTGACCATTATCGGTTATGTTGGAGGTATAACCTCTGTGTATGCTGCTATAGTGGCTTGTACACAGACGGATATTAAACGGGTATTAGCCTTCTCTACAATTTCTCAGATTGCATATATGATCACAGCATTGGGAGTATCGGGTTACTCCGGTCACGATGGATTAGGTTATATGGCATCTATGTTTCACTTGTTTACACACGCATTCTTTAAAGCATTGCTGTTCTTAGGTGCAGGAGCTATTATTCATGCGGTGCATAGTAATGAAATGGACGATATGGGTGGACTGAAAAAGTTCCTGCCTATCACACACATTACATTTCTGATTGCTTGTCTGGCTATTGCGGGTATCCCTCCATTTTCGGGATTCTTTAGTAAAGATGAAATTTTAGCTGCGGCTTTACACCACGATAAATTCTTGTTTGCATGTTTATTCTTAGGTGCAGGTCTTACAGCATTTTATATGTTCCGTTTGTATTACAGAATATTTTGGAATGATACTAACAAGCATTACCACCATGCTCCACATGAGGCAGGTGCAACAATGACAATTCCATTAATCATATTAGCAGTATTCTCGGTGTTCTCGGGATTTGTTCCTTTTGCCGATTTTATATCAGCGGACAGAATGCCTTTTGAAGCACATATCGATATGTCTGTGGCTATTTCGAGTGTACTGGTAGCTCTTCTTGGTATTGGTATTGCAACTGCAATGTATTTCAAGAAAACGGATATGCCTGATAGAGTTTCGAATGGAGTCGGAAACTTTTACAAATGGGCTTATCACAAATTCTATTTCGATGAATTGTGGTTGTTCGTTACACGCAAAATAATATTTAATTGCATATCTAAGCCTATTGCTTGGTTTGACCATACTATTGTTGACGGATTTATGAATGCCTTGGCTTTTGTAACCAATAGCACTTCCGATAAAATCAAAGGATTGCAATCGGGAAGAATACAACAATATGCCGGCGTTTACTTGTCGGGAGCTTTAGTTATTGTTGCCGTGTTTGCGTTCTGTTTAGTATGTTATATCTGTGGTTATTAAGTAAACTAGTATACCTGTCAACTTTAAATAGGTCTATGACCTCTTAAATTATAAAACAATGAATATTCTTTCATTATTTGTCCTGATTCCCGTTCTGATGTTAATTGCATTTATTCCATGCAGAAATATCAAGCAAGTAAGAACTGTTGCTGTCATTGGAACGGCTATTGAACTTATTTTTTCGGTGGTTTTCTTATTTATGTTCCTGGGAGCAAGAGAAGCTGACCCTTCAAGTGCCATGTTATTCCAATATGATGTAGTTTGGTTTAAAGCACTCAATATTCATTATGCTGTCGGAGTCGATGGTATATCGGTATTAATGTTGTTACTTACTGCTATCATCATGTTTACCGGAGTATTTGCTTCATGGAATATGGATCCGCTGCCTAAAGATTTCTTTATGTGGCTTACTTTGCTTGCCGTGGGAGTATACGGATTCTTTATTTCGTTGGATATGTTTACTATGTTCTTTTTCTACGAAATAGCTTTGATTCCTATGTACTTATTGATTGGTCTTTGGGGAACAGGAAAAAAAGAATATTCGGCAATGAAATTGACCCTGATGCTGATGGGCGGGTCTGCTTTCCTTTTAGTAGGTGTATTTGGTATTTACTTTAATTCATCTGCAACGGGCGAATATACATTCAATATATTACAGATTGCTCAAAATAGTGCTATTCCGGTAGAAGCTCAACGATGGATATTCCCATTGACATTCTTAGGGTTTGGCGTACTTGGAGCATTATTTCCATTCCATACTTGGTCTCCTGACGGTCATGCTTCGGCACCTACCGCAGTATCAATGCTTCACGCAGGGGTTTTGATGAAACTGGGGGGATACGGATGTTTCCGTATAGCCATGCATTTGTTACCCGAAGCTGCAAATGAACTCTCTTGGATTTTCTTAATCTTAACAGGTATCAGTGTAGTTTACGGTGCGTTTGGTGCTATTGCTCAAAACGACTTGAAATATATTAATGCATACTCTTCCGTTAGTCACTGCGGGTTGGTATTATTCGCTATTCTGATGATGAATAATACCGCAACTACAGGTGCTATCATGCAAATGCTTTCTCACGGATTGATGACAGCTTTATTCTTTGCATTGATCGGTATGATATACGGACGAACTCATACCCGTGATATCAGACAGTTAGGTGGATTAATGAAGATCATGCCTTTCCTATCGGTTTGTTATGTGATTGCCGGTTTGGCTTCATTGGGACTTCCGGGGTTGAGTGGATTTGTCGCAGAAATGACTATATTTGTTGGATCATTCCAACATCAGGATATGTTTCACAGGGTGTTAACGATAATGGCATGTTCGTCAATTGTGATTACTGCTGTTTATATACTTAAGGTTGTTGGGAAGATATTATATGGTCCAGTCGTAGACGATCATCACTTGGAACTTACAGACGCAGTTTGGTATGAAAAAATTGCAGTTGTAGGTTTAGTTCTAAGTGTTGCCGGAGTGGGATTATTCCCCGGATGGATCTCTGATTTAATCCATACATGCTTACACTAAACATTAAACAACATGAAAAAGATCGTTAAATTATTTTTCCTTATTGCATTTATCACAGCATCAGCTTTAGCTTCTGCTCAAAGTTTTACTTTAGCTGAATTAGTTGATTTGGCTCCAAACGGAGATGAGTATTTTTCGAATATAGTAACAGCAAAAGGGTATAGTAATCACGAGGTTGGGGCAAGTGCCTTGTCTAATAATTACACTTATACCAATTCGGAAAATTCGAAAATAACATTAATTACACCTTCTTTTGATAGTGATGTAAGAATGGTTTCTTGGGAGTTTAAGACTGTTGCATCTTATAATGCTTTAAAAAGCGAATTGGCAGCGAGCAAGTACAAACTGACAAATACCGAGAGAAGAAACGGAGGCAAATATGTTTCTCTGTTTTATTCGAGACCGGGTATTGAAGTTATATTGACAACTGATAAGACGGTTGACCCTAACGGTATTTATATCGCATCGGTAAAGTACACCAATGCTGCTAAATATATTGTAAAATAAGGTCTGAGACCTATTGTCGATTTTGTAAAATTCAGAATAACGCCTGATAAAATTGGAAAATAGGGTGTAATTACCATTTTCCTATACTCAAACAAATAAAGATATTGAAGAAATGAATTTGAGCAATTATTTGTTGATGAAGCCTGAATTATCGCTGATCGCGGTATTTCTGTTATTGATCTTTTATGATTTGTTTGCTTCGGACAACGCAAAAAAGTACTATTTTCCTATAGCCTGTTTGCTATTCCTTGTGCATACTGTTTACTGTTTCTTTATAAGTAAGGATGTTCTTACTGCTTTTGGGGGAATGTATGTTACTGGAGCGGCTCAAATAACGATGAAAAGTGTACTGAATATAGGTGTATTCCTTATATTCCTGCAAGCTAACGAATGGTTGAAAAAGCCCGAATCGATATTTAAACGCGGTGAATTCTTCATGCTTACGATACTAACCTTGTTGGGTATGTATCTGATGATTTCTTCAGGAAGCTTTATGATATTCTATATTGGTCTAGAGATGGCTTCCTTACCGGTAGCAGCCTTAGTTGCTTTTGATAAATACAAGAACAACTCAGCTGAAGCAGGAGCTAAATATATCTTTAATGCGATATTCTCATCTGCCATTATGGTGTTTGGTATCTCTTTCCTTTATGGAGCATGCGGAACATTGTATTTCGACGATATGTTTCAAAGTATCTACTCATCGCCATTAATTATTATGGCTATGGTATTTTTCCTTTCAGGCTTGTTTTTCAAAATCTCATTGGTTCCTTTCCACTTATGGGCACCCGATGTTTATCAGGGGGCACCAACCAATGTTACTCTTTATTTGTCAACCATATCAAAAGGTGCAGCAGTATTTGCCCTTATGATTATCTTATACAAAGTATTCCCTGCATTAGCAGGAATATGGCAGCCTATTATCTGGATTCTTATTTTATTGACTATAACAATAGGTAACTTATTCGCCCTAAGACAAAAGAATTTGAAGCGTTTGCTTGCATTCTCTTCTATTTCTCAGGCTGGATACATCATGTTAAGCGTATTTTCGGGATCATCGGCAGGAATGTCGGCAACTATATTCTATGTATTCGTTTATGTTTTCTCTAATCTGGCTGCATTTGGAGTTATTTCAGCTATTGAAAATAAAACAGGCAAAGTGAATATGGATGATTATAACGGTCTTTACCTTACCAATCCTAAATTGGCTTTGGTAATGATGGTTTCAATGTTCTCCTTAGGAGGTATACCATTCACCGCAGGATTTTTCAGTAAACTGTTTGTGTTTATGGCTGCAATGGAATCGGGTAATCCTTGGAATACAGTATTGGTATTTTTGGCATTGGTAAATACGGTTGTATCCTTGTATTATTATTTACTTGTGGTAAAAGCGATGTTTATCAATAAGAACGATTCTCCTATTGAAACATTAAATACAGATAGTTATTTGAAAATTTCATTAGTAGCTTCGGTTGTTGGTATCTTCTGTATTGGAGTAATTAATTGCTTCTACGAGTATATTAATACAGTAAGCTTTGGTTTTTAACAATATTTGTTCAAAATAAAACTAATTCGATAAATACTTAGTCTTAACTTTGTATTTATCGAATTAGTCGTTTATACCTCTTCTGATTTCTAAAAGAGGCACGACGTTAGGTGTTCTTTAATAGCAGTAAGCATAGTATCTAATATAACGTTATTCAGTGTAACAGTCAGTAATACTTGTCTTACCAAAGTAATAAATGGGTCTCAGACCTTAATCTGCTTTTGATATATGAATTTATTTATTTTACTACAATCAGTAACTACAAATCTGGAACAAGTAGCACCTGCACCGGCTGAAAATTACTTCAGTTTGATACTTAAGGGAGGTTGGGTCATGTTGCCTATTGCAATTCTTTCAATTCTTGCTGTTTATTATATCATTGAACGGACTTTGATTATAAAAAAAGTTGGTAAATCCGACTCAATCTGGCAATCGCGTATAGTTGAACTTATCTCTGAAAATAAGATCGAACAAGCACTTAAATTCTGTTTTGATAAGCCTTACATCTTAGGAAAGGTTATTTCTGCCGGATTAAAAGATAAGGAAGATTCTATTGCCGAAATCGAAGAAACGATGGAAGTGGAAGCTCGTCAACAAGTGTCGAAGTTAGAAAACCATATGAATTATTTAGGAATTATTGCGTCTATAGCTCCCATGTTAGGATTTTTAGGTACTATCTTTGGGGTAATTAATATTTTCTACAATATCTCTCAGACTGCCGATTTAGATATAGCAACTATTTCGGATGGTCTATATCAAAAAATGATTTGTTCGGGAGCCGGCTTACTTGTAGGTATCGTTGCTTATGCAGGCTACTATGTTTTAAATGGGAATATAGACAAGATTGTAACTAATCTGGATAGAGATTCAAATGAAGCATTAAGAGCTATCAGATTGTATAAAAAGAACCAGAATGCTATTAGTCTTTTAAAGGATTAAATACAATTCTGAAAGCAATAAAAAGGTCTGTGACCTTAACAGCCAAAAATTATGAAGATTCAACGTCGTAAAAATAGAGCCGCAGAAGTTTATACAGCATCCTTGAATGACATTATGTTTTTCTTGCTGTTATTCTTTCTCATCGTTTCGACGATGGTTACTCCTGCTGCCATACGGGTATTGCTACCCAACTCGTCGACTGCTGAAAAGGTAGCGACTAAAAAGAATATCAATTTGATTGTAACTTCCGATCTTACTTATTATGTAAATGATAAGCAAGTGCCTTTTGAAGCTCTTGAAGGAGAATTATCCACTGTAATAGGAGAGCGTCATGAAGAAGATGATATTAATGTTCTTTTACAAGCAGATCGTGCTCTTAATCTACAAGATATAATCAATGTAATTGATATAGGAAATAAGCTTCGAGTAAAGATGGTACTCTTTACTCAAAAGGATTAAGTACAATAAGCCGATTGCGGTTTTACAATATAGAAAAGAAGGGCTATCATAATAGAAGCTCTTTTTTTTCGTTATATAGCTGAGACATACATACTGTAAAATAGCCGTTTTTGCCTTCTTGGGCATAGCATATTTTACTTATTAGTAATAAACAGGTTTACGATCAAGAGCATCAGGTAAACCTTTATAGAAAACGAAATATTCATTGAGAAGCCTTTATTGTCTTTTTATACTTTTATGCATAACTATTGTTTCTTATGCCCAGTCTGTTACAGGTATAGTCCGTGACAGTCTGCATCATGAACCTATTAGTTATGCATCTGTGCGTATACTCAATGTTAATGATAGTGCTTATATCACAGGGGCGGTTACAGCTTCTAACGGGAAATTTACCATCAATCAAATTAAAGGAGATTATATCATCGATATCTCCTATGTGGGGACCAATAGATATATCCGCAAAATCAGCTTAGAAGGAAAAGAAACTCTTGATTTGGGGACTATCTATTTGGGAGAAGCTTCTTATTTGTTAGGTGAGGCAGTAATAGTTGCTCCTGTGCCCGATATTGTTGTAAGAGGAGATACCATAGAATATAATGCTGATGCCTATAGGGTGGGAGAGGATGCCTTGCTGTTGGATCTGGTTCGAAAGATGCCGGGCATTGATATTACTTCGGATGGAAAACTGATGGCTAATGGCAAAATTATTACTAAAATTCTAATTGATGGAAAAGAATTTTTTGGTAATGATATTGATTTGGCATTAAAAAATCTGCCTGCTTCGATGATAAATAAATTGCAATTGTTTAAGGAGCAATCCGAGATGTCGCGAGTAACGGGCTTTAATGACGGAAATGCAGAACAAGTTCTAAACCTGACAGTAAGAGAGGCGTTGAAGCAAAGTGTATTTGGAGAAGGGCGATCCGGTTATGGTAGTAATGGTCGATATTCCAATAAACTGAATGCTCATTATATGATGGACGATAACCAATATTCGTTGATTGGAAATCATAAAAATATCACGGATGATTTTGAATATAGTGGAGCTTCCAGTCAATACGATGGTATCACTAAAAATAGTGAAATCGGTTTTAACTTTAATGCTCTAAATAGTGACAAGGTTAATGTCGGAGGAAATTTACATTATGATAATAATGATAATGTATTCAAGATGGATAGTAATACGAAGACTTTCATTGAAACAGGTAATCGGCTGAGTACCCAATCGTCCGAGACCCGAAGTATAAAAAGAGATTTATCTCTTGGCTTAAATATGAAATGGAATCCCGATTCGGTAACAACTATTTATGCCCGAATGAATGTTAATACAGGAACAAGTGACGATATAAGGAACAGTAATTATTTCTCATATGTTCAAGGCATACAAGATACAACAACTGCATGGACGAAATATAATACAAAGGGTGATACGCATAACTTGAATGCTTCTTTTATATTCGGACGTAAGTTGAATAGCGCTGGACGAAATATTAGCTTTAGCTTGAATGGGGGAATCCGTGGCGGAACAAGCAGGGGTACTAACTATTCTCCGGTTTTTTACCATGCTTCCAATAAAACAACACTTATAGATCAGGAGTTGTCTATTGACAATACGGGGAATAGCTGGGGATTTATAGCTTCATATGTTGAGCCGATAACCAAGCACAATTCGATAAAGGTGGCTTATTCTTATCGGCGAGATTATTCGGATAGAAACAGGCTTACTTTCCGTCGTGATGGAGAAGGGGAGTATACTGTTGTGGATACTGCTTTTACGAGGCATACTACGTCTCAATATACCACTCAGAGAATGAACGTAGGATTTCAATCGGCAATGAAGAAATATGAATACAATATCGGCTTTAATGTTGACCCTTCAACTTCTACTTCGAAGACGATGATGCAGGATTCTATCATTGAAAATCAGAAGCAGACTGTGGTGAATTTTTCTCCGACCTTCAAATTTACATATACACCACAGAATAATGTAACTTTCGACTTTGATTATTATGGATCTACAGAACAACCGACATTAAAGCAGATATCAGCAGATACTATTATACTGGACGCTCTTAACCGAACGTATGGGAATCTTGATTTAAAACCAAGTTTTGACAATACAGTGAGTTTGTATTTTCAGAAATCGAATTACGAGAAAGGTTCATTCTTTATGATCACCGGTGGAGGTAATTATATTGTGAATAAAATAGTTGATTATAATACGATTGATGAATTCGGGAACGTCGAAAGCTCGTATCGCAATGTCAACGGTAATTGGGGGTTAAATGGGGGAATCATGTTTAATACTCCGTTGAGAAATAAAAAGTTCACAGTAGATAATAGTTCTTTTGGTTATTTCGTTCGTAATATAGGATTTTCGAATGGAGCCAAGAGTGTTACCTATAATTTGACAATGAGCGAAACCTTTTCTGTAAACTATCGGTCTGATAAGTTCGAGCAGCGTTTACAAGCTAATATCTCCTATAATATAACAAGAAATAACCTTCCTAATCAGGAGGGAATGAATACTGCGAATTATGGACTCAAATCATCTACTTTGATGAAACTTCCTTATGATTTTGTTATTCAGAATGAGATGAGTTTTATCTATAACCAAGGGTATGCTGAAAGTTTCCGAAAATCGGAGATGCTATGGAACCTGTCTATTGCCAAGCTTTTCTTGAAGAAGAAACAGGGTACAGCCAAGTTTCAATGCTATGATATTTTGGATGACCGTAATAACCTGATGCGTGTTGTTTCAGGAAACTACATTTCAGATACGAAGACTAATATGATCGGGCAATATTTTATGTTTAGTTTGGGTTATCGATTTAACATAACAAATAAAGCTGCTCGAAATTCGACTGATACTATGGGGGTAGATGATTATAATTGATTCGGATATAAAAAAATAGAATAAAGAACATTCCCTAAACGGATGCTGATTGTAGAATCGGTGTCCGTTTTTTTTATATCTGTAATTCTCCGAAAATATTTAATATGTAAAAATAAATACTGTTGTGTGTAAATAAATTTTACAGATCCGGATATCCTGTAAAAAGTGTTGTGTTTTGATTATCAGATGATTATTTGTCTTGGCACGGCTTTGGCATTATATATAGTAGAAACGTAAAAAATAAAAACAAATAAATATACAACATTATGAAAGCAACAATTATCACACTAGCAGTAGCAGCATTATTATCAGTAAGCAATTCTTTTGGAAGCAACACAATCTATAAGAGTGTTGAGACTAACGATCAGGATCGTACTACCACTACTACTGTTTGCCAAGGAGAAAGCGAAAAGTACTTATCACCAATTAAAAGATATGTTATTGTATCAGACTCAAATGGTAATCCGGTAGAAAAGAAAATATATGAGTGGAGCTCGGATAATCGTAGCTGGGTAGCTATCCAAAAATATAATTATGATTATAATGCTGATGGCAAATTACTATCTCTTTCTTTTACCGAATGGAATAAGATTACTGCTGCTTGGGCAGAAGATGTACAATTTGCGATGTATATAAATGATGCAAATGAAGAAAACCTTTCTGTAAATTATTTAGATACTAAAATTACTTCAGAAATACACTTAGCACATTACTCATATTAATCAATCTTATCGGATACCGGTTGAGAAATCGGTATCCGATTAAAAAAACTGAAACAACTGTAACCAATCACTAAAATAATACGTCTTAAATATAAAGCAAATAATAACAAGAATATGAAAACATCAATTATTACAATAATAGCAGCTTTTTTGTCAATCAGTACTTCTTTTGGAGGCAATACAATACACAAGAATGTAGAAGGCAGTAAAGAAGAGGGTACTGTTACAACAACGGTTTATAATGGTACCGATAATACAGGCTTGATTCCCTTTAAGCAAACGGTTTTTGAATATAATACAGATAAGAATCTGAAAGAACGAATCTCTTATAAATGGGAGTCAAATACACAACAATGGCTTGTAGTAAGTAAATATAAATACGAATACAATATAAGCGGCGAGTTGATTAATATTTCATATATGTCATGGAATGAATCTTCTAAGTCTTGGAACAAAGATGTTCAGTATGCCATGTATATTTATGATAAGAGCAACGAGTCTTCTCCTATAAAATACTTATCAGTAACAGATAGTAAGAATAAAAAATATTAACTGTATAACAATCAAATAATAGTAGGATCATGAAAGCAATAATAGGAACTTTAGTAATCGCATTCTTTTTATCAATAAGCAATTCTTTTGCAGGTGATAAATTATATAAGAATGTAATTGATAATAAAGAAAAGCGTACAGTAACAAGTACTGTTTGTAAAGGAAAAAACGATATGAATCTGGTTCCATTAACCGAGTGTGTGCTCCAGTACAATGCAGATGGAAGTCTTAAGGAAAGAATTTCTTATAAATGGGAGTCTCATAAAAAAGCATGGATTGCTCACCAAAAATATATGTATGAATATGATAAGGGAAGTCTTACAGCCATATCATATGTTGAGTGGAATAAATCGACGAAAGCCTGGGGAAACGATATTCAGTATGTAATGTATATATATGATTCGAAAACGGATTTACTGACTGTAATCAATAGTTCACAAAAGTAAGGTACTCCAATAAGGTTTATCCGGTTAAAATAAAAAGAGACGTAAAATTTACGTCTCTTTTTATTTGTTATATTTTTTTGAATGCTTGATCCAAGTCTGCCTTGATGTCTGCTATGTTTTCTATTCCGACAGAGATTCGTAATAATCCGGGAATAGCACCCGTTGCAATCTTATCTTTCTCATCGAGTTGTTCGTGAGTAGTTGCTGCCGGATGTATGATCAATGATTTGGCATCTCCCACATTGGCTAGATGACTGATCAGTTCGAGACTGTTGATCAATTTATCTGCTTGCTCAGCACCGCCTTTTACTTTGAAGGACAATACTCCTCCAAAACCATTCTTTAAATATTTTTTGGCAAGGTCGTGATATTTGCTACTCTTCAATCCCGGATAGTTCACATATTCCACTTGTGGATGTTGTTCTAACCATTCGGCAATTGCAAGCGCATTATCCACATGACGTTCTACACGCAACGAGAGTGTTTCGAGACCTTGTATGAGTAACCATGAGTTGAGGGGACTGATTGCGTTACCCCAGTCTCTCAATCCTTCTACACGAGCTCGTATAATGAAGGCGATATTACCAAATGGGCTGTTGGCGCCAAAAGTATCCCAGAATACTAATCCGTGATAACTGTCTGATGGTTCTGTGAATTCCGGAAATTTGCCATTTCCCCAATTGAATTTTCCACTATCGATAATTACCCCACCTAATGATGTTCCATGTCCGCCAATCCATTTGGTTGCGCTTTCTACAACAATAGTTGCTCCGTGTTCCAGTGGACGGAATAAGTATCCGCCTGCACCAAAAGTATTATCTACAATAAGAGGGATGTTGTGTTTATCTGCAACCGCAGCTATTGCTTCAAAATCAGGGATATTTAAATCGGGATTTCCTATTGTTTCAAGATAAATAGCCTTGGTATTATTGTCTATCAGTTTCTCAAACTCTTCGGGAGTATCATTGGGTGTGAATTTTACTTCTACACCTAAACGTTTGAACTGGTTTTTGAATTGATTATATGTACCACCGTAAAGATGTGAAGTCGAAACGAAATTATCTCCGGCTGAAACAATATTATTAAGAGCTATAAATTGAGCCGATTGACCTGATGATGTTGCTAAAGCAGCTATACCACCTTCTAAAGCAGCTATGCGTTTTTCGAAAACATCAGTTGTCGGATTCATTAAACGGGTATAGATATTTCCGAATTTTCTCAATCCGAATAAATCTGCACCATCTTGTGCATCTTCGAATACATACGAACTTGTTTGATAAATGGGTACTGCACGCGAATGAGTCGTTGGATCTACTACTTGTCCTGCATGTACTTGGAGTGTTTCAAATTTATAGGTGCTCATAAATGATATTGTTAAATGGATTATGAAAGATAGAGAGCTATTTTTACATAGCTCTCGGGTATAATATAGTACACTTTATTGGTTGCAATCAAAGGTCACAGACCTTTTTCTTATAATGGATATTCTTCGAAAGAATAAAGAACAGTCGATAAATAACGCTCTCCTGTATCAGGTAGTATTACTACTATGTTTTTACCTTTGTTCTCGGGACGTTTTGCCAATTCTGCCGCAGCGTAAACTGCTGCACCTGATGAAATACCAACTAATAAACCTTCTTCTCTAGCCAGAAGTCTGCTGGTAAGTATAGCATCATCGTTCTTTACTTGAACGATTTCATCAACTACCGATTCATCGTAAGTTTTAGGGATGAAACCTGCACCTATTCCCTGTATCTTGTGAGGACCGGGTTTTCCGCCTGATAATACAGGTGAATCGGTTGGCTCTACAGCTACAATTTGTATTTTAGGATTACGTTGTTTCAAAACTTCACCTACCCCGCTTACAGTACCACCTGTTCCCACACCGGCAACAAAAATATCTACTTGTCCGTCGGTATCTCTCCAAATTTCTTCGGCCGTAGTTTTACGATGAATAGCAGGGTTCGCAGGATTTTCGAATTGTTGAAGTATAACTCCGTTAGGAGTACTTTCTTTCAACTCCACAGCCTTTGCAATAGCTCCTTTCATTCCATCAGGTCCGGGAGTTAAAACAATATTTGCACCAAGAGCTTTCAATAAGTTTCTGCGCTCAATACTCATCGTCTCAGGCATTGTAAGAGTCAGTTTATATCCTTTAGCAGCTGCAACAAAAGCTAAACCTATTCCGGTGTTTCCACTGGTTGGCTCAATAATAACACTATCAGCTTTTAATATTCCTTTTTCTTCGGCATCTGTAATCATTGCAAAAGCAATTCGATCTTTTACACTTGATGCGGGATTAAAATATTCTAACTTTGCAATGATTTTTGCATTGATATTGTGATTTTTTTCGTAATTTGATAGCTCCAATAAAGGCGTGTTACCTATCAGGTCTGTAAGTTTTTTTGCTATTTTAGTCATGACCAATATATTTTTTTGTTTTATTATTAATTAATACAAAATTACGTGCTTCAAACCATAAATAAAATACCATAAATGGGGTATTTTTGCAAAGTATTTATATAAGCGAAAGATACAAAATAATACTAAGTTTTTAATGCTACATTATAAGCAATTATAGTAGCAGATTAGACTTAATATCAGCCGAAATAAAAAAAAGGTTTCAGGCCTTAAAAAATTTAAGGAAGATTATTGCTTTTCAGGTCAACAAAATTGATTGCTGAGGTGTTCCTTATCAAGCATAAGTTTTATTTATTACAACATATACGCAATTTATGGAAATATCTCAATTGTACGAAATATTTAAACAATATCCGTCAATAACTACCGATACGCGCAATTGTGCGAAGGATTCTATTTTCTTTGCTTTGAAAGGTTCCAATTTTAATGGAAATCTATATGCAAAAAAGGCTTTGGAGCTGGGTTGTAAATATGCAATCGTAGATGAAGCCGAATTTGCCGACGAGTCTCAAAATATATTTTTAGTGGATGATTGTTTAACTATGTTACAGCAACTGGCAAGTTTTCACCGTAGTAAATTATCTATTCCCGTAATAGGTGTGACCGGAACTAATGGTAAAACAACATCCAAGGAATTGATAACAGCAGTGCTTTCTCAGGAATTTAACGTGTTGTCGACTCATGGTAATCTGAATAATCATATCGGGGTGCCTCTTACTCTCCTGAAGATGACTAAAGCGCATGAGATAGCTGTTATCGAAATGGGAGCTAATCACGTGGGTGAAATAAAAACACTGGTAGAAATAGCTCGACCTAACTATGGTCTTATCACTAATGTTGGTCGTGCACATATCGAAGGTTTCGGCTCATTTGAAAACATTATAAAAGCAAAAGGTGAACTTTATGATTTCCTTCGGGAACAAAAAAACAGTAAAATATTTATAGATAATGATAACCCATACTTAAAGAATATATCTGAGGGTATAGCCACAATAAGTTATGGCAATGATGATTCTCTTTTCGTTTGTGGAAGGGCGGTTTCAAATGATCCATACTTAAGTTTTGTGTGGAAATTCTCTAAGAATGATCACATTGTGAAAACGAACTTAATAGGTGAATATAATCTTTCGAATGCATTGGCTGCTGTTGCTATTGGTAAATATTTCGGAGTGAAAACAGCTAAAATATGCAAGGCTATTGAAGAATATGTTCCCAATAATAATCGTTCACAATTAAAAAAGACCGAAAAAAATACATTGATCATAGATGCCTATAATGCAAATCCGACCAGTATGGGTGCTGCTTTGCAGAACTTTACGAAAATGGATGTTCCTAACAAAACTCTTATTTTAGGAGATATGAGGGAGCTTGGTAATGATAGTGAGGCAGAGCATCAAAAGATAGTTGATTTTATTGCTTCAAATTCTATTGATAATGCCTTTTTTGTAGGAGATAATTTCAGCAAGACAAATACAACTTACCCTTGTTTTGCAACGTTAGACGATTTTACAAACTTCCTGAAAGCAAATCCGATGGAAGATCGCTTTATTTTAATTAAAGGGTCAAGAGGTCTTCAACTGGAAAAATGTGTAGATTTGTTGTAATTTTCGAATAATTTAAACTGTTCGTTACTTGGTTTAATAATTAGTAGCTAATTAATTATTGTCTTACCAAAGTAATATAAATGGGTCTGTGGCCTTAAATGTCTGATATGAAGAAGTTTTTAATAATTAGTGTTCTTGCGGTTTCTATTTTATTGCCATCTCAATTATTGGCTTGGGGGATGACAGGACATAGAGTGGTGGCTCAAATTGCCGATCAGAATATTAAATCGGGTACACGTAAAAAGATTAACCGGTTGCTAAATAATATGCCTGTTGCATATTGGGCAAATTGGCCTGATTTTATTAAATCGGATAAAACCGGAGAGTATGATCATACTCATACCTGGCACTATGTGAATGCTCCGGGCAATTTGTCAAAAGAAGATTTTGTGGCTTATATCAAGAATATTGAGCAAGATAATATCTACAAAGAGATCCCTAAATTGGAGCAGATTATAGCCGACAATGTTTCGTCTGTTGAACAAAAAAGAGTTGCACTCTATTTCCTGGTGCACCTTATGGGGGATGCACATCAACCTATGCACGTGGGTCGTGAAGAGGATCTGGGAGGTAATCGCATTTCTGTATTGTGGTTTAGTGATAAAAGTAACCTGCATTCTGTTTGGGATGGTAAGTTGATTGATTACATGAAATATAGCTATACCGAATATGCTAATCTGTTGAATACTATATCTAAAGACAAGAAGAAAGCATTGGAGGCCGGAACATTGGAAGATTGGTTGTACGAATCCCATTGTCTGGCTAATGAAATTTATTCGTCAGTAAACAATGAAGATAGATTGTCTTACGATTATGCTTATAAGTATACTGATGTTGTAGAATTACAACTGCAACGAGGCGGTTTACGATTGGCTGCTGTTTTAGATCAAATATTTCGATAAAGAAATAATCATTATAAACGAATTAAATATCGACAGTATTCTCATAGAATGAGAAGATTGTCGATATTTTGTTGTATCTTTGCAGCCTCAAAAAATAGGTATGCAAAATATTAGAAATATCGCGATTATCGCACACGTTGACCATGGCAAGACTACAACGGTAGACAAATTGTTACTTGCCGGGCAGCTTTTCAGGGACAATCAGACTGCGGGTGAATTAATTCTAGACAATAACGACTTGGAGCGAGAGAGAGGAATAACTATCCTTTCCAAAAACGTTTCGATAAATTATAAAGGAACCAAAATCAACATTATTGATACTCCGGGTCACGCTGACTTTGGTGGAGAAGTAGAACGGGTATTAAACATGGCCGATGGCTGTTTATTACTGGTTGATGCCTTTGAAGGTCCAATGCCTCAAACTCGATTTGTACTTCAAAAAGCAATCGAAATAGGCTTGAAGCCCATTGTTGTAATAAACAAAGTAGATAAACCCAACTGTCGTCCTGATGAAGTGCACGAAATGGTTTTCGATCTAATGTTTAGCTTAGATGCTACAGAAGAGCAACTTGATTTTCCTACAATCTACGGTTCAGCTAAAAATGGCTGGATGTCGAATGACTGGAAAACTCCTGCGGAAGACTTTACTGCATTGCTTGATGCTATTGTAGAGCATATTCCTGCTCCCGAAATTCTACAGGGAACTCCTCAAATGTTGATTACATCACTTGATTATTCAAAATATGTAGGTCGTATTGCTATCGGACGTGTACATCGTGGAGAGATAAAAGAAAACATGGATGTTTCTTTATGTAAACGTGATGGTACAATTGTGAAATCTAAAATCAAAGAACTGAATGTTTTTGAAGGTTTAGGCAGAGCTAAAGTTTCGTCTGTGCAATGTGGTGATATCTGTGCCTTGATTGGTATTGAAGGTTTCGAGATTGGTGATTCTATTGCAGATATTACTAATCCTGAACCACTGGATCCGATTGATATTGACGAACCAACAATGTCGATGTTGTTTACTATAAACGACTCTCCATTCTTTGGTAAAGACGGTAAATTCGTAACATCTCGTCATATATATGAGCGATTGATGAAAGAATTGGACAAGAATCTAGCTTTACGTGTAGAGCCTACCGAAACTACAGATTCATGGATCGTATTTGGTCGTGGAGTATTACACTTATCGGTACTGATCGAAACAATGCGTCGTGAAGGATATGAGCTTCAGGTTGGACAACCTAAGGTTATTATCAAAGAAATTGATGGCGTGAAATGCGAACCGATTGAACAACTTACAATAAATCTACCAGAGGAATATTCAAGTAAGATTATCGACCTTGTAACTCGTCGTCGTGGTGAGTTGACAATGATGGAATCGAAAAACGAAAGAATATTCTTGGAATTTACAATACCTTCGAGAGGAATTATCGGTATCAGTAATGCTGCTTTGACCCTTTCGGCGGGAGAAGCTGTTATTGCTCACCGTTTCTTGGAATTCCAACCTTGGAAAGGCGATATTGAAAAACGTCAGAATGGTTCTATTATTGCAAGTGAATCGGGTAATGCTTTTGCTTATGCTTTAGATAAGCTACAAGATAGAGGACGTTTCTTCATCGAATCTCAAACCGATATTTATATGGGTCAGATCGTAGGAGAACACTCAAAAGAAGGCGACTTAGTTGTAAACTTGACTAAATCGAAGAAACTTACCAACGTACGTGCTTCGGGAACTGATGATAAAGCTAAGCTTGTGCCTGCTATTATTTTCAGTTTAGAAGAATCTCTTGAGTATATCAAAGAAGATGAATATGTAGAGGTTACACCATCTGCAACTCGTCTGCGTAAGATATATTTGGATGAAAACGAACGTAAACGTTTTACGAAGAAATAAGAAGATTTAAAATCTGATATATAAAAAGCCTCTGAGATAAACAATTTCAGAGGCTTTCTGTTTTTTTACTATTATCCTTGAATATGTAAGCCAAAAGAGTTCCACAATATCTATAAATTGGACTACCTTTGTAGACTTTCGAGTACAGAAACAAATGACAACACCTGCTATGAAAAAGCTAGTATTATCCCTGCTCATTATCTTGTTTGTAGTTAATGGATTCGCACAGAATAATGTAAATGTCGATAATTATCGTTTTAACTTTACTTATCGGGCATTACCTTCAAAGCCTTTAGCCCCAATGTTTTTTTATTACGGAACTCGTATTAATGTGCCTAATAGTGTTGCGCGAGTTATCGATATGGATGCTTTGTATGATCAACTCAGAATTGAGGGACAACGTAGAACCGATGATGCAAAGCCGGGTGATGTGGCTGTAAATCTGGATATGGGCTTTGTTGAGATTGTAAGTAGTGATGTGAAAGAAAGGGAAGGTGATTCGAAGGATAAGGACGGGCAAAAGCGAGGCAGAGACAAAGATAATAAGTATTACTGGATGGTGATAACTTATACTTTCGAATCGAAAGTTGTTGTAACTAAAAATGGAAAAAATATAGAGTATTATCCTCTATATTACAGAATTAATACACTGACTTATCAAACAAGGGAATTTAGTTCACGCAGGGACTTGTCGGAATACTGGAAAAATAACAGAGAAAATCTGAAAGAGGCTTTTGCCCGAGATTTGGCAACTTCTTCTGTGAACAGAGCTACTGCGCGAATTTCCTCTCTGTATGGATTTCCTACAACCAAGTCATCAGATATAATAAAAACGATTAATGAAAAAAAGCATCCGGAGAATACTCCCTTTCGGGCGGCAGGTGATGACTTGAAATCAAAGCTGGAAATGATGAATGCTAATACTCCGATGATGGAAGAAGATGTTGCTGGTTTGATTGATTATTATATGGGTATTCTTGACAGATACACTGATCCGAAATTGAATGCTGATATTAGATTGCGTTATGCTGCTTTGTACAACTTGTGCAAAATATATTTATACTTAGAGCAACCTGAGAATATAAAGCAATATGCAGACTTAATTCTGGAGAATGGATATGATAAAGGGGATAGTAAGAAAATGAACGAGGCAGCTCAGAAACTTACAGGATTGTTTAATTCTTCGAATATAATAAAAACGAGACATTTCGATCCTGATATATTTTTTGAAGATTAATTTCTGATTCGATATAAAAAAACGAAGGCTGATTGTTTAAATACAATCAGCCTTCGTTTTTTTTAATAAGGTTGTTTCTTATTTTTTATCTGTTTTACCTCCGCCTGAGTTACCTGTCGGACGTGCGATAGAGTCGCGCATATCGGTATCCGCTTGGATATTTTGCATTTTGTAATAATCCATTACTCCTAAATTTCCATTGCGAAGAGCTTCTGCCATCGCAATTGGTATTTGAGCTTCTGCTTCTATTACTTTTGCACGAGCTTCCTGAGCTTTTGCTTTCATCTCTTGCTCTAGAGCTACAGCCATCGAACGGCGTTCTTCCGCTCTTGCTTGTGCGATGTTTTTATCGGCTTGTGCTTGGTCGATTTGAAGTACTGCCCCGATATTCTTACCTATGTCGATATCCGCAATATCAATAGATAGAATTTCGAATGCTGTTCCTGCATCCAGACCTTTTTTCAAAACAAGTTTTGAAATAGAATCGGGATTTTCAAGTACTGATTTATGACTTTCGGATGAACCGATAGATGATACTATACCTTCGCCTACACGAGCTAAGATTGTTTCTTCACCTGCACCACCGACTAACTGTTTGATGTTGGCACGCACCGTTACACGGGCTTTAGCGATCAACTGAATACCATCCTTAGCAACCGCGGTTACGGGAGGGGTATCGATTACTTTTGGGTTTACCGACATTTGCACTGCTTGCAATACATCACGTCCGGCAAGGTCGATAGCTGTTGCCATTTGAAATGACAGGTCGATATTTGCTTTTGAGGCAGATACCAGTGCATGTACTACCTTTTCGACATGTCCGCCTGCTAGAAAGTGAGCTTCGAGTTCGTCACGGGTAATAGTTCTAAGACCGGCTTTGTGGGCTTCGATCATAGCATATACAATAGTGCGGGGCGGTACTCTACGTAATCTCATCAGAAATAACTGAACGAGCGATACGCGTACGCCGGCCGAAAGGGCATTGATCCATAAAAAGAATGGAACGTAGTAGAAAAAGATGAGTAGAAGCACGAATGCTGCTAATGCAATTGTAACTACGAGAAATGGCATAATTATAAAATTATTAGTTAATACTTGTTTGATTTTCTGATTGTGGTACAGATTGTACCAGAACGCTTGATTTTTCTATTTTTACGATTTGCACGTTTTCCCCTTCGTCAATAAATTCGCCGGTAATAGATTTTACTTCTACGATATATTGATTGTCGAATTCGGCTTTACCAATCGGATTGAGACGAGATAAGGTAATCCCTGTTTGTCCAATGTTCAGCTGTAGGATTTCTGTTTGGTCTACAGTCGCATCTATATCGGTTTTAAGTGCAATATGGCTCAAAGCATTTGATTTGAGTATAAATAAAAAAGCCGCGACGGATATTATAAGATTAGCTGCGATGGTGATATAACCCGCAGTTTCGCCTATATAATAGAATGCATATGCAATACTGCCTATTAGCATAAGTCCGCCTGCAATACCTGCTATTGTTATGCCGGGCAATAGAAAAACTTCTGCTGCCAGAAGACCAACCCCTAGTATGATCAGAAAAGCGATGATGATAATTTCAACTGTCATATATTAATTTTAAGAGCGTTTTTAAGGTCTTAGACCTTTTTTTGTTACTTAGGCAAGAGCAATGTTAGCGTTGTTTAAGCCCATATAATGTTGAGGAATCACTGTAGGGCTTTTATCTCTTCATTACGAGCTTTGATATCTAAGTCCTGAACTTCTTTATAAAGCTGAGCTTGTCTGTTTTCCAGATTCTGAATTACACTGGCTAAAGTCGATCGTTGATTACCTGATACGCTTATGTATTCGGTTCTCTTTGCGTCTAAATCTTTCTCTGTTGATTCTAATGCTTTCCTTTTCTCATTAGCCTCAAAATATAGATTCCGTGCAGTTGAACTTTTGAAATCGGCATATGTGTTGTACGTATACCTGTCATTGATTACAAATGTAAAGTCCGAAACCTTTTTTTCAACTACTGTATTTTCTTTTCTGGCTGCAGCTATCAGGCCCGAATAATTTTTGCCCGGTCTCCATGTGCTCTTGATAGATGCTATTTTGGCTCTGTTTTCTTTGTATATCTCATCGTCACTTTCCACTAACTTTACTTCTTCGTTCGGGATAAAGGTGTATACACACACTCTGCCCTCGGGTTGAAAACGATCAGTAGCAAACCATCCTATGCCTTTCTCTTCATCGAATACATAAAGATAGTCATTTGCTGTTGAGTTAAAGGGCATATTGAGTAATTCGGGTGTCAGATAGGTATCATTATTCAGATTATATCTGGTTACATAGATATCATAGCCTCCCAGTCCGTTTTCGTCTTCACCTGCAAAATAAATAGTAGAACCGTCAGTTAAGACAAAAGGATAGTTGATGCCGCCTGTAAGCCCTAAGTTGTTATTTGATATTTTCTTTTCGTTACCATAACCGTTGAGGAGTTTGTCCATCGAAAAGAGACTCATTCTATTGTTCGCCGGTTGTCCAAAATATATCTTCGAGCCTTTTCCATTCGTGTAGACTGTGGATTCTATTCTTGTATTAGCTTCGAAAACGTCATTAAATGCTGACAGGGAACCTGCATCAGAAGACAATTTATATGCTGATAAAAAAGCATTTTTACTCACAATCAAACTGTCGATAATTTGTATGTCTTCAGTTCTGGATATTGCTCTCTGTAATTTATCTAAATATTGGTTGCGGGTGGCTAAGGTTGTTTCCTTCTCTTTCGGTCTGGCCTTTGTATAACGCTCATATTGTTGTTGGGCTTCACTAACTCTATATTGTCTGATGTAAATATCTCCCAGATACAAATACGATTCGGGTAAATTTCTTTTAGCTGCTATCAATAAATATTCTTCGGCTTGTTTAATGTTTCCTCCTGTTTCAAAGAGGCATACGCCCAGCCAAAGGTTTAGCGACGGATCAGTCGGTTTGTTGCTATGCTCTCTCTCAAATACAGGTAAAGCTTTTGCGAAATCGTTATTTTTATAATCTAGTTTTGCCTGAGCCAAATCTTTAGCAGTTTGGGCATTTAAGGTGAAGCACAGGCAAAGTGATATTATCAGGCTGATATATTTCATATGTGATATACAGTTGGTAAAATAGTAAGGCTATAGACCTTTTTATTGCTTTGGTAAGTATAATAGACAGAATCTCTTATAATCATAAAATATAGCAATAACTATCTTAAATTACTTAATTAATCAAAGATAAAAATAATCTCCGAATGGTATCTACTTTGATAGTTGTTTTTAAGGAAAACCGATCAAAATGATTGATGAAAAATAAGAAGCATTATTATTCACAATCTCGATTATCAGTTGGATGATTTTATCTATCCATGTAAGGATAGATTATCAGTAAATAATGATATTATGGAGTCTGACCTGCGTTTCCGCCTCTATCGGTAAACAGTCAAAAGGGAAAATAAAACTCGTGGAAAAAGTGTTACTTTTGTTACCTTTGTAACTTTTTGAATCGTTAGTGTTTGATAAATAGTGGATTAGCGATATCCTGAAAGTGACACTTATCAGTCACCTTTGTCACCTTATTGATTACTTTTGTAAAGAATGTCACCTTCTTGGAAATAAATTTCGTTATTCATTAAAAGTGCTGTAATTTTATACCATTCAAAAAAAAGAACAGAATACCGATTTCTTAAGGTCCCAGACCTTTTTGTAGCTTTGCAAGCATAACAGCCAGAGATAGTTATACTGATAAAATATTGCATTAAATATTAAATGTTACTTAATATAATAACCATGAATAAAAAAACGATTTTCTTTTTGTTAACCCTTTTTCTGATAAGTCCCTTAATAATGAATGGGCAAGCAAAACATACTTTTGAAATTAAAGATGGCAATTTTGTCTATGATGGAAAGCCTGTTCAAATTCATTCCGGAGAAATGCACTACGCCCGAATACCTCATCAGTATTGGAGGCATAGACTTCAGATGTTAAAAGCAATGGGGCTAAATGCAGTTGCAACTTACGTTTTCTGGAATGCGCATGAACCTCAACCCGGTCAATGGAATTTCGAAGGGGATAATAATCTGGCAGAATATATTAAAATTGCAGGAGAGGAGGGATTGATGGTTATCTTGCGCCCCGGACCTTATGTATGCGCAGAATGGGAATTTGGCGGTTACCCTTGGTGGCTCCAAAACGTGGAAGGAATGGAAATCAGACGGGATAATCCTCAATTCTTGAAATATACAGAAATTTATATCAATAGATTGTTTAAAGAGGTTGGGCATCTTCAAATAACCAAAGGAGGTCCTATCATTATGGTTCAGGCTGAAAATGAGTTTGGCTCTTATGTAGCTCAGCGTAAAGATATTCCTTTGGAAGAGCATCGGGCATATAATGCAAAGATTGTCGCTCAGTTGAAAGCTGCAGGATCGGAAGTACCTTTCTTTACATCGGACGGAAGTTGGTTGTTCGAAGGAGGCTCTACTCCCGGAGCTTTACCTACAGCTAATGGCGAAAGCAATATTGCCAATTTAAAGAAAGTAGTTGATCAATATAATGGAGGAAAAGGCCCGTATATGGTTGCTGAATTTTATCCCGGATGGTTAGCTCATTGGGCTGAACCTCACCCCAAAGTGGATGCTTCGAAAATAGCAAGACAGACTGAGGTGTATTTGAAAAATGATGTGTCGATCAATTATTATATGGCTCATGGTGGAACCAACTTCGGGTTTACAAGTGGTGCTAACTATGATAAGAATCACGATATTCAACCCGATTTAACGAGTTATGACTATGATGCTCCAATAAGTGAAGCAGGTTGGGTAACACCTAAGTTTGATTCTATTCGGAATGTGATTAAGAAGTATGCACAGTATGATATTCCGGAAGCTCCAAAACAAATACCTTTGATTGAGATTCCTTCAATCAAATTGACGAAGGTGGCTGATGCTTTGAATTTTGCGAGGACGCAGGAAAAAGTGGAAAATCCGAAACCGTTAACTTTTGAGCAATTGAATCAAGGTTACGGATATGTTCTTTATTCGAGACATTTCAATCAACCTATTAGCGGGACATTGGTAATAACAGGTCTGCGCGATTATGCGATTGTATATGTGAACGGCGAAAAAGTGGGTGAATTGAATCGTTATTATAAGAATTACTCAATGGAAATCGATATTCCGTTTAATTCCTCTCTGGAAATATTGGTCGAAAATATGGGACGAATCAATTATGGCGCAGAGATTGTTCGCAATAATAAAGGTATAATAAGTCCTGTTCAGATCAGTGGTATGGATATTGAAGGGGAATGGGAGATGTATAAACTACCAATGGATGAAGCTCCCACAATGGCTAAAATCGGTAAATCAGAGGCATTGGATAACCTCCAAAGTGATAATAGTAGGGCTAAATTGGAGGGAAGACCTGTTATTTATGAGGGAACTTTCAATTTGAGTGAGACAGGCGATACTTTTATTGATATGTCTGCTTGGGGTAAAGGGGTTATCTTTATAAACGGTAAAAATATTGGAAGATACTGGAATGTTGGTCCTCAGCAAACTCTATATATACCCGGAGTCTGGTTGAACAAAGGAGAGAATAATATTGTGATCTTCGAGCAACAGAATGATGAGTTGAAAAAAGAAGTGAAGACAGTAAAGGTTCCAATCTTACATGACTTGAAAGGTAAATAAATTCAATTGATAAGAGATAGGACAGAAAATAGAGTATATCAGACTAAAGATATTACTCTATTTTTTGTTTTTTTGAAGGTTAGTCGTCTTTTGAGTTTTGATTGTTGCAATAAGATTCTATTTTTGTGGAAATTTATTAAACCGTATGCCTAAAATATTTCGTTTGTCAAAAGCCGGAGTGAGATTGTTGTTCAAAGTACGACATCATAAAGGGCATGGCATACACTCTCCTTTTGTTTTCAACTTTATTACCAGAGTGATCGAGGAAAAAACACCCTATCATGCTTATGAAGATGTTCGTAATTGCTTGAAAGATTTTCCGGTTTTATCTTTTCAGGAGAATAAGACACATCGTCTATTATTCAAAATTGTTAATTATTTCAATATAAAGCAGATTCTCGAATTGGGAGGTGGCATAGGTATTCATTCTTTGTACATGACTGCGGCAGCTTCGGATATTGAATGTTTGAGTGTGGAGCTTACCCCATCTAAATATAATCAGGCTCAAATGCTTTATAATGAGTGGAATCATAATATAATACAATCAGAAGAGCAATTTCCTTTAATAAACGGGAAAAAAGATTGTATCTTCGTGAATCTTAAAAATTACAATGCTTCTCATAATGAGTTGGTTATCTATTTGCTGTCTTTGGTACACAAAGATTCTGTAATTATTATTGATGGAATCCGAACAAATCGAAAGCTACAAACGTTATGGAAAATGTTAGTTCAACAAAATGACGTAATAGTGTCTTTAGATTTATTCCATCTGGGGATATTATTTTTCGATAAGAAATATTACAAGCGGAATTATAAACTCAGTTTTTGAAGGTCGCAGACCTTTTTATTACTTTGTTAATAGTAATAGAGAAGAATTAGTCATTGTAGAATATAGTAATAGATATTTAACATTACTTATTGATGAAAAAAAGTTTAGTATATACAAAAACAGGGGATAAGGGAACTACCGGCTTAGTTGGCGGTATGAGAGTGCCTAAATCGCATGTAAGGTTAGAAGCATATGGTACTATCGACGAATTGAACTCGTTCTTGGGATTGCTTATCTGTGAGATAAAAGAAGAAGATATTCTGAAAGTCCTTTCTTTTATTCAGCATAAATTGTTTACTGTGGGATCTTATCTGGCTACGGAGACAGAGGCTATTTCTCCGAAGGCTGCCAGCATTATAACCGATGAGAATATTGCATTGTTAGAAAAGGAAATGGATCGCATGGATAGCGAATTACCTCCACTCAGGCAATTTGTATTACCGGGAGGAAGTGAGGCTGCTGCCAGAGCTCATATTTGCCGCACGATAGCACGCCGTGGAGAGCGTTGCATCTATCGTGTTAAAGCAGATTATCCGGTAGAGGATAATATTTTAAAATTTGTAAATCGCCTGTCTGATTACTTCTTTATCCTTGCCCGAAGAGAATGTAATAAGAATGGAAAGGAAATTTTTTGGGATACTACTTGTTCCTAAAGAATATTCTGCTATTTTTGCCGAAAATAAAGATTAAGATAATTATAATAAATACATTACTATGTACTGGACACTAGAATTAGCATCGAAATTGGAAGATGCACCATGGCCTGCTACTAAGGACGAGTTGATTGATTATGCTCAACGCTCGGGTGCACCGTTGGAAGTGATAGAAAACCTTCAGGAGTTGGAAGACGAGGGCGAGATTTTTGATACAATCGAAGATATTTGGCCGGATTATCCAAGCAAAGAAGACTTTTTCTTTAACGAAGACGAATATTGATAATAAAAAGTGGTAAAACGCTTTAAAAAGAAGCGAATATAGAAGAGGGGAAAGGAAATTTATATTCCGTAGCCCCTTTTTTGTTTTTTATTATTATATTTAGAATTCTGAATGCTATACTCTAATTAAAGGTTTACTTTTTAATTTAAGGACTATGAGACAAACTAGATTTTTACTAACGAAGACGAATAATAAGTCGGGAGATAACCGCATTGTTTCAATGGTAAGTAAATTACTCTTTTACTCGGGTATTATGGTTCTTATGTCTGCACTTATTTATATGATTGGTAATCTTGCCAAAGCTGATTCATTTGTAAGTATATGGCTTGTTTTTGTGATAACCGGGGTGTTTTTCATCATATCAAGTGTTTTGATAAGTAAGAGTGGCTTATTTAAAAGATTATGATAAGCGAGTAACTTCGCCATTCCCTATATAGAAAGACTGTCCTTTGGGTGGTCTTTCTTATTTATATATTTTATCTTTGCCCGATCTCTAGAACTGAAAGATGAAACAGGCATTTATTAAGCTTCACTTATCCATATTAATAGCCGGATTCACGGGGATATTCGGTAAATTGATTTCTCTTAATGAGGGGGTATTGGTTTGGTACAGAGTTCTTATTACTTCCGTCGTTTTTTATTTTATTCTTTTGGTAACAAAGAACCTGCCAGCCATTCCAAAGCGTGAGATTATCAAAATCGGAGGAGTGGGTTTGCTGTTGGCTTTGCATTGGATATTTTTCTATGGAAGTATCAAAGCATCTAATGTATCCATTGGTGTTGTTTGCTTTTCGGCAGTCGGTTTCTTTACTGCTGTTCTCGAACCTTTGCTTAATCGTCATAAAGTGTCTTATAAAGAACTATTTTTCAGCTTGATTGCCGTATGTGGAATTCTGCTTATTTTTCAGTTCGATGTACAATATCGTATGGGGATTGTCTTTGGAATAATATCTTCGGCTTTTTGTGCATTATTTACCATTCTGAATAAAAGAGTTGGTGCCAACCACAACTCATCAAGCATGTTGTTATATGAGATGCTTGGTGGTTTTGTTTTTATGAGTTGTATTCTTCCGTTTTACCTCTATTTTATTCCTGTCGAATCACTTACCCCAAGTATACCCGATTGGATATATTTATTCTTGTTATCTACCGTATGTACTATTGGTCTGTGTCTTTTACAAATACAGGCATTAAAATATATTTCGGCTTTTACGGTCAATCTCAGTTACAATCTTGAACCGATATACAGTATTATTCTGGCTATCGTTATCTTTGGTGAAGCCAAAGAATTAGCTCCCGTTTTCTTTATCGGTTTAGGAATTATTATACTGTCTATTCTGCTACAGATGATTAGTGTTTCCCGTAGCAGAACAACTAAGGAAATTAAGTAATATAAAATAATTTAATGCTATATTTTAAAGTTATAACTAATTATAGTTAATCTACTTACCAAAGCAATAAAAAGGTCTAAGACCTTAATCCTTCCGAAACATAAAAGATAAAATACTTTTCATAAGATCGTTTCTTTGATCTTCCTCCTCAATAACTTCGAATGGAAAGCCAAGCACACACGTTTTGTAGTTTGTTTGCGAAGCTACCCCTGCGCTGAGGTTATTATCCGAATATCTGTAAATTGTATAACTGTTATCTCCAAGCGGTTCTAAAGCATCGGGTGCTTCTACGCCATAAGACTCGGTATTCGGCTTGTTGTAGAAATCCATTTGACCTTTAAACATCGAGAATGGAGATGCTGCATACTTTACATTGCCTGCTGTTGTTGCAGCCAGACCTACCCGCCATCTGTACTTTAAAACAGAAGAGGCAAAAGCTAGATCTTCATCCAGAACATTTTCACTGTTCCAAAGATCAGAACCTACAAATGCTCCGCTAACAAATATATTACCTCCTTGTCGGCAATAGACTGTTATTTTTGTTTGAAGTTCTTTAGGGAAAGTTTTAAAATCAGGAACAAAGTATCCTCTGCCTATATTGGTTTGTCTTTGTTTACCCAGAATTAAATTTACAAGTTGATATTTGGCAAGCTTGGTCTGTCCGTTAATAACAGCATCGCGACTGGAAGAGACGAAAGAATATCCGGCCTTAACGATTGACTTACCATGAAGGAACGGATAATCGAAAGTATTTCCTGCTACCACCGTTGTTTCATAATCGGAATTGCTGCCTCCAAAGCCGGGAGTATCATTACCCATATAGGGTATTGCACGGCGAAATTCGTATTGACTTCCTGTATAATTATATTGATTTTTGTCGGGTACTCCATGATCTATGGCGTCCAGAAAACCGGCAATACTGTCTTGAGCGGTAAAGCTTATAGGAGCTGATATACGATCGAATCCGTTCACAACAAGAACATTTCCTTTCTCGTTTGATTTTCTACAAACAGATAATATCTCTGAAGGAAAACTTTCACCTCCGTCATTAACTGCTGCTACTTTAAAGCTATAAATTTTGTCCTTTTCAATTGATACCTGAGCATTACTGTAAGGTACGATTTCCCCATTGTCAAAGTCTCCGTTATCAACACGCATATAAACAATATACTTTGTTGGTTTGGCTGTCGGTTCCGTACTGTCTAGTGTAGGAATCCAGTTTAAACGGACTTCGGTATCACCTGCAAATTCTAAACTGAAGCTGGTTACGGGTAATGGTTGAACTACATAGTCATAATCGTACTGATGAGCTACAAATTTCAGCATTCCCTTATAAACCGAACGGCTCACCATAAATTGAAATCGGGGATCAAGCCCATAACGCATATCGGCAAAGTTTTGATGTGATAACAATTCGAGTAGCATAGTAGGCACTTCGGGTACACGGGCTTCGCTGTAAGAACGGTTCCATATGGGACGGCGTGTCCATTTCGGTTCGTAATTCTGACGAATATCATTTATCACTTCATCCGTAATCATATCTGCCAGATGTCGCGAAGCCAGACGAGGTTTTCCGTTCTCAAATTTTTCATCGTTGAAGTGTGTCATACAAATACCTAAAGTTCCTATAATAGAATCGTTAGGTGTAGTTCCTGCATCGGAGTGAAAAGCCATTGCGAGATCGATAGGGATATTCAGACCTCCTTTTTCGGGCAAGACACTCGAACCTCCGGCAATATAATTTACCCAGAAACCACGACTCTGGAAATCATCCGAATAGTCGTTCTCTCCTGCTGTTCTACTATAAACTGTATCGGGAACACCTGCCCATTGCAACCAATAGCGCGAGCCTTCCGCATATCGGGGATAATTACTGATAGTCGGCTTATAGGTGATTGCATTGGTTTCGTTATTAAGCGGCACTCGGGCAATATTACCCATACCACCACCTATCTTAACAGCGTCGGCAGTGAGAACACGTCCCGATCTGTGGCTCCTGTTAGAAAGTACAACTTTGTAATCGTCATTCATGCCCTCTTCGAAACTAAAGTAGCCGAGAAATATCCATGTACCTCCTCCCATTTGTTGGTTTATCTTGAATTCGGTTTCTCCCCCAAGGTGGTACACTGTATAAAGGGCGTCATCGGTGCTGTTCTCTACGGTTTGGTAAGAAATATATACTCCGTACTTTCCCGTTTCGGGAATATTAGGTATCCATTCACAAAAGCTTTCTTTGCCTTTCGATATAGTTGGTATTTCTCTGAATGTTCCCATTTTAAAAGGATTCTCACCTGCCTGATAATTTCCTTTTAAGTTTGCAAATCCGGGAGTTTCGCCATCGTTCCACTTTTCTTTGCCTTTCTTCTCTTTGTATGTCGATTGGCTTCTGTTATGATCGTTGTCTATAATAATTTCATGCGATTGAGCATCACGCTCACGGGGTAACAATACATTTGCACCGGCATTTTCCAACATGGGTACAAGGTAGGGCAGTACATAACTTTGTGTATAAAGATCTTCTACCGTTTGGAATATTCGAGCCCGTTGCCATTGCCATTTGCCGAGCTTTTGTTCGTAGTACCAACCGTGACTTTGCCAAACTGCCAGATGATGCCCTTGTAAACCTCTGTCGGCTTCGAATGGACGGGATATATTTGTAATAAGAGGTTTATCCAGTTTGTTGGCGAATCGATCATTTAGAGATGAAGGTATATAGTCTTCAATTTTGTACTTATCGGAGAAGATAGCCAAAGAGTAACTTGCATATTCTTTAGGCAGGCGTTTTTTTACCTGTGCATAGATTGTAGCAACATTGTTCTTTCTGAAAGGTATGTATGACAGTTCTACCCCTGCATATATGTTGATCGTCTTTTTTACGAATCTTATAGAATCAATAGCTATTGGTTTTCCTGCTACTTCCTGGCGTGCAGCAGTAGTCAGATATTGACCGATGTTGGCTATTACATTTTTAGGGAGAGTTTGAGCATTGAGATCATGAATAGAAAAACATGAGATCAAAATAAATAGTAAGCTCACCGACCTCTTTATTATTTTGGAGAAATTCATCCTGTGCAGAATTTTAGGTTTGATTGATTAAAACGGATACAAGAAATATGAACATCTAAGACCTTACTTATGTTCTGCCCGATAAGCATCTACGGCACTTTTTACAGAACCATGTAATAAAAGTAGTCTGTTAGCTTCGTCATACTCCAGACCCAGTTCATCTATAATCATACGTGTACCCCGATCTACTAATTTGGCGTTCGACAGTTGCATATTTACCATGCGATTGCCTTTTACCCTGCCTAGTTTTATCATCGTAGCGGTAGTAATCATATTAAGAATCATCTTTTGCCCTGTTCCCGATTTCATGCGTGAACTGCCCGTTACAAACTCGGGACCAACAATCATTTCTATCGCTATTTCGGCTTCTTCTGCAATCGGCGAATCAGGATTACTGGCTATCGAAGCCGTCAGTATTCCATGTTTGCGAGCTTCACGTAATGCTCCTACGACATAGGGTGTTGTACCCGATGCAGCAATTCCTATCACTGTATCTTTCTCGTTGATGTTATGGGCTTGTAATTCTTTCCATCCCGCTTCAGTATTGTCCTCTGCTTTTTCTACAGGATTGCGTAAGGCAGTATCACCCCCTGCAATCAGTCCGATAACAAGAGTCTTAGGCATCCCGAAAGTAGGCGGTATTTCCGAGGCATCCAACACGCCCAAACGTCCGCTTGTACCTGCTCCCATATAAAATATGCGTCCGCCTTGTTCCATACGGGGTACAATCCGGGAGACTAGCTCTTCTATCTTAGGGATAGTTTTCTCTACGGCTAGGGCTACTTTTTTATCTTCGTTGTTTATGTCGGTAAGCAATTCTTTGACTGATTTCTTTTCTAAATCATCATATAAAGAGGATTGCTCGGTTATTTTTATAAAAGTCATACTATTCTTAGTCGTTTAAAAGGTAACAGATAAAGTGGCAAACGTTACAAAAAGTATACATTTCCACCTATTGGTTGTTACTTTTGTTGTCCTTCATTTTCAGTGGTTTATGTCTGAGAAGGTTACAAAGGTAACAAAAGTAACACTTTCTTGACGGTTTATTTTCACTTGCTTACTGATAATTGTTCCCTGTTTTTTATTTCGGCTGACCGTTGGCTACTCATTGATAGATAAAACATTATTCTAAATGAGAATGATATCCGATTAACCCTTCCATTGGAGATTGGGTTATTGTGCCAATCTCAATAGTAAGTTCGTTTGCCACTTCTCTCAATACCTTTTGATAATAAAAAGCAACCGATCCTGTCAGATGAACTTTATTATTCAGATAATCATATTGCATTATATTTCGAAGGAAAAATTCTTTAAAAGCATTGTATGACAGATTATATACCGTTTGATCCTCTATATTTTCGATTAGGAATACAGATAGACCAGCCAGAAAACGATTAGCCATAGGTTGTTTATAGACTTTGTCTAATATAATGGCAGGAGTCAGTTCAAACTGTGATAAGAATTTTTCTTTTAACCCCTCAGTCAGTTGATTTTTAAGGCATGCTCCCACGAGTAAACGCCCTAATACAGCTCCACTGCCTTCATCACCTAAAACATAGCCTAAAGGCGATACATTATTTACGATCTCTTGCCCGTCATAAAAGCACGAATTGGAGCCTGTACCGATAATAGCCGCTATACCTTTCTGATTACCACATAATCCTCTGGCTGCTGCTAATAAATCGCTACCCACATGAATGGAGGAAGTATTGATACTATCTGCAATTGCCAATCGGATAATCTCGTTCTTTTCGGGAAATGCACAGCCTGCCCCATAGAAATATACTTTATCAATGGGATAACCTGTTAGTTTGGGAGCCAAAGCAATTTTTAATTCTTCGCTGATCTCTTCGCGGCTGCGAAAGAAAGGATTCGCACCTTTAGTGTAAACCTGCTTTATTTTCTTTCCCTGATCTATCAAACACCAATCGACTTTAGTAGATCCTCCGTCTGCCAGTAATATCATATTTTTATATAGATTTTTCTTTTGTACAATATATTTCCGATGAACCAGTTTACGGCTACAAATAAGAGAGCGAAAACAAATGAGCTAAAGTAATCGCCCAAATATGGCTGGAGAATTACATTATATATAAATCCATGTAAGCTGATGGTTGCATCATCATATGCAAACGTAATATTACCTATTACAATGGATAATACTCCTGCAAGAACATATATAAACAACGGATTTACTCCGAATGATTCGAAAAATACACTCCAGCGTTTATGCCCTTTTATGTCGATAATCCAGATGAGTAATGCCAGAAAACTGGATGCTAAACCGCAAGTAACAAGCAAAAATGTAGGAGACCATATCTTCTTGTTGATCGGGCATCCATAATCTAACAGAAAGCCTGCAAATGTAAGTATAGTACCGAGTATAAATAATCGGGTAATTCTAACCTGATTGTCTTTTACTTCCATCAGTATTTTACCACAGCAGAACCCAACCAATACATGGCAAACTGCCGGAATCGTACTTAAAAATCCTTCCGGGTCGATAGCTATGCCTGCATCTTTATATACATGGTTTACTCCCAATATAGCCCTGTCTAACACTGATATTATATTGTTTTCGCTGAACTCGAAACCATTACCGAACAGCAAAAGCAGGAAATATGCAAATAAGGTAACAACAACGATATAAGGAATATATTTATGCTTCACGAATATAGCAACTAAGGAAGTAATACCGTATGCCAGAGCTAACCGCTGCATCACACCCAAAATCCGTATATGTTCCATATTAGTAATGGATTGGAAGAACCGTTCGAAAAAGCTCAGGTTGCTGTCCGATAAACTTCTGAAATTACTGAACGACAAACCGAACCAAGCCAAGCCCAAACCGATGAGAAAGATAACAACAGTACGCTTTATTATCTTCTGTACAGTTGCCCTGCTGTATTCGAAATTGAATTTACGAAGGGATATATAAGTCGAAATACCCATAATGAACATAAAAAAAGGGAAAATCAGATCGGTGGGAGTCAGTCCGTTCCATGCAGCATGTTGCAACGGTGCATAGATAGAACCCCATGATCCGGGGTTATTCACCAGAATCATCCCGGCAATGGTTATTCCACGTAAAATGTCAAGAGATAATAATCGGTTAGATGTTTGTTGAGTCATGGTCGGTTATATTTTAAGGACTCAGCCCTTATTTGTACATATAATATTTCTTGGATAACTTTTTAAAAGGTTCTACATCCTTATACCAAAAGTTACGGATATCTTCAAATTTATTGTTTTTTGCAAAGGTAAGCCTTACAAAGTTGCTGCCTGTCACTTTATCGAACATATCGAAGCGGGTTTTATCTGCATTTTCAAATACAGCTTTATCAGGATACAGGCGTGCTATTTCCTGCATAACGTAGAATTGAATTTCCGATAAGCGAGCTTTTTCGTAGTCCATAATATGTACCTGTACACCTTGTAGATGTTCTCCTTTACCTACCGAATAAAATGGTTTCAGATGTATCGGTCTGAATCTTATTCCCGGTAATTGGAGGGCATTCATCGCATAGGCAAATTCTTCCGCATTGACCCATTCGGCTGCAAACATCTGAAAGGGGATAGTGTAACCCACTCCGATAGACATATACCCCAATTCGCCTAATATACCCGATACGGGGTAGAAAAATGCCGAATGAGCATGAGGTATATGAGGTGATGACGGAACCCATTGCAATCCTGTTTGAGTGTAATCCATCTTACGTTTCCATCCCTTCATTTTTACAACCTGCAATTGACAAGGCTTATCTGTCATATTCTCTTTATTGAGCATTCTCGCCAGTTCGCCACAGGTAAGGCCATACAAATATGGAATCTTAAATTGGCTTACAAATGATATATATCCGTCCTCAACCAATCCGCCCTCTACTTTGATTCCGCCCAAAGGATTAGGTCTGTCGAGAACTATAAATTCAATATTGTTTTCGGCTGCGGCCTCCATGGCTACACCCATTGTGCTGATATAAGTAAACGACCGGCAACCTATATCCTGAATATCATATACTAAGACATCAATGCCTTTAAGCATTTCGGGTGTAGGCTTGCGTGTTTTCCCATATAGGGAATATACAGGTAATCCGGTCGAAGGGTCAGCCGAATTATCGACATGATCTCCTGCATGTACATCGCCTCTCACCCCGTGTTCGGGTCCGTAGAGAGCAACCAGATTGACGTTGGGGGCTTTGTGCAAAATGTCAATCGTAGAAACCAGATTATTATCTACACCTGTCGGATTGGTTATTAATCCGACCCGTTTACCTTCCAGAATCTTGAAATTCTGCTCTTTCAGAACTTCGATGCCTGTTTTTATTTTCTGTGCCTGTATACTAATTGTTACAAGACATAGAATAAGTATGGTGATTGCTTTTCTCATTTCATTCCTTTGTTTTTTTTCCGTAATTAGCATCTATTTTCAACAACGAGGCTGCAATGATAGGTATAATACTGCATACCATTACCCAAACAAAGAAGTGATTGTATCCCAGTAATTCCTGTAACCATCCTGCAAACATACCGGGTATCATCATACCCAATGCCATAAATCCCGTGCAGATGGCGTAATGGGCCGTTTTTTGTTCTCCATCCGCATAATACATCAAATAGAGCATATAAGCGGTAAAGCCGAACCCATAACCGAATTGCTCTATAAATATACAAATATTGATAAGTAGTAAATTATCTGTTTGGGAAAAACTTAGATAGACAAAGGTAAAACATGTTAACAGCATACTCAATGTCATTGGCCAGAGCCATCTTTTCAGTCCTCCTTTCGATGCCACTATTCCTCCGATGATACCTCCCATTGTAAGACCGATAATTCCGATAGTTCCGTATACCAAGCCGACTTCGCCTGTGGTGAGACCTAATCCGCCAATGTCTTTAGAGTCCAATAGGAAAGGATTGATAAGCTTCAATAACTGAGCTTCCGAAAATCGGAATGTCAGCATAAAAAATATGGCTGCCGCTGCTTGCGGTTTCTTAAAGAAGGACACAAATGTAGAAGTAAATTCTTTAAATATCGATTGGGCTGAAATGTGTTCATTGGCTTTATCGGAAGCTGGATGAGGCAGCATAAACCGGTGATAGAAACTAAAGAATACAAAAAGACCTGCTATCACGAAGAAGGTAATAGACCATGCAAAAGGAATATTTCCCGATAAGCCTTTATAAGACGCAGTACTTGCTTCTGTTAGTTTTGGATCGGCTTGAAAAATAATATATGCAGGCTTATTCCAGTTGTTTTTGTTGAAAGTGAGCCGTTCGCCATGTATCAGCGATATACTTTTGTCTCCATTGTTGAGGGTCGTATTCAAGATCATTTCCTTGCCTTCTTCGGGTTCTTTAGATAATCTTACCGAAGCTATGCCTATATTCCCTGCTAAATTAGAGGCTGTTGATTCCTGCCGATGTTCGCCGAATGTGTTTTTAATCCATAAACCTAAAGGTTGAGATACATAGGTAGTCCACCAACTATCGCTATCCTTATTTGCCGTTGTGTTTTTAGAGGACGAATGTTCCAATAGAATAAATCCGTTTTCCTGATTGAGAGTATTTACAGAATCAATAAAGGTCGATAAGCTATCTTTATTAATTCCTGCCGTACTTATTTCAATTTTGTCTTTATCGAGAATAAAACGGAGTTCGCCGTCTGTTTTTTGTGTTTCTGATGCCTGAGGAATATGTAGTGTCGTCTGCATATACTTAGGCGATGCATCAATGTGTATATTAACAGGTTCTACTCCCGATGTACTTTCCAGAAATCCGGCAAGTATAATCAATATGCCTTGCCCCATAATTGTGGCTACTCTGTAAAACGTGCTGCGAATACCCACATACATGGCTTGCTGATTGGTGTCGAGTGCCAGCATATAAAACCCGTCTGCCGCTATGTCGTGTGTGGCTGAACTGAATGCCAGTAACCAAAAGAATGCCAGTGTTGCCTGAAAGAAAAAGGGCAGGGGAATGGTAAAGGCAATGCCAGCCAATCCGGCACCTATAAACAGTTGCATAATTACAATCCACCACCGTTTGGTCTTTAGCAAGTCAACGAAGGGGCTCCAGAAAGGTTTTATAACCCACGGAAGATACAGCCAGCTTGTGTATAATGCAATGTCTGTATTGGATATGCCCATACGCTTGTACATAATAACCGAGATGGTCATTACTGCGACATAGGGTAATCCTTCTGCAAAATACAGGGTTGGAATCCATGCCCAGGGCGATTTCTTATTTTCTTTCATGGTTTTTTCTTTTCAGTTTGCAAGGGATTTGGTTATTCCGATAATCACCCCAAAGTTGCCATCCGTTTGTATCCAGTTTTTTTCGGGTAAATAAGTGCGTGATACATACCCGTCCAAATACAGTGCATCTTTACAACCCAACGATTTAAAATACATTGCGAAGTCATAAAAGTTTACTTTCGTTTTAGACATAGCAAAAACGATTTTATTGTCGGGTAAAATTCCAACACCATTGCGGATGTGTAAATTTGTTGACCCTTCTTTTAACACAGGATGTATATTCCCGTCGATTACTAACATAGGACCCGATTGGGTGGCATATTTTATATGTCCGTTACTCACAAATTTTTCAGTTTTACAGATCATAGGAGTATTATCGTCCGTAATATAGAAAATGCCATTCGGTTTTAAATAAAAATTACCCTTTCCCGAAGTTGTATCTATGGGATTTACAGTCTCGAAATTTTGGATAAAAAGCCCTTGTGGTGCATTCTCCGAATTATACATTCCCCCATTTACCGCAAACACAAGTTTTGAGTTTTTACTCTCAACAAACGTTTTTAAATTCTGAATACTTCCAGTAATCTTTCCGCTATCATTTTTCCAATAAAACGCAATATCATTTGATTTAAGATCGACTCGATAATCAATAATCCGCTCATCAATTGGCTTATCGTTGGGCGAAATCAAAACGAATCTGACTGCCGACAATAGCAGAATGAGTATTAAAAAGAAAAACTTATTGCGATTCATTATTTTAGATTAAGAGCCTGTCTGTTTTTTAATATGACATCATAGATCAATTGTAGCTTTTTTCGATAGTTGCCCCTATATAATAGTGCAATAGTATCTGGTCGTACGAATATCCTTTTTCTCCCATTACCGCTGCCCCTATCTGGCACAAGCCTACACCATGCCCCCAACCTGCACCGCTCAGGGTAAATTGTTTGCCCTCCCTTTCTACATAAAAGGCAGAACTGTAGAGGTGCGAACTAGATAAAATTCTACGTATTTCGAGTTCTTTACCTATAATCAGTGTCTTTTTTGACCCGATAATTTTTAGTCTTATAAGCCTGCCCGAAGTTCCCCGTTGTATGGGGATCAGTTCCTGTATAACTCCAAAATCGATACTCGAACGTCTCAATATAAGGGCGGATAATTCTTCCTGACTATAGGAAACTTTCCATCGGTAGAAATCCACTGTTTCCTGATCGTAATTATTAAGAACCTGACCCAATATTTTTTTATCCTGTGTATTGCAAAATGCCGAAGGACGGTTTTTTATCCATTTCAAAGCCTCCGTTTCTTTTGTCAGATCGGGTAAATCGCTTGTATTTGCATCATCCCGTAGTTTTACGAGATATGAAAATCTGGTATCTTCCCAACAATTCTGAAATTCTTCGACCGCACCACCGCAACATTTCGAGAAACGGGCGTCGCATATTTTATTTTCTGAAGTCAACACTTGTCCTCTCGTTTCTGCAATGGCTTGCTTCACAGTTTCGATATTCGAGGAGGCTCTTGTTATTCCCTGATAACGTTGGCAATGATCGTCTGCACAAACATCAAAATGTATGTGATCTTCGCGGTCGTACCATCTGATAAATTCGTTTTCGGTTTCTGTGAAAGACGAATATTCGGCATTGTCGGCTTTTATCTCTTTGTTTTTCTCTATTTGAGCCAGAAGCCAGCTTCGTGATATAACGGCATGTGCTTTCAGTAGCTCTAAAGATGCGGTAGCACTCATTTCGGATGAGATAACGCTCGTAAGATAATCTTCAATCTTGACTATATTGATAACTGTTATCTGATCGTCTTCAACAATAAGTTTCAATGCTCCCTGAAATTGCTGATCTTCTTTTCGTTCCCAATGGAAATTGACTCCTATAACCACCTCCTTTATAACGAAGGATGCTTTCTTATCTGTAGGCTCAAATAATAACTGATCGTAAAGCGCTCCGTTCCACAGGATTCTTCCATCCTGATAAGAGGCCGAATGCTCGCCCTTTGCCTCTTGTCCGAGACACACATAATCAGCATTAAAATTAAATGTGATGGCTTTATCTGATAAAATGCCAACACTTACACTAGGTTCTATCGACATATTTTATTCGTTTTTATGTTGTAAAGGTGTGGTTCTCCTCACCCATGGTTCGGTGTAGGGGTGAACCTATGTGTTCACCCATTTCGGGCAGACACATAGGTCTGCCCCTACAGCTCTATAGATTTTAGTTTCTCAATTATCTCGTTAAATTTCTTATCGGATATACAAATCTCTTTTAGAATAGCGATAATATCGTCTTTGTTTATTTTATTGAAATCTTTTTCAACGGGAGTGATAAATACACCTCCCAAATCTACCGAACCGGGGCTTATCAGTATATTATCCTCTCCTTCGGCAAAGTAACAAGACGGGCGGTGTTTTTCACGGGGAAAAATGCAGGTGAACCAACTTCCTTCCTCATACCATGAAAGGATATTAAGCATAGGCTCTTTCTCTCCTTCTTTGATTTCTATTTTAGAATACAGCTTTTCGAAATAGCCGACAGCCTTATTTTTATCTTTCGATTCAATCAGAAAACCGTTTCTTAAATAATCTTTCAAAGTATAAACATTCAAATTTTCCTCTACTGAGAGAATCTCTTTTCGGATGGTTTTCATATCCTTTTCCAAAGGAAGAAAACCTTTGCTCCCTGCCTGAAAATGGGCATGGTCGGGAGCTGATGCTCCGCACTTCGGACCATTGTAAAAGATCACATATCCGTCAAAAGTCTGAGTAAGGTCAAGCATATCACTGAATCTGTGTAAGACCAATTGATCGGTATGGGTGTAAGTCGGTATGGTAAAGTGCTTTGGGAAGATAGGGTAGGGGTTGACCAATACCTCATATTCCTGATTAAAAGGAATGTTTTTCTGTTCTTCAGGCAGATTTTGAGGACATAAAAAGCACTTTCTTTCCTGTATTGATTTAGTGTCTACCTTTGCGGCGGACGATTGAATACGTGCAGGATTAAATTGCACCCGAATAGTAAAATCACCGAACGAAAAATCCTTTGTCTTCACTTCCGCCAAAGCTGCATAATTGTCTTTGGCTAAATCCCAATCCTGTAATTGTTCTTGAAGTAATACTTCGGCAGCCTTAGAGATCAGATTCATACGCTTTTTTTATTTAAGGCAATACGTGCTTGAAGTTCCCACGTCCGTATTCTGTCTTTGTAGGTGTTGTGGGCGTTCATTTTTACGATATCCAATGATGCATCCGAATTGTCATCCCAACGACGGCACAGATACAATACATCGTAAATACGTCCGATCTGATATTCTCTGGAGAATTGCAAACCAAGCGCATAATCTTCCCCATAGCTGGTGTTAGGTACTTTTATCTCTCTCAGTAAGGGTGTGTAAAAAGCTCGCGGAGCACCCAGCCCGTTGATGCGAAGGGCATTGTTCCGTCCGTTTTCGGGAGTCCATTCTTTATGATCTATAATTCCTGGAGGTATCATCTTCATATCGAAATCGGTAAGCATGTACGAGCCTACTACCATGGCGCAATTTTGTGCATAGAAAGCATCTACTATTTTTTGCAATGTGTTTTCGTCGGAATATACATCGTCACTATCCAATTGTACCGAAAATTTACCACATTTGGGGTGATGCACTCCTGCATTCCAGCATCCGCCGATTCCCAGTTCTTTATTTTCGGGAATAATATGGATAAGACGTTCATCCGATGCGAAATTATCTATAGCTTCACCTGTTCCGTCTGTAGAATAATTATCAACAATAATCAGATTGAATTTAAAATTAGTCTTTTGGTTCAGTACCGATTTTATGGCATCAGCTATCGTACGGATGCGGTTTCTAACAGGTATAATTACCGATGCCTCGTATTCAAAACCGGCTTTGTTAAATTCCACATCTTTAAATTTCGGGGCAAGGTATCCGCCTACCGCTTTCAAATGATCGGTACATGCTTTTTCCATTTCTACCTGTACTTCCCTGTTTTTAGGGTCTACATAGTCGAAAATTTTTTCTCCGCTTTTTCGGGTATCGTTTTCTGCTTCGGTATATAAATATTCGTTGATGTGAACAAGATCCGCCTCTTGCGAAACTTTCAATCGAAGATCGTATATTCCTGCAAATTTATAGTCTGTATCCATCTTTGATACGGCCTTTTTCAGTTCTTCCGATTTGTAGATAAGTACAGAACCGAAGTTGAAATCATCACGCAAACTGCCTTTTTGATAAGCAATAAGAGGCGAGTTCTTTTTTTCTTCATCTGTTACCTGATAATGATCGGCATAGATAAGACCTGCACCGGAGTCTTTAGCAATTTGCAGCATGCGTTCCAGGGCAAAATAACCTAACCTCAGGTCTGCCGCTTTTGTATATATCAACGTATATGCTGTATTTGCGTTTGCTGCTATTTTTTTTATTGTAGCTGTTGACCTGAGGGAATCTATATTGATGGTTTGGCAATCGGCAATAGTCTCATTGCAATTATTGTCTGTGAATAGAAAGATTTCATTAACAAGATCGGATGCTTGCAGAGAAGCAACAGTTTCTTTTACCTGATTGGTATTTTCAAAAGGAATAAAGCAATTTATAGTTGATTTCATTATTGGTTCAGATTCTTTATATTGTTTGTTTTTTTATATCTTTTTTCTTTGTGAATAATAGCAAGCCTATAAATGTAAATAGAGCATTCATTATCAATAGCTCGTAACTGAATTTATATCCACCAAACCAAGCCTCCGAATTTTTATCGATAATAAAGCATAGGATAGGGGAGGCAATAGCTACCAACGGAATATACTTGTCATACACTGATTTCTTTGTGAATATTCCGAAGGCGAATAATCCTAAAATAGGTCCATATGTGTAACTTGCCAATATGTATACTGCATCGATCACCGATGTATTATTCAGGGCATTAATTATAATAATAACCAATCCCATAACGACCGCCATGCCAATATGTACTTTCTTACGGGTTCTGGAAACTCCGTCTTCACTTTGCTTTTTTGTACTTTGAAGTATATCTACCGTGAAAGAGGTCGTAAGGGCAGTCAAAGCAGACCCTGCTGCGGCATAGGCTGCTGATATCAGACCTATTATAAATAGTATGCCGACAATGATAGGGAAATATCCCTGAGTGGCTATCATGGGGAATAATTCGTCGCTCTTCGAGGGTAATACAATCTGATGTTCCGAGGCAAACATATATAATAAAACGCCTAGCATCAGGAATAAAAAGATTACAAAAAACTGTGAAATGCCGCTTGTCACCATGTTTTTTTGCGAGTCCTTGAAGTTTTTACAGCTAAGGTTCTTTTGCATCATATCCTGATCGAGTCCTGTTGTGGCAATAACTGTAAATATACCGGCTAAGAATTGCTTGAAGAAAAACCTTCGGTCGTTTATATCGTCAAAGAAAAATGTTTTTGAGTAATCGTTATTACCGATTGCCGATAACATTCCTGTGAAGTTGAGATTCAGATCGGATGCGATAAAGTATATGCATAATCCAACGGAAACAAGGAGGCATACGGTTTTAAGGGAGTCAGTCCAGATTAAAGACTTTACACCTCCCCTAAAGGTATATAACCAGACTAGTATCATTGTAATAGATACATTCAGCGTAAAAGGTAAATGGAATGGTTCGAACAGCAGTAGTTGCATAACGATGCATACAAGAAAAAGGCGAACTGCCGCCCCTAACATCTTAGATATGAAAAAGAACCATGCTCCTGTTTTATAAGTGGATATCCCGAATCGCTCTTCCAGATATTCATAGATCGAGGTGAGATTCATTTTGTAGAATAATGGAATAAGCACAAAGGCTATAATCATTTGCCCTACTACAAAACCTAAAACCATTTGAAGGTATGAAAAACCTCCTGTAGCAACCATTCCGGGAACGGAAACAAATGTTACTCCTGATATAGCAGATCCAATCATGGCAAAAGCTACTACATACCACGGCGATTTACGGTTGCCTACAAAGAACCCCTGATTGTCGGTCTTTCGTCCGCTTACATATGATATGCCAAATAGTATAACAAAATACGAGGCAATAGTTATTAAAATAAGAGTAGCACTCATCCGATCTTGGGTGAATTTGGTTTTAAAGTCACAGACCTGTTTATGTATATTAAGTAACTTCAACTATTTATTGCTACAACAATCTTTGCTTGTTATATCTGCCAAAGCAATAAAAAGGTCTTAGACCTTAAATCACCCTTAAAGATAATGAACTATTTGAAATTGTCTAATGATTTAAGGTCATAGATATATTTGTCGCCTGACGAAGTATAGCAAAGACTGTTAGCTATGACTCTAAGATAGGGTAATAAATACTTTGTTGTATTTATCACATATTTTTTTAGTCAACTGTTCCGTAAAAGGAGATACTTTGTCTATTGGTCGGTAAGGCATTTAATGTGCCATACCCACTCGGGCTTATTCTTAGGAGCAGTGAAATCCCTTCATTTTCCCTATTGGTTATATCCAGAGGTTCAATTTTAATCTCATAAGTTCCATCTTTTTTGAGAATGTCCGAATAATTAAATTTAGTACTGGTGAAATCTATACTAATATCTCTTGGGTTGATCGGTGCAATATATGAGCGTCCAAAATAAGGAAGATTGGCAATAATGGTATCTGAGGTTACTTTTAAATAATAGTCGTAATTCAGATTAACTGACCGGGCGGACATTGGTTGTGCACTAGTAGCATGAAATGTAAAATTACGATTCTCTATTTTTTCTGCATACTCCTTAGCTTTGGTTTGTTGCTCAGGGGTTAATTCTTTAGTCTTACATCCAAAAAGAATTGCTAGCAGACAAATGCTAATTAAGGTAAATGTCTTTTTCATATCGATAGTATTTTGTTTTTAAAACACTTAAGTCTGGTAGTTGGTTCAATAATAAAGTACTACTGTTATTGATCCAATAAACTTGTTTCTGAGATGAGGCTTTAGTTTCCTATGAGATGGCTTATCTTGGGAAGGAATATTAAAATACCTATTACTACAGATACTATTGTACTGACCAGTACGGCTGCGGCTGAAATATCTTTTACTTTTTTGATTAGATCATGGTACTCGGGAGATACAAAATCAGCGAGATTCTCAATGGCAGAGTTCAGAATTTCAGTAGAAATAACAAATCCTATCGCAAAGCAAAGGAGTATCCATTCAATAATCGAAATTTGAAATATACTTCCACATACTACAACAATTAAAGACACTAGAAGATGTATGCGCAGATTGTGTTCCTCTTTGAATACTATTTTTAGCCCGTTGAAAGCGTATGTAAAACTCTTAATCCTTTTGCGTAAAGAGAATTTTTCGTGAGATTTATTATTCATGTTATTTCATTTTAGGAGAAAAAATCAAATGTATCAATAATAATATAACAACAAATGCTGCTCCTGTTAGTACAACCCCGTTCCAACCCATGTGTTCCCATGCTTTACCTCCTGCAAAAGTTCCAAATGATCCTCCTATAAAGTAGCTGGTCATATAAACAGTGTTTAGTCTATTTGTTGCATCAGGATTGGTCGAAAAAACAATAGTTTGGTTGCTTACATGAATAGATTGCAGTCCTACATCGAGAACGAAAATACCCACAATAAGTCCGGCATAGGTAAAACCCCATATGCCCAAGATAGCCCATGACATTATCATTAAGATAGCTGCACACATAATTAATGTATTTTTATTTACACGGTCGGAAATTCGTCCTACCATAGAAGCTGCTAAGGCTCCTCCAATACCTACGAGTCCTAATTCTCCTGCAATATCACTTCCAGCAAAGAAAGGAGGTCTTTCGAGATGAAATGTGAGTGTTGTCCAAAATGCAAGGAAAGATCCTAATGCTAAAGCCCCTCTTATCGAAGCAAGGCGTAAGCTCGGTACTGTTTTAATATAATGTGAGATAGATTTCATGAGCCCCCAATAACTTCCTTTAAAAGTGGGTTTTATGTCGGGTAATAAAAAAAATATTAATATCCATAAGATGAAGATTATTCCGGCAGCTATATAATATACCTGTCTCCATCCTAAATATTCTCCTAGTACCCCACTGAAAATACGAGAAACCAATATACCGATCAGTAATCCTGTCATAACCATTCCTACGTTTTTACCCTTCTCTTTGGGGTCGGATAATTGTGCAGCTAAAGGAACAAACATTTGAGGAACAACAGAGCTTAGGCCAATAAAGAAGCTGGCAATTATCATTGTTGTAATATTCTGACTAAGTGCAAACGCAATTAGCGAAGCTATAATAAGTACAAAATCTATAATTATGATTTTCCGCTTTCTGAACATATCGCCTAGTGGAACAAGCAGAAATAATCCGGCAGCATAGCCTATCTGGGTAATCATCGCCACATTATTTGCTGTGGCTTCGGATACATTTAATTCTCTTGCAATCTTTCCTAATAGAGGTTGATTGTAGTAGTTGTTGGCAACAACTAATCCGGCTCCTATTGTCATGAGCCATAGGGTGCTCTTTGTTAATTTTGATTGCTGAGTATTGAGTGGTGAATCCTTCATTATGATAGTTTTTTTGTGCCTCTAAGGCCTCTGGAATATAGTTTATCTAAACAAAGTTATTATTTTTCTTTCTAAAATTTCATTTTTTAAATAATAATACTACCTTTGCACTCGCTTTGAAAGAAAAGCCAATAGGTAGATTCCGTAGCTCAGTTGGTAGAGCACATCACTTTTAATGATGGGGTCCTGGGTTCGAGCCCCAGCGGGATCACAGATGCGACTGACTGTCAGAAATGGCAGTCAGTTTTTTTATTTTCTCTCTGTATCTCGTATTATCACTTAGGATTGTATTTACAAATTCGTTGATTTTCGTGGTTTGATATTGATTTTTCTGATATTGCAGTTTTTCGGGAAATATCAAACCAATCATATTATATTTAGTCTCAATATCCATTACAGCAAAGAACTTATCAAGGTTTGATAACAGATTCAACCCAAAATTTAATTTACTGTCAAAGTTCGTATCTATGGATAGTATTTGTTCTTGTTCAAACTTCAATTCTCGTATTTGTTTTTCTATACGTTCTTTCATTGAATGATAATCACTATCGTTAGTTTTACCATCAAGCCATTTATCTTGTAATGTGATAAGTTTAGTTCCAAGAGTTTCTATTTGTGGTGTTATGGACTTTGCTTTGTTTTTAAACCCACCTTTGCGTTCCCGTGATACATCTTTCAATATTTCTACATATAAATCTGCAACCTCTTGTTTTGGTTTAAATGTATATAACATCTTTGTAAACTCGTTATGTGCTTCATCTGCCCTAAATGAAGTATGACCTGCGTTACCACAATAATAATAGCTGTAAATTCCCCCATTTCCTTTAGATGGACTACCTGTTAGTTTTCGTCCACAGATAGGGCATTCAAGGAAATCCCTGAGATATAAATCTTCCCTTTTCTTACTATACTTAGGATTGGTTTTCACTACCCGACCATCGAGAACATCTTGCACTTTATAGAAGGTGGCTTCATCTATCAATGCTTCATGCAGACCATCTTTCCAATATTCAGGTGTACCCTCATGTTCAGGCACTCTTACTTTTCCTATATAAACTTTGTTCCTAAGTATTCTTTGACACGTTGATACACTTTCTTTTATTTTCAGTTGTTCTCTTACTTGTTTTACTGATTTTGTCCCTGTAGCAACTTCTTTAAATAACATTTTTATTTCTTCTGCCCTTTCATTTGGTTGCAACACTGCATTCTCCAATGAATCACGACCGTTTGTATAACCAATTGGGCTTGACCCCATATAACACCCAAGTTGAGCAGCTTTAACCATTCCACCTTTTACTCGTTGTGAGATTCTTTTGTTCTCAATCTCAGGAGAAGCAAGGTAGGTAGCAAGAATAGCCAAATTTTCAGGAATATTTAAATCTAATGGTTGCTCCATACATTCCACATCAACGCCTAATGATGCTAAATACCTTATCTCAGTTAAAGCAAACTCTAAATTCCTTGAAAACCTATCCCATTTTACAAACAATAAAGCGTCAATATTCTTATGATTGGCTTTTATATATTGCTTCATTTCCTGATATTTTTTCCTCTTGGTAAAAGTTTTTGCTGAGTAATCTTCTTCAAAGTGTTTCACATTATTGTAATTCTTGAAGCCACAATATTTTTCTAACTGTTCTTTTTGAAAAATCAAGCTATACCCTGTATCAGCTTGTTCTTTGGTAGAAACCCTTGTATATAATATTACATTCTTATTTTTCATAACTTATTAAATTTTTCTCTCTTATTTTTAATTCTATATCGGCTAATTGATATAAATTTTTTCTTATTTCTTCTATTTGCTCTTTTGTAAATTTGTTTTTCCCTTTATTTAAAACCTTTTTACATACTTCTAAACTTAACATTCATAAAGATTTTACACCTTTATTTTTATACTTGTATTCGCTACAAGTAAGCGTCTGGAATCATCATAGACATAGCATATCAAAGTACGCTCTTAAACAATCTACATTCTTGGATAAATCCCTTATATATCATTACATAAATTTTTCTTCTAATCATTATTTTCACATTACCAATACCTATTACAAATCAAAAAAAACAGCAATATAAACCTATCCCCAATGTTTCCATTGAGGGCAGATTATTCATAATGCTGTTTTTTGATTATATTAACAAATATACTTTTTTTATTTTTCATTCCCAAATGGATTTTCAAATTTTGAAGAAAAATTTTTCTGGAATTTTTTTGAAGTGAGATACACACAAGATAATGTACTCGATTTTAGGGGGTATCGTTTTCTTGTCTTTTAATCAGATGGATACGTAGGTAGGGGGTGGGGTATGGGATACCTACCCCACTGTTAAATTATAGCTTTTACTTTTCGTAATGTGTTTACGCTAGTTCCCGTTATCTTTGTAATGTTTCTGAGCGAATAACCTTTTCTCAGTAACTTTACATCTTCTGAATATTGGTCTTTCATCACTTCATCATCTTTCTTATAACCAACCTTGCGACCAACACGACCACCGTTAGCCAAATGATTTTTGTACCCTGATTCAACTCTTTCTCTAATAGTTTTACGTTCCATTCGTGCCACTTCCGCAAGTATAGTGATTAAGAATTGGGACATTGGATTAATCTCCTTATCTAATGTTAGTGTTTCAATATTATAGTTTTGAATATATAATGAAATTCTGTTTTGGTTTAGTAATTCAATGGTTTGCAAGGTCTGTAAAGTATCTCTACCCAATCTGCTAAGTTCTGTTACCAAAACTTTATCTATATCATTGGTATTAACAAACTCTATCAAATCCATTAATGCAGGGCGTTCTGTATTCTTTTTAGCACCGCTAATTTGTTCAGCGAACACTTTTATTATCTCATAGTTGTTTTGACTTGCAAATACTGTTAAATCATTTATCTGACGTTGATAATCTTGCGTTCCATTTGAACTACTTACCCTTGCATATATTACTACTCGTTTCATTATATTATCATTTATGATTACAATTCAAAAGTAATTATAATTAATATATCTACCAATAAAAATAGTAGTTATTTTTATTATATTTACTGTTTTATGGTATATTTGTAGGATGAAAGAGAAAGAATCACAGCAAAGACAGGTTATCCATGTTCATGTATTGCCAAATGATGAACATTACTATTTCGGGTCAATACAGGCTATCTATGACACTTTTACTAAGGATGATATTGGCATAGCTGCACAGACCCTATATAATAGGGGATTGAGTGAGTTTTATATGAATGACAAGGTGGTAATCCGTAAAGGGATATTGCAACAAAAGAAGCACACAAAGAAATAGTATTATTCAACGTCCACAATATCAACTAATTTAACGTTCAAACCTTGACTTATTTTTAGCAATGTGCCAATCGTAGGATTGGTTCTACCTTTCTCAATTCTTATTAAATTATTGTATTCAATATCAAGGTTAACAGATAATTCCATTAAGGTTAAATTTTTGCTCTCTCTTAATTCTCTGATTTTCAATCCAATTTTCCTTATTACAACTTCTTTACTCATAAAATTATATCATAAATGATTGGCTGTAAAGGAAAATGTTTACTTTTGCACCATTACAATCATATATGATTGTTTAAGGAGTGAGCTGAAAATCCTTATTAAAGAGTAAGCTTAAATAAATTTAATATATGAAGAAAGTCTTCTTATCAACTCTAATGTTGGCAACAACATTTTGCTTATCTGCCCAAAAAGGCAAAAATTCCCTTCAATTAAATGGTGGGTATGGTTCAAAAATTGAAAGTATTGGAGGGGGTGTTCAGTTTAATTTGGCAAATAAACCTCAATATGTTATTGGAACTAATGCTAAATTGCCAATATTCAATGATATTGCCAATATGTTACAAACTCTTTCAGATTGTGGATTAGGTAAAATGGAGGAATGGATGAATAAAGGTGGGGGTTATTACCATTCAAGCTCTCAATTTTACAACTTCAAATCAGCAGAAAATGGTATATTAGATAATTCGATACAATATTTACTCACAGGTGAAGAAACATACATCAACCAAGTTGATATAATGTTAAATATAGGGCTTGAACAAAATAGTCAAGAAGCATTAAAGATTTTTAAAGATTTTGTTCTTAAAACTCTTAATGCAACAAATATTCCTATTCCCACAAAATTAATACAAAACATAGAACTATTTAAAAAATACACAAAAGATTTTGACAATTATATCATAAGATTCGAATGTACAAAAGCTCAAAAGATGGAATGGTGTACCTTAAGCATTATCACTAAATTAAATGACAATTCGAGTCCTTATTTGTACTAACTAAAATATTACAAATAACAATTTCTATGGCTTAGGAAGCTATTCTTTTAATTCTTGAATCGAAATCTAAATCTTCAAGGGATTGATTCGAGAATAGAAAGCTTAAGCCTTATAGAGAAAGCTGTCAAGCTTTCATTTGTTATTGCTTGTGTAAATATATATTAAAAAGAATATATTTTTTGACATTTATTGAGAATAGCCTCATACATTGGTCTATTTTTAGTGTAGTCAAATTTCAATATTTCTGAGGCCTCAGATGCAGCTTTTTGTATCATTCTTGGATATTCATTATTCATATCAATGAAATCGAATTGCTTCCTTTCTTGCACAAAAGACAGAAACTCTTTTTCTTTTATCAGTCCATTTTCCATCAAATTATTTTGTATATATTGAGCTACTTTAGGATGATTAAAAATCAATTCATTCAATTTTTTATTTTGTAGGTCAGCCCAATCTTTATGCTTATTTCTAAAATCATTAGTCCATTTTATTAAATATACACATTCATCAAAGTCTTGATGTTTAGAATATGTTTCATCTCCATCTCCGTAAGTTTCGCCACAAAAAGGGTGGACTTTTATATCAAATAATTCGGATAAATTTCCTGAAAAATTATCAGTGCTATTGTTAGATAAATTAAAAATCTCATTCTTAAAATATAGATTTAAGATAAATAAAGCACCCATTCCCCGAAGTAGATGTTTTATATTAGCTTTAGATAGATTAACTGAACGATTATGTTTAACAGCTTGATAAGCTTTCGTCCAATCTGCACTACTTGTTCCCCTCTTGTTAGCTTTTCTTAATGGAGTAAAGATTTTATTATCTTGGCTTTGAAAATAGAAATTAGCTGCTGAAACAATAACAACTTTTTTGCTAAGCATCCATCTTTGTTCTAATAAATCTAAGCAATCTGTGTCAAAGAATAAATCTTTATCATTAGATTTAGTACCCCCATTTATAAAATACAAATCTTTAGATATTGCTTCAATTTCAACTACACACCTAATTAACAATTCGGCTATTTCTACAGAATAAATAGAAATTTGGTTATCATCAAAATGAACGTGACTTGATAATTCTATTATTTCCTTTTCCAACTTCTTATATACGGGCCAATAAAGATTTGTCATATTTTGTGCTATATAAATTCAATTTATAAATATATCATTTTTTAAGAAAAGAAGTGTCATGTTCTGTATATTGATAATAACTTGAGGTGATTTTATCCTACTTCATTATAATTTATATATTCTTTCAACTGATACAATTTATTTAAATCTTCTATAAATTGGTTCGAGAACAGTTGCAGAGGGATCACTAAGACAATAAGAAAATTCAAGCAAAATCCTGAATAGCAGATGATATCGGGAGTTTTTCTTTTTTATACCTACCCCTATTTTAGCAGAATAAAGCACCATATCAGAGGTGAAATCGGCGAACTTTATTAGTCCACCGAACAGGATCTTTATTCATTGATTAACTGCATTTTGCGCACACTGATTTACAGCTAAAACAAGTAATTTTAAACTTTAAAATCAGGGCGTATGAAACGGAATTATTTCTCAATCCTTTTCTTTATTAAAAAGACCAAACTTCTCAAAAATGGAGAAGCACTAATCTGTTTACGGATCACTGTTAACGACCAGCGTGCAGAGTTACAGATCAAAAGAAGCATAGATATCCGCAAATGGAACAGTACCAAGGAATCTGCCACAAGAAAAGACCGCAAAGAACTGGAATTGAATCACTATCTGGAAACGCTTCGGGGCAAAGTCCTCCAAATTCATCGTGATCTGGAGATAGACAACAAACCTGTAACTGCTGAAATTATCAAAAAACTGTTCTACGGGGAGGGTGAAGCCCCAAGATGTTATTGGTCTCTTTTGAAGAACATAGTCGAAAATGCCGGGAATTATTAGGCAAAGAGTATGTCTTGGGAACTGTTCTTCGTTATGAAAGAACAGTTAAATACCTCTCTGAATGTGACGATGCTTTTCTTTGCTGTCAGGGGATCGGAATAGGCAAGTTTGAAAGCATAATCTTTTGCAAGTTGTATCTCAATAAAAAAATAGGTGACGATAAAAGGCTTGTAACAATAATATTGGGAAGATGAAGATATGGTAAAAATCACCTTTTAAGTTAAATACTTACGATAAATTTATTTAATAGTTTTATATTTGCCGATAAGCCGATTTATATACTATTCCATGAAGAAATCGTTGTTTTTGATATTTTTATTTTTCCAATTCTGCAACATATATCCAGCCATAGAAAAGGATACTATTTCTCAACATTTAGACAAGCTATTGGATAATAAGGAGATGTATATGCAGATAAAAGAGCAGAAAATATTAGAGATAAAGAAAATGCTCGAAACACCCGATATTTCGGAGACACAACGTTATGACATTAATGTGAGACTCTACGATCAGTACAAGACCTATATATCGGATTCGGCTATACATTTTGCTAAGGAAAATCTACAAATAGCATATAAATTGGATGATGCATCCTCAATTAACAAATCGAAACTGTCCTTAGCCTCCTTATATACTATTGCCGGTATGTATATAGAATCTATGGATCTATTGAAGAGTATAGATCGAAAAAAAATACCCGAACAACTACTTCTTAACTATTACGATACGTATAAACTATTGTACAGTTCTTATTCCTCAAATAATTTATATACTAATATCTATCACGAGAAGAGTAATCTCTACCGAGACTCACTTCTGAATGTTCTTGATACGGCATCTAATCACTATAAAATTGTATATTCAGAAAAATTGCTGGATCAAAATAAATTAGAGGAATCAAAACAAATTTTACAAAATCTACTGGATAAATCGGAATCTGAAGATCACGAAAGAGCAGTATTAGCTTATGCTATAGCCAATGTTTATAAAAAAGAAAGTAACCTGGAGCAACAAAGAGTGTACTACACAATCTCGGCTATTTGTGATATAAAAAATGCAATAAAAGAGAATGCATCATTGCAAGCCTTAGCTATTGTATTATATGAAACAGGAGACATAGAAAATGCTTATAGGTGTATCAAGTCCTCAATGGAGGATGCTATGTTTTGTAATGCCCGATTGAGGACTTTCGAAATATCCAAGATATTTCCGATTATAGACACCGCTTATCAGGAAAGAGTGACCAAACAAAAGGAAGAATTACAATTTTTCCTCATACTTGTCAGTGTTTTATCTCTTTTCTTAATTGTCGCAGTAATATATGTTTACTTACAAATGAAGCGAGTAGCCCGTATTCGGAAAGAGTTGTATATCACTAATGTAAAGCTGAACGAATTGAATACCGACTTACAAGAAAATAATATCCAACTCAACAATCTAAATATCGAATTATCCGAAGCAAACCGAATCAAGGAAACATATATAGGACATTTTCTCGACTTATGCTCTATGTATATTAGCAAGCTGGAGAAATATCAGAATACACTGAATAAAAAAGCAGTAGAGAAAAAACTGGATGAGCTTTACAAGATGTTGAAGTCTCATGACATGATAGATAATGAGCTGAAAGAGCTTTACGATAATTTCGACAATATATTTTTACACCTTTATCCAAACTTCGTTGAAGATTTCAACTCGTTACTGCTCGAAGAAGAGCGATTTGTATTGAAGCCAAATGAATTATTGAATACCGAACTGCGCATATTCGCTCTTGTACGCCTAGGTATTGTAGATAGTTCAAAGATTGCATCGTTTCTACATTATTCGGCAAATACAATTTACAACTATCGCACAAGGGTAAGAAACAAAGCTGCTGTACCTCGCGACGAATTTGAGTCTTTAGTAACTAAAATAGGGGTTAAATTCACAAAAAAGAGTTGATTTCAGATTATACTATCTACTTTTTTGACCCATCAATATTAGTTTATATGTTTTATATATAGACAGTTATCGGTATATCTTGTCTATATTCTTACTATATCCTATTCTTCGTCCTTTATACTCTCCTTATTTTTGTGAATATTAGTTTAGAAGCCATTCCAATTGTTAATCTTCAAAACTACTATCTTATTATAAATCTAATTTTAAATTAAATACCATGACGAATGTAAAGTCTCTTACGTGCTTGCATAGAATATGCATCCTATCTATGTGTATGCTGTTTAGCCTGTATATACTGGCTCAGGATCAGAAAAAGATCACAGGACTAATAACCGACCAACAAGGAGAGGCTATTATAGGGGCTTCGGTGGTTGTAAAAGGTACTACAACTGCTACCATCAGCGATATTGATGGAGGCTTCTCTCTGGATGTCAACAACAATTCTGTACTTACGATTTCCTATATCGGTTTTATTAGTCAGGAAGTCCCCACTTTAGGAAAAACAGATTTAAGGATTATTCTGAAAGAAGATTCTAAAATCTTAGACGAAATTGTTGTTGTAGGATATGGAGTAATGAGGAAAATTGATCTGACAGGATCTGTTTCGTCCATTTCCGCAAAAACGATTAAAGACAAACCTGTAGCTAATATTGGTGAAGCATTGCAAGGACGTGCTTCGGGCGTACAAATTATATCATCCGGAAAACCGGGAGATAATGTATCGTTTCGTATACGGGGTGTCAGTACTATAAATAATAGTGAACCATTGTTGGTAATCGACAATGTGCCTACCGATATGCCTTTGAATGCTTTGAACATGGAAGATGTAGAGTCTGTCGATGTATTGAAAGATGCTTCTGCAACTGCAATTTACGGATCACGTGGTGCAAACGGCGTTGTAATTGTCACTACGAAAAGAGGGAAATCGGGCGATGGCACTATCTCTCTTAGTGCCAACTGGGGAATACAGGAGGCTACCGATATGCCAAAAATGCTTAATGCCAGCCAGTTTGCATCGTTGCATAACGAAATGATTAAGAACTATAACAATAAGAACTATACACAACGACCCGATTTTGCCGATCCTACAGCATTAGGAACAGGTACTAACTGGCTCGATGAATTGTTTCGCACGGCTATTATGCAAAACTACACACTATCTTATTCGGGAGGTAACGACAAAAGTAACTACTACGTATCAGGAGGGGTATTCGATCAGGAAGGTATTATCTTGAACACCTCTTATCGACGTTATACAGTTCAATTCAATAGTGAGTCGAAAGTTCGCCCCTGGTTAAAATTCGGGAATAATGTAACATTAAGTCACGACACTAAGAGACAAGGTTCATACAGTGTTCGCGACGCTATGGCGGCTCTACCTACTCAGCCGGTGTTTAACGAGGATGGCTCGTTTTCAGGCCCCGGAGAACCGGCATATCAATATGGAGACGTAAGAAATCCGATAGGTAGTGCCACCCTGAATAAAGAACAAACAAAGGGCTACAATGTGTTGGCTAATGCTTTTGCCGAAATAAAGATCAAGGACAACCTTACATTCAAAACCTTAGGAGGTATTGATTTCAAATTCTGGGATAAACGTAATTTCTATCCTAAGTATAACTGGAAACCAATTCCCCAACCGCAATCCAGTCTTTATGAAGAATCGAATAAGAGTATGACTTATCTCTGGGATAATACACTAACCTATATGGAAACATTTAAAGAAAAACACCATTTGAATGTATTGATAGGCTCGAGTGCTCAAAATAATGTATATAACAAAATGAGTGCAAGTGTTCAGAATTTCCTGACAGATAACAACAATCAATTAAACAATGGACTGACAGATCCTACCGTAGGAGGTACTAAAAACGATTGGGCTATATTGTCTTTCATCGGTCGTGTCAATTATAACTATGCTGATAAATATTTATTGACAGCCACCGTTCGCCGTGATGGTTCATCACGTTTCTCGAAAGAAAATCGATGGGGTACATTTCCTTCGTTTTCAGCAGCATGGAGATTATCAGAAGAATCTTTTTACAATAAGAATAAATGGGTAAGCGATATTAAAATTAGAGCAGGATACGGCGAAACAGGAAACCAAGACGGGATAGACAACTATGCATACTTCACCCGTTTGAAAACCGGGCAATATGTATTTAACGGAACACCCGTTTCTACGCTATATCCTAAGGTTATGCCTAATCCTAATGTGAGATGGGAAACAGTAAAACAATGGAATGCCGGAGTAGACTTGTCGTTATTAGATCAACGTATTAATCTTGTTATAGATGCTTATATCAAGAATACCTCTGATATGTTGGTCCCCATGTCAGTACCTATAACAACAGGATATTCGGATATAGATGTACCTCGTATAAATGCCGGAAAGGTAAGAAATAAAGGTATAGAGGTAACTATATCTTCTCTAAATATGAAAGGTGCTTTCGAATGGAACACCGATTTTAATGTATCATATAATAAAAACGAAGTAATAAGCATGAATGATGGAGTCCCTTTATTTGTAGGAGACGACATTAACATGACAAAAGTGAGAGTGAGCACCGAAGGCCATCCTATCGGCTCATTCTATGGCTACGTAACCAATGGTATATTCCAAAATCAACAGGAAGTCGACAGGTATGCTATACAAGTACCGGGAGGAACAGCACCGGGTGATATTCGTTTCAGGGATTTAGACAATAATGGCATAATCAATGCCGATGACCGTACCTATATCGGTAATCCGTCGCCCGAATGGACATTCTCAATAAATAATACAGTTGCTTACAAAGCATTCGATTTACAGGTTTTCTTACAAGGTGTAGCAGGTAACGATATATACAACGCAAATAGAATATGGCAGGAAAGTATGTCTATCCCCCAAAATCAAACCATTAAGGTATTGGATAGATGGACAGGCGAAGGTACAAGCAATAGCTTACCACGAGCTATATTCAGTGACCCTAACCAAAATGTGCGTCATTCGGATCGTTTTATAGAAGACGGCTCGTATCTAAGAGTGAAAAATATGACTTTGGGTTATACGCTGCCTAAATCTATTTCACAAAAAGCCTTTCTAAGTACCGCTCGCTTTTATATCTCATGCCAAAACTTACTTACTCTTACCAAATATTCGGGATTCGATCCTGAGGTAAATGTAAGTGGTGTCGATTTAAGTACATACCCTGTTAACCGTACGTTGAGTTTTGGTGTAAACGCTAAATTCTAATTCAAAAAAATATTGATTATGAAAAAAATACTATATATAGGATTGTTATCCATCTCGGTTCTATTTGTTTCATGTTCCGATTTTCTGAACAAAGAGCCTTTCGAAGATCCCAGTGCCGAAACTATAAACGACGAAGCCTCTGCCATAGCTTTAGTGAATGGAGCTTATCAGCCACTCCAACGCCCTAAACTATATAATATGAGAATCTGGACACTTGATATTGTTGCCGGAAACAGCGAAGTGGGTGCAGGCGGAGGAACCGATGGTATCGAAACTATTACTCTTGCCAATTTTGTAACCACAACAGACAATGCAGCGGCACTCGATATATGGAGAGGCCCCAATCCCGGTATTCTTTATTGCAATACTGTTCTTGAAAATGTTCCGAACGCGAATATAAGCGAGTCATTGAGAAACAGATGTATCGGTGAAGCTAAATTCCTGCGTGCACACTATTTCTTTATATTAGTCCGATTGTTTGGCGATGTACCGATGGCTTTAACGGCATTGAAGCCCGGCGACGATTTACTCCCCACACGTACTAATAAAATGACAATTTACAATGATGTTATTATTCCCGATCTGAAAGAGGCTATAAACTTATTGCCTGCCAGAGAAGAGTACAAAGGTAGCAATGTTGGTCGTGCATCAAAAGGAGCGGCAGCAGGTATGCTGGCTAAAGTATATCTCACATTAGGTATGTATCAGGAATGTTTGGATATGTGCAATCTTGTGGAAAGTTTGGGATATACTCTCAATCCCGATTATAGTGACTGTTTCGGCGGCGAACCACAAAATAAAAATACACCGGAATCATTATTTGAAGTTCAATATTATGGACTTACAAAAGCAGGCTTTTGGGATGATGAGAACCAAGCCTCTTGGTTAAGTACTTATATGGGACCTCGCAACAGCGGTTGGGTAGGCGGAGCATACGGCTGGAATCAACCGACTGAGGAATTTGTAAGTCAATATGAAGAACATGATTTGCGAAAAGATAAAACTATTCTATATGAAGGAGGGCCCGCGTTCGATGGAAAACAGTATAAGAAATCGATGTCGAGTACAGGCTATAACGTTCGCAAGTTTTTAGTGCCACTATCAGTATCTCCCGATTATAATACGAACTCAGCCAGTGTAATCGTATTACGTTATGCGGATGTACTATTGATGAAGGCAGAAGCTTTGAACGAATTAGGGCAAACAAAAGAGGCACAAGAACCATTATATCAGGTGCGTAAAAGAGCAGGGCTAACCACACGGGCAGATGTGGAAGGATTAAATCAAGATCAGATGCGTGAGAAGATTCTCAAAGAACGCCGTATCGAGTTGGCATTTGAGGGACATCGCTGGTTCGATATGATCCGTATCGATAACGGACAGTATGCTTTAAACTTCTTACACTCTATCGGTAAAGTTAATGCAACAAGTAAACATTTGCTGTTCCCTATTCCTCAAAAAGAAAGAGATGCTAATCCTAACTTGTCTCAAAACACAGGCTATTAATCAAAAAAATGAACGTATTATGAAATCATATAAAATATTAAGTTTATTGACCCTGTTTTCCCTATTCTTCTTTTCATGTACCGATGAGAATGATACCGAATACAACAAAGGAAATCAGCCATTAGAAGTAAAGGCTTCGAGTGAGAATATTGAACTGGATGCTGTGAATCCTGAAACAAATGCGCTGACTATCTCATGGACATCGGGTTCCAATCAAGGAACTAATAGTGTAATCTCTTACACATACCAAATGGATGTGCAGGGTAAAAATTTTGAGAAAGGGCTTACGCTCGATTTGGGACAAAACATCTATGAAAAGGTTTATAAGAACGAAGAACTTAACGACTTACTTATCTCATGGGGAATAGTACCTGAAACAGAAGTTGTAGTAGATGTACGTGTAAAGGCTACTGTTGCTTCCGATGCCATTGAGCCAGCCATGTCGAACATTCAAACGATAAAAATAAAAACGCACAAGCCTATAACCAAATCTCTATATCTGATAGGTGATGCTACTCCTAACGGATGGAGTGCCGATAATGCAACCGAGATGACTCCTATAAGAAATACACCCAAAGGATTTACATGGACCGGTAGGCTTAAAGCCGGAAAGTTTAAATTTATAACTACCTCAGGTGAATTTGCACCCTCGTACAATAAAGGAGCTGATGACACCAAACTATATCTACGTGAGAATGGCGATGATCCGTATGATAAGCAATTTGAAATTACCGAAGGTGGAAATTATAAAATAACCCTCAATCTTGCATCGTTGGCTATTTATATAGAAAAGACCGAAGGTGCCGAGTTTACAGAACTATGGTTTGTAGGAAATCCTACAGGATGGAGTTTTAAACCGATGACGGTAGACCCACTTGATCCATTTGTTTTTCATTACAATGACAACCTTTCGGCAGGAGGAGAATTTAAAATAGGAACAGTCTCCGGTAGCTGGGATGCAGCTTTCTTACGTCCTGAAACCAATGGAGCTGGAATTGAAGCTACCAAGGTAGTTAAATGGGCAGGAGATCCCGACAATAAATGGAATATCCCCGGAGGAGTTTATAAAATAGCATTAGATACACGTGAGATGAAAATCAACATCGTTCCATTTACTCCTTATACAATGATTTATCTTGTAGGAGACGCTTCGGCTAATGGATGGGATATTGGTAATGCTACTGCTATGAGTGCAGGTGATACCCCTTATAAATTCAAATGGTCAGGTTCATTAAATACAGGCGAGTTGAAATTTACCTGCGATAAACAAAGCGATTGGAATGGTGCCTGGTTTACAGCTACTCAGGGAGATATGCCGGCAAACGGACAATTACAACAAATGGTATTTACTGCTAAAGGTGCAGGACTCGATTACAAGTGGAAAATAACAGAAGGCGGTAGCTATACAATCGAATTCGATCAGTTGAAAGAAACTGTTATTATCAAAAAAAATAATTAGTTAAACACTCTGTGGTGCCGTATTCTGCGGCATCATAGTAAAATATAAATAGCATGAAAAATAGATATACTTTTTTAGCAGTAGCCCTATGTAGCTTCTTCTTCATATCTTGCGATGATTACTATGATACGAAGAACGATCCTATAACCTATGGCGATACTTATTTGAGTCTCGACTTGAATACAGATAAGGCTGTTTATAAACCCGGTGAGACAGTTCATTTTTCATTGAAAGATAATCCCGGTAATAATTTGAAAGTACGGTACTCATATTTGGGTGAAGTACTCAAGGAAGAAAACCTATCAGGTAAATCGTGGACTTGGGTAGCACCATCCGACGATTTCAAGGGCTATCTGGTTGATATATATGAATCGGCAGGTGGAAAAGAAATAATACACCAAAGTATAAGTATTGATGTTTCGTCGGACTGGAAAAAGTTTCCGCGATATGGATTCCTTTCAGGATACGGGAAACTATCAGATAGTCAAATCGAGAAAAACATAGAAGTATTAAACCGCTATCGTATCAATGGCATACAATTTTACGATTGGATGAACGACCATCAACGCCCATTGGCAGGTACAGTCGAAAATCCTGCTGCTACATGGATCGATTTAATAGGACGTACTAATTATCTTTCTACTGTAAAAGGATATATCAGTGCGGCTCATAATAAAGGAATGAAAGCGACATTCTACAATCTGGCTTTCGGTGCTTTAAGTAATGCAGCAGCCGACGGAGTAAAAGAAGAATGGTATATTTTCAAAGATGCTGATCATAATGAAAAAGATAATCACCATCTTGATGCTCCGTTTCGTAGTAGCATTTATCTTACCAATCCTGCTAATACCGAATGGCTGAATTATTTGATACAGCGAAATAAAGATGTGTACAGCGTATTCGATTTCGATGGTTATCATATCGATCAGCTAGGCGACAGAGGCACTGTTTATGATTATAACGGCAATGTGATAAAACTTCAGAATACTTATAAGTTGTTTATTGCAGCTATGAAACAGGCTAATCCGACAAAAAGTTTGGTAATGAATGCAGTTAACCAATTCGGACAAGAAGAAAGTATTGCCAAATCGGATGTCGATTTCTTATATACTGAAGTGTGGGATCCTAATAAATCGTTCGAACAACTGGTTCAGATCATCCAAAATAACGATGCGTATACTAATAATACGAAACGAACAGTTCTGGCTGCTTATATGAACTATGATAAGTCGAATAGCGCAGGATTTGTAAATGCTCCCGGAGTATTGTTGACTAATGCCGTGATCTTTTCATTCGGTGCTTCTCATCTTGAATTAGGGGAACATTATCTGGCGAACGAATATTTTCCGAACTCTAACTTGCAAATGAAGACGGAACTAAGGCAGTCGATGATAACTTACTATGACTTCTTGGTTGCCTACCAGAATATATTGCGCGATGGCGGTACTTTCACTTCTTATAACCTGCAATGCACCAACTCTAAAATGACATTGAATAGTTGGCCTGCACAACAAGGTAATGTGGCAGTAGTAGGGAAACGATTTACCGATAAGGATGTATTGCATCTGATCAATTTTACCAACGCCAATACAATGGAGTGGAGAGATAAAAACGGAACTCAGGCAGAACCGACTCTCATTGCCGATACAGAATTGAAACTGGTTGCAGCAAAATCGGTCAAGAACATTTGGGTTGCATCACCTGACACGAATAAAGGAGTTGCACAAAAGATTGCATTTAATCAAACAGGAAATGAAGTCGTATTCAACTTACCATCTCTGAAATATTGGGATATGATTGTTGTAGAATACCAATAAAAACGAAATAAATGAATAAAATCAAATATATATTATTGCTGTCTCTGCTGATTCCGTTAAGCCTTTTAGCTTCTGCTGATAAGGATGCGAAAGAATGTATTTCTTACACTAAGAATGGTAATCAGGTAATATTTAATAGTAAAGATGGGGCAAAGCTCTCGCTGACTATAAACAGCGGTTCTGTTGTAAAGATATGGTTCGATCCTACAGGTAAGCTTACACGCAGCAACGAATCTTTTGCTGTTGTGAACGAAAATCTGGAAGATGTAGGCGAAATAAATGTAGACGAGCAAGCTGCTTGTTACGAGATATATACATCCAAACTACGTATCAGGTTGAATAAAAATCCGATGCAATTGCAAATCTTCGATAAATGGCAAAAGCTAATTTTTAGCGATTTCAAACAGATTGGACACGTATCTGATGCTACATCTAAGAAAGCCTATAAAATATTGCGTAAAGACGAGCAATTTTTTGGGTTGGGCGAAAAAACTGGTCCATTGAATCGCCGTGGTCGTGAGTATAAAATGTGGAATAGCGATAAACCTTGCTACAGCACATCCGAAGATCCACTTTATAAAAGTATTCCTTTCTTTATGAGCAACTACCGTTATGGTATCTTTCTGGATAATACCTATAAAACAGAGTTTAAATTTGGAACGGAATCGGATGAATACTATTCGTTTGAAGCACCCGACGGTGAGTTTATTTATTACTTCATTTTCGGAAAAGACTATAAAGAAATTCAGGAACAATACATTTCATTGACAGGAAAACCAATTATGCCACCTAAATGGGCACTTGGGTTTTCGCAATGTCGCGGACTTTATACAAAAGAGGCACAGGCATTAGAAATAGCTGCCGAATTTCGCAAACGCCGGATACCCTGCGATATCATTTATCAGGATATCGGTTGGACGCAGGGACTTCAGGATTTTAACTGGCGAAAAGGTAATTATTCCAATCCTAAAGCTATGTTCGAAGCATTGAATAAACAAGGCTTCAAAATGATTTTGTCGCAAGACCCTGTTGTTTCGCAAGCAACAAAAGAACAATGGGAGGAAGCGGACAGATTGGGTTATTTCGCAAAAGATATCCGTACAGGCAAATCGTACGATATGCCTTGGCCGTGGGGAGGTAATTGCGGGGTGGTTGATTTCACACTACCCGAAGTTGCCGACTGGTGGGGTAAACTCCAACAAAAACCATTGGATGATGGTGCCAGAGGTTTCTGGACTGATATGGGAGAGCCTGCTTGGAGTAACGAAGAAGATTTGGATCGCCTAAACATGAAGCATCACTTGGGTATGCACGCCGAAATACATAATGTATATGGGTTGACATGGGATAAAGTTGTAAAAGAACAATTCGAAAAACGTAATCCAAATAAGCGGGTATTTCAGATGACCCGCGCTGCTTATGCAGGGCTTCAACGCTATACATTCGGCTGGACAGGAGATAGTGGAAACGGAAACGATGTACTCGAAGGATGGGGGCAAATGGCTAATCAGGTTGCTATGGGTATCTCTGCCGGTTTAGGGGGTATCCCTTTCTGGACTACAGATATATCGGGCTATTGTGGCGATATAACCGATTATCCGGCTATGGCTGAGCTGTATACCCGTTGGATGCAGTTCGGCGTATTTAATCCGCTAAGCCGTGCGCATCACGAAGGAGATAATGCAGCAGAACCTTGGATGTTTGGTGAGGTTGCAGAGCAAAACAGTAAAGCTGCTATCGAATTGAAATATCAACTCTTCCCTTATCTCTATACCTATGCCCGCAAGGCACACGACACAGGTTTGCCTATTACAAGAGGTTTGTTTATGGAGTACCCGAATGATGAGGAAGCGACCAGGATAAACGATCAGTTTCTTTTCGGAGAAGAACTCTTAGTTGCCCCTGTACTGAAAAAAGGAGAGCGTGTAAAACGTGTTTACTTACCCGAAGGCGAATGGATCGATTTCAATGATAAGCAAACCGTTTATCTTGGAGGTCAGACCATAGCATATAAAGCGCCATTGAACGTAATTCCGATTTTCGTAAAAAAAGGGTCTATTATTCCTCAAATGCCAATCATGCAATATATTCACGAGAAGAAAGATTTTCCTATATTGGTCGATATATTTCCGAATTACACAGGCGAAAGTACCAGCTTCGAACTATATGAAGACGAAGGGGAGAATCAGGACTATTTGAAAGATATTTTTTCGAAAACCAAGTTTACCTGTTCGACATCGGATAATGGATATTCAACCGATATGGTATCTACAGACAATGGTTTCAAACAATCAGAAAAAAGAAATATCGTTTTAAAGTACCATCTGGAAACTAAGCCGAAAAACATACTTGTAAACAATAAGGCTGCTAAGAATGTAAAAGCCGATGATATTACAAAAAATATAGACTCAGATTTCAAATCTATACAATGGTCTTGGGATGAAGCTAAAAAAGAGTGTTGGGTAAAAATACCTGACGAAAGAGGAACTGTAAACATATCCGTAAATTAAATCAAAACTAAATAATAAGAGGATAATGAAGAAACTATTTTTACTGTTGTGTATTTCTGTTATGATCAATTACATGATGGCACAAGAATTAAAATCACCAAATGGCAATCAAGTCTTAATATTTTCAGTAAATAATGTAGGCGAACCTGTTTATACATTAACCTACAAAGGCAAAGATATTATTAAGCCGAGTAAGCTTGGATTAGAATTGTTTGCTTCTGAAAACGTGAAATTTGGTGCGGAAGTTAAAAAGGAAAAAGAACCCAAAACATCTTTGTACGACGATTTTAAAGTTGTAGATGTAAAAAGTACATCATTCGATGAAACCTGGCAACCGGTATGGGGCGAAACAAAAGATATTCGGAATCATTACAACGAAATGGCTGTAACATTGAATCAAAAAAGCACAGACCGTAATATGATTATTCGTTTCCGATTGTTTGACGATGGTCTGGGCTTTCGCTACGAATTTCCTCAACAAAAGAATCTGGCGTATTTCGTAGTAAAAGAAGAACTAACGCAGTTTGCGATGACCGGAGACCATATTGCTTACTGGATACCGGGCGACTACGATACTCAAGAGTATGATTATACGACATCGAAATTATCAGAAATCAGAGTAATTAATGAAAAAGGACGGCAGGGTAATTTGTCTCAAACCGGTTTTTCGGAAACAGGAGTACAAACATCTTTACAAATGAAAACTTCAGACGGTATCTACATCAATCTACACGAGGCTGCCTTGATCAACTATGGTTGTATGCATCTGAATCTGGACGATAAAAATTTTGTTTTCCAATCATGGATTACCCCTGATGCTAATGGGACAAAGGGTTATCTGCAAGCTCCTTGCACCTTGCCGTGGCGTACGGTTATTGTAAGCGACGATGCCCGTGAAATTCTTGCGTCTAATATGACATTGAACCTGAACGAACCATGTAAAATAGATGATACATCGTGGATCAAACCGATGAAATACGTGGGAGTATGGTGGGAAATGATTACAGGAAAAAGCGAATGGTCGTATACGTACGATGTTCCAAGTGTTTTAATTGGTGTTACCGATTTTACAAAAGTCAAGCCTCACGGGCGTCATGGAGCGACAACTGCCAATGTGAAAAAATATATTGATTTTGCAGCACTTCATGGTTTCGACGGAGTATTGGTTGAAGGCTGGAACATCGGTTGGGAAGATTGGTTCGGACATTCAAAAGATTTTGTTTTCGACTTCCAAACTCCATATCCCGACTTCGATATTGATGAGATACATCGTTATGCAAAAAGTAAGGGTGTAAAAATGATTATGCATCACGAAACCTCATCTTCGGTTCGCAATTATGAACAACAGATGGATGCGGCTTATCAATTAATGAATAAATATGATTATCCAGCAGTAAAGAGCGGATATGTAGGTGATATTATTCCTCGTGGCGAAAGTCATTACAGCCAATGGATAAACAAACACTATCAATTTGCAGTAGAAAAGGCAGCTAAGTATAAAATCATGGTCAATGCACATGAAGCAGTCCGTCCAACGGGTATTTGTCGCACATGGCCTAATCTGATAGGTAACGAATCGGCTCGAGGAACAGAGTATCAAGCATTTGGAGGAAGCAAGCCTAATCATGTGACTCTATTACCGTTTACTCGCCTGATCGGTGGTCCTATGGATTACACACCAGGAATATTTGAAATGAATATTTCGAAAATAAATCCGAGCAACACTTCTCATTGTAACTCTACTTTAGCCAACCAACTAGCTCTTTATGTAACCATGTATAGCCCATTGCAAATGGCAGCCGATTTTCCTGAACATTACGAACGTTTTATGGATGCCTTTCAGTTTATAAAAGACGTAGCCGTAGATTGGGATAATAGTAAATATCTTGAAGCAGAGCCGGGAGAATATATTACCGTGGCTCGTAAGGCAAAAGGAACAAATAATTGGTTTGTGGGTAATGTTGCAGGAGAGAAAGGCTATACTTCGAGTATTACTTTCGATTTCTTAGATGCAGACAAAACATATATTGCAACTATATATGCCGATGCAAAGGATGCTCATTACAAAACAAATCCGCAGGCTTATACTGTACGTAAAGTTCTTGTGACAAATAAATCTAAATTGACACAACCGTCTGCTCCGGGTGGAGGTTATGCAATTAGTATTTTTGAGATGACTGATAAAGCTCAGACTAAAGGTCTGAAGAAATTATAAAATATACTGGTTGGTTTTAGCGCAAAACAAATAAGCTAAGTACTCGTAATGAATAAAAATTATAAAAGAAACTGATGGAGTCGTAATTTTCATTTAGAACTCTTTTTTCTTAAATTGTGAGAAAATTTCTATCTTTGAATTATAAACAGCTTGTAAATACAAGTAAAATGCAGAAGCCAATCTGCTACGAGATAGGTGGAGTTTGTAAAAAAAATAGACTTTAAACTTATTGATATAGTGATGAATACAAAGGAGTATTCAATCCCAGCGGGATCACAAGAAGAGAAAGATATTTCTCGGACAAGTTAAACAAAACCTCTCTAAACAACAGTTTAGGGAGGTTTTGTTATTTTTGGCGGATATTTTAAGGATATTCTAAAGCCAGATTAAACCGAAAAATCCCTTAGTTCTGTGCTTGTTGTAAGGAAATGTAATATAAGAAAACAGGTAGTAATACGGATATAATCTAAACAATTCCCACTCGATGATAACTAACTGAATCATAGTCGCATATGTGTTTTTGAATTAAAAATATAATTAGTAGTTATTTTTCTGGATAATTATATATATTTGCTAGTAAAATGATCTTAAAAGGGATTTAATCTAATACACAATGCCCACAGATATTTTTCTTATTCTCACAGTAATACTCACCTCTCAAGGCATCACGCTGTTGATTGTAAAGAGTAGCTTCAGAAAAAAAGAAACTATTGTATTATATGGGGTCTATTTTATCTTTAATGCGTTACTTAGTACTATCCTTATCTATGGTACTTCTTATAAGATAGTACTATTGGAGTATCTACGCGGATATGCACTCTTTTTCACTTTCTTCTTTCTTTTTATGGCTTGGAACAGCATTGTTGTACCGGCAAAAAAATGGGTGAGATTTTCTTTGAAAGTGATGATCGCGGGTCTGGTCGTAAGTACTTTTCATGCAATTAACTTTGCACTCTATACCATCGAAGAGCAGACCTTTTTAATAGGAAATTCATACAGTAACATTTTAAGAAGCGAGTTCTGGGGAATAAAAATCTCTACTATGCTGATTATCATTGTCACCGGATATCTTATTGTTATTTACATGAAGCGTATGATACGCGTCAATATACTGTTTCTTAATTATATTATGGATAGCTACTCTTATATTGAAGAATCGTTGATCAAATATAAAAACGGTATAATAATTTCTGTCCTGTTTGTGATCATTGCATTTCTGACCGATCTGATGATGATTTTTTATGATAACATGTCAGTTGTAATAATTTACACGGTGTACCAGTTATTATATGTCTATATTGTTGTCTATATTGTTTTCGATTTTGCCGCTTATGAAAAGTATGAAAGTAAGGTGACAGTGTATTTTGCCAATTTTTTAGCTGAAACTAATACTGTGGAATTTAATCTATTCTTTCCTGTAAACCCCAAAATTTCATTTGATGATAAACACGAAGAGCTGCGTAGAAGACTCATTGCATATTTTGAAGAGTCGAAGCCATATTTTTCCAAAAAGCTTATTATGAATGATGTGGCTCGGGATCTGAATACCAACCGTACTTATATTTCAAAGATTATCAATACAGATTTTGACACCACATTTTTTAATTTTGTAAATGTTTTCAGGATTGAAGAGGCCAAAAGGCAGATGGAAGCAACATCTTCTTACAGTTTAAAAGCGATCGCTGATAGTTGCGGTTTCAGCAGCTATACAACCTTTGTTAAGTATCAGAAAATGTACTCCAACAAATCTGCTGATTGGTACGAAAAACGGGAAACTATTTCCAAATGAATGAGTTTTGTTTCGATGCCATCGAGCTATTATGAACGTAGAAAGATCAAATATAAGGTGATACTATTTCCTTGACAGCATCTACCCATCGGTCATCGGCATTAAGGCTTTCTACCATAGTCAGCTTTTGCCCGCCATTAGCAATGAAAAGTTCTTTATATTCATAATCGATCTCCACAATTGTCTCGAGACAGTCAGCAACGAATGCAGGAGCAACTACTAACACACGTTTGATTCCTTTAAGTGGAAGTTCTTTCAATGTTGCATCAGTGAATGGTGTCAGCCAATAATTGGACAGACGAGATTGAAATGAGGTTGAATAGCTTCCTTTTGACAATCCTAAACGTTCAGCCAGAAGACGGGTTGTTTCATAACAAGTCGCTCTGTAACAGAACTTGCCATGTGCAGGCATAACCTCATGACAGTTACATCCTGTGGTTGAAATTTTCGGATGAATTTTGTCCGTATGCCGAGTTGGTAATCCGTGATAAGAGAAAAGAATAAAATCATAATCCTCAAGGTTATATGATGATATCCGATGTGTGAAAGCATCCAGAAATAAGGGATGATTATAGAATTGATTAATTACATGAACACTTGGTACTACATTCCAGTCTCTGATTTCGTCCCATACTGTTTCGATAGCTGACGATGTTGTGGAAGAGGCGTAATGAGGGAAAAGAGGTAAAACGATAATTTTACTATATCCTTCTTTACGAATTGCATTAAGAGTCGCCCGTATCGATGGATTCTGATAACGCATTGCCAGAAAAACAGAGGCTTTGTCTCCTAATTTTTCCTGAAGCTTATTTTTCAATTCGACGCTGTTGATTAATAGGGGAGAACCTTCTTTTGTCCATAACTGCTGATACAGTTTAGCAGATTTAGGTGCACGGAAAGGGACGATGATAAAATTTACCAGTATCTTTCTGAAAAGCCATGGTAAATCGATCACTCTCTTATCATTAAAAAACTGGAACAGATAACGGCGTACTGCTTTAACAGTAGGTTCATCAGGAGTTCCTAAATTCAGCAGTAATACAGCTGTTTCATTATTATTTCCGGAGTTATTCATTGTCAATTCTTGTATGTTGATATTCTTTTCTTTCTTTGTTTTTCTATAAAAACGACCTATACTTTTCTTCTGGAACTCATAGAAGAAACGATATTGACCGAAAATAGTTCCCACAACTATCAATAATATCTGATATGCAGGAATCAAAATCAATATATAAAGCGGAACCTTTATCCAAAGGGATGTTTCAGATGTGATTCCAATCCATTCAAATACAAATTTCCGTACAACCATGGCAGCACTACCCGTAACAGAGAATACAATGAAGATCATGGTTAATTGCCAATGGGAATTAATATTCCATTTTGTTTTAAATTTTTCAAACATTCTTTTCCAGAATTACAATTTAAGTTCGCAGAACTATTTATTGCTTTGGCAAGCAAAATAGCGATAGATAGTTATGCCCTTTAAATATATCATTAAATACTTTCTTTTACTTACTAGAGCTAAAGAGGGGATGAATTATATGATACAAAGTTAAAACATATAGATATTATTGATTGGCGAAATCAGCAATAAGAATAGTAATAATCAATCATTTTGATTTAAAAATTAAGATTAAATATCTTTAAACGGTATTCCTTATTTAGAATTGTTCTATATTTAAGGTTGTAGCTATTGATGTTGCCTTTGTACTGTGCCACCGCAATAAGGTGTAATATATAATCCTGTTCAATGTGAAAAAGCAGAATACACACGCTCATAATGAGAATAGTAAAAGAATGGAATGCTCTGATTATTTCTTTATAACTCCTCTTGGAGATTGTAAGGAACAATCACACCTTGATACATCCCTACGTAAAAAAGAGGCTTATGAAATACTTCTTGTAACGAAAGGTTTTCTTGTCAGGGAATCTAATCCGATACAAATCCAGATAAATCCTAAGGAACTGCATGTTTCACTACCCGGACAAATGACTGCCTTACATCCGTTATCGGATATCGTGGATGGTTTCTATTGCTGTTTTAGTCCTAAGTTTCTGGATTGTATTCATATAAAGAACAGCTTGGAATACGAACTTTCATACATCAATAGTTTTATGCACCGTTATCCGGTCAGGTTACCAGCTATTGCTTTTGAGCGGATATCGTTTTGCTTTGAAAGTCTATCTAAGCTATACAGTGAAGCGAATGTAGATTATCAGCTGATCAGAACATACATTACAGCAATTATCTACGAAATAAGAAAAATTCTGTCAGAAAGTACACTGGATCCTTATCCTTCAAAGTCTTTTAAAATATCGAAACAATACCATGACCTTTTGATACAAAATATAAGTGAGCATCAAAATCTGAATTTCTATGCTTCATTATTGAATATAACCCCCAATCATTTAAACAAATCGGTCAAGCAAACTACAGGTAGAACAGCAAATACAATTTTAAATGAAATCAGAATATTAGAATCTAAGGTTCAATTGAAATATTCGGATACACCCATTGGTGATATTGCCCTGAATCTGGGTTTTAATGATGCTTCTTATTTTACCAAATGCTTCAAAAACGCCACAGGTATAACTCCTTTTGAATATCGGAATACGTAAAAAGAGGAATGCGTAAAAGCACTCCTCTTTGTATATCGTCTAAAGCCGTAAAGATGCCTGTAATCTCAATATCCGGTTTTGTTATTTTCCATATTCTTTTTTCTGGAGAGAGCTTCCAGAAAATAATAATCGGCATATACAATAGGTGCATCTATTTCATCCGATTTGGGATAATTACCTGTGGAATGCAATAACAAGAAGCCTTGTGTTGTACCCTCCTGAGCCATATAATTATCTATTAAACTGCCAAGTATCGTATCCGCCCATGTTATGTATTGCTTTTTATTCGCACTGTATTCCGACAGTTCATATAGAGCAGAAGCAATAATACAGGCAGCAGAGGCATCTCTCGGAGCATTAGGAATGGACGGATCATTGAAGTCCCAATAAGGAACCAGATCCGCAGGCATATTAGGATTAGAAAAGACAAATTTAGCGACCTGCTCTGCCAATTTCAAATAATCGGCATTCTTGGTATATCGATACGACAAAGTATAGCCATACAATGCCCATGCCTGACCTCTTGCCCATGCAGAAGGATCAGAATATCCCTGATGAGTCTGTTTCTTTTCGACCTTCCCCGATATGGTATCATAACTAACTACATGGTAAGATGAGTAATCGTTTCTGAAATGATTCTTAAGAGTCGTTTTAGCATGTTTATCCGCTATATCATAATATTTTTTATTGCCTGAAGTTTCCGCTGCCCAAAACAAAAGTTCCAGATTCATCATATTATCGATAATCACGGGAAATTGCCATTTGTCACGATTATGATCCCACGAACGTATAGCGCCAATCTTAGGGTTAAATCTTTTAGATAAGGTTTCCGCCGATTGTAAAAGGACTTCCTTATAATGATTATCGCTTGTCAATTTATAACCGTTTCCGAACGAGCAGAACAGCTTGAATCCGAGATCATGGGTACCTCTATCCATTTTCTCTCCTTCAATTAACAGGGATTGTCTATTCGCTTTTTCTTTCCACTGATTTTCCTTTGTATATCCATATACATACCAAAGTGCTCCCGGAAAAAATCCCGAACACCAATCACGGGGTGATACCATTCTCAGGCTTCCATCTTCTTCTACAGTACGGGGATTAACCAGATTCTTTTTATCAGTCATAGATAAGGCTTTAGCCATGCATTGAAAAGCATAATCATATTGACGGGTAGTGAACGCAAAAACCTCATCTATTACATCCGGAGCACCGAAGAGGAGTCTGTTGCGATCCGTCATTTTCTGTTTACTGTTTTTTTTGTACAGAGCCAGATAATTCTGTTTCGATGGGTCTAAATCAACAATCCTGTAAAGATCTTCACACAAGGCTTGTTGTTTTTCGTCCCAATCGCTTATCTGTTGATAGGGAAATTCCGAAACATCTTTTCCTAAAAAGGAGCTAAGATAATCAACCGCTCTATAGAAGCTTCTGCCGTCAGGCGATTCTATTTTATGCAAATCCTTTCCGAAGTGTTTCGCGATTGCAAACATATCGATCATATGACGAATATTATATTCGGAATAACCGAAGGCTAAGGTTCTGCGTAATTCTTGAGGCTGTTTTCCATCAGGTTCTATTTGTGTAAACATACGCTTTGCGGGGAATTCATCTACAACTCTTTTCGCCCCCTCATTATTCCCTGAGAATAAAAAATAAGTTGCAAGCTGTACATCGTATGCCAAACCGTGATTATTCACGGCATTACTCTCCCCGATACCTTGTTCACTGGATTCAAACCATTCGGTAAATTCACTAAACCATTTTTGCAAACCGTCTTTGTCCTTTTGAGTATAGCTCTTAGACTTCTCGAGAAGCTTTACACTATTCAACATATCAACAAATGAATAGGTATCAATTAGCCCTGTAGCACGCCCTTTCGACTCATTTAGTCCGGGTATGAACTGAGCATAATTAAGATTAGGATTCATCTTTGTCTTTTCATTCAGAAACCAAACACGAAGAAACTCAACGGCTTTTTCAGCATAACGCTCATCGCCGCTAAAAAAATAAGCAATCGACAAAGTACTTACAGCACCAGCCATCTCCCCCAAAGGATTTCTGTCATAGTTTTCCAATTCGGGATTAGACTCTCCATCCCTATGCGTATAAGGCAGTCCGTCTGCTTTTGCAGGATCAGGCCAAACATAACGGCTAAGGCTTACATAGTCGTGCCTGTCTCCACTCGGAGGAATCGGCTTTTTATCCAATACAGATAAAGGTTTCTTCTGCATAGCACGATCTGCATCTTGTAAAAGCAACCTGTATGCACTCGAATAAGTGAGTGAATTAATATCGGCTTTTACAGATGTCATTTTGTTGATATCCCATATCCATTGTGCATTGGCTGTAGACATCATCCCTATTAAAACAAGGAGTAGAATATACGTTTTTTTCATAGATTAACAGACTTAGGTAGTCAAGATACTTATAACTTTCTAACTTTTAAAGTATTTACAAATGATTTTCCTGAAAAAGATATAAACTTGATTTCAATACAATTTTGATCTCCAACTTCGATGATGAATCTTTTCTTTTCAAGCCCGTAAAACCCAGAGTTCTTAGACGGATTCATTTTAGATTCAACGACTTTACCATTGATAACAATATCAAAGATATTCTCATTTTCGATAGTGATTTGTGTGCCTTCACTCAAATCATAAACAACTTTCTCTTTAGGTGTGAATATATCGGAGAATGATAATTCAACTTCATACCTGCCTTCGGGAACATCAAAGCGATACCGATCCGGCGACTCCCGTAAACTTTGATACAAAGGATTATCGGCAGATCCTATTATCTCACCTTGTGTCTGATAAGGTTTTCCTCCAATATAGCCCCAACTTCCGGTAGTATATTCTCTGTCGGGCAGCCAAGTCAATCCACTTTCCGAGGATGTATAAAAAGAAGTACTACCTGCATTTATAGCTAATTCCAGAGATTCCAGATTTTCATTATCCAATATTTCAGGTATTGAATTAAAAGAGACCGATAAGGCTGTTTCTATCGGCTTTCCATCAAATACTCCTTTCGCTGTAAAGAAATTCTCTCCCGCTATAAACGGAACCTCCCAACTAGCTGTGTGATTTCCACACTTCTTCATTCCAAGAGATTTGCCATTCTGAAACAGTTCGATCTCAGATAGATTGGAATATACTTTCAAAGGTTGAATACACGATTCTCCCGCTTTGGATACACCTGTTCTCTTTTGCCAATCTTGAGATGCAATATGAAGGACAGGAATATCTTTCCTGTAAAAGGCTTTGAAGAGAAAATATACATCTTTGGGCGTTCGATCCGAATAGACCAGACCTTTATTATTGATCCTGGGCATAGATTCATCACGCAAAGCCGAACCGAAATCAATAAAGTTCCAATAGGTAGCACCACTTACATACGCCTCTTTTTCGATCACCGAAAGATAATGCTCTATATACTCCTGTTGGTATTCCATACTAAAATCAAACCGTTTTGGAGTTAACGAATGTATACGCTTATCGGAACCTGCTCCGTATTCGCTCACTATCTTAGGATTATCGGGATGTTGTTTTTGTTGCTCTCTCAGGAATCGTTCGAACCCTGTAAAATCATCAGAATACCAGCCCTGATATAGATTCCATCCTACGACATCCACGATACTATTAAATCCGGCTTTGTTGTACGAATCGCTTCCATGAAAAGCCATCACACTAGGGCGGTATCTGTCTTCCGATTTCAATACTTTTTCGAGGCGATTTGCTAAAATTAAAGCTCTATCGGTTGCCACTTTAAGAGCCTCTCCCTGAAACTTCCGTTGTGTTACCAGTAATATTTCATTCATATATCCCCACATAATAATGGATGGATGGTTATAATGCTGGCGAATCATTTCCCGGAGCATATTCTCACAATTTTCCGTATAATTGGCATCTTCGGGAACAATATCTATAATCGGTATCTCCTCCCATGCCAACAATCCCAACTTATCGCATTGTTCGAGTATGGCATCATCTTGCGGATAATGAGAAATACGGATGAAGTTTATCCCCATTTCTTTGATCATCTGTATATCACGCCTGTGCATCTCATCTGTCAGAGCATTACCTATCGGTTTTTGATCTTGATGCCTGCATATACCGTTTAGTTTATAAGGCTTCCCATTGAGAAAGAAACCTTCCTTTCCATCGAATTTGTACCAACGAAACCCCGTATTATTACTAACTTTATCTAATGTCTCTTTCGATTTTGCGTCAAGAATAACTGTTTCAATTGCATATAAATTTGGATTTTCAGGCGACCATAGTTGTGGTTTTTCTATTTTACCCTCATAAGAGAATTCATTCTTTGCATTGGGTTGAAGCGAAACTGTACTTTTATCAGTTTTGACAACATTTCCTTGTGGGTCTTTTATTGTATGGATCACTTGTATCTTCTTTACCTGTGATTCATCATTCCTGATTGCGCCTCTTACAGTGTAAAAAGCTGCTATTGCAGAGACATCTTTCGTATCGATGAATACGCCATTTGAACCGAAATCGGACAAATCGAAATGTTGCTTTGGTGTGGTAATTAACCATGCATCCCGATATATTCCTCCGAAGAATGTGAAATCTCCCGAAACAGGAGGGACATCTGTCAGTGAATTATCGACCTTGACAGATATCTGATTTTCCTTTCCGATAAAACAATAAGGTGTAATATCAAACGTAAAGGAAGTATACCCCCCTTTATGTTCTCCTATAAAATTGCCATTAACATAAACGGAAGCTACTGTATTAGCTGCATCAAACCGAATAAAAAGTTGTTTGTCTTTATAGTCCTCTCCGAGGTAAATATTCTTTCTATACCATCCGACCCCTCTGTAGTATTTCTTATCTGTATAAGCATCGCTATTCCATGTATGCGGAATCGTTACTCTTTCCCACAGCTTATCATCTGTACTAAGTTGGGCGGCTTCGGTTATGTCTTTTTTAAGGAATCTCCATCCGTCATTTATAGTTTTTATATCCCGTTGTGCATTGGCTGCCAGTGAAAGCAGGAATAAATGAATGGATACAATAAGCAAACGGAAGAGTGGTGTCGTATAAGTTTTTTTCATCACAGAGTTTTTAAAAATTAAGGTCTCAAACCTTTTTTATATTTAGGCAAGTATAGCAACTTTAGCTTGTTATAATTCGAAAATAGTTCGTTAAATACGCTTATTTATTTAAAAAAGAAGAAAGAGACAGAACACAAACTGATAAGTGTTGATATTCTGCCTCTTGCGGACTCAGCTATAAAAGAATCCGATAAGAACCTCTCTACTTTTTAATATTTACTGTTACCTTATAATTTTGAGTGAATGATCTTACTTCATAATCTTTTGTAATACTATTTGTGGTATTTGTATACGAGATTTTATCATTCGGATCAAATGTATGAACTGTAAATGATCCTACCGAAGCATTGAGAGCTTTTACATATATATTCTTCACTCCTTTTATTGCCTGAGGCCAATCGGTCGTGAATGCACCGTTTGCGTCGGGTTGTAATATATTACCAGCCTCATCTGTTATTTGATAATCGGTTCCACGAATCAGAGTACCCGATACATAATAGTAGGTTACTACATTATATGAACGGACACGTTCGCTATGAAACTGAATCGGGATAGTTAGCATTTCTCCTTGTTTCACATTGAACACTACATCATTCGTCCAACCTCCCCAATCCTCAAAACCTATATAATAGACATGTTCCATCGCAGGTTCGCCGCCACCCCAATCATCATCACCGCAACTTGTAAATGTATGACATGCAGCAATTGTCAATAATATTAATAATATCTTTTTCATACTTCTTCTTTTACCAATTAGGATTTTGAGTAATATTTCCTTTCGAAAGAGCAACTTCATTCAACGGAATGGGGTACAGATAATCTCTTTCGGGATCAAATCTGCGATTTTCTGCCATCTCTATCACATACATATCAGACTCACTGTATACTTGTTTACCTTTGAGTTTACCCGTAGCATCTGTGAGCCTGTCTTGTATATCGGCACGGGCTTTGTTAGTCTCCGAAGCAACAAACTTAGCACCTATAATATAGGTAGGCAGTACTTTTTCAGCTATTTTCCAACGAATAATATCATCATAACGGAAACCTTCATCCAGTAATTCAACAGTTCGTTCACGGCGAATTTCATCGATCATAGTCAAACCGTTAGCCGTAGCAAATTCATTTGTAAGCTTCACGTCAAAACCTACCCTGTCGCGTAATTTATTGACTGTTTTATTTAATTGGTCGTCAGTTATAGATCCATTGTGCTCATACAAAGCCTCCGCATATGAGATCAATATCTCTCCATAGCGGATGATCGCTTTATCTATAGTCTCTTTACCTACGGTATTCCATTCTGAATCTACATAACCTTTCTTTAATGAATATCCATACCCATGCTGGTTAATAAACGGAATGTATGGTGAATTTTTATAAGACAATTCACGTATACTATAGATCGTCATTTTTAAACGGGGATCTCTATTGGTTAAAGCGTCATCGAAGCTTGTCTCCGGAGATATTTTAAGCGGTGATTTTTCACGAGGTAATCCATCCTTGTAGAGGAATAAATCGATCATCTGCCGTGTAACCGAATAAGTGTTTTCCATCGCCCGGCAATTACCATGGACTGCAGTTCCCGCACCATTAGGCCCATATACCTTCACGAAGATATTTTCCAGATTTTTCGATCCTTCTCCTTCAAATTTGAATAATTTGTCAAAATCAGAATAAAGATCATGTCCTTCCTTCATTAATAATTCTGCAGCATCGATAGACTTTTTCAGATGTGCTGTATAACCATTACCCAACTTATGGTACTTAACAAAGGTTCCCTCATATAATCCTATGCGAACTATCATCCCTAATGCCGAAGAACGGGTAGCCCTTCCCCAATCCTTTTCATTTTTAGCTAAGGTGGCTCTGGTTGGCAACCATGTTGCTGCAAACTCGAGGTCTTTGTAGCATTGCTGAATAACTTCTTCACGCGGGGTACGCCCCGAGTAGATAACAGGATCATTAGGATCGTCGAACGACTTTAAGATTAAAGGGATATCTCCATACAATTTTACTAACAGGAAATGATAATAAGCCCGAAAAAAGTAAGCTTCAGCCAACCACCGGTTTAGGACAGCTTCCTCTAAAGCCGCCTTAGGAGCTTTTTGCAGGATATTATTAGCTGTAAAGATGTGGATATACGGGTCAGTCCAATCGTTCCTTGAGGTGGAAGGAACAGTACGGTTTCCGGCCGAAACTCCATTGGCTGATGTTTGCACCAGTTCATCGGAACGACTGTCATGGTAAGTTTTACCTGCGTCTCTATCATTTGGATTCGACATATAGGTGAATCCCGCTAATTCATCGTACATACGGTTACATGCCCCACGCACATCGGTCTCGGTTTTCCAGAAACCCTCATCCGTTAAACTGGTCTCCGGAAGTTTTTCTAAATCACAACCCGATAGGCAGATAATCGAAACTATCAGAAATAAATATATATTTTTCATAATCATATTACAATTTAGAATGTTATATTGATACCTACCGACCAAGTACGGAAAAACGGATAATAATTTGCCTCCGCTTTATCTTTCACTTCAGGATCAAATACCGATAAGAGGTCTGAATGTTCCCAAACATCATCGCCGGAAATATATAGCCTAGCCCTATCTGCGATTTTTTTCTTTATAGGTAGATTATATCCGAACTGTACATTCTTGAGGCGTATATAAGCTGCATTTTGCACCCATTTGTCTGATGGTTCGTAATTGAAAGCATTCCCACTATATAAACGGGGCCAGAATGCATCTTGATTATCTTCAGTCCAGTAATCACGATGGATCGTCCATGGCATATTAGCTGTAGATTGAAACGGTGCTATTGTACTTGTATTAATTACGATTTTACGTTTCCCGACACCTTGCCATAACATCGAGAAATCGAAATTCCGCCATTGCAATGCAATATTCATTCCATATAGATAACGTCCGTTAGAATTACCCATATAAACAAGGTCTCCGGGGTCTTCCGGTGTACCGCCACCGGCACTAATAGTATGGTCGGCTTTCCCCTGTGCGACATATTTGATGTCTCCCCCGCTTACATTGGCATCATTGAAGGATTTGTAACCCGGATTAGCTTCTTTATAAGCAAGATATTCTTCGCGGCTCGACCAAAAACCGTCTGTCTGGTATCCCCAGATTGTGTTTAGCGGATACCCTTCGAGCTTATCTTTTGATCCTGCCGATATAGTATTGGTTCCACTCAGTTTTACAAGCTTATTCTGGCTATCCGAAAGATTAAAACCCAGTTGGTATTTTACCTCTCCTACCTTATCTCTCCAATTCACCTGAAACTCCCATCCCCAGGTTTTAAGCCGTCCGATATTACCAAAAGGAGATTTTACTCCTACCAGATTAGGCAGGTTGTATTCAATAAGCATATCGTTGTTGGTTTTCCAATAATAATCTCCCGTAAAGCTCAACCTGCTCGATAATACATCGATATCAATACCCAGATTGGTAGTTGAAACAACTTCCCAAGCTTTATCTTTTGCCGCAAGTCTCTCTTGGTAGTAGTATTTACTACCCATAAGTGAGCCGTCTTTAAGAAGAGGCAGATAATCATAAAAACCAAGAATTCCACCAATACCCAGTTGCCCCCATGACGCTCGGAATTTCAGGTTATCAATTTTCTCTACATTGAACCAATCTTCTTCATTAATACGCCACCCTACCGAAAACGAAGGGAAAGCTTTCCAGCGATTACCGGGTGCTAAACGCGAACTCCCGTCATAACGAATATTGGCTTCAAATAAATACCTGTCATCATAGTTATAGTTTATCCGTCCGAAATAAGACATCATACTCCAGCTTTCCACTAAATCGCTTAATTCCGCATTTGTGGCTAAAGAAGAATCGAAAGCATTAAAAGAAAAGAAGTCGTTTGAATTTAAATTTTTAGCTATACCTTTCATCTGATCTTTTCGATAAACCTCATAGGAGGAACCGGCCATGATATTAAAATTTTGTTTTCCTATTTTGAAATCATAATAACCAAGTGCCTCAAAATTATCATGGTAATCATAATATTTAGACTTCTCAAGTGAATTGGGGTTGTTCTCCTGAAAACGGATAGTTGTACCTAGCCTGTTATACCAGATTAAAGTCCGTTTTATAATTTCTCTGCTATTATAAACTGACTGGCGGGAGGCGTTCAGTTGAAAACGAAGCCCTTTAACTATATTGTGTATAGTTAGTTCGGCTCTTCCCATATATGCTTCCTTCCGTTCGATATCGCTTCCCCCGTTTCTCATCAGATCAATCGCATTAACCTGCAAATCGCCGTTGTAAGGGTTAGTTTTAAAGTTGATATCTTCTTCCGGGTTATAGATAGGTTGACGTCCTCGTACCCGATACAAACGTTCCAGAATTTTCTCCGATCCATAGGGGTTTGCTTCGGTAAACTGTCCGCTATAACTGGTATTTATCCCGAGACTCATGTATTTATTTAACTCAGAATTTAGTTTAACTCTAAAATTATAACGTTGATTTTTATCAGGTCCGTACTTCAGTATCCCGTTTTTAGTGAAGAAACCGGCTGACACAAGGTAATTCAGTTCCTTTGTTCCGCCCATAATCGATACACCATGGTTTTGCTGCGTTGTATGATCACGTGTACCTTCAGCAAGCCAGTTAGTCGACTGAAAGAAGTCCCAACGCCCATCCGAGTTTTTAGGACGGTAATTAAAGTTAGGGTTACTCAACCACGATACTTGTTCTTCATTAAATTCAATTCCTGCTCCCGAGTTTACACGGGAGTCATTAATGAATTTTTGTTCTTCCCACGCAGGCAAGCGTTCGGGCATAAGTCCCGGTGTATTTACGGCAAAATATCCATTATATGAGATATGCACTTTACCTTCACCTCCCGATTTGGTCGTAACGAGAATTACTCCCGCAGCTGCCCGTGCTCCATAGATAGAACTGGCGGCAGCATCTTTCAGTACCGAGACACTGGCTATATCGTTCGGATTCAAAAGATTCAATTCGCCTTCCACTCCATCGATGAGAACTAAAGCTGAGGTTTCATTAGCTGATGAGAATCCGCGAATACGCACTCCCGCAGTCTCCCTCCCGGGCTGACCGCCGGTTCGTAGAACAGCTACGCCCGGCATTTCACCTTGCATAGCCGATAGTACATCGGATGCCGATTTATAGGCAATAGTAGAACCGTCTATAGCTGCAACAGATCCGGTAAGATTCACTTTCTTCTGTGTTCCATAACCTACAACGACTACATCCTCCAACATTTGGGAATCTTCTTTCATCGTTACATTTATCTGGTTTTTGTTGGCAGTCACCTCAACGGGAAGATACCCGAGAAATGTAAACACCAGTGTAGCTCCTGTTTTTGTGTTGAGAGTATAGTTACCGTCTATGTCTGTCAGTGTTCCGTTGGTTGTTCCTTTCTCATGTACTGTAAGCCCGATTAAAGGTTCTTTCATCGTATCATCTATAACCCGTCCATGAACAGTTATAGGATTCTGAGAATAGAGACTTACATCAAAGAGAAGCAGAAGAAAAACGAGGAAATAGTTTTTCTTTAATCTTCTTAAGAGATTCTTTTTCATGAATAGTAGATTTTGATTTTTGTTAACTTTTCAGAGGTGGCCAACTCTTCTTGTTAACAAAAATAGACGGAATGGCATCCTTCCACTCGGGCAAGTGGGTAAATAGTGAATTTTTTCAAAAAGAAAAAGGACGTAAACTGTTCTTATATTGAACCTTACAACATTCGGTGGGAGCGTAAAAAGTGGATCGTATATAAAGTGTATACTATCCGGACTATCTATTTAATAGAAAAATTGAAGATAATATGGATTTATTACCTTGAAAAAGTACCTATTTTACGAACCTGATTCTCAAAATCGCTTCGATAAGTTTTTGTTTTATTTTTCACTTTAGCACGATAATTATAAATTGTATTTACCGAGTAATCCAAAAAATTGGCAATTTGAGAACTATCACTAATTCCCAATCGGATAAGTGCAAAAATACGTAGTTCAGTATTTAACTCTCCATTTTTTAAAATAATTTGTTCTTCGGGTTGAAGCAATAAGTTAAATTCCACTATAAAATCGGGGAAAAGATGCAAGAACATAGTATCAAAGTTGCGAAACAACTCTTTAAGCTCCTGTTCTTTCAAATTGTTATTTTTTGTAATCTTATATAATTCATCAATTTCCCGATCTTTGATTTTACGGTTTACCATTTTACGGTAATCGTCTATCTTATCTATGTATTCTGAACATTGATGAAGAAAGTAACTGATGTATTCCTCTTTTATTTTATTTGCCTCTACAACTTCCATATTGGTTCTCTGGAGTTGCTCGTTTACATTTTGTAATGTAATATTGAGATCTTTTAATTGTGTATTGGATTTTTCTACGTGAATGCTCATCCTCTCTACCCTTTTCATTTGTTTATAGATAAAAAGAATCAATATAAACAGTAACACCGACAGTACACTTATATAAATCAGATAAAGTTCCAGTTTATCCTTTTGGTGCTTACTTTTTTCATGGTACGCCTGATCTATTATAGTCTGTACATTTAATATCTCCGACGCACGCAGACGAGTATTATACGTGTTGGCATTACTTAAAGAGAAGCGGATATAATCGTATGCCCTGTTTATATTTCCTTCTTCGAAAAGGATATTAGCCAGCATCGAAATGGCTGCGTTATCTTTTATTACTGATTGTACATCTGAAATTGCCGACCTGCATAAGTATTTCTTTTGGTTAATTATATCCTGTTTTTTCTGGTATAGTAATGATCGGTGAAAAGTAGCCAGAGCATATTCGCCTTTACCTGCCTGAGTGAGGTTTAATCGCTGATCGTTAACCTTAAGAGCTTTATCAATGAGACCTCTCTCTCTAAGAATCGTTTCTTCCAGATTCAGGTATTCGGGCGATTTACGATCTAATATCTGTAACAAGGTATCTACATATGTTTTATGTTGTTTCCAATACTCACCCTTACTTCTTTTATTTTGTGTATAAAGAGCCAGTCCACCATAAATATTTTTGTAGGATATATAATATGCTGCTGTTTGATTTCTATCCAACTCATTTTTGGAAACTTTAGCAATAGCATCAAATGCTTCACAATACATTCCTAACGATGCACACAAACGGGAAATCGAGATATTGGTTTCATTTATTTTGTACGTATCATTTAACAAATAGCTTATATCCAGATTTTTGTTAAGATAACAAAGTGCCGAATCCGACATATAAGACCTGTACTCTTTGTATAGCAATATGTTAAGAGAATAGATATCCTTCATTGAAAGACCGGACTGCTGTTTGTCTTTTTTCAGACCTTTTATCCGGTTTTCTTTAATCTCTATATAAGTTTGATCGTGCTTAATTTTATTATCTAAAGCCCTTAATAATGAATCGAGTTCATTCTCTGCATATAAGGAGCTAATGCCCCAAAGAATGAGGGCAAGAAGAACAAATATTTTTTTCATCTTTTATCTGGGTAAGGTTATAAACCCATTTCTATCAGGTTACCAAAGATAAAGATAACAAAAGAGATGACAATATAATATAATTCAGCCGCGCGTAATATTTTTGTCTTTGTGTAATGAGAGTGAATCCCGTAGAATTGTACCTATCGTTTCCAACTCAATATCCTTAGTCGGATCAACTAATAAGATCTTCATCTTTACCCTATTCTCTCTGAGTAGTTGAGAATGATCGAGTAGTCCGCCATTTTCAATGCCAATATAGGGTTGTTTGAATTTCTTGTGTATCCAAAAATAACAAAACGGCTTGTTGTTATAGTAGTAGAAAGGCAACTGATATTTCCAAGCCTCCGAAATATTCTCGTCAAAACCGAGAATATACTCTCGCAGGAATTGCAGGCAACTGTTAGTTTGCTCATCATGCTGTAAAAAGAATTCATCAATAGGTCGAAGCATAAAATCGATGTTATTAGTTATTCAGCTCTTCCAACAAAGGTGAAGGATACTTTAAGATATCCCTCACTTGGTAAAACATTAAATTAGATTAAAACCTTACTTAACAGATATAAAAATATCAACCTCTGCACTCTCCATATCCATAGATCTCTCTCCATATATTTCGAAGTCGGCAAGGTAAGCTCTATCCATGTTCGATTGCCAGATCTCTTGCCATTTCTTAAGGACAATGTCATCCGATAACTTTCCTTTCGCCGTGAATTTCTCATAATTGGCAGTTTCGATAGTTAAGCCTACAAGTCCCTCAGGTATATTATCCAGACTACTCACTTTACAACCAATAACCGTTGTATAAGGTTGGGTAAAATCTCCTTCGTATTCGGTATATATTCCATAAACGTCATGGCTTACTCTATTCGGTATTTTAGAATCAATGTCTTCTGACATAAATCTCACCCAAAGCTCGGGAATGTCTTTTGCCGCCTGACTTCCTTCATTTGTTGTTCTTACTGAGATACCGATAATGTAGAACTTTTCAATCGTTGTTTTCATTTTCTTTCAATTTTTATGATTCACTGCAAAGAAAGCCCATCGTTATGACAACCCTGTGTCAAGGGTAGCCCGATGTTTTGCTTTACATTCTTCAAAGTAACCTTGAAAACTGAAATTATGAGGCTCGAAGTTTTCCGGCAGTATCTCCAGTTCTTGAATTCTGTCTAAACGAAAGGCTCTGTTTTCTTTTCGCAAACGGCAGTAAGCTATCAGTATCCAATTTTCCTGCGTGCTATATAAAGCCAGAGGTTCAATTATTCGTTTTGTAGTATCATCAACCTCTGAAGTATACGAAATATGTACTAATTGAACGTTGGTGATTGCCAACTGTAGCAAAGATAAATAATCGCTTGTAGTCTTTCCTTCGGAGTTATTACGGATTTGAATACGCTCCGACAGTAGTTCGGCTTTGTTTTTTGTATTATGCTTTAATACTGCCTTTATTTTAGTGATTGCCTCTATATAGTTCTTTACAAACGATTGATCTTTATTCGTTTTTACTATCTGCTCTGCTGTAATCAAAGCATTGGCCTCGGTCTCGGTAAACATAACAGGAGGTATAGCATAACCTTGCATCAGCGAATAGCCTTTGCCCTCCTCCGTCAGAATAGGAACGCCCGACTCTTCCAAAGCTTTAATATCACGATAGACGGTACGGGTACTTATCCCGAACTTATCGGCTATGAATTTAGCGGTGATAATCTGACGCGATTGCAGCAATATCAGTATTGCGGTTAAGCGGGATAAGCGGGAGGTATCTTGCATTGCTTATTTCTATTATTAGCGTTAGTATTGCTGTGGAGTGACATCATAATAACGATATAAAGGATGAACCAATCCTGTAGGTTCATAAAATTCAGTAGTGAAAGTTTTAAACCCGAGCTTTGTCAGTAATTTGCGAGACAACTCATTTTGAGGATGATGCCCTGCAAATACATTCCTTGCTTTCAATACTTCCAAAGCATAATTCAAGCTGAATTTGGCTGCTTCCGAAGCATACCCTTTATTCCAGAAGGCAGGAAGAAGCTGAAATCCCAATTCATAAATATCCGTTTCTTCATGATAGGGTTTCAAACCACAGCACCCCATAAATTCTGAGGTTTCGAGGTTATAAAGTTTCCAGTACTGAACTCCATATAATTCATGGTTTTGTATTTCCCTTGCCAATCTTTCGGCTATTTGTCCGGAAGTATATGTTCCCGTAGCAGAAAGCAGTTTCATTACATCGGGGTGACTCCACAGAGTCGTTGCCGCCTCGGTGTCACTTTTATCCCATACGGAAAAACCTATTCGGTCGGTCTTTAAAATATACTGTCCCATAAAGCTTTACTTATATAATTTACCTCTTTTCGGTAGTCTTAAAAAGGTGACATCGGTTACACTTCCTTATTATACCCGTCTCTTTTGTCACCTCTTATTCTCAGATATTTACCTCCCGAAAGGTTACAAAGGTAACAAAAGTGACACTTTTTCCGGCGTTTTATATTGTTACCTTTTTATTGAGTGTACCCCGTTATTTTAGTAAAGATAAATATATGATGTCATTCAGATTCCGGAGTTTTACGGTTTTGATTATATGAAGGATAACTCTCTGAATCCGAACTTATAGGTTGTTTATCGTCAGAATCTAAGTCTATTCCTTCCTCTTTCAGTTTAGCCCTGACGTATAAACGCCATAACCAGAAAAGCCCACCTAAAGGTATTCCAAATGACCAGTAACAATTTATATATCCTGAGAAATTAAATCCAATCCCGAATAAAAATTGAAATGTTAATAGCTTCAATGAAAATCCATTAACTGCCGAATATACTATAGTAGGAGCATTTAACAAAATTACGGCTATATATTTTATCCATTTCTTTTTTAAAGAGCTTCGCTTTATCTTAATGATTACATATATATTAAAGATAGGAATGCATATAACCAGTACTCCCAAGAACCAAAACCCGAGCATGGAGGGTATAGGCTCTTTGATATTAAGTATATCTATCTTTGAAATTTTATGGGTATCATCCACAAATAAAACTTTGAAAACCCCGAAATCTTTTTGATTGGAAATCTGAATCGTTACTTCGGTCATACCCGGAGGAGTATTTTCGGACTCTATTGTAGATATTGTTTTTCGAGAGGTCAAAAAAGAATAATTCAGATCAGTACCAAATCGATCAACTGTGTATTGCCTGAAAGTTGACAATATACTTTTTAAAGAATCTGTACTTATACCTGCATTCCTGTAATCTTCAGCAACAAGGTACTCTATACTTGCATCATAATCTTCTTTAAACAAACTCTCGACAAAACCTTTAGTGGTATCTTTATATGTGAACGCATTAGTAATCATATCACAACCTGTTAAGATACAGGAAGTCATCAGTATCAAAAAAAAGTGTGCTGTATTTTTCATTAGTATATAATAAATTTATTGATATTTCTCATTCAATCTGGTCATATGCATTTTGGCTCTTTCCCTGAAAGATATTTCGGCTTCAACAGGCGTATCTCCTATATCTTCTCCGGCACTATGCCATACATTATCATGTTTATAGAATAGAGATACACAGTAAAAATCATATTCCCGTTTATTAATTACGGCAGCCAGTGAATGGTCATAAACCAATATATCCATGATCCGGGTGCTATTTAATACCTCATTCAATTTGTCTTCTTTCGTAACCCGTTTAATAAAAGACACAAAAGCCTTTGTAATATCGTTTTGATTTTCAGATAAACATTCTGTTATGCCTTTATTTATTTCTATTACCTCGTAATCACTTTTCGAAAGAGCATCCTTATTTACCAAAAATTCAGATTGTAACTTTTCTATTTCTAATTTTCCTCTTTTTGACGTTATGTAGTATGAATTATTCAATTCATTTTTGCTTACAGCTTCCACGAACTTTCCATTTTTGAATAATAAACCCGATAAATCATCGCACGCATAGCCTGCCTTTATTTCTTTATTTAAGATTTTACGATGAAACAGTTCTTTTCTTTCTTTTTCTTCATAATGAGGGCAATTGCTGTATGGCAAAAATCCTAATCCATCAACAATACTTATATCAACAGGTCTCGAATCACTCACCCCATTCTCAAACCAGCAAATTGAGCCGGCACTTCCCCCTGCAAGAATAATTCCTTTCTTTAATGCTTTTTGCAGGATTTTATCAATCGCCTGAGCTTTCCATATCGCCATCATATTCAAGGTGTTTCCTCCGCCAACGACTATGGCGTCCATACTTAATAGTATATCTTCAAAAGGAATAGTATCAGTTTTAGAACTAACCCATACTTTACAGATATACGGGTCAATGGATAAATTTTTGCAGATAGACTCCCAATACTCAATAGATTCTTTACTATCGGCACTGGCTGTCGGTAAGAAGCAGATTCTGGGATCGGGTTTATTTGTCAGATCAACAACATACTGAATAAATTTTTTATTAATGTCGCTGCCCCAAACAAATATAGTCTGTTCGGGATTTGCCTTACTTCGTAAATCTTGCCCGACAACCGGATTTATAGTTACGAATGTAAAAAATACAACCAAAAATAGAGGAATACATCTTTGGAAATTCAAGGATAAGGTTCTTTTTTTCATAGTCATCAGAAATATCGAGGTTTACTTATATAATTTTCCCCTGTTCGGTAGTCTTAAAAAGGTGACATTGGTTACACTTCCTTATTATATCCGTCTCTTTCTTCACCTCTTATTTTCAATCCTTTACCTCCTGAAAAGTTACAAAGGTTACAAAAGTGACACTTTTTCCGATGTTTTTATATTGTACCTTTTTTCGGTTTGATCCATTGTCTCAGTAAAGATAAATAAACAGTACTATTCTTCTAATAATTTCAAAGTATGTTCTATTAAATCAGCCCCACCAATATTTCCATGCCCGGGAATGACAGTTTTAGCTTTAGGAAATCTTTTTGCTATTCTCTTTACTGTTATTGGCCACGCTTTAATATCAGCATCCGCAATATTTCCCAAGCTTTTGGATTTTATATCTTTAAGAACATCTCCTGCAAATAGAATATCTTCAGTTGGCAACCATACTTCAATAAGATCTATAGTATGACCTCCCCCGAAATAATAACATTCTACAGGAATATTTTGGAAATTAATCGAAAGAGAATCTGTAAAACCATATTGAGGCACAGGTAGGTTTTTCTCCTTAGCAATATTAATGGTTCTTTGACCTGCATAAGATTTCACATCTTCGCTTTGCAGATATCTTAGTCCTCCCATACAGTCTTCATGCCAATGGGTGGGAATAATTGCTGTTATTGTCGCATGCAACGAATCTTTTATCCAAGAGGTTAGTTCTTCTGTTTGCTCATCATTCCAAGGTGTATCGATCATCAAAGCTTCTCCGTTTTTAACCAATAACAACCCGTTTGCTCCGACCTTACCCCAACTTTTTGTTTGTAAGTAAGATATATGAAGATATGCATTATCCGATAACTTAATCAGATCAATGTCATCCGAGATTCTTATGGTATCAGGTTTATTTTGCCCTAAAATAGGGAGAACCAGAAATTGTAGTATTACGATAACTTTTAAAATTCTTGCTTTCATTTACTTTTGTAATAAATCTAAATCACTCTACCTTCCCGTACTCCTTAATTTTTGCTTCACAAATACGTTGTGTAATATCTCTCAGTAGTTCCACTTTCGGAACAAGAGCATCGATATCCTCTTTGGTGACTACAAAATCGGGATCGTAGCGACCATTCACATAAGCAGCCTTAATAAGTTCAAACAGCCGTTTTTCTTCGGGGGTATCTTGTGGAAAGACTTTGATAAACTCGACTGAATATTTCTTTACCGAGTTTAATAGCTTTGTGAGATTATGTTGCTTCGGATTTTCTAATGTAAAAACTAAACGGATTGCATAAATATAGTTTTCACAGGTTTGGTGAAGATGAAAAGAAGCTAGTTTATATTTCTCTTTCTCATAATTGAAAATGGCAGTTTCAAAGAAATCATTAGCATATTCAAATTTATCTTTGAAATATTCTTCTGCCTGTTGTTTTATTTCATCAAAATTAAGTTTTCTCCTTCGAGCCAATTTGAACTTTCCGCTGTCGTATAGTACAACCCCTTCTTGTTTTATTTGGGTATAGAAATATCTGCCTTCGTTCAGATACTTATTCAGCTTTTTCATATCATCGCTGATAAACTGAACAGGTGGCTGCCTATCAGGATCTTTCGCCCGATCGTAGTACAAGTCTTCTATATTACTGAGGGCTTTGATTGCTACGCCATCCGAAACTCCGCTTGTTACAACCAATATATCGTAATCGCTTACATAAAACTGTATTTTACCAAACTCATACTTTTCGTCATACACCACATAATCATTACGGGCATAGCTGCCGAAAAGAATTATCATTTCTGTCTGCTTAATCCGTGTCAGGATAGATTCAACAATATAATGCAAATCCCGCTGATTGGCTGATGGTAAATATGATATTGACTTCTTCATTTTATCTGAAATTTGGAAGTAAATGTATGAATTTTTATCCAACAATTTAACTCACTAAAAAGGTCTGTAACCCTGAAAAGTTAACTTAACCTTCATTGCCATTGTTCTCTATTTGCAATACAATATTCTCTAATGACTTTCGAACTATCAGTTGATGAATAGGTTTTACAGGCAGGAAGTAAAGTTTTCCGAAGAGATTATTAAACTTTACAGCAGTCGTTATGCTCAATATTTTATTTACTTCATTTCCCGACGATTCAAGCAATAATGAAACCCTTACATTCAGGTGGGTATCATCCTGCCCCAGTACAACTTCATTCTCTCTTTTATAAAATAGTTTGAAGATACCATGCTGACTGCCCAACTCATATCGGGTATCGTCAGGTTGTTCCGAAAAATCAGTAATTTGATCTGCTGTTTTTAATCCGAATGGTTTGACAATCTTGTCTCGTATTCTCAATAAACTATTCGCCCATTCGGGACCGCTCGATGAAAACAATTCAGCTATGGGGATTATATCGTTTCCTTTTTCTTTTCCTGAAAATGAACTTTGAAAAGAATCTATATAACCAAAAGAGGCTTCCTCATCTTTTAAAATAGAATGTTCGGGAACCCCTGTTTTTCGTATTACTGTTTTATTCATTCGTGCCATAATAAATAATTATTGAAGAAATCTTTTCCAGCTAATCCATAACTCCCGACGTGATGCAGTTGATATTTAAGACCTTATTCACTCAGGTATTTTTCGTATGCTTTTATCAACGCTTCTTTTTTAACAGTATCTTTTACTAATTCGTAGATGGGTATCAGACAATCCCTATTTCTGAAAGCTACTAATGTGAGATTGTCATCGGTAATGGTATTCCATCCGTTAAATATAATTCTTTCACCTTGATAGTTGGTAATATCTACCATCCATGTGTTAGGATTGGGGCGTGTGCCGTCTACTACTTCTATATACAGATTCTCCTTTAATGGAGGATCGTTTTCAGGTGCACTTCCCCAAGCCGAAGGACCCTGTGAAAAATATTTGTGCGTATTATATAAAAACCAGGAATAACTATTCGAATTTTCATCTGGGGCATAGCGATACAGATAATCCATTCGTTCTCCGACCTTTATACTGCTCAGTATGTGTGTACCGTATATTTTTATGATCTCTTCGGCAGATTTTGTTTCCAGATCGGCTTTGAAACCATCTGTCAGATATTTCGTCTGGAACCGCTCCTTCCTGTAACTCGAAAAGAAGAAATATAAATGGTAGACTACATTTACCTGAGAAGTGCCCATATAGTAATATGATAGGTTGGGAAATGACGAATCGTTTTTGAAAGGGGAATCGAATTTTTCTTTAAACAGATTCTTATATTTGGAAATCTCAGCACTGCTGAATCCTGCATTTTCTCCCAGAACTTCCAGACACTCCTGTCGAGTTCTTCCTATAGACCATTCGGGTCCACTCGAAGTACTTTTGAAAAAAGTTACAGCATCTTCATCTTTATCATATGCCTCTAAATCTATAACCTTATTTCTGACGGCGGAAGGGTGGGCATATTTACCCGTAACATCGTATCCGTAACCAAGCATGAAATACGTATCCTTCATTCCCTTGTTATCCCATGCAGCAAAGGTTGACGACGAAAGGTCTTTACCTGTTTTATATGGATTTTTTTTATCTTCTCCATTACTGTTTCTATTAGGATCGGGATCACCGGTGAGGTCGTCGCCGTCTGAACAAGATACACATGCTAAAACCAATACAAATAGGACAGATAATAATTTTTTCATAATATAATTTCAATGGTAATAATCAAAAATAAACAATACATCTGACAAACAGCCACTTTCAGAGTCTGTTTAAATTTTATTCAACAATAATTTTATAGATGCAATTTTGACCATTTCTTCGGCAGAGTCAAAAGTTGTTTCATAGTTTCGGCATAACCTTCTGTTATAATCAAACCATGCAAAAGTAGGCTCAATGACCCAACGCTTTTTAATTGGTCTAAACCCTTGATTCTTATATCC
>NZ_QICL01000017.1 GCF_003201355.1 Indolivaga alginatilytica
CAGAAAGTCAGATCAACATCCGGACTACTAGTACATACGATGGGTAAAATTGCAATCGCATTTATTTATCTAATTTTTTAAATACTGATTCGCATGATTAACATATTTCTCACTGCCATTTGTATTGAAATTGAATAAAGAACCATCCTCTAGGCAAACGCATAAAAAAATCTATCCATCTAAATGGTATTATATGGACTGTGAGTATACCGTGAAAATGCTATTTAGAAATATCCTTAATAACATAAAATCATATAAATTTGGTTCTAAACGTATTATGTTTTCAAAAATCTTTCATACGTTTGTCCCTCGTTTGTTTTATTCAACATATCCTTTTCCGTAGCAAACTTTACATATTGGTGTATTGTGCGTATGGGATGCACTTGTACTACCACATTGACTGCAATATCTATTATTATTGCCTCCTGTATAATTAGGCGAATAAGTTATTTGGTCCATACCTTTTTTTGTGCCATTGCACCCTGGGCATTGCTTTCTGGTTGAATTACTACTACTCGCAGCGGGAGTAGCAGGGCTTACTATAATGGAAATAGGAGAGTTAGTTGTATTAGAGATAGGTTTTTTAATCAAAGCACAGGTTAGTATATTTTTCGGCGGGCTTGCCAGCACATAAACATAAGTTGAACCATCGTTTTCGACTCGTATGTTTAACCTACCGTAATTTTCGGTGAATATATAAGTAGCCACACCCCAATAGCTGTTACCCCGATAATATACCTTACCGTTGCTTGTTGCACCGTATTTCAGAAATCCGTTATCTACCGTATATCCCGATCTGTCGGAATCATAACATCCTTTCTCGTTAAAAGTTATGAATTGTCCTCTATTATTTCCTTTCATCTCTTTCCCATCTTTTGAAACAACCTTTAGCTGCGTGTAATAATGTGTTACCGGCTTGCCAGCAAATAGGTACAAAGAAAAGAAAATTAGAGTCAATGCTAATACAATTTTTTTCATCCTTCAAGGTCGTTTTTTTATTTTTAGACAGGTTTTCCAGAGCGATAAATATATAAAAAAGTCGCTTCAAAAAATCGAGGATACTGAAAAAAATTCTTTATTTCCTTAAAAATAGAACTAATTGCTCTACAGCTTTTGCTCTATGGCTTATGTTGTTCTTATCTTCAAGGGTCAATTCTGCAAATGTTTTATCGTAACCGTCAGCCTGAAAAACAGGATCGTATCCAAAACCCGATGTTCCTTTAGGCGATGTTGTAATAACGCCTTCTATTATTCCTTCGAACAGATAACGCTTACCACCCATAATAAGGGCAATCACTGTTCTGAAACGAGCTTTTCGGTTCTCTTTACCTTCCAATTCTTTAAGAAGTTTAGCAACATTGTCTTCCGAGCTTTTATGTTCTCCTGCATATCGTGCCGAATATACTCCGGGAGCATTATCTAATGCTTCTACTTCAAGACCTGTATCATCAGCAAAGCAATTCAAGTGGTAGGTATTCCATAGGTAGTCGGCTTTTATCATAGCGTTTTCCTCCAGTGTATCGCCTGTTTCGGGAACATCGGTATCATCACCAAGATCTTTTAGGCTTATAACCTGATAGTATTTGCCTACTTTGGCTCTTACTTCTTCGAGTTTATGTTCGTTATTTGTTGAAAAGACTAATTTTCTTATTTTCATTTTTGTCTGTTTTAGAGAGACATAAGCCTAGGACAACAAACGGAATAGTGATGTTGAAATAAGATATGTCGAATAGATCATTTGTAAGAGTTTCCATAAAACCATCTAAATAGAGGAATTTTATAAAACTCAAAAATATAAAACTAAAGAGTATAATCGAAATATAGAGAAGATATTCTTTATAGCTTTTCCAGCAAAAGGAAAATATGCTGATAAATACGAGTCCTGCCATTAATGTATAAATACTTCCCTGCTTTGTTTGAAGTATGAGAGGACTGTATTCGAAGAAAAACAGCATGTCGAAATCCCAGATCATTAAAGGTATAAACGGGCATACGAAGCCTAAAAGGCAACCTGTGATCAGTTTTAATTTTTCTATTTTATTTTTTCTAAAAAAGTAGGGTATAAAATAAATAGCTAAAGGTATTCCCGTAAATAGGCGGGTGCACAATAAAAGACCTATGATTAGTCCTAATGGGATCAGGTATTTTGTGTTTCTAAAGCTAAAATGGAATATAGTAATAAAGAGCAGGCAGATGAACATATTGTTCATTAAATCGCTTCTTACAGCTATTTCCCACCAATAGCAAGGTGATAGTAGCAGCAAGAATAGAAACAGCGTTAAGTTAAACTCTTTACGATATGTAAATAATACAAAAGATACTAAGGCAAGTGTAACCAAATGCCCGACACCCATTTCTCCGAGAAAATAAAAGGGGATATGTAATACTTGCCATACAGGAAATGGCGACGGGTAATTACCCGTAACATGTGTATATGTATAGTAAGGATATTTACCTTGAAAGAGAGTATCAGACCAGTTATACAGGGCAGACCAACGGTCTACAGTTACATTATAAGGGTCGATAAGCAGTAATAATGAAATAGCAATGCAAATTATTATTGCGAGTAGTATATAGCTGTATCGCTTTTTATTCAGCTCTTCTTGTAAGAAATATTTATAGAAACAATAGGATGAAAATAAAGCAATCCCATATATTGCCGATACATAAAATGAATACGCAGGACAGTATTTTACGACAAATAACATATTAATAATCACCAAAATGAATAGTAATACCTTTTGGGTGTTATTGTCAAATATTTGTCTTTTCGTCATTTTTTAGTTTACGAACTGTTAGTAAATGAGCTCACAAATCTCACTTATCAACTACTTTTTACTTAGCCAAGTTATAAAAAGGTCTGAGACCTTAGTTTCTTTTTCGGTTTCTCATACTACGTGCAGGAGCCGATTGCGATTTAGCCTCTTTTTGAACAGTTGCTCTGGTAGTACCTGTTGTACTGTTGGCTGTTGGAGCATTCTTTATGCTTGGACCTTTCCCTTTGTTATTAGCTTGAGCGGCAGCATTATTTGCTGCAACAGAATCGTTATACACCCAAAGATTAGCATTGAACTCTTTTAACTGAGCTTCAATTTTCTTTTGTGCTTCTTTACGTTTCGCTTCATCGGGATATAGTTGAGCCAAAGTGAGGTCACGCACATTGGTCGTTTTTTCGATATCTCCTTCAAACAGATGTTTGGTGAAGTAATCGTTGATAGTCAAGGTCGTTGCATTATTCAAACTCGATACCATAATAGGCATACGCGATGTGTAAGGTCGTATATTTTCGTAAGGAACCCAGAACATCGGATAACGGGTTCTATCCACACCAAAATCATCTTGTCTGATAATTACAGGAGATATAGCCAGTGTTTTGATATCTACAATAGAATTGTTTTTATCAAAATACCAAGCCTCTTTTACATAATAGCCCAATACCTCATTGCTAGGGATATCTACATCTTCAACAATAAATTTACCGTTTTCCTGACGATACATAATATTGAAATCTTCCAATACATCTTTGAAAGTTTCTCTGTTCTCTTCAGTGAAAACCTCAGCACCACCCAATTTGTATCTGTAGACAGTTATATCTCCATTTTGGAGATGTCTGAATATCAGAGTAAACAGATTGGTACGCTCTCCGATAGGCGTTACAGGATAGTATAGGGTAGCGTTTTTTTCTTTTTCGAGATCGATAAAACGATATATCTCACGCATCCAGGGAGCATTATCTATCTCCTGAGTTTGCGATTCGTTCATTATTTGGGCTCTCACAGTCAACGGAGGTTTTCCCGAGTTGCTCTGCTGATTTTGTCGTTTGGCGATACGGTCACGCAAAGACGACTCCTGATCTTGTGCAGAGATTGTCTGGGCGATTAGCAAACTACATAACCCTATAGTAATTGTTAGAAATAATCTTTTCATATATATTTTGTTCTAATCGAAGGTCACAGACCTTTTTATATAATAAAGTTAAGCTGATTCTGAATAATTTATTTGTTTAAGCAATAAAGAGGTCTGAGACCTCGGCTTAATTTATTCTTACTTCGATAGCTGTGAGATCTCTTTCCACACCATCTTTTCCTCTCACTTTTACCTCGGTGATAAAGAAGGTTTTTCCTCTGGGCAACTCTCTGATCTGAGCTTTCTGTTTGTCGGAAAAGTTACCTCCATCAGATGCTATACGAACGCCATTTCCCATAGCGTCGATAAATAAGGTGGTAAATTTCAATACGGTAAATTGCCTGTCGAGTAATCCGTCATCGATAGATGCTTTTACACCTGTGGCGTTTGTTATAACCGATTTAGAGATTCTGCCTCCTTTATATCTTTTGAGGTTACCATCGGCATCGGCATATTCGATGTATGGAGTAGGGTCGGGTAGGAGACGTACTCTGAATTCCTGATCGCTTACAAAAGTAGTTCCGTTAAATACCGATATTTTCATATTGGTTCCGGCTCTGGTTGGTTTAGCGATCCAGTTTTGTCCCGATTTGGTAATTGCTCCGTTAGTTGCTGTAACGCGAAGCTGATCGTTAGACATACCCGGAACGGATATAGTCAATTTGTTATCTTCTCCCTGATACAAAACATTGGCTTCGGCTACTTGTATAGTAGTCATACGCGGTACAACGTGGTATTCGCTTTTAAACGGACGGGTAATAACCTCTCCGTCGGGCGTACTGAGTGTAACCATCCCCGAGAATACTTTATTGATACCAACACCGCCTGCTCCAACTTTAAATTCTCCGTTTGCATTGATCGAAGGTAAACTAAACGTCGGACGTTTGGTAGTATCTATTGCAGTAAGTACTACACGACCTTCGTATGTTCCTCCCTCCATTATGAATTCCGATTTGGGAACAACTTCTGCTTGCAAACTATTTACACGGAAGTCTTTTGCTCCTATCTGATTATAAAGGTCAGCTAATACTTCGCCTTGCGTGGCACGTATATCGCTTTGTATTTTAGTTAGCATAGTAATTGTAACCGAAGTAGGCATTTGTTCGAATAATGCTTCTTCCCAGTTTTTATTGTCCAGATTACCCCTTTTCGGATTATCTGTGTTAAGTCTGCTTTTTATAATATCTTTTCTTGATGTTCCGGTAATCAGATTGATAGCCTGTTCACGGTATACATCTATAGACGATTTCAGTTTTTTAGCTTCGTTATTTATGCCTACCAACATAACATCGGTTGAAGCATCAATATTTTCTCTGTTTATTATGTTATTCAAATCTCCTTTTTCTCCATCCGCTTGTTTTACTATGCGGGTCTTTAACTCCTGAATGTGATTATATAACTGATCCGATTGTTGAGAAAATTGAGCAGCAGGAAGATACCATTGTTCTGCTTTTATGGGATTCTGATTGTTTATATCTGTGAGACTGTTAAAAACGAGTTGATTTTGCGCCTCCGAACTTTTTATAGTTTGGTTTAATCCTTCGTCTACCATGTCAAAACCATCAAGTACCTCTTCGGGTAGATTGATAGCAAGCATAGCGATAAAAACCAGATACATCAGGTTTATCATTTTCTGTCTTGGAGACCTTGGATTAGTTGAAGCCATTAGTAGTTACAAGTTAATAGTTACAAGTTACAAATTTGTTTCTTAGAGGATAAATTCCTCAAATCAAGGTTGAGGATCGTTACCTATTGTATTAGGATTGAAGCCTCCGCCCATATTCATGTTACTTGTCATAGCTTGCAGCAAACGAGCATATACTTTGTTAAGTTCGGTAAGTTGCTGAGCCATTTTTTCTGTTTCGTTTTTGAAGATAGAACTATCTACAAGCGATCCGCCGTATAATTTCTTGATACGGTCTAAGCCTGCATTGATTTCTTCGATTGTATGAATCTGACCACTTACGCCCTTCAATTGTATTTCGTATATGGTATTTAATCCCGAAATATTACGATTGAGAGTTTCCATTTGGGTGACATACCCTTGGGTATTCGTTCCGATACCATCCGAATTATCAATAATAGTTTGGAATGAACCTAACAGCGACTCGGATATTTTGCCCAATGACTCGGTTACTTGTGCAAACTTAGCCATGTTATCAGACATGTGAGACATTTGATCAACATACTTTGCAGAAGCTTCTACAACATTGGCTCCATCAAGAACCACAGCTCCACCGGTAACTATTGTACCGCCGGATATTGATCCTCCGCCGCTGCCTGAACCCGCCGGTGCATATTGATTTCCTCCGGATACGTTTGAAGAAGTTCCCGAAGAAGCAGTACCTCCACCACCTATTATAGTTGTGCCACCGCCTGCGTTTCCTCCTCCATTGTTATTATTTCGGCCACTATTTCCACCACCACTGTTACCGCTTTGAGGTATATTGTTGTTGCCGGTGTTATTAGTATTACCAGTATTACCAGAGCTTGCAACATTATTTCTGCCACTACCGCCAGTAGAGCCGGCATTACCTCCTTGTTGTGAAGGAGTAGAGGTTTGCTGTATAGCAGGTCCACTTTGTTGTTGTATTTGTGCTCTTTCGGCTCTTGGGACAAAACCCTCTTCATCTACCAAAGCAGGATACACTTCTTCCCATTTATACTCTTTAGCAGGTTTTTCGAATGCTGACAATAAGAATACAATAGCCTCGGTTATCATACCGATCATAAGCATCTGATTACCGAAAGGAAGGTGAAGAATCTTGAACATCGCACCTAGAATAACGATAGCAGCACCTACACTATAAACGACATTGAAGAAGCGTTTACCGTTGTTACTGTCCAGATATTTTTCAAGAAAGTTTTTATATCGTCTGTACTTTTTACCCATGGTTGTACTGTTTTTAAGCAAAAGAAAGTATTTAGTTATGTATTTAAATTATAACAGTCTATATTTGTTATAGTTGTCAAAGTAATAAACAGGTCTGAGACCTTCTTATCTTTTTGATCTGGCAAATCCTATCTGAGTTCTCACACAACGGAATCCCACGTAGGAACGAGGCTGATTTTGATATTCCGAGTCACGCATATCGCCACGAATAAATCGACCGACATCTTTCCATGAACCTCCTTTTATAACCTTTTTCTTTGCGGCGTAAGGGTCTTCGATGGCTGCGTTGTACTTATATTGAGGATTCAGATCATTCATTTCCTTGCTTCCGGCTTCGGTGTAGGTTGTTGATGTCCACTCAGAGACGTTTCCTGCCATATCATAAAGTCCAAAAGCATTGGGCGAGTAGCTGCCCACACGAGAGGTTATAAGATTACCGTCTTTAGTATAGTTTCCTTCTCCCGGTTTGAAGTTGGCCATAAAGCATCCCTTCTCGGATTGGGTACTTTCGGAATCCCAAGGATATTTGTTTTCTGATTTTCCGCTTCTGGCAGCAAATTCCCATTCGCCTTCAGTCGGTAATCTATAAGGTTCTATATTACGCCCTCTGGTTCCCATTCCCATTTTAAAGAACATGGTTCTCCATTCGCAAAATGCAGTAGCCTGCTCCCAGGTTACACCTACGACCGGATAGTCGTTGTAACCCGAATGTGAGAAGTACATACGCATATAAGGTTCATTATAAGCATTATTGAAATCGTTGACCCAAACAGTTGTATCGGGGTAAATGTTAACGATTTTGGTATTCAGGAAATCGAATAATGAACTTAAGGGCCGGTTGATTGTCATATTCACAGGCTTTCCGTTCTCGTCAAGAAAAGCAGTATCCTTCGAAATCATAATCATTTCATTGGGGTCAACCTGTATATCGGTATTTAAGATACGTTGAGCAGGGTTTAATCTGTTGCGGCGTTTTGCAGCCTCTGTATGATCAAACCATTCGTATCTGAAATTAAATTGTTCGGGATCGAGACCTCTTTCTCCTGTAATCGGATTTACTTCGGTCAAACTCAATATAGCACGTTCTTCGTCTTCATTAGGACGCTTTGGTATTGGTCTTTTCCAATTCAGGTATGGTTTTACAGGATCTCCATAGCGATCCTCTGTAATTTTGTAAGTTTCATCGCCTCCGAACGCAGGGTCGGCCAGACGTTCTCTGAGGATAGAGTCACGTACCCAATATACAAACTGGCGATATTCGGAGTTGGTGATCTCCGTGTCGTCCATCCAGAAAGCATCTACTGATACTCCTTTGGCGTTTGCTGTGATGCCCCATAATGAATCGCTGTCAGCAGGACCCATAGCAATAGAACCTCGCGAAACCAGAACCATTCCATAAGGATTCGATTCTGCCCACGATGAACTTCCGATGCCTACAAGTTCACCTCCTACGCTTCCCGCACCTCCCGGTTTCCCGCAAGAGGTAGTCAGCATCAGGATGGTGATCGATGCAAAAAGTAAATTCTTCATATAATTTATTGAGAGTCCGGATCTCTTTGTCATAAAAGTCTTGTTTCAGTTATAATAACTCTTTAGTAATTTCAACTATTTGTTACTGCGTTTTATTTATAAGGGCAGACCTATGTGTTTATCATCAATAGGTTAAGACATTGGTTCGTCCTTATATTAATCGTATAAAAAGGTCTGAGACCTTAAAGTATTCTGACACTTTTGTGCCTGTTTTGTCCATTTTTTGCAAGTTTGATCGGCATTGCATAGCGTACAAAAAACTCATGGCTTCCTCCGCTTTTCAGTGCTATTTCCGAAGTGGAGAGGTCATAAGCATATCCGGCATCTACGCCAAAGATATTTATTCCGAGCAAAAATACAAAACCGTCGTCTTTCCTCCAACTTATACCTCCGTTAAACATTTTATTGTATACAACTCGTGCTGTTACATCGTATTGTGTAACTACATTATCTGTTTTTACCAACACCGAAGGCTGTAGCTCATACAACGGATTACGTAATCTTAAATTGTATCCTGCTGTAAAATAGTATACTCTGCCTACAAGCGTTGCTGTACCATCATCAAGCTCAAAAGTGGGCTGGGTGATATGTGTCAACGATATTCCTATATAATACCTTGGTGCTACCCATGCCAGTCCGATATTGCCATCTATAACCCGAGCTTCGGCAGGAACACTGGGTATTTCGAGCCCGTCCTCCTTCTGACTATCGGGAATGCGTATTTTAGATGCATCAAAGCCTATATTCAGGAAACCTGCTTGTACTCCTACATTAAGAAGGTTTCTTTTAAAACGTTTTTTATATACATACTGTGCTCCGACAGATGTGTTTTTAAATAAACCGGACGATTCGGTCAATGCCACTATTCCTACACCATGCTTGCGCCCTAAAAAACTGATTGGCATATCTGCCGATAAAATAAATGTTTTAGGAGCATTCTCTATTCCTACCCATTGCTGACGGTGCAATAGGGTTGCTTGTATAGAATCTTTTTCGGCGGCAAAGGCAGGGTTGAAAAAAGTTTTAACTTTCCAATACTGACTAACTTGTCCATCCCATTGAGCTTTTAGATCCAAAGAGAAGCAAAAGCTAATAAGCAACGCCAGTAAGATATAACCAAATTTCATCAATACCTTTTATAAATCAAATATTTAGCTCGGCAAAAGTACATTTATTATTTAGTATGCCCCAAAAATATGAATAAATCTTAATTCTTTTTCACAATATGGGTGTTAAATAATGAGACATCGTAAATAGTTACAAGATAAAAACAAGCTTGTACTTATTATCTGTAACTCGTAACTACTTTACTTCTTCCTTAATCAGGTTCTACCCAATCTCCATGAGATTTAATCAGTTCTACTAATCTTTCCACAGCCTGTTCCGAAGGAATGTTTTTCTCTATAAGATCTTGTCTTTTATAGAGTGATATTTTTCCTTTTTCAGCACCTACATATCCATAATCGGCATCCGCCATTTCTCCGGGACCGTTAACAATACAGCCCATTACACCAATCTTCAGGTGTTTGAGGTGAGAGGTCGACCCTTTCACTCGTGCCACTGTCGATTGCAGATCGAATAATGTACGTCCGCAACTGGGGCATGATATATATTCGGTTTTGGTTGTACGGACACGCGCCGCCTGCAATACTCCGAAAGTATAGGCGTCAATATTTTTTTGAGGAATAGTACCTCCGTTTTCTATCATAGCACCATTACCAAAGCCATCGAGAAGTATTGCTCCAAAGTCGATACCTGCTTTTATCTGTATATCTTCTTCTTGATTTTCGTTGTATTTGCGATTGAGTACTATAGGTGTTTTGCAATCGTTGTTCATCAATGTATGGATGAATGCACGTTGTTCTCCCACGCCATTTTTGTGGTCTGTGGTTATAATGACAACAATACTTTGATCTGCTTTTAAGATAGATATAACTTCGTCCGATAGATCAGGGTAACCTATTTGAAGGAATTTGATTGCTGCTGTATTATCTTTTATTTTATTGAAATTATCTTTATTGAATAAAGGATAGGTATTCTTTTCTTCTTTCCAGCCGTCAGCATCTATGATTATGGAAATAGATCTCGGGGCTTCGGCAGGTAATTCTTTACCTACATATATGTAGTCGGGTAAGAAATGAACATTAAATTCAAAATTACCGTTCGACCTGTTCGAAATTACGATAGGTAATTTATCTCCTCCTATATTTTCTATACTGTATGTCTTGCGTTTTAGGGTAGAGAATGGTGAGAAATTAGGATTAATAGTTGCTTTTATTTCGGGATGATTGGCACGTTCTAACACGTAATTTACCATCTTCTTGGCAACGGGAACTTCAAATTCGGGGTCTTCACTCAGTGATACGCGTACGGTATCGCCAATTCCATCCGAAAGTAATGCACCGATGCCTACAGCCGATTTTATACGTCCGTCTTCGCCGTCTCCTGCCTCGGTTACGCCAAGGTGAAGAGGGAAAGCCAAACCTTCTTCATCCATCTTTTGTACCAATAGCCGCACTGCCTTGGTCATTACAATGGTATTGGATGCTTTCATTGATATGGCTATATCCGTGAAATTCTGCTCAAGGCAGATACGAAGAAATTCCATACACGATTCTACCATGCCTTCGGGAGTATCTCCGTAGCGAGTTAGAATACGATCAGATAATGATCCGTGATTCACGCCTATACGAACAGCGGTATTGTGTTCTTTGCAAATGTTGAGGAATGAAGTCAGTTTAGTCCGTATCTTTTCTATTTCGATAGCATACTCTTCGTCGGTAAATTCTTTACCTTCAAAAACTTTAGCTCCGTCTACAAAATTACCGGGATTGATACGTACTTTTTCTACGTGTTTTGCTGCGGCTTCGGCTGCTCGGGGGTTAAAGTGAATATCGGCGATGAGAGGGGTATTGTATCCTCTCTTGCGGATTTCTTCTTTTATGTTTTTCAGATTTTCGGCTTCACGGACTCCTTGAGCCGTTAAGCGTACATAATCAGCTCCGGCCTCAATAATACGAATAGTTTGTTCTACACTACTTTCTGTATCATTGGTATTGGTGCTTGTCATCGATTGTATTCTGATCGGATTGTCGCCACCCAGAGGGGTATTCCCTATTTTTGCTATAGACGATACACGTCTTTTATAATTGAAAAAATCCATTTGAAGTTTTAATTAGTTGAACTAAACTTTAACAAAGGTAGATATTTTTTGTTCTCTCTATTTTATATCCGATGCTAAATAAATGATTCTCTTTTTCTAAAACACTATTGCATACTCTATTGTTGTATATTGTAGTGACAAATATACCAAAAATAGGAATAAAGAAACTGTATACATTAAGAACTCTTATTTATTGATGCTATTAATATTTTGTATTACTTATATTTGTACATCAAATATTGTGTAATTTAAATTATACGACTCACTGAATAAAATAACATAACTTGCATCCTTTATTTTACAGAATATGTATAAAAAATATTCAATCTCATACCGCTTCGTCTTTTTGCTCGCATTATTAATATTATGCTGTGCCCCTGCATTTGGTCAAAAGAAGAAGAATAAGAAAAAAGCAGTTGAAGTTGTTCAGATAGATACGATTCAGATTGCAAAGCTGTTTCCTAAAAAAGCACCGGTGGTTCCTTTCCGTGATACCATATTTTACATATACGGGAATATGGGATCTTTTACCTCGGAACAAAGAGCTGCTGCCATAAGTGAAAGAATAAGAGTTTTGTATGATGATCCCCATTTTGATGACGATTCTATAAAACTGATAGATATTGATGATAATATCAAGCTTGTATATAAAAATGATTTGATAGTTAGTGTAGATACTTTGCAGGCTGCATTGGGAGAGAAAACAAAAATAGCACTGGCGCAATTCTTCAGAGAGAAGATCATAACTTCCATTCATAAACATCAGGAAGAAAATAGTTTAAAGCGAATTGCCATTCAAGCAGGATGGGTAGCATTAATATTGCTGGTGATATTTTTCCTGTTAAGAGGCCTTTTCTTTGTATATCGAAGAGTCAAAATATTTATCAGGCTGCAAAGAGGAAAACGGATAAAAGGAATCTTTGGGCTTATAGATGCCGACCGGGAGGTGCATCTCTTTATCTTTTTGCTTAAGCTTCTACGGTTCATCTTGATAATTATGTCTCTTTATTTGGGTATTTGGGCTTTGTTCAAAGTGTTTCCTAATACCACAGATCTTTCGGATCGATTATTAAATTATGTTCTTTCTCCATTAAAATCTATAGCTCGTAGTATAATTGACTATTTACCCGAGTTTTTCACCATTCTGGTGATTATGGTTATCTTTATGTATATCCGTAAGTCATTTCGTTTTATAGCACAACAGATTAGTAGTGGTAAAATTACGATTAAAGGTTTTTATCCCGATTGGGCTACTCCTACATATAATATCCTGAATGTGATATTGTATATCTTTATGTTTATACTCATATTCCCTTATTTGCCAAAGTCGGATTCTACAGTATTTCAAGGGGTATCGGTTTTTGCGGGTATTATGCTTTCGCTTGGGTCAACTTCCATAATAGGAAACCTTGTGGCAGGACTGGTTATAACTTATATGCGCCCTTTCAAGATCGGTGACCGTATTAAGATGGACGATTGCCTGGGGGATGTTGTAGAAAAAACAGCACTTGTAACACGGGTAAGAACTCTCAAGAATGAGATTATAACAATACCCAATTCGAATGTGATGAACACTAAGACCCTTAATTATTCGGCTTCTGCACGTGAATATGGTCTGATTTTATATATACATGTAACAGTTGGTTACGATGTTCCATGGGAGCAAGTACACGACCTGCTTTTGACGGCTGCCTCGCATACCGATAATCTACTGAAAAAGCAAAAACCTTTTATATTACAAACTGCATTGGATGAATTCAATATAGAGTATCAGTTGAATGTGTACACGAAAGAGGCCGGTAAAATGAGCGCAATATATTCCGATTTACGAAAACATGTACAAGATGTATTTAAAGAAGCAGGTATAAATCTTGTTTCGCCACATTTTATTATAAATAAGAATTTTGACGGAGATAAGGAGGCGAATCAAAATTCTGTTAAGCCCCAATCTACTAAATCCTCTGATAAATAAGATAGTATTATTTTAGACTATCCATTTGTCTTTTAAAAAAGAGTGTGTATTTTTCGGCAGATGCTCCATCTAAATGGAGTCCATCTGTTGTACCATAATTGCTACAGTCGGGCATATCGATATATTGATATTTATCGCGGGGAAATGTTCTATAAAATTGATTGCGTATCGCTGTCGGTTTATTCAATCCGCACAATTCATGTTGAATAGGCATTTCAAAAAATACTACAGTTACATTGTTTTTCTCAAGGATATCAACGTAGTATTTAAGATTTTGAGCATCTTTTTCTAAGTCTGAAGCATTTGGCATCTGTGATTCTTCTTCTAATAACCGGGGTAGGATTCTAGTAAGCATATCTACTTCTTCTATTCCATGATGTTCTCTGGTAACTATTTTTCCTGCAACACTGTGTAGTATAGTTTGAGTAATGTATATCCCATAAGCTGTAATTTTTTGTCCATAAGGTATGGCAATAAACCCCATCGGTTGTTTTCCATCGCGAATAGGGATAAAATACTTACGCAGGAATGTCATTACCGGATTATTCAGCGAAGTGGTGAAATCTACGGAAGCTTTCCTGTCAATCTTATTCATCTCGATGAAGATCTTTTGGGGATATACACCTTTTCTTGTTAAGGTTTGTAGTCCGTCAAAAATACCAAGTCCTCCCATGGAGAGATTATAGACATTGGGTAGGTAGCCAATAATAAGCCTGTCTGCTAATGACGATCCTACAATAATATTTTCAACCGAATCGGTATCTGAATATAGATATTCCTGAGCTTTTATTTGATTATCCTGCCATTGATGTTCCGATACAAATCGGTGAGAGTCTGTTACAAATGTTACTATAATTGTATAAGCTATAAATATAATAAAGAATGATAGTAAAGTTTTTTTTACCATAATCCCGATATATTAAGTAAATAAAAATATTTGATGATATATTTTAGAGTCATAAAAGTTTATAGTTTTTATACTTGGCAAATATTAAAATTAAATAGGTTTGAAACCTTAAAATTGAAAATAAATGAATGAACCACTGGTTCCGGAGTTTGTAATCACAAAAAATAAAAGAATCGCATAAAGGATATATTCTTTCTTCTTTAAGATGAACCAAAATTTACTATTTCTATATAAGTATAATAAATGGTAAATAATAACAGGGATTGAATACAGGATAATATACATATTCAGTTTCACATTGCTTTGTATAAACACATTATTTGCCATCGACTCAAAGTATTTAATAACATGGCTAAAGTCGGGCAGTTTAAATAGTAGCCAAGCCAATGTAACCATCGTAAATACAAAGAATCCCTTAATTACAAGTAGAAATCGGGGGAGCTTTATTTTTATATTATCATTAGTTAGCCTTTCTATTGCTAACATTCCTCCGTGCAATGCTCCCCAGGTAGCATAGCTCCATCCTGCCCCGTGCCAAAGTCCTCCAAGTACCATAGTGAGTAATAAGTTAAAATAAGTTCGCCATTTTCCTTTGCGGTTTCCACCCAAAGGGAAGTATAAATACTCCATAAGGAAGGTGGAAAGTGAAATATGCCATCGTTTCCAAAACTCCTTAAAAGAGGTTGATATATAGGGGAAATTAAAATTCGTTTGAAAATCGTATCCGAATACTTTTGCCAATCCTATTGCAATTAATGAATAGCCTGCAAAATCGGCAAAGATCTGGATAGAATATCCAAATAGCATTGTGGATAGATCGATTGTTGAATATTTTTCAAAGTAGGGATAGCTGATCCAGAATGTGAAATTTTTCAGATTATCGGCAATAACCATTTTCAGAAAATATCCTGTAATGAGGTTTTTGACCGCACTCTCCCAGTTTATCTCTTTGAAACGTTTGTCCATGATTTGGGGATAGAAATCATGAGCCTTCAAAATAGGACCTGCTATAAGGTGTGGAAAGAATGAAATGAAAAACAGGGTTCGCTGAGCGTGTTGTAAAAGGGAGGGCGAAATGAATGTTTTTGCTTTTTCGTCAGCGTCTTTATCTCTCCATACATCTATCAATAGGCTTATTCCTTCGAAAGTAAAAAATGAAATACCTATAGGAAGCGGAATCATCAGTAAGAAATGACCTACTGAACTCTCCGGATTGAAAAGAGTAGCCGATATTAATGGACTATACTTGAAGAAAGCCAATCCGAGAACATTAAGAATAACCCCTGTTGTTGCAACCAGTTTTCTTTTTTGAGGATTGCCATATACTACATAATAGCTGGTAGCAATATTAAGCCCCGCAGAAAAAAGTAAGAGAAGTGTAAACCATGGTTGATCGTATGCATAGAAGATCAGACTGGATATCACTAATATAGATACCTGATGCTTAGATACCTTGGGTAAATAATACAGGATAAAAGTTATAAGAAACAGAATGAGAAAAGGTACACTTGTAAATAGCATTTATAACGATTGATAAATGATTGGGGTGTAAGTCAACTAAAAAATAATAGGCTGTAGTGTGAGTATGCTATTAAAGAAAAAAAGTTACTACTCAATTGCTGAGGAGTAACTTTTATACTTTTGGAAAAGATTTTACTTTCTGATTCCAAGCTCTTTGATGATAGCACGATATCTGTTGATATCTACTTCGATCAGGTAATCCAATAAACGACGACGTTTACCTACCAACATTTTAAGAGCACGTTCAGTGTTATAATCTTTGTGATTTGACTTTAAGTGACCAGTCAAATGCGAAATACGGTACGAAAACAATGCAATCTGCGCTTCAGGTGAGCCAGTATCAGTGTTAGACTTTCCGTATTTAGCGAAGATTTCTTCTTTCTTTTGCGAATCTAAATACATAATTCGTTTTTATTTTGATTAAAAATTCGCTGCAAAGATAAGAGTTATTTTCTGATGAACAAATGTTTATGATGTTTTTTGCCTCTGAATAGCATTGTTTAATAATGGCTACTGTATTTTTCTTTACCTTATTTTTCTTTATCCCAATTATCAAAAACCTCTGTATTTTTAATAGAAGAAAGCAACTATTCTTATCTTTTTACCCAAAGTTTCATCAATAAAAAATCCCAGAATTAATTCAATACTTGAATCAAAGGTGTTGATTAAATTACTTAATACATCCATTTCTTCCACTTTAGGTTGGAATTCTCTATTTGATAATAGAAATATGCAGATATAATTAAACGGTTTTATATTTATAAGAATCTGTTCGCAGACATCTTTCATCCTTTGAGGCGAATCAGATGAATAGTCTAAAACAGACCCATTATTATTATCCAATACGGGTTGAATATCCTCTATTGTTATTGCTATAAACGATTCTAGTGATAATAAATCAATATAAGAATCTAACTTTTCTTTTTCTAACTCTTTTATCTTCATTGATACAAAGATCGAATAGAGGTCTGCCAAACTAAAGCAGATCAGTTTTATTTATGGGAATTTACTACAATTCATATATATAATCGTATTACTTCATCAATATACTCTTCCAGTATATGTTGTTGTTCTTTCGCATTACTGGCATTGTCGAACATTGTATTAAAGTTATCATTAGTATAAACGAAATATTGGTTGTTTCCGGGAGAAGGTTCTTTGGCGTATATTAATTGATCCGATTTTAACTTTGGGGTTTCCAGAATATCAAAAAAAGGTTTCCCCCAATTTTCTTTATTGTCTATAGCAATACAAATAAGAGGTTTTTCTCTATTGTAGTATATTCCTGCCCATATCCATATATCTTTAATTTCCACCTTGCTTTGCACTGATACTTTAAAATAAAACCCACTCCATTCAGTTTGTAAATCTTGTTTATATATCTCAAGTGTGTAATTATCAATACTTCTATTTAAACTTGATTTTAGTATTTCTGTAAAACTGTATAGAGAATAAACTTGTTCTATTTTCATTTTTCTTGTTATTTTAACTATTGAACAGACATTTCTTAAATAGCCTAGATAGGCTGTAAATAATTCTTTTTCGGCAGAGATATTCTCAGGTATATTTTCATTTAGCATATCGTAAAACTCATGCCATGTCTTGGTCTTGAAGGACTCCTTCCATAAAACATAATTAGTTATATAGCCTAACTGAGTACTCGGAATATTGAATGTTGTGCAGTATTGCTCAAAGTGATGGTTTCGATCACCTATTTTACATTCGATTAGATATATCTGATCGCGATTTTTTATTAGAAAATCGGGTCTGCTATCTCCTTCCGAACTCTCTCTTTCGAACCTAGTTATATTATCAAATACCACTTCAGGAAAAAAGAAATTAAGAAATAATTTCTTGAAGTTTTCACTTGTTTGGCACATACTCCATGTTATATCAGACAGAGCGTTTTCATTTCGCAATCGACTTGATATATTTTGTAAAAAATCGTTTATCATACTGTTTGTCTATATCTGATATTCATTTCATTTATGACTTCTCTTATTTCTTCTCTAAACCATATTGGCTCTAGTATTTCAATCTCAGCTCCCATAGATAGCAACTCCTTCCGAAAATCGAATGTTGGATGTATATAATATTGAAATACAGAAAACTTTTCATTAATTTCTATCTCTTTTTGAGAATGATGCAACGGCAGGCTTTTTAGATATTCTGCTTGATAGGTATTTGCTGATATTTTCACTTTGCAGGGAGGGCTATTCTCATCATTTATAATGCCAAAATAATTATAAAAATATTCTTCAGAATCAAATTCTTTTGGTAATTCAAAGTATCGATCGATAAGTGACAGTTTCCGGATGCGATCCAATGCGTATATCATAATTTTCTGCGGCCCCTGACTATAAGCTATTACATACCAACGTTGCTTGAAGACCTTTACGAAATACGGTTCGATAGGAAAGGTCGTGGGTGTATCTCTCCAATAACTCTGATAGGTAATCTCAAGAGCTATATTGTCTCTCATGGCTTCTATTATAGCCGTAAGATATTCTTGCCCAGATGGAATCTGTTCAAATTGGAATCTGTTTTTTAGTTTATGGCTCTCATTAATAAGGTTATTTATAGCGAATGTATTAAGTAACCAGCTACGGAGTCCGCCTTGTTCTATATCTTTAACATTCTCGATATAGTATTTGTATCCGTTTTTTCGATCACATTCTATTATTATATCGAAAATATCTTCGATTGCTTTTCTATGATTATGAAAAGTCCGGAGAGGAATATCATCCCCATTATTCATCGTATTCCTCACCCAACGCTCATTAATCTCTTCAAAAGTAATTTGTTTTGCTTTATAGATTGTATCTACTAACCAAATGTAACGATTGAATATGTCTTTTGCCATATATTATTGTTGTATAAAGAGGATGATGCTTTTTTCTATATATCTAGAAAAGGTAATAAATTTATGGTAGATTCTTTTAGTTCTTCTATAAATCTAAATTAAATATTTTGAGAAAAAAAATCTAAAATACACAGACTGTTTTTTATCTTGTAAAGAAAACATTATATTATGCCATAATATAGCACAAGAGTTGACTTTTGTCTTTTGTAATAATTTGAACTTGTTTAAATATTAATGAAGAGCATGTGTAGGGATGAAAAATCTTTTAGCGGTTGTTTTATGGAGCGTATAATTATACGCCCCTAGGGTTGTTTCATATGATTATCACATGTCGTTTCTCGAATTTAAGCGGACTCTTAGAAAGCTATAATTGAGTTTCGGACATCAATGTTTATTAATTAAATAATATTTTTACATAAAATTGCAAACTCCATGTTACAATTTACTATATTTGTGTTAATAAAAAAACCAAATAAGAAGATATTGGTTATAACTGTCAAAATTGAGTTACGGTCAATCTTCAAAAGTAATAATATAGTAGACTATGGATCTTATTAATGAAATCATTGCCAGAGCAAAAGCAAACAAACAACGTATTGTATTGCCCGAAGGAACAGAAGAAAGAACAATAAAAGCAGCCGATCAATTGCTTGCCGATGGTGTTGCAGAAATTATTCTGATAGGGAATCCTACCGAAATAAAGAATCTGGCTGTAAAATTTAATTTAACTCATATCGATAAGGCTCAAATAGTTGATCCTAAAGACAATGTTAAAAAGCAGGTATATGCCGATTTGCTTTTTGAATTACGCAAAGCAAAAGGTATGACGCCTGAGCAAGCAGCAACACTGGCAGAAGACCCCTTGTATCTGGCTTGTCTGATGATTAAAAACGGAGATGCTGACGGCGAAATTGCCGGAGCTCAAAATACAACAGGAAATGTATTGCGTCCTGCATTGCAGATTATAAAGACAGCACCGGGAATCAGTGTTGTTTCGGGAGCATTTATGATGTTTGTAAAAGACAATGAATATGTACCTAGTGGTGTATTGGTATTTGCAGACTGTGCTGTAACACCAAACCCAACGGCACCTCAGTTAGCAGAAATAGCTATAGCATCGGCACATACCGCAAGAGCTCTAGTAGGCGAAGAGCCAAGAGTGGCTATGTTGAGTTTTTCAACAAAAGGAAGTGCCAAAGATCCTATGGTAGACAAAGTGGTTGAAGCGACAGCTTTGGCAAAAAAAATAGATCCAACTGTGGAAATTGATGGAGAGCTGCAAGCAGATGCGGCATTAGTGCCATCTGTAGGAAACAGTAAAGCTCCCGGAAGTTTGGTTGCAGGTAAAGCAAATGTGCTTGTATTCCCTACATTAGAAGTGGGCAATATCAGTTACAAATTGGTACAACGATTGGCAGGAGCCGAAGCAGTAGGTCCTGTTTTGCAAGGTATGGCTGCCCCAGTTAACGATTTGTCAAGAGGGTGTTCTGTAGACGATATCTATAAAATGGTAGCTGTAACGGCTAATCAGGCGATAGCCGCCAAAAAGAAATAAGATCGCAGACCTTATTATTGCTTTGGGTAAAATATCTTATCTAAAGCTTATTATCACTTAATAATCTAATCTGACACTATAAATTTATTGAAGTTTAAATAATATAAATATGGCTGAAATAGTAGAACCGATAGAAGGTTACGGATTAAGTAAGAAGGATCAGGAGAGAGCATTGTTCTCGAAAATAGGTGTTGTCGGTTGCGGTCGTGATGGACGCAGTATCGTTAATCTGACAGCACAATCGGGTATGGAGGTAGTATTTATCGAAATATCAGAAGAAAAAATACAGGATGCTCTAAGAGAGATTGAGCATAGTTTAGATACAAAAATAGAAAACTGGGGGCTGACTCAAGGCGAAAAACGTGGTACGATGGGACGTATTACGGGTTCTTTGGATTATGCGGACCTTCGGGATTGTGATTTTGTGATAGAGTGTATCCGCTACGAAGCCAATGGTGAGCGTAGTACAACTCTACGTAAAGAAGTTTTTAAAAAATTAGAGGAAGTTCTTTCGCCCGATGCTATTATTGCAACTAATGCAACAACAGTAATTATCAGTGAGCTTTCGGCTGACATGACCTATAAGGAGCGTTGCGTGAGTTTACACTTTCCTATTCCTCACAGCGATGCAAGATTGCTTGAAATTGTAAAAGGAACGTTTACTTCTCCTGAAGTAGTTGAAAAAGTAATTCGTTTCTCAAACCTAATCAAACACCTGCCAATAGAAGTTCGTGAGAGTAGCGGATTGGTTAGTATGCGTCTGATGACAATTATGTTGAACGAAGCATGTCATATATTAATGGAAAATTTGACATCGATGGAAGACATCGACAAAGAATTTACCGTTATTTATGGACAACGTTATGGTATATTCGAATTAGCAGATCTTCTGGGTATTGAAAAAATTGTTATGTTGATGGAAGACATGTTCAATGAATATGGAGACCGTAAGTATAAAGCATCGCCAATTTTGTGGAGACTGTATCACTCAAAACAATACGGAGTGCAAACGGGAAGAGGTTTCTATATTTATGACGAAGCCGGAAAACGTGTGACACCTAACAATTTAATCTAAGGGCTCAGACCTTTCAGTTAACAGTTAACAGTCAACAGTTAGCAGTTTTTACCCGTAGCTATTTTACTTTACTTACTTAAGACGAAGATCATGAAAATATTAGTATTGAACTGCGGAAGTTCATCCATAAAATACAAGCTTTTCGATATGGAAAGCAAAGAAGTGGTTGCTCAGGGAGCCATTGAAAAGATAGGATTAAAAGGTTCTTTCCTCAAATTTCCTTTCAAAAACGATAAAGTTATTCTCGAAGGTGAAATTTTGGAACACAAATCGGGCATAGAATATATATTAGGTGTATTGACCAGCGAAAAATACGGCTGTATTAAATCGCTAAGTGAGATCGATGCAGTAGGTCACCGTGTGGTGCATGGCGGCGAGAAGTTCAACAAAAGTGTACTTATCACCGACGATGTAATGGCAAAAGTGGTAGAGTGTATAGATATTGCACCGCTTCACAATCCGCCCAATTTAGCAGGTATCAATGCTGTTAAAGACTTGATGGGCGATATTCCTCAGGTGGCAGTATTCGATACGGCATTTCATCAGACAATGCCATCAAAAGCATATATGTATGGTCTGCCTTATTCGTTGTATGAGAAATATGCTATCCGCCGTTACGGTTTTCATGGTACAAGCCATAGATATGTAACACGCCGTGCGTGCGAATTTTTAGAAGTTCCTTTCGAAAGTCAGAAGATAGTATCGGCACACATCGGTAACGGGGGCTCTTTAGCTGCTGTTGCAGAGGGGAAATCAGTAGACACAAGTATGGGGATGACTCCTGTTGAAGGTCTGTTGATGGGAACCCGTGCAGGCGATGTGGATGCAGGCGTGTTGTCTTTCATTATGGAAAAGGAAAACGTAGGACCTCAAACCATGTCTACCATCGTAAATAAATTCAGTGGTTTGTTGGGTATCTCGGGATTATCATCTGATATGAGGGATATTCGTGCAGGTATCGATAAAGGAGATAAGAGAGCCGAACTGGCATTCGATATGTTTACCTACCGTATCAAGAAATATGTGGGTGCTTATGCTGCTGCTCTGGGTGGTATGGATGTACTTATATTTACGGGTGGTATTGGAGAAAATCACTCTATAACCAGAGAGATAGTGTGTAAAGATCTGGAGTTTATGGGTGTGAAACTCGATTTTGATAAAAACAACGAAATTCATGGAGATGAGGCTGTAATCAGTACTCCCGATTCGAAGGTCAAGATTGTGGTGATTCCTACCGATGAAGAATTTATGATTGCTTCCGATACAATGGGAATAGTAAGCGCTTAAGCACACATACCTTTTTATAAAGAAAAGCTAAAGATTAAATAGGCTAGAGGCATTAAAGTCTATTGGGATATCAAACAAGCCGCAATTAAATATTTAATTGCGGCTTGTTTGCATAAGATAACGCAAAATATGTAATTTTGTATACTGATATTGGCTTTTACGTGTGGGGTTCTGCTCTGACCGTAAAACAGTAAAGTTTAACAGGCGTTTGGAGTAGAACCCCACCCCTGCAAAATACGAGAGTAAATAGTTGAAAGAATTTAGAAGTAATGAAAAACGATAAAAATAAATTATTCACCCTTCCTGCCGAATGGCATCCGCAAAGTGCAATTCAGTTGACATGGCCACACTATGGGACAGATTGGGATTATATGCTTGAAGAGATAACCGCATGCTATATAAATTTGGCACGCATCATTCTTCAATACCAAAAACTGATCATTGTTTGCCGAGATGATGCAGCCGTAAAGTTACTGCTGAATGTAGATGAAAGTCTACTTGAAAATCTTGTTTTGGTAGAACTGCCTACCAATGATACCTGGGCACGGGATCATGCCGCAATTTCGGTTTTTGATGAAGATAATAAGAAGTATTTGTTAGACTTTACCTTCAATGGTTGGGGACTCAAATTTCCATCTAATTATGATAATCAAATAAACAGAGGGCTGTTTGCTGCTACGGTTTTTCAATCGGATGTAGAATATGTCAATAAAAAAGACTTTGTTCTTGAAGGAGGTGCATTAGAATCGGATGGAAAAGGCACATTGCTTACAACATCCGAATGTTTGTTGTCTCCGAATAGAAATTCAGCTTTTACTAAATCGGAGATCGAAAGTTATCTGACTGATACTTTTGGTTTAAAGAAGGTATTATGGTTAGATCACGGTTACCTGGCAGGTGATGATACGGATAGCCATATAGATACACTGGCTCGTTTATGTGACGAGCATACTATTGCTTATGTAAAATGCGAAGATGAGGCTGACGAGCATTATGATGCTCTTTTGAAAATGGAAAAACAATTGCAAGGTTTTGTTGATCTGAATGGAAATCCTTATAATCTGATTGCATTGCCTATGGCAGATAAGGTGATTGAAGATGGTCAACGACTTCCGGCAACCTATGCCAATTTTTTAATAATGAATGAGATTGTACTTCTTCCATTCTACAATACAGCAACAGATTTAATGGCTCAGGAGCAATTACAGAAAGCTTTTCCAACCCGAAAAGTGATAGGTACAGACTGTTCTGCTATAATCAAACAGCACGGATCGCTGCATTGTATCACTATGCAATACCCCGAAGGTTTTTTATGATGAAGCAATTAACAACTTTTTTTTGGGTATCTCTGTTTGCAACGTCGTCTGTTTTCGGACAAAAATCAAATGATTTTACAAGAATAGATTCGCTTATTCATGCCGAATCTCAAAAGCCTTTTAACGGAGTCATTCTTATTTCTCAAAATGGGAAGACTGCTTATTTTAAAAAGCAGGGATATTCGGATTTAGAGAAAAAGACGGTTCTAAAAGACGATAGCCAGTTTGTAATAGGGTCTGTTTCCAAGCAAATTACGGCTGTTATGATTTTGCAGGAATATGAAAAGGGACATATTCAACTTCATGAACCGATAAAGGCTTATTTACCTGAGTTGACTCAGGGTTGGGCAGATTCGGTAACCGTTCACGATTTATTGTGCCATACGCATGGAGTAGTCGATTTTAATAAACTGTCTCTATTTCCGGCAGGTAGTCAATATTTATATTCTCAGATCGGCTATGAAATATTATCCGATATAGTAGAAAGGATAAATAATGACAGTTTTGCTAATCTATCATTAAAACTATTCAGGAAGATCGGAATGAATAATACATTTCACCCCGAATCGAAATACTACAAAGATCTTGTGAAATCTTATAATGAAGATGAGAATGGCGTTCTTATTCCAGAGACCGAAAAGACAAAGTATGCTCCTGCAGGCGGTTTTATCTCAACGGCAAATGATCTTTTGACCTGGAATGATTATTTATATAATGGGAAATTGCTTCAACAATCGACTTTTGATTTGATGACTACCAAACAGCCCAATGCTGTGAGGAATCATCCTATATTTGGAGAAACGAGTTATGGTTATGGTATCACAGTAGATACCAATAATGATATTCAACAGTTAGGGCAGACAGGCTATGTACCGGGTTCGGTTTGCATGAGCTTTTATTTTCCCGAATCCAAAGTCGGTGTCATAGTTCTAGAAAATATAGCTTATGATGCGGACAATATAAAGGAAACATTTTTTTATCATACTGCTATTTTAAATATGGTAAGAGATAATTTAAGTAAATAATGCGAATCAGTAGCGGAGTCATTTTATCTATCTATATAAGGGGCAGTTACCAAGTTAGGGTGCAGTAGGGGCTGACCTGCGTGTCTGTCCGATGGAAAAACCCAAGAACAGTAAACAGTAAAAAAGAACTCGAAAAAAAGTGTTACTTTTGTTACCTTTGTAACTTTTTAAATAGTGAGTCTTTGATTTACAGTAAATTAGAAAAATACCAAAAGTGACACTTATCGGTCATTTAACGGTTACTTTTGTTACCTTAATTGTTTACTTTTTGTAACCTTTGACTACTTACGATGTAACTTTTTACTCTTGATTGGCATAAATAATAATTGAAGATTATGAAAATAGGAATAGTACAACAATCGAATACTTCGGATATAGAAGTCAATATAAATAAATTAAAGGCTAATATCAGAGAGCTTGCTTCACAGGGAGCCGAACTTATAGTATTACAAGAATTACATAACTCTCTTTATTTCTGCCAAACAGAAAACACGGATATTTTTGATCTGGCAGAAACGATTCCGGGTAAATCGACCGATCAGTTTGGCTTATTGGCTAAAGAATTAGGTGTTGTTCTGGTTCTTTCTCTGTTCGAGAAAAGAGCTCCCGGATTATATCACAATACGGCGGTAGTTATAGAAAAAGACGGTTCAATTGCTGGTAAATACCGTAAGATGCATATTCCGGACGATCCGGCATATTATGAGAAATTTTATTTTACTCCCGGTGATTTAGGTTTTCAACCGATCGAAACCTCTTTGGGTAAGTTGGGTGTTCTTGTTTGCTGGGATCAATGGTATCCCGAAGCTGCACGCCTTATGGCTTTGGCAGGGGCGGATATTCTTATCTATCCTACGGCTATCGGTTGGGAGTCAACTGACTCTGATGATGAAAAGAACAGACAAAGAGATGCATGGACAATTTCTCAGCGTGGGCATGCTGTTGCTAATGGATTACATGTAGTTTCGGTTAATAGAATCGGGCATGAGCCCGATCCGTCGAATCAGACAAATGGAATCCAATTTTGGGGAAGCAGTTTTGTTGCAGGCCCTCAGGGTGAAATTCTGTGGACGGGATCGGATGATAGGGAGGAGAATCAATTAATAGAAATAGATATAAAAAAATCGGAGAATGTTCGTCGTATTTGGCCATTCTTTAGAGATCGCCGTATAGATGCCTTTTCGGAGATTACAAAGAGGTTTATTGATTAAATATTGTGATCGATACAATATTTGTAAAGTCTCTGCGTTTTTCACTAAGCGAGTGATCTTTTCACTTGATTAAGATTTTGCTGTTCTATTTAATCCTTCAAAAATTAAGGAATGAATAGATAGAGTTCTTATCTATCAAAAAACAAAAATGAAAAAAACAATTTTACTGACAGGAGCATATGGTTTTGTTGGTTCTAATCTTGCGAATTATTTAAAATCAGAATATACAATCTGGGCGTTGGATATTAAGGAGTTTAAAGTTGGGCTATATGATAAATATTTTTCATGGACAGATTTTAGTTCTATCCCTTTCGATGAAATCGACACGGTAATTCATCTTGCAGGCAAAGCACACGATACAAAAGGAAAAAGTCAAGCTAATGAATACTTTGAAATAAATACAGGCTTAACTCAAAAAATATACGATCGATTTTTATCATCCCAAGCTAAAAGATTTATATTTTTTAGCTCAGTGAAAGCTGCAGCTGATTCAGTGGAAGAAGGTTTTTTGACTGAAGAAATTATACCTAATCCTAAGGGGGCGTATGGCGAAAGTAAAATCAAAGCAGAAGATTATATTCTTAGTCAAAACTCCGGTAATAAGAAATATTATATTTTACGTCCGTGCATGATACATGGTCCGGGTAATAAGGGTAATTTAAATCTGCTATATACATTTATTCAGAAAGGCATACCTTATCCGTTAGGAGCATTTGATAATAAACGATCATTCACATCTATTGACAATCTAAGTTATATTATCGAAAAGATTGTTTCATTAGATATTGATAAAGGAATATATAATATAGCAGATGATGTACCATTGTCTACTAATGAATTAATACGTATTATTTGCAAAGGGGTGAATCAAAAGCCTAAAATCTGGAAGTTTCCGGTGCCTTTAGTTACTTGGGGAGCTAAAGTAGGTGATTTGCTGCATCTTCCTTTAAATACCTTTAGATTGAACAAACTAACTGAAAATTACCTTGTTAGTAATGAAAAAATAAAACGAGCCATAGGTGTCGATACGCTTCCTGTTTCATCTGCTGACGGCCTTGAAAAAACAATAAAGTCTTTTAATGAATAAAATATGCTTTATCTACTGATTACTTGTATACTGGCAATCTTAATGGTTGTTTACTTCAAAATTGCAGAAAGGTATAATATTGTCGATAAACCAAATGAAAGAAGCTCCCACAAGGAGGTGACTTTAAGAGGAGGAGGTATTATATTCTGGTTTTCGGCTTTACTGTATTTCACTCAACACGCCTCTGAAAATTATTTATTTTTCATAGGAATCACTATTGTTAGTTTAGTTAGTTTTTGGGACGATATTCAGAGTTTGTCTAATAAAGTTAGAATTTTAGCACACTTTTTAGCAATATCTCTGATTTTCTGGAATGTTGATCTTTTCAGCCTTTTGCCTTGGTGGGCAATCGCAGTCTCCTATATTGTAGCCATAGGTATTATAAACGCATATAATTTTATGGATGGAATTAATGGTATAACAGGACTCTATACCTTGATTGTGATGGGTTCTGTATTATATGTAGACTGTTTTATTGTCAGTTTTATGGATAAAGATTTTATAATCTATGGAATGTTGGCAAGTATCGTTTTTCTGTTTTTTAATTACAGAAAAAAAGCCAAATGTTTTGCGGGTGACGTAGGCAGTATTGCTATTGCTTATTGGGTTATATATCTATTAGTAGCCTTAATGATATCTACCGATTCTTTAATCTGGATTTTATTTTTGGCAATATACGGAGTAGACGCAATATGTACAATTCTTCACCGTTTATATTTAAGACAGAATATATTTAAACCACATAGATTACATTTCTATCAGATTATGAGTAATGAGTATAAAATAGATCACCGGATAGTTGCTCTTGGCTATGCAATTGTGCAGATGATAATCTCATTTGTAGTTATTATCAGTTATAATAAGCTGGATAGTTATCTTATTATACTAGTTGTTTTATGTCCTCTGATTTTAATTTATTTATTGAAATTTAAACTTATAGCTTTACAAAAGAATGAAAGCGCAACTAATTGAAGGAGGATCTTTTCAGGATTCCAGAGGAAGCATATCATTTGTGAATGATTTTTGCTTTAAAGATATTGTGAGATTTTATATTCTGGAAAATTCGGAAGAGAATAAGATAAGAGCGTGGCAGGGACATAAGTTAGATTGTAAAAATTTTTATTGTCTTGTTGGTTCTTTTCGCGTATCGTATGTGAAAATTGATAATTGGGATAAACCTTCCAAGGCATTAAAAGTTGAAAGTGTAATTCTTCGTGCAAGTAAAAGTCAAATATTGTCTATCCCTGCAGGTTATGCCAATGCTATTGAATCTTTAGAAGCCAATTCGAAATTAATATCTTTTTCTACATTGCCATTAGATGAAGTTAAAGATGACGATGTCAGGTACAATAAAGATATGTGGTTACTTCAATAATTAAAAGGTAAATACTTTGTTTAGTTAGAAGTCGAAAATCTCAAGTCATGTTTAAAATCACAGAAAAATGATACACGAAATATTTAATGCTTTTTTAAAGAAAAATTTCCTAAGTAGATGGGTTATTTTGCTAATAGATTTATTTATTATTCTAGGAGTATCTATCCTGTCGTATACTATTGTAAATCAGGTGTATCACAGCTTGTCTGTTGTTCTTCCCGATTTTAATGAATTTATCTGTATCTCGGTTGTGGCAAACTTATGTGCATTTTTGGTATTTAAAACATATCATGGTATTGTACGTTATTCTACATTTTATGAGATTCAACGTATTTTTATATCTCTATTAGTTTCCCATGTAATTATATTTCTTCTGATCCACTTTCCTCTTAATTTTTCAGGGAGTATTACAATTGCTTATTGTTTTATATCGCTGTTATTTTCTATAATCGGATTACTTGGGTTTCGCTTATTTATCGTATTTGCCTATCAAAGCTTTCTGTTCAGGAAAAATAAGGATAAAAAAATATCAGTCTATATATACGGGACATCGCCCGAAAGTGTTTCTTTACAGCAATCAATTTCTATGTATAGAAATAAATACCACATAAAAGGTTTTATTTCATTGGATAAGGGTAATACTTCGAAACGTATTGCTAACTATCCTATTTTATGCGTTGAACGTGATCAGCTGGATGATTTAAAGAAAGAGGGGGTTCGAGCGATTCTGTTCCCCAATGATGAATATTTTAAAAATGATAAGAAGTTATTAGACAGGCTTCTGAGTTTAAAAATTAAGACCTTTGTTGTTCCTCAGCTTAAGGATGCTAATGAGCCTATACACGAACGTATACGTTCTGTTCAAATAGAGGACTTATTGGGTCGTCCTGAAATAGAAGTGAGTTTTGGTATTATTGAGAAAAATGTCAAAGGAAAAACCGTTTTAGTGACGGGGGCTGCAGGGTCTATTGGTAGTGAAATTGTTCGACAATTAGGACACTTTGCTCCGAAGTTAATTGTTTGTGTAGATCAAGCCGAAACTCCGTTGAATGAGTTGGAGTTGGAATTAAGAGAAAATTTCAAAGGTTTAAATTTTGTGACCTCTATAAGGGATGTACGTAATAAAACTAATATAGCCAAGGTCTTTAATGAGTTTAAACCTAATGTTGTATATCATGCAGCGGCATACAAGCATGTCCCTATGATGGAAAAAGATCCTTGTGAGGCGATTACAACAAATGTGCAGGGAACAAAGATATTGGTTGATCTTTCGATTGAGTATTCTGTAGGCATGTTCGTTATGATCTCTACAGATAAAGCTGTAAATCCAACGAATATTATGGGTACATCAAAGAGAATTGCAGAAATTTATGTACAAAGCTGTGCTATGAATCCATCTATTAATAAATCGAATACTAAATTTGTGACTACGCGTTTTGGGAATGTCTTAGGTAGTAACGGATCAGTTATACCTAGATTTAGAAAGCAAATAGAAGGAGGAGGACCTATTACAGTAACAGACGCTAATATTACACGTTACTTCATGACTATTCCCGAAGCTTGCCGTTTGGTACTTGAGGCGTCGGTAATAGGAAAGTCGGGTCATATATATGTTTTTGATATGGGTGAACCAGTTAAGATATTGGATCTGGCTACAAGAATGATCGAATTGGCGGGTTTAGTTCCTCATCGAGACATTAAAATTGCATTTTCGGGACTACGCCCCGGTGAAAAGCTCTATGAAGAATTATTAAATGACTCGGAAATAACTCAACCGACCACACATGAAAAAGTGATGATCGCTAAAGTCAGAGAGTATGACATTGAAGAAGTAGCTCCTCAGATTGAAGAGATAATCCATAAAGCGAAAAACGGTGACAAAAATAGGATGGTGATTTTGATGAAGGACCTGGTTCCCGAATTTATTAGTAAAAATTCTGAATTTGAACACTTTGATAAGCAAAAAGTAGAATGAAAATTTAAAACAAAGGAGGCATACTATATAGTATGACTCCTTTGTTTTAAACAGCAAATCCTACGGTAAATATACTGATTCTTGCCTCCGGGCATGATACGATGAGTTTAGCACAGGCCTCGAGTGTAGACCCTGTTGTCACTACATCATCAATAAGCAGGATATGCTTGTCCTTAAACTGATTTTTATCTTTTATACCAAATATACCTTCTGTGTTTTTCCATCGTTCAAATCTGGAGTTTTTTGTTTGAGACGGATTGTCTATAATGCGGATTAAATTCTCTGCATTTACAGGTATGTTTATCTTACTCGATATTCCGTTTGCAAGCATCATAGCTTGGTTATAGCCTCTGCTTTTTAATCTGTTCCTGTGCAAAGGGATGGGTACAATAAAATCGACATCATCGAAATAATTGCTTTTTGCAATTTCCTTACCACATATCTCTCCTATATAAATAGCCAACCGGGAATTGTTTTTGTATTTGATTTCGTGGATAATCTTTTGAATACTTCCTCCTTTTACAAAATAAGCAAATGAGGCTATACGGACAAAAGGGAACCGTCCGGCAAAAAACACCTCTAATTTGTTATCCGGATTTGCGAGGTGATTGGTTTTGGGTAGTTTGTATAGGCAATTCAGGCAGATAAATTTTTCACTATTGACGAGTCTTTCCCCACAACAGACACATAGCCGTGGGAAAAAAAGTTCAAAGAAATGATTCAAAATAGTCTTCACCATCAGTATCCAGTATTTTTGATAAACACTTCTTTATTTGATCAAAAGAATAACCTCTTCCCATTCCGAAACGAACAAGCTTAGTCCACTTTTCATAATCGTTAGAGGCTTTCACGCTTTTGGCTTTATTAATAAGTATTTTCATGAGAGGAGCTTCAAAATCGGCTCCTTCTATTTCTTCGAAGCAGGAGTTAATTGTAGACTCGGAGATTTGCTTTTTTTTCAGTTCAAATACAATCTTTACTTTACCCCATTTATTGAATTGTATTTTATCTTTTATAAAACTCCTGCAATAACGCTCTTCATTCAGAAAGTTTTCTTTTTTTAAGCGGGCAATGATTCTTTCGGTACTTTCATTCTCTAATTCCCATCCTTGGAGTTTCTTGCGTACATCAGATTCCGCTCTTTCGGCTTTGGAGCAGTACGCAGCGATTTTAGGTAAAGCCTGAGTCTCGGAGTATCTCATCGTGATTTGTAATATTCGGCTCTTACCATTCGGTCATTACCTGAAATGTCTTTGATCAATTGAATGGTAGAAAAATTCTTGTCTTTAAGCATTTTGATTGTTTCCTGCCCTTTCATTCTGTTGATCTCGAAATACAGTTTCCCTCCATTCGTGAGTAGCTGTGTAGCAACATCTGCTATTCTCTCGTAAAACAACAAAGGATTGCTGTCTGCTACAAAAAGAGCTGTGTGAGGTTCATACTCCAATACATTTGTGTGCATCTGAGATTTTTCAGAATCCAAAACATAAGGCGGATTGCTTACAATTATATCAAATCTTTGTTCTGTCGGATAGTCTGAGAGTATATCTACCTGACTAAAGGCAACATCAACCGAATTGTTTTTACTGTTACGATTGGCGACCTCCAGTGCTTCGTTCGAAATATCCCAGCCTTCCACAGTACTTTGAGGTATGTATTTTTTTAGAGAGATGGCGATGCACCCGCTTCCTGTTCCTATATCTAAGATCCGAATATCCTCTCTTTTGTTTTCATTGATGATAAGTTCAACAAGCTCTTCTGTTTCGGGTCGTGGAATAAGGACGTTTTTATTTACCGAATAAGGAAGTCCATAGAACTCGGTTTCTCCTAATATATATTGTATGGGTTCGAATTTTTGCAGGCGTTCTATAATCTTGTCTATTTTTAGAAGCTCCTCTCCTGTTATTTTCTTACTTTTGTCAGATAAAAAAGCCGGGATCGACGATTGGGTGACATTCTCGATCAATAATCGGGTAAGTCCCGATATTTCAGTGTCAGGATAAAAATCGGACAATGATTTTCGGATATTTTGGATTATATCTTGCATAAAGGCAAAATTAAATATTTTTATTAAGTAAACAAGCGGAAGAGTTACGAGTCACGAATGTAGCAAAGCAGGTAAAACCTGTTTACTGATAATTGATAATTGAGAAGATGCTTACAGACAACAAATATATGAAACGATGCTTGCAGTTGGCTGCCTGCGGAAAGGGCTATGTTGCCCCTAATCCGATGGTTGGTGCTGTCGTTGTGCATAATGGCAAAATAATAGGAGAAGGCTATCATCGGCAATATGGAAAGGCGCATGCTGAAGTGAATGCCATAAATGCGGTTTCGGATAAAAGCTTATTAAAAGAATCGACCATCTATGTGTCTTTAGAGCCCTGCTCGCATTACGGAAAAACTCCTCCCTGCTCGCAGTTAATTATAGATTCGGGTATTCCACGAGTAGTTATTGCAACTCTTGACCCATATCATAAAGTGTCGGGTAGGGGGGTGAATATGCTTAAAGAGGCAGGTGTCGATGTTGTAACAGGTATTCTCGAAAAAGAGGCTCAGTATTTAAATAAGGAATTTTTTGTTTCACAAACTCAACACCGACCTTATATCTACTTAAAATGGGCACAAACGAAAGATGGTTTTATTGATAAAAAAAGAAAGGATGGGGAAGCGGTAGAACCCACTCCTATATCCAATAATTTAACAAAAACGCTGGTGCATAAATTGCGATCAGAGGTTTCGGCTATTATGATTGCAACGAATACGGCAGTAAACGATAATCCTTCACTGACAACCCGTTTGTGGTTTGGTAAAAATCCTGAACGGATTATTTTGGATAGAACAAGACGAATTCCTGAAAATTACCATCTTTTTGATAACACCGTAAATACAATAATCTTTACAGAAAAAGTGGAAAAAGAGGTCGTAAATGATAAAGTAAATTTTGTTCCTCTTCAATTCAATCAAGAGATAATTCCATTAGTTTTAAAAGAGTTAAATAAAAGAAAAATAGACTCTTTACTTGTTGAAGGAGGAGCCGCTCTATTGCAGGGCTTTATTGATAGGGGGGCTTGGGATGAGGCTTACATAGAAGTTGCCGATAAACGCTTTACAGAAGGAACAAGAGCACCTGATATACATGGTGAAATAGTGGATGATCGGAAAATCATAGACTCTCATGCTATACATTTGGTGAACAACCGTAATTATAAAATATTATAAATATTAGCATTCTTCGAGTTTTAGTGGAAAATCTTTCTATTTTTGCACACTGATACAGTATAAAACCGTATAAACAAAATGAATATAAAGTATATAACTTTCCTATTTTCGTGTTTACTTCTTTTTTTATTATTTCCATCTTGCGGTGATAATGATACTACTACTGACTATACTTCTTCATCGAAAGATGCACAGATTTATTCTTTTTCGATAACAGCAATTGCACCCATCAGCGAAGACTCTGTTCAAAGGGCGCAAGATTCTATTCGATTCATTCGGGTTGGCAAGACTAAATTTGCGATAGATCAAGTGGCAGGAGTTATTTATAATCCTGATTCATTGATGTATGGTACAGTCCTTGATTCGGTAAAAGTGGCGATAACATTCAATGGAAGTTATCAGCCGGCTAAAGTGTTGGTTACTACGCCTGACTCGGTGAATGGTTATGTCTGGAATCTGGAGGATTCTATCAGTTTTGCTAAACTGCCGGTCAAACTTACTGTAACATCACCAAGCGGAAATCTTAAAACTTACAATATTGATATCCGTACACACAAAATAGATCCTGATACCCTTCTCTGGAAACAGATGACATCATATCCAAGTACTTTTGGCGAGTCAAAAACTTTATTGTTAAAAGACAGTGCTTTTTATACCTATGGAATTAGCGGTAGCTCTGCTTTATTGTATACAAGCAGTAAGTCGTCAACCTTAAGTTGGACAAAACAAACTTTATCGGGTTTTTCGTCTAATGTGAAGCCTGAAAGTATCTTTTTGATGAATGGAGTGTTTTACGCATTAGATCAGACGGGGAATTCATATAGTTCAGCCAAAGGTCTTGACTGGAAAAAATTAACGACTACAAAAACCTTAACTTCAATCTTAGGAGTCTTACCCGCAGCTAATAGAGCAGACGACCAGTTGTTGGTTACCTATAATAATGGTGGTAAGTATTATTTTGGAAAAACAAAAGATCTGATAACTATAACAGAGGTTTCATCTATAAGCGTGTCTCCTTATGACAATCAGGTTCCATCTAATTTTCCTTTACAAAAAGCAGCATCTTATACAAGTATAACTACCAATAAAAATAAGAGGATGTTGATTCTTACTGCCGGTATCAGCAGTGGAGGAGTGGAACTGCCTTATACATGGCTTATTAAAGATTCGGATGATGGGCTCGAAATGTCTCCATTTATAAAGAATACTCTTTTTAAAGGAGCTGGTCTTTCTAATTTTGTTTATGGTGATAATTTATATGCATTAAGCAATAACCAATTCTATATATCTGTTTTATGGGGCGAGTTGTGGACTATAGCTCCTAATAAGCAAAAATTCGATCCTGCTATTGCTGCACGGACCGGGCAAACGGCTATTGTAGATGCCAATAATTTTATCTGGATATTCGGAGGAGTATCAGAAGGAAACAAAGGTTTAAGTGATGTTTGGAGAGGCCGTTTAAATAGCCTTATACCTTAATCGAAACTATCCCAGGAATAAAATAATTGCATACCTTACTTGCAAAACAAGAGTATTGATGAGAAGAAGCCTATATGAAAATAGAAACAAGATACATATTCTCCTGTTGGTTTTCATGGGGTTGTTTTCTTCTGTAAATGGCTTTTGTCAAGAATATGAATATGAAATAGGAGGAATGACGGGAATATCCTCATATATGGGAGATGCCAATAAGACAAACCTGTTTCAGAGTCCTAATTTTGCTCTGGGAGCAGTATTCAGGTATAATAAAAACTTTAGATGGGCTTATAAAGCGAACCTTGTGGTTGGAGGAGTTTCAGGGGATACGCGTAAATCCGGAAATGTTTTTCCCAATCAACAAAATACTTCGTTTAGTCGAACGTTTTATGAATTAGGAGGACAGGTTGAGTATAATTTTTTCCATTATAGTGATAAATATCAGTATTTGGGAACCAGAAAATTCTCTCCTTATATTTTTACCGGACTTGGTTTCACAGTGGGCTCCGGAGATGAAACGTTTTTTGGGATGAATCTACCGTTGGGTATTGGCCTTAAATATAAATGGAAAGATCGCTTAAATCTGGGCTTTGAATTTTCATTCCGAAAGTTATTTGGCGATTCTTTTGATGTAACTTCTAAAAAAGGAGATTTATCTTTAGATGACCCGTATAATATAAAGAGTAGTTTTTTCAAGAATAAAGACTGGTATCTTTTGACTATGTTTTCGGTAACCTGGGATTTTGGTTTACGTAGCAAATCCTGTGTAGATAGTTTATATTAATGTAATTATACATATTCAATAGAGTATTATTCAGTTTAACTGACGGTTTTTGATTACTTACAAAAGCAATAAAAAGGTCTGAAACCTTAATTCATATATAAAGAGAAAAATAGATGTCGCTTTTAGAGAAAATAAATAAAGATCGATTACCGCAACACGTTGCTATCATTATGGACGGCAATGGGCGTTGGGCAAAACAACGTAACCTTGATAGGACATTTGGGCACAAAGAAGGAGCTGTGTCTGTTCGTAGTGTGATAGAGACAGCTGCAAGACTTGGGATTTCATATATAACCTTATATACATTCTCGACAGAGAACTGGAATAGACCTGCTGAAGAAGTGGAGGCTTTGATGTCGCTTCTGATTGAATCGGTATCAAGAGAAACTCCGGAACTTATTAAAAATAATATAAGACTAAAAGCTATAGGAGATTTGGATCGGTTACCGGCCAAAACCCGTACGGCTTTGGATAACTGTATCAAAGAAACCTCTGTAAGTACAGGTCTTACGCTGGTATTAGCTTTAAGTTATTCGGCGCGATGGGAAATAACGGAAGCAACCAGAAAGATAGCAGCTGCTATAAATTCAGGGGAATTAACGCATGTTGATGAATCTACGATAAGTGATTTTTTGACAACAAAGGGTATCCCCGATCCGGATTTGTTGATTCGTACCGGAGGCGAACTTCGAATAAGCAATTTCCTTTTGTGGCAGGCAGCTTATTCCGAATTTCATTTTACGGAGACTTTATGGCCCGATTTTCGGGAAGAGGCTTTGTATGAAGCTGTAGTGGATTATCAATGCCGTGAAAGACGCTTTGGCAAAACGAGTGAACAAATCAACAGTTAATTGAATTAAACAAAAAAAGAATATGCTCAAAAGAGGTTTATTTGCTTTATTATTATCATCTTTTATTTTTAAGATTGACGCACAAGTCCAACAAACGGATAGTGTGGCATTAAAAGCTGTGAATGAAGCAATAGCGAATTCAACTAGTTCTGTTGATAATGGTCCACTTCCTGTTATAACCTATACTCTTACCCCAAAGAAGTATAAGATCGCAGAAATAACGGTATCAGGTATTAAGAATTCAATGTACGAAGATTTTGTTCTGATAGGGTTTTCAGGATTATCAGTTGGTGATGATATAGAAATACCCGGTACTGAAATAACAAATGCTGTAAGACGTTTCTGGAAACAGGGACTTTTTTCGGAAATAAAAATTACTGCAACTAAAATAGTTGGCGAAAAAATCTGGTTGAATATTGAATTGAAAGGTCGTCCCCGTATTTCCGACATCTCTTATGAAGGTGTGAAGAAAGGTGAAAGAGAAGATATAGAAAGCAAGCTCGGAATGGTAAAGGGTAATCAGATTACTCCTAACATGATAGATGGAGCAAAAAAAATAATCAAGAGATATTTCGATGACAAAGGCTTTAATAATGCTGTTATTACTATAACACAGGAAGAAGACCTATCGAAAGAGGATCACATTATTTTGAAAATCGCAGTAGATAAGAAAGAAAAGATCAAAGTATATGATGTTGTCCTAGACGGTAATGTGGAAGTTTCGGACGAAACGCTTGAAAAAGCAATGAAAAAAACGAGACATAAACATACTATGTCCGCTAAAGTTCGAAATTTCCTTCGTTCTACAAATTATGTACCGGAAAGTTATGAGGCGGACAAAGCAAATCTGATTGCTAAATATAACGAATTGGGGTATCGTGATGCCCGTATTCTTTGGGATACAGTATACAAATACAATGATAAGAAAGTACAAATAGATATTAAACTTGACGAAGGTCAACAATATTTTTTACGCAGTATAAATTGGGTTGGAAATACTGAGTTCTCAACAGATCAGTTAAATGCTGTATTGAATATGAGAGCCGGAGATGTTTATAATCAAAAGAAACTATCATCCCGTTTAACTGGTGACGAAGATGCGGTAGGTAATTATTACTATTACAATAATGGTTACATATTCTATCAGGCGGATCCTGTAGAAATCAATATTGATAAAGACTCGGTGGATCTTGAGATACGGATTTTCGAAGGTCCCAAGGCTACAATACGAAAAGTGATGATTTCGGGTAATGATCGTCTGTACGAAGATATTGTAAGACGTGAACTTAGAACTAAGCCGGGAGCATTGTTTAGTCGTGAAGATTTGATGCGTTCGTTGCGTGAGGTTGCCCAGATGGGACACTTTGATCCTGAGAAGATACAACCGGATGTTCAACCCGATAGAGAATCAGGAACGGTAGATATAGCATATCCGTTGGTTTCTAAAGCAAATGACCAGGTCGAATTTTCAGCAGGATGGGGACAAACCGGTATATTAGGTCGTCTTAGCTTGAAATTCACAAACTTTTCTTTAAAGAACTTATTGAATCCCGGATCATATAAAGGAATCATACCTCAGGGAGAAGGTCAAACACTGCAATTGAGTGGACAAACAAATGGTAAATATTACCAATCTTATTCAGTTTCATTTACCGACCCTTGGTTTGGAGGAAAACGTCCTAACTTCCTTTCTGTTGGAGCATATTATTCTATACAAACGGGTGTAAATAGTAACTTCTTTAACACTAGTAATTTGACTAACTCAAATTATATGTATAATCAGGGAGCTTCAGAGTCTATGCTGAATAACTCTTTAGATCCTGACAAATCAATTAAAACTTTTGGAGTATCTGTCGGATACGGAAAACGTTTAAATTGGCCGGATGACTATTTTCAACTGGAAGGGGGATTATCATATCAATTGTACAGCATGAAAAACTGGGACTATTTCTTGGTTCGTAACGGACAAAGTCATAATATCAGTGCATCAGTAACATTGTCTCGTAACTCTATAGATAATCCTATCTACACACGTCGAGGTACTCAATTCTCGTTAAGCGTACAAGCTACACCTCCTTACTCGCTTTGGAATGGAGTAGATTATGCTTCTATGGGAAGTGATGTCGCAGGTGTGGATGCAGGAGAAAAATACAGATGGGTAGAGTATCACAAGTGGAAATTTAAATCCAAGACATTTACATCTCTGATGCCTTCTATTCAAAAAACTCCGGTATTAATGACTCGTGCTGAATATGGTTTAGTCGGATATTACAATAAACATAAAAAATCTCCTTTCGAAACATTCTATATGGGGGGTGATGGTATGTCCGGAGCTTCTTCAGGATATGCAACCGAAATCGTAGGTCTTCGTGGATATGAAAACGGATCTATAGGATATTATGCAAGTGCATATACCCGTTTAGCTTTAGAGCTTCGTTATCCGTTAATTCTTGAGCCATCATCAACTATTTATATCCTATCATTTGTTGAGGCCGGTAATGCTTGGAGTGATATTAAAGATTTGAATCCGTTCGATCTTAAACGTTCGGCAGGTTTTGGAGCACGTATTATGCTACCTATGATCGGACTTATTGGTATCGACTGGGCGTATGGATTTGATAAAGTTAACAATCAACGCCAGTACGGAGGAAGCCAATTCCACTTTATTATCGGGCAAGAGTTTTAATAAATGTTGATTTTAACACTATTTACAGGTTCTGTAGTAAACTAATTGGAGGAATAGTTGTCTTATATATGTATGAAATAAATTTTGAGGCATCATGAAGAAACTTATTTTGTTTTTCGGCTTATTTATTTCATTTGCATTCAGTGCGTATTCGCAAAAGTTTGCACTGATTGATATGGAATATATATTGAAAAATATAAGTAGCTACGAAACGGCCAATCAACAATTGGAAGCTATATCGAAGAAATGGCAAACAGAAGTGGAAACTGCTCAACAAGAAGTACAGAATATGTATAAGACTTATCAGTCGGAAATAGTATTCTTATCGGCAGAGCAAAAGACTAAAAAAGAAAACGAAATCGTTGAAAAGGAAAAAGCGGTGCAAGAGCTTAAGCGAAAATACTTTGGTCCCGAAGGCGAAGTTTTTAAGAGACGTGAGGCTTTGATTAAACCGATACAGGATGATATTTATAATGCTGTAAAGGAAATCTCAGATACTAAGGGATACCAATTGGTATTGGACAGAGCATCAGCCAGTAGTATTATTTTTGCATCTCCACGCATAGATATCAGCAATGAAGTATTATCTAAGCTCGGATATTCAAAATAAATTATATACATTTGCGATCAAAGAATTAAAAAGAACAATAAAAACAAAGAAACCGAAGCATTATGTTTAAAAAATTAGTTATCCTTTTTCTTATTGTTGCTCCGATAGGAGTATACGCACAAGATAAACTAGCCTATATTAATACTCAAGAGGTATTTACTCAAATGCCTGAGATAAAAGATGTAGAGACTAAGCTGTCTGCTAAACAAGAAGAGATTCAAAAGAATTTGACTGCTATACAAGCAGAGTACGATAAAAAAATGGAAGAGTTTAAAGCGGATGCAACACAAGTTACGGAAGCTATCCTGACAGATCGTCAAAAACAAATTCAACAAATTCAGGAAAGATACGAAACTTATCAGGAAAACAGTGAGAAAGAGTTTCAAACTCTTCGTCAACAACTACTAACTCCTATTCAACAAAAATTGCAACAAGCAATCAAATCTGTAGGAGATAAAAACGGATACGCTTATATTATCGAAGTAGGAGCAGTTCCTTACGTTTCTACGAGTGCGGTAGATGCAGGTAAATTAGTAAAAGCGGAATTAGGTATCAAATAATTAGATACTGATTGTCTCAAAATATAGGAAGGATGGCTTATCAATTATGCCATCCTTTCGTGTATTAATTTTAAGAGCCTATTTGCAGAATATATTTAAAAAAAAATTTATAATATTAAGATGACTGGTAAGAACATATTTTTTGTTATTGTAATGACATTGTTCGTTTTCGCCTCGTGTAGCGATTCTAAAGATCCGATAGATGCTATTCCGGCTGATGCCAATTATGTTGTTTGTGTGGATGCCAAATCGTTGGTGACAAAATCAGAATACGATATTTTTGCAAATCCAATGATTCAACAGGCTGTCAGTATGTATAAGGTAACTTTGAAAGATGAGGCAGCCATAAAACTATTGGATGGTTTTTTAAGTGATGCTAATTCTTTAGGGGTAAATCTTAAAAACGATTTATATTTTTATACGAACTATAAGGTATACGGAGTTGTAGTCGGTGTAAATAATGCTGATAAAGTAAAAGATGCACTTGTTAAATTTTCGTTGGTACAGGAAGCAGATATTAAGAAAGAGGGAGGAATATATACGGTTGCTCCTGAACCTCAAAGCTGTCTGGCTTGGAATGGAAATAAATTGTTATTACTGGTTGATATTGCCTCTGCATATGGAAATGGCACTGAAGCAGGAGAGCCTCTTAATCTGGCAGAGTTAGCTAAAACACAATTGAAACAAGGTGCCGATAAGAGTATTAATTCGAATGGAGCCTTTGCCGAATTTTTGAAGAGTAAGAAAGATCTTTCGACCTTCTTCTCTATGAAAGGTTTAGATAAATCTCTTCCTGATCTGGCAGGTTTGGCTAAAGCTACCGAAGTGACTATACCGTTTAAAAAGTTTTTGTCTGATATAGACGGTGTATCTACAGGTATCTATACTTCTTTTGAAAATGGAGAAGTAAAATTTGAGAATAAGTATTTTTATGAGAATGCCGAAGCCGAAAAGAAATTTAAAGACTTACTGTCTCAGTTAAGTGGTAATATCAAAGGAGATCAATTGAAATACATCACCAGCGAGCCATTATTCTTGGCATCGGCGAATGTGAAGGGAGAAGGTGCTTATTCGTATCTGGAAAAACTAGGATTTATTGAATTATTGACTAAAGAACTTCCCGAGAGTGTAGAGCCTGATGAGATTCAAAAAATATTAAAAGATCTGAATGGCGATATTACTCTTGCTATCACATCTAAAACAGCGACTAAAAAACAAGACGATATTTTTAGTGATATGGGAGCTCCGACTCCTGAATTTGTATTCTTTGCAGATCTTTCGAATCCTTCGGAAGTGATCGATTTTATAAAGTTGCAATTGACGAGTGGTGAAATGAAGTACACAGAACTATCTCCAACAAACTTCAAAATAAGTAGTAATAATGTGGATGTCTATTGGGGTGCAAATGGTAAAACGTTTTTCTTCACGAACAATGAGATTGTATATAATAATATGAAGGCTTCAAATCTGACTAATAACTATTCAGCGGTTATTAAAGACAAATCAATCGTAATGTTTGGAGACTTGCAGGTTTTACAATCTTATACGGCGAATAACATTGCATTTCAAGCTTTCGGGCCATTCTTAAGTGAATTCGGTAAGTATGAGTTTGCCAGTACAAGCGATTTAACGGGTGTGGGTAGACTGGAATTGGCTACAAAAGACAAGAATAGTCTGGCAGTTATTTGTAAGCAATTAGATCAGTTAATCTCCAGTTTCGGAGGTTTATTGGGCAGATAAGGTTTTGGTGTTTGGGTATAGGGGGCTGTCTCAAAAGAAATTCCGAACACAGAATACACTGATGTTACAGATTTTAGTACCTCATCCCAGCCCTCTCCTACTGAGAGGGAGCAAAGAAAGAGAGGGAACAAAAAACTTTGCGTCTTTACGTTTAATACAATTCTGTGTTTTCTATTATCTCAGTGTATTCTGTGTTCTATTCAGACTTTTGACACAGCCCCTCACAAATAAATAATCAAAAGTATTTAGCATGGATAAAATAATTTTCCGTAATACACTTCCTCTTATTTTTTCGGACGAAAAAGGATTGCAATCGGATGTCTGGTTACAGGATTTTAGTTTCGAAAAGGGTAAATCCTATTTGATAGAAGCCAATTCGGGTACCGGGAAAAGTTCGCTTTGTAGCTATATTTATGGTTACAGAGACGATTATTCAGGAGATATTATATTCAATAATGTAAATATCCGCAGATTCAAAGCAAGGCATTGGGATAAAGTGCGGAATACCGAAATCAGCCTTTTGTTTCAGGAGCTTTGTCTTTTTCCTGAGCTGACCGCTTTGGAAAATGTGCAATTGAAAAATAATCTGACCGGATATAAAGAGAGCAGGCAAATTCATGAGATGTTTGATTTGTTGGGTATTGCCAATAAAAAAGATTCTCCGGTTGCTAAAATGTCGTGGGGGCAACAACAACGTGTAGCTTTAATCCGTTGTTTGTGCCAGCCATTCGACTTCTTGGTGCTTGATGAACCCATTAGTCATTTGGATGACGAAAATGCCTCTACGGTTGCTATATTGCTTCAGAGAGAGGCATGGCAGCAAGGTGCAGGTATTGTCGCAACATCTATAGGCAAGCATCTACCCTTGGAGTATACAAAAACATTTGCTCTATGAAATTGATTTGGAAATTATTGCGTGAAAATATAAGTAAGCCACAATTAATTGGCTTTACTATTACGAGTTTGATTGGGATGAGCATTGTTTTGCTTGCATTCCAGTTTTATTTCGATATCAATCCTATTTTTTCAGGTAAAGACAAACTGTTAAAAGAAGATTACCTGACCATAACTAAAAAAGTAGGTATACTTGGGGGACTGTCGTCTAAATCAACCGGCTTTAGCCAAAGTGAGATTGATGAGTTGAAGAGTCAGCCTTTTATTAAGCATGTAGGAGCCTTTACGCCTTCTCAATTTAATGTGTTTGGAGGTTTTAACAGTCAAAAACTCGGAATAGCATTTAACACAGAGATGTTCTTCGAATCGGTGCCCGATGAGTTTATAGATGTAAGATCCGATAGCTGGCGATTCTCGCCCGTAGACAATACTGTACCTATTATTCTTCCTAAAAATTATCTGGATTTGTATAACTTCGGCTTTGCAGGAGCCAGCTCTATGCCTCAGATTTCGGAACAGTTGATCGGATTGATTAATCTGGATATAACCATCACTGCAAAAAATGGGCAACGTCAGCAAATGAAAGGTCGTATTGTGGGTTTTTCGAACCGAATAAATTCGATACTTGTACCCGAACCTTTTATGGAGTGGGCAAATCAGCAATTCGGAGGAGGCTCATTGCAACCTTCACGACTGATTGTTGAGGTGTCTAATATAGCCGATCCTAATCTTTCGGGATATTTTAAAGACAGAGGTCTCGAAATAAGTGGAGACAATACTACGGCAAGTAGAATCTCGTTTTTCCTGAAAATCATAATAGGGATCGTTATTTCTGTTGGAGTTGTAATCTGTATCTTGTCTTTCTTCATCTTGATATTGAGTATCTATCTGTTGCTGGAGAAGAATATGAGTAAGCTACGTACTTTACGCTTGATAGGCTATCCAAAATCGGCTGTCGTAAGACCTTACGAATGGCTTGTACTTAGTCTCAATCTGATTATTCTACTAATATCTTTATTGATAACTTTTGTTGCAAGAACAAAATATCAGGAGTTTCTAGGTAAAATGTTTCCTATAAATGAAGCTTCATTTTCTATATATACAATTTTAATAGGGGTGGGTATATTTTTGTTTTTATCAGTATTGAATATTGCTGTAATAAGAAAGAAAGTAAAGTAAAAGGTCAGTAGTGGCCAGAAGATTGATTTTATTGGTCGTAGGAGGGTGTGTCAAAAGTCTGAACAGAACACAAATTACACTGAAATAAAAGAAAATACAGATTTTAATTAAACGCAAAGTCGCCAAGACGCCAAGATTTTTATCCCTCTCCTTCTTTACTCCCTCTCAGTAGGAGAGGGGGTGAGGTGAAATACGAAAATCTGTAATATCGGTGCATTCTGTGTGCTCGATCTCTTTTGACACACCCTCCTACGGTATACTATAATTAGTAGAGTTTATATCCAATAAAAGCATATGGTATTGATATCGTATAACTTAAACACAAAGTTCACAAAGGTGTTTTTCACAAAGAACACCATTTATAAGTATCTGAATGCGTACTTTGTGCCTAAACTTAGTTGTTCTCTGTGTTAAAAGCAAGTCGCTACAAATGAAACATATAATAGAGTTTATATTGAATAAGAGTTTATTTTAAATGATTATCAACGACTTATGAATTTATTTATTTTATAACACATTGGGAATAAGTAATTTGATAAATGTGATTCATAACTATTTGATAATCATCAACCTCAAAGCTTATTGCATATAATGTCTAATAATCTTTTCAATTCCTTCCTTTTTTTCTAATAATCTCAGTGTTTGAGGTTAAATAAGGTTGTGCAATAAAATGTAACAATAATTTTATCATATATTACGCAAATTTTTCAATAAAACTAAGCTAAGCTATGAAATTTAAAACATTATTAATCTCATTATCCATTATAGGTTTTTTATCATTTTTACTCACTTCATGCTCTAAAGAAGACGAAATGGGAGTAGGTGGTACAACAGGGGAGAACACACCTGACGGGCATGCATCATCAAAAGTACTCGATTCAGTACCATTCCCTAAAGATGATACCGTTACTAACTCTAACTTTTCAAATAAACAATAAAATATTTACTTCAAGTAATTTTTCAAAATATACTAGGCTATGAAAATTAAAACATTATTAATCTCACTATCCATTATAAGCTGTTTATCATTTTTACTCACTTCCTGTTCAAAAGAAGATGAGATGGGAATTGGTGTTACAGCAGGAGAGGGACCTGACGGACATGCATCATCAAAGGTCCTTGATTCAATACCATTTCCTGGAAATGATAACGTTACAGGCTCTAATTTTCCGAAAGACTAACACGTATTTGAGTTACAAACAAACATTACTACAATGAAAATCTCAACACATATTTTACTATTGTTGCTTTTATGTTTATTTATTTCTTGTAAAAAAGAGAATGCTTCGGTCAATTTATTAAGACAAGCACAGAATATAGTTGAAAATAAACCGAACGAAGCTTTAGTATTACTTGATTCTATCCAAAACACCGAAAATCTGGATGCGGACAGCTACATGCAATATATAGTAACAAAAGTAGATGCAAAATATAAAACAAAACAAGAAATATCAGGCGACACATTGATATTTGAAGCACAAAAATATTTTGATGGTAGCAAGAATGTGGAACAAGCCGCATTGGCTGATTATTACGCAGGAATTGTAAACCGTAAAATAAACAGGTATGATAAATCACTCATTAGTTTCTTAAAAGCAGGAGTCAACTCAGCCAAAACAGGAAACAATAGGTTGAGCGGTAAAATATTCGAAAACATAGGTTTTATTTATTTAGAACAAGGTGCTTTAGATAGTGCAGTTTTAAATTATAAAAAAGCAGTAAATTATTACATTTTAGAAAAAGATTCTGCTTCAACAATGAGGACAACCAATCAAGTAGGACGTTGCTATGAGGATTTAGTTAAGCTTGATAGTGCCTATGTTTATTTCAGTAATGCGTTACAAATAGCTGAGAATATAAATGATGAGAAATATAAAAGTAATATCACTCTAAATCTGGGCGTAATTCGTTTCGGTATGAGTGAATATGACAAAGCTATTGCATATTTCGAGTCGGTCTTAAGTCTGGAAGCTACTACGCAAGAGCGAGTAAGACAAACAAATATTATGCTTCTTAATGCGTTTTCCTTGAAAAATGACCTTAGTTCAGCAAAAGAGTTTGCACTTAAAGTAGAAGCAAGTATACCCGATGTAACAGATATGCATACAAAGGAAGAAATGTATGCCGCCCTAACCAATTACTATAAACAGACAGGCAATTACAAACAGGCGTTACATTTTAATGAATTGGAAAAAGAAACCATTCAACAGATTGCCAAAGAAGAACGCCCTGTGGAATTGATAAAAGCTGACACTGATTTTCGTGTAGAGCAAAAAGACAGAATTTATGGAGAATTACAATCCGACTTTTATCTTTTCTTGCTACTTTCAATAGCTGCTGCTATATTGATCTCGGTATTTGTTGTAATCAATTACCGTCAAAATAAGAAAGATAAAGAGATTTTCAGGAGCGAATCGGAAAAATACGATTTAATGAGACGGCATTTGGAAGCATCTAACAGAGATTATGACCGCATCCAAGCCGAAATTAAAGATATACTGGAAGGTAATCAATAAAATAAAGAGTAGGAGAGAATAATTACACAATTACACAATTCAATTATTTTATTTAGATCAAGCCCGAATCGGAATTAATATTTCCGTTCGGGCTTTCCTTATTACTTTTCTTATTTGTATGTATGAGTATTTTATTGTCGATGTATGCCTTACAGCCACCTTTTCCTCTTGAAGTATACAAGTATACCACCCGAAGAGGCTAACATGAATACAATAGCTACAATATAGCCATACTCCCATTGCAATTCGGGCATGATAGCAAAGTTCATCCCATAGATGCTTGCAATAAGGGTAGGGGGCATAAAGATGACCGATATAATTGTAAATATCTTGATGATCTTATTCTGCTCGATATTAACAAACCCGAGGAATGTATCTTGTAAATAGTCAAGTCTGTCAAAACTAAATTTGATGTGTTCGAGTAGCGAATTTATATCTTTTACAATGATGGTAAGTTTACCGTGTAATTCTCTATTGATTAGTTCGCTTTTCAACATACTCGATACAGCCCGTTGTTTTTCAATAATATTTTCACGAAGCATCATTGTCTTTTCCTGAAGGTCTTTGATTTCCATCAACAGCTCTTCATCGGCTTCTTCCATACTAAGGCTATTACTTAATGTGGTAATCTTTTGAGTCATTTCCTCGATCATGTCAGCATCTACTTCAACACGAGTTTCCAGTAGGGCAACAAATACATGGTAGCCTGTGGGGTAATTGCGCGGATTGGCGGATATCTTTTTTACTGTCTCCTGAAATGAAGTCAGATCCTCGTCACGTACAGTAATAAGAATGTTATTCTTAAGAATAAATGAAACCAGTTCTTTATCAAAATTGGGTCGTAAGAAATTAAAATTGACTACCAGCGAATCGTACGTTTCGATGTATCGGGACGACATCTCGATCTCGATCATCTCTTCTTCTTCCTGAATATATATTTTCAGATAGTCTTCTAATTCGTTTTCTATTTCTTCATCAACATTGTTTAAGTCTATCCATAAAAAATTCTTTATAGGATTAGTCTTTAAAAATTCGATGCTACGACTTATACGAATTACATTGTCTTTGTGATAGAACAATCTTACTTCAGACATAATAAGTATTTAGTTATGAGTTACTGGTTACAAGTAAGGTCATAGACCTTATTCTTTTCGCTGGATGCCCGCGTCTTCTGCTCCTTGTGGCATGTGTTCTCGTGTGAGATTCGTCAAATATACAAACTCCTCAACTGACAATTGTTCGGGGCGTTTGTCAAAAATAGGATCAGCATATATATCGTTATCTTTTCCCAACAGCGGTTTCATCGAATTACGCAATGTCTTGCGGCGTTGGTTGAAAGATGTTTTAATAACAGTTTTGAATAATTTTTCATCACAGCCTAAACTTTCGCGGTTATTACGCACCAGTCGTATTACGGCAGATTTAACACGGGGAGGCGGATCGAATACAACTTCACTCACCGTGAATAGATATTCAATATCATACCATGCCTGAAGAAGTACGCTTAGTATTCCGTATGCCTTTTTTCCCGGTTTGGAGGCAATGCGTTCGGCAACTTCTTTTTGAAGCATGCCCGAACAGCAAGGGATGTGTTCTTTGTAATCGAGTACTTTGAAGAATATCTGAGATGAAATATTATAGGGGTAGTTTCCTATAATACAAAACTGATCGGGATAAATATCAGTAGGATTCAATTGAAGAAAATCTCCTTCAATAATATGGTCTTTAAGTGCAGGAAAATGTTCGTTTAGATAAGGAACCGACTCTCTGTCGATCTCGATAACTGTGAGATCTCTGCTTTTTTCGAGTAAATATTGGGTGAGAACGCCCATTCCCGGCCCAACTTCTATAATGGGAGTATCCGGAAAATTATCTAACGTATCGGCTATTTGTTTTGCTATTTGCAAATCCTTCAAAAAGTGTTGTCCCAGAAATTTCTTTGCTCTTACATCTCCCATCTATATACTTAAAGTTTCCGACCTATTTATTGCTTTAGTTGTGTAGCAACCAGAGCCTGTTAATATTAAAAAATACAGCAACAAATATTTTACTTTACATATTATTAATATATCCTTATATTTGCAACGAACAAAGTTAATGAATTTATCATTGGAATACTCATCAATGGCATTCATTTCCACCGAATAAGTAAACATAATGGATATTAATCAAACCGAAGAACCTCAGAAAGAAGGGTCAGTAATAAGTAAATTCTTAAAAGTACTTATCCCGCTAGCCTTGGGGGTAGTTGTGTTATGGCTTTTGTATCGCGATACTGATTTTGGTAAAATGTGGATCACTATCAAAGATGCTAATTTTGCAATACTTCTGTTTTCTCTGATTTTTGGAGCATTGGGTAATGTTATCCGTGGTCTCAGATGGAAACTTTTAATAGAGCCACTGGGATACAATCCTCCGGCATCGAGTTTAATATATGCCGTGTTAGGTAGTTATGCCGTAAACATTGCAATCCCTCGTGGAGGCGAAGTGTGGAGATGTGCCGTAGTTGCTAAGGATGAGAAGATACCTTTTGCTAAACTTTTTGGTACTATGCTTCTCGATAGGGTTAGCGACACGGTAACTGTAGCCTGCATCATTTTATTGGCGTGTTGCTTTAATGTCGAATTTTTTCTCTCTTATATTAAGGAACATGCCGCTTTGTCTAATTCCCTTGCTAGTATTTTCTCGTCAGTGTGGATGATTGGCGGAGTAATTGCTGCCATTGTTTTGGTTATTGTAATTTATAAACTATTTAAAAATACAACACCAATCATCAAGCTTACCAATCTTTTTAAAGGACTGGGTCGCGATATGCAGACCGTATTCAAAATGAAAAGAAAAGGACGCTTTCTACTATATACAATTGGTATTTGGTTCTCCTATTTTCTATATTTCTATATAACATTCTATGCCTTTGATTTCACCAAAGATCTAGGACTTACTGCTGGTTTGATTGCTTTTGCTTTGAGTAGTTTAAGTATGGCTATCCCAACCAATGGAGGAATGGGTGTTTGGCATGCGGCAGTAGTACTATCTCTGGGATTGTATGGTGTAACTAAAGATTCGGGAGAAGCATTTGCATTTGCCGTATTTGCTATACAATCATTATGGATTGTGTTGTGTGGTTTATTCAGTATGGGAGCATTGACCGTTAAAAATAGAAATAAATAATCTGCTGAAGTATCTTTGTAAATAGTCTAGTTAATTATTCCTTGTGATGTCTATTTTATGAGTACCTTTATTCTATCAAAAATGGACATGTAATGAAAAAAATATTATTTGTAATCCTAAGCTTAGGATTTGTTATATCTTCATACAGCCAACCTATTGAAGGTAAAAGTATCGGCTCAAATACAACTAAAGAAGAGCAGGACAGCGAAAATAAGATATTGGTGGACGCTGATTTTATTCAGGCTTGGGAACAGAGTAGTCTCGATAAACAGTTTGCCGATAAAGATTTATATAAACTTGAAGCCTTTACCCGATTGAAAGGTGGAGAAGATCAATTCTCATATTATATTATCAAAGAGCTAAGTTGGGGAGATTCATTCAAGTCGTATTTGATATACGAAGAGTACGAATCGGAAAGAGCTATCTGGTTAGCCAATTATACAAAAAATCATACCCTTATTGATGCGGTTGAAGTGTATTATGACAACGCTGAAGGTGCTTGGTCAACTACTTCTATCATAAATCTTAAGGAGCATTCGCTAGAAATTACCAAGTATGATGCTTATGCAGACCCTGATCAGACTCTACAGAGAGTTAAAATTACATCCAACGGAAAAGTTGAAAAATAAAATACAATTATTATGGCAAAAGAAATATTAAACCTAAAACCGGAAAGTGTTTGGAAACATTTTTATGAGTTGACTCAGATACCTCGTCCAACAGGACATACAAAAGCTGTAGAGAAATATGTAGTTGATTTTGCAAAATCGCTCAATATAGATGTTAAGCAAGATAAAGTGGGTAATGTACTTGTTACAAAACCGGCTTCGAAAGGTATGGAGAATGCTCCTACCGTAATTTTGCAGGCACACTTAGATATGGTTCCTCAAAAGAACTCGGATGTAAAACACGATTTTTTGAAAGATCCGATTGATGCATACATTGCAGGAGATAAGGTGAAAGCACGCTCTACTACTTTAGGTGCGGACAATGGCATAGGAGCTGCTGCTATTTTAGCCATTCTGGAGGACAACAGCCTTAAGCATGGTAAAATAGAAGGACTGTTTACTATTGATGAGGAAGAAGGCATGGTAGGTGCTTTTGGTCTTGAATCGGGATTCTTAACAGGTAGTATTCTTTTGAATCTGGATACGGAAGAAGAAGGAGAACTTTGTGTAGGTTGTGCAGGAGGTATTGATGAAAATGTATCCTGGCAATTTAAAGAAGTGGAAGTTCCTGCAGGTGATGTTGCTCTGAAAATAAGCCTTACAGGACTTAGAGGCGGACACTCGGGTGGAGAGATTCATTTAGGTCGTGGTAATGCCAATAAATTGATGTTCCGTTTCCTTAAACAAGCTGTAGCCGAAGTAGAAGCTCGTTTGTCATTCATTGACGGAGGTTCGCTTCGTAATGCAATACCTAGAGAAGCATTCGCGATAGTGACAGTTCCTGCTGAGAATGTAGATGACTTGTTAGATTTAGTAGACGAATATCAAGAAATCTATAGCGAAGAGTATAAAAGTATTGAGGATAAACTGTCTCTTAAAGCTGAGAAAACCGATTTACCAAAATCATTGATTCCGGAAGAAATCCAAGATGATCTTATTAATGCTGTTGAAGCATGTCCAAATGGTGTTATCAGTATGTTACAGGATTTCCCGGGTATTGTAGAATCATCTACAAACATAGCTTCTGTAAAATCGAGTGAAGGTTTGGTAGAGATAAAATTCCTTACACGTAGTTCTTCCGAAACAAAAAAATATGCACTTGATTCAAGTATAAATAGCTTATTCTCTTTGGCTGATGCCAAAGTAGAGGCTGTAAATGCTTATCCGGGCTGGCAGCCAAATGCAAATTCTGCAGCTTTGGAGGTAATGAAAGATATATATATCAGAAAATTTGGCAAAGATCCTGTTGTGCAGGTTGTGCATGCAGGTCTGGAATGTGGTATCATTCTTGATAGCACTCCCGGCTTGGATATAGTATCTTTTGGTCCTACTATTATGAATCCTCATTCTCCTGACGAATTAGTGGAGATAGATACTGTAGAAAGATTCTATGATTATCTGATAACTATTCTTGAAGAATTGAAATAAAGCTTTATAATAAAAACTCATGCCCTGTATACTGATTGGTTTACAGGGCATTTTTATTAATCCGGTTTTACGTTGACAAAACTATCTTTAGAAATCATAATACCGAACTCTTCAACTGTTTTCCATAACTTTATCTGGTTGAATTGTTTTGAAATTTTATCAGAATCGATTAAACTTATAATCATAAGATCGGGTATCTCAGATTCAAACGGTTTAAAATAATCTTTAAATTTATCTATGACAGAGTTATAAGGAACCAATCCGGACTCCTCTACTTTTTTGAATAACTTTCTATACTTCTTGACGATCATAACATAATCAACAGGTGGTATAATTATGGGTAGATGTTCTGGCCATATTGTAAATGTATAGATAATGTTGTTCAATTTGTTTTTAATAAAAAAAATACCACAAACAAATACATCTTCCGTTAGACTTTCTTGCAAATGTTCTCTTTGGTACATGTACTTCCATGCATAATTCGATTCTTCCAGAGGGAAATATTGGAGGTCACAATCCATGTAATTAACTAAACTAAACTGATTGTTCTGCTCTACCCATTGATTCTGTAAATGATTCTTATCAAATTGGTAAGGAGTATTTATTTCTGAATCTTCTTGAGGATTGAAAATGTATATATCTAAGTCAATCATAAGTTTATCAATCAGAGGGAAAATCTCAAGACCGAAATATGACGGACGTAAATAATTGATGTAGAGAGTGAAATTCAGAGAGATGAAATCTTCAAAAATAGGAAAGTCTTCTAAATCCTCTTCTTCTATTTTTTCTATTATAAAATACACTCCGGTCTTTTCATTTGAATAATACCATTGGTGTGAATATTCACTGATATTGAATGGTAAATTATCATTCAGATAGTCTGTAATGTTCTGTTGTGTTATTTCACTCTCTTTACGCTTATATAGATATAGATCGAAACTCATAATTATTAGTTTTAGGTAGGTATAGGCAAATATAAAGGATTATTTTTTATAATTATTTAACTCGTCTTTTTATTTTAGAGTTTTAATATTAAGGTAATTAGATCAACGTTTGGTAGCTTTGTTCTTTATTATGATCATACCTTAAATCAATTGTATTATGAAAAAGTTTATTTATTTATTCTGTATTTCTTTTCTTCTTTTGAGTTGTGGAGGAAAAACGAATAAGACAGATGCTGTTTCGGATGTTGAAACATTCAAAGTTCTTCAATTTAATATTTGGCAGGAAGGGACTGTAGTACCTGATGGCTACAAGGCTATTGTTCAGCAAATACTGGATTCAAAAGCCGATTTTGTAACATTGAGCGAAGTCCGAAATTACAAAGACACTCGTTTTTGCGACAGGATTGTCCAATCACTAAAAGATAGCGGACAAGTTTTCTATTCATTCTACAGTTACGATTCGGGTATTCTTTCCCGTTATCCTATTATAGATTCAACCACTGTATACCCTTGTGTTGATGATCATGGGAGTGCTTACAGGGCACTCATAGATATGAACGGACAGGAAGTTGCTCTTTATACAACCCATCTCGATTACCTCAATTGTACTTATTATGACGTAAAAGGTTATGATGGCTCTACGTGGAAAAAGCGTCCGCCCATGCTTGATGTCGATTCAATTTTGACAAACAATACCTTGTCTTTGAGAGATGATGGAATGAAAGCCATACTTGCGAAAGCAAAAGAGGATAGAGATAAAAACCGTATTGTGATTATAGGTGGAGATTTTAATGAACCGTCTCATCTGGATTGGACGGAAAAAACCAAAGATATGTTTTCCCGTCATGGTATGATTGTGCCGTGGACTGTAAGCATTTTACTTACTGATGAGGGATATATTGATGCATACCGTAAAGCATATCCCGATCCCGTGACTCATCCGGGTATAACTTTTCCTGCGGATAATCCTCTGATGGATATAAATAAATTGACTTGGACACCTGACGAAGATGAGCGGGAGCGTATCGATTTTATATATTATGCACCTTTTGATGGATTGGAGTTGACCAACGCAGTGATTTGGGGACCTGATGGTTCTATAGCATATAGTAAAAGAGTAAAGGACAATACACAAGATTCTTTTGAAATAGGTAAAGGTATTTGGCCTACCGACCATAAGGCTGTATTGGCTACGTTTACTTTGAATAAAGTAAAGTAATATTTCAGTGTAGAGCTTTATTTATCTAAAATGAGAAAGGCACAGGTAATTCACCTGTGCCTTTCTCATATACATGGGTTGTGATGGTTATGCTTTTCGCGTTACAGACATAAATATTGTTTTACTGTAATTGTTTTGGGCATCTGTTTGCATCGCCCACCATTTCATTTCGTACCAACGCCATACTCCCGGACTAACTTGTACCTGTACATTAGAGGTTATGACCTCAGCATAAACAGTTGTCCAATAAACAGTATTATCAATATCAACCTGAATAAAACCACCGGTTGTAATAGTTTGGTTGAGTGCGGTACGGTTCTGATTTACCTCTGTTGCAAATGTTTGTAAACTAATTAGTTGTGGTTGGGATGAGACATTATAGATACGAGGGAAGTAAAAGGTTGGATCGTAGTATGCCAAATCCATCCTTAAGCCGTCGATAACGGGCAATTGATCGGGAAACTGGCTGGATAAAAGAATTTGACTATTACCTGCGAAACCGGTTGTATTAAATATGCCTGAGAATGTGATAAAGCTTCCGATCTCTAATACCAAGCTGCCACTTACACCTGCAGTGCAAGTATTGCCTAGTACATTGATGTTAAAATAAGCGGTTGCGGGAGAGTCGAGCAGTGGAGTTCCAGATAAAGTATATCTCAATACGCCATTACCTTGTTGCAGTATTCCCGCTTGTAAAGTTGCAGTGAGACCCGTGTTGCCTGTTGAGGCAATAGCTGTTCCTGCGGGATAAGATGCACCATTACCACCCACATAAGGTATTTCCATAATTCCTTCATAAGGCACTCCTGCCTTAAAAATAGAAGGAGTCATGCTAGCTCCTGTACATTGTATGCCCGACACACCCGGAGCTTGTATATCTTCGGATTGCAGTTTGACCCACATGGTGCCATCCCAACTCATGTAGCCTGTTATTTTGAAGTCACCCAGACCTGTATTGTAGATTGTCAATCCTGTGGATGGATTGGGTATCGTTATTTTATCCGTATTCGAATTTAGTGCTATACGGGGAAAAATAACTCCTTTGTTACTACTCTTAACCTCGAGCATTGCCGAAGGGGAAATTTCGTGTGTACCAATACCTACTTGTGCATACATCAGCCCTATGCATACTTGTAATAATATCAATGTTAAGATTTTCTTATTCATTTGTATATTTTCTTGTTAAGGTCTCAGGTCTGTTTATTATTTTCGATTTAGTTTAGGATCAGTTTATTAAGCTTTTCTTATAACCGACATGAAAATTACTTTTTCCGTGCCAATTTGCATCGCCCACCATTTCATCTCATACCATCGCCACACACCCGAAACAATCTGTACCTGTACATTGGCAGTTATTACTTCTGCCGCAGATGTGGTCCAATAAACTGCGTCATTATTATCAACCTGCATACTGGCTCCGGCTAAAACGGTCTGATTTAAATTGCTTCGGTATTCATTCACTTGAGTTGCAAATGATTGTAAGCTTATCAGTTGACTGGTCGAATTGGTGTTGATAATCCGAGGTCTGTAATACGTTGTTGTATTGTATTCCAAGTCCATTCTTAAACCATCGATAACAGGCAGACCTGTTTTTAGAGATGACAGCAATGTCTTATCGGCTATACCCGTAGCAGGTATCGAGGTGATAAAAGTTAAAGATAACCCCACACCTAAGGTTACACCGCTTACGGCTGCACTACAACTATGCCCCAGAAAATTGATGTTGAACATGGCGGGTACCGGTGAGTCGTACAAAGGTGTTCCTGTTAATGTAAAGGTAAGTTCACCGGAGCCATATTGAAGTGTTCCTGCTTGCAAAGTTGCCGTTAGCCCGGTATTGTATCCGTTTGAAATTATTGGGCTGCCTGCAAGATAACTTCCGCCATTTCCACCTGAGTAGGGAACGGTCATAGTTCCGTTATAAGGTACTCCCGCTTTAAAAAGAGCAGGACTCATTTTTGCATTTTCGCATTGTAAATTTGATATAGCAGGAGAAGCGGTAGCTGTGAGGTTGATTTTCTTCCAGCTTGTTCCGTCCCAGCAAACAAGCCCTTGATATTTCAAACCACCTGTTCCTGTATTGTATACTAAAAGCCCTTCCTGCGGATTAGCTACGGTTACCTGATCTTTATCTGATAATAATGCAACTTTGGGAAATAAAACCCCTTGATTGGTACTACTTATATCAAGTATACTCGAATGGTCGGGGGTTTCGGTTCCGATTCCTATTTGGGCATATATCAGGTTCGTGGATAAGCAAAGGCTGAAAAAAAATAAAAATAAGATTCTTTTTTTCATGATTATATCTATTATGATTTTCTTACCAGTGACATGAAAATTACTTTTACAGTATTTATTTCCATTGCCCACCATGTCATTTCATACCATCTCCATTCCGAGGGACCCACCCGTACTTGTAAATCTGTAATAGCAGTTGAAGATGTGGTAGAACTCCATGCTACAGGATATACAGGGTTAGTAGTCCTTGCAGTTGCATTGATATAATCCCAGTTTGTAGCTGTAACCTCTGATTTTGTATAGATAGTTCTATTTAAATTTGTAACATTCTGAAGCCCTACGACCGAAAATGTTTGGAAGCTTACAATTTTTTGCTCAGAACTTTCATTGTAAACTCTTGGATAATAATAGGTTGTTCCGTTGGAGATAAGATCCATTCTTAGGCCATCAACAGTTGGTAGCTGAGTAGGATAATAGTTTGATAAAAGAACTCCTGTTATATTTTGTGCCTGAGTTAAACTGGCTATAAATGATATTTGTTCGCCAACCGCTATTTGCTTGCCTGTTAAGGAAACAGAGCAGTTAAAATTCAGTTCATTAATGTTAAATATAGCGGCAGTTGGAGAGGAAGCGGAAGGTGTACCCGTAATTCTGAATACTAATTGTCCGTTGCCGGTTGCTAATTCGCCTCTCTGAAGTGTTGCTGTTAGCCCTGTATTTCCGGTTGAAGCTATGGGTGTGCCTGTGTTGTATCCTCCACCGTTACCTCCCGTATATGGAATAGTCATTGTACCCTCATAGGGAACACCTGCCGTAAATGTGGATGGTGTGAAATCAGCTCTATTACATAGCAGACCCGTGATAGAAGGGTTTACCACTGTTGAGAGTGTTAATTTTTGCCATTCAGCCCCGTTCCAATACACATATCCCGGTGTATCTAAACCGCCATTTCCGGTATTGTACACTAAAAGCCCTGTGGTGGGATTTAAAACAGTAGTTATATCTGTTTTTGATGCTAAGCTGATTTTTGGGAATAAAACTCCTTTGTCTGTACTTTCAATCTGAAGTATAGCAGATGGATGAGGACTTATTGTACCAATCCCAACACCTTTTTGAGCATATGTGAAGTTTATCGCATGAATGCAAAAGAATAGTAAAATGAGTTTTTTACTGTTCATGATTTGTTTTTTGTTAATTCAATACCCAATTTTTTGCAGCTATGATACAAATGTTGTCTTTTGTATTATAGCAGTTCTTCATCAATTATAACAAAAAGTAGAAAAAAAAGATTTACAGAATACAGAGAAAAGACAGGTAGGATATGATCTGAATATTCTTATGCTAAATGAGTATATTTATATCTGAAGACGTGATATAGGTATAGTCATAGTATAATTCGTATGTATATCTATAAATCGAATTTGTTATTATGCTACTTTTATTTGGTAAAGATAGCTTTTAAAGGACGAGGAAATGTGGGATTAATTCGTTTTAAGGTTTTATGTACCAAATTAACAGTTGTAGTGTTTTTTATTTTAAGATTTGGAAATTATTTATTTATCATATCTTATAAAACATAAAACAGCCTATCCTATTCTCTCCACCCAAAAATGGGTAAAGAAAGCACTTTAGGGCTATTTGGACTTAAATATAAAATATGTCGCCAGCATTCCTTTTATTTGTGTGATTGAAATTATTTATATAGGATACTTTTTTCTTATAGCGATTCCAGGAAATTATCGAAGTAACGGGTAATATGCTCATGTAGGTGTACACGGTCGTGCCCCGTCATATTATGCCCATGCCCCGGGTAAATAAACAAATCGGGGTGGGTGCCATTTTTGATAGCTGATTTCATAAATTGAAGATTATGTTGCAATACAACAGTAGGGTCTTCGTCTCCGTGAATAAGTAAAAGTCTGCCCTTCAAGTCTCCTGCACGATCGACCATACTGGTTTTAGAATAGCCTTCAGGGTTCTCTTTAGGAGAGTCCATATAACGCTCTCCGTACATTATTTCATAATATTTCCAGTCTGTAACAGGACCTCCGGCTACACCCACTTTAAATGTTTCGGGATGGCGAAGCATTAGGTTTAAAGTCATAAATCCTCCATAGCTCCAGCCATGAACACCTATTCTGTCAGAGTCAACATAAGGTAATGATTTAAGGAAATTGACTCCGGTCATTTGATCCTCAGTTTCTATTATTCCCAATTGGCGGTGTGTGATGTTTTCAAAATCTATTCCTCTGTTTGATGTTCCCCTGTTGTCGATTGTAAATACTACATATCCTTTTTCAGCCATATAAATATCCCATCCGCGGGCTTGTCCCATCCATGAATTATCTACCAGTTGTGAGTGAGGACCTCCATATACATATATCACGGTTGGATATTTCTTTGCAGGATCATAATTAAGCGGCTTTATCAAGCGATAATACAGATCGGTTTTATCATCATTTGCTTTTATAAATCCTATCTCTATTTCGGGCATGTTTATTTTACTGTATGGGTCTTTGGCTTCGAAGAAAGTATAGCTTTTATTGGTTTTTGTTTCTGTAATGGAAACTTTTCCCGGATTATGTTGTGATGTGTAACGATCTGCAATATATTTTCCGGATGAACTTAACTGAGCAGAATGTGCTCCTTCCTCTTTCGACAATTGAGTTCTTTTTCCGTTTTTCAGATTGAGTTGATATATATGCTTCTCTATCGGAGATATTTCTGTTGAGATATAATAGAGGTTGTTTCCCGCTTCGTCGAAACCTAAAATTTCAATAATATCCCAGTTTCCGGTCGTTAGTTGTTTCTTTAGATTTCCATTTAGATCATATTGATACAAATGATTGTGCCCATCTTTCTTACTCTGCCATATAAAAGACTGGGGATCACTCTTTAGAAATAGTACCGGATTTTCGGGTTCCACATATTTCGGATGTGTTTCGGTGAATAATGTAGCGTCCAGTTTTCCGGATGCTACTTCATATCGGTTCAATTTACAAGTATCTTGTCCTCTGTTTAATTCTGCCAGATAGATGTATTTTTCATCGGGGCTCCATGCAATATTTGTAAGGTATTTTTCTTTGGGTGTCCCTGTTTTTAAGAATACGGTTTGTTGTGTTTCGGGATTGAAAATTCCAACTGTTACATGATGGCTTTTCATTCCTGCCATCGGGTACTTGATATTTTTTAATTCTGCGACCCGTTCCGAAATATTTACCAGAGGATAGTCGGTTACCATTGTTTCGTCCATTCTGTAAAATGCAAGTTGTTTTCCTGAAGGAGACCAGAAGGTTCCTTTCTTTATACCAAATTCATTGCGATGAACCGACTGTCCGTTTACGATACCTTTGTCAGTATCGGTAGTAACAGCTACTTCCTGCCCGGATGGTGATATTATATATAGATTATTATCCTTAGTATAGGCAAAAGTTTTACTTTTCTCGGAAAAATCCTGATTGGTTCCATCTTTAGACAAAGTATAATCAGTTATAACTTTATTCGATTCGAAATTATATAGATAAGTTTCATCTCCATTGGTGAGCATCACTATCTTTTCGTCTGCATATGGGAAACTTACCGAAAGTAAAGATTTTATGGTTTTCTTATTACTGGCTTCCAAACCTGCATTAATAGTCTTTTTGTCAATTATCAAGTTGTCTGTTTGTTCTTTAGATTTTGCAACAGACAGTATGGAATCTCCTTTGATATATGTGAGGTTATCTCCCCACCATTGTAGCTTCTGGGGAAATGATATTCTATATTTAGCGTACGAATTACCTCCCGGAATAAGATCTTCTAATCCGAGCTGAATGGATGTGTCTTGTGCCATTGAAATAAACGATGATAAAGTAAAAATAGAAAGGAAACAGGTTTTCAGGATCTTCATAGTTATACTATTTAAATAAGAAAGTAAAGATACTTATTCTGATTAGAATGCTAAGCATGAAGAAAAGAACTTTTTTGATGAACAAATTTGATAAATTATTGTTAAAAATAATGAAAATATGCAAGAATGGATTAAACGTAAATACTATCTTTGTGTCAGATTTGCTATAAATAGCATTTTATATAAATTAGGTATAATATTTGTACATGTCAATTGTACTAAAAAATCAAGAAATTGAAAACTTTGAAAATCTCTACCGTGATGATAAGAGGACTGATTATATTCAGTCTGATTATATTCAGCGTAATAAGTTGCACCAATACTTCGGATACGAATTTTACGGTCGAAGGCAAACTGGAAAATCTTTCAGTCTCTGAAATTTATGCTGTAAAAGAACTGACCAAGGATTCGATATCCATTGATACTATTACTGTAGACAAAGGAGGAAAGTTCACATATAAAGGAAAGGTAGAGTCTCAGGCTTTAGTTTCTCTATTTATGGGAGAAGGCTTAAAACCTCTCCGTTTCTTTCTTGAACCCGATTATAAGGTTAGTATTACAGGTGATGCCTTAGAAGGAGACCTTGTGGAGATAAGAGGTGGTAGAGTCAATAATGATCTGGCTGAATTCAAGAAAAAGAATGCTAATATATTACAGTCGCGATATAGAGTATTGGCAAAAAATGAAAATCTGGATGTATCAGAATTAAAGAATATTAATTATCAATTGGCACGCTGTGTTCGTGAATGTGTGGAAAGCGATCCTGCCAAAATATCGGCAGTGATTTTGATGAATGATTTTTCAATCAATAATATTTCACTCGATTTGTTAGGTAACGATATTGAATTATTGAAGGGCGAAGCTGCCAATTTTTACCTGACCACTTCCTTAAAGGAATATTATGACAGAGTCAAAATCTCAATGGTGGGTTCTGTTGCTCCCGATTTTACCCTGCAGAGTACACGTGGAAAATCGGTAAGCTTAAAAGATTTTAAAGGGAAACCTGTTTTGTTGATCTTTGATCTCAAAGACGCTCCGGCTAATGAGGCTTACTTCACTTTGATGAAAGAGACTCAGGCGAAATTAAAAGATAAGGTTCAGTTTGTAGCCATTGTAATTGATGAAGATGATAAGTCGCCCGACCCTAAAATTATAGAAATTGCTAATTCGTTAGATTGGACAGTACTATTAGATGGTCGTAAATGGAATTCGCAAACTGTAAAAAAATATAATGTGACAGAAGTCCCTTATATGATTCTTATTTCTAAAGATGGAATAATTGAGGATAGAGATGTATCCTTTGAGGCTTTGTTAGAGTTATATAAGAATAAATAAAGAGAAGAGTTATTTTATCTATCTGTTGGCAGTTAACCGTTAACCATCAGCAGTTATCAAAGTATAGTTAGAAACTGCTTTACCCGAATTAATCGCTATTAACACAACGAACAATTATCAATGAAAAGTAAACAAAAAAACAAGAGTAGAGAAAGCCTGTAAAAAGTGTCACTTTTGTTACTTTTGTCACTTTTTAATTTTCTGATGGCTGGTATTCAGCTGATTGTGTAAATTTAAAAAGTAACACTCAATAGTCACTTTCGTCACTTTATAGATTGCTTTTTGTCACTTTTGTAACGAATGTCACCTTATTAGAAGTTTGATGCGTTTACTCTTGGGATTTAACTAAATCTCTCTTTTTTTCTTTTATATTTGCCATTGCAGATACAAGTTCGGATGAAGGTTTCATCTCTCTTTTTTTATTACTTATAACACAAAAGGATGCTAGTAAAAGTTTTTGGCGCAGCCGTACAAGGAATTAACGCAACACAAATAACAATAGAAGTTAACTGTTCGAAAGGTATTAAATTTATGCTGGTCGGACTTCCTGATGCTTCAGTAAAAGAAAGCCATGAGCGTATTATCTCGGCTTTACAAGTCAATGGATATAAGTTTCCACGCCAACAAATTGTTATCAATATGTCTCCTGCCGATATTAAAAAAGAAGGATCAGCATATGATCTTCCTCTAGCTGTGGGAATAATGTCTGCTTCAGATAGTTTAAAAACGGATAAATTAGAAGACTATATGATGATGGGAGAATTATCTCTCGACGGATCTATTCTTCCCATTAAAGGGGCTTTGTCTATCGCGATTAAAGCGAGAGAGCTTGGATTTAAAGGCTTGATAGTTCCTAAAAAAAATGCTAAAGAAGCAGGAGTGGTTAATAACTTAGAGGTGTATGGAGTCGAAAATATAGCTGAGGTGGTCGATTTCTTTAATGGCGATTTAGAATTGGAGCGTGTTATAATAGATACAAGAGCTGAGTTTCTTAATAATCAGCAGAATTTTGAATTTAATTTTTCAGATGTCAAAGGGCAGGAAAATGTAAAGCGGGCAATAGAAGTAGCCGCTGCCGGTGGGCATAATATCATAATGATAGGTCCTCCCGGAGCAGGTAAATCTATGATGGCAAAGCGTATTCCTTCTATTCTTCCTCCTTTTACGCTGCATGAAGCCTTGGAGACAACCAAAATACACAGTGTGGCAGGAAAGATAGGAGGCGATACGTCGCTGATGTGTATACGCCCTTTTCGCTCTCCACACCATACTATTTCTGATGTAGCAATGGTGGGTGGAGGAATTTATCCTCAACCCGGAGAAATTAGCCTGGCTCACAATGGAGTGCTTTTTTTGGATGAATTACCCGAATTTAACAGGAGTGTGCTTGAAGTCTTAAGGCAACCTTTAGAAGATCGTTCTATATCAATCTCGCGATCGAAGTTCGCTGTAGAATATCCGGCTAGTTTTATGTTGGTGTCATCTATGAATCCATGTCCCTGCGGGTATTTTAATCATCCTGAAAAGCAGTGTGTTTGTTCTCAAGGAATTGTACAAAGATATCTGAATAAAATATCGGGGCCTCTGTTAGACCGAATCGATATTCAGATTGAAATCGTGCCTGTCCCTTTCGAAAAGATCTCTAATTCGGGAATGGCAGAAGATAGTTCTGAAATAAGACAAAGAGTTATAAAAGCCAGAGAGATTCAGGATGAACGATTTAAAGATCATCCTGCGATTCATAGTAATGCTCAGATGACCTCCAAGTTGATGCGTAAATATGCAACGCCCGATCAGGAAGGGCTACAGCTGTTGAAGGCAGCAATGGATCGATTCAATCTTTCGGCAAGAGCCTATGATCGGATTCTTAAAGTTTCGAGGACTATTGCCGATCTCGATAGTTCGGAGAAAGTCCTGTCTAAACATTTGGCAGAAGCAATTAACTATAGAAATCTCGATAGGGAAAATTGGGCAACTAAATAATTTTTGATTTGACGTATATCTATTTTTCTATTTCATCGGAATAACTCTGTTAAATATAGAAAAAATATCTATATTTGTGTAGATATTGGTTGGAGGTATTTTTGTTTAGCATATATTGTTCTTTTGCAGTACGTGTGAGAACTTAAGGTGCCTTTTTTTGTTTTAAATTATTTATTAATTCTTTTGCTAAAATTATTGATATGAAATTTACGAGCTTGTGTAATTCGATCTTTGATCAGACTATTAAAGATTATCATACAACAGATAATGTTGATACAGCTATATCTAACCCTTATGAACTGAAAACGATAGAATACTATCTGTATTTAAAAAATTGGATAGATACAGTTCAATGGCATTTTGAAGATATAATAAGAGATCCTAACATTGATCCGGTGGCTGCGCTGGAACTTAAGCGTCGTATCGATAAATCAAATCAGGATCGTACCGATTTAGTGGAATTAATAGACAGCTATTTTCTTGATAAATATAAAGATATACAGCCCAAAGCAGATGCTAAGATAAATACCGAAAGTCCGGCTTGGGCAGTAGATCGTTTATCGATATTAGCGTTGAAATTATATCACATGCAACAAGAAGTGGATCGTAAAGAAGTGGATGCTGAGCATCATGAGCAGTGTTCAAAGAAACTTGCCATCCTTCTTGAACAACGCAAGGATCTTTCTACAGCAATTAATGAATTGCTTGAAGATATTGAAGCAGGATCGAAGTATATGAAAGTATACAAACAGATGAAGATGTATAATGATCCTGATTTAAACCCAGTTCTTTACGAAAAGAAAAATAAGTAAATTCAGTTATAACGAATAATTGTTGTTTTATTTAATAACAACAAGAAAAAGGTCTTAGACGTTAATATATTTAAATCTACAATGGCGAGAGTTTTAATTACTCGAATATCTTCGTTTGGCGATGTTGCAATGCTGGTTCCTGTCGTGTTTTCTGTGGCAGCACGATATCCTCAGGACCGTTTTGTAGTGTTGACCCGTAAAGCTTTTGCCCCGTTATTCGAAAATTTGGGATTCAACATAAATGCAGTAACAATTGATGTAAAGAAGCAGCACAAGGGATTTTGGGGAATATTCAGATTGCTGCGGAGTGTTACCCGGTATAAATACACTCATGTAGCAGATGTTCATGATGTGCTGAGAACAAAGATTATTCGCTTTTACATGTCTGTTTTAGGTAAGCATGTAGCTCATATAGATAAAGGGCGTGCCGAGAAGAGGCAAATGATTGAGAGCAAGAAAGTAAATCCGCCTTTAATGCCTACTATAGAGCGTTATATGGAAGTTTTTGAAGATCTCGGATTTCCGGCGGAAATGGTTTTTACAAACTATTTTGAACTAAAAGAGCGTTCTTTATATCCTCTAAGAACTATCGTTAAAGAAAAGAAAGGGCGTTGGATTGGTGTTGCTCCTTTCTCGAAGCATGCTGAAAAAGTATATCCTCTTGATAAAATGGAGAATGTTGTCGCAAAGCTTTCTCAGCAACTTGATACTACTCTCTTTTTATTTGGATCAGGACCTGAAGAGCGTGCTCTTATGGAAAAATGGGCAGACACGTATTCTAATATAATCACTGTATCAGGTAAGCTAAATCTGGAGAATGAGATTCTTTTAATGTCTTATCTGGATATAATGATTTCTATGGATTCTGCTAATATGCATCTGGCATCGTTGGTTGAGGTTCCTGTTGTGTCAATCTGGGGTGCAACGCATCCAAATTTAGGTTTCTATGGTTTTGGACAAGATCCTGATAATGCCATACAAGCAGATATAGAGTGCAATCCTTGCTCTGTGTTTGGCGAAATACCCTGTTACAGGAAAGATATTGCTTGTTTGAATAGTATTACTGAAGAAATGATACTTAAAAAGGTAGATCGAGTTCTTTATAAGAAAAAACATATAGATCAGACAGACGAAGTTGAACAATGAAAATAGCTATTCTATCACCATTCTATCCTTACAGGGGAGGAATTGCTTCCTTTAGCAACCGACTCTATCAAGAGCTGGAAGAGACGGAAAGTATAGAAGTATCGGCGTTTTCTTTTTCTTTATTATATCCATCCTTTCTTTTTCCCGGAAAAACCCAATACGTAGAGGGAGAAGATTTCGCTTCGTCTATTCAATCGGAACGAATCCTTAATAGTGTAAATCCTTTCTCGTGGCTATCTACAGCTGAGGCTATAAACAAATATAATCCGGATGTTGTAATTATTGCTTATTGGATGCCATTTGTCGCACCTGCTTTGGGAACAGTATGCCATTTGTTGGATAATAAGATAAAGATTGTTTCTCTTATTCATAATGCAATACCTCACGAAAAGCGTTTTTTTGATAAAGTATTCGCAAAATATTTCTTCAAGAAATGCGACAGTTTCATTGTATTGAGTGAGCCTGTTAAAGATGATTTAGGAAATCTTATTTCTCAGCCTAAAGTTATGGTAACTCCGCATCCTATTTATGACCACTATAAGGAGCGAATAGACAAATCGGAAGCATGCAAACTCTTACATGTAGATGCAGATAAAAAGAACCTCCTTTTCTTCGGACTTATCCGTGACTATAAAGGTCTGGATTTGTTGATAGAATCGATGTCTTATTTAGATGACAGCTATCAGCTAATCATAGCAGGAGAGTGTTATGGTGATTTTCAAAAATATCAGCAACTAATAGATCAATCACCTTTTAAGGAGAATATTAAGGTTTTCGAACAGTATATTCCCGATGATATGGTGACTACATTATTTTCTGCTGCCGATGTGTTAGTCCTGCCTTATCGGGATGCTACACAAAGTGGTGTTGTTGCTGTTGCTTATCAGATGGAACTGCCGATGATAGCTACTAATGTAGGTGCATTGGGTGAAACTATTTTATCTTCTGCTACCGGTATTGTAGTTGAAGTCTCTCCAAAAGCTATTTCGGAGGGTATTAAGTCCTATTTCGAAAATGGTAAACAAGCCTATTTAAATAATGTACGGACTGAGAAAAAACGTTTGTCATGGTCAAAATTTGTAGAACATTTAGTTAAATTTAATTTTGACTTGGATTAAGGTTTTGATCAGATATTTTGACCGCTTTTTAATATGATTTTTTCAGTTTAAAAATATAATATTCTGTTAAGTAGGCTATTGTGTCTGATTTTAGATTCATATCAGACAAAGAGCCGAAAGAACTGTTCTCATGGAAGAACTCTTCAAAACGAGCCTTTTCATAATATCTCCAATAACCGTAATGACCCACATGAGGATATAAATTATGTCCTTCTTCCCTTCCACGATAATTGATATAATAGAAAGCTCGGTTCATCACAAAAGTAGAGTCATCTGTTATTCTTCCGAAATATTCAAAGGTGTTATTTTGATCTTTTCTGATGGTATCTTCACTTATGCGTATTTTTATAGCGTGGGTAGATCGATTATCTTTTAGGAAGATGCTGTCATTTTGTTTGTTGATGATCAATGTGTCATATGAAGCAATACCCAGTAGAGAATACTCTCCCCAAAAGTTTTTTGCAAAACCTTCTTCTACATTAATTTTCTCACCTTTTGGTCCGGCATATACATTAAAATCTTCGATAAAATGTTTGCCGCTGTAAACATATTTAAATACAGAGGGATCTTGTTTTGTTTCAGGTTCAGCCGGAAAATCGTCACTATTGCACGAGGATAATAGTCCGCAGATTCCTAACCATATAATTAAAAGGTTAATGTTTTTCATATGTTTATATATTATTTGCCTGATACAATTTTCTTGATATCACTTAATTTATTCAAAGCTTCCATAGGTGTAAGGTTATTTACATCTAATGAGTGAATCTCATCACGAACCTGACTGAGTACAGGGTCGTCCAACTGGAAGAAACTAAGTTGATAGCCTTCTCTTTTCTCATTAATTTCGGCAATAGGTTTAGCAATACCTTGCTTGCGATTATCGATCTCCAGCTGCTTAAGAATAGTATCTGCACGTTTCACAATACTTTGAGGCATACCTGCCATTTTTGCCACATGTATACCGAAGCTGTGCTCGCTGCCTCCTTTTACTAACTTACGGAGGAATATTATCTTATTGTCGGCTTCTTTTACCGATACATTAAAATTCTTGATTCTTTTAAACGATTTAGCCATCTCATTCAACTCGTGGTAGTGAGTTGCAAATAAAGTCTTGGCTCTGGCCTTAGGATGCTCATGTATGTATTCCACAATAGCCCAAGCAATAGATATACCGTCGTAAGTACTTGTCCCACGCCCTAATTCATCAAATAAAACCAAACTGCGATCCGATAAGTTATTTAGAATATCCGATGCTTCGTTCATTTCCACCATAAAGGTCGATTCGCCTAACGAAATATTATCGGAAGCTCCTACACGAGTGAAAATCTTATCTACAATACCTATCTGAGCCGATTCGGCAGGCACATAACTTCCTGCCTGAGCCATTAATGTAATTAAGGCAGTCTGGCGTAGTAAAGCCGACTTACCCGCCATGTTGGGTCCTGTGATGATAATAATCTGTTGAGAATTACTATCCAGAAATACATCATTTGCAATATATGACTCGCCAAGAGGTAATTGTTTTTCGATTACGGGGTGCCTTCCGTTCTTTATATTGAGGACATCAGAGTCCTCTATATTAGGACGGATGTATTTGTTTTCCTGTGCTGTTTTTGCAAACGAAAGCAAGCAGTCGGTACGGGCAATCAGATTTGCATTTACCTGAATAGTCGGTATATATTCGATCAGGCTTGCTACGAGATTATTATAGATGGTAGTTTCAAGAGCAAAGATTTTTTCTTCCGCACCAAGTATCTGTTCTTCGTACTCTTTTAATTCCTGAGTGATATATCGCTCTGCATTTACAAGTGTTTGCTTACGAATCCACTCAGCAGGCACTTTGTCTTTGTGCGAATTACGAACCTCGATATAATAACCAAAAACATTATTAAAGCTGATTTTTAGCGATGTAATACCTGTAGCTTCTATCTCCCGTTGCTGTATCTGTAAAAGATAGTCTTTGCCGGAATAGGCAATAGCTCGTAGTTTATCCAGTTCTTCGTTTACTCCTTTGTTGATTACATTTCCTTTGTTGAGAAGTGCAGGAGGATCGTTTTGTATCTCTTTATCTATCTTATCACTAATGATGGGGCAGGGATTAAGCCGCTCACCTATTTCCTTTAAACTGGGCTCATCGGAAGCCAGAAACAAATCCCTGATAGGCTGAATAGCTTTCAAAGCGACTTTAAGTTGAACTACCTCGCGAGGAGTAACACGTCCTACCGCTACCTTGGATATAATACGTTCCAAGTCGCCGATAAGAGCAAGCTTTTCTTCGAGTATTTGTTTTAAACCGGGATCACGGAAAAAATATTCAATAACCGCTAAACGGTCATTTATTGGTTTTACTTCTTTCAGAGGGAAAACCAGCCAACGGCGAAGCATACGTGCACCCATTGGAGATATCGTTTTATCGACAATATCAAGCAACGATTTTCCACCCTCATTCATCGTTGAGATAACCTCCAGGCTGCGTACTGTAAACTTATCAAGACGGACGTATCTGTCCTCTTCTATCCTCGATAGAGAAGATATATGGCTTATCTGCGTGTGATGAGTTGAATCCAGATAATGAAGTACGGTTCCGGCAGAGATTATTCCGTCCGACAGATGTTCAACACCAAACCCTTTGAGGTTTTTAGTTTCGAAGTGTTTTAACAGACGGTCTTTTGCAGCGTCTTGTGTAAAAATCCAGTCATCCAATTCGAATGTAAAGAAGCGGGCACCGAAATATTCTTCGAACAGTTTCTTTTTGCTGCGCTCGATTAACACTTCTTTAGGTGAAAAATTAGCAAGTAACTTGTCGATATATTCTTTTGTACCTTCTGCAATCAAAAATTCTCCTGTAGATATATCAAGAAACGAAATCCCGAAGTTCTTCTTTGCAAAATGGATGGCACAAAGGAAATTATTCTCTTTATGGTTAAGTATATGATCGTTAATTGATACCCCCGGAGTAACCAGTTCAGTAACACCTCTTTTTACCAGTTTGGTAGTTTGTTTCGGGTCTTCAAGCTGATCGCATATAGCAACACGTCTCCCGGCACGAACAAGTTTCGGTAAATAAGTATCTAATGCATGATGAGGGAAACCTGCCAACTCTACAAACTGGGCAGCTCCATTGGCTCTTCGGGTGAGAGTAATACCTACAATCTCGGCAGTATCGATAGCATCTTGTGAGAATGTTTCGTAAAAATCACCCACCCGAAATAAAAGTATTGCATCAGGATGTTTACTCTTGATCTCAAAATATTGTTTCATTAAGGGCGTTTCGGCTATTTTTTTCGACACAATTGTATAGTTTTTGTTATTTAGAACTATTCTATTTACTTGAATAAACAAAGTTAAAAAAAATCTGTAGATTATAGAAGCGTTCCTCTAAAGTAATAGGGCAAACACATCCAATTTCTAATCAGGTGACATCCGTTACAAAGGTTACGTAAAGTAATCAATAAAGTGACAAAAGTGGCTATTGAGTGTTACTTTTCTGTTTTTAATAACTTGCTGTATATCAATATTAAGTAATTGAAAAGGTGACAAAAGTAACAAAAGTAACACTTTTTACCGCCTTATTTTTCTTATCCATTCTTGTTACTTTAGTGATTGCATTAAGGTCTCATACATACTCCTTCCCGGAAGGAAAGGGGTTGGGGTGAGGTCTTAATATATCCTTACATGGATAGATAAAATAATTCAATTACTGATTAAAATTTCTTTTTAGAGAGTGATTCCTCTTTTGTATAAATATATGGCTTTTGTCTTTTAATTCAAATCAATAATCAAAATTAAAAGCCTTTAAAAGAGTTTTAGTGTAGAAAAAAATTAGATTTATTTAAGTTTTATTTTTGTCTTGTTTTTGCTTTATTTTCCTTTAATCGCTTACATACAATCTTTTATGAATAAAAACACTAATGTGTCAAGTAAACGCAAATTGAGAAAAAAAATACATTATTCACAAATGGAGATGAGAATTATATGATATTATTTCATAACATTGTGCCAGATAAACTCAAAAGAGATATTTATGGAACTTTTATTTAAAGAAATAAAGCAAATTATCACTCCGGAATTTATTGCAGAATCGTCTCGTCGATTTGCAATGGATGAAACTAAATTGACAAATTTATCTGACTCTATTGTGGCAGGTACATTGGCAGGTCTTTTGGCGAATGGAGATAATTCAGCATCAGAAGAGATATTGATCAGTTTTGTATCTCGGTTCAATGATATTGAAGAGATAAAAATTTCTCCTATAGAAGATCAAATAGATTCTAAGACAATAGATGCAGTAATCGCATGGGAAAATAAAGCTTTCATGGGAAAACGATTGGAATTTGTTTCTCTGTTAGCTCAAACGTCAGGTGTCGGTGAAGTTTATGTAGATAAACTGATGCTGAGTATTAGTTATGTTGCCGCTTTATATTTGGGTAGAAAGCTGATGACTAAAGAGTATACCACAACGGGGCTCTTAGGGCAGATGCACGCCGAGCGTAATTTTTACTTGGGATATGTTCCTTTTGGTTTGACTTCATTGCTTGGATTACCCTCTTTATTGGCACTCGGGCAGAATCTTACGTCTGACGCTAAAGTGGTTAGCGATACTGTGTACTATGAGATTATGCATGCTAACACGCCTGTGCAGGAAAATAAGAACAGTTGGAGGAAGTGGTTTTTTTCAAAAGCGGCTTTGTAAATACACTATTCATGCGAATGAGTAATTGAATTATACAAAACGTTCTTTTAATATATTTATAAGCTACGCACAATCAAAGATTATTTACGTCCGTCAGACTTTCCGACCTTGCCGGTTGCACGGGGTACCCGATGTGGGAAGAAAGCGTAAAAACAAAAAGAAATCGGAGTTTAACGCTTTTTTTTGTTTTCGCTTTCAAGCACGAATCGGGTCGGGCAAAGAGGCACAGTCTTGATCTTTTGTTTCGTTTTGCATCAAGGCAAAATGAAAGACAAACCTCGGCAGAGGTGCGTCAGTAAAAAAGAAAAGAGCGGTTATTACTGACAATTCAACTACTGATTGGCATTATATATTATACAAGATAAACCCCAATAGAAATCAATCTATTGGGGTTTATTCTATATAAATTTATGAGTTATATCAAGCAGGGACTTTCTCCTCTTTGCAAATATTCTGCATAACTAATCCTGCCAAAGTAAAGCCGAATATAGCAGTAGCATGTGCTAAAGTTCCATTGATCTGAGCTTTGGTGCTGCACCATTCGTGGTTAGCCAGATCGGGATTCCCCGGAGCCATTTTTGATTTTGGGCATAAACATTTCTCGGTTCCGCAAGATTCGTTTGCACCTCTGTTCTCCAAAACCTCTTCGCTATATACACAAAGAAATTTACGGGAAGGTTTTTCGCTTTTCTTGAATTTACGGCGTAGAGCTGCTGCCAAAGGACACCCTTTTACCTGCCAGAATTCAGCTACCTTTATTTTAGTAGGATCCATTTTCAAGGCAGCACCCATTGACGATAGTAGCACGGCTTTTGTTTTTGTAGCAGTACGTATCAAGTCCATCTTATTGGTAAGGCTGTCTATTGCATCAATGATATAGTCGTACTCTTCAAGATGAAACGATTCCGAAGTTTCAGGGCTGTATATTTGTTGAAGAGCATTGATCTCGGCTTTCGGGTTTATCTCCAATAAACGCTCTTTTAGAACATCCACTTTTACCTGACCTACTGTTTTGGTCGTAGCCAGTAATTGTCTGTTTATATTGGTAATACAAACACGATCGGAGTCAACAATAGTTATATTTCTGATTCCTGAGCGTACCAAGCTTTCGGCACACCAACTGCCGACACCTCCTACACCGAATATAATAATTCGTTGCGAAGCTATTTTATCCATAAGCGTATCACCCAACAAGAGTTCCGTACGCTTGAATATCCCTTTTTCTATACCCATTAAGTAACATTAAATATTTAATACGATTTTTTTCGGCATAACTGTCTTTAGTTGTTATGCACGGTCAAAGCAATAAAGAGGTCTGCGGCCTTAGTCTTTCTGACCGTAAGCTAAATCTCCTGCATCTCCCAATCCCGGAACAATGTATGCCTGCTCGTTAAGAAAAGGATCTATATCGGCTGCCCAGATGGTTGTAGTTGCATCCGGAAATTTTGCTTTGCAATAATCAATTGCCTCTTGACTGGCAATAACTGTTGCTATATGCACATGTTTAGGTGAGCCTTTAGTGAGAAGTGCATGATATGATAGTTCCATACTTCCACCTGTTGCAAGCATCGGATCGGTAAGTATAAGTACCTTATCATCCAAACGAGGCGAAGCAATATATTCTATACTGACATGAAAGCTTTCGTGATTTTCGCGATATTTACGATATGCCGAAACAAAAGAGTTTTCCGCATTATCGAAATAATTAAGGAATCCGTGATGAAAACCTAGTCCGGCACGCAAAATTGTACCCAATACAATTTTATCCTGATATAAATTGGCCGGAGCACTACCCAAAGGTGTTTGTACCTCTTGAGTCTCATAAGACAGATTTTTGCTTATTTCGTAAGCGATGATTTCTCCGATACGCTCCAGGTTACGGCGAAAGCGCATACTGTCTTGTTGTATGTTTACATCTCGAATTTCGCTGACAAAACGATTCAGAATCGAATTTTGCTCAGACAAGTTTATTACTTTCATTTCTCTGATTTTGGCGACAAAGATATATCGAAAAAATGAAAATATGTTTCCGGGAAACTTTTTTTAAGGGTATATGCCTAATTTATTGTTGAGGTAAGTAAATGAAAGTATTTAATGATATACTTTCGAATTATAACAGACTATTGCTGTTATGCTTACCAAAGCAATAAAAAGGTCTTAGACCTTAAGTTGCCTATTCAAAAATAGTTGGACTTATTTACTCTATATTTTCGGTAATATCGTAAGCCTGTTTTACCCTGTCGGCTATACCGATGCCATTGCGAAGATTACCTGCAATGATTAAACCGGGATACTTAGCCTCTATTTTTTCAACGGTTTCGAATCTTTTTCCGCTTGACTTTTCGTACTGTGGGATAGCGTAAGGATGGCGGAATATCTTTATAAATTGAATAGCAGAAGTTGGAATTTTAAATAAACTATCCAGATCTTCCTTTACAATCTGTTCTATATTTGAATCGTCTAAATCGAATATTTCCGGATTTCTGATACCTCCCATGTAAATAGCCAATGTAGCGTATCCTTCAGGGGCACGATTCTCAAAACAAAATGAGGGGAATAAGACTCCCAGTATTCTTTGTTTTTCCTTTTCGGGAATCAATCCTCCGAATGAGATGTATTTATTGTCGATAGCTTCTTTATCTACACCCACCGCTACTTGTATAACTCTGGCATAAGTGAGAGTTGAAATGTCTAGCATATCGGCTTTCTCTACAAAGGGTAGTATCTCGGGTAGGGCATGAGCTCCGACTGTCGATATGGCTTTGTCTGTAGTTAATGAGGTTAGGTCTCCGTCTTTGACGAAACTAACTTCGTATTGATTTCCGTTCGGTATTATTTGTATTCTTTCGGCAGAGCAGATGATATTTTCTTCTCCGATTTTCTCAACCAGCTTTTCTACAAGTGAACTAAAACCACCTTGTCCTGAGAATACTTTCCGCGAGGCTTTCTTATCCCTATCGGTCTTTACTTCTTTGCTTTTCTTATAGGCTCCACCAATGAAGCTGCCATATTTCTGCTCCAAATTATAGAGTTTGGGTAAAGCATATTTAGTAACCAGTTTAGTAGGATCTCCTGCGTATATTCCTGATATGAAGGGATTAACTGCATAATCGACAAAAGACCGACCAATTCGTCTGGAGGCTAGTGATGCAACCGATTCTTCGGGGTCGGTTCCTTTCTTGCGGAAAGGCTCAAAAGCAATTTTAATTTTGTCAGAGAACGAAAACAGAGGTGTTTTCAGAAAACTCACAGCGCCGCAAGGTAGAGGATGCCATGTATTATTTTTTAAGATCAAACGTTTTTCGGCATCACTATTGGCAGTCTCAGGTTGTATTCCCAGAAGCTCAAAAAGTTCAGCAATTTCAGGATTACCAATTACTCCTGTGTTAGGACCTTCTTCGAATACAAAGCCGTTTTCGTTGTGCGAACGGATAGCTCCTCCGGCACGCTTTTCTTTTTCGAGGATAAGGATATTGAGTCCTTTTCTTTTCAGATAAAAAGCAGTACTAAGTCCGGTAAGTCCCGCACCAATTATGATTGCATCGTATTTCATTCGATAGTTTCTTTGATCTTTACGTAACGTTAAATCTTTACCGGACATTCGCCACAGTAGTGATTTTAGGCTGTTATGCCAACCTGAGTAATAAAAAGCTCTCAGACCTTCAAAACAATATGATTGTTAAAAGCGTTAGTAAAAGTAATCAAATAAAGAGAATGGAGCAATCACCAGATATAGTGATTGCCGATCATTTGTCTTTTTGATACATTCCGATGTTTTAAAGATCAATTTTCCTCCTACTTATTAGTCTCGATTTAAGGGAAAATAAGAAAGAAAATTTAACTTTGTGTGATTGTGTTTAAGCCAATTGAAAAATTGCAGTTTAATCTAAGCAGCGTTAAATATTTAATGCGATAATTTATCAGCATAACTATCTCTGATTTTTATGCCCGACCAAAGTAATAAAAAGGTCTGCGACCTTAAAGAAAAAGAAAGTATATAAAACATGAAAAAAATCTTATTCCTCCAATATCCAAAATGCAGTACTTGCCAGAAAGCCGCAAAATGGCTCAAAGAAAATAATATAGATGTAGAAAGCAGGCATATAGCAGAAAATAATCCTACAGTAGACGAACTGACTAGTTGGATAGAAAGGAGTAAACTTCCTGTTACTAAATTTTTTAATACTTCGGGAAATGTTTATAAAGAACAAAATCTGAAAGAAAAGGTCAAAACAGAATCTGATGAAGAACTAGTTAAAATTCTGGCAACTAACGGGATGGTTGTAAAACGCCCTCTTATTGTTGCAGATGATTTTGTGCTTGTCGGGTTTAAAGAAGATGAGTGGGTTACCCAATTGAAATAAGGCTGTTTTGCGGTATCACTCGGTTATAACAAACTTTGGTGAGATGTATTTACCAAAGAAAAATTAGGTCTGAGACCTTAAAATATGGATAAAGAACACAAAGAGACGGAAACGAATAAACCTCCTAAAAGAAAGAATTATATAAAGAAAACGTTTAAGGTTTTGACTTATATAATACTGAGCTTTATTGCGTTAATCATAATCTTATACGGTGTTCTATCTATCCCTGCGGTACAGCGTAAATTGGTCGATTTTGCTCTTGGAGAGTTACGGACAATTTTAAAAACCGAGGTTCGGATAGATGGGGTTAGTTTAAGGCTTTTCAATCATGTAAACCTAAAAGGTGTATATGTAGAAGATCAGGCAAAGGATACCCTCATTTATGCAGGAAATCTGGATGTGCATATAAGCCCGTGGTCTTTATTGAGAAATAAATTATTGATCAATGAAATAGAGCTGGAAGATGTTACTGCTAATTTGTCTCAGCAAACGTCCCGGTCCGATTTCAACTTTCAGTTTATAATAGATGCGTTCTCGAGTAGTGACACTACTGCTGTTGATACTACAAAAAGCAGTTTAATTATAGATATTGTGGATGTTACCCTTAAGAATGCAAGGCTTAGGTACGACATTCTTTCGGATACTATCACGCCCGGTGTATTCAACTCGTCACATATAAACATCTCGGATCTGAATGCTAATCTGAAACTACCTTCTATAGATCCCGAGAATCTTAATATCACATTGGTATCGCTGGCTCTTAAAGAGCAAACAGGTTTGGAAATTAAAGAATTAAAAGCACATCTTACTTCTGATAAAACAATCTATTATTTGGCGGACGCTTCACTGAATCTTCCGAATTCGGTCTTGAAAATTCCTTCCGCACATTATAATATGTCGACTAATGATGTCGCTCTTATTACAGAACAGTCGAAGCTATCTCCTTTGGATTTAGTCCCTTTTATGCCCGGTCTGAAATATCTTCAACATGATATTATGCTGGAAACTTCTATAAAAGGAAAACTACCTTTGGTGAATATTGAAAATCTGCTTTTAAGTTATGGAGACGAAACGAATATAAAAGCGAATGGTTCCATTTCAAATTACGAACGATACGATTTGGCAGACTTAAGTCTGGATATAACCAATTTTCTTATTACACCTGATGCTATAGTTGACTTTGCCAAATTGGGTGATTCTACTTTTGTAGCTCCCGATATGCTGAAAACTCTCGGTAATATAAGGCTTAACGGAAATCTTAACGGAAAATTAAGCAATCTCAATATAAAAGCAGAGGCATGGGCAAGGCAAGGCTCTATTCAGATGCTTGCAACCGGCTCGGTTGATACTACTTTCCAGAACTATAATGTCAGGGCAAGATTACAGACTCAGAACTTTAATCTGGGTTCGTTATTGGCAAATCCCGAACTTGGACGTTTATCTATGAACCTCAATCTGAATGCCTCACAAACTCCCAGACAAGCTTTGCGTGCCGATGTAAGAGGGCAGGTTAATGGTTTACAATATCACAGGCAGAATTACAGTAACATTCCATTTACAGCCTATTATAATTCGGCAAAGATGGGAGCGTGGATTAAGGCCGATCTTCCTGCCGGAAAATTGGAGGCTAAAGCCGATATGACCCAAACCAAGATTCCTACAATTGATATTGATATGAGTGTTGAAAAGCTTCAGGTCGATCGGTTTATAGACAGCCTGCAATGGAAAAACCCTTTGCTGTCGTTTCATCTGAAAGGTAATATTATAGGACTAGACCCTGCTAAAATTCAGGGAGATGTAGTTGTTGAGGATTTTGTGTTTTCACGTGATAGCTTGTCTTTTATTCCCGGTAGAATAGAATTGAAAGCCGGATTTAGGGATGAATCTAAGAAATTCATAACGCTGCATACTTCTTTGTTGAATGCCGATATTGAAGGAGAATACAACTTTATGACATTGTCGGACGAGATTGCCATTCTTATGAATCAGTATTTGCCGGGAATATTTCCTCAGCCAAAATATAAGCGGCAAAAAAGCATGCAGAACAATTTCACTTTCAGTCTTGCCTTGGATAATACCGAAAACCTGAGTGAAACTTTCGATCTTCCGGCGAATGTTATAAAGCCAATGATTATTAGTGGCGTGGTCAACACTAAAGAAAACAAATTCAAAGCTATAGCAGATATCCCATTGGTTGAGTATGGAACATTAAGCATTCAGAATACACGGATCGATATGGCAAATACCGATACATTGATGAATCTGTTGGCTAATACAATTATATCTACCGGCTCGGAGAAAGTAAAGTTCGGGCTAACAACAAATATTGAATCAGACACCATAAATGCGCTCTTAACGGCTAAAACAGATAGTGGAAGCATTAGCATCGACGGCAGTATAAAAGCGTTGGCAAATCTGAGGACTTCAGAGACCGGAGAGATGATCTCATATGTTCGCTTATCTCCTACCGATATGAATGTGGGCAAGCTTAAAATGACTCTTATGCCGGCTGAAATTACCAACGAAGGCACAAGAACTACTATATCTAATTTTGGTTTTACTGTAGGTAATAACAGGATGCTGAGCCGATTTTTTGGTGTGGATGGTGTTATATCCGATCAGCCGACGGATACTTTGAATGTATCATTCTTTAATGCACATTTGGGCGATATATTTCAGGCTTTCGACATAAATAATGTAAGTACAATTGCCGACGGCAATATAAAGGTTATGAATGTTTTAAGTACTCCTGAGCTGTATACAAATAATATGACCCTCTCGAATATTATCGTATTTAATGATACCCTTGGTGATCTGACGATAAAAAGCCGCTGGAGTGAAGAGGCGGGAGCGATTGCTCTTCAGGCAAAACTACAGAAAGTAAATTCGCAAAGCGAATTGGCAGGCTGGGTATATCCCGACAGGGATTCTTTGAGGCTAAAACTGAATATAGATAAATTGGATATTGCCTGGATACAACCCTTTGTTCCCGATATGCTGAATCGTGCTTCAGGTAGTATCAGCACCGGCTTGAATGTAACAGGGCGGATTTCGGCTCCTTTAGTACATGGATGGGTGGGAGTTAACGATGCGTATCTGGGTATTGATTACACCAATGTAACCTATCATATCTCCGATACCATATCGATAGAACCTGATAAAATCGGATTTGATAATCTGATCGTAGAGGATAGTTATAAGAATAAAGCAACCATAAGTGCTCTGGTGACTCATACTAATTTTGAGGATATGAAGTATACCTTAGACATGAAACTCAATAATTTGCTGGTCTTGAATACTGCCAATCGAACCGACAGCTTATTTTATGGAAAGGTATTCGCCAGTGGAACGGTAAATGTCAAAGGATCGGATGATCTGATAGATATGAAAATGAAAATAACAAACGGGAGGAACTCGACCCTTAATGTGCAGATACCCCAGACCTCTCAGGCATCTGTTTTCCAGAGTATCGTCTATATAAATGTACCGGAACAAAATACGATTGACCAAATTACGGCAGAAATTCAAAAGACATTACCGCTTCGCTTATCTGTGGATTTGACTGTTACCCCCGATTTTCAGATGGGTGTCGTAATTAATCCTGTAACAGGAGATGCCATGCAGGTAAAAGGATCGGGCTTGATTAAATTCTCATATGATATGCAATCTGAGGCTATGAATGCCTTTGGGGATTATACCGTATCAGATGGTTCCGTGAGGTTAAGATTACAAAATATAAAGACGATCGAATTTAGAATCAGAGAGGGAAGTAAGCTGGTATTTAACGGAGACCCTTTGAAAACAAATTTTGATATTACAGCATTCCGAAGAGTTACCAGAGCCGATCTTACTGTTCTTGACCGTAGCTTTGGGGACGATCCTAATAATTCGCCCAGGGTAGATGTCGATGCCGAACTGATGATTAAAGGAAATATGGATAAGATGGATCTCAAATACGATATAACTTTGCCCAATGGCACTGATGAGCAAAGGCAGCGGGTAAGGAGTTTAATAGCCACCGATGAACAGAAAATAACACAATTTGCGTTTCTGGTGGCTACCGGTTCGTTTCATTCCAATCAGACTTCTGTCGGGGGAAATGTAGCTGACGGGCTATTGACCAGTGTTGCTTCAAGTGCTCTTTCGAGCGGGTTAAATTCATTGTTGGGAAATACTCTGGGAGATAAATGGGCTGTAGGGGCCAACATAGCTTCCAATGACGGATCGTTCTCGGATATGGATATGACAGTAAGCTTATCCCGTAAATTCATGGAAGATAAACTGGAATTTAACAGTAATCTTGGTTATAGAACGGATCAATCGACTGCCGATAATTCATTCATAGGAGACTTCGATATTTCTTATGCTTTGAGCCGTAATATAAAAGTGAAAGTATTTAATCAAACAAATGAGCGGCTTTACAGGCAAGCTCCTACAACACAAGGTGTAGGTCTTGTATATACGAAAGAGGCAAAGAGAATAAAAGAGCTTTTCCAAGCGTTCAAGAAGCGTAGAAAGCGTCCTGCTAAGGAAGTAACAGAAAGCACCAAATAATATTTTAGTTGTGATAGAGGTTTGTAATATATCGAAAAGTTATGGAAAGCTTGAGGTACTTCATGATATAAGTTTTACACTGCATAAAGGCGAAGTAGCAGCCTTTCTCGGGCCTAATGGAGCAGGGAAAAGTACCACAATGAATATCATTGCAGGAGTTATCTCGGCAACTAAAGGACAGGTATTGATCAATGGTGAAGATATACAGGAAAATCCGCAAAAGATAAAGCAAAATATCGGTTATCTTCCCGAATACAATCCTTTGTACGAAGACATGTATGTAAGGGAATATCTGGAGTATGCGGCACGCATTTATTTACCAAAGTCAGAGATAAAGCAGCGTGTCGATAAAATGATACAAACCGTAAATATCGAATCGGAATATCGTAAAAAAATACACTCTTTGTCCAATGGTAATAAGCAGCGTGTAGGATTGGCTCAGGCTCTTATCCATGACCCTCATATTCTTATTTTAGATGAGCTTTCCAATGGCTTAGACCCCAATCAGCATGCTAAGATGATGGAGCTTATTATTGATCTGGGTAAATCTAAAATAGTCCTGTACTCGTCTCACCGATTTGATGATGTGTCGGAAATTGCCTCTCATTATTTGATTTTGAATAAAGGTAGTCTGGTTTTTGATGGTAAAGCCGATGACGTGCCTTCCGTCAAAGATTTATTCTATACGTACTGTAAATAATTATAGTAACATCTAAATAATAACAAGCTTTGGTGGTTAAACCTGCCAAAGTAATAACAATGTATAAAACCTTAGTTTAAAGAAATGAAAATAGTAGCAGACAAAAATATACCTTTCTTAAGAGGAGTAGCAGAAGCATATGGTGAAGTAACTTATCTGGCAGGAGCAGACTTCTCTAAAGAAGCCATTAAAGATGCAGATGCTCTAATTGTACGTACGGTTACCCATTTTGGAAAGGAGTTGCTAGAAGGCTCTACGGTGAAACTGATCTGTACAGCTACCATCGGTTATGATCATATTGATACAGACTATTGTGATGCACATGGTATCAAGTGGACAAATGCTCCGGGATGTAACTCAGGCTCTGTCGAACAATATATTGCTTCCGCATTGGTTGTAATAGCTCAGCAAAACAATTTCTTATTGAAAGGTAAAACGATAGGAATAGTAGGTGTTGGTAATGTCGGGAAGAAAGTTGCTCTGGTATGCGAAGCTCTCGGGATGCGTGTATTGAAGAATGATCCTCCCCGTCAGGAGGCAGAAGGAAGTGACGAATTTGTGAGTCTCGATACTATTAAAAAAGAGGCGGATATAATTACATTTCATACACCTCTCGTTCGTGAAGGGAAATATGCCACTTATCATTTAGCTGATTTTGCTTTCTTTGGTAGTTTAGCAAAGAATCCCATTATAATAAATGCTGCTCGTGGCGGTATTATCGATACATCAGCAATAAAAAAGGCATTAATCGAAAAACAAATCTCAGGAGCCATTATTGATTGTTGGGAAAAAGAACCGGTTATCGATCTTGAGTATATGAAGCTCGTAGATATTGCTACCCCTCATATTGCAGGTTATTCTGCGGATGGAAAAGGCAATGCAACCCGAATGTCTTTAGAGGCTATTGCCGATTTTTGGTCTTTGTCAAAAGAACCTATCGGAAAGGTTGTAATACCTCAGGTTGAGAATCCGGTTATAGACTGGAGTATTCTAAACGGTGATAAGTTGGAACAGGCTATTCTGATGACCTACAATCCTACGGAAGATCATAAGCGGTTAGTAAGTAATCCTGCCGATTTTAGTTCCTTACGGGGCAACTATCCTCTTCGCCGTGAATATTTAAGTTATACAGTTGAAAATGTAGATAATGCGGCAGATAAAGCCGTATTGCAGAAAATAGGCTTTATCATAAAATAGAAGCACAGAAAGATTCAGTTGAGAGTATTTACTTAGCCTAGCTTTTTAAGAATCTCCAATCCTTCCTGCCATTCTCCGTAACCCGATTCAGCATTTATATGTCCGGCGTCTCCTATACTAATAAGTTTGCTACCCCAACTTTCGGCAAAGAGTTCTGCTCTTTTCGTGGATACCCAAGGGTCATTGGTGCTTGAAACAATAATAGTATCAAAGTTAATTTTCTCCAAACATATAGGAGTAAATCCGCTGGAAGTAAATGTATATAATGGAGATTCTATATCGCTTGGTGCTACAAGTAAAGCTCCTTTTATTTTCTTCCCGAATTGTTTCGCCCAATGTGCAATAGTTATACAGCCTAAACTATGCCCGATAAGGATTACTGTTGATGGGTCATAATTGCTTACTGTTTCATCTATGTTTTTTATCCATTCGTGGCAATTTGGAGCATCCCAATCTTGTTGATTTATTCGTATAAAATTATCACCGGACTTTTCAAAGAAAGTTTGCCAGTGCTCTGGTCCTGAGTTTCCGAGTCCCGGTATGATGAAATAGTTATTCATAAAAGTAAGAGTCTATTTAAATTTTATTGGCATCCTTCTTCGTGTTATTTTGAGATAGATTTTTTGCTTTTTACTAGTAGGTTTAGCGGGCTAAACCAAGAGGAAAAAGTAAAAAATATGCTCAAAAGAACCGAAAAGAGGGTGTCAAAGATATTGGTAGCTTCTATAAAAAAAGTAATTTCGGTGAAATTTAAACAGACTCTAAGTGCTTAATGAAACGATTAAAGTCTCTAACTAATTCTAAATTTTCCACTTCCCGAGTTTTTAGATAAAGTCTTAAGACCTTATCTAATCAAATTGATAAACTCTTCACGTGTTTTTGCTGTATTGAATACACCTGTAAAGTCTGATGTGGTAGTAGTCGAATTTTGTTTCTCGACACCACGCATTTGCATACACATGTGCTGTGCTTCTATAACGACCATTACTCCCATCGGATTAAGTGTTTTCTGGATACAGTCTTTGATCTGAGTAGTTAACCTTTCCTGTACCTGTAATCGTCTTGCAAAGACTTCTACTACACGAGGTATCTTGCTCAAACCTGTAATATATCCGTTAGGAATATAAGCGACATGAGCTTTGCCCCAGAAAGGCAGCATGTGGTGCTCACACAATGAATAAAAATCGATATCCTTTACAATAACCATCTGGCTGTAATCCTCTTTGAAAAGAGCTTTTCTAAGAATCTCTTCGGGATTTTCGTTGTAACCTTTCGTCAGGAATGTCATTGCTTTAGCTACTCTCTTCGGAGTATCAAGTAAACCTTCTCTGCCGGCATCTTCGCCCAATAGGTCGATGACCGCTTTGTAATGATTGGCTAACGATGTTATGTTGTTTTCTTCGTTATTTATTGAAGACATTTTTTTTCTTATTTATTATAATGAAAATATGGTTATGATTTCAAATCATAATCAACTCCGGCTATTGTATTTCTGCCAAAGCAATAAAAAAGTCTGAGACCTTAGTCTACAGGAATTTTAATTACATCATCTACGATGCGCATTTCTCTCCCAAATCCCGGAAACTTGGCTTTCATTTCACTTAGAGCCTGACTTGCCTGCTCCTGTGTTTTAAAATTTCCGGCTCTTACACGCCATACGGGAGAATTGTAAGAAACAGTCACTTCCATATTTGGGAATGACGATTGTATAGCTCCTTTTCTCGAATTAGCTTCGTTTCTGGCAACCTTTTGGTCGCTGCCCGAGTATACCTGAATACGATATCCTTTAGCTCTGATAAAATTCTTAGGAGCATCTGTTGTTGCCTCTCCGTCGGTGGAAGTGGCTAGCTGATTGGAAACAGTGTTCGTATTGGATGCTATACTGCTTATCATATTGGCTCCAACAAGATTCTTGAGACCTTCGTCCTGATATATGACAATTTTTCCTTGTCCTGCCTTTGGAGTATTCAGGTCATCAACTATAGACCTGCTTTGTGCATTGGCATAAAGACAGAAAGAAAAAAGACAAAGGAATATGTAAAATGATTTTCTCATAATGTGTTGTAATATATATAAATGTCTAGCCATGTGTAATTTAATAATCCATACGATTCTTGTCCTGTTGATTTTAACTAAAGTCCTCTCATGGAAAATTACTTATAAGTAAGTTAGAATATTTACAGCTATTATATACTTACCAAAGAAATAAAAAGGTCTGCGACCTTAACTGAAAAACACGGAGGAGATTAAAATATCTCCCCGTGTGATATTTATCTGATAATTAGAGTCAAATCAAAAAGCTTCGATAATTGGCATAAATTTGTCTACTTCAAGAGAAGCACCACCGATAAGCCCACCGTCTACATCAGGATTTGAGAAAAGTTCTTTAGCGTTCGATGCATTACAGCTTCCTCCGTAAAGGATAGATGTATTATCAGCAACTTCTTTGCCATATTTATCAGCAAGAGTTTTACGGATAAATGCGTGTATTTCCTGAGCTTGAGCCGAAGTTGCAGTTTTACCTGTTCCGATAGCCCATACAGGTTCGTAAGCTAATACAAGTTTAGAGAAATCAGCAGCAGAAAGATCGAAAAGAGCATTTTCGATTTGAGCTTTTACTACAGCCTCTTGTTTGTTAGCTTCTCTTTCTTCCAATACTTCTCCGATACAGAAAATAGGAGTAAGTCCGTTAGCAAGAGCTAATACAACTTTTTCTTTCAAAGTAGCATCAGTTTCGCCATAATAAGCACGACGTTCCGAGTGACCTAATATTACATATTTTGCACCGGTAGAGGCTACCATAGCAGCAGATATTTCGCCTGTATATGCACCCGAAGCTTTGTCTGCACAGTTTTGTGCAGCAATTCCGATTTTGCTGTCACCAATAGCATCAGTAGCACAAGCCAAATGGATAAATGGAGTACCAAGTATTACATCACAATTGATTGTTTTACCCGCTAATGCTGTTTTAAGAGCATCAACAATAGCCAAACCTTCTTGAAGAGTTTTGTTCATTTTCCAGTTTCCTGCAACAATGTTCTTTCTCATAATGAAATGATATTATTTAGTTTAAAAAAATTACTATTTAAGTAATGTAAAATAATTATTTAATACTTTTCATGACTTTAACAATTTCTAGTTATTATGTCAACCCAAAGCCGTAAAAAGGTCTGTGACCTTATTTTATTTCTTCTTTATATTATCCGTCACACTCTTTCTATGATATATAAGTGCATCCAATAGCTTAATTACAATTAATGGTGTAAACAATATCAAAGCAAGCATATATAGATGCCTGTCGCTTTCCTTCTTAGTATCGGGCATATTGCCAAAGGAAAGTTGTTCTATCGGTTTGTTCAACTGAGTTTCACTCGGAACATTCCTGTCTGACCATTTATTTATGATAACTCCATTCTTCATCAGGATTAAACCTGGATTGGAGCGCACAATGGTTTTCAAACTTCGCTCGTCCGACAGACAAAAATCAAAGTTAGTAATATTTTCTTTTTCGAGTTGTAAAATAACGTCACGAGGTGATGAGGTTAGACAGTAAAACTTATACTGATGATCTCCGGCGTAATTATTAACATCTTCAAAAGAACTAAGATAATCTTGACTCATATCTGATAGTGAATATGCTATCATTAAAAATGTATAGCTGCTATCGCTTAAAACTTCTGAGGTTATATCTTCCTCTGCTTCTATTTCGGTCTTATCTTGAGTAAGGTATAGGCGATTAATAGAGAAATCTCGAATCAAAGGTTCTTCACCTGCTTTTATCAGTTTGCTTTGTCGGTCTACAAATACCCAAGTAGAATCTTCCCAAGGGTAATTATCTTCTGTGAACTCTTTCTTTATACCATCCTTTTCGTAGATGAAAATATTCTCGAATACAGGAGCTTTATCTTCTTCTACGGTCATGAGCTGAGGTATGTCAGCACCTACTTTGTAAGGTCGAAAATCGATGATAGGTTCATTTTTGCTACTGTAAATGCAGAAGGCGATGCTGCATACAATAATGTAAAGGCTTACAAACCAGTAAAATTTTCCGGTAAATAGATTTGTTATTTTCTCATGCCAGATAAGCACGACTATTGAGCAAGCTAATAGAACGATATTCTTAAAGAAGGTTTGCCAATTGGTTATTATAAGTGCATCACCAAAACATCCGCAATCTTGTACAGGGTTAGCTATTGCGAGATACAGGGTGAGAGGTGTCATGAAAAGCATCACGAGAAACAAAAGGCGAGATGTCCATTTTCGGTAAAGCCCGAACAGCATGAATATTCCAAGGCAAAATTCGCCGGCACATAACACGATTGACATCGGCAGTGCTATATCATGCAAACTTACTAATCCGAATGATGTAAGATAATCTTGTATTTTGTAGGTCGTTCCGAGTGGATCTATGGCCTTTACAAAACCCGAAAAAACAAATGTAATTCCGAGTAAAATACGCGAAATTTCAACAATTGTTTTTAATATAATGTTTTTTGTTTTTCCCATCGTTTTATTGGTAGAAGTTACTCTTTGTCTGCCGGAAATTCGAGTTTGATTAATCCGAAAATAGAATAATTAATCATATCCATGTAATTGGCATCAATACCTTCCGATACCAATGTTTGCCCTTCGTTGTTCTCTATTTGTTTGGTTCTGTATAGTTTTACCAATATTAAATCTGTAAACGAACTTATGCGCATACTGCGCCAGGCTTCGCCGTAGTCGTGATTTTTAGCAAACATAAGATTGGTAGTTTCATCTATAAATTTATCATATAGAACCATTGCTTCCTTTGTGTTAAGATCAACGTTGTCAGTGTGTTGAAGGTGTAATTGGATGAGACCTATAACACCATAATTAACGATACCTATAAATTCGGAATTTATGCCTTCATCTATTTTGCTTATGCCTTTTTCTTCAAGGCTGCGTATCCTTTTAGCTTTTATAAGAATCTGATCGGTTACTGACTCGGGACGTAATATACGCCACGACGCACCATAGTCGGTCAGTTTCTTTTCAAACAGGCTTCTGCAAATAGATATAATATGTTTGAACTGTTGTTCTGTATTTGGCATTTCTGTCATTATCGGAAGTTCTTTTTCGGGTCAGAGACCTTTTTATTGCTTTTGTTAAGTAGAAAACCAATAGCTAGTTATAGCTTATAACAAGGGTTGAATACTTATCTTGAATTACTATATACAAAGGTATGAAAAAAAACAAAAGCATAAGGTAAACCCCTATGCTTTTCTATATATTAAGGTCTGAGCCTTTTTATTCTTCAACCGAATATGAAAACGATTGGTAGTTACGCCTTTTGAATTACGATAACTAAGATACTCTCAGACTTTTACCAAGTCTTAAAGTTTCTCTGGTAGACATATTGTTTAGCTTACACAATTTCTGAACGGTTACACCGTGTATTTTAGCGATATGGCCTAAAGTATCTCCTTTTTTGATTCGGTAATACGATACAGTGCCTGTTGCATATTTATTGGTGCTTTTTTCGGATGATCTGCTTGATGTATTGGCTAGAGATCTGGCTGCTCGTCCCGGTGTTCCTAATGTACTTGTTTGTACGGTATAGATATCACGGTGACAAACTTTATTTTCGAAATCGATAATGTCAATCGGGTTGATTGATCTTCCTAAGAAACGAGTCTCGAAGTGTAGATGAGAGCCTGTAGATCTTCCGGTGTTTCCTCCAAGGGCTATAGGGTCTCCCGATTTTACCACATCATTGTCAGATACCAGGAATCTGGACAGGTGACCGTAAACAGTTTCAAGCCCGTTAGGATGGCGTATTACTACATAATATCCGTATCCTCTTCTTTCGTATTCGCAAACTCGGATTTTTCCATCGAATGCGGCATATATGGTGTCACCCACTTGTACTTTCAGGTCAATTCCGTGATGAGTACGTCTGCCCCGGCGTCCATAATTGGAGGTGGTGTGTCCCATAGTTGGCATTGTGAAATTGGATAAGTCGACCTTAAATGTTTCTGGCACGCTTTCTACCGAGCCATAAACATTTACATAACGGTTATTCCATACTCCACCATACAGCTCATCTTGTGGGATTTCATCCATATCCATAATACGCTCTTCCTGAGCTTCTTTGATAAGGGATAAGTCTCTTTTGATTTTTATACCATCGGCATACAGGTCGTTTGCCGGTTTGCTGTGTCTTTGCTTGTAATTGAGCTCGACACGGTCGTTTTTGTCGTCTTGCGGCGTTTGGGCAAAGGCACACAAGGGTAGAAATAAGAGCGTAGCTAACGAGTACGCTTTAATCGTTTTTAAATTCACGTTCAATAACTTTTTGATTTGTAACTGAATTATATCTCATCATTCGCATACAAATTAGGTAAGACCCAGAGTTTGTAATCGAATAGTTCGTTCTCTTTGAAGAACCGCGAAAGTTCAATTTGAGCTGACTCTGCGGAATCGGATGCATGTACAATATTTTCCTGAGAACTGATTGATAAATCTCCTCTGATGGTTCCCGCTGCAGCTTCGCGTCCATTAGTTGCTCCGGTAATATTCCTAACAACTTTTACAGCGTCCACACCTTCCCAGCATTGAACAACTACGGGGCATACCATCATTGAATTCTTAACCCGTTGAAAAAACGGTTTGTCTTTTAAGTTAGCATAATGCTCGCTTAGGATAGTGTCATCCAATTGAATCATTTTCATCCCTGCTAATCGTAAACCTTTGCGTTCGAATCGAGAAATAACGTCTCCTATAAGTCCTCGCTGAATTGCTGAAGGTTTTAGTATAACAAGGGTTTTTTCCATAATTAAAAATGATAAAATTGAATGATTAATACACTCTGTTTTTGGAAGTGCATTTTTCAAAGATAACATAATTATTTTGTTAATAACAAATCAAAAGTGGTTTACTTTCATGTATTTAACAGAACGTTAAAATTGAATATCGATTTAATCTATTGATAAATAGTTAGATACGGAAAGGGTGGATTTGACAATTAAACAAAAGGTTGAGAACCTTAACTATTTTTAGAAATCTATTGTGTCAAATCGTTTATAAAGTATGGATAAAACGGGGTCTTTTTATGTTGTAAAACATTGTTTATTAATATATTATTGACGTTTGGCAGTTGGGGTATAAAATCTCATTTTTCACTTTATGATGTATTCAAGAGCATATATTTCGAGACTTTTCCTACTTTTGTAAATCATCTATTTAGATATTGATAATGAGAAACCTGATCATCGCAGATACGCAAGATATAACACGTGTAGGTATTAAATCTATGGTGAGAGATATTAAAGATATTTCTCAAGTATATGAAGTTGGCGATAAATCGGATTTGATACATGTATTGTCGGAAAATATAGATGGATTAATTATTCTGGATTACACTCTTTTTGACTTTGAGTCTATAAATGATTTGCAGATACTGAGTGAGCGTTACCCGAAATCTGACTGGATTCTTTTCTCTGATGAATTGAGTGATAGTTTCCTTAAGCAGGTACAATCCAATAATCTACCTTTTAGCATTGTTCTTAAATCATGTCCTTTACCGGAAATAGATGCCACTATTCGCTCTGCCCTTTTCGGTGAAAGTTTTTATTGTAAAAGGGTTGATAATCATATGAAAACATTGAGCCGTTCTTTAGACTCTGCCTCCGATCATAATCTAACCCAGACAGAAAAAGAAATTCTCAAAGAAATAGCTTTAGGGCATACTACCAAAGAGATTGCTGCCGAGCGTCATTTGAGCTTTCATACCGTTATAACTCACCGTAAAAACATATTCAGAAAGCTGGAAGTCAACAATGTGCATGAGGCTACAAAGTATGCAATGAAGGCAGGGATTGTGGATGTGTCGGAGTATTATATCTAGCTCCTTTGACTCCAGCTCGGAGGGGGTGTCAAAAGAAATTCAGCACACAGAATACACGGATATAACAGATTTTAGCACCTCACCCCAACCCTCTCCTACTGAGACGGAGTAGAAAGAAATTGTGTCTTTGCAACTTTGCGTTTAATATAAAATTCTGTATTTTCTGTTATCTCTGTGTATTCTGTGTTCTATTTAGTCTTTTGAGACTGCTTTTTGATATGATGTGAGAGCTTTAAAATTTCTCATTATCCCCGAATATTTGGCTCTCTTTACTGCCGATCCTTTAAATATTCGTTGATAATCTTCTACTGTCATATTGGCGATACTTTGGTGATCCATCGATAAGAATTCTTCTCGAGGTATAAATTCCTCCGTTGTATGAGGGCGTGCATACCTGTTCCAGGGACATATTTGTTGGCAGATATCGCATCCGTACATTCTGTTGTTAAGGAGCGGTACTATGGCTTGGTCTATCTCCCCTTTATTCTCTATTGTTTGATAAGAGATGCATTTTTTTGCATTTAACAGATGGGGTTGTTCTATGGCTCCTGTGGGGCATGCCTGTAAACATCGTGTACATTTTCCGCAAGATAAGCCGAGTGGCTTATCATAGGATAACTCAGCGTCGATAATAACTTCCCCCAGAAAGAAATAAGATCCTCGTTTGGGTATTATTAATAAAGTGTTTTTCCCTATAAAACCTACTCCCGCTTTAGCAGCCCAGTAACGTTCCAGAACCGGTGCAGTATCACAGAATACCCGTCCGTTAACATTTGAAAGCAGGGTTTGGATATAGTCGAAAAGTTGTTGTAGTTTTGCCTTCATTACATCATGATAATCTTTACCATATGCATAATATGCAAATTGAGGCACTGCTTCGGATTGCTTTTCGTGCGGATAGTAATTCAATGCAAGGCTGATGATCGACTTTGCATTATCGACAAGCAGGGTGGGGTCGCATCTCTTATCTATATTGCGAGCCATATAATCCATGTCGGCATGGTATCCCTTGTCGATCCACTCCTGATAATGATTACTTTCTATAATTTCAATTTTCTCAGCTTCGCATATGCCGCAAGCATCGAATCCGATGGACAGGGCATATTCTTTGATTTGCTGAGAAATTGAAATTAAATCTGGCATTGCCGATATTTTTACTTCTTGGTAATGCGTTCTATACCAAAACGATCATATGCAGTAGGATCGATAGCGATTTCCTTCTTGGTTATTTTGTTTCTGAATATCACAAAGTCGTGATCTTTGAAACTTTTATTTTTAAACTGAGAGTGCATATCTACACCAAATAGATATAGTTTTCCTTTTACGGGTTTGGCTTCCCATACTTCATCAAGTTTGTACTTTTCGATGAGGTAATTACCTACGCTTGCCGCGAAGGCTGCATATCCGACACAATTGGCTTGACGAAGTAATACTGTCTTATTCGGATCGTTTTCTTTTCCTTCCAGTGAAAATGTCAGAGCCAAATCGGTAATTTTCTGAGATAGATCGATAATAGATTCGATATCGCCTGCCTGATTACTCTTTATGTTATCCTCAATAAAAATAGCCAGATTCTTATCTTTAACCTTATAGTTTTTTCGGCTGCCATCTTCTTTGTAAGTAACAGCCGTACGATATATAGTACCTCTGAAAATAAATAGTGCTCCTAAAACAAGAACAAGAATAAAAAATATCTTAGCGAAACGATTGGTTGATTTTTTCTTTTTCATAAATAGAATGATATAGTTAGACCTTTATGAATTATTGGTGTTGACTGTTGACTGATCACTGTCTCGTGAAAAAAGTAAGCCTTTGGTTACATTCCTTCTGAATTGCAATAACCGTATTCCTTTTTGAGGCGAAAGTGCAATAATATATCCGATACATAAGATAAGAGAAGCTACCCATTTGATGCATTCATCAAAGAGTCTTCGTCGATATTCATTCTTTGAAACGGATAGCGTGCGTATACGTTCACTTCGCCCGATAGAGTATGTTAACTTGTGGAAAAACTGATCGGTCAGCTTTTCCTTTGGGATATGATGATAGATAGGAATATCGGGAAAGTAATAACATTCTATATTGTTTTTCTTCAAACGATTAAACATATCCTTGTCCTCAGCTCCTATTAGTGAACCCGCTTTACGTCCCAATTGGGTATTGTAATAGCCATATTTCTCGTAGAGTTCTTTTTTGATGATGGTGTGCCCTGTGCCCGGATAGTTTTTTGCATCCAATTTTTTCGAATGCTTTCCCTGATCGAAATAACCTCCTATCAACCGTTGGGTGAAATGTGACATCCATTTGGGCTGTGCTTCTTCATAAACAGGGATTACGGGAGATCCTGCAAGAACTGCATCCGGATAATTATTCAGATGTTTACTTAGACGTTCCAGATGTTCGGGGACGATGGTTTCGTCATCATCCACAAAGATGATATACTCTCCTTTGGCTTCTTTTATGCCTCTGTTAAGAGCAAAAGAAAACCCTTGGTTAGTCTCTTTGAAATATCGAAACTTCCGATTTGGATATTTCTGTATGAACTCTTCACATATCGTTGCAGTAGAATCGGTACTGTTATTGTCTACAACAATTATTTCATAATCGAGAGGGTCATATGTTTGTTCACAAACAGCCTTAAGCGTTTGGGCAATATATTTATCCCGATTATATGTGCAGGTTATGAACGAGAATTTCATGCTTTTGACTGCTTATCTTTCCTTTTGTAAAAGAGAGAGCCTATACCTCCAATAAGTAAGAGGATCAAAAGCCCACTACTTGCCGAAGCTATAGCACGTGCAGTATTATATGCATGAGGTTCGAATTTGAATTCTATCTCGTGTTGTCCTGCCGGAATACGTATTGCGCGCAAAGTCCAGTCTGCACGGAAATGTGTAGCGGGTTTACCATCTATATAAGCTTCCCATCCATTCGGATAATACATTTCGGACATGATTGCCAATTGCTCGCTTTGAGCAGACGATTTGTATTTAAGTGCATTCGGTTTGTATTCGGTCAGCTCGATTGTTGCAGTAGAATCGGGAACGACTGTAAAGCCTGATAACTGATCTTCGAATCTTTTATCTACAACAGCAGTTGTGGTTATATCAAGAGTATTTAATGCGGCAATTTCTTTGTCTGCATTCTCTGTAAAGATATAATTGTTCACAAACCAGACATTACCCATTGCATATGGATTCTGCAAAGGTGCTTGTTCGGGATGAAATATAATATACTTGGCATTCAGCATATTCAATGCTGTATTCTTTTGAAGAGAGCCGATTATACTGTCTATATTCTGAGAATCGAAAGATTTGATGATTGAGTTGATTTCACCTTGCAGGCGATAATCGATCAATTCCTGATAACGTTTCAACTTAGCCGCATGGTATCCTCCTATCGATTTATGGTAGTAAGATGTCTTAGTTTCATTAAATGGATTATTCAAATTTAAGACCCGATACGATGGGTGCTTATCCTGCAGTATAGCTTTATCGGCTTCCGTTTGAGGGAACGGGCGATTTGCATCGTACGACAGTTTACTTTGGAATTTATCATTGTTCAAATAACGTTTGTCCACACCCCATAAATCAATAACTACCAAAAGTATTAATACTACAGAGCAATATACTGTTATCTTGTTTCTGTCACCTTTTAGTTTGAGAGCAGCATATAATGTTCCTGCCGCCAGAATAATATAAATCAATGAACGTAGAGCATCGGAAGATAAAAGATCTTTACGGTCTGCAACAAGTGCCGAATAATACCAATCGGGAACTTGAGATATCCACTGGCTATCGGTGGCAGAAGTGAAGTCGAACCCGAAAATTCCGGGAGCTAGCCATAGCAGGAAGCTTATTCCTCCGGTAATTCCGGCAGATATATAAAGTGATCTCTTCAGTTTCTCGTCTTTAATCTCTCCGCTGAAAAAGGCCTTCATTCCCCATGCTGCAACAATAAGCATGGTAAGGGCAGGTATCACCAAAGCTGTAGATACGGCTCTGAATTTATTATACATCGGGAAGTGATAGAAGAACCAATCGTTGAACAGTTCGAAATTATGTCCCCATGATAAAAAGATGAAAAATGTAGTTGCAACGAGTAACACCCATTTCATAGGATGTCTTATAACGAATATTCCTAATACAAACAGGAAACAAATAATTGCCCCAAAATAAACAGGACCTGAGGTGAAAGGTTGATCTCCCCAGTAAGTCTGAGCTTGTATCCCTGCAGAGTCAACTTGTGCCTGAGGTGCATTTGTTCTGATTGCTTTGTATAGGTTAGACGATGGAGATAATATTCCTCCCGAAGCTCCGCCGTGTATATCGGGAATCAAAAGCGATAGGGTTTCCATTTTGCCGTAGCTCCATGCGAAGGCGTATTCTTTATCAAGACCCGATGATTGCTTTTCCGATTGGGTAGGTTGAGTCAGTTCCGATTGTCCGCGTGTGCTTTCTTTCGACATTTCGTAATTGGCATATATATTCCCAAAATTACAAAGTACAGCAATTGCAACTCCAACAACTAAAGCTGCTGTCGCTTTGAATAATCCGGAGAAATTCTTCTTTGGAATCTCATTAATTAATAATCCAAGGTATATAAATACGCATAATAATCCGGTATAATAGGTAACCTGCAAGTGGTTATTCTTAATTTGTAATGCTAAGCCGAGTGCCATAAAAAGCCCTGCCATAAGATACTTTCGCCTGAAAGCTGCTGCCAATCCGGCTACTATGAGAGGCATATAGGCTATTGCCCACGCTTTGGTAACGTGTCCGGCATCAATAATTATAATATTATAAGAAGATAAAGAGTAAGCTATTGCTCCTAATACGGCAGGGAAAAAACCAACACCCATGACACAAAATAGGATATAAGCCATCAGCATACCTGCGAATACAGGTCCCGAGGTGCTATTCCCCAGAGCCTTTAGAGGTGCTTCGAGATAATCGAGAAAATTAGGAGCTCCTCCCCATATTCCGATCTGATAGGCAGGCATTCCCGAAAACATGGAGCCTGTCCATGCCGAAGATTGGCCTTCTTTTTCATAATACTGAGCCAATTCGCGCGACATTCCTTTGTATTGTTGAACGTCACTTTGCTGAAGTACTTTGCCGTCCAAAACGGGGCTGAAGTATACGAGTGTGACGGCTAAGAAGCAAACGATAGCTATAACGTGCTGGAGTAATTTCTTAAGTACTGACTTTTCCTCTTGTATCATATTGTGTATGTATTTAAACGTCTGAGACCTTATTTCTTCTTAAGTATATAAATAATAGAGCTGCATCTGCGTGTATTAAAAAGGCTTTGAATGAAAAACAAAGACCCTTTGAACAGACCTGCGAGGCTTGCTGTAGAAGTTCCTTTGTTTTTCTCACTCAGCATGGCTATATAAAACGGATCGAAATACATCGGTTTCATTTTTTCGATCTTAAAGTTATGCTTTTCTGCAAATTGTTTAAAATCATCAGGTGAAAAATGCCACAAGTGACGAGGTACATCGTATGCTGCCCAATGTTCTTTATAGGCAATCGCATCTGCCGATTTTTTGTTGGGTAGGGCCACAAACAGAACGCCGTCGTCTTTTAATATCCGATGGAGGTTTGCCATTGTATCATTCAGTTTCTCTATATGTTCGAGTACGTGCCACATAGTCACCACGTCTTTTGTTCTGTCGGGCATTTTAAATAAGTATTCTGAATCCTGAATATTGAGCCCGAATTTTTTGTGGGCGTACTCCCTTGTTGTTTCCGATTTTTCGATGCCTGTAACAATCCATTTTTTTCGACGCATGGCATTCAGAAAATAACCTGTCCCCGAACCTATGTCAAGCAGGGTTTCGGCAGTCTCGGACGAATACTTCGATGCCATTTTGGTCTTTGACTTCAAAGATATCTTTCGGGCTTGGTGGTATAATGAGTTTATGAATCCCTGATGAGTATCGGAATGAGAAATGTACTCAGGAGCATCGTAATACTTGCCTATTTCTTCTTCGCAAGGAAAATTCTGAGTAAAGGCAAAATTACATTTAGAGCATCGATGTACTGAAAACAGTTCGCCTGTAACCAAATGATCTTTACAAATAAGGGTCTCCGGACAATTGTTATTGGCACAGACGGGACATAAATCTATGTGTACTGTATTCATCATAAATAAGTAATATGCTCTTGTATCTTGAGTTCGTATATGCTTGGATCAGAAATCCTCCGCATGATTGGCAAAGGTACTAAAAATGTTATATGTTGCTTATTTCAAAGTGGAGAATTGGAAATGAAAGGGTCATAAAAAAACAGAATTCTTTTGAGGAATACCCTATGTCGAATCAGAATATAGGGTATTAATGTTACACTGTTTTATGCATTATTCTATATATGTCAAACCTAATATGTATAGGTTTCCGTGTTTTTCTATACACGTAAGACTTAATATGTATAGGTTTCTATGTTTTTCTATACACGTTGTCTTTGACAGGTATAGTTTTTAGAAGTTGTTGAATCAATTGTTTATTGACTCTATCTGCTCAACGTGCGGTGATTGGGTTTCGCCACTAGTACTCATTAGTAAGTCTATTAAGGGCATATTTAGATAATAATTATACTTGCCTAGCTTAATCTTAGTTAATAGTTTTGCTTTTACCAATTTCTCTAAATATCCGGTTGCCGTTATCCGGGTCACATTTAAATCTCTAACTACAAATTCAATCTTAGTATATGGGTGATTGAATAAATTATTCAACAATTCGTGATTATAAGCTTTCCCTAATAATGGGCGCATCTCTTGTTTGTATTGCGTCATTAACAAAGAAATACCTTTTACCAACTGTATAGTTTGAGTTGCTGTTTGCTCTACCCCTTTTAATACGTAAAGTACCCACTCTTCCCATTGGTTAGTGTCTCTCACTTTCTGCAATAAAGTGTAATATTCAGCTTTAGTTCGAATAAAATAACGACTTAAATAAAGTATAGGTAAATCGAGTAGTCCTTTTGTTACAAGGTACAATATATTAATGATACGTCCTGTACGTCCATTCCCATCATAAAACGGATGGATGCTTTCAAACTGATGATGTATAATTGACATTTTTATAAGAGGGTCTACTTCCGATACAGAATCATCATTGATATAAATCTCTAAATTTGTCATATACCCTTCTATCTGCATTCTGTCTTGAGGAGGTGTGTAAACGACTTCTTTTAATTGATTCTTAAGAGTCGTGCCCGGAACTGTACGAAAACCGGCCTTGTTCTCTTCTAATATTTCCTGGATTTGTTTGATATGAGAGTTTGTTAATAGAAGGCTTTTTCTTACCAGACTAAATCCAGACCTTAAGGCTAGTGCATAATTAAGAACTTCTTTTGTTGCTTCTGATACCATGTATGCCTTTTGCTCAATATCTAACTCACCTTTAAATAGTTCATCATTAGTAGTTACAATATTTTCTATTGCTGAACTATCTTTTGCTTCCTGAAGAGAAAGAGTGTTAATCAAAATATTTTCATTTGGAATAGTAAGGGCGACACCTTTTAGTTCAGCTAATTTTTTATTTGCTGCATTTAATTGTTTCAAGATGGCTTTAGTTTCAACATCAACATTTAATGGTAGCTTTGGTATAATATAACCCATTTCTTCTATTAGATTAATTTACTATTTCTATTAAAATATCCGATTGCTTTTCTTTACTTTTAGGGTAGCGAATGATTCATAGAATATTTGATTACCGAAGATACATATTTTTTTAGTGTAAGACTATTTTACCTTTTTTATAATCTGTATTTGTCTGAATTATTACATGGAAACATAGTCTATGCCGAATCAAAATCCGGTAAATAACACTAGAAAAGTGTAAAAGTTTATCTTTTTCATCCTATTTATTCATAAGGAATAGATAATAAGGTTAGATTTTCGTTTTTTTAGCTTTTCCTTTTTTATTAAATGCTTAGTTTTGCAGTTTGAATTATCAGGTCGAATCCGTTTTGATGAAGAAGACTCATTTCTGTATATACACTTTCCTGTTTGTGTTGTTCTCTTCTCCTTTTTGGGGAGCACAATTATATCAACAAGCGGAGAAAAACTCAAATATCTCGTTTTTGCAGGATTCGGTAACATCTGATCGTGCTTTAACGACGGATAGTCTGCGTCCTCAAGTCCCCGATACAATAGCCCAAGATACCACTAAGAGCAAAAAAAATTCACTGGATGCACCTGTAGATTATTCGGCAAATGATTCTATTGTTTTTACTTCCGACAATAGGGGTTTCCTGTATGGCGATAGTAAAGTCAATTATCAGACAATGGGTATTCAGGCCGAAAATATATCCATGAATATGGATAGCAGCATTGTACATGCTACATATGGTTTGGATTCGATCGGAAAGGAGTTTGGTCGTCCTGTATTTACCGATAATGGAGCCGAGTATGAGATGAAATCGGTAAGCTATAATTTCAAAAGCAGAAAAGGGTATATGACAACTATTATTACCCAACAGGGAGAAGGGTATATAGTAGCCGATAAAGCAAAGAAAAATGCTGATGATACATTCTTTATGTGTGACGGGAAATATACGACCTGCGATAATCACGATCATCCTCACTTCTACATGATGCTAACCAAGGCTAAAGTCCGCCCTAAGAAAAATGTAGTAACAGGGCCTGCTTATTTAGTGATTGAAGGGCTGCCATTGCCTTTAGCAATACCTTTTGGCTTTTTCCCATTCAGTGAAAAATATTCTTCGGGAATTATTATGCCATCCTACGGGGATGATATGGATCGTGGTTTTAACTTGCGTGATGGTGGATATTACTTTGCCATCAATGACAATATTGATTTGGCTCTGACCGGAGAAATATATACAAAAGGCTCATGGGGGCTTTCCGCCAGATCAACATACAAAAAACGTTATAGATACAGTGGTTCATTCAATGTTAACTACCTGTATACGAAGAGGGGAGATCGTGATATTCCCGAGACATTCAGTGAATCGAAAGATATGTCGATAGACTGGCAGCATAGTCAGGATCCGAAAGCAAATATGTTCAGGACACTCGCCGCCAGTGTCAATTATCGATCGTCTACTTATAACAGGAATAGTCTAAATGTTGCTTTTACTCAGTCGGGAACCGACAATACGAGAAGTTCAACAGTAACTCTTACTCAACGTTTTCCCAATTCGCCATTTACAATGACAGCCAATGCAACGGCTAACCAGATTACGAGAGATACCACTATATCTTTGACATTGCCCAACCTTACAGTTACTATGAGTCGTATTTTTCCGTTTAAGAGAAAAGAGGCGGTTGGTTCAGCCAAGTGGTACGAAAAGGTTTCTTTAAATTATACAGGTGATTTAAGAAATAGTATCACAACGAAAGACAACTTGCTATTCAAATCAAATCTGGTGAAGGACTGGAGTAATGGTGTACAACATAGGGTTCAGACAGCAGGAACTTTCAGCGTGTTGAATTATTTGAATGTAACCCCTAGCTTTAGCTATAACGAGAGATGGTATAGCCGTTCGATCAGTCAGAAATGGGATCCCGTACAAAATGCTCATGTACTTGCAGATACCACTTATTCGTTTTTCCGCTCTTATGATTTTAATTATAATGTAAGTTTTCAGACACGGCTATATGGTTTCTATGAACCGATCTTTAAAATAGGTAAATTGCAAAAGATACGGCATGTATTTACCCCCTCTATTAGCTTTGGTGGTAATCCCGACTTTACCGATCCCCGCTTTGGCTCTTATAAGAAGTATTCCTATTATGATGCGAACGGAGAGTTGCAAACACATTTATATTCACCTTTCCAAAATGAAATATTTCGCCCTTCGAGTGCAGGGAGACAAGGGAATATAAATTTTAGTTTCGAAAATAATATTGAAATGAAAGTTGGTACTGAAAATGACTCTACTAAGATTATCAGTTTGATCGATAATTTAGGGATAAATTTCAGTTACAATATGATGGCGGATGAGTTCAAATGGAGTAATATCGGAACTAATATGCGGTTGAAATTGAGCAAAAGCTTAACAGTCAATCTTAACGGAGTGTGGGACCCATATATGTATGATAATAAAGGACAGCGGATAGACCGTTTACTTATTGGAAACGGGGGTATAGCGCGACTGGTGAGCACAGGATATACCATATCGCCTTCAATAAATCAGGATACATTCAAAAAATGGTTTGGCAAGGGAGGAGATTCTACGTCAAAAGATGATAAGAGCAGAGATAATCCGGAAGCCGATTTGTCGGATGAAGATGGGGATATTCCTGAAGATGGAGGACCTCGCCAGAGCCTTTTTGATAAAAAGGAAGCAGCAGGAGAGTTCGATCAGGATGGATTCCTGAAGAGTGACATCAAATGGAATTTGTCAATTAATTATAACATGAGTTATAATTCAGTATTCGATTTAAACAAAGAACGGTTTAAAGGAGTTATTACTCATAACCTCAGTTTTAATGGCTCGATCCAACCGACCAAAAACTGGAACCTATCTTTTAATGCCAGTTATGATGTTCCGGGGCAGAGGATTTCGTGGTTGACGTGTAATCTGTCGAGAAACTTACACTGTTGGAATATTACCGCCAGTTTTAATCCGATAGGTCCATATGCGACCTATTATATATCTCTGCGAGTCAATTCATCGATGTTGCAGGATCTTAAGTATGAGCAACGTGGTCGGGCAACAAGTTATGATCCGGCTTGGAATTAATGCTAAATTTTTTATCTGTCAGTTATCAGTAAACCGGTCGGTCGACAGTAAACAAGGAAAAATAAAAACAGTGAAAAAAGTGTTACTTTTGTTACCTTTGTAACCTTTTGGATTGTTATTTGTTTAAATACAGACACTTAGGTGAATCACGAAAGTGACACTTATTGGCTATTTATCGGTTACTTTTGTCACTTATTTTGTTTACTTTTTGTAACTAAGGTTGCTTTGGCAGGCTTAACGACCAGAGATGGTTATGGTGATAAAATATCGCATTAAATATTCGCTTTACTTAATAAAGATCAACAATAAATAAGTCAGAGAACTTACTATTTATAAATGAAAATACTGTTACTGGGAGATTATAGCGGGTTACACCTTACATTGTCTGAAGGATTAAAGATTCTCGGACATGATGTAACAGTTGCATCCGATGGTGATGGCTTCAAAAATTATCATCGGGATATAGATCTTAAACGCGAAAGCTCTAGTTTAAAAGATACTTTAGCTAACTTGTTAACTATATCTTCTAATCTCCGGAATTTTAAAGGATACGATATTGTTCAGATAACCAATCCTTGCTTTACAACACAGAATATAAGAGTCAATATTGAGTTATACCGGTATTTGAGACGACACAATAAGAAAATCTTTCTGGGAGCCTTTGGCGATGATTATTTCTGGATAAAGGCTTGCCTCAGCCAGAAATATAAATACTCTGAATTCTATATCGGGGATATCAAAAATGCAAGAACAAAAAGTGACTTCTTAATAGAAAATTGGATCGGAACAAAACGGGAGGATGCCAATATCGAAATTGCAGAATCATGTAATGGCATAATAGCCTGTTTGTACGAATACTATGAAGCTTATAAAGATTTTTACAGTGAAAAGTTGAAGTATATCCCTTTACCTGTTAATACAGGCAAAGTGTTATTGACAGAACTTCCTCCTACAGAAAGGATTAATTTTTTTATTGGAATCAATAAGGCTCGGAACGAATTTAAAGGTACTGATCTTCTTTATGAGGTTATACAGCAGATTACACAGTCGTATCCTAACGACTCCAAAGTTACCAAAGTCGAATCGGTCATGTATTCCGAATATCTTAGCCGGATCAAAGATGCTCATGTTGTTTTAGACCAATTGTATTCGTATTCCCCCGCTATGAATGGCTTGCTTACAATGGCTTTAGGAAAAGTCCTTGTAGGAGGCGGAGAGCCTGCTATGTATGAGCTGCTCCACGAACAAGAACTTCGCCCGATTGTAAATGTATACCCCGATCAACAAGATATCTACAAAAAACTGGAGGATCTTATTTTGCATAAGAACACGATCGGCGAACGAGCCGGAGAGGGGCGATTGTTTGTTGAAAGGCATCACGATTATATGAAGGTTGCTCGGCAATATCTCGATTTCTGGAATAGTAAATAAGGTCTCAGACCTATTTGTTACTTTGGTAAGTGTAATAGCAAGAGATAGTTGTAATTGTAAAATGTAATAATAAATATTTACTGTTACTTACTTTACCGGCTCTACGGTATAACCCATTTTCTTAAGTTGCCAGAGCAAACCATCTTCTCCTGCAATATGCATACAGCCTACAGCAATAAAACTTGCTCTCTCAGCCATTATTGAAGGCAGCTTTAACAGCCATTTATCATTCCGGTCTTTATTTACTTGGGCCTTCTCTTCCTGAGTGTCGGGACAAGGGTCATTTTCATCATTCATGAATTTGAGAATAGAGTTTAAATCTCCTTTGCTATAACAATCGTCCAGCTCACCTATAACTTTCGATGTATATTCGCTATTCGATGTCTGGCATAATAAATCCAGAATTTGCTTTTCAATAGGAGTTGAGTAGTACAATAGTTGCATCTGATCTTCGATGGTTTCCAGCCCGATTATAGGTTTATTATTCTCTTTGGCTATTTGCTGGAAATATAAATCCATAGGCTCCGATTGCATATCCTTGCCATATATTTTAAATAGATATAAAAAACTTATTGTTACAGGCTTCAGCTTCGAAAGTTTATCCAATCCAACATGTAATACAGCCTTAAGGTTAGAATCCAGTACAGCATAATCATGCTCAGACAAAAATTGGTTATATGTGATACTATCAGGCATTATAACGGCATTTTGCATAAAACTGCTTTTGGAAGCTATCTCATCCATGTCGATTTCACCTACAACCTGATCCGTATTACTCAAAGCTTCATCTATCCCCTTAAAATCATCGAGTATCTCTTTTTTTATGATATGATGTGTACCTAGGATATAGGACGGAGCTGTAAGCCCATTACCCGATATTTTCCATAGAATAGAACCTGTGGGGATCTTTTCCTCAGCGGATATTCCTGAAATGGTTATCAGAAATACAATAAAGGCAAGAATTAGTTTTTTTGCATTCATAAACAATAGGGTTAATCAGCCATTTTCCATTTCCCGGGCTTCTCTTAGTGATGCCTCAATGAACTTGATACGCTTATAATAAGCTAATTTATAATAAAATAATAGAATAGAGCAAGCAAGTACGAATAATATTATATTGAATATACAGAATTTTAATTTTTCCTGTTCGCCATGCACCAAATCTGTGTAAGAGTAAGCAAATGAAAAAATAAAAATAAGGATGAATAATACTCCTACTATTCTCTCTCTGTTTATAGATAGTTTATACTCTGACATATATATCGAGCATCTTGCAATAGTTGTATGGCTTATATTTATTTTCTTAAGAAGCTTATATTTATATATCTGCCAAATGAATCCCACAATACATGTCGCAAAATAAAAATATTTAGTGAAAACCGGATATGGCATCTGAGGAAAAGCAATGCCATGAAGATAAGGGAGAAGAAGTAGAGGGATCAATATCAAGCATCCAAATATCTCAAAAAATACAAGTTTATCGAGAGCTGTTTTTGCTCTTTTATTGATTATGTTGTGTATCTTATCCTCAGATAATGCCGGGAGGACATTATTCTCGTTCCAAGATTTTTTTATATTATCTAAGTCCATAACAGGTAACTTTACTCATTAGACATTTTCTTTAGTTTCTCTTTGATCCTACTTATTTTAGTAGATACATTTGTGACGGTCAGACCTGTAATTTCGGCAATTTCTTTGTATGATTTCTCATCCAGATATAAAAGAACCAGTGCTCTTTCTATTTTTCCTAACTGATTGACTAACCTATAGAGTTCTACAATTTCCTCATTATTATCAGGTGTGTCGGGGATATCAATAACTAAATCCACATAAGTAGGCTTTCGTTTATTTCGACGAAAAAATGTAATGCAGGTATTTAATGCTATCCTGTATATCCATGTCGATAACTTGCTGTCTCCTCTAAATGACGGATATGCCTTCCAAAGGCTGAGGATAACTTCCTGATATAGATCATTAATACTTTGATCTATATCTGCATAGAAAGATGCGACCTTATAGATGATACGCTCATGAAGCTGTACCATATTCATAAAATCTTTTTCTAAATCTTTATTCTGCATTCTTATAGAAGTTATTTTATTGGTCGCTAAAATATGTATTTAATCACAGATGCAACCTAAAAATGCAGACAAAGAGCTTTTTTAGGACATAAATCAATATTTAATAAATAAATTGTTTTACTTTTGTACCACCAAATAAAAGACTCCGTAGCTCAGTTGGTAGAGCAATTGACTCTTAATCAATGGGTCGAGGGTTCGAGCCCCTCCGGGGTCACTTAGAAATGAAGCAGTTACAGAGATGTAATTGCTTTTTCTATTTTTTATTGCACACATTTTGCACACACCCTTGGTTTTAAGACGCACATGAATGTAAGCATTTGTAATATAGAGAATTTACGTAAATAAATCAAATCTATCTTTTCCTTTAATATCTGATTAGAAACTCTCTTTGCAGACGCTATCTTATGAGATAAAACACCTAAATAAATACCTAGTTTAGAGTCATCTCAGTCAATCTATACTATCGATTAGAACTTTGTTTAAATTATTGCAATATAGCTTCACTTAGTTCACTTGCTTCACTATTTTAGAAAAATGTGTCATAGTCGTCAACGACGAAAGATGATATAGATCACTATGTCTAAAGTGAAGCAAGTGAAGCAGATTCTCATAAATATTATATTTTTTCTATCCGAAATACCCATTGTCTCCAATTTTTGTACAGTTCCCAAAATAGCCCGATTTATAGTTTTTATTTTTAAGCCATTATATAGGAATTTTACCTCAAAATCAGGCTATTTGGGGATCATTTTCAAGAAATCGAGCAATTATGAGCAAAGAGAAACTAAATCTATGCTAAAATAGTGCTAATATTAGTATCTGCTAAGCTAAAACCCTCTTTTTTAGTATAAACTCACAGTTTAAAATATTGCATCTCCCTAGAGATCATTTTCCCCAATACCGTAAGATTTAATTTACAATTGAGAGGTCTTTTTCAATAAGGAATTGAATAGGATTTCAATCGAAAACTGTACTTATTCTCCTGAAATTCCCTAACTCTTTATATTTTTTTTTATTTGAGGATATATAGCATAAATCAAAAAATAGGAGATTTATGTACAATTACAGAAGGGACGGCATTACCATAGCCGCAGTACTGGACAACAGAACCAAGAGAGCAGACGGTAATTATCCGGTCAGAATACGTGTCAATCACAACCGTGTCCGAAAGTATCTTCCAACAGGAAAGAACTTAACACAGGAAGAATGGGATAACCTTTCCAATACACGTAACAGAACATTATCCGATATCCGAAAAAGTATCGAAGAATCATTTTATGTTGTCAAAGAAAATATAGATGCCCTTTGCCAGAAAGGAGATTTTTCTTTTTCCTCACTCGATACACGTTTGGGAAATGGTTCGGGCGAAAGTGTGAATAAAGTGCTGGAAGCCAAAATAAAACAACTCGACGCAGAAGGTCGGATTGGTACAAAAGATCTGAATCAAAATACCCTTTTTATTTTAGAAGAATTTGGAGGACGAAATATCCCCTTTGATATTATTACTGTTGCATGGCTGAAACGTTGTGAAGCCTTTTGGACTAAAACTAAAAATACTACTTCAATAGGCATGCACATGCGTAACCTGAGGGCAATCATGAATGAAGCCAAACGCACAGGAGTTATCAAAGATAGCCAGTATCCGTTCGGTAGAGGCAAGTATGAGATAAAGACAGGTGACTCCATCAAGAAAGCATTATCCATAGACCATATAAAACAAATCTATCATTTTACACATTTCAGTGAAACCCTGCTTAAATATCGTGATTTATGGTTGTTTATCTATTTCTGTAACGGATTGAATGTAGCCGATATGGTTAAACTCAAATACTCTGATATTATAGATGATGAGATATGCTTTGTCAGGCAAAAGACCTGTAGAACAACCAAGAACATAAAACGTATCAGAGTTCCTTTAAATGATGATCTTCAAAATGTGATCTCTAAGTGGGGCAATCCACCTTCTGTAAACTCCTACATATTTCCTTATCTGAATGGTATTGAAACTCCCAACCAGCAGAAAGTCAGGACAAGAGATATAATTAAAAGAATCAATAAATACATGAATCTGGTTGCACGTGAACTGGGTATCAAGGATAACATAACCACCTATACAGCCCGTCACAGCTATGCAACCACCCTAAAGAGAAGCGGGGCAAACATAGCCTATATAAGTGAATCCCTAGGACACAACGATCTGAGTACCACAGAGCACTATCTGGCCAGTTTTGAGAGAGAAGAGCGAGAGAAAAACGCACAGCTTCTGACTCAGTTTTTATAGGATTTTGCCTATAAAACACACAAATACGGGATATATACTATACAGATAAACGAATTATTAATGCGAATCAGTATTTAAAAAATTAGATAAATAAATGCGATTGCAATTTTACCCATCGTATGTACTAGTAGTCCGGATGTTGATCTGACTTTCTG
>NZ_QICL01000018.1 GCF_003201355.1 Indolivaga alginatilytica
TTCGATGCGTTAAAAAATGCTCCGCCGTTTGCGCTCGAGGTGAACACTTGAAGTTCTATCTGTTTTGTTCCTGTGGGTATTGCAGCCGAATGGGCGATATGATTTGGACTTGCTGCCTGTACTCCTGTGGCTGCATTAATGACATAGTTACCAATATTAGTGAATGGAAGAGAAACAAATTCATTAGAGCCATATGAATAAATTATGATTTGCCCTAACGCTCTTAAAGTTGTTGTGACGGCATTGCGAGCAGTTGTTTTGTCTGCATAGGCATAGTTCCCCGTAGTTAGGGAAACATTGTAAATTGATTTACTTGAGAGATTATTACCATCTTCACCTCGTGCGGGTTTGCCTGTGTCGATATTACCGACAAACCAATTACCATTAACTCCGATAGTCGGAGTAGCTCCATCCTTGCCGTTGTCGCCCGTATCACCTTTGTTTCCTTTTAGTTGCTCAATGCTAACCTGAACACTCTTACTTGTATTGTCGACTCCTATGGTTACCAAGCCTTCTGTAGTTGATGCCTGAGGAAGGTCTGTTATTTTGATTAGATTAAATTGTTGTTCTTCTTGTGCCATATCTATAATATCACTTAATTACTACTTTGTTATCTTGTGTTTGCACTATTTTAGAATCTTGAGTACCTAATGCCATATAAAATCTAATTATGGAACGATCATCTGGATTAGGTTCATTAAACTTCACTGATAGTTTTCCCTTATCGTCATAGTAACCCAAATCAAGAAAGCTAGTAGTTGTAAAATTGTAGACTTTCTTTACTTTGATCACTTTCATTTGAACCCATCCACTATTTAGTTCAGCAACAAAAGATTCATATTTCTCTAAGAAATCATCTTCTGAATTGGCGAAAATGCAAAAGACTAGCTGAACATCACGCTCATCTAATCTGGGATTATTAACAAGGACTCGTTTTCCGTGCTCCGATCTATTCTTATTGCTAACAAACTCTTTATTATTAGCCGGAAGAAGGAATGCTCGCTCACTATTTTCTTCAAGAAAAACTCCCCAAGTTTCCCAAGCATCTTTTCCGTTGATATATAATTGTCTTGGAATCATGAAACAATACTGTTTATAATAAAATATAAGAGCAGGAGGGATTATCAGGAAAAAAATATTTCGATTTATATATTACTATAAATCGGTTATGTGGAAGTTTCCGAAAAAAAGACATAAAAAGACTGTTGAATACTAGTTGCAAACTTCCACAATAGGCAACTTTTATTTGACGGTCTTTTTACTTTAAATGAAAGATTATGATAATAACAGGTTCAGACATTGATATATTTGACATCAACGGTAATAAGATTGCAGAAATAGGCTTTGCCGGAGGACTCTTCAAACGAGAATTAATGAATGAGCATTACATACAGCTCTCATTGAATTACACTGAATATTTCGAATTTGGAAGAGGCATGTTCGTTAAGTATCAAGATCGCATTTATACAATCAGAAAAGAATCGTTACCCGAACAGAAAGGTCTATACGAACTAAGATATACGCTGAAATTCGAAGCAATTGAAATGTTTTTTCTTGATTTTGTACTTTTCTATACCTTTCAGGGTTTTAGCGAAGCGGCATGGACATTAACGGGCACACCGCAACAGTTCCTACAGATTGCCCTTGTAAATATCAATGAGTATTTCGGTTTAATGGATGAAGCCGATAAGTGGAAAATAGGTGTATTCCCTGTTATGACTCCCATCGAAATATCCTTTGAGAATCAAAACACATTCGATGGCCTTACTAATATTGCAGAGAAATTCGGTGCTGAATGGTGGTTAGATTATGAAAGTAAGACTCTCAATCTCGGTTATTATGAATCAGAATCAGAAGCTATAGACCTAGAGATCGATCAGGCATTAAAAGAATTCAAGCGATCGAATGAAAATAACGATGATTATTGCACCCGACTTTTTGCTTTTGGAGGAGCACGAAATATACCAACCAATTATCGAGGTATAGAACCGGGATCAGTTGTAGATGCTTTAGTACAAAAACGTCTAAGGCTACCGGCTTCGAATGGTGATTTTATAGATGCTATTCCTAATATGCTTCCTAATCAGATCATAGAGAGGGTTAAATTCTTCGATCATATATTTCCTCAACGTACCGGCGAAATTACTTCATTGCGGATAGATGATACCCAAAAAGATCAGGATGGCAACCCTTGGTTGATATTTTATTTTAAAGATTCGGGACTAAACTTTAGTGAAGATTACATATTGCCCGGGCAAACATTGAAACTTACTTTTGGAGATAACAGTTGGTTGGCCGGACGAACTTTCGAATTGGAATACCATCCTTCGACAATAGAGGGAGAAACGGGCGAATTTGAGATAATCAATGATCAGTCTCTCCCGAATATTACTATTCCAAATGATATTTTAAGACCCAAAGTTGGTGATTTCTACACCCTCTTTAATTTCGATATATCTTTAGTTGGAGATCAGTACGTAGGAGAAGCGGAACAGCTACTACTAGAAGAAGCTACCGAATGGATGGAAAGTGTTCGCATGGACAACTCAACCTATACATGTCCTGTAGATCCTGTATGGGCTTATCACAATGAGTTAAGCATGGGATTGGGACAAAGAGTTAATCTGATAAGCGATATTCTTAAATATGGCATCAAAGAGTCTCGTGTTTTCGGTTATGAAAAGAGCCTGGAGACATTTGAAGATACTTATACGATCGGAGATAAACCTCGTTATTCCCGTTTGAAAACGATTGATAAAACGATCGAGACAAATAGAGAGATTGCCGATCTTCAATACTTAGAAGCGATGCGGGCGGCTAACGGAGCTTTGAGAAATGTAAAGGCCCTAAACTATTTGCGTATTGCTTTAGAAAACAATACTACTATCGAGGGCGGTTTAATCCTTACTACTCTTATTCGCTTAGGCCACATGGTAGGAAATGTTTGGAAAGAGAATGCAGGGATTAGCGGTATTGTTACCGAAGCAGGAGACGATCCTTTTCTTTGGGGTGGTGGTACTTTTGACGATGCGATAGAAAGCATTGCTAATATTATTCTTAGAATGGATGGATCGGGACAGTTAGCAAAAGGTAATATTTTATGGGATGCTTTAGGTAATATATTAATGAGAGGTCTGTTTGAGAGTAATAAAGATGGGAATAGAATAATAATTGATCCTGAAGATAGGTCAATAAAATTAATAGATGCTAATGGAGATATTTATGGTAGATGGGTATTTAGTGAATACGGATCACGTTTTGAATTAGAATATAATAATAACAAAACAAGAATGTTAGCCACTGGGATAGAATCACAATTTGAAAATAGATTTGGGCAGTATGGATATGGTGGGATGTCAGTTTCTGAATTTGACTCGTCGAATAAACTACTTAGAGGATTTCGAGCTAGTATACCTTCTGATACTGATACGTTGGAAGTAATAACAGAAGGATTGCCAGAGAATAGTCTTGGACTAAGAAAAGGACAGCATTATTGTGGTGATGATGGAATTATTAGGATGGTTAAATAGAAGCATAAGCCCCTTTATCTTCTAAAAGGGATGATATTATTTAGAATCAATTCTAAATTTAAAATATTTTTCAATCTAACAATCAAATAATTAGTCTGTTTTAACTTTTTATTTTAACATAAAAACAAGCCATCTCCATAAAAAATGATTTCAATTTATATATTAGATTAGATATTAAGTTGCGATTAGTATTATTAAGCTGATTATACTTACCCATTGCGGTATTTATATATGAAAAAGCCCAGTCAATCGCAACTTGATTCGGGCTTTTTCTTTTGCCTGATTTGATAGTCTGACGGGAGAAATCAACGCTTGTCTATCATAGTCTAACCATTCAAAGGGGAACGTACTCAGAATGGGAGTCGCTAAAGCGGAGACTCGTACGAAACGACAAAGCGTTTAAATCCGTAAAGGTTGTTAATCTTTGGTAATGACAACCCCGATGAAAAAGGGACTCGTTTATACGAATAAGTTACTAATCGGTATAGCTAAAGGTCTAAAATACCTTCTAAGGCTTGCTATACCTCTTCCCCTAGGATCTGTTTGCCGAATTAGTTATAGCTTAAGATAATAGTTATAGATAGAGATTAGTTGGTTTTGAGCGAATTTGCCCCCGAAAATATACAAAAATGAGGTGAAAATAAAAAAAGCCTACCGAGTCAATCAATAGGCTTTTATATTGTATATATTTTATTGAGGGTATTGTGTTGGATCTGTTTTGTCTTTAACTTCAATTCCTTTAGTGCCGCTCTTTATAGTGATTATATTTTTGGTGTTTTGATTTAATTTATATACATCATCAAATCTTATAACTCCGTTATAATCACTAAATATATAGATCTCTGTAATTGGGAATGAAAGTGATGCAAGACTTATCTCGGGTGAATATTTTCCTTTTGTAAGATTGCCTAACTCGCCAAGCTTATAATATTTATTATCTCTTTTATAGGCAGCTATGCAATTTGTTAAATTCACATTTTCATTGTGAAACACCACAAAGCTCGTATACCCTTGGTTCGTTTCAGGATCGTCATCGCTAGAGCATGCTGTGAATAAGGTAATAGCAAGTATTAAGTATAGTAACTTTTTCATAATTGGGTAGTTTATCGTGATTGAATTTCAAATGTAATAAAAAAAAGAGGAAAAAGTTCCAACGACTTATATTTTAGAATATACGAGGTCGTTTGGAAGCCACCTTAAAAGAAATAACTACAACTCTGTCTGAGTATTTGCCCGGCTTCCAAAATACGGGGTGAAGAAAAGACAGGGTTGTTTTAATTTATAATAGTTATGGAAGAATTGGTATTTAGTCAGAACGGACAAATAAGAACAGACAGCTTGAGGATTGAGGATTGCTGAAAAGTTTGGAAAAAAACATTTCCATGTAACAGACGCTATAAAGAGCCTCTTGAACTCACACGAAAAATCGTGTCAGTGTTTTGTCCTAAGTACTTATACAAATGATAGCGGAAAGTGTAACCCTATGTACATAATGAATCGAGATGGGTTTATGATTTTAACGATGGGGTTTACCGGACAGAAAGCACTCGATTTTAAATTTGAATTCATCGAAGCCTTTAATTATATGGAAGAGATCATTAAGGGAGAAACCTTTTCAAGGGTAGAGATAGTTGAAGCAAATATTAAACGTCGGTACTTGCTTCGCACTGAACTTTCTGAAGTGAATCGCAGCATTGAAAGGGGGATGAAGCGACAAAGAGAGATTAAAAAAGAATTAAAGAAAATTGACGAACAGGATTTTAGCCAACTACAAATATTCCCTCGATATGCAGACCATGAGTTGAAAGTAATATTCCCAAACAGAAGAATCAGCTAAACAATTATTTATATAATGTGAAAAGAGTAACCAAACGGCTACTCTTTTTTATTCTTTGATGTATTTCAATGAACTAAGATACAATTTTGAAAGCAAATCACAATTTCAAACTCCGAGAACAATAGATGCACTAATATTTAATTCTTGACTTATACTTCTTGCAACAGGTAAAGTAGGTTCACTTTTTCCTGATAGAATTTCGCTTATTCTTGATGGGCTTATATTCAATATCTCCGCAAGTTTTTTCTGAGACAAGTTCATCTCGTACATTCGAAGTTTCAGTATATCCGAGAGAGTTGGTTTTGAAATTGGATAGTATCTTTCTTCATATTCCTCAACTAAAGAAGAAAGAAGATTTAACTCAACAAGATTAGGATCATCAATAGCTGTTTCATTATTAACAACTTCAAGTAAATCCTCTATCTTGGATAAGAGAACGTCATACTCTTGCTTTGTTATAGTTTTCATAATGCTTTTTTTATATAAATCTAAATATAGATAATAATATCAAAGATATTTTTGTTTACACCTTAGAGGCATCATCTATGTCATCATATTCTGGATGAGTACCAATAAATCTTATATACACAGTTTTGATCTTAAACAATATTCTTGCAATCAATCTATAAGAATTTCCTTTAATATTAAATACATAATTATCATTACCAACTGAGTCAACACTATTAAAAGTATTTTTCACATCGCTAAAATCACCCCATTCAGCATCTTTTGTCTTAGTATACCAATCTTCTAGCGGTGTTTTAGCATCAGCGTGCTTTTTATAGAAATCGACTAATGGTTTTTTTTTGATAATTCGCATATTGGTATCATTTATATTACAAATATACAAATATTATTCCAGAATACAAAATATTATTCCATATTATAGAATAATAAATAAGTATTCATTAAAAAAACTTTATTTTTCTCCCTTTATTCTCTCTAATAAGCTTTCTATATCTTCAATAGAATTGATCTCGTAGGGTTTGCCATTGTGCCGAATAATCCCTATCGTGTTAAATGATTGTATTATATGATGGATAAAATGTATAAAATAATTACGGTATTAATTTGTCCGACTTATATATTAGGATAGAATGTTCTGAAATCAACTTTGTGGATACTGTTGATTGAGAAAAATATAAAAAGTCATTAATTGATTAGTTGCAAGTATCCACAATAGGCAACTTTTTGATTGATGGCTTTTCTTTTTTGTCGGACAAAATAAAGGTTTATAATAAAAGGGGGTGTAAATAACTATTTGCATCAAGTGCAATAAAGAATGAGAAGAGGAAATATATTTGAAACAAAAAAAGAGGCTATCACGGTCGGGAAACTTTGAAAAGCCTCTATAAAACCAATAGATTTTATGACAAAAGTAAACAAAAAGAATGATGCGAAGAAAGAAGTAACATTATTCAACCAAGAGAAAAGAGAACTGATAGAACGCATTAATTGTAGTGCGGATATGATTAGTCTCACCGATTTATGGAAAGAAGCCGGAAGTGTGGAATCCAAAGCCCCTAAACACTGGTTAGGAAATGATCAAACAAAAGGATTTATTCACGCTCTTTGTAAATTCCAAAAGGTAACTGAAAATTACCTTTTAAAAATTAAGCGAGGTAAAGGTGGTGGTACTTATGCACATAAGCAAATTGCTTTAGAATATGCTCAATATTTGGATGAACGATTAGGTATTCTTGTTAATGAAGTTTTCTTTCAACGAGTAGAAGAAGAAAAGAATCCGGATTTAATAGGTGATCGATATATTGCAGCATATCACAAAAAGGGAAAATCCGATAAATGGATAAAAGCTAGACTTGATGGCAAAATCAAAAGAAAAGAATTTACCTCTTGCCTTGCCAAACATGGTGTTGAGTCGCCATTGGGCTTTAAGAAGTGCACCAATGCAATTTATGAGCCATTATATGGAGAAGGCGGTACTTCTACTATCAGAGAAAAGAAAAATCTACCTGATACAGCTAAAATAAGAGATAATATGTCAGAACTTGAATTATCAACTGTTGATTTTGCCGAAACATTGGCAAGACATAATATTGAAGCTAAAAATATTAATGGCGAAAACAGATGCAAACTAGAATGCCAAAATTCAGCAAGAATTGTCGCTAAAGCGATAATTAAAAGCCGAGAACCAGTAGGGGTATTTTAATAATAAATTATGATTATGGAAAAGAAAGAATTATACCCTAAGCAGGACAACCCTGTATTTTCTTTTAAAGAAATCGCAGAACAAATTGGTGTTACAGAGGAAGAGGTTATTGAATTAGCGAAAAGAGAGGGCCTCATTGACGAGCATGGAATGCCTACTCAGAAAGCCATTGATGAGGGTTTGTTAACCATAGAATATGAAAGGTTATAACTAAAATAGCATAGAAAAAGCCCTTCATTATGAAGGGCTTTTCATTCAATAAAGATATCATTACTATACAATCGTTATTTCTTTTTTCGTATAACATTATATACAAGATCAATAGCAACAGGTGTATCAGCTTTTGAATGATCTGTTGTTGTTCCACTAAATTGATTATAAGAGGGCTTCATGCTATAGAGCATTCTTCCATATCCATTCCAATTAGCTCCAGCTCCAACACATGTAGGTACCCATTCTGCTTCAATATCAACTGTAGTTGTAAAAGCTCCGGACGAAGCTGTTGACCACGCAAATTTTCTGGTACTAAAAGTTTCTAATTCGCCAAAGCCAGGTATATCTTTTTTGATACCAATCACATATGCTTTTAAATCAGCAGTAGATTGTTCTATATGATCTTTAGCTTGTGCACGCCAACTATTAAGCATGACTGCTCCACTGACTACATAATAATCCTGACTTGATTTGGTTAATAAAACACCAGGTCCTGATTTTTGAATAATTTCGGCGCCTCCTCCAACAATCATATAGCCTGGAAGCATATTGACATTAGTATTGGTTATTTTCCCTGCAACCCCTATTGTTGTTGCTGTTTGAACTGTCATATAGCTTTTAAGTGTATTCTTTGTAATACCCTTTAATTTTATACCGATAGCATACACTGTTAGTGTATGAAGTTGCTTTTCTAAATGATCTTTGGAGGTTGCATTCCATTTAGTCAGCGACATATCAGGGAAAGATCCAGTTAATAAAGCTCCAGCTTTCGCACTATTTGATATCGAAGCACCTCCACCTACTACCACATAATCTGATGGAACTTCAACTGAAACAGAGTTATGATATCCAGTTATAGCTTTTGAGGTGATAATAACTTCTATATCTCCAGACCAATCTGTATATATCGCCATAGTCCTTAATGATGAATTATCAGGTGTATTAAGATCAGAAGCTAAGCCATCATCTTTAGAACAAGAGAACTGAAAAGCTAGAAATAAAAATAAAGATGGGAATAAAAACGTCCATTTTTTCATTGTATAAATTATTAGTGTTAAATTGAGTACAATATATTAACTATTGCATTATAACGTTATAATTTAAAACTCATTTAATTCTAAATAGTGTGCACATTTTTACAAACTATCTAATTTCCTGCTCATACCTTTAATCTCAGAATTTATCTCATACAACTCATTCGTATTTTTCTTGATGTCCTGAATATTATACATTATATCAAGTCCGATGTTTCTCAATTCTTGAAAATTGGCAGAGAAACTTCTCAGTATACTGTTACTATCGGTATGTATACCAATTAAGGTTAATATATATCCTTCGATATTTAATACACTCATTTGAGTGGAACGCTGTAACCCCTCAATGGCTGTACCTGTATCCTGACTCATGGTTTCATAACCGCCTTTGGATGCTTGCTGAGAGGTTTTGTCTTGCTGATCTTTTATGTCTATACCCGTTACAGATTCAAGGGATTTATTCACACCATCGAGGAACATCTGTAATCCGGGTAATGCTGTTTCATACCTATTTTGAAGGTCTTTGGTTTGCTTTGTAATACCATCCATTAATTCCTGTTCAGTTATCTTCCCTGCTGAATAATCCTCATAGAGTTTAGCAACGGTATCTTTATAATCACCCACAACATCATTAAGGACGATTGTTTTCAGCATGTCGGTAACTATATCCCTGAATGTAGCGGATGCGTAATCTTTAAAGCTATCCAGTGCATCCTTGCCCGAATCGAGCCAATCCCAGAGAGAATCAACCATATTGTCAACCAGAGGCTCATACATGCTACTCACATACTCATGAAGTTGTTCAATGTACTCGTCATACTGCTTTTTGTATTCCGCCATAGCCTCGAGTGTAGCTTTGGTTTGGCCCACCAGTTTATCGCCATACTTAGACATGACGACCTCATATGCTTCCTCGTTTATCCATCCATCTGCATCAAAGAGATCAAAACCCAGATTATTTTTAACCCATGTACGCAGGTCTTCCGTTTTCTGTGATTTACCTCCAATCCCTGATCCAAATAGCCCGCTGCTTTTTTTCCTTGTCTCGATCTTTAAGTTTTCAATGGCAGCACTAGTCCCTTTTTCATAATTACCATCTAATAATCCCGTTCCTAATAGCTTATCTAGTTGACCTATTTTGCTAACCTGTAATGCTGTTTTTGCCCAACTCGTTGCCCATCCGCCTCCGCTTTCGTTTTGGTAAGTAGCTTGTGCCTGTTTATTTATCTCATCTTTAGATTTGACTATTTCCTGTTGCAATTCTTTAGCTTGCTTTAGGCTTTGCAAACTATCTTGTCCAAACCACGATTTTTCTGCTTGCTTTGCCTTTAAAACAGCTACTTCATAATCTCTCACAGCTTGTTCGAGATCATTTATCTGCTGAATTTTCGCAGCATATTTTTCATATTTTTCGTGGGCATCCGGCAATAATGAATCAAGCTCTTTCATCAGCATGATAGCTGCTGATATAATAGCGAGTATGACAGATGCCTTTTCTATCGCAGATATGGCATGAGCTCCTGTTTGTGCAACCTTGGATATCCCTTCCATCGAAGTAGTCATAAAAGAGGTTACGTTACCCATCAGGCTAATTATATGCCCCGATGTCCCTCCCATATTGCTGCCTAAGTCTGTAAGAGCTTTAGATAATTCATTTACCTGATCAAATATTTTCTTTTGAGATTTTATAACATCAGTGTTCTTCTTGGTATATTTATCTTTTGCTTCATTGACCTTTAGTACGGCTTCCTCTTCGGTGATATAAGTTGTCACCAGTTTACCGTTTTCAACAATCAGCTTACTTACTTTGCCGCCTTCTTGTATTATTCTAAGTTGCTTTTCGGCATTAGCTAGTTCTATTGCCGCTTTTGATAATTCTTTTCTCGAATCGCTTAATGCTTTATATGGATTTCTGTCTACCAATTCATCGATGATAGATTGAATAGTACTTGTATATTCTCGCAGCTGATCTGGGGAAAGAACAGAAGCTGCAGTCTGTTTTGCTTCGTCTAGTTGAGATAATAAAGAATTTAATGTTTCCGTAGATGTGTTCTTTAAATCTTCAAAAGCCCTTACATATTCGGGCGACTCTTTAAGTCTTGCAAAATCAAAGGACATAAGAGCTTTACCTTTATCGGAGGTTGCTTTAGCTAAACTACGGGCAATTACTTCTTTTTCGGCATCGGTCTGAGCATTTAGTCTCTGAGCGTTCAGAAAGTCTATATCCTTATTAAACTCTTTCTCGATCTCTAATCTTTGTTTTGCATAATCCTGATATTTATCAGTAAGATTTTTTAATAGATCAGCAATACCTTTATCGTACGCTTTTCTCGCGATTACAAAACTGTCAGTTATCTCTTTTTCTGCATTAGGATTGATTTTGTATAAATCTTCTATTGTTTTAGTAGTAGGAGAGAATGGAGTACTTGAACCATTCGGATTTTCGATATCCCATTTATCCCGTTCTGCTTTTTGCTGTTTCTCCAGTAATTCCTGAGCATACTTATTTATAGCCAATATCTCCTTATCTAAATTCAGACTAAGCTGCTTTTGAGATTTATCGAATCCGTCTTGTTCTAGATCAAGTTGTTTTTGTTGATTCTCTAACTGCTTATTGTATGACTCTTGATCCGCTTTCTCTCTTTCGTTGTAATATTTTAATCTTTCATCTAAATCCTTTTGCGATGCTTTACGTGCTTTCTCGGCTGATGTTTCAGCTTTATTGGCTTCTGCATCGATGTTTTTAGTGTTGATTCAGCTTCCGGAACATATTTATCGTTCTGCTTAATTACAATTTGAGTCGCATCTGAAGTATACCTGTTTTTATGAGGCAAAGAAATGTCCGTAAATTCTTTTTTAAGAGCATTTTTTATTTCTGAAATTTTCTTCTGTATGATATATTCTTTTATGCCTGCTTTAACTGATAATTCAGGATATGTAACACCATCTATCATATTACCAATGAAGAGATCATAATCCCCGGGATAATTTGTCTTAACAAAATCCTTTATTGCTTGTATTGTTTCTTCTTGCTTTTTCATAATTTCAATATTTTCTTCTGATTCGTCAACTATGTTAAATTGAATAAATTCACAATCGGCATATCGATTCTCTTTTATCGCTAATTGAATTGCGTTTGTGTAATATGATCTATGGAAATAGAAGGCATAATCTTTGATTTCAAGACCGCCATAAACTATTTTAGTCGCAATACGGATATATGTCTCGTGAAATATCTCTTCATCAAATCCCCCCCCTTGAGAAGTTATTTTCTTTTTAAGGAATAAATAATTATCGCTAAACCATTTATTAAAGGCATCTACCTTTAATTGATTTTCCGGTGTAATGACTTCATTTCCTTTGATTTTGAGGTATTTCTTGCCTAGATTACCACCTCCTGTATTCCCTAGTTTCATTTCTTAATCATTTAGCATCATCGGCATTAGCAAATACGTAAGCTTATCAGTTGACTTATCATCAACAGGAGTAATGAGAGTGGCCTTACTCTGATCTGAGAATGACATCTGTAAGTCAGAGGATGGAATAGCAGATATAAGTTCGGTAAGAAAATGCCCTTTAAAACCGATAGCCATAGAATCGTTGTTGTACTCACAAGTAACCGTTTCATTGGCTGCTGTTGAGAAATCAATATCCTGTGCGGAAAGTTCGATTCTATCATTCGATAATTCGAACTTAACCAAGTTACTTGACTGGTTAGAGAATACCATCACACGGCTTAAAGCACTTTTTAGAGCAGATGTTCCGATAGTTAGAATTTTATCATTGTTTTGCGGTATGACAGAGCGGTAATTCGGATAGTTGCCCTCGATTAGCCGTGCGACAATAATATATGTTCCAAATGCGAATCGTACATTATTTGAGCCGATCAATAAATCAATCGTTTCTTCTTTGTGTGAAATTACTTTCCTCAGAATAGAGGCTATTTTTGAAGGAAGGATAAAAGAGTGGCTTCGGGTAAACGGAAATTCGTATGTTGCTAAGGCTAGTTTATGACCATCGGAAGCTACATAATTGATCGTATTGTCTACCAATTCAATATAAATACCATTCATAACCGGGCGAAGATCATCATCAGCTACGCAAAACGATGTCTTATTTATACCGTCGAGAAAGGTGACTACTGGTATCGACAGACTTGTAGCATCAGGTATATTATTTTCGACAGGAAACTCTTCGGATGATTTGCCCATCAACTCAAATTTACCCCCGTTGTACTTAATAGTAGTATTCAGGTTTTCATTAATTAGAAACTCAATAGGTTGCTCCGGAAGACTACTCAAAGCGTCAAGTAATATTTTTGCTTCGAAGCATATACTTATTTCGTCCTCTGTTGTTACGTTGTCAATTGTTGTATTGATTCGCCCCGAATGATCGGCTGCTGAAATGTGGAGTACTCTGTTTTCTACTTTGAATAGAAAACAAGACATAATCGGTAATGCTGGTTTCGGTGTAATAATTTTACTAACCGATATTAACCGGCTTGATAATTCAGATTTAGAAATATTTATAGTGGTTGTCATAATTTAGATTGTTAAAATGTTTTTACGATATTTCCTATTTGTCTTTGACTGACTCCATATTCAGCAGATAATTCTCTGTATCGATAATTACCCGTTGAATATTTTTTACAGATTTCTTTACGTTCTGTATCAGATAGCTTTGATGCATTATGCTTTTCTCCATATTTTCCATAATGTCCATGGAGTTCTCCTTTAGCTTGACGGTCTTTAGAATCTCTGTCAGCCATATTTTCTTGGTGGGTAGCCCAACGCAAGTTTGATACATGATTATTCTTTGGGTTGTCATCTAAGTGCATGACACAAGGAAGGTTGTTCGGATTAGAAAGGTATGCTTTTGCAACAATCCGATGAATTGATTCCATTTTTGGCTTTAGGTCTGCATATAAGCAAACTCGTAGATATCCGCGTGGATGTTTCTGTGGTTTTAGATATTTCCCAGTATTCAGATTGAAAACTTTTCCGTCTAATGTGACGTAATAATTATCAAAGCCGGGAATGTTACTTTTTATTGTAGTCATAATGCCTAATTGTTATTAAGGCATCCATGCTAGAGATGGGGGATTTACTAAAAAATATGAGGGGTATGTGTATAAACACAAAAAAGCCAAATCTCACATTTATGCGAAATTCGACTCAAATTCTCTCTGCAAAGATATATACATTTATTTTACATCTGCAAATAAACCATACAAATTTTCAAATTTATTTTTTCACTAATGAATTTAAAGGTCTTTTTGTAAGTGATTCTGTAAGTACCTGAAAATAAAAGGCTGTAAATCGTTGATTTACAGCCTTTATCATTCTCATTTTGTGACCGCGCAAGGATTCAAACCTTGAACCTTCTGATCCGTAGTCAGATACTCTATTCAGTTGAGCTACGCAGCCATTGCTTTAATGCGTTGCAAAAGTAAGGCTCTTTTTTAGATTATGCAAGTATTTAAACACTTTTTTGAATAAATTATTTCAATAAGATATTATAAAACACTTAAGATTCTAAAGTAAAGAAACTTATGATTTATATAATATTTAAGTCTATTGAGATATAAAGTAAAAAAGAAAGGAGGACAAAATCCTCCTTTCCACAAATTATATAGTTATGCTATATTAGTCGATAAAATCAACAGTTTCTTCACCAATCATTTTACGAAGTGTGTTTTTTAACTTCACATATTGAATGAATAAATCGTGTTCTGCAATTTGATTCTTTTCGTGCATTGGGCTCTTGAAGTAAAATGATAACCAGCTTTGGATACCACTCATACCAGCACGTTGTGCAAGGTCAGAGAACAACACAAGGTCAAGACACAAAGGAGCAGCAAGAATAGAGTCACGGCAAAGGAAATCCACTTTCAATTGCATTGGGTAACCCAACCATCCGAACAAGTCGATATTATCCCATCCTTCTTTATTGTCCTTACGAGGAGGATAATAATTGATACGTACTTTGTGGTATACATTACCATAAAGTTCCGGATACAATTCTGGTTGAAGGATATTATCGATAACTGATAATTTAGACTCTTCTTTTGTTTTGAATGATCCCGGATCGTCAAGAACTTCTCCGTCACGATTACCAAGAATATTTGTAGAGAACCATCCGCTAAGACCTAACATACGAGTCTTGAACATAGGAGAAAGAACAGTCTTCAACATAGTTTGACCGGTCTTGAAGTCTTTTCCACAGATAGGAACTTGTTTTTGTGCCGAGAATTCCCACATTGCAGGAATGTCAACAGTTAAGTTAGGAGCACCATTGATGTAACCTACACCTTCTGCAATAGCTGCATAAGCATATAAGTTAGAAGGAGCTATATCTGCATGATTTTCTTTTACTGCTTTTTCGAAAGAAGAAAGAGTTTTGTGGATTTCGCCAAGAGGAGTAAATACTTCTGTACTACCGCACCAGATCATAACTATTCTATCGCAGTTATTGTCTTTTTTGAAGTTGCGGATATCTTCTCTTACTTGTTCCATCAAGTCCCATTTAGTAGGAGCTTGTTTTACCCATGTACCATGAAGTCTTTTTACAAAATTTTGATCGAATACCGCTTTCATAGGCTTGATTGCCGAAAGCTCGTCTTTCACTTTGTTTAGATCTTCGTCAGTTAATACTTCAGCATGTTTAGCTGCTTTATAAACATCATCTTCGAAAAGATCCCATCCTCCGAAAACGATATCATTAAGATCAGCCAAAGGCACTGCATCTTTAATCTTCGGGAAACGGTTTTCTTCTCTTTTACCCAAACGCATTGTAGCTAATTGAGTGATTGAACCAACAGGAACACCTAATCCCTTACGAGAAATTAATGTACCTGCGATAAATGTAGATGCCACTGCACCACCAACTCCAACAACAAGAACACCAAGTTTACCTTTGGCTTCTTTCACTTGTACTTTTTCCATTTTTTTAATTAAATTAAAATACACTGCAACCCGCAGTAATCCTTTAAACTGGCGACTCATATCATGGAGTAATTTTTACTCAAATCCATAAATCGCATATAATAGAATAGTTTCAGAGAATGCCTCTTTCCATTTTATTCTCCCAACCCGGGCTTTTCAACTAAATAATTTTAGTCTCCATTATTAGAAATTGACATTACAGCTAACACTATAATACTACCAAAATATACAAGTAAGGTCTTTGACCTTTTCATTACTTCAACCAACACATCAGCCAAAGCCTGTTAATCAAAAAACATAACAGTTTTATATTCTTAATTCAGTTGAAAAATATCTTTCAACTCCATAAAATCAGTAATCACAATATCTGCCGTTGCATTTTCATCGTCATCGCCCCACCCCGGACCCTTTAGCCAGATAGTCTGACATCCGTTTTTAGATGCAGGTACAATATCTTTTGCATGAGAATCTCCTATCACGACAATAGAAGAAGCAGGAAGGTTTAACTTATCCACACCTAAACCAAAAATAGCAGGATCGGGTTTTCTGACACCAACAACAGCCGATTCAATAATATCATCAAAGAACTCTAATAGACCGAAATCTCCCAATACAGCTTGTACATTTCCATAGAAATTAGACACAAGCACCATAGGGTAACGATCACGTAAAGCTTTTAGAATCACCTTTTCTTTACTTATGATCTCTTTAGCAAAGTTATAACATTGCTTTGAAATAACAAGAGAATAGCCTGCCGTTTTGTCATTATCGTCTAACATTTTTTGTTCTTTCAGATAACCAATCTGGAGGTCGGTCTTTATTTTCAATAAATCGTAGAAGTTATGATCCGGTTGTACATCAGGATGTGTAGCCAAATAACGTTCGCCATATACATATGCTTCACGAAAGGCTTCTTTAGTTACAGGTACATTTACATCCTGATAAGCATCCCATAAGACCTCAGCCCAATGTGCTCCGTTACTGTCTATCGTACCCCCGTAATCAAAAATAATACCTTTAACGGTACTCAAATCAAACATATATTCGGTTTATTTTAATTATTTAATGGCAATCAAAAGTTACAAAAAGTAAACAAATTAAGTAACAAAAGTAATCGGTAAACGATTAATAAATGTCACTTTTGTGTATTTTTTAAATCTCTAAAAATCAAACAATAACATTCTAAAAAGTGACAAAGGTGACAAAAGTAACACTTTTTTTACGACTTTTATTTTTCCTTGTTTACTGTTTACTTTTCATCGTTCTTATAACGATTAACCGGTCACATAGACGCATTGCATACGCCCCTACTACACCCCGTTTACCGATAGATAAACTGATTGGTATTAATCGTATTTATGCTCTGCAATCTCTTTTGTAAATGTTTCACACATTTTCTCGTGTGCAAACACCATGTACACCAGTATAATATTCAGGACTATAAGCTCAAAGACAAAATAAAGCCAAGGCTCCTTAATAAGCATAGCAACAAATAAAGCTATTGCACGAGTATTAAAAGACAAGATATTAGTCCACTTCATCAAAGGTAAGCTTTTTTCCCTGAAATCTACCCTGAACTGTTCAGGAGCAGTCTCACCGTATCTGCTTCTCAGAAGTTTAAACAGAGTTTGGAAATTACCCGACCAGCTTTCCTGTCCTTTTGTGTAGTTAGTATAGAAAGTAAGAACTAATTTCTCCCAAAAATTAGATTTCCAAGTTAGGGCAGCATTTTTTAGATTTAGCTCATTCGTATTATCCAACTCACTACCCGATTTTCCTTTCAAAAACAATAAATGTATATTGCGGTAGTAATCTGCCATGGAAGCCTGTTTACTATGAAAAAAGCCTGTAATAATAGCCAGAACCCATATACTCCAACCCCATACCGGGAAAAGACGCATACAAATAGCAATATAAATGGAGGCAAACCACAGATTACCTGCAAAGCCATCCAACACCCTGCCTAAAGCAGAAAACTGTTTGGTCATGCGAGCCAATTGTCCATCGGCACTATCATATGAATTAGCCCATACCAAAAGAAATATACCTAAAATAGTAATCCACAGATTATCAAAATAGAAACAAATACCCGAACCCACTCCAATAAAAATACTGGCAATAGTTACAGCATTGGGAGTTATACCTAATTTTTGAAAAAGTAAAGCCCATCTATAACCTATGGGACGATAAAAATAAATATCGATAAACTCTTCTGTATCTGACGATTTCAACGTAGATTCCAAAGATGGTTTATTTTGTTGCATTGATGTGTAATTTTCAGTTAAGATTTTTTTGAATGTGCTTATCTATACATTCTGCAATTTTAGGTGCAGCTTGTTCACGGCAAGGAGCAAAACTTGGCCAATCATTAAAATCAATAATTTTAAATGATCCGTCTTTTGCAACGACACAGTCACCTCCATATATTTTTATATTCAGAATTTCTCCGGCTTTATCACAAGCCTCTTTCAAAGCTTCTACTGAAAAAGCATATTGATTGGCAGCTCCGTTTATTTCCTCTAAACCAAATTTGCTATGGCTCAAATCAAAAGGATAGAAATGATAGAAAAAATCAGTATCAGCTACTCCATAAAATTTCACAAGATCACCAACAAGATGCTCATTTATAACAGCATTAGGAATTCCTCTGAACGCAAATTCCTTTAAAATTTCCTTCGCTTCAGCTATACTTCTCGCAAAAGTAACATCTTCTCGGTGTATAGCATGAAAATCGCCCCGCTTGATCCAGTAAGCATTCGCTTCCATTTGTTCCAACAATTGCGTCGGATCATCGTTACAGTCTATAATAATACTCTCAGGGTGAGGGATATTATTATCTATAAGCAAACTGGTCATTTTTCCTCTGGTACAATTTTCGATACCATAAGCCGAATTAATGACAACCGAGCCATTATCTTCCAGATGCTTTAACCTTTTAATCGTGCTCTTATCGCGGGCCATATCAAAAATAAATTTATCCTTGATATCACTTAAAACAAATTCCGACTCTGTATAATCTTGTACGTCGTAGCCCATTTCTCTCAGACATTGTGCTGTCATGTTATAGATGGTACCGTCGTTTCCAATATGGTTGGGCGAGTATTTGGTTTGTCGCTTTATCCCAGTTAGTTTTCCTTTAGACATGATTATTTATAATATAATTGCTCTACTTCTTGATTTTCGGTTTATGGGAAGGCTGCAAAAAATGCATTACCCTCAATCTGTAGGGGCAGACCTATGTGTCTGTCCTAACTGGCGAACACATAGGTTCGCCCCTACAACAAAGCAACAAACAGGTCTGAGACCTTAATTCCTTAGAAAGGCTTCTGCTTTCACAATATCTTCTGCATGATCAACATCTACAATCTTAGGAAATGGATATGCTTTGAGGCACAGTCCATCAGCCACAAGTTGACGCTGAAAATTACGCATGCGTGATTGTCCCGAAGACAAACAGTTTTCGAGTGTATCTATCGCTTTAGGTGTAAGGCCATAGATACCTCCTGAAATATACTTACATGAATCCGAATTATCCAGAAAACCTGTAATTTGCATAGCTTCATTCACATCTACATAAAGAGGCTTTTCATCATCAATATAATCCGTAACAGCCATCATTCCATCCGATTCCGAATCTGCGATGAAAGCCTTAATATATTGTTCGAAATCTTCTTCTTTAAATATAGTATCAACAGTAGTCAAACAAAACTTACCAGTGCGCAAAAACTCTCTCAATTCGAAGAAACTATGCATCGAACTGGGAGTAGATTTAATTACAATATTTAATGGAATATCCAGCTTTATTTGCTTTACATACTCTTGCACAGCCTTCATCTCCTCATTTACAATGATGCTAATAGAATCAGCTTGGTTTTTCGCAAAAATATCGATCAGGCGACGGATCATCTCCACGCCATTTAATTTTACAAGAGGCTTTGGTAATGTAACCCCTTCTTGTGCCAACCTCGAACCTTCTCCGGCGGCTATTATTGCATAATTCATCTTATCTTATTCTTAGTAATATAATATTTATTACTTTGTCCGTTACAATAACTCATTACTGTCATTACACTTATCAAAGCTACAAAAAGATCTCCGACCTTTAATCTTCAGAAACCTCTTTAGTTAAGTCTAAGACTTCATTATCTCCACCTTTTTCGTAATACATTTTTCTCAATGGATTAGCGTGAGCTTTATCGTACTCAATACGGTTACGTCGGGTATCTATTGCCAGATAAATAGCCTGACGGAACGAATCTTCCGATGCTTCATTTTTTCCTGCAATATTATAAGCCGTACCATGAGCGGGCGATGTACGCACAATTGGTAAACCTGCTGTAAAGTTAACGCCTTCTTCCATCGCTAACGTTTTGAAAGGAGCTAAACCTTGGTCGTGGTACATAGCCAATATACCATCGAAAGACTTAAATCGCCCTGATCCAAAAAAGCCATCGGCAGCATAGGGACCAAAGCATAAAACGCCACTCTCTTCCATTTCACGCAGAGCAGGAATAATAATGTCGTTTTCTTCTGTTCCTAACAACCCGTTTTCTCCTGCATGAGGATTCAGAGAGAGCACTGCTATACGGGGTTTATCTATATTAAAGTCACGAAGCAGCGATTTATTAAATATACCGATCGTTTCCTTTACTTTGTCTTTAGTAATATTTTCGGCAACCTTTCCTAAAGGTACATGCCCGGTAACAAGAGCAACTCTTAAGTCATCTTTAGCAAGAATCATTAATGATTTAGATGTATCCTGTCCGAACTTTTGCTCCAGATACTCTGTATGACCGGGAAAATGAAAGGCATCTTGTTGTATATTATCTTTATTGATAGGTGCTGTAACCAATACATCAATCAATCCGGCAGCCAGATCGGCTGTAGCCCTTTCCAATGCACTTAGCGAGGCATCGCCTGCTGCTTTGGTTGACTTTCCGAGTTCGACCTTGATGTCATCGGGAATACAATTAATAACATTCACTTTATTCACCTCTGCTTCATTCGCTTCCTGAATCAGGTTGAAAGTAACAGGAGGCAATTCTAAAGCTTTGCGATGATAGGCTGCAACTTTTGTAGATCCGTATATCACAGGAATGCATAATTCTGCAATGCGGATATCACCAAACGTCTTAAGTATGACCTCATAGCCAATACCGTTAATGTCACCGTGTGTAATTCCTACTTTTATCATTATATATTAGTTTTTCTAAGTAATCTATTTATCAATTATCAAGTCTACTTTACCACCTTTTCCCATTGATGAGCCAATTGCTCGGCATAATCGGTAAATGTATTCACCGCATCAAATTTATGAATAGTATATTCGGGTTGGCCTTTTACTTTCGAAATGTCAATTGGCGAATAACCATCGTGAGCGAAAAAGAATATCTCTTTTGTTTTATTATTATAGAAAGTTGTATTACCATTTGCCTCAAGAGCAAAGGTTACTAGATCATTTATATCTAAAGGCTCAATACCTTCCGACTTACATGCCGCAAGATAGTTCCCTTCCCAGCCGCCCATACCGATAACAGCATCTTTTAATGTAAAAGTATGCTCGTTGTTAGTCAGAAATGTATCTATATTCCGATGATCTCCAATCCAATACTGAACTATAGTGCCCACATTCTTAGAAAGCAAAGCATGTTCATGTATAATGTTACGTCCACGGGGTACACAATGCTCCATGTGGCATAACCATCCGGAGGTATTGCCATGTTTATCCGTCCAAACATATTGACGAAAAACCTGATTGTTATTTATTGTAAAATCAATCCAGCTGGCTTTCGACAAAAGTTTATTTAATGATGGAAATGTAGTTTGAAATTCTTTATCAAACGAGCTTTTTCCATCAGAAATAGTTGTAAAATTTATATGTGGTTGTTTACTCATAATGACATAATCTTACTTCTTACTCTTCTCTGTTGATAGCATTCCGCAAGCAGCAAATATATCTTCACCTCTTGAAGAACGTATGGTACACATAAGCCCTTTGCGAGTCAGAAAATCTCTAAACTGAACCATTGTTTCGTTAGTAGATGTTACCAAATCGACATTCGGGATAGCATGGAAGCGAATCAAATTGACCCGGCAGTCCAAGCCGTTTAATATTTTAAACAACTCTCTGGCATGTACCAGTGAATCATTAAAATCTTTAAACATTATATATTCAAAAGACAAACGTCTTTGTTTTGACCAATCATATTGTTTCAGCAGATCGAGAACTCCCGATAAAGGGAATGCTTTTTCAGCCGGCATTATGGATAATCGCTGCTCTTTAATGGGCGTATGTAAACTTACAGCCAAATGAGCATTGCTTTCATCCAAGAAACGTTTCAACTTAGGAGTTACACCTGTAGTAGAAACGGTAATTCGCTTCGGACTCCATGCAAAACCATAGTCCGAAGTCATTATATCTAATGTTTTCTTTAATTGTTCGTAGTTGTCAAGAGGCTCTCCCATACCCATAAATACGATATTGGTAAGATCATCCGACTCTTCTATCGAACATACTTGATTTAGAATTTCGTTGGCAGATAAATGTCCGTTAAAGCCTTGCTTTCCTGTCATACAGAACAAGCAATTCATCTTACAACCAACTTGAGACGATACACATAAAGTAGCTCTCTCGTCTTCGGGAATCATTACCGATTCGATAAATTTCCCCGCATCTGTTTTAAACAGATATTTAACCGTTCCGTCTATCGACCGTTGATCCTCGACTGGTAAAGAACGCCCCACGTCGTATTTTTCCGACAATAGGTTTCTATTCGCTAACGATAGATTTGTCATTTCCTCTATCGATAATACTCTTTTTTTATAAAGCCAATCCGCCATCTGTTTAGCAGCAAATTTAGGCAAGCCACACTCTAATGCAACATCTTTCAGTTCATCTAAAGTAAGTCCCAATAGGTGCTTTTTCTCTGTCATTCTGTACTCTTAAGTAATTTAGTATTTCTATTTGCAGGGACAAAATTATATATGCTTCCTTAAAATGGGCGAACACATCGATTTGCCCCTACAATTTAGAAATAAAAAGGTCTGCGACCTTTATAATCGTTTTTGTATTTCTTCGTGGTCTTTTTCAAAACCCGGTTTATTCAATAGTGCAAACATATTCTTTTTATAAGCCTCTACTCCCGGTTGATCGAAAGGATTTACACCTAAGATATAACCGCTTATACCACATGCTTTCTCAAAGAAATATATTAATTGACCTAAATAATATTCGCTCAATTCAGGAATTTCGATTTTTATGTTTGGAACACCTCCGTCAACGTGAGCCAATTGAGTACCAAGTTCCGCCATTTTATTCACGAAATCAACGCGTTTACCCACTAAAAAGTTCAACCCGTCCAAATCTTCTTCATCCTTTGGTACAAGAACTGTGTTAGCAGGATTTGCTACCGATAGAACAGTTTCGAAGATAGAACGTTCACCTTCTTGAATCCATTGTCCCATTGAATGAAGATCGGTTGTGAAATCTACAGCAGCATTAAAGATACCTTTGTTTTCTTTACCTTCACTTTCTCCGTACAATTGTTTCCACCACTCAGCAAAGAAGTGAAGTTTAGGATTGAAGTTAGCCAAAATTTCTATTTTCTTGCCTTTTTTGTACAATTCATTACGAGTAACTGCGTATTGTTCAGCAAGATTTTTCTCGAATGGAACATCAGGAGCTGTATTTTTTTCCATGAAAGCTGCACCTTGTACCAGTTTTTGAATATCGAATCCGGCAACTGCAATAGGAAGCAAACCAACAGGAGTAAGTACCGAGAAACGGCCTCCTACATTATCAGGAATTACATACATTTTGTAGCCTTCTTTTCTAGCTAATGTATGCAAAGCACCTCTAGCTGCATCAGTGATTGCCACGATACGGCTTTTAGCCTCTTCTTTTCCAACTTTTCTTTCCAATTCTCCTTTAAGGATACGGAACGAAAGAGCAGGTTCGGTTGTTGTTCCCGATTTAGATATATTGATAATACCGAACGATTTATCAGCCAAATAAGCGATAAGTTCCGATACATAATCTTCTCCGATATTTTGACCGGCATATACTATCACCGGATTTTTACGATCTTTTTGTAACCAGTCGAAAGAATTTGAAAGTGCTTCAATCACCGATTTTGCACCCAAATAACTACCTCCAATACCAACAACTACTACAACTTCACATTTGCTTCTCAATACTTGAGCTGTATCTGCAATATCTTTCAGGTCAGCATCTGTAATAGATGACGGAAGGTTTAACCAACCCAGGAAATCACTTCCTTTGCCCGAACCTTTGTGCAAAGTTTCATTGTATTGTTTAGCCAAAGCTGCACCAGCTTGTATGTCTGACTTATTTACAAAAGAAAATACTTTATCAACATTTAAACTTATAACTTTTTCCATCTCTCTAAATTTATTTATCGGTTTACTCGTAACCATTTATTACCCTTTCTTAGCTATAACCAACTTGTCGTTTCACTTACCAAAGCAATAAAAAGGTTTGAGACCTTATTTTAATATTTCTTCTCTTAAACGTTTTATTTCTATACGTGCCGGAACTTTTTCATATAGGATACGATAAACCGTTTCTACAATAGGAATATTAATGCAATAATCAGCATTCATTTCCATTATACATTTAGTTCCGTAATAACCTTCAGCTACCATCTCCATTTCTATTTGCGCAGCTTTTACCGAATATCCTTTTCCGATCATCGATCCGAATGTTCTATTCCTGCTGAAACTAGAATAGGCAGTTACCAACAAGTCTCCTATGTAAGCCGATTCAAATATACGCCGCTTGATAGGAGAAACCACTTCCATGAATCTCTCCATCTCCTGTACTGCATTCGAAACCAATACAGCCTGAAAATTATCCCCGTATTTCAATCCATGACATATACCTGCGGCTATAGCATATACATTTTTCAATACCGCAGCTAATTCAATACCACTCACATCTACCGAAGTTGACGCTTTCACAAAACGATTTGTAAATATACGGGCAACAGCACTAGCTTTAGCCAGATCGGTACACGCAATAGTAGGATATGTCAAACGCTCGAGTGCTATCTCTTCGGCATGACAAGGACCTGCTACTATGGCAATATTATCTGAAGGTACACCATATTCTTTAGTCAGAAAGTCGGTAACTAACAAATTTTCAGGAGGAATGATTCCTTTTATTGCAGATATAATAAACTTGTCGCTTATCGGTGTTTTTAATTTCTCCAAATGAGTTTTTAGAAATGGTGACGGTACAGCAAAAATCAGTGTATCCGAATTATTTACAACTTCATTGATATCTGAGAAAAAAGAAATTCTGGATAAATTAAATGGTACATTTGATAAATAAGAAGGATTGTGTCCAACTTTTATAAAATCTTCAATCTGCTCAGGACGACGCATATACCAATTGATATGAGTTTCCTGAGTCAACACTATTTTAGCAAGGGCAGTAGCCCATGTTCCTCCTCCTATTATAGCTATTCTTCCCGGATAGTTCATCGGTCATTATTCAAGTTAAACAATAGAGACTTAATTACAGTAAACAAAATACTTTCCATATTTTAAGTCATAACTAACTTTGTCAATTACTTTCCAAAGTAAATAAAAGGTCTCAGACCTTATTTTTTAGCATTGTTAACCCATGCTTGCACTTCTTCATCTTTTGGGTTGGCTAATTCGAGCTTGTGCTTTTTATTCATTTCACACAACTCCTGACGCAGTTTATTAGGATTAGCCTCTGTCAAATCCTCTACTGTCAGATAACCCGCCTTTTGAATGGCTGATACCCACTCTTCGGGGATGCCTATTTCTGTATATTTTGTTACAGGATCTCTCTTAACTACTTTTTCGGGTCTCATCTGAGGAAATAATAATACTTCCTGAATAGAGGTTTGTCCTGTTAGTAACATTACCAAACGATCCATTCCAATTCCCATACCCGATGTTGGGGGCATACCATACTCTAAAGCACGAAGGAAATCCTGATCGATAAACATCGCCTCATCATCGCCTTTTGCCGAAAGTTGTAATTGTTCCTCAAAACGGTTACGTTGATCAATAGGGTCATTCAATTCAGAATAAGCATTTGCCAATTCCTTACCATTAACCATCAATTCGAAACGTTCCGTCAATTCGGGATTCGTTCTATGTCGTTTACATAAAGGTGACATTTCGATCGGATAATCGGTAATAAATGTAGGTTGAATATATCTACCCTCACATTTTTCACCAAATATCTCATCGATAAGTTTACCCTTACCCATTGTTTCATCCTGATCAACACCCAGTTGCTTACAAACTTCACGTAATTGACTTTCATTCATTCCATTAATATCAATTCCGGTATGATCTTTAATAGAATCAATCATCGTCACACGTTTATAGGGAGCTTTAAAGTTAATTAGATTGTCCCCTACTTGCACTTCTGTTGTACCCAGTACATCCAAACAAACCTTTTCAATCATTTGCTCTGTAAATTCCATCATCCAGATATAGTCTTTGTAGGCTACATAGATTTCCATTACAGTAAATTCTGGATTATGCGTGCGATCCATACCTTCATTGCGGAAGTTACGTGAAAACTCATACACACCATCAAAACCTCCTACAATCATACGTTTCAGGTACAACTCATTGGCTATTCTCAAATAAAGAGGAATATTCAGGGCATTATGGTGAGTTATAAACGGACGAGCAGATGCTCCTCCGGGAATACTTTGCAACACAGGTGTATCAACTTCGATATAACCTTTTTCATTAAAAAGATTACGCATTGAGTTGAACACTTTTGTACGCTTAATAAATATATCTTTTACATCCTCATTTACGATTAAGTCAACGTAACGCTGACGGTAACGCATTTCGGGATCGGTAAATCCATCGTAAGTTACTCCATCTTTTACCTTAACAACAGGCAAAGGACGAAGCGATTTAGATAATACGGTAAGAGTTTCAGCATGAACCGAAATTTCTCCCATCTGAGTACGGAATACATATCCTGTAACTCCGATAAAATCACCTATATCCAATAATTTTTTGAAAACTACATTATATAGGTCTTTATTCTCATCCGGACAAAGATCGTCTCTGGTAATGTATAATTGTATACGACCTTCTGAATCCTGAAGATCAACAAAAGCAGCTTTTCCTGCAATACGACGGCTCATTATACGACCGGCAATTGCCACTTGACGACGCTCTGCATCATTCTTAAAGCTTTCTTTTATTTCAACCGAATATGCATTCGTTTCATACAACGCAGCAGGATACGGATCGATACCCAGTTGGCGCATTTCGTCCAGACTTTTTCTTCGAAAAATTTCTTGTTCACTTAATTCTAGGATACTCATTATCTTATATTCTTTTAAGGTCTCAGACCTTTTTTTATGTTTTGGCAAAATTGTGAATACACTGTGTTGCCGACACAAATTCACGAGCCGGTAAAATTACAAATTATTGTACGTATTTTACATATAAAAACAAAAAAGAATAACAGATACTTATATCCGTTATTCTTTTTTAAGGCCGAAAACCTAATTTAATACCTTGTTACCACCGCAAACCCAATATAGTTATAATTGAATAGTATGGTATATCGTTTTTATCTAAGTCTTAGAATTTTTGCTTCAAGAATTTTTGCTTCAAGATTTTTAGCTACTTGAATTTCTCTTGCATCGCTCGGATTATACACCCCATAATCGGATAAAGGCGGTATAAGAAGGCTTGTTCCAATAGGCACATTATTGGGATTAGCGATATTCTTTTTATTCGCTTGATAAATATATACCCAATAATCGGGGTTACCGTAGTGGGTAGCAGCCAATGTACGCAAAGTTGTACCTCTTTTTATGGTATCATATTTGGGTTTTGAGTTGGAACTTGCCTTTGACTCCGGCTGAGTTTTTTCCTTCGAATCATAAAGCAGTTCAGCCTTACTCTCTTTTTGATATTTCGCCAGATGAAATTCCGCTTTATTAAGTATTCCAAATTTCAATTTATCAGAAATAACAAAACCGTTCTTCTCTTTATTTATTAAATCTCTCGTCAAAGAATCAGCATCTCCAACGATACCAGGCTTTGCTGCCTCAACCTTTTGCTCAACAGCAGGCTTTTTAGCTATGGGGGCTATAGGTTCTTTCTTAACGGGTGTCACACTATCTTTCAATCCCTCAGCCTGTAATCTCTTCATTGAGTCGAGCATAGCATCCGTTGCCTGAACCTTGGGAGAAACTTCATCTACAAATGGTAAAGTGTCGCTTAATGTAAGATTAGTTCTTCCTAAATTATATTCAAAGTCGTAAGGCTTATTCAACATTTTGATTAACCCATAAGTCAAAAATGCTACAATTACGAGCAGGAAAAGTCCCATAGGTAACCATCTTCTAAACTTAGAACCTAAATAAGGAGAATTAAAATCGTGATATGGAATATCAACCGGATCTATCGTATTAGAAAACGAGACACTTCTCGTCTCAGCAGGTTTGTTATTCCCTGCATAACTGCCCATATCTCCCATAGATGGATTAACACGACGTTTATCCTCTTCAGAGATTTCAGCAACCTTGTTTACAGGTTCATCCAGTGCAACAAAATCACTATCTGCGATTACATCATCCTCTTCCACAGGAAACAATGGACGTTCCGGATCTTCATTCGAAAATACAGATTTCTTTTCTTCCTTGGCTGTAGATTGAGCTTCAGATGTATCAACAGGCTCTTTTCCCTCTTTAACTAACCGATCAATTATCGGAATAGGAACAGGGATAATGATATCCTCTTCTGTCTCTATCTCCGAATCTAAATCGGATTCTAATTCCAGATCATCTGAAATTACATTTTTTGATAAAAACTCACTCGTCAATAATACAGACTGCGAGGGCTCTTCCAGATCATCTTCTGATTGAATAGCATCTACAGCTTTTTCCTCTATCTTTTTTGGCTCATCTTCAACCAGATCATAAGTATCAACCTCTTCCTCTATATCAACCTCTTCTTTAGTCTCCTCCATTGGAACATGAGGGAGATCAAGTAATTCTATTGGAAACTCTTTTTGCTCTGAAACTTTCTGAACAGGAAGCTCAGGTTCTTTTTCTTCGGGTTTCGGTATAGAAACAGACCTAACTAAATCTTCTTTAGGTACAGTAAGAGTTATCGAGTCCGACTCTTCTGACGGTTTGGAAGTAGTATAGGTATATACGAATGATCGGGGGTATATTTGCTTTGAAGAATTCTGGGGTTTAGATTCTTTCTCGGGGTTAGTTTCTTCAGTATCCTTTTCTCTCACCGGTGTGTTGTTTGTAGTGACAATTATTGAAGCAGACTCTGCAATAATCGGTTTTTCTATCTCGGAGACGATGTCATCGTCTTCATTTTCCATATCTATATCTGAACTTTCAACAATTTCATCCTCACTTATACTCTCTTCGTTCTCTACAGAAGTTTCGAATACAACGCCATCCTCCAATAATATGGTTTCGAATTGAGAAAATGGTTTGTTGACAAGATTTTTAAGTATTTTATCGGGAATAAAGCTTAGTTTATAATGAGAAGGAATTTCTATTTTCTCTCCGGTATTCACATTGACACTTTCACGACTACTTACAGATATCAGTTTAAATGTCCCGAAATCTTTAATCTTGACAGAATCATTATCAAATATCCGTTCCAAAATCAATTGAAAGAGCTCTCTAAAAAAAGAGTCTGCATCCTTCTTGGTTATCTTAGCTTTCTTAGATAAGACGTCAACCAAATCTTGAAGTGATAGTTTATCATTCATTCTCAGACAACTTTTTTAATTTATCTTTAACTACCTGACCCGGACGAAACGCAGTTGTAATCTTCGGTGGAACTAAAAAACGCTGCTTAGAAACAGGATTTACAGACATCCGCTCCTGCCGTCTTTTTGTTTCAAACAATCCAAATCCTTGTATGTTAATAGAATTAGAGTTCGCCAAATTAGTATTTACAACAGACACAGCATCCTCCAAAATCTTAGATGTCTGAGCCTGTGTCCATTCCAGTCTTTTAGACAGCTCTGCAATTAATTCTTTATTTGTCATAGATTTGCCAGATTATAAGCACTTTCAACTATTCATTGCTATCTCCTTGATTATTTATTATTTTGATTACGCTAATATCCAAAATAACAACTATCTATGATAGCTAATATATAAACTTAAATTACAATATTACCATACAGATCAAAAGGTTCTGCTTGAGTTATAATAACATTATAAATATCTCCTTTGTTCAACGGAGTATCTTTTGAGATCAATACTTCAGGGTCTACCTCTGGAGAATCATATTGCGTACGACCAATATAATAATCAGTATCTTCTCTATCTATAATTACCGAAAAAGTTTGCCCGATTTTAGACTCATTAATGTTCAAGGAAACACGCTCCTGAATAGCCATTAACATATCCATTCGTTCTTGCTTAACTGTTTCGGGAATATTATCTTCGTATTTTTCATATGCAAAAGTACCTTCTTCATTCGAATAAGGAAAAGCTCCCATCCTTTCGAATTGGGCATCTTTTGCAAACTCCATCAATTCTTCGAAATCTTCCTCAGCCTCTCCCGGATGTCCTACCAAAAAAGTTGTTCTAAGGTGAATACCCGGAACTTCCTCCCTGATCCTTTTTACGAGATCGATAGTTTCTTGTTTCGTAATACCTCTGCGCATCTTGCTTAACATATTGTCACTTATGTGTTGAAGCGCTATATCCAAGTATTTACAAACATTGTCTCTCTCACGTATTACACGAAGTAAATCATAAGGAAATTTTGCAGGATAAGCATAATGTAAACGAATCCACTCAACCCCTTTCACATCGGATATACGCTCTATCAGTTCGGGAAGTTTCATTTCCTTATAACGATCAATCCCATAATAAGATAAATCTTGTGCTATAATCTGGAATTCTTTAACTCCCTGTGCAACGAGCGACTGAACCTCTGCTACAATCTCCTCCATTGGTCGTGAGTTATGACGTCCGGTCATAATAGGAATAGAACAATACGAACAAGCACGATTACATCCTTCTGATATTTTCAGATAAGCGTAATGTGCCGGAGTTGTTAAAGCCCTTTCATATTCAACATCCTTTCTAAACGATTTTCCAAGATCGGAAATGAGACCTTTCCATCCGAATTTACCATAGAACCTATCAACTTCAGGTATTTCAGCCTTCAGCTCCTCCATGTATCTCTCGGATAGACAACCCATTACAAACAGCTGATTCAGCTTTCTATTTTTTTTAGCTTCCGCAAAACCAAGTATCGTGTTTATTGATTCTTCTTTTGCATCACCTATAAATCCACATGTATTGATAACTACAATTTCGCCTTCGGGTTTGTCGGGATCATGCTTCACAGTATATCCATTAGCGAGGAGCTGCTTCATTAACATCTCCGAATCGACCAGGTTTTTAGAGCACCCCAGCGTTACAACATCAATTCTATTTTTCTTCATTCAAAAAGAATCCTTCCTTCTTAGGTATAAGTAAGAGTAAATATTTATTACTCTTTAATAATAACTGTCTCGACTGTCTCCGGTTATTATATTTTCCAAGCAATAAAAAAGGTCTGTGACCTTAAATCCTGCAATATAGTCTATTGCAAGGGCAAAAATAGCATAAATTACCCACCAAACAATGAGTTCACGAATTCTTTTCGTTGAAACACTTGTAAATCATCTATACCTTCACCTAGTCCGATATATTTTACAGGGATCTTAAACTGATCCGAAATACCAATTACAACGCCACCTTTAGCCGTTCCATCTAATTTAGTTACAGCCAGAGAGGTAACATCTGTGGCAGCAGTAAACTGCTTTGCCTGTTCAAATGCATTCTGACCTGTAGATCCATCCAGAACAAGTAATACTTCGTGAGGCGCGCCGGGGACAATTTTATTCATTACATTTTTGATCTTCGACAATTCGTTCATCAATCCGATCTTATTATGTAAACGTCCGGCTGTATCTATTATTACAACATCCGCATTATTAGCTTTACCCGAACTTATAGCATCAAATGCAACAGAGGCAGGGTCTGATCCCATAGCTTGTTTAATTACGGGAACACCAACTCTTTCACCCCATATTACCAATTGCTCTACAGCAGCAGCCCGAAAAGTATCGGCAGCTCCAAGATAGACTGATTTCCCTGCTTTTTTGAATTGATTTGCCAACTTACCAATGGTCGTAGTTTTGCCTACACCATTAACACCCACCACCATTATCACATAAGGCTTATGGTTGTCAGGTAAATTAAAGCCGACAGTATTATCATTGGAATTATTTTCAGTAAGCAACTCAACAATTTCCTCACGTAAGATTTTACTCAGTTCATCTGTATTTACATACTTATCCTTGGAAACACGTTCTTCTATACGTTCGATAATTTTCAATGTAGTATCCACACCTACATCCGAAGTAATTAATACTTCTTCCAGATCATCCAATACACTGTCATCAACTTTAGACTTCCCAACAACAATCCTTGAAAGTTTGGTAAACATGTTTTCTTTTGTTTTTTCCAAACCTTTATCCAACGATTCTTTTTTCTGTTTTGAGAAGAAGTCCAAAATACCCATAATATCTATAATTTGTTCTTGAATACTATAATATGGTTGCTACCAACACATAGTTGGCACAAGGTACACAAAGCTAATAAAGGATATACAAAAAACCCCCTAACAAATTCTTGAAAGGAGGTTTTTAGTTATTTTTAACTAAATTATTTTGCAAAATAATCTTTCACCGATTCATTTGGAACCATTTCTTCTTTAAATGTATAAGCTCCTGTTTTAGGAGATCTTACCATTTTAATTACTTTTGCATAATTACGACCATCTTTTGATGATGGATCGCGGTAACCTGCGACTGTCTTCTTTGCCATGGTTGTATATTATTTTTACTTAATTTCTTTATGTACTGTTACTTTCTTCAAAACCGAGTTGTATTTTTTCAACTCCAATCTCTCAGTTGTATTTCTTCTGTTCTTTGTAGTAATGTATCGTGATGTACCAGGCATACCACTTTCTTTATGCTCTGTACATTCTAGAATTACTTGAATTCTGTTTCCTTTTGCTTTCTTTGCCATTTTTTAGGTTCTCCTTTGATTTAAGCTTTTAAATAACCTTTTTCAGCTGCTTTTTTCAATGCAGCATCCAAACCAATTTTATTAATTGTACGAAGACCCGACGCAGATACATCTAGACTAATCCAACAATCTTCTTCTACCCAATAGAATTTTTTTCTGAATAGGTTGATATTAAATTTTCTCTTAGTCTTTTTATTTGAGTGAGAGACATTGTTACCAACCATAGCTTTCTTTCCTGTAATTTCACAAATTTTGGACATCGCTACTATATTTTATTTTTTATTTATTTTATTCCTTGCCGTAGTAAAACAGGGTGCAAAATTAAACCTTTTTTTTGAATCAGCAAATTATTGGCAGTTAATAAACTATCTTTTTTCAAAAAAACACTACTACTTAATAATCTTATTCTTAACTGAGAATAATCTTTTCTCAACTTTGTATAGAAATACAAATATAGTAACTTTGTTGAAGACTTGAAGCATATAAGTAAATGAAACTATCTTATGATATACTTTCCAGCTATAAAAAGACTAAAATTTCTATACTTACCAAAACATTAAACAGATCCAGGACCTTAATACTATTTTTACTATGAAAAAACATGTTTACCTATTTTTATGTGTATTTCTGCTTACGTGCACACACCTATTCTCTCAATCGCCTTTTAGCTTTATTGTGGTCTCCGATACACACCTTGGCAGAGAAGGGTCGGAAGAAAAGAACAGGGCAACCCTTCGCTATCTACTGAATCAACCTAACAAGCCTGAAGCTATTTTTATTGTTGGAGACCTTACAAATAATGGCCATCAACAAGAATATGATCTATTCAAGAAAGTATATACAGAAGAATTTCCCGCTAACTTCCCGAGATATTATTGTTTAGGAAATCACGATAGATATAATGACAAGGGCAGTGAGAACACTCGTTTTCAGAATACACTAGGGCAAGATCTGAACCAATATGTCGAGGTTAACGATTATCCCTTTATACTTATAAGCATGGAAAATTCTTCTTATGATAAATGCTATACAGAACCAAGCCGTAAATTTCTATCCGAAAAATTGGAATATGCAGCTCAAAAATACCCGGGTAAACCTATTTTCGTATTCTTTCATATGCCTGTTGTAAATACTGTATATGGCTCTTATGAAATCGGAGGCAAGGACTCATGGGGTACCGGCGGATTGAAAGATATTTGCGAACAATATCCTCAAATTGTAGCATTCTCGGGTCACTCGCATTACCCTATCGGAGATGAAAGATCAATACATCAAGACAAGTTTACGTCTGTAAATGATGGAAGCATTGCCTATTCGGAAATAGAAACGGGTAAAACCGAAGGTATACACCCCGAAGGATTTAACGATGTTACCGAAGGCATGATTGTTAGCATTGATAATAGCAGAGTGAATATTCACAGATACAATACTGCACAAGCTGTAGAAATAAAAACCCCATGGGAAATAAGAACTCCTCATGACGGCTCTGCTTTTATATACAAAGACAGAAAAGACGACAGAGCTCCTAAGTTTGCAAGAGGCATTAAGCCCACCTTTTACAATATAACTGAAAATGGTTGCAGGCTATTATGGAAACAAGCTTCCGATAATGATATAGTACATCACTATAAAATCTTATTGACCAAGAAAGGGGAAAAAGATACACCTCCTACCATTATGACTATTTTTTCCGGATTCTTTTTAAATGCAGAGATGCCTCAATCGAAAGGCTGGGACTTGAAGGATTTGGATGCCGGTTCAACCTATAACGTATTGATTTCGGCAGTAGACTCTTTCGGGAATGAATCAAAACCAATAAAAGGCTCATTTACGACATTGTAAGCTTATCAGAATCATTAAAATAGAAGAGGCGAATTTACTACTCGCCTCTTTCCATCTATATCTATTACGTTTAAAAACCCATACCTATGCCAATAGAAAAACGATTGCCATCTTTCGAACCGAAATAAGAGAATTTACCCGTATAGCTCTTAAAGAGTGTTAGCCACCAGCCTCCACCATAAGAGGTATGCCACCTTTGAGAATCTTCGCCCGGATACCATACCCGACCATAATCAGCACCAACAAAAACACCATATTGCACAGGTGTAAAAGGGTTCTTTAGGTGACCCAGATCGTATCTAAGATCGGTATGTTGATAGAGAGATTGGCGGCCTATAAAACGGCTTTCTCTAAAACCTCTAAGTTCGACAGAAGCTGCCTGATAAAACTCGTAATCGTCCGTAAACAGTGCCGTACCAATTACCGCCATGGCTAACGACAGACGATCTCCACATGCTATATTAAATGCAAACCTCGATTTCAAATAAGGAAAATTTCGACTCATATCCTTCACATCCCAATTCCAGCCTCCGGTTACTGAAAAATCTATTGATTTTAGCAAAGTACTAAACTCGCGGTTTATTTCATAAGTCAAATGAAAATCGGTGAAAACCCTTGTATCGAATATCGGATCATCATCACCATATACTTCATTTATAAACCTATCATCAGTAGGCTTATCCATTTTATATAGTTCGACTGTCGTCGCAGCTGTAAACTTATTAGTTTCGTCAAATTTCCAATAATAGGAGGGTTCTAAACTATATTTGGCAATACCTACCCGGTTAAAATCGATCGATTTATCCCTAAATCCGTTTGTCTGATTTCCATATCCGAAAAAGTTATGGAAATCGTTTGCAATACCAAAAATGGCTTCAATATTAAAACCCTTCATTTCATCCAGAGAAGGAAACATTCCCTGATACATCAAACCGTCCAGGTAACTATAACCAATTCTGTGACGGTAACTATAAGGCGAGCGTTTGAAGCCATACATTGTTTTACTTACATATGCTCCTAAATAAAAACCCAAGTCGGAGTCATATACCCCCCACGGCGTAAAGCTTATAGTTTGATACTTCAATTTCTTATAATCATAAGTATGCACTTTCTCTACATTAGTCCGTATAATGCTCGCATTACCGAGTGTATCATTTTTAACGTCATGAGACTTATAATCATAGATATCTGCATTTCGACCTCCTATAACATTGTATGTATTGGAGCCTTTTCCTCCTACTAATGTTAACGGCATAGCTCTCTTTGACTCGTTATTTAATCTGAATTCATCATCTCCCTCTAGTCCGTACAACCAAATCTCTTTTGTACTCTTGTCATATTTCTTATTAAACAACAGAAGCTTTGATTTTCGATCGTATATACGAATATTAGTAGTATGCCTGTCCTTCTGATCTATGACAAATAAATCATCTCCATGAGTACCGGTAATTACCGGTGTCTCCTGTAACATATCATAATATTTTTGAGCGATCTGTTCAACAACATCCCTGCGATTTTTCAAATTCTCTTTGATAATCTCCGTGTCCGGTGATACATAAATTTCTTCGGGCAATTCTTTGAAAGCATTGTCAATCACCGCATCAGTTAAAAGAGATTTAATATATTTCGCTTCCTGATACCATACATCCCGCCCTGTTCTTGCAACCAGCGCTATATCAAGGGGAATAGCAATACCATTTGCTTTCCTCAGATTCTTTATATTACTATCGTAGTTGGTTATACTATTCAGACCGAATACATCTAACATCAGCTTAAACAAAACCCCATCGACTTTTGTAAATGCATGGCTACGGTCTGCAACCAATGGCATATACACAAGGCTATCCCCATGAGGTACTTCATACCATTGCCAGCTCTCTCTTGTCTTATTCCAGTCTCCGATAAGTATATCTAAAAGCCGTTCTCTTATATACTCATGCTGATCAACATGAAAAGCTTTGGATTCCTGTATCTTAGCCAGCAACTCAGTTGTCTCTATCACTTTAGAGTGTGTAGTGAATGTCTTTAAATCATAGATACTAATCAATCTATCAGCTATTCCTGTTCCATCGGCAATAGTATCTGTTGTTGTGTGTTTGGGGATATAGTATATTTCAGAATCAAAAGAATTCACTCCTACATCTTCTGCCAACTTATTAGCAACCATAAAAGCATAGGGATGGGTTATCGTATAAGCGTCTCCTATAAACTTATCAACATAAGTACCTTGAAACTCCTGCTTACTATATGTATTCTTAAAAAAATCGGACTCCATAAATGTTGTTGCACCGCCAAGAGGTCTGACCATGTAAAGGTGTGCATTTTTATCTTCAAGAAACAAAGCATGCAGACGAGGCAGTTGACCTATAAACTTGAGACCTCCGTGAAGGTCATATAATTCTGTTGATTTAACAGTTATTGGGGTAGAATAGAGTTCACGATAATGCTTACCGACAATGCGATTATATAACCCGGCTCGTTTCGCCGCAGTTTGAGGATAAATCGATTTTTTGATTACACCTCCCGAATATAACGGGATGGTGTCCTCTTCCAACGCGAAAGATGCATCCATAGCCGATACATTGAGGTACAATAGGCTGTATATAAATAATACAACGCCAAATTTTCTAATACTGCGCATAAGTAAGGGTCTGTTATAGTAAATTCTTAGCCATTTGCCTCGAAAGTCGAACTATCTCAGCAAATGTAAAGGCTAAAGATCTAAGTATAATACAATAATCAATGCTTAAAGATGGTCTGCGACCTCAAATCTTAAAATTGTACTTAAACTCATTTGGTTCTATAACAATTTGTACCTTTGCATAGTTTTACATGAGAGCAAAATTAATGACAAATAAACCATATAAAGAGTTTGGAGATTTCTTAAACAGCATATTTCCACATAAAGTTCAGAAAATATCTATCAATGCCGGCTTTACCTGCCCCAATCGCGACGGCTCTAAAGCAGTAGGTGGATGTACATACTGTAACAACCAAAGCTTTAGCCCCGGATATGGAGGCAAGCAACGCACAGTTACCGATCAATTAAGAGATGGCATTGCCTTCTTTTCCCATAAATATCCTGAGATGAAGTATCTTGCATACTTCCAGTCATACACAAACACATACGATGATATAGAGAAGCTAATCGCCTTATACGAAGAGGCATTGGCTTACCCCAATGTAGTAGGCATCATTATAGGCACCCGCCCCGATTGTATGCCTGCCGAGCTGCTCGAATATTTCGCCAAGCTAAAAGAAAGAACTTTCCTGTTGATAGAGTATGGTTTGGAATCAACTTTAGATTCTACCCTCGAATTTATCAACAGAGGACACACCTATGCCGAAAGCGTAGAGGCAATTTACCAAACGGCTGCCAAAGGAATATATACGGGCGCTCATATGATTCTGGGATTACCCGGAGAAAGCAGAGAGCAAATGTTAGAGCATGCCGATAAGTTATCAGAACTACCTTTGACCACCCTAAAAATGCACCAGTTGCAATTGATAAAAGGCACGGCTATGGCCCGTCAATACAGAGAACATCCCGAATGGTTCAACCTGTTTAAAGTAGAAGACTATATTGATCTTTGTATTGATTTTACGGAACGCCTCAACCCCGACTTCATTATCGAACGGTTTGTGTCACAATCTCCCAAATCGTTGCTTATTGCTCCCGATTGGGGATTGAAGAACTTTGAATTTACCGCTAAAGTTTTGAAACGATTTGCCGAGCGCAATGCATATCAGGGAAGGTTATGCAAAAAAGCTAAGGTTTGATTTATCACTTCCAATAGTTATATTTCACTATTGTTCTTCTTTCTGACAGAGAATACTTTTGTCTGAAAAAGATGGACAGATCAATCGCAGGTGCTGAGATATTATTAAAATCGCTTTTAAACCATGATGTAAGTACAATTTTCGGGTATCCCGGAAGTTGTGTTATGTTAGTATTGGATCATTTATATAATTATAAAGATTCTATAAATCACATTCCGGTTCGACTCGAGAAAGGCGCTATCCGTGCAGTACAGCAGTATGCTCAAGTATCATTTGAAGTATCAGATGTGGATGAAATTTATAAAACATTATCTGCCAACGGAGTAAAGTTTATTAATCAACCGACAGATATGCCGGACTGGGGAATGCGAGTGGTTCACCTACGAGATCCTGAAGAAAATCTGATAGAGCTATTTACTTCGCTAGCACCCGAACAATGCAGCGAAGAACTTATAGAAGAAAACAAGAAATATTAATGCACTACGGGTTTAATAGTACCTTTTGTTCCTTTCTTATCTTCTTTTTTATCTTTGTGGAATATATTTTTCATCTTATGAATGAAGCCCGAAACCTTTTTCGCAAAATTCTGCTTCTTCTGGGAAAATCCAACAGACTCCACTACAGCAGGCTGTAGTATCTGCCAAAGATAATTGAATGTAGAATGGTATGCATTCCGCTCAATAGTGACATGAACATGTCGGGCCCGTTTATGAGGCTTATCCGGGTTATTCGTTTTTATAACCTTATTGGCAACTGTGCTGGCGAATGAATTGGTCGTCAGTTCTCCATCCTTATTTCTCAACACAGAAACACTCAGATCATTATATAACATAAGCATCTCGATAGTAGCTCCCTTACTGGATGCATCGGTGTTAAAGATAACAGACTTTACATAACCACTTTCAACTCTTGCGGGAGCCATTGGTGTAATCAACTGATTCAGATCTCTTAAATCAAATTGATGCAGATGGGCTTTTAGATGGAAATGATCGTTAAGAGAATCAACAGGCAACATCCACGTAGCTGTAAAATACCCCGTTCCCTGCAAATTTCCATCGGCATCGAGTTTGATATACTGGTGAGGTCGGGAAACAATATTAGTAAGTCCCGATAACCGTCCGTTCATATTTGTAAAGAAGATCACACCCGAAACAGTATTATTCTTGGGCAATTCTTCATAAACAACTTTAAAATTATTGACATTAGCAGTATCTATATCAAATTTCACCGGAAGCTTCTGTAAACCTTCATAAATCATCGGCATAATATTATGCTGTATCTCAATCTGCTGATTCTTGAAATTCAGAAGTTCGACATCCTTCACCAGCAATTCTCTTGCATGAAATATATTATTGGCAAAATATCGGTTAAAATCGATTCCTGATAATGATATATGCCCTACCCCCACATCGAACCAATCTTTATGAGTAGGATGGTGATATGCAAATTCTTTTTTAGGATAGGCAGGTACTAGATGGAGTTTCTCGATATTTAAACTACCCTCCTTCTTCTTCAAATCAATTGCTTCTGCTTGTAAGGTATAGAAACCGTTGTTGATAGGGAAATGAAAATTGCGTGTACTGAAATTAATATCATCCAGTGCAAATGTTTTCAATTCACTATTTACAACCAGTCCACTGAAAAACAAGCTGGTAGTATTCAATTGTTGCTGCCTGTAAAGTTTCCCGTTCAATGTACTTGCATAGTCAATATTAGCATCCGATACATTAAACTTATTTACAGATACCTGTTTGCCTAATTGTCCGAAGATATTATAGATGTCTTGCTTATCGGATGCAACTTTGCTCTTTTGTTCCGATTTTGAAATCTGATTTATTTTAACCAAAGGTTTAGCGACATCCACACTTGAAAGATTGAATATCTGATTATTCAATTTGATATCCAGAATATCCAGATTTGAAGTTTCGAAATGCAGTTTTAAACCGGGCTGATCTACACCTACCCGAATATCGGAAACCCCGATTCGCCCGATCTTTATAGAGCCGGTAAAAGCTTTCGAAGTACTTGCCTTACTTTGGCTTCCTGCTCCTTCCATCTCTTTTTTATAGTTAACTACAGGCGATTGTAATGTAATCTCCCCAATGGAAGTATTCTTCATGTCAGCATCCCATGACAACGCTTTCAATTGGAGTTTACCTACCGTTGTATTCAAACTGTCTTTAGTTGTCCTGTCCGAATATTCTACTTTCGCATTGGAGATATCAAATAATCCTGCAATAAAACTGATGGTTTTATCTTTCTGTTCACTTCCCTTTTTACTCGTATTCGAAGCTGCTCCGGTCTTGACTATTTGTATTGTTGGAGACTCTATATTAAAAGAATTAAACATGAATGTATTTTCCTTTTCCGATATCTTATAATCGATATGCCTTACAGCTACAAATGGTATCAGCACTGAAAAATAAGTATCGGGAGCCTTCTTCCATGTATCTTTCTGAGGTAACAGTTTTAGATCATATAATTCAAGATTGCCTTGTATGCCTGTATACACACCTTTTCTTATCATCAGACGATAATCCTTCCCAGGCAGAAGGTTATCAAAACGTTCGAAACTAAACCGCAGATTATCGCATGCAAAGTATGTATGCGAATGCTTTAGCGTGATTTCATTAATAAGGAAATTAGATGCAAAAAAGTCAATCTTAGGCAATTTATAAACTAGATTATCCTTATTTGTCTTATCACGGAATGTAATATTTCCATTGTTCAGATTTACTTCACCTATGGATATATGATTAAAAAGCGGAGTAACGGCATTCAGATTGACCGACTTATCATTTACTTCCGTTATTTCCTTCTTTTTCGATTTATGCATTTTCACATACTCGATACGTGGAGCATCTATCGATAAACGTTGAGCCCGCATTCCTTTATCATATTCCCAGCCCGATAAACGAATCGAATCTATTGTTCCAACAATGTAATCTTTTTGAGTTTTAAGTTTCAGTGGCGAGAGCTTTACATTATTAATTTGAAAGTCTTTTGTTAAAGTATTCAGCTTCATACGTTCTATACTCATCGCATGATTCTGACTGTTAACAACACCTTTTATATCAGCAGCATCTACAGAGAAACCCTGCGAATACAGAAAACGTTGCTGAATATCGGCTAAAGAATCAACCTTAAAGCCATAAGCCTCGAAATTGAAACGATCCAGATTATATATATCGACCGCATCCTTAGATGAATTTATATACTTAAATCTGGCATCCTCTATACCTATCTTATCTATTGTAATACTGTGTAAGATAGGTGATACTATGGCGTACAAAGTCCAAGACAGATTTAATGTATCTTTAGTTTCGGGTTCCTTTTTAGGATCGATTTTCACACTATCACGCCTAACATTGAAGTATTCTATTTCTGATTTATTTATATTAAAAGAATTTGCCTCTAAGTAGTTATAGGCATTTTTTCTTTTAAACCGCACCCCTTTAACTTCTATTGAATTTACTTTTGCGTCCAGATAAGTATCAGGAAGTGCATTTTGTTGTTCCCACAAAAGTGTCCGTGGCTCCAAACGAGCCTTATCGATCTGAATAATCGAATCTTTTGTACTTAATCTTATATTGTCCGTCTGAAGTAAAAATTGATTATTAGATAATAAAACCTGAGGCTGATTAGTTGTAAAATCGAAGTTATCACAGAATAGTAGTTTTCCGGATTGTGCTGAGTTCTGATCCAAAACAAAGCCGTAGGCATGAAAGCTTACATCTTTCAGACCATACACAACCGGTGTGCCCTGATCATCTGCCAAATAAGAAATACTGGCATTCTCCAAATTCATTTTTTTCACGGTTAATGCATCCATATATGGAGATATTAACTCATGCAGTGATTTTGAACTCTGATTTTTGTTTTTTATCTCAAGGCGTGATGAATATTCCGATTCAAAAACCTTTACTACAGGTCTTTGTATTTCGAACAAATCGAAATGAAGCTGTCTATAATTAAACAGCCAAACCAGATTGAGCCCCTTAAAATGGATTCTTTCTATTTCTATATCAAAATAATTTTGCGGTAAACTATCCTTTGATGCCCATTCCTTAAACACCGTTGAGTCAAGTTTAAGCTCCACTCCTTTAAGAGTCAGCTCTCCATTAAAAAGTCCGATATCGAGGTGTTGGGAATGAAATTGATAAAATCCACCCGTTGCTTCCGATATCCTTTCGCTTAATTTTTCCCGTAAGAACCCCTCAAGCCTGTTCCTCATATACCAATTGACCATAAATCCCACTATAACAATACCTATTATAGCGAAACAAACAATCTCCAGAAGCTTACGTTTCTTTATTTTCATACAGAAGGGTCTACATTTTCAACAATATTAATAAAACTATTCCTTTATTAAACAAAGCCTCAGCAATTATGTTTCATTTAGAGCCTGTTTAAAATACAAACATCTCTAAGTTTTCTGTTCCTTAGAGATGTTTAAATGGTTATTTCACCTTACATTTTATTGTTGACCACCGCCTTGTGCATTACCGCCACCACCGCCCATGGAGTCATCATTATTAATTCCGCGCGCTGCTTTCTTAATCTGAGCTTTCATTTCGCCAAATCGGTATGATACCCTTATTCCAAAATACCGGCGTCTATAGATATTATATGACTCTGACCTGAAAGTCGGGTTATTCACTATATTTCTAAATGTCTGCTTATCTGAAAACATATTTGAGGCAGATATATTAACGTTCAATTTGTCTGCCAGAAAACCCTTGGATACCGACAATCCATAATAGTTATAAGAAGGTCCTCTTCCTTGTATATTAATATATGGAGTCCCCCCATTTACAAACACATTCACTCTGTATGTTTTAGGCAAGGTGTACTGCATATTAGTATAGCCATTTACAGCAAAACCCGAATTAGAGAACTCGAATTCATCCATATTAGATTTAACGTCGATGTATGAGCCTGACACATTTCCCGACAATCGGATCTTTTGAGTAGGAGTCCAGCTAAAATACGTAAAAAGCCCCAGCCTTTTACTTTTACCTATGTTAGCATAAGTTGTTCTACTTATAATATTATCCAGTTCGGTAATACGTTCAATAGAGTTATCTACAAAATTATAAGACAGGCTGGCATTCATATTAAACTTAGGATTGAAAAAGCTGTAATTCATATCGATCGTATGCGATTCTATAGGCTTCAAATTTGGATTACCAACACTTACGTTCAATGAATCGGTTCTATTTTCGAACGGGTTCAGTTGCCATATACCCGGTCTGGACACACGCATATTATAACCCAAGCGAAGAGTTTGAGAAGGTTTCAACTGATAACTAAGAGTAACAGAAGGTACAAAATTAGACAAATCTGTTTCATAGTTCTTTTCATCCGCCTGTTCTCCCTCCGCCAAAGGATATTTTATACTTAAGTTAGTTCCCTCATATCTAAGTCCTGTTTTGAGACCAAATTTCTTATATTTAACAGCATAACTTGCATAGCCTGCATAAATATCCTGTCTATGCTTAAATTCATCTTTCAGAGAAGGCTCTTCTACCCACTCCCCCGATTGATCATAAAACCGTCCGCTATTACTTTTATTCAATCGTATAATGTACTTAAGACCGACTTCCAGATTATGTATTTTTTTAAAAGGGGTAGCATAATCGATTTGCATGGTATGCTCCTTCTGAGTACCATCTGAGTATTGTTTATTTTTGAAGCTATCAATATTTAAAATACCATCCACTCTATTGTCCGATGACCAATTGTCCGGTTCCAAAGCTAAACGATACGAAAGTGTCAACAATCTGTCTTTTACAGTTTTCGATGTCTTTTGGTAATCTGCTTTTAACTCCGTAGAACCGTATTTATAGTCACCGTCTGTAAATTGATCAAATTCCTTTACAGGAGTAAATGAAGCATTTTCTATTCTATTATTAGTAAAAGAAGTCTGCGTCCCTGTTCCGGCATAACGACCAAAGCTTGCATTTATCAGATTCAATGAGTCTATTTCATAACTAAGTTCTCCATTTCCAAATTGCCCATTACCTCTATTCTTACCTGCTCCTCGCTGAATTAAGTACTTATCATCTAAACTAGAGAAATTCTCTCGTCTCAGGTAAGTATCATATTCAGGATTTCTATATTCGTAATAACTGTAATTACCTGTAAAACCAAACTTCCCTGATTTCATGGTCAGGTATCCCGAAGCTCCATAACCTCCCTGAGAGTTACCCCAGCTGCTTACAGTTGCCGTATATCCACCCATCGAAGTATTTTTCACAGTAATGATATTAATAATACCTGCCACTCCCTCGGCATCGTACTTTGCCCCGGGATCGGTTATCACCTCTATATCTTTAATAGTGCTGGCAGGCATACTCTTTAATACATCTTTAGGATTGCTAGCCAACATCGAAGAAGGTTTTCCATTTATATAAATTCTGAATGCCGATGATCCTTTGAGCTGAATCTGATCTTCTCCATCTACTGTTATCATGGGAACTTTTTTCATCATATCCAGAGCATTGTTGGTCTTAGATTCGGGATCATCCTCCATACTGTAGGTTATCTTATCTAATTCTACCTTTATCAGAGGCTTTTGAGCAGAAACCACCACTTCATTAAGCATCTTACTATCGTCTTGCATTAGAATATTTCCTAAATCGTGTATCTTATTATCATTCAACGTCAGAGGTTTACTGACAGATTGCTTTCCAATAAACTCTACAGTCATCAAATACTCTCCGGGTTGAGTTATCGAGAACTGAAATTTTCCGTTCTCATCAGTAGGAACTACCTTATCTACCTTCTGGGGACTAGATTGTTTAAAAATCTTAATAGTTGCATAAGGTATCGATTCGGAAGTTAACGAATCGGATACGATGCCTTTTAGCGTAACTTTAGACTCGGGTGCAGACTGAGCCGCTAGCAGCAAAGGGAAAAACAACAGGATACACAGTAGTCCGAGCAGTTTCTTTATTCTCATACGTATTCTTTATAAGGTTTCTACTAAAAATAGAATATTGTAAGATAGTTTTTAGATTTCCCAAATATATGTCAGCATTTTATAATAACCTACTACCCCAAGTCGATATTTTAACTAAAAATGCTTATTTTATTTATATTTATCATTATTTACGGTTGCTTAACCTGGCATAATGATCTATATGCTATTCGAAAGCTGTCTATAATTTATCCATCGAAACAGCCTCTTATTTTTATTTCTTTGAGGATTATTGTATAACTTTGCGTTGCTTTATCTGAAAACAACAGGCGCCTATTAGACAAAATCTAAGACACATCAAATATCAGATCAGTAGAGATAATATGGAGCAGTTATCTTTATTCGCAAAACCTACACATCTCGTATTGCTCTTCATTCTTAAATTTTAAAAGAAATGCAACAAGTTGCAAATGTTGACGAACTCGAAAACAAAAACATTGCTAAACTTCTTTGGCAATATGCATTACCTGCAATCGTGGGAACTCTGGTCAACTCTCTGTATAATGTAATCGACCGTATATTTATAGGTCATTGGGTGGGAGACGATGCCTTAGCCGGCTTAGGGCTGGTACTTCCTATTATGAATATTACAGCAGCAGTAGGTATGCTTGTAGGAGCAGGATCAGCTAGTCGTATTTCTATCTATCTGGGAAAAAAGGATAAAGAAACTGCCGAAAAAATTGCAGGAACGTCCTTTCTTATGACTATTATTATCAGCGGTGTCGTTATAGGATTACTGCTCTTATTTCTAAAACCCGTACTCATGTACGCAGGGGCAAGTGAGGCTACTTATCCATACGCCAGAGATTTCCTCGTAATCTTTTTACCGGGTAATCTATTCCTGTCTTTATGCTTTAACTTCAATAATATGATGAGAGCATCGGGTTACCCTAAAAAAGCAATGATCACCATGCTTATCAGTGTGGTAGCAAATATCATTTTAGCACCCATCTTTATACATTATTTAGGTTGGGGAATGAAGGGAGCCGCAGCAGCTACATTTATAGCCATGGTAATAGGCTTTATCTTTGTAATGCAACACTTCCTGAATCCTAACAGTTATATAAAGCTTAGATGGAAAAATCTGAGACTAAATAAAAAGATTGTTTGGTCTATTACATCTATCGGGATGTCGCCTTTCCTTATTCAATTGACGGCCTCAGTTGTAGTGTTCTTCATTATAGCACAGCTTAAAATATTCGGAGGAACAGACTCCCACTCCAGTGATATGTCGATTGCAGCCTATACAATTGCCAACACTATGCTTATGCTTATTGTGATGATTGTACTAGGACTTACACAAGGTATGCAGCCTATTGTGGGATATAACTATGGAGCAAAGAATTATGAGAGGGTAAAAGAGACTCTTATTTATACCATTAAAGTAGGTACAGGTATTACTACATTTGGCTTTATCTTGGGTTTCTTTTTCCCACAAATATTCGTCAGTTTCTTTGGACCGGGACCTGAACTTGCTGAAAAATCGGCTACAGCACTACGTCTTGTCGTTATATGCTTTCCTCTTGCCGGATTTCAGATTGTTGTCACCAACTTTTTCCAATGTATAGGTAAAGCCGGAAAATCAATCTTCTTAAGTCTTACCCGTCAGGTACTGTTTTTAGTACCTGCTTTATATATATTACCTCAATATCTGGGTCTCAAAGGGATTTGGTTATCCATGCCTGTGGCAGATTCCTTAGCGGTAATTGTAACTTTCATTCTATTTACATTTCAGGTAAGAAGCCTCAAAAAAGAAGCGGACGCTTTAACTAGTAATGCATAATCTATTATAAAACAGAAGTAGTAATTATAAAATTACTACTTCTTATAATTCTTCCTCTTTACTTCATCATAAGTAAGTTCGCCTACATAACGTTCTTTAGGTTCGAAGTCTATCGAAAAAACACTTCTTTTATCATCATAATCAGGGTAACTAAAACCTGCTATATCAGATAGGCTATACAAAAAATCAGATGTAGAATAACTTCTCTTTGTATTCAAGATCAAGTCCTTTCGCCCTTCTTTAAAATCGCGAGACATCCATACCAGAAAAGGGATTTCACACATGCTAGGTGACACTTTTTCATAGGCATGCCCTGCAAAATCTCTTGTTTCATATACCTCTTCACCATGATCCGAGAAATATATTAAGGCTGTTTTCTGAGACGATTGCTCCTGCAAAGTATGTATCAATTGAGAAATCACAAAGTCGTTATACAAAACAGAATTGTCATACTTGTCAATAGTACGTATAGCTTTTTTATCCCTAAAATCGGTTTCTGTTATTAGATGATCCTTCTCGTTATTAAAGATATTATAAGACGGAGTATATCTAAATCCGTAAGCCATATGATTACCGATAAGATGAATCAGAATCAACTTATTCTTTTTATTCCCATCCGCTAATATATTCCTAAAAGTAGGCAAGATTATCTCATCCGGCTGTTTCTCACTAGAGAGACTATATATATTTTTCGATAGATTCAATAATACATCATAACTTGTCTTGAAATTCCCCCCAAACGGCTGAGTACTTATAAAGTGAGTTTCATAGCCAGCTCTGTTGAATAGTTCAAACATAGAAGGTTTCTCTGTTATGTAATCGAGGTTATCCCTATCAGCCAAAGTAAGTATAGAGCGCAACACCGGAATTGTATGCACCTGAGGCGATACAACATCTTCATAAACCAGCAGGCTATCGCCTAAAGCTCCTAATTTCGGATTCGTAGCTCTTGGATATCCATACAAAGACATATGCCTACGGGTCAATGACTCGCCAATCACCACCACAATTGTTTTAGGTACTGTATCCTGATATATTTCCTTTACTTCATAAGGTTGAGATTGCCGTTCTAAAATTGCACACTCTTCTTTACCCAATCTTATTTTATAATTAACAAACATCTTATAAAAATTGACGAAATAAACAGACTGAGATAATGGAGTAAGAGATACAACCAACAACACCGAAACCAGGGCTGAGACGAAAGTTATCTTATGATTTCTGATTTTCAAAGGTTCGCCCACTCTCATCTTCCAGATAATCAAGAAGCAGAGTAATATATAAACAAGGCATCCAACTATAATCCACGGATTGAAATAGTGCACCAGAAACTCCCGGCTCTCTTCGGGATTAGTCTCAAACAAGCTTATAACGCTATTTTTCTGCAGCAATACATGTGCAAACAACAAATAACTTGTATAAATAGTATTAGGCAGATACGAGATTACGAATAAACCCGAGAAAACCAGTTTTTGGGTTCGTGATTTACAGAATAACAGAAGAAGCCCGATTGATATAAACAGAATTGCATTTATCGTTATTGTGGCGACCACATGTTTGAAAGAAAGGTTCTGCGCTAAAGGTGTCAGAAGCGGAAGAAACATAATCATATAGAATAGAAAAAAGATTTGCAGCTTCTTTCCATACAATGCTTTTACAAAAGAACTATCCATTAGTTAATTATCCATTTTTTTGATTAAGGTCTCAGACCTTTTTATTGTCTACTCGAATATAAAAGTTATCAATTGTTGTCCCTTTTAAGTACAACATTTATGCTTACTTTTACTTATATGTGTTTATACCTATAATGTAGGTCGCAAATATAGCATTTTTTCTTATTTTTGATCTAAGTTTATCATCATACACAATTTTATGGCAAAACGAAGTTCTAACGGAATACGTAACCGTAAGCATATAAAAAATGCTCACTTGCTCGAAACTCTTTCCTACTTAGGTGAGGTACAATTACCTACGTCGATTGAATTTATTCAATATAATTCAAAACAAACTTCTACAAAATCTATCGCACCCTCCGATAAATTAAAAGACCTCATAAAGGACGATTGTATAAGCTGGTTTAAAATAACAGGAATATCAGATGCCGAAGTGATATTCAACATCTGTAAATCGTTTGGAATACCCCGATTTGATGTTAAAGACCTCTTATCGGGACGCCATGTTACGAAAGTGATAACTTATGAGCACAACACATTTATATTGATGTCGGGATGCTTCACCACCGAGTCCCACGAATTGGATCTCGATCATATCGCTTTTATTCTGGGTGATAATTATATCATCAGTCTTCAGGAAAATGGCACACCCATATTTACAGATGTTCAGGAAGCTATCAAAAACTCGAAAGTGCAAATACGGGAGAAAGGTACCGATTATCTTTTATATATATTACTCAACTGTGTACAATCTCTATACAATGATACTGTCTTAAAGTTAGCAACTAAAATTGACAATATGGAAGATAAACTCATTGAGAATGATACTAAAGGAATTGATATTATGAGATTTATAAGGATTCGCAAGAACGATTACTCATTATTAAAACGAGCTGTATCGTCAATGCGAGAGGAATACTCCAACTTGCTCCACAATGACAATCGTCTGATTAAGCGTGAAAACAAAATATATTTCAATGATTTTGATGACAGATTAAGAACTTCATCCGATGATCTTGATATTTTCCATGAATCGATTAATTCTCTAAGCAATCTATATTTCAATAACAACAATTTGAAGATGAATAATGTCATCACCAAACTGACTGTTGTATCTACGATATTTATCCCCCTCACTTTTATGGTTGGAGTATGGGGCATGAATTTTGACTATATGCCCGAATTGAAGTGGAAATTTGGCTACATTGTAGCTTGGGCAATAATGATACTCATCGTAATAATAGCCCTTCTGTTTTTGAAAAAGAAAAAATGGCTCTAAGGTCTCAGCCCTTTTATAGTTTCGAAATATAATATCGATTTTTTTTCAACTTATAGAATTGAAGCTAAAGGCTTATTAAATCTCTGCTTCACCCATTTATTAGCAGGCTTCTCGATATATTTGAGAGAAAAGCCTGAAACGATAATAGAGAAAGTAGCTCCCAAGATAAAGATAACCGGTTTATCGACATGGATATCCAGCAAGAATAAAGCTCTGTCTGTATACCAGATAACTATTTCGTGAAACAGATAAAAACCAAAACTAATCTCACCAAACCATATAAATGTATTGCTTGATAGAAACTGAGAAATTTTTCCTGCCTGAAAATAAAATACTGATATAAACAATCCCACGGGTAGCCAATACCATAGGGAATGACGATAAACTTGTGGGATAAAGTAAGCAGAAGCATAAAAAGCCAAGAATAGAGCAATAACCAATAATTCCAGCAATGTAGGAGAAACAGATTTTACCAAATTCTGAACCTTAATTGTTTGACAGATATTGTAAAAAAGTATTCCTAATACAAAATCGAGCAATCTCACCGGAGGAAAGCTATAAAGAAACCATTCTTCATTCTTACTACCACTCAGTATTGGGCATAAAAGCAAAATAATAATACTAGCCACAGTAAACACAACAAGAAACTTACGCCTCATCGTTGTAAACCAAGTTACCAGAAAAGGAAATAAAAGATAAAAAAACATTTCATTAGAAAGACTCCATGCAGCAGCATTAAAACGAATTTCTTCTGTCGGATAGAAACTTTGGATAAGAAATACATTAGAAATAAAATTAGTTATATAAGGCTCATTCAAAGGATGATCTTTCCTCATATATACCCAAATAAGCATCGTGAGAATATGCAAAGGATAGATACGTGCTAAACGTGCCACATAAAAGAAGTGCTTGCTAACCTTAGTTTCCTGAAAACTTTGCTGATAAACATACGCGAGAATAAAACCACTCAGTACGAAAAAGAAACTAACGCCCACATACCCTTCATAAAATATATGATGAAGGAAAGGATTTGTTTGTTTGTCGAAAAGAATATAATGACTCATAAAGACCATAAAGGCAAATACAAATCGAAGAGATGTTAGTGGTTTAATCATCAATAGCAAGTTCTGCCAAGATTACAGAACTAATTCAGATTCATTAGTATTAGAAAAATAAGAGTAGTGTGAAGAAGCGCCAAACATCTTAATTTATACTTGACGCCTCATCTATATACTATGTATATGGTTAAGCTAGAAGTAAACCTTTAGCAACTTCGTCTCTTTTTGCTTTTCCTGCCAGCACCTCTAGTAATTGGAGAGCAAAATCGAAAGTTAAACCGGGTCCTCTTCCTGTTACTATTTTGCCATCTACAACCACTGCTTCCTGCGTTTTGAGAGTTGCACCATCCAAGTATTTTTCAAATCCGGGATAACATGTTGCAGATTTACCTTTGAGTAAACCCAATCCTCCTAAAACCATTGGCGCTGCACAAATAGCAGCTATATCTTTATCGGCCTCCGAAAAAGCTTTTACCTGTTTTTTCAATCCTTCATGATCGTTGATTTTAGGTGTACCACCCGGTAGAATCAACATATCCGTAGCTGAGCAATCAGCTTCCGAAAATAACAAATCGGCAACCACGGGAATACCATGACTTCCTACTACAGTTTTCTGATCGGTCAATGAAATGGTTTTCACATCCACATCGCCTCTCCTCAATATATCTACAGTAGCCAAAGCTTCTATTTCCTCAAATCCTGTTGTTAAAAAAATCAATGCTTTTCTCATTTTCAATTCTAGTTAAGGTCGCAGACCTGTTTGTTATTATAAATAAAAGTCTAAAAACTTAGTTTAGATTAAACTTATATGTAATCGTCCCCTTTTGATTATTAGAGTCGGGACTGACAGAAAACTTAGTCCGACGAGCAGCACGTAAAGATTCGTTTCTCAAACTTGCATTTGTTGTATTTGTACCCTTACCAATACTGGTTTCTATAACATTTCCTTTAGGGTCTACAATTATATCTACTACTACAGTACCATAATCATCAACATGATATTCGGGCAGTTTTAAACCTCCTGCTCCAACACCTCTACCTCCAAGATCGTAAGTTCCCGTACCTCCTACTCCTGATACTTTTCCTGTACTACCATTACCCGAAGGTGAACCCTGAGTACCCGTACCTTGAGTATTTCCGCGACTACCACTACCCGATCCGTTTCCGAATAGACCAGCCATTTGGTTGTTTATGTTCTTCTTCCGGGCAGCCTCTTCTTGTGCTTGTCTATCGGCTTCAGCCTGAGCTTTACGCTTTACCTCTGCAGCTGCATCTTCCTTCCGTTTCCGTTCGGTTTCAGCTTTCTTGGCTTCATTTATGGCTATCGTTTTTTCCATATCCTGTGTTGCGGTAGGAGCTTTAGCCTCTTTACTCGCTACTTTAGGAGTAGTAGCCTTTACCGGAATAGGTTCAACTTTCACATCGGGGGTCAATTCACCTAAATTATTAGGCATAGTCGGATCCGATTCTATCGGCTCCGTCACATCTTCGGTCAAACCATTACCCCTTCCAAAAGGTTCGTCATCGCCCAATGCATCGGCAACATTACCAAACATAACGGGCACACCGCCCATTTCCTGACTATATCTGTTATCACTAACAGGTTTTATATAATAGAACAGTAAGCACAACAATAGTATTACATGAAACGCTATCGTTCCCGCTAAACTTATTGTCTTTTCTTTTACCATAGCCATAGGCTTACTTTATTTAGAGGTCTATACGACCTATTTCAAGCAGTTTTTATAAGCTGCAATAGTTTTTTCTAATCCCAGATAAAGAGCATCACTGATCAATGCATGACCTATTGATACTTCTTCAATATAAGGAATATTTTTATAGAAGAAATTTAGATTCTCTAAACTCAAATCATGTCCTGCATTTATTCCCAATCCTAATTTCTTGGCAATCTTAGCAGCTTCAACGAATGGAGCTATAGCTTCTTCTTTATTCTTCGGATAGAAAGTAGCATAAGGTTCCGTGTATAATTCGATACGGTCAGTACCGGTCTTAGCAGCATACTCTATAATCTCAGGATCAGTACCTGTAAAAATAGAAGTACGCACCCCCATTGCTCTGAATTCATCTATGAGATCGCTCAAAAAAGATTGGTGAGTTTTTGTATCCCAACCTGCATTGGATGTTATAGCATCGGGAGCATCGGGTACTAGTGTTACCTGAGTCGGCTTTACGGATTTGATAAGCTCTATAAAGTCAGTTGACGGATATCCTTCAATATTAAATTCGGTATTAATCTGAGCTTTCAGATCATACACATCTTTAAACTTAATATGACGCTCATCAGGACGAGGGTGTACTGTTATACCTTGCGCTCCAAATTTTTCGCAGTCCAAAGCAACTTGCAAAACATTTGGAACGTTTCCTCCCCGTGCATTTCGGATAGTCGCAATTTTATTAATATTTACGCTCAACTGTGTCATAATAGCTTCTTTACTTGATTAAGGTCTCTGACCTTTTATTCTTCTTAAAGTATATAACTAAGCAACATGTAATATTAATAGCTACATTTAAATTTTAGCAATTAATAGTCGGCTACCTCTAATAATAAAACTTTTTCACCAACTTTGTACTATCGCCTGATATACTATTACGCAAATTTAATAGTAAATACCGAAACTTGGTACTATTTCAGTATTTTTAAGGGCACAGATAAATGTATTACTTTTGTAACAAGTTATTAAAGTAATAAAAAAGGAAGTGATAAAATAAACAGATATTAATTATAGCTTTTATGAAAATTGGAATTTTCGGCAAAAAATATCAGAAAGAGGAGCAAATAAAGAAAATTTTTGACATCTTATCTCGTAACAAGGTCGAGATTTTTATTCAAAAGGAATTTTATGAATACCTGAAACCTAGTCTGGATTTAAAAGATTCTATTGCCGGTATTATCGACTATAATAATTTAAGTCTGGATATGGCATTTAGTATTGGAGGTGATGGTACATTCTTGCGTACTGTATCTGCAATTAGAGAAAAGAACATTCCTATTTTAGGCATTAACACTGGACGTCTCGGCTTTCTGGCTGATGTTTCGGAAAACGATATGGAACAAACTCTGTCCGAAATACTAAACGGGGATTATACAATAGAAGAACGCAGCCAACTCAAACTGATGGTTAATGATTCTTCATGCGAAGCTGCCGATTTTGCCCTTAATGAGATAGCTATACTAAAGCAGGATTCTTCTTCAATGATTACTATTGATGTCCACATCAATGGCGAAAGGCTTACCTCTTACGAAGCAGACGGACTTCTGGTATCTACTCCAACGGGCTCAACTGCGTACTCTCTTAGTGTAGGAGGACCTATTATGGCGCCCAATACATCCAATTTTATTATTACGGCAATTGCGCCTCATAGTCTAAGTGCCAGACCATTGGTTATTGAGGACAATAATATCTTAACTTTAACTATAAGAAGTCGCAGTTCATGCTTCCTGATTTCGCTTGATGGTCGGTCAAAAGCCATGCCAATTAATGGTACAACCTTACAAATAACCAAAGCGAAAACATCTGTACGGGTAGTAAAGCGAATAGGACAGACTTTTTACAGCACGCTTAAAAACAAATTAAAGTGGGGTACAGATCCTCGAATTGATTAAAGGTGGCCTTTTTTACTTAGTAGATATTAATAAGAATCGCTTATTAACTCTATCAGATTTCTCTACTTGTCGCCTTTTACCTTGTTTGGATTCTGATTTATAAAATCTTTCCAGCTATTAAACTTCTTTTCCTGTGTAGGGTTATTAGTCTGAAAGTAGTGGCAAACTGCTGCTGCCAGTCCATCGGTGGCATCGAGTTGAGGAAGCATACTTTCGTCAGGTATCTTCAAATATTGCTGAAGCATGTAGGCAACCTGTTCCTTTGCAGCTTTACCATTACCCGTTATTGACATTTTTATTTTCAGAGGAGCATATTCAAAAATCGGAATATCACGAGACAAAGCAGCAGCCATAGCGACTCCTTGCGCACGTCCCAATTTCAACATACTCTGAACATTCTTCCCAAAAAAAGGAGCTTCGATTGCCAGCTCATCCGGAAGATATTCTTCTACTAAAGCTAAAACACGCTCAAAAATACGTCTCAATTTCAAATAATGATCGTCATACTTACTCAACTGTATTACTCCCATTGTCACCAACTGAGGTTTATTATTTAATACACGCAACACTCCATACCCCATAATTTGAGTACCGGGGTCAATGCCCAAAATTATACGTTCTTTATCTACTTTAGCCATTAATCATTTATTCGGGTCACAGACCTATTATTTACAACAGTGAAGCCATTCCTTCTACAAATATTCAATCGACAAAACCGATTGTATTTATATTAATGAAACTTCCTCCAGAAGAGTTACAAAACCACCAACTGTAGTTCCAAACCTTTTATTTAGTTCAGCACTTAAACCTTCGCCCGTTTCTCCTGCCCATTTGTTCAGGATATCTATGTCTTCTGTTTTAAATTGCATGGCATAACTTACACCGCTTTCTTCATGTTGACGTTCTATTTTAGCTAAGCTGGGTTGGCTTAACAATCCACTCTCTAAAGCTTTAGGGATGTAAAACGTTTTCAAAAAGATTAGACATTCATCATGCACCGTATCTTCAATATGAAGAGTTGTATTAAATATCAACATAATTATTCTATAAGATTTATCTATACTGCATACAAAGATAATCAGATAATTTGCTTTTAGCATAAACACAAAACCTATCCACTTATTAAAGACCAATAATACAAGCTATTATAAGCAAAAATATCACAACAAACGTTCAAATTCAATTAACACAAAGCACTACTTATTATTTAACTATAAAAAAATCTCACTTTTTACTGAAATATCTATTTTTTTTATGAACTTTCCATCCTGATAATCATTATAAGAGTAGTAACAATTTTAAATTAAAAATGCGTATGAAAAGAGATTTACACTTGAAAAAAATTTATGTTGCAACGCTTCTTACTGCACTGACAATACTACCTACAGCCTTTGCTATCGGGGTGTTTTTAGAAAGTAATAGAAAATCGAATTGCAAAACGAGTCAAGCAACATCAATTACACATCTACAGGCGGATAGTTCGTCTGAAAATGTATCTAATTAATTTGTATTTTATTCTCAATAAGACCACAATTAAAGAAAAACTTGTATCTTTGTTGCAGAATTGAGAACGGGGGATTAGCTCATCTGGCTAGAGCGTTAGACTGGCAGTCTAAAGGTGATCGGTTCGAGTCCGATATTCTCCACGAAATAAATATCCCTGCATTTGAAAAAGTGTGGGGATTTTATTTTATGGGAAGAAGAGAATACTCTTTAATGTTTGAGTCATATATAACTTGATATGATGTTCCATCCATCATATTCATATAAGAATAATCATTACCTCTTCTTGAAACCGAAAACTGTATGACATTTATAAGCAATTTGCCATTTTCCCATTGGGCAGGCCGCACAGCGAATATACTTATAGAGCGTTTTTTATTGGTTTTTTCTCTAATGTCAGGAAGAGATAAAAGCTCTATCTTATAACTCATTATTGAATCAGGAAAATTTTTCGTTGTTAAATCATCTTTCTCAATATAATATAAATCAGACATTTTCCATAAATTAGGGTATTTCTTGTTTGAGGCTTCAATATACTCGAAATGTGACTTTAAAGCCTTATAGTATATGTTTTGTTTATCAAACTCTTGAGCAAAAGAATTTATACATACTATATATAGTAAACTAAAGAAAAGAAATTTCATAATCTTAAATTAAAATATTCCATAAAGCTAACAATTTCCTTATAATCCTCACAAAAAAAGTTCGAGACTTTGGCGCTGTGCTCCACAAATTTCAGAATCCTCAAAAGAAATGCTTGGGGATTTTTATTTCACCAATCTACATCATTAGTATATTTTTCACCCTTATATTTAGTAAAGTTCTGGACTTTAATACATGCAAGAGATTCAACATTCAATTGCCAAATAGAAGAATATTCCGACCATGGATCTGTAAGAATCTGAATATTACTTTCATCAATAGACTTAACAGCAAATACATCCTTTATTCCATCAATATCTATAAGCTTAAAATTCTTTATCAGAATTAAAACATCTCCTCCAACAACACACCAACTATTATCGGCATTTATAAAAGCGCAAGTAGGTTCTCCATAAAACCATCCAATATGAATGTTCTCTTTAGTCTCATTATTTATTAAATAGGCATCTTCATAGACATTGCCAATTTCAAATAAATCCGTTTTGTATAAAGATCTATAACCTATTTGATTTTTCATTTCAAGATAAACTAATTTAGTTTGATAAAGCTAGCAATTTTCTTAAAATTCTCATAAGCGAGTGCAAGATTTCATGAGTGTGCTCCATAAAAAGAAACCTCCGCATATTTTTGTACGTGGATTGTTATTAATCAGAATTCAGTAATTCGTCAAAACTTCTACTTATTTTGTCCTGAGGTATAAAGTTTAGCAGATTGGCTTCCTATAGTCTTCTTTGCATAGAGTTTCTTTATCTTCTTTCAACCTTAATATAATTATGTGATATGTTTCATTATGGAATTTATTAATTTCAGGCATCCGAATACGTTAAATTACAAATCAGAAAGAAATAGACAATAAGCGGATCAGAGAAATAAAACAACAAACAAAGAACTCCTAACATGCTATATACAAGAAAACTAAAATATCAAAAGGCAGATCGAATTTCATTATTTAACCATACTTGACAAAAAAAACAGTAAGCCAGTACAACATTTTATAAGTTAAAACAGACTACTCTTTTCTATTTTAGATAAAAAAAAGGAGCTACCGTATATTTTATCATTTCCAGATACTTATATTTTGAAATAATTATGTATTTTTGACTTTTTAGATTATAGACATAAAAAACGACAACAATGAAAAGGATTTTATTATTTATACTAGGCATGTCTAGTATAGCATTTCTACAGGCACAAGTGGGAGTTAACACTTACGACCCAAAGGTTAGTCTGGATGTACAAGCCGCTTCTACAGATGCAAGTACAGCTGAAGGACTGATCGCTCCACGGCTTACACTTGCTCAATTGGCTTCGAAGGAAGCTAAATATCTGTCCGACCAAACAGGAACTATCGTTTATGTGACAAATGTAACCGGAACTACTACTGCTAAAACAAAAAATGTCATTTCAGTAGGATATTATTATTTTGATGGGACTCTTTGGCAGAGTGTCGGCCCCGATAAAGGTATGAGATTTTTTTACATGCCATCAATTGTATTACCAACCGATACCTCCGACCCTTCTTACAACTCTGCTACAGAAACATTCACGATAGATATACATAAATCTTACGCTGAACAATTTCAAATGACTAATGTTCTGACCTCAATCAAAAGTCTAGGTTCAACAGCATTGCCTTTACTAGCTAATAATGCCCTGGAATATTTTATTACATACTATGACAATACCGTTTTCCAAAATGTAGAGATGAGCGACTTAGGTGTTTTAAAATACAAACTACCGGCTCTGCTTACTGTTACCGATAAAACATTTATGAATATCGTCTTTAAAGTCAAATAATAAACACAGCAAGAATAACAAATCAGAAATAATAAAAATATTTCGGGCATTAACATTATGTTTATGCGTTGTATTGTTATGTTCATAAATAAAGTAACAAGCACTACCTATGGAAACAAACTATCTGCCCAGAAGTGGCATTTACTAATGACTTTAATTAAAGGGTTGCGATTTCTCAAGACTACTTGTTAAAAAATCGATATTCTGAATTCATATTCATTGTATTATGGAACTATAATCTAAAAAAACAGATAAGCAAATTCTGTCAAATAATACCGAAATACTTTAAAGCATTTGCAATTCCATCATCATCCACCGAATCGGTTATATAATCCGCAACCAGCTTTGCTTCATCGCCGGCATTTCCCATCGCTATACCAATAGAGACGTGCTTTAACATCTCGACATCATTGCCGCCATCACCAAAAGCCATAGTTTCGGAAAGGTCTAGCCCATAATATTCGAGAAACTTATCAATACCTGTACGCTTACTATTTCCTATAACATTTACATCTGCAAAAAGAGGATTCCAACGACTCGCATCACAATCAGTCAATATGATCTCCAAAATTTCCTTTTCCTGCACTTTATTTATAAAAGCATCTATTTGCAGAACCTCTTCTTTATCAGCCTCGCTCAATGCTCCTACAGGAGACAACGGAACATCTACCAATAGACTTATTTCCTTTACATTTTCATCAATATAATTAATTAGCTCTTTCTTTTCGGTTATAAAAATAGCAGGAAACAAAAAGCTTTCCGAATGATAATGAAGAAGGGCATCTATATTTCCTCTAGGTATTGGATTCGTAAAAATTGTCTCACTCTCCGAGTTAATACAATGAGCCCCATTCAGAGTAATAAGCCCATCGAAAACCAAACCATCCAAATCTCCTATTTGCTTAAAATAACGCCCTGTTGCGATAAAAACTTTAATACCCTTCTGCTTTACCTCATTTATTGCATCAATGGCAGACTGAGGAATAGAGTGCGTTTTAAAACTTTTCAGAGTACCATCAATATCAAAAAAAATAGCCTTTATCATATTATTAAGTAACATTAAATATTTAATGAGATGTTTTATCTGTATAACTATCTCTGGTTGTTATGCCCAGCCAAAGCAATAAAAAGGTCCGGATCAAGTACACAAAAGAGTTACACTAAGTACTCATAAGAAACATTATCAGGTGACAATCTATTTTATTTTGTACAATTATGTCACTTTATTAATACACTGTTATTCAATAAATAAAGACAAAAAAGGTGACAAAAGTAACAAAAGTAACACCGATTACATCCTTATTTATTTCCCTTTTTTCACTGTCACTTTTATATAATCCTCTAGTCCTATTATAGATAAATCAGACTACGGATAATACTTCCAGAGATGAGTTTTTTCAGAACAGCATACTGCTCTTTCTTGTGACAGCGTATTTCGTCAATAACTCCTCGAACTTCTTGTCTTTACGAATATTCTCAAAATCGGGATCTTTCTCAATTCGAGATTTAGTCAGGATATTTGATTTAATCTGATAATTATTCGTTAAAGCTTTTTCCAACCATTCCAAAGATTTCTTTCTCTTATTTAATAGAGAATACATGCATGCTAAATTATATGCCGCAACCTGATCACCCAACTTCTCAGACTTTATACACAATGCTGTAATTTCAGATTCGTAATAACGGATATTATTCTCCATTTTAGCTAACCTTAATACACTTACAGCCCAGTCGTTGTACACATATCCATTAGAAGGGTCCAATGCTGAAGCCTTTCTATACATTTCAAAACTTTCTTTGAATATTGACTTATCCTTCTTTTCCTCACCCAGATTGACTAAAACATTTGCTCTACTATAAAATACCTCCAAATCAGTAGAATCTAATTCTATTACTTTTTGATAGCAAATATTTGCAACCTCCAGATTTCCTGCCTGCTCGGCAACATCTGCTCTCTCCATCCAGACATCAAGGCTTTGTGAATAAATAATTGCGGGTATAAGGCATAAACAGAAAAGTATGGCATATTTTTTCATAATATCTCAGACTTAAATTATAAACGTAAAAGTAATATATTGTACGAGTATCTCAAAACCCTTTGAAGTAACAGGCATTCTACATTCTAAGAATTTATTATCTTTACCTATCTAAAAAAAACAGGAAATATGGACGAATTACCTAAAGAAAACAACCAATCATTACCACCCCAAGAAGCTCTAAAACCGCTCATAGATGCCTTCGTCGAAAGTGCCCGAAGATCATTGGAATATGATGTTACTAAGTATTCTTTGAAACGATATGAATCATTTATATGTAAGGGGTATTATAAAAAGAAGTTATATAAAGCAATTCTTGCTTTGAGAGAATTCAATAAAGAAGTGGCAGAAAAATAAGGTCTCATACCTATTTATTCCTTTGTTATGAATGAACTGTCTTGCATTTTTCAAGAATAGATCCAGATAACCTAAGCTACCATTATTACCCATTAAGTATTTGGATAGCATTACAAGCAACCAAAGCTGCTGTTTCTGCCCGCAGGCGGCTTTCACCCAAGCTTATCGGTTCAAACCCGCATTTAAGAGCCTCTTGTACTTCTTGTTCACTGAAATCACCTTCGGGACCTATCAGTATTAAAACATTACTACCAATCTTATAGATTGTTTTCAACAATTGTTTTTCCTGAGGATAACAATGGGCGATAAACTTCTGCCCGTCAAAAGGTTTCTTTATAAAATTTAAAAACGGAGTCATTTCATCCAATTGAGGAAGAACTGCTTTCTGAGATTGCTTCATAGCTGAAATCAGAATCTTTTCAATACGAGGCAGTTTAACTTCTTTTCGCTCCGAATATCTGCACAATAAAGGTGTCAGATGATCTATCCCAATTTCGGTTGCCTTCTCGGCAAACCATTCTATACGATCCAGATTTTTAGTGGGAGCGAATGCAATATGCAGATAATTATTCCAAGGCTTTGGCTCCACTATAGTTTGTAGGATATTTACAATGCAATGTTTCTGGTGAGCTTCGACAATCTCAGCATCAAAAAAGTGTCCCTTTCCATCGGTAACCAATATTTCATCACCTTCTTTCTTACGCAATACCCTTACACAATGTGCAGATTCATCTTGTGGTAAAGTATTGTCCTGCTGAATATCAGGCGCATAAAATATCGTTTTATCCATAATGTTGTATAAAAAGAGCTTGAGAGCTAAGTTAAAAAGAAGATTTAATGATGTATATCGGTTCTTATTATGCTTACCAAAGCTGCAAAAACGTCTAAGACCTTAATGATTAAATCGTTTGTCCATTTCGTCACGTAAGACCGAAGCCAATTCATAATCCTCATTATCAATAGCTTCCTGCAACATCGAATTCAATTCATCCTCACTAAGCAGCGCATAGCTGTCCATGTATTCTGTACTGTCATTACCGGATACAATGTCCTTATTGTCGATATCGTCTTCACCTTCACTGAAAACGATTGCCAACTTCTGCATAATATCTTCAGTAGTATATATTGCCGATTTACTCCTCAAAGCGATACCAATGGCATCGGATGTACGAGACTCGATCGAGATTTCTTTTTCACCTTGTTTAAATATCAGTTTAGAATAAAAAATGCCATTATCATACTTATAAATAAGTACTTCCTGAAGCGTAATTCCCCATTCAGACATAAAGGAATAGAACAAATCGTGCGTCAATGGACGTGGAGGAGAAGTATTTTGCAACTTAAAGGCAATAGATTGAGCCTCAGGCGTCCCGACAACAACCATAAGACGTCTTACACCATTCTCTTCTGCCAATACCAAGCCGTATGTACCTGATTGTGTTTGGTTAAATGAGAATCCCAACACCGATAATTTTACCTTTTTCTCTGTCACAATAAATAACCTTTGTAAGAGTATTGTTATTCAAAAATAGTCATTTTTATCATATTGAGAAGGCTAAAAAACAATTTTTTAAATAAAAATCGTACAAAAAGACAAATCCCAAAAGAAATAAAGACTTATCTTTGTCTCTTAGGAGAACAATAAAGTATTTATCACCCTATCTTTATTACATTAAATATTAGCTATTTTTCGCCAAAGTAAGGTCGCAGACCTTACATCTCATTAAATATTTAATGTTACTTAATTATAAGAGATCGGAGATCTAAGTCAATACATAATGAATCAATCTTTCAAGGAATTAGTAAAGTACGGAATAGTGGGTTTTATCGGACTAGGTGTCGACTGGGCAGCATTCTTTCTCTTTCGGGATGTTGTAGGTATCAATTATATTGCCTCACATATCCTCAGTTCCATATTGGCGATTACCAATAATTTTATACTCAATGGCTACTTTACTTTTAAAACCACTGATAAAATATGGCAAAGAGGAATTTCCTTTTTCAGTATTGCGGGAGTAGGATTAGTTATCGGATCTGTTTTACTTCCGGTATTTGTTCAACTAATCAACTTAAGCCTGTCCCATCTTGATTTCGATCCGTTAGCTCCTAAGGTCGTACAAAATCTTTCAAAATTAGCAATCACCGTCATTATAGCATTTCTACAATTCTTTTTAAACAAATACTTTACATTTAAGAAAAAGGATGTCTAATGTCGTAAAACGATTTGCTATTTTTGTAACCAATTCAATTTTAGCTTAAGGTATTTTAAACTTGGCATCATTCAATTTTTATAAGACAATAAAAAGATGACACTAAAAGGTAAACATATAGTATTAGGCATAACCGGTAGTATTGCAGCATATAAAGCAGCATCTTTGGCTCGTTTGTTCGTTAAAGAAGGTGCAGAAGTGCAGATTGTAATTACCCCTTCGGGAAAAGAATTTATTACGCCTGTAACGTTGTCGGCTTTAACCGGAAAACCTGTAGTTTGCGATTTTTTCGGTGCTAATGATGGCACTTGGCATAGCCATGTCGACTTAGGCTTGTGGGCTGACTTTATGGTTATAGCTCCGGCTACAGCAGCAACAATGGGAAAGCTGGCAAACGGAATTGCCGATAATATGCTTGTAACCACTTATATGTCGATGAAGGCCCCTGTATTTATTGCTCCGGCAATGGATCTTGATATGTTTGCACATCCTTCTACTGCACGAAATATAGCCCTGCTTCAATCGTATGGCAACCATATAATAGAACCTGCCTCAGGCGAACTTGCAAGCCATTTGATAGGAAAAGGAAGAATGGAAGAACCCGAAAATATCGTAGCCCACATCAAGGAATATTTTGAGAAACAAGAATCTCTTTCAAAAAAAAAAATTCTGATAACAGCGGGACCTACGTATGAAAAATTAGACCCTGTTCGATTTATTGGTAATTACTCATCCGGAAAAATGGGCTTTGCTCTGGCAGAAGAATGTGCCGAGAGAGGAGCAGAAGTTGTTCTTATTGCAGGACCTGTATCTTTAAAGACAACCCATCCTAACATAAAACGAATTGATGTTGAATCGGCAGAGCAAATGTATGAAGCTGCCACAAACGAATTTATCGATACCGATGCAGCTATTCTATGCGCTGCCGTGGCAGATTATCGTCCCAAAGAACGAGCAAACAACAAGATCAAAAGAACCGAAGGTGAAAACCTCGCCTTAGAGCTGATACCCAATAAAGATATTGCAGCATCATTAGGTAAAGTAAAAAAAGAAGGACAGATACTAATCGGCTTTGCTTTAGAAACGAATAATGAAGAGCAGAATGCCATTTCCAAAATCCAGAAAAAAAATCTTGACTTTATTGTGCTGAACTCTCTGAATGATAATGGTGCAGGTTTTCAGCACGACACCAATAAGATTGCGATACTAAATAAGAATGGCAATCGTAAAAACTTCGGATTAAAAAACAAAAAAGAAGTAGCTAAAGATATTATCGATAATACATTAGGAACAATTTAAGATTTTTAATATCTATTTTCCTATTAAGTACGCTAAATTATTAATGCGATGTATTATCACCAAACTGCCTCTCTTTGTTATGCTTATCAAAGCAATAAAAAGGTCTGAGACCTTAAAAATAAGTAAACACAAAATCTTTATAGCCCTATACTTGTTGTATTAAGGGTCATATTTTTTTGAATCATACATATCATTGGTAATGAGATTCAGTAATAGTAACAAGGTCTCAGACCTTATCAAACGTCTTACAATTAATAATATAATGAATAAGATCAGCACAACTATATTTCTATTTCTATCATTAAACAGTTTTTCCCAAGATTATAGAAGCCCACTGGATATTCCTCTATTATTGAGTGCTAATTTCTGCGAACTTCGCAATAACCATTTCCACTCGGGTATCGATATAAAGACACAAGGTGTTGAAGGTAAACCCATATACAGCATAGCTGACGGATATATATCAAGAATAGGTGTTTCGCCCGGTGGATATGGATTATCGTTATATATAGACCACTCCAACGGACAAACTTCGGTTTACGGACATTTGAGTTCCTATAATGTTAGGATAGGCGAATACGTCAAACAAGAACAATACAATCAGGAAAATTTCAGAATTGACGTAAAGCTTAAACCTTATCAGATTCCGGTAAAGAAAGGAGAGCTTGTAGCCTATACGGGTAACACGGGGGGATCAGGTGGTCCGCATCTACATTTTGAAATAAGAGACACTAAAACCGAAAATGCTTTAGACCCTTTGGTTTATTACAAGAAGCTAATTTCCGACAATAAATCGCCGGATATAAAAGGCATTGCAGCCTACCCCGTTCCGGGCAGAGGAGTTATTAACGGCACTGTCCTACCCTTACGTCAAGCAGTTAGCCGATTAAAATCAGGAGATTACTCAGATTTGAAGCAATCTATTGAAGCATGGGGATTAATCGGACTTGGCATAAAAGCTTATGATAGAATGGACGCAACATCCAATATTTACGGAGTGAGAATTGTCAAGCTTTCAGTAGATGGAAAACAAATATTCAAATCTGAAACTGCAGGCTTCCCTTTCGACCAAAGCCGTATGATAAACACTTTTACCGAATTTTCGGAATGGCGACTCAATAAGTCATTCTATATGCAATCATTTATAGAACCGGGAAACAGATTACCTTTTTATTCCGCAGTAAACAGTGGATACATCGACATAAGCGAAGAACGCCCCTACCAAATAGCTTATGAGTTAGAAGATATATATGGAAACAAATCGACGTATGATTTCACAATAAAAGGTAAGAAGCAAAATATTCTTACACCATCTGCCTGCAATCAGGTTTTGATATGGGATGAGGATAATAAATACAAAACCGATCAATTCTCCTTGTCTATACCTAAAGGAAATTTATATAATGATGTTTGTTTCACACTTTCGCAAGCTTCCTCAACCGAGTTCTTTTCAGATATCTTCACCGTAAACAAAACTCCTGTACCTCTGGATAAATCGGGGGAGGTAACCATTAAATTATCGTCAGACCCTATAAGCAATAAGAAACAATACGGCTTGGTTCAGGTAACCAATAACAACAGCAGAGGTTCTTGGGTCGGAGGCAGTTACAAAAATGGATCTATAGTGGCTTCAATACGCGAACTAGGCGTACGTTTAGCTGTTTACTCCGATACCGAAGCACCCAAAGTGACACGTATAGAATCATCAACATCAGGAAAAAGAAAAGTCATAGTACCCAAAGATGAAATCAGGCTGCGTGTAAGCGACAACCTAAGTGGTGTAGCAAATTTCAGAGGAACTATCGATGGCAAATTTGCATTGTTTACACACGATATGAAGTCACCCATAATTACCTATAAGTTCGACCCTACCCGACTCAAAAGGGGAACACATAAGCTTGTTTTTACAGCTACAGATGCCTGTGGAAATACAACGCAATATACAGCCGACTTCGTATATTAAGGCTTAGAACCAAATAGACAGACTCAATAAAAAAAGACCATCCTCGACAGGATGGTCTTTTTTATAATATGCTTTTTATTATTTACTCTTCCAGATTATCATTTGAATCGGGAGACTGTACCTTCATCAACTTGGTTATTATATCCACCTGTTTCTGAGCTTTCTCAATCAATCTCTGATTACTTGGTTCAAGCGAGATCACTTTCATAAAATCGTCAAGCCCTTGTTGGTATTGCTCGGTAATTTTACTAGCCAAGCCTCTATTGAAATAAGCCTTCGTGTAATTGGGATTCAATTCGATTGCTTTATTATAATCTTCAATTGCGACACTATGCTGACTATGGTTATAATAGATATTTCCTCTATTAAAATATGTTTCCGCCAACTCGGGATTAAGGCGGATAGCTTCCGTATAATCCTTTACTGCCGCATCATACGCCTGCTTGTTTGTATATGCATTTCCTCTGTTAAAGTAAGCATCTGCATTGTCAGGAGAGAGGACTAATAGTTCACTGAAGTTGTAGATTGCCGCATCAAAATCTTTAAGATATGCATACGACAGACCTCTATTCAGATAAGCTTCGGCATTTTCAGAATCCAGTTCCAATACTTTATGGTAGTTGCCAATAGCTTCTGCATATTCTTCTTCTTTAAAATACGCTGTAGCTAAGTTAGTATATACTTGAACTCCCGCATTTTGATTAATCAGAACGTTATTATAATCTATAATTGCCAGCTTAAACTTATTCGTTTTAAAATAGGCATCGGCTCTATACCGATACACTTCTGTATTATCAGGATCTAAACGAAGCACCTCATCAAAATCAAGTATTGCCTCATCGTACTGATCTTTGATATAATAACACTCCCCACGTTTAAAGTAAGCTTGGGAATCTGCCTGATTTACATTTATAACCTCAGTAAAGTCAACTATGGCTTTATCGTATTCTCCAATACTGAAATATACGCTTCCACGACTAAACAAATCTATACTGTCAGGATCTAAACGTAATGCTTCGTTACAGTCTTCGATCGCTCTCTGATATTCACCCTTACTATTATAAGCATTCGCTCTGTTATTGTAAGCTTCAGCATTTTCCTGATTTAATTCGATTGCCTTATTAAAATCTTCAATTGCTTTATCAATATCATTACGCTGCACTAAAATTGTTCCCCGCAAATTATATGCAGATGCATTATCGGGATTCAAACGGAGTACTGTATTAAAATTATCTATGGCTCTATCGTACTCTTTTCTATTGTAATATACCAACCCCCGGCTGTAATAAGCTTTATCGTGATCGGGAGATATAATAATTGTTGCATTATAATCGTTGATTGCCTTATCCAATTCATTCACTTTCGAATATGCCAGTCCCCGGTTATAGTAAGCATCCTTATCATTAGGATTCAGCCTAAGTGTAGCATTGAAATCTTCGATTGCTTTATCGTAATTTTCCAACGATAAATAAACTAAACCTCTATTCAGATAAGCTTTAATATTATTAGGTTTAATACGTAATGTAGCATCAAAATTCTCAATTGCTTTATCATATAACCCTTTGCTTTTACAAATCAATCCTCTGTTAAAGTAAGCTTTAGCATCGTATGGATTCATTTTCAGAGTTGTATCATAATCCTGAAGTGCATCATCAAACAATCCCATATTGAAGTAGGCGTTTGCACGGTTATAATATGCATTGGTATAATTAGAGTTCAGTTGGATAGCTTCATTATAATCTTGTATCGCTTTGTCATACTGCCCCATATTACCAAATGTAGTACCTCTGCTATAGAATGTTTCAGCATCGTTCAGATTCAAGTTGATAGCTGCATTATAATTTTCGAGCGCATGATCAAAATCGCCTTTATCGCTATAAGCTGTTCCTTTGTTAAAATACGCTTCCGCATATTCGGGATTTAACTTTAATGCCTGATTGTAATTCTCTATTGCATTGTCATACTGTCCTTTGTTGCCATATGCCGTTCCCCTATTATAATAAGCCTCCGTATAATTGGCATTCAGTTCGATAGCTTTATCATAATCAAGTATTGCCTTGTCATGCTCACCTATACTGTTATATACATTTCCTCTGTTGTTAAAAACCTGAGGCTGATTAGCGTTTATCTCGATCAGTTTCGTATATGTCGATATCGATTTTACTGTATCTGCGTTTACAGAATAAGCCTGAGCCAGATAGAAATAGGTTTGATAAAGTAAACTGCTTTTGCGGTCTCTATCTATTACTTCATCTTTTTCTATACTCTTCGCGATTTCCTCCAAAGCTCCTATTTTAGTAGCCATATCTGCTTTACTGATAGCAGCATGTATATCAAAATTATAACTGGAAGTGCGTGCGTCTTCTTTTATATTTACTTCTATTTTCTCGACTGCCGAAAGAGTACTTTCGACTTTGCCCAAAGCTGCCTCTATCTCATTTTTCCGATCGTCTATCTCTTGAGTTTTCGCATCGATTTGCTCTTTTTGAGCATCGATCTCCAATTTTTTAGAATCGATATCTTTTTTCTTATGATCTATCTCTTCATTCTTATCGGTTACCTTGTTGAGCGTATCTTCTACAGCCTTCATGCGATCTTTCAACTCCATGAATCCTAAGAATGAAAAAATCAGAGTGATAAGTGCCAATACGGCAGCCCAAACAAATAGCAACATAACAGTATTGTCTGCTGTTCTGGATAACATGCCCGAGTATTCGGTCAGCTGAGCGGTTGCTTGCCGGATGATTGCTTCCTCAGCCTTCTGGGATTTCTGGGTCTTAACCTGATTAATACTATCAATGTAATGACGTCCGACCTGATCGGTAGCCACTACATATTGAGAATTATCCCGTAACATACCAAATAACTCTTTTAACTCTTCATTATTTTGTTCGGCACGATTAACAATACGCTTGGTATTGATATAACTTATACTGCCTGCAGTTAGTGTAAGAGCTATAAGAATACATGTAAACCATCCAAAATTGATGAATCGAGCAGTTTTTCTGTTTTTGTCAATAGCCATAATATAGCTTTTATAATATTAAAATTTATGATTCAGATTGATCGGTTATTTAACAATGAAGTCGTAATGCATACTGCATCTATCTGCATTAAATCAGAGGAAGTAATATTTGTACGCATGTAAATCCTTTATTATTAAGTGTCCTTTATATATGTTTTAAGATATGCTAAGTGTGCTGTAGCTATATCTATCTTAAACTACAAAAATAACAAAAAACATTAACATTTAACCTCTAAATTTGTTTTTTTAGTTACGAGTTACATTACTTAGCGACTCGCAAACCATAACCTGTAACTGAAATTTATCACTATCTTTATCATTATTTTTGATTTTCAGAGTATATGGGCAATTGTTATAAGGTGAATAAATGGTTTGTTTTTGCGATAGGAATATGTATCCTTGTGGGGTTATCCTCTTGCGGAAGCAGTAAAGTTCTATATAACCCTGTAGAGGTTGAACAGTTATCCCGCAGTTTAAGCATTCCCATTAAGAACGATGATCCCAACATCCCCTTATATGCCGAGGCGTCTCTTTGGTTGGGTGTACCTTATCGGTATAATGGAAATTCGAAATCCGGCTCCGACTGTTCCGGATTTGTAAGCCAAGTATACCAAAGAGTATACGGCAAAAAACTCCAAAGGTCATCCGAAAATCAGGCAAAGAAGGATGTACATAAAGTAAGAAAAGGAGGTTTAAAAACCGGTGACCTGGTATTTTTCAGTACCTCCCCGAAATCAAAAAATATAGACCATGTAGGTATTTTTCTTAAAGATGGCTATTTCATACATGCCTCAACCTCCAGAGGGGTAATCGTAAGCCATCTCGAAGAAGATTATTATAAAAAAACATGGAAAAAAGGAGGTCGGGTTAAATTATAAAAGCCTCAGGCTTTTTTATTGCTTTGGTTAGCTTTAGACTTCATCAGGCCAAAGGGTTGGATGTCCTGTATTTTTAAAAGTTGGCCGTTGAGCATCAACCCTCCTCAAATACTGCCCCAAGTCTTTAGACAGACGCTTAACAATATCTGTTCGCTTGTCCGAGCAATCATTTACTTCACCAATATCTTCTGCTATATTAAACAACTCTTTTTTCCCGGAATCATAATAGTAAATCAACTTCCAGTCTCCATCACGGACAGAGCAAGTCGCACCGATACCCGGTCCGGACGGTCCCCAAACGTTCGGAAAGTTCCAATATAATTTACGCCCTTTAGACGGATTACCCTCCCCTGTTAATAAAGGAACAAAGCTTTTGCCGTCAACAGGTTGTATCGGATTGTATTTTTTGACATTTGCCATCTCTAAGATTGTCGGGAAGAAGTCTTCTATAATAATATACTCATCGTTTTTTGATTGTTTTTTCACTTTCGCAGGCCATGAAACAATCATCGGTTCACGTATTCCACCCTCATAAGCAGATCCCTTACCACTATTAAGAGGCGAATTTTGGGTGTGCAGTACGCTACTGCGTGAAGTTGCTGCAAGACCTCCATTGTCAGACATAAATAAGATAATTGTATTATCAGCTATCCCGTTTATCTCTAAGTAATCCATCAAATCGCCGAGGCTTTTATCCATCCCCTCAATCAGTGATGCATATGCTGATTCGATTTCGGTCATTCCTTTATCCCTATATTTTTGATAAAATCTCATGTCCTTCTGAATAGGTATATGAATGGCATAATGTGCCATGTAAAGGAAAAAAGGCTGATCGAGCTTTTGAGCATGATCAAGAGCTTTTTTAGCTTCCAAAGTAAGGGCTTCGGTTACGAAAATATCCTGCCCCCAATATTTATCGAGATCGGGCACAGCCTGAAGAGGACTTTTTTGTCCGTCGGTTCTGTTTCCGAAATTTTCAGCACCTGAATAACTTGCCAAACCGCCTCCCGCATGCCCTGCAATATTCACTTCGAAACCCAGATGATATGGATTTTCGCCCGGAGTATCTTTCGCTCCGAAGTGTGCTTTTCCGCAATGTATGGTATGATAGCCATTATCTTTCAGTATTTGAGCCAATGAAGTTACTTGATAGGTATGGGCAATTCCGTAAGTCTGGCAGATTCCGTTAATATTCCAGTCCGGAGGTTGTATCACATCACTTTTATCGTCATTCGATTTATTCTTCTCCAAAGTCCAGTTTGTCACACGATGTCTGGCAGCATTCGTCCCCGTCAACAAACTCACTCTTGACGGAGAGCTTACACTACAGCCATAGGCTTGCGTAAACATCATACCCTGATTTGCCAAACGCTCCATATTGGGAGTTTCATACAGATTATTCCACTGAGTTCTCTCAGTCCAAAAGGGCAATGATGTATCTTGCCATCCCATATCATCAACCAAGAAGACTACAATATTAGGTCTCTCTTGTATTTTATTCTGAGCAGTACTAATGAACGGGATAAATACGGCTAATGGTACAATAGATTTCCATTCCATTTTCAAAATGAATTAATGTTTTTCATAGGTTATCACCATAAAGGTACAACTTTTCGTGTAAATTATATCATACTCTATTGATATAGAAAATGTTGATATTACGATGTTGTGGTAATATTATTTTTATATTTGCTCAATGAGAGCTCGTTTGATAATGATTGCCATCCTCCTGCTAGCAGGACTACTGACTAGTTTGTTTTCTAAAAACAAGCTGACCCGCTTTTGCTTGCACACCCCTCTGTTGGTTCTGGTTCTCGCTCTTGCAATATCTCTTATACTATGGTTTATATCAGACAATATATGTAAGAATCCGAATACTAAATTGTATATGGATATCAACAATAAAGAATTATTCTTTTATCCGTTTTTCGTTTGCTTTAGCTGTGCGGTAGCATCGTATTCTATATTTCTTTGTAAAATACGTGCTGTTCGGGAGAATTTCCTATTATCATTTATATCTTTTTTTCCACTGCCTTTATTAATAGCGTTCTTCTTCCTGTCCTCTCAATTCACATCTGATGAACATTATATACAGACTGCTTATTATTCATTGGCGTTCATTCTTCCTCAGACTTATTTCTTTATTCTTTTCCGGAGAAAGAAGAAAAAAGGCGAATGGTCTAAATAATTATTTGTACCGCTTTTGGATTTTAGAACCCTTTAATATCACCCAAAAAGATGAAAAACAAAACACTCTTCTCTTTAATTGCAGGTTGCCTTTTAGCTTTTGCCTGTTCAGAAAATCGCCCGACCAATACATATACTGTAGAGGGAACATTAACTGATACAACTTTGAACGGAACAACATTGTACCTACTCGATTATGACAGCAACCGCAACATCGATAGCACTGTTGTAAAAAACGGGAAATTTATTTTTACGGGAATTGTCGATTCCAGCCGGTTTTGCCGTATAGATGTTGGACGCGAATTTATCAATCTGATTTTAGAAAGCGGAAAAATGACTGCAAATCTGGAGAAGCATAATGTTGAAGGTACTCCTCTCAACAAAGAACTTGCTCAGTTCTCCCTACGACAAGATAGTATGTATACTATCATCAGAACCGAAATGGATAAACTAAAAGAGCAGGAACAAGACCCTGTTAAACTCAGTCAAAAACAAGAAGAATTCCAACAACAATGGACGGCCGATTATCTTACAATTCTAAATAATACATTGGAAAAAAATTCAAATAACGAAATCGGTGTAATAATTTTACGGGAGATGTCGATGCTTCCTACCACTGAGGCACTAGATAGTGCTCTTTCGAAAGTCGGTGAAGTCGTTTTAAACAAAAAAAGGATAAAAAGACTTATTCTAAACAATGAAGCATTGAAAACAACTGCGGTTGGAAAGCCTTTCGTAGACTTTAGCGGAGAAGATATCAACGGCAAAAAAGTTTCGCTTTCCGATTATGCAGGTAAAGGAAAATATGTATTGGTCGATTTCTGGGCTAGTTGGTGTGGTCCCTGCCGTCAGGAAACTCCGAATATTGTAGAATTATACAAAAAGCATAAAGGAAAAGCATTTGAAGTAGTAAGTGTTGCCGTTTGGGATAAACCCGAAGATACTAAAGAAGCAATAAAAGAAGATAAACTGACTTGGCCACAAATTATTAATACCGGAGAAACTCCCACCAATTTATATGGAATATTGGGTATCCCTCATATTATCCTTATCGGACCTGATGGAACTATTGTTACCCGTAATTTACGTGGTGATGCCATGAAAACTAAGATTGCAGAAGTATTGAAGTAGTTTTAAGAATAATTCTTCGTTTTCCCAGAAGAAAACTATAATCTATTCAACACATACGTAAAGGATTAACTTGATACCCAATAGCAATACTTATCACTACAAAAAAAAGACAACACGGCATCTTTGCAGATACCGTGTTGTCTTTGGATAGAGATGAAAGTTATTTAGAACTATCCGAATAGATCTTTACGTATAATTCCTTAAACACTTTAGTATTGGTTATATGCTTTACTTCGATTTTTATATTGAGAGAGCCTTCTTCATGAAATATTTGGTTATGTCCTTTCTTTATATATCCAACAAGTTCTCCTTTAAACAGAACTTTAACGGCATCTTTGTCTTTTATGTGGTTTTCTTTTTCAAAAGTGAGCTCACTTCCTATTTTAACCTTTGTAAGATCAAATTTTGAATGACTTAAACCAGCAACATCACTAACAAATGTTAGCCCTTCTTTTAGTTCGAAATTCGCAAGAAATTCAAAATTATCAGTTTGCATAATACCTTGAGTCATGGCTAACAAGTAGAGCTTATCCTCTTTGTAATTAGAATCTATTTCCCAAAAATTCAATAAAAATTCAGCATCAGATCGGTCAGTGTTTATTAGTCTTTTTATAAATAAATCAAGTGATGCTAAATGTTCAGGTTTATCTATGGGAAGTCCTGGATATCCACTAAAACCTAATTTGGTCGCTTTATTTAATTCTTCTTTTATATATCTAAAATTTATGACTTCTGCATGTATAATAATTTCTCCAACCATTAGACGGGAAAGCCCTTTCGAGGGTCTCCAACTTAAATATATCTTTTTGAAACTATTCTTCATAACTCTATAATACTATTTATTCTAAGATCAATATATTTGATAATAAACTGTTTTCTATTTTGTGGAATCGTGTATTCGACAAACTTAGGAGGTATTCTTTTATCTATATTATCTATAATTTCAATTAATTTGTTCTTGTTATATCTTTGTTTTATTTCATTTATTGCAGAATTCACCTCATTGGGATAGTCTAGTCTTATTGTTCTTATTAATTCAAGATGATTTAGATGCTTATCATTCCATCGAATGTCTGGCTTACCTTTATTAATAAAATGAATAAGTTTTTCTTGATTATTAAGATATTCGTTGATTCTGGACTCATCAAGCTCTCTCCCTAAACTACTACCATTATCATACAACGGTGATAATTTATAATATCCTCGTCTATATCTTTTCTGTATTCGAGCTATTGTTATTCGCCTTCTGAACTTATAAGTAAGATGGATGTTGTATATAAGTTTATTCCAGAAAGACACGCTATGCATATCTTTGAGAATTTGGTATATCTCTTTACCAGTAATTACTATAGCCCAATTTTCAGAATGTCTATCTGTATTTCCTATAATAGCATCAAAGATAATCATTTTAATTATCCCTTTTATACAATGTTCACTATCTATACTTTTTAGTGCCTCTGCTATTTTTTGGAAGGAGTGTGTTTTTTTGAAGTTCGTTTTGAAATCTGGATATTTTTCTACAATATACCTATACCCTTCATGATGCTCTTCGTCTTTTTCATCAATAATTGATTTTGAAATACAGCCTATTTCGTTCTCAAAATATGCTACGTTATAAGAAATTACGTCAAAGTTTAGCATATAGCCAACTTTTGAAGCTATGACCTCAGACCAAAATTCATATTTGTAATCTTTATTCTTTTTTTTTAATGATGATTTAAAATAAAATTTTTCATCTTTAGGAGATATAACAATGAACTTATTTCTCGTCCCCGTTGTATGAACGTGAAGTTCTTTATTCCATTTTGAGATATCTATGATCTTAGGCATTATTTTGCAAGGTATATATTTTTTTTTACAAAAATAATCATAGATAACTGAAAAGCAATTATTAAAAAAAGGAGATTTCTTCATTACATTCTTTTTTTTAATGGTTATCTCAGCATTCAGTTTTACGCAAGGTTGATTGCCTCCTTTCGGAAAAATCTTTCTGCTTGCAAATATCCCGACGAATTTTGGAGATTATTTCACTTATCCGGCTTTGAGAAATAGATGTCATGGCCGATAAATCGGCATAATTTATCGCAGGTTTCAAACGAACATACATTTTGAACAATTCGAATTCGTGAATAGGGTATCTCGAATATACAAAATCAAAAATATCGTTTTCGAGTCGAAACTTGGTTTTGATTAACTCCTCATCGTTTTCCGAATCATCTATTTTATCGTGATTATCCAATGGCGTTGTGATACTCTGGGAAATTTGTATATTCACCTGCATAAAATTAGTAAAGAATGCCCGATGAAAATAGGCTTTGTAATCGGCTATCTCTAATCCCCCGAAAAGTATCTTGTCATAAATCCGAAGAAAAGTATCATTTAAAACATCTTCCTCATAAGTATCTTTATTAATTAATTCTGTCTGGAGTCGATTATAAGATAAACCAAACCATTCTTTAAAAGCGTCTGCTTTCGATTGATTCTCGGGAGTAGCTACGGCTCCCGGCTTAATCTTAATATACTTCTTTCCTTTATTATTTGCCCCGCTATTGCCTAGTTTCATAATTGTGTTTGGTTTTGATGATAAGTATTCCTGATAAATAAAGTACTAGAAGGATGGTCATGCATATTGTCCGTACTCAATCTGATCGACAATACTAACAGTCCGTGCTTTGTTTTTGATTCGCTCGATGATGCGGTCTGCATTGGTGCGGTCTGCTTTTATTTGAACAATAGTATCGGCATCAATCCGAATAGAACGAAGATTAGTCTGTTTTTTTCTGGTACGATCTATCAATTTCTGAGCTTGTTTGATAGCATCCGAGTGGTCAAAGGTTTTGTAGCGTCTTTTTGTAGATAATTTAGCATCCATAATGTTTTGTTTTTTTAAGTTTGTTTGTACCGTTTGTAAATTTTGTCCGTGTTGTTAAGGAGAGTCCGATTAACCGGCTGTTTTAAAGAATTCGCCAAATCGCTCAAATAATTCTTTATCTTCATAATAGCGTTCGATAGCCCATTCTTCCGTATAGCTATAAGAGTCGTTCACACACTGTTCATCTTGTTCGAATTTAGCATTCCACAGTAATTCTTCGATTGTCATATTGTAGTTAATTGTTTTTTAATAAAGCATTTCGAAAACTCATCGGCTATTCTCTATTGATAAAATTATCCAACATCAATCTGTTCGGTTTTTCGTTTACTATTCATTCTTTTTATTCAAATAATATATTAATCAGATCAATCAGTTGGTTTTTATTGATTTAATTCGTATCTTCGCAATTCAATGTTCGCATTAACAATACAAATGTATTCGATTAATCGAATGAAAACAAGCTAAAAAGAGATGAATATTCGAAATACCGAATATTTAGAATCAATCTAAATTAAAGAAGCATGAAAAGTTCAATAAATGAGCGTATTAAAAAGATTGTAGAACAAAGTTCAAAATCAGTAAGAGCTTATGCTGAATTTTCAAACATTGCTCAAACAACTCTAAACGACTGCATTAAAGGCTCTACAGAACCTAAATTTGGCCTTATAGACAAAATAATAACCGCTGAACCGAATATAAATATAGACTGGCTATTAACAGGTCGGGGAGAGATGTATCGCCAGGAAAATAAAGTCGCCAATTTAACTCTGACTATTGATGAACAGGAGCCGCATTTTGTGAATAGCTCCGGCGTAAAATATTACGAGATGCCCAACGGACGATTCCGTATGCGCGTACCTCTCATCCCTGTGAAGGCTTATGCCAAATATGTAGACGAATACCGTGATGCTGAATTTGTGAATGATCTGGAAGAAGTTGAGTTTATCGTTGATAAAGTCGGATTGGGACGTTATTATGCCTTCGAAATAAAAGGAGACAGCATGGACGATGGTTCAAAACGCAGCATATGTGACAAAGACATTGTTCTGGCTCGTGAATTATCAAAAGATTATTGGCGTGACAGATTACGGAACGACGAATATCCTTTCTGGATTATTATACTGGGCAATACAATTGTATGCAAGCAGATAATCAACCAAGACTTAGAACGATGCGAAATAACCTGCCATTCGCTGAATTCATCTCCCGAATATGCAGACTTCACACTAAGCATGAATGATATCAGTCAATTATGCAATATTGTAGCTCGACAATCTGTACAATTTTGAGGTTTTAATTTATTTTCTATCTTTATTGTTCTATTTCGTATTACGTCCTCAGACCTTTTTTATTACTTTAGCAAGTAAAACAACTATAGCTAATTACAACTTTAAGATAGAATATTAAATATTTAAAATTACTATTTCTCTGCCCGGGGTATTTTCTAATTAAACTATAACTTACTACTATGAAAGAAAAAATTGCTGTATTAGGTATTGATATCCAGAATGACTTTACCCAACCAACAGGAGCTTTGTTTGTAAACGGAGCCGATGCCGACGTTAGACGAATGGCTACTTTTATAGAAGAATATGGTTCGAGTATCGATTATGTTGCGCTCACTATGGATTCTCATCAACCCATACATATAGCAAATCAACATTATTGGAAAGATAAAGAAGGTTATCCGCCTGCCCTATTTACAGTCATTCATGCAGAAGACGTGGAATCAGAAAAATGGATGCCGCAATTCAATCAGGATCGTGCATTGGGCTACCTGAAAGCATTAGAAGAAAAAGCAGAAGTTTGTACCATATGGCCTGCCCACTGCATACAGGGGAGTAAAGGATGGTCAATAAACGAAATACTCATCAAAGCTCTTTATTCATGGAGCATAAACGAAGGTAAAACTTATGATCTTTTTTACAAAGGAACACATCAGGCAACGGAACACTACAGTATATTTAAAGCAGCAGTAGAATTTGAAGACAGTGAGGAAACAAAACTAAATAAGGAATTGTTATCAAGTCTGGAAGAGTTTGATAAAATTATAATAATGGGAGAAGCTGCTGACTATTGTGTAGCAAATTCGTTAAACGACATATTGGAATTTTCCCCACATCTGGCTAAAAGGGTTATTGTACTGAGTGATTGCATTTCATGGATTAATCCGGAAAATGAACGCGCGATAAAGATGTACGAAAAAGCCAAACTGCAAGGAGTGAGATTCGCCACCTCCGATCAATTCAGGGATTAAGGTATCAGACCTTATATTTTAAATTTAAAAAAAGAAAAATGAGACTTACTTATATATATCATAGTGGATTTGCTATTGAAGCGGCAAATTTCACTATTATAATTGATTACTACCAAGATTCGATTAATAAGAATCATGGCGTTGTAACAGACAGATTATTACACCGCCCACAAAAGCTCTATGTACTGGTTTCCCATGGACACGCAGATCATTTTAATCCGGAGATTCTTAAATGGAGAGAAGAACGGCAAGATATCACTTATATATTCTCGAAGGATATCGAGACAGCGGCAAAAACAGCTTTCTGTGATATTATATTTATAGACAAAGACGAACAATACAAGGATGACATATTACAAATTGACGCTTTTGGATCTACCGATCTGGGTATTTCATTCAAAATAAAAGCCGATAACAAAGTGATATTTCATGCCGGAGATTTAAATAATTGGCACTGGAACGAAGAATCGACCGACGAAGAGATTAAAGAAGCCGAGGAGTTTTATTCAAGAGAACTCGATCATCTGGCAAGCTCAACGCCTGCAATTGATATTGCTATGTTTCCGGTCGATCCGCGATTGGGAAAAGACTACATGAAAGGAGCAGATCAATTTCTGGAGAAGATTCCGACAAAACTAGTTATTCCCATGCATTTTGACACTGCATACGACAAAGCTGCTGAAATAAAAAACATTGCAGAGAAATACAATACTGAAGTATTCGTTCCCTCACACAGGGGCGATACTATTGAGATATAAAAAGTATAGAGTTTGTTTGTTTTAAACTAAAAGGTCTGAGACCTGATAAGTAACTGAAAGTATTTAATGATATACTCTCTAAGTAATAAATAGCTCTGCGAGCTTATAACCAGATAAAGAAAATTAATTATGCAAATAGTAAGTAAATTCGATCATTTTAACATTAATGTTACCAACTTAGAACGAAGCATAGAGTTTTACAACAAAGCATTAGGGTTGAAAGAATTAAGGAGAAAGGAAGCACCCGACGGTTCATTTATATTAGTATACCTCTCGGATGGAGTAAGTCCGTTTGCATTGGAACTGACATGGCTAAGGGATCACGCTGAAGCCTATGAACTGGGAGAAAACGAAAGCCACCTGTGTTTCCGTGTTGAAGGAGATTATGACGAAATCCGCAAGTTTCATAAAGAGATGAACTGCGTCTGCTTCGAAAATCATAAAATGGGATTATACTTCATCAATGATCCGGATGATTACTGGATCGAAGTATTACCTATAGCAAGATAAACCAAACAGCCAAAAACCCGGAGAATACTTCGGGTTTTTATTTTCTATATAAAGAATATGAATAGTTAATATCAAAAACTATCGAAGGAGGCATGGATACTTCCAGCCGACAAGGAAATTTTCCTGCCCCGATGCTTCTGTGTAATACTGAATAATAGTATCTTCATCTACCCAAACATTTGGTTTAACAGTCTCTAAAGTACTATTACACAAATCATAACAACTCCGGATATCTACTTCATTATTGAATTGCACAAGACTCATATCGCACACTTCAAAAATATTGGGCATCCACAAGATAGAAGATTCTTTACAGCGTATCAAATAGGTACTCGAAGCCGGATGTTTACGTCTCGATCTCGGATACTCTCGTTCCAAAGCAATACTACTACGCCCGATAAATGCCTGAGCTGTGCGGAGAATTTTTTTTATTGCTGCTTTTGACAAAGGATTAATTGCTTCTTCCATAATATTGATCAGTCCTCAAGTGAATAAAGAAAAGACTAGTTTCGTGTTTGTTATATTTATTTACGTATTCAACTATCCCTCAAGCAAGAAAGGTAGTTAAATAACCATATTCGAATTAAAATAATAAGACTTCAATTAAACAACAAAGTTACCTCCGAATAAAATACATACGTCAGCTACCCTATCCCTGTCAGAATAAAACATTTATGTCTTGTTATTTTCAGTCCTCGGTTTCCCACAACTTATACCTTCAAATCTACTAAAATATAAATGTAAGTTTGTGAATTATTTGTATAAAAAACGTTTAATACTTCTTTTTGGAGTTTTATCGAACTCCTCCGCACGTATCGTATAATCTATAATTTGACTATATCGAGGAAGACGTTTGTTGACATTTACTATTTCTGATTTTAACAAATTATCTACACTTTCTTTAGAATGCAGAGCATTTATAGCATCATGATCGGGAAAAATCAGTGCATGCAGCTTGCCGTCTCTTTCAACAATCAGAGATTCCGCAACATAACTGGTATTATTTAATAACTGCTCAATTTCTTCGGGATATATATTTTGCCCCGATGGTCCTAGAATCATAGTTTTACAACGTCCCTTGATATAAATATATTGACTTTCATCCATTACGCCCAAATCACCTGTTCTCAACCAGCCGTCAGCACCCAACACCTCTGCTGTTGCTTCAGGATTTTTGTAATAACCCAACATTGTATTTGTTCCTCTGACTACAATTTCACCTGTAATATTCTGAGGATCGGGCGAATCTATCTTTACCTCCATACGATCAACCGGCTTACCGCACGACGCTGCCCTATATGTCTCCCAGTAGTCATACGAAATAAGCGGACCGCATTCGGTCATACCATACCCTACCGTGTAAGGAAATCTAATACGTGACAGGAATTTCCCTACTTCCGTATCTAAAGCGGCTCCACCAACCACAATTTCTATAATATGACCTCCGAATACAGAGATTAGTTTATCCTTTACCTTAGCGAATATTTTCTCTCTGATAATAGGAATCTTAATCAGTGTTTTTGTCGGTTGCTTGTTCAACTCCGTAAAAACCCTGGATATAATTATCTTCTCTATAATTAAAGGTACGGCAATAATCAAAGTGGGTTTAATCTTCTCAAACGCATTCATTATTATCTGAGGAGAAGGCAGGCGTGTCAAGAAATGTACATGACACCCTTTGGCTACTGATAATAATATCTCAAAAGCCAAACCATACATATGTGCCATAGGCAACATACTCACAATACCGTCGCCGGCTTTTACAAACTCAATGCTTTCTATGGCAAATTTAGTATTCGACCACAGACTTCGGTATGGAATCATAACGCCCTTAGGCTTGCTTGTAGTTCCCGATGTATAGTTGATAAGGGCTAGCTCTTCGGGCTGTTCCTGATGAAACTTCAAGTCAGAGGGGAGAAACCCTTTCGGGTATTTTTCTTTGAAAACAATAGCCAGATTATCACAAACCTGATTCAATTTTTGTGAACGGGATTTTTGAATTGCATAATCCTCTACAGCAATTATTGTCTCGACATGAGGTATTTTTAAAGGATCGACTTTATCCCACACATGCTCACCTACGAAAAAAACTTTCGCATCGCAATGATTAACTATATTATGAATACTCTCACCATCAAAATCATGTAAAATGGTAGTCACTATAGCTCCATAACTCATGGAAGCAAAAAAGGTAACAGCCCAATTGGTACAATTACGTCCGCAAAGTGCTATTTTATCACCCTTTTGAACATTAATCGTTTCAAAAATAATATGTAATTCTGCTATTTTTTGAGCAAAATCTTTAAATAGCAGAGTACTTCCATTATAATCGCTAAAAACCGGCTTTTCCCAATTGGCGTGGATACTGCTTTCTATTAACCCTAAAAATCTATCATTGTTTTCCATGACTGCTATATCTATATACAGATTAACTACACCCTATTTATATCTCCTAAAGACTTATTATTTGACAAGTCTACGGACAATTGTTATTTATACCTAAAGAATATTGTACTAAAAACTTACTGTTACTTATAACATTTACCAAGACAATAAGTTGTTTCGTATTATTTATTTATCATAAAGCCTTGATTTAATGCAAATATAAGGAAATAATCTACTAATCAAATCAAAACACAAAAGATAGATTTCGTTTTTTTATTAGCAAAAACAACGGCTTTCACTTCAGATATCACTTTGGATATTTGCATCTTACACTTCTAAAAATAATGTTTTTTATATATATTTGTACGATTTACTACAATTAAGTAAAAGAATGTATTTAATGATATACTTTCGATCTATAACAATCTATTGCTGTTACTCCTACCAAAGCAACAAAAAGGTTTGAGACCTTAATTATTAATAAAAACGGAAATAAATTTTATGTTAGGTTTTATTTTATTGCAAAATATAAAAGAGATAAGTCCTTCGGCTTTAGAGCCGCTTTTGCAAGGGCTAATAGACCGCCTGATAGGACTTGGTGAGAAATTAATAGTAGCTGCAATTGTTTATTTTATTGGTTCGTGGCTTATCTCATGGCTTCTCAAACTAGTTAAAAAGATTTTAAGCAGAAAGCTGATTGATGGCGCTGTTCAAACATTTATAAATAGTCTGGTAAACACCATATTAAGAGTAGTACTGATTGTTGCCATTATTGGGATATTAGGAATTCCTACAACATCGCTGGCTGCGATAATAGCTGCCGGTGGTTTAGCTATCGGTATGGCGATGAAAGATAATTTATCCAATTTTGCCGGTGGAATTATGATTTTGTTGAATAAACCATTTAAGCTAAGAGATCGCATTCTGGTACAAGGCATGGACGGAGTAGTTATGGAAATAGGCATTCTTTATACAATACTACTAACAGCAGATGGCCGGACCATATATATTCCTAACGGACCATTGTCAACAGGAAGCATAACCAATTATTCTACACAGGAAAACCGAAGAGTAGACATCGTGTTGAATATAAACTACGGGAACAATGCCGATGAGCTGAAAGCTGCATTAACAGAAGTTGTCAATAGAAACGAAAAAGTACTGCAAGCTCCTACCCCATTTGTAGGAATAACCAATATCAATAACGGCAATTTCGATATAGTAATACGTGCATGGGTATTAAATGAAGATTACGGCGGTGTTAGTGTCGATCTGAATGAAGCCATTTATAATACTTTATCTCAAAAAGGTGTTTTTGCTGCATCGTCACTCTCCGTTAGGATGGTCAACTAAAAGAGCCCGATTCTAAATCAAATATCTTTCTTGATTTAGAGACCAATAATATTTTATAGATTTGTAATATGAGAAAAAATGTAATTTTCGTAATTGTTTTTATTGCAGTGATTCTAGGCTTGGTAAGGTTGCATACCATAAGCTCAGATAACGAAAAGAGTCAAACAATTAGCATCAATGGCATTGCCAACATTCAGTATCCTGCAAGTGTAGAACCTCGTAACGATATACCATTTGAATTATTGATAAACCCCGAGGACAAAGCCTTACTTCCCGACAGTGTAAATTATGAAGAATTCAGACCGAACTTAATTCTCTTACAAAAAGGGTTTAATGAAAAAAACAATCAGCTATTAAAGGAATTTCCAAATATTGTTGCTAATGCAATTTTGTTGGAAAACTTCAATGCTTCGATTCTTGAAACCGAATACGCGACATCATTAAGCGACAATATAAATCGTCTGATAGAACAAAACGCACAACGCACAACATCTACAATCTCGGATTGGAGAACACTCCCTGTTACTAATATAAATGGAGCTACTGCTCTAAGATTCGAATATAAACTCGAAAATAGAAACAAGAAAGTCCTTAATATTATTATAACTTATCTATTTAAAGATGACAAACAGGTAGAACTAACATTGTCTGCTCCAAACAAAGATCTGGAAAAATGGACAGTAATTTATAATGAAGTTCTGAACAATATATCAATCAATTGATATTTAATTATTTTACTTGCCAAGGCAATAGAAAGGTCTGAGACCTTTATTCTAAAATTTTAAGACGAAGCAATGAATAAAGCATACACTACACTAATATTCTTACTAATCCTTTTTATTCAGTCCGGCAATATTGTCGGAAAAGACATATTAACTACTCCACTAAAAAGAACTGATATCCTGAATATAGGCTCAATAGCTTATCCTGCCAATCTGGAGGAAAGAAGCGATATTCCGTTTAAACTATTGGTAGATGAGGAATTTAAAAAACTAATGAGCGATTCCGTTAATTATGAACAGTTCCGCCCTACCCTTATTTTTTTCGAAAGAGGATTTAAAGCGCCCAAAGCTACAGATAAAAAGACCTCATTCGGATATATTACTGTTACAGCCTTATCCGGTAAATACCGCTTTCCTAAACAAATATCGGATGTACAGAAAGCCAAGATCGAAAGCAATATCAAACAGGATGTAGATACAAATCTGATTGGTACCCAATTCCAAGTAAAGAAATGGGATTCTTTCGATTTCAAGACTATCAATGGTTTAATTGCCATTCAATATTCATACGAACAAACACTGAAAGGTAAAAACCCTACGAATATCACAACTACAAATCTTTATGATTCGGATGTACAACTACAAATTGTATTATCTGCACCTAAAAAGGAGTATAAAAAATGGCTCGCATATTACAATCAGATAGTAGAGACCTTCAAGCGAAAAGTTAACATTGCTGACATAGCCACCTTTGAGTATCCAACAGATATTCAAGAAAGAAAAGATATCCCTTTTAAATTATTAGTAGATAACGAGTTTAAGAAAATATTGGGGGAGTCTGTTGATTATGAGCAATTCCGTCCGGGGTTATTGTTTCTCAATCGTAATTTTGAGATAGCTGACAGTACTAATATTCCTCCCTTTGGTAGTATTTCCTTTAATGTATTACCCGATTCTAACCCGAGAACATTAAAAAAAGATTCATTAAATCGGGATCTTTTACAAGAGAACATAAAAAAGAACGTACAACAAAATCTTGATTCTACCGATTATAAAATAAATAACTGGGGTAGCTTTGAAATTTCCGAATTGGAAGGGGTACCCATTTTACAATATTCTTACGAGCAGCAATTGAGAAATAACGAAGCTTCGAAGATCTACGCTGCATATCTATTCGATAAATCGGGACAGATACAGTTGACCATGTCGTCACCACTTAACAGCTCGACTGAATGGAAAAACAGGTACGATAAAATATTGGCTTCTTACCAAAGATTGGTAGCAATACCCAATATTGGGACTATGTTTTATCCTGTTAATCTTGAAGAGAGAAGTGATATTCCGTTTGTTACGTTAGTAGATAAAGAATCGAAAAAAAAATTAGGAGATTCTATTGATTATGAACGTTTCCGTCCTACACTATTATTTTTAAAAAGAGATTTTAACGAGAATGATCCAAATCAATTAGAATCATTCAGCAGCATAACAATAAACACGCAAGAAGGCAATTTTAGTAGATTAAGTCACCCCGATTCGATGAATATTGATACCATACAATATCAAATGAAAGCTTCCGTAGAACGAAACTTACAGAATACAGGTTATTCATTGATCAGTTGGGATTCTTTCAATTCGAGCCTAAGCAATGGTACTCGTATTATCAGCTACTCTTATACTCAGCAATTAGAAGGTCTTGAACCTAAACACATCGGTGTAACCTACTTCTACACAGAAGGGTCACAAACTCTGGTAACTTTAACCAGCTCTGAGAGTGAATATTCGTTCTGGAAACCCGAATACGAGCAAATGATTCAATCGTTCAGACTATCGGGTCAGAGATAAAACCAATTTATCTAAGGATAGATTAAAAAAAGATCGAATCAGTGATGGTTCGATCTTTTTCTTTCTATTCTTTTTTTCTTACTCTATAAGATTAAATATGTATTCGGAATTCGTGGTATGATCAGGATTTATCACAATCAAATAGTCCGGAAATACTTCAAGCGACCCGAATCGATAGCCATTGATACGAACAATATGATTGGGACTACTTTTCTTCTTCTGAATTTGATACGAATATTTCCCAAGTGCACCTGCATCATTATAATAAGAATTCCTTTCGGCTGATTCACAATCAGCCTTTGTATAATAATTTACAGCCACACTGTCCTTCTCAAACTTCAAAACGTTATATGTAGTAACCAAACACCCTCCATCTTTGAATGATTTACAAGATTCACTCACTATAATTGAGTATTCTTTATTCTCCGGAATACCATTTTGAGCCAATCCCAAAATCGAATAGAGAAAGAGGCTTGATATCATTAAGATGAATTTCATCTTCTTTCGCTTCTAAAATTTAAGAGTATAAGAAAATCGCTCACTGCATCTTGTAGAATTGTTGACAGAGGCTTATCTGAAGGAATAACTTTCATTTCGAAAGTTTTTTCTCCTTCGGAGTAAATACCCGAGACCTTGTCCAATTCCAGTTTACTATTTTGAAATTCACGATACTCTTTGTTTTCAGAACTCTTCATTGAGACAAAATCCAAACGGCTAATCATGTCGTTCACTTTGTCGTACAACAACCATACGTAAACCTTATTCTTATCCTCTTCTAAAATTCCGTTTCTTCTTATCTCAACTATTTCGATCTTCTCATTATCAAGATGAAACAGCAACTTATAACCGGGCTTAACCATAATATTACAACTTTATTTTATTACTTACTCTCTTTTATCTGCTTTGTGTTTTTCATAATCATAGAAGCAACCTCTCAATAGCTTCATAAAGATATAGGTCTACAACCTCTATTTTATCTCAAATCCATATGTTTTTCCTTTTTCTGTTGCAGGCACTCCGCTTTTCATCCATACAGGTGCGGCCTCTCCTTTCAAATAATGATCAAAGAATTGCTGTAAACGAATACTCAGGTCTTTACAATTGCGACGTTCTTTAAGATTATGAGCTTCATTATTATATTGAAGTAACCAAACGGGTTTATGCAATCTCCTTAAAGCCATAAAATATTCTATCCCCTGATACCAGGGTACAGCTCCATCCTTATCGTTATGCATTATCAGAAGAGGAGTATTTACCTTGTCGGCAAAGAATATAGGCGAATTTTCTTTGTACAAATCCGGAGCTTCCCACATAGTGGCTCCTATACGTGATTGTGTTTGTTCGTACTGATATTGACGGCTTCTTCCGGTTTCCCAACGTATTCCTCCATATGCACTGAACATATTTGAAACAGGAGCACCCGATCCGGCAGCCTTAAACATATTGGTGCGGGTAACAAGATATGCTACTTGATAACCTCCCCAGCTCTGCCCTTGTATTGCCATATTCTCACGATCTATCCATTCGTTCTTCGCTAATTCTTCGACTCCCGAAACAACCGAATTATAGGCACTCTCTCCCGGATGTCCCGTTGTATATTGAATATCGGGGGTGAATACAATGTACCCCCTGCTACAATAGAAAGGGATATTTATAATAGAACGACTAGGTGCAGGTGGCGAATATTGATAGAGATTGTCCGAATGCTTTTCATAAAAATAAACCATCAAAGGATACTTTTTATTCGGGTCGAAATTCTCCGGTTTATAAACAATTCCTTGCGATTGCTTCTTATCAAAAGTAGTCCATTCAACAAGTTCGGCTGTACCCCAATTATAATCTCTCATTTGAGGATTAATATCCGATAGCTTAGTTTCAGTCTTCCAATTATTAGATGTCACAAATAAATCGGGAGAAGTATTAAAGTTACTCTTGGCAAATAAATATACTTCTTTGTCTTTCGCTTTTTCGGGCGATGAGAATATATACTGATCTAATATCAATGGTTTCAGATTAGATTTCTCTAATTCATAAAACCCATGCTTTTTACTTTTATTATCGAAAACCGAAAGCAATAGCTTTTCATTATTCTTTATAAATCGGCTCTCTTTATCAGTTTTAATATATCGGAAAGTAAGTTTCTTATCCCGACCTAAGTTGTTAGTCAGATTCTCCGGAGCTTTGCTTCCGGTGGGATCAAGCTTCCATATATCGTAAGCATCGTAGACAAGAAAGGCTCCGTCATTCTCCAACCAAGCTCCCAAACCATAAGAACCGGGAATGGATGGTGTATCATGCTTTTCGTCCCAGAAGTTGATATTCAACTTATCGGTTAAACAAACCTCTTTTCCTGTTTCAAAAGAATAGGCATAATACTGACGGTCGTTCACATCATACCATGCTAAATATTTGCCATCAGGCGAAAGGCTGGATTCTGCCTGCAACCTCTTCTTTATTTGTTTTTGTGTATGATTATCTAAGTCCAGAAGCCAAACATCATTCGTCAATCGGGCAGGAATGTCCCATTGAGTATCGAAGAGATAATTCAGATTAGACATACCTAATGCATAACGTCCATTATTTTCATCGGATATATTTACATTGGGCATTTCCTCTGTTGCCAGTTGATAGAAAGCAAAGGCATTATCCAAATCGACATAAGATAAATAGGTTTGTTTTGTTTTTTTCTCTAATTCAACCAATTGTTGAGGCTGTATCAAAGGCTCTTCCCAATGCCAAAGATCAAGCTGCGCTTTTTCAAAATCGGGTATCGTGGTATCCTTCGGTAAAACGACAGGTGCAATTCCTAAAAGAAGCCTTTTTCCGTTTTTACTGAATTGAGGGTTATAATTTTCACTTACATTCCAATTCTTAGGCATTCCACTTTTAGTTTTATCAACAATCAGTTTTGCCGAATCACTATCAGAACTGAAATAAAATAGATCGTAATTTTTAATCTCAGCTTTTGCACTGTCCGATGTCGCTAAAAAGGCAAGCCTCTCTCCCGAATCGGATAATGACGGACTTTTATAAAGAGTTTTTCCTCTCGAAACTATTTTTTTATTGTAACCCTTCAGGTCGATATATACAACACTTGGTTTATTGATTGAATCCTTAGCTTCGGGCTTAGTTATTATGGCTAAACCTTTTCCGTTTCTACTGAAAACAAAGTCTGAAACATTCTTTACAGAATCTTCTTTTGCTGTATAGATATTACGAACTACGAGAGTACGGGTTTTCTCATCTGCTTTTGTTTTGCCTTTTGCCTTAAGCGTATCATCTATTGTATATGCAATATAGTCAGAGAAATCTTTACCTACCTTGAATGCTTTTACATTAGGTATTTTTATTGCCGAAAGTTTATCAAGAGAAATTATCACTAACGAATCCTTTGGCATTTTCTCGTCCGCTGTTTTCTTTATTTTGGCTTGACGCGTTACCTCATAAGGTGCTTTTATCTGAGCTACAATATATTTCTGATCGGGTGTAATTGTATATGCATATCCCCGAGGGATACTCAATTCCCTTTTAGTTTGCAAGTTGCGGATTAAAAGATAATCGTCTCCCTCCTGCTCTTTAACAACTGTAGCTGCATATTTACCATCATTGGTGATACCTGTTTCCGAAAGGTTTTTCCATGAATCATAAACAGTATGATCCAGCACTTTTTTCTGAGCGGTAATAGTTAGTGAAGCAAATAAAATAGCACAGATAACAAGGTATTTCGAAGGTACTTTTCGAAGCATAGAATATATATTTATCGTTTTGACACAAAGTTAATAAAATAAAGCGAGTCAATACCCCTTTAATAGGATTGACCCGCTTACTTATTTTGAATCTTGGAACTTAGAATTCCATAGGAACTTCCATTAATAATACCCTTGCATCGTCCGACAACGATTCTATCGTCAGAGATTCTGTATCCCAGATACCTAGTCCGTCTCTGTTCTCAAGGACTGTTCCCGAAACATTGAAGCTACCCTGTATTACCATTGCAAATACACCGTTCGATTTCGATTTCAACTCGTATTTCTCGATTACTCCTTTGCCAAAAGAACCGATAGAGAACCATGCATCCTGATGTATCCACAATCCTTGTTCGGTTGGAGTTGGAGATACGACCAATTGGAATGAGTTCTTATGGTTCAAAAGATCCAGAGTCTTTTGTTCATATCTAGGAGTTACATTCTTTTTATTGGGGAACACCCATATCTGAAAAAGATTTACAGGCTTATCTTTTTGTGCATTAAACTCACTGTGCTGTATTCCTGTGCCTGCACTCATTACTTGTATATCACCTGATTCTATAACACCACCGTTGCCCATACTATCTTCGTGGCGAAGACTTCCGGTTAAAGGTATTGTTATGATTTCCATATTATCGTGAGGGTGTGTACCAAAACCTTTACCTCCATCTATAATATCGTCATTCAATACACGCAAAGCTCCGAAGTGTATTCTTTCGGGATCGTAATAATTTGCAAAGCTAAATGTATGATGAGCATTTAACCAACCATGTTCTGCGTGACCGCGAGTTTCTGCTTTATATAAAATAGTTTTCATAATTTTTTTTCTTTTAATTGTTTGTTGATAGGTCTGTGACCTTAGTTGATAATAATAGAAGTCATGGATAATGCACCCGCTACTATTTTATCGTTAAACATACTGGCTTGTTCTCCTTCCGTTTGTAATGCCAAAGCATATATCATCGGAATATAATGATCTAATGTAGGCATTGCCAGTTGCGTCCATTTACTTAAAGACTTGTAATGAATTAAAGCACTATGATCTCCTTTCTGTATTTTTTCTTTAAATAGTTCGTTTAATTCGATAGCCCAATCATAACCATACCGGGCATTAAAATCATCATTTTCGACTTGTAGCATTCGCAGATTATGAATCATATTACCACTGCCTATAATAAGCACCCCCTTTCTTCGCAAATACATCAGTTCTTTTGCCAGATCGTAATGGTATTGCATATCTTTCGTATAATCGATACTTAGTTGTAATACCGGAATATCGGCTTTCGGATAAAAATATTTTAATACACTCCATGTTCCGTGATCGAGCCCCCACTCATAGTCGGTCTCTACATTAAATTTAGAAGCGTTTACCTTTATATCATTTGCCAAGTCGGGAAAGCCCTGCGCTTGGTATTGTTGCATATATAATTCACGGGGAAAGCCATAAAAATCATGAATCGTTTTAGGACTTTGCATAGCCGTAACAAAAGTTCCGCGAGTTTCCCAATGTGCCGATATACATAGTATTGCCTGAGGATGAGGAATCTCTTTTCCCAACTCAATCCATTTGTGTGCAAACTCATTGTCTTCTATCGCATTCATGGGGGTTCCATGTCCTACGAATAAAACGGGCATCAATGGTGTATCCTTCAGATACGATAATTCTTTATGTAAATGTTGTAAACTATTTGTTGTCATATTATTCAACCCTCATTCGTCTTATTTGCATTCGAAATAAAAAAGATCGGCTTTAGCGAATAAGTTGCTAAAGCCGATCAGGAAAAAATTCACTGTCAAAAACTCTCTCTTATTTGCTAGCAGCTTTAGCTATAATTGTTATTTGCAATTCAATATTGTCATCGATGAACTTGTCTTTCAAGTCAGCGAAAAGGCTTTTCGAACCATATTGAACGTTCCATTGAGTACGATCAATAGTGAAAGGTACAGTAACAGCTTTGTAGGTATCACCATCTTTTGTGATTGTAGCTCCAAATGTGATGTTCTTTTCTACATCTTTCATTTTCAGATTACCACTTATATTGTGCGTAATAGAGTCATTACCTGCTACCGCTTCTACTTTAGTAATTGTAAAAGTGCTTGTTGGGTATTTTTCTACATCGAAGAAGTCTGCACTTTTCAAGTGATTTACCAACATTTCGTTCATCTTTTGATCTGTAAGATCTTCGTCCGCAATAGCATTCATGTCAATAGTAAATGAACCTGAAGCTACCTCTGTTCCGTTGACTGCCAAATTACCGTCTTTTATACCGATAATTCCGTGATGGCTTCCGCCCGGTTTAGTTCCTACCCAATGGATAGATGATGCTTGTGTATCAACTGTAAGTTGTTGTCCATTGCCGTCAGCTATCGCTTGTGAGTCTGTTCCTTCAATTTTGTTTTTTGGGCTGTTGCTACAAGATACTGCAAGCAACAAAATAGATAACACTAATAAATACGATTTCATAATTGTTTTTGTTTATTATTTCTAATACAAATATAGATGGAGTTTATTCATTCTCAAAATAGATCTTTTTATACTTATCTATTAATATTTTTATAAATTTGTGTGAACTTTTAAGCTGATGAAAATATTGAATGAGATACTTTCAAATTGTAACAGGCTATTGTTATTATGCTTAACAAGTAAATAAAAAGGTCTGAGACCTTATTATAACGCATAGATACTCGTTTTGTTTACTCTTAACGGTATTTAATTGCTGTTATATCAATAAGTATTAAATAGATAAGGTCTTAGACCTTTTCATTGCTTTGGTAAGCATAACAGCAATAGTCTGTTATGGTTCGAAAATATATCATTAAATACTTTCATTTACTTATATATTCTTAAATCAATTCAGAGGATGATTATTCACAGTTTTACAAATGACTATAGCGAAGGTTGCCACCCTTCTATCCTGCAAGCTTTAACCGAAAGCAACCTTATACAACAGTCAGGATATGGAGACGATGCCTATACTTTGAGTGCAATTCGATCAATTAGAAATAAGATTGGAGATGATAATGCGGAAGTACATCTGATTTCAGGTGGTACATTAACCAACTTATTGGTATTAGCCTCCATACTTAAACCTTTTGAGTCTGTTATAGCTGCACAAACGGGGCATATAAGCACACACGAAACGGGAGCAATAGAAGCTACCGGTCATAAGATAGAGGAGGTATTTACTTCCGATGGAAAACTAACTCCTGAACTAATTAAACCCGTACTGAATAAGTTTCCCGAATACCATACAGTAAAACCAAGAGTTGTTTATATTTCGAATTCGACAGAAATAGGAACTATATATAATAAGAAGGAATTAACCGACTTATCGGAGTTCTGCAAAGAAAATGATCTTATCTTGTTTATGGATGGAGCAAGACTACCCTCTGCTCTAACAGCTGCATCTAATGACCTAACATTAGCCGATGTAGCTCATCTAACTGATGTATTTTATATTGGTGGAACCAAATCGGGTGCTTTATTAGGTGAAGCTGTTGTTATAACAAACGACACATTGAAAAAGGATTTCAAATACCACCAAAAACAACGTGGAGCCATGATGGCAAAAGGTCGTGCGATTGGTATTCAATTCGATCAATTACTTAAAGATGATCTTATCTTCAAGCTAGCTGCTCACGCTAATACTTTAGCCACAAAGATTAGAAATACAGTGGAAGAATTGGGCTACTCTTTTCTTACCGAGTCTGACTCCAATCAAATTTTCCCTATCTTACCAAATAAAGTAATTGACAAGCTGATTCTAAAATACGGTTTTTACATATGGGAACCCGTAGATGCTGATAATTCAGCCATAAGAATGGTAACTTCTTGGGCAACACCCGAAGATAAAGTCAACCTATTTATTAATGATCTGAAAGAAATATCTAAGTTATGGTAAACCTCGAATGGTATAGAACTTTTAAGGCAATCTATCAAAATGGAACACTTACAAAGGCGGCTCAGGAATTACTTCTTTCCCAACCCAATGTGAGTGTACAACTGGCTGCATTGGAAAGCTATATCGGACATGCTTTGTTTATCCGACTACCTCGCAAAATGGTTCCCACCGATTACGCAAAGCAGCTTTACACTCAGGTAGTAGAGCCCTTAGATAATCTGGAACGTGTAGAGGCTGAATTTAAAAAATCTATCCTAAGTAAAACTACAACAATAAGGTTGGGTAGTCCTGCCGAATTTTTCAGTGTGTACTTGGCTCAAAATCTAGCTCAACTAAAATCATATTTAGTAGTTCAATACGGACTTGCTTCTGATCTGATTGAAAAGCTTGTAAATAACGATCTGGATATTGCCATAATTACACAACGCAATACTATTCACGAGTTTATCACTTACGAACCTCTACTAACCGAAACATTCAGTATTGTTTGCAACCGCGATTTTGATTCTTCTGAATTTGACCGTTTAGTAGAAACCGAAGACTTGGACGAGATTGAAAGATGGTTGCAAGCTCAAAAATGGTATGCTTACAATAGTAATCTTGTCTTGATAAGAAGATTCTGGCGCGAAAACTTCAAAAAGCGACCTTTACTAAAATTACAGGCAGCTATCCCCGACAATAATTCGATACTCGAAGCTGTAGGACACAGCGATGGATTGGCTGTATCATCAGACCTCATTGCAGGTAAAGCTTTGAAAGGCGGATTAGTGAGAGTTCTTTGGCAAGGTATTCATCCTGCCAGTAACGAGATATATTTAGCTTACGACAAAACAAAAATAGAACCTAAGCTATTAGATGAGATAAGAAACTTTGTCACCCTCAGCCTGCAAGACTTTAAGGTTTAAGACCTTTTTTAGAGTAATCTCCCATATAGTAAAGTTACGATTCTCCTTTTTTATCTATAAGATAAAACAAAAAATTAACCGGTTGATGATAAGTAGATTAAGCCAGTCTTAAGGCTTAACAGGTAATGATTTAGAAACGAGCGAATCTCTTCGTTTTTCGTTGTTTCTCCATAATTTCAATTAACTCTTTGCACGAAGATAGTTATTTATCTTGACATATAAACCCTGGTTTTATATGTTCAACAGTTATTATTTTTCAGTATATAGATATGATGCAGCATATCCTTGTCCCGATATAGAATCGTATGCTCTCCTACTTTTGTCATACCGATTTTTTCGGCAATGCGAATTGAAGGTATATTGTTCGGGCGTATGCTGCAATACAAATTATCAAACTGTAATTTATTAAATGCAAACTGCACAATAGTCTTTACTGTCTCCATACAATATCCTTGTTTCCAATACAGATTATCGAAAATATATCCCAGTTCGACTACATCTTCTTCGTTTATTTTGTTTTTTAGCAATCCTGCTTGCCCAACCAGTTTGCCTGTCTCTTTTGAAATAACGGCAAAATAACCGTAACCCTCTTTGCGGTGTCTTGTCAGTTGCCTGTTCAACCATTTCCTTGTTTCATTTTTAGTAAAACCATGCCCCCACGCATACATTACCTCCGGTTTCTTCATGATGGCATAAAGATCCGAAAGGTCATCCGGCACAAATTTTCGAATTTGTAACCGCTCTGTTTCCAGAACAAGGAGTGACTCGCAATAGCTTACCGGTTTAATACCTTCCTGTTCTAAATTTTCAATAACATCTTTCAATATTTCATCAAAAAGGGTATTCAGTTCATCATCAGGCATCAATTCATCTCCTAATAGGGAAGATACATCCCGGCATAACTCATTTACTATTTTCTGTTTGTCTTTTTCCTCCGGAATGTACCCTTTTTTTAGAATAAAGTCTTTTGTTATTTCGTATATATCAAAAGAAATCTCGTCTTTTAGATCTTCGTCAACCTCCGAAAATGCAATCGTTTCTGAAAATAGGTCTTCGTATTGGTTCTCTTCTTGCCAATCTTCAAACTCGTCGTCCTCATCTTCTTCATTATCTTGATTTTCTTCCCAAGAGCACCGGCTACTCATTCCCAGAATCATTTGGGCAAATTCCATTGCTTCGGGGTATTTCTTATTTTTTGAATATTTCTCCAATAATTCCCAATCCTTTCCTGAACGAGGGTATTTCTCAGCAATTTTACTGATTTGGTTTAGAAGCTGTAATTCATTTTTCTTTTCCTGCGGTAAAGCATTACACTCCTTACAGACATGTTTTGCATGCCCTTTTCCACTGAATTTTTCATTCGCCTTACGTTCACCGCAGACTCTGCAATAATGCCCCTGTTTCTTCTTTTTAGCCATTCGATAACATGAATTCTATAGACAAAGATAAGGTGCAAATATAATTTTCCTATTGATAAAACAGCAATCCTTCGGACATTCTTTTTCGTTTGTTCTGCAATTTGTATCGGCAATATACACTATTACTGTATATTCCGGCTGCACCACACAATTTTCCTCTTCAAAGATATTTCCGGATAAAAATAGTCAAGGGTAGCTTATTTACCCTTGATTTAAACAACTCATCTCCTCCTTATTGATATGGTCTGAACCATATATTTTGAAATAATTGAATCTTGCATTTCTTTTTCATTTCTCCCATAATCATTCCTCAATTCTTCCTTTATCCAAAGTCGGCCATTTGTTCATCGAGCAAAGGTATGATGGTGTTTTTGTCAGGAATATTCCGCTTCGCATTTTTTGTGAAAATCTTCCTCTTTCCCTTTGGGCGAGCGTATTTATCCCCAAAAAATATCCCTGTCAAAAATCACAATACCTCTTGTTGCTCTATGAAACAAAAATGACCGACCTGTCGGATGCCGCAGAAGAAAAAAAAAGTCATGATTATGAGAAACGAAAAAAAAATAATGAAACAAAATGACGCTCCTGCCGGAATTAACATAAAATTGGTTTGTAGAGTAGCTCTGTTGGGTGTTTGCGTGTGGTGTGTGTACAGAATAGGAGTATCAGCAGTGTCCGTGGTGGGAATATACATTCTTATCCGTAGCGTGCTTAAAATCATTCGCCTGTCAGTCAGCATATTCTTTTCAGTACTCTCTATCCTGTTGCTGATGATAGTTATCTCCCTGATTCTAGTATTTATCTTTTAAAACATCCAATTATGAATATTATACATACTGACAAAAGCAAATCCATAGCCTTTACAGGACACCGTACCATTAGTGCGTCAACCGATGCAGAACAACTAAGAGCCGATTTGTTGGCAACACTGGCACAAGCCTATAACAATGGATTTAGAGCCTGTTATGTAGGTGCAGCACAAGGCTTCGACTTGTTAGCAGCGGAAGCAGTATTGGAACTGCAAAAGATATATTCCGACATACAACTCTTTTGTGTCGTTCCATACGCAGGACATCACAGAGCATTTGACAGGGAGGACAAACTACGCTATATCGATATAGCAGACAGAGCCACATCGAATATCATCCTGTCAAGCCAATACTATGACGGTTGTTTTCTTCGCCGTAACGACTATATGATACATCATTCATCATTGCTCATTGCCTACCATGATGGAGCATACAGAAGCGGAACGGCTTACACTGTCCGCAGGGCAAAAGCCAACTCAATACCGGTCATCAATTTGTATAACATCAAATAACAAACACCATGAATAAAGTATATTTATTAGCAAGCAGACAAACCATAGATAAAGACCAACAAGCAGTAGCCATTAACCAAATCATCCGCATGGAGGGTTACAGCTATGATAAATATGTAGTGTACGATATAACCCAAGACCGTTGGGGAGTACATTATCATTTAATCAACCTCAGAACATTCCATTTTGATACATCCGAAATCATACGCCCCTTGAGCCAAAAGTTTGGTATCGGTATGTATTACGATGAACACAACATTGTATTCAAAACCGATGAAGAAGTAGACGAAATCCTAGCTAAAGCCAAAGAACAAGAGGCTAAGGAACAAGAAGAGGAACAGCGAGAAAAAGAGCGTATAGAAGCCGTTAAAGTAATTGGTCGCCAATGGCTGAAAGACAACCTCCCAATGGATGCCAAAGCCATTATTATTGCACATCTAAAACAAGATGAATCCGATTCACAAACAGACTATTTTGCATCAAGGACAGTGAGAACCGTTATTCTAGGCTTTTCCAAACACAAAAGGGACATTTTCTCTGAAATGCGTAAATGTGCATCCAATTTTGAAGAAACAGCCTATTTAGCAGAGTACAATGAAGAATATGAACACAGAGAAAAATATTCGATGGGTGCAGGGTACTATTTAGGAGAAAGCAGTTACCACGGATGGATTATCGAAAAGGAAACCTTTTCAGATTGTGAAAGAGCAATCGAACGCTTTGCCTATATCGCAGGTTGCCCCGATGGGGCGTATATAAAATCTACCTCCGTCAAAGCATCGAAAGCAGAACCCCAAGAGCAGACTAATCCACAGTCAACTATCCAAATCAGTAACGAGAAACTGCAATTTGAGATAGTGGATTATTCAGAGAAAGCAATTGCCCTTTTCGGAGACACCAAAGAAATCAAAGATTTACTCAAAGCGATGGGCGGAAAATTCAATCCGAGATTGACACATAACGATGAGAAACAGGCAGGGTGGATATTTTCCAAAAGCAAGAGAAGCGAATTAAACACAATTTTAAACCTAAAAGCATAATAATCATGAAATCAACCGATCATTTTAAGAATACAATACAAGCCTATTTAGAAGAACGAGTAGCAAGCGATACCTTGTTTGAATGGGCATATACAAAAGAAAACAAGAACCTTGACGACTGCATCCAATTTATATTAAATACGGTTCAGAAAAGCGGTTGCAATGGATTTACCAGGGAAGAGATTTTCGGCATGGCTGTACATTTCTATCAACAAGAAGATATTGAAATCGGCAATCCTATTAATTGTAGTGTGGTCGTTAATCACACGGTAATTTTAACGGCAGAAGAGCAGGAGGAAGCACGCAAAGAAGCTATCCAAAAAGCACATAACGAAGCTTATAACCGAGCGATGCAACCCAAGAAGAAAGCCAAACGAGTAGAAATGAATAACCAACCAAGTCTATTTGACTTTTAAAATGACAGCAAGATGAA
>NZ_QICL01000019.1 GCF_003201355.1 Indolivaga alginatilytica
TTTTGTCTGAGACCTTGGTTTGCATATCTTGAAAAACTCCCCAGTTTTTCTTTCTAAGATACGAAAAATCAAGGTCTTTTCAAAATATTAAAAAACTTATATTCAAATAATTATATCAATTTAGTGCCTCTTTTTGTCATGTACTATGGACAAAAGTAACAAAAGTGACACTTTTTTCAATGTCTTATTTTCCTTATTCATTCGTGTTACTTTTGTAATCGCATCAAGGTCTCATATATACTCCCTCTCAGCAGAAAAGAGTTGAAGTGAGGTCTTAACACATCCTTACATGGATAGATAAAACCATACAACTCTACTGATCTTCATGCACCCAAAACAATAAAAAGGTCTGTGACCTCAAACAGCAAATGAATAACAATAAAACATCCTAAAAGTTTACTTATCTTTGTAGAAACCATGATAAAGATACCTATTGTTATTTTATGAAAACAGATATTGAAATTGCCAGAAGCATCAAACTTGAGCCGATCAGTAAAATAGCTCAACAGATAAACATAGCTGATGAACACATCCATAACTATGGAAAGTACATGGCTAAAGTGCCTGTATCACTTATTGACAATGAAAAGGTAAACCAAAGTAATCTCATACTCGTAACTGCTATAACACCAACCAAAGCAGGTATCGGTAAAACAACAGTTTCTATAGGTTTGACTTTAGGACTAAACAAAATAGGAAAGAAAGCAGTAGTAGCCTTACGCGAACCCTCTCTGGGACCTTGCTTCGGTATGAAAGGGGGAGCAGCAGGAGGCGGATATGCACAGGTTCTACCGATGGAAGATATAAACCTGCACTTCACAGGAGATTTTCATGCAATCACCTCAGCACACAATATGATATCGGCTTTGCTTGATAATTATTTGTATCAAAATCGCGCGGCAGGAAAAGGACTGAAAGAAATTCTTTGGAAAAGAGTATTGGATATTAATGACAGAAGCTTACGTTATATAGTTTCAGGATTACACGGGTCGGCTAACGGTATTCCTACCGAATCGGGTTTCGATATAACTCCTGCATCTGAAATAATGGCAATACTTTGTTTATCGAAAGACATCGCCGATTTAAGAAGACGTATCGAAAAAATCATATTAGGATACAATTACGACAATACACCTTTCACGGTGAAAGACCTGGGTATTGCAGGAGCGATAGTTGTATTACTTAAAGACGCCATCAACCCTAATCTGGTACAAACTACCGAACACAACGCTGCCATAGTACATGGAGGACCCTTTGCAAATATTGCTCATGGGTGTAATTCAGTCATTGCTACTAAAGTAGCCATGAGCCATGCCGATTATGTAGTAACGGAAGCCGGATTCGGAGCAGATTTAGGAGCCGAAAAATTCTTCAATATCAAATGCCGTAAAGCAGGGCTAAATCCCAAGCTGACCGTTATTGTAGCAACAGCCCAAGGCTTGAAAATGCACGGCGGCGTTGCCATAGAAGACATAAAGAAAGAAAACACAGAAGGCTTAAAAAACGGATTAGCCAATATCGAAAAACATATCGTTAATATGCAATCGTTTGGTCAGACTGTAGTTGTAGCTTTCAACAAATATGCACAGGACACTCAGGCTGAACTGGATATTATCACCCGATTCTGCCAAGAAAAAAACATAGGATTTGCCATCAACAACGCTTTCACCGAAGGAGGCGAAGGAGCTGTGGAATTAGCGAATCTGGTTGTGGATACTATTGAGAAGAATCCATCAAAAGCGCTTTCATTTACATACGAAGACAGTGATTCTATACAACAAAAAGTAGAAAAAGTAGCAAAAAAAATATATGGTGCCGAATCGGTTGAATTCAGCGGCAAGGCTCAAAAAATACTGCAATTAATAAAGGGTACCGACATAGAAAAATATCCGATATGTATTGCAAAGACTCAATATTCGTTTTCGGAAGACCCGAAAGCTTACGGAGTCGCAAAAGGCTTTACTCTGACTATTAATGATATGGTAATTAATAACGGAGCAGAATTTATCGTAGCCATAGCAGGTACTATTATGAGGATGCCCGGATTACCAAAAAAACCACAAGCAAATCATATTGATATTGTAGACGGTTTAATTGACGGCTTAAGTTAAGGTCGAAGACCTTTTGATTGTTTTGGCAAGTTTAAAAAGCACAGTCAGTTATAATTTTAGAATATACCATTTCTCATGAAAAAAATGTTGATCCTGTTTTCGTTCCTTACTGTAGCATTTATTACTAATGCAACAGTAATGTATACAATACAAGATTCGCTTATTTACGAAAGGTATATCAGCCGGTTAAAAGCGGATGCAAGTTTACCGATAAGTGAATTGATAGTAAAAACAGCGTTATTTTTTCGGGAGGCTCCCTATGTAGCATCAACACTCGATAATAATCAATCGGAACAGCTGGTAATCAATCTCCGTCAATTCGATTGTACTACATTCGTAGAAAGTTGTATTGCCCTTAGCAGAACACTTAAAACGGGAGATCATACATTTTCTAATTTCGCCAATCAGTTACAGATTATCCGATATAGAAATGGTAAGATCGAGGATTATGCCTCCCGGTTACATTATGTAACAGACTGGATATACGACAATACAAAAAAAGGTATTCTAAAGAATGAAAGTTCGGCTTTAGGGGGAACATTAAACAACAAAACAATAGATTTCATGTCAACCCATACGGATGCTTACAAGCCTCTCCGCAATAATCCAAAGCTGCAACAAAAAATCACAGACACAGAGCATCAGATAAATAGCAGAGGCGGGTATTACTTTGTAAAAAAGGAGAACATAGGCAAGATTAACAATCAAATCGAAAATGGTGATATACTGGCATTTGCAACCACTATCAACGGTTTAGACTATACGCATATAGGCATCGCTTATCATAACGGAACAAAGCTTACCTTTATCCATGCATCCAGTAAAGCAATGAAAGTAATTATGGAACCTCAGCCCTTGTCTGATTATTGCCTGAAATCAGCGAAATGTACAGGCGTAAGTATTTTACGCATAATAGAACAATAAGTATTTTACATTAAGGTCTTAGACCTTTTTATTGCTTTGGTAAGCATAACAGCAATAGTCTGTTATAATTCGAAAATACATCATTAAATATTTTTATTTACATTACTAAATATAAACGATGAATAAAGAAATATTTTTAAGGATGAGCAGTTGGTCACAACTCTTTTTCCTTTGCCTTTTTAGCTTTGGCGGTTTAATCATAGCTTCCATTCTTACTCTTGCAATAGGAGCAGGTATGAACTCGCTTCAATCATTGGATTTTATGAAGGCTATGCAAGTGGTTCAGGTAATATTCATTTTCCTGATCCCGGCTTTACTGTGCGCTCATTTATTTCACAAGTCAGCTCCCCGCTTTCTGAAAATAAATAAACCGATTGATGTAAAATTTCTGTTACTTTCTATTCTTCTTATATTCGCAATTCAGCCGTTAATAGCCTTTACGGGTTATTACAATGGCTTGATGACTCTTCCCGAATCTCTGGCAGGATTAGAACGGATTATGAAAATGATGGAAGAACAAACACAGGAGCTGGTAGAGAGAATGCTTACTACCAATTCTATTATTATTCTATTAATCAACCTGTTTGTAATAGCTATCACTGCAGGCGTTACCGAAGAGTTTTTCTTTAGAGGATCCATGCAGCAAACCATCAAGAAAATCTGTAAAAACAGGCATGTAGCTGTATGGATTACCGCATTTATATTCAGTTTCATCCATTTCCAATTCTATGGATTTGTACCGCGCTTGCTTCTTGGGGCTTTACTGGGATATATCTTCCTGTGGTCGGGTAACCTGTGGATACCGGTAATTGTTCACGCAATTAATAACACCATAGGCGTTCTGACCTTTCATTTCTTCCACAATACTCCTATATACGAGAAACTCGAAACTTTCGGGGTAGGCAATACCCTATGGGCTACAGTGGTAAGCGTTGTTTTGTCAGGAACTATTCTGGCTATTCTTTCACGGGAATATCAGAAGAATAATCCGCAGGACTTCACGATATAAAGATTCGACCGTTATTTTGGCAGGATATAATAACGTGACATAACTATAAGGAATGGTAAATATTTATTGTTACATTCTTAATATTAGATTTACTCTTAATGGAGCTTACAAAAAGAAAAGATGGTTTTGGACATCTGATAAAATGGATTATCAGACTAGGGGATCTTATTCTTATCAATCTCTGTCTGATTCTCTTATCGAATCTTCTTTTTTCGGATAATACATTCACACTCTTTATAAATAATGTCAGTTTGGGAGAGATATTCCTCCTTATCAATCTGATCTATTTTGTAGTTGTGAGTATTATTCCCATAAACTTATCATCAAATATTATTTTCTTTGACAAAGTCGTCCATCGGAGTTTCTTATTTATATCTCTTTATTTTATATTACTTACGGCAGGGATGCTATTATTGGGAGTCGGCAAAATCAGCTTCGACGATTGGTTAATCTTTTTCTGCGGATTGGCATTCTCTTATATTCTATGGCATATCGCAGTACGCATGGGTTTGAAACTATACCGCAGTAAAGGTTATAACTATAAGCGGATTGTAATTATCGGAAGCGGCAACAATGCTTTGAATGTTTACAACGAACTGAAATCAAGCGACTACGGATACAAAGTATTAGGGCTATTTGACGACAATCCCGATTTTCAGAACTCAACTCTTAACTATCTGGGAACATTATCTCAGGTTGACAAATTCTGTATCGAAAATAAGGTAGACGAAATCTATTGCACTCTCCCAAACAATGAAGAGTCTGCTATTTTACGTCTGGTGAACTTTTCCGAGAAAAACATGATACGCTTCTTTCTTATACCCGAATTTTACGGCTATATCAGAAGAAAATTAGTGTTAAACTCACTTCAATCGATACCACTGATCGGTATCAGACCCGAACCCCTGCAATTAGTATATAATAGAATACTGAAAAGAACATTCGATATCGTATTCTCATTTATTGTATTAATCACTGTCTATCCCATTATTTATATTGTATTCGGAATCATTATCAAACTTACATCACACGGCCCTGTTGTTTTCAGGCAACGAAGAACCGGATTGCAGGGAAAAGAGTTTACATGTTATAAATTCCGAACCATGCATCTCAATGACAAATCGGATTCCCTCACAACGCAGCATACCGATCCGCGAATTACACCCATAGGAAGATTCATGAGGCGAACAAGCATGGATGAACTCCCTCAATTTTTCAATGTTTTAATAGGGAATATGTCGGTTGTAGGACCTCGCCCCCATATGACTAAACAGACTAATTTATACAATGGACTTATAGATAAGTTTATGATACGCCACATGATAAAACCGGGAATCACGGGTTGGGCTCAGATATCGGGCTATAGAGGGGAAACAAAAACAATCGAACAAATGGAAGGCCGGTTCAAGCGTGATGTGTGGTATATCGAGAACTGGTCTTTTATGCTTGATATCAAGATAATCGTTGTAACTACCCTCCAATTACTGAAGGGTGATGAAAATGTTTATTAATAAAGAGAAGAGAGTTGTAACTGAAAATTCAGTTACAACTCTCTTCTCTTTCAAAGAATATCCAAGATAAAATTACTTATCTCTTAGTTTATCTTCTTATAAGTTTCTGCCATTTCACTTCCCGGGTTTATTGTCAGTTTATCCCCTTCAATAAGGTAATACACTTTATTCGCAGGACCGCCAAAAGAAGAAGCCTGTAAGAAATAAGATGCTCCGTCTACATACGTATAAGCCTGATTAAATTGATAAGCAATTTTATCCTTTACGAAAATACCATTCTCGTATACCCCTGTTATCTGTTCAATACATTGGGTATTGGTAAATTCCACATAGTCACACTTAGTATTTCCTTGTTCATCAACATCTTCCTTAAGCCATTTACCCATAAGAGGATTAGAAACAACTCTGGTGTAGGTCTCAGCTATTTCGGTTCCGGGATTTATGGTCAGTTTATCCCCTTCAATAAGATAGTACACTTTATTACCAGGACCGCCAAAAGAAGAAGCCTGTAAAAAATAAGATGCTCCGTCTACATATGTATAACCCAGATTAAATTGATAAGCAACCTTTTCATTGTCAAAAGGACTGTCACCGTTTGATTCATAACCTCCAACCACAGACCCGATATATCTGTCTGCTGTAAACTCGGCATACTCATAGCTGGTATTTCCCTGATTGTCGGTATACGACTTCGACCATTTACCCATAAGAGGATTAGATGCAGCAGCAGATCTCAATTCCTGATTTTGGTTATCGCCTTCAAACTCATCATTCGAACATGAGGTAAAAAGCAGCATACCAAGACCAACTACAAACGTCGATTTAAGAAAATAAGATAGTTTCATTATTGTGTGTTTAATTATTAATATTACCCCCTTAGGGGCGATGATTCAGATCATTCTAAAATTAACAGATAAAGTTTGTGTAATATGATTTGTTCCTATTCCGTTAAAATATTTTCCGTTGATTAAGAGCGGTTCTGTAGCGATTTGCGTTTCTTACGTGCTCAGCATGAGTCACGGCAAAATTATGCCTACCCGAAAAGTCTTCTTTAGCACACATATAAAGGTAATCATGTTTTTGTGAATTCAATACAGAATCTATTCCTTTTATTGAAGCAACCCTGATCGGACCCGGAGGCAATCCCGGATGTTTGTAAGTATTGTATGGTGATTCTACTTGTAAATGTTCGAAAAGTATTCGTTTTAACGAAAAGTCTCCGACCGCAAACTTCACCGTTGGGTCAGCCTGTAATAATTGCCCGATCCTCAATCTATTTAAATACAACCCTGCTACGACCGGGTACTCGTCCGGAAAATAACATTCTTCCTCCACGATAGATGCCAGAATAGATACTTCGACTGGAGTCAACCCCTGAGCCTTTGCTTTTTCAAGACGATCGCTTGTCCAGAATTTCGAGTATTCCTCCTTCATTCTTTTCAGAAAGCTATCCAAAGTTACATCCCAATAGACTTCATAAGTATTAGGAACAAACATGCACGTGATTGTTTCGGGCGTAAAACCTAATTTAGAGCAGATTTCCGCATCATTGAATGCATCCATAAACTCTTGCTCTGTCAACATCAGTTGAGACGCAAGGCGCTTCGCTAAGTCTTCCTTGGTGCGGATATTATTAAATTTCAGTTTCACAGGAGCTTGATGTCCTCCTTTTAATTCGCTTACAGCCTCCTGTATACTCATATCCGGAGTAATTGCATAACGTCCCGTCTTCATATTCGCGGGATACTTCATATAATTAGCCAGACGCTTAAATGCATTTAAGTCCGAAACATGAGCAGTAGTATCCATTTGGATAAGTACCGCATCGAAACTCTTTTGCTTATCGACATAAATATAAACAGTCTCTTTTATTCTGAATTCTGCATCCAGAAAACTCTTGATATATACAAAAACACCTCCTGCGGCAAGAATTAACACGGCAAGGATTATGAACAGAACATTACGTTTAGTTTTAGCCATCTTTTTAATGAAGGTCTCAGACCTGTTTTATTATTTTTTGTAAATATCGTAAATCAGTTTTGCAATACCCAAACAAGGTAAGGTCTTAAACCTTTTTGTTGCTTTGGTAAGCACAACAGCAATAGCCTGTTATAATTGGAAAGCATATCATTAAATACTTTCATTTACTTAGTTATAACTATTTTACGATATTCGGTTATCTAATCTCCGCCAAAATTAAACATATTATTTAGAAAAAATGAGGGTCTGATCTTGATAAATCAAAACAAACAGCTATATTTGCATCGCAATTCGGTTTTGCCTACGGAAAACCGTTGTTTGGAAGTGTGGGTGAGTGGCTGAAACCACCAGTTTGCTAAACTGACGTACGGGTAACTGTACCGGGGGTTCGAATCCCCCCGCTTCCGCAAACAACACTGAATTTCAGTGTTTTATAAGAACAAAGACTAAATCAGAGGCTACTCTTTAGATTTAGTCTTTATTTTTTAATAGTAAAAGAAAAACTTTAGAAACTACAAATAAGTTTTCCGGAATAAAATAATAAAACAACTTCGCTTTTAAAGTAGATACCCTCAAAGAACACTCTAAATCAGCAGGAGTCGCATGACAGACGCCCACTCTTTCTAAATAGAACTATATTCTGAAAAGATACTTAATTATCATAATGATAGGAGTACTGCCATTAGGAATATCCAATCATAAAATTATCTTGAAAAAATAATCGAAATTTGATATAGAGGTTGAGAACTATTAATCGACCTCTAGTTTAATCATCACTTAAATTATCTTGAACGTACACTATCAAAGTTTCGTTATCATGCCTTAGAAACAAGTGTCCATTTTCAATATAATAATTATTAGCATTCTTCAGCGCATCAAAAATTATAGTTTCTATGCTTGGGTTTCCCGGGCATCCTTTTGATGTGCTTAAAAACTCAGTAAACTGAATGAAATTATGTTTGATATTTATATGCCCCGTAAAGCCATTACATCCAGAATAACCGCCATAACGATTATTGGCCCATATTTTCAGAGTTATATAATTCTTCTCAGGGATATTTATGTATTCCCTTCCATCTACCTTCACTGTGTATAATTTCCATTTAGAAAGAGGTTTTTCTCCTTCCTGCTTTTCAGATGAAGAATAATCTCGATCATACAACGAATATTCATTATATCCTGAAATTGATCCACATCCCGAAAAGATGAAAACGAGAACAGAATAAATAAATAATTTAAGAGCGATATTGATTTGCATAAAACTATAGTATCTTAAGAATTTTATACTAAAATAAGGAAATAAACGAATAAAAGCATCATTAAATATAAAACCGCCCTAAAGCTATATTTTAGACTTTAGGACGGAAGTAATTTAGCAATAAAAAGCAAATACGATCCCTTCTTTGCTTTTCTTAATTTTCACACTGCAATTGGATAATAACCAATGACTTTTTAAATAATTATAATTAAATCTATCGTTCAGATATATAATTATTTGATCTATATCGCCAATTTTATCAGGAAATAAAAGCACAAGGTTGCAAATATTGTCATTGTCGAATGTTGTCGCTAATGTTACTTCCTGTTCATCAAACCTTATTTCAATTATATCCTCACATACACCCTTTTCAATATGCTTCATAATGCAGATCGGGTAATTGACATATTTATTTTCTATATCGCCATGAGAAAGCCATAGTATAGAGCCTGCGTGTTTAATCAGTTCGGAGAAATGTTGTATATCCATAGATGTCCGCTTTTAAGCCTGATTGAATAAATCAAGCCGATATAAATATTATTAATCAATAGTTTATATCCCTGTGTTTCCTTTTGTTCAAGTCAAACGGACTGATAACACGAACAATTACAGGCAGCAATACAAATATACAATTTTGCACCAAAAGTTAATATCGGTTTTTCTTTTTTACTTATCTTTAAAATCAAAAAGAATTATATTGTATGGTACATCTAGTTTATTGTGATGATAAGGCAAAGGTCTTAGAAAAGATATTAAATGGAGAGAAAACAATGATTGTACGGGGTGCTGCAGGTCGAAAAATACCTCATAGTCGGGTATTTGAGGGCGAAACCCTTTATTTTATGAAAAAGGGGTCTAAGAAAATCACAGCAAAAGCCATAGTATTGAATGTTGAAAATTTGGTAAAACTAACAGATGCGGAAATAATTTCCACACTTGAAACGAATCAAGCAAAACTAAGGCTTACAGATAATCAAAAAGAACGATGGCATAAAAAATGTCTTTGCTTAATTGAATTTAAAGATGTTGAAGAAATTACCCCGTTCGACTTTGACCATCAAGGCAATATGGATGATTGGTTGATTATCGAAAAAATAGAAGATGTAGTTGTAGGTACAAGCAAACCATATAATTATGACAATAGTCGATTTAAATGAAAACCATTAAAAATATCTCTTTACCTTTGTGTGTATAATTCAATCAGAATGAAGAGAAGCATTGCATATTTGCCGAAAAATAAACAACAAGATTTATATTTCATTATCAATGAGATAAAAAAGCGGTTGCCCCAAACTGAAATGATAATTCTATATGGCAGCTATGCAAGGGATCAATTTGTGGACTTTGACGAAAGGGAAGAATTTGGCATCATAACATCTTTTCGCAGTGATTATGATGTGTTGGTGGTAACAAGTGGAATATCTGATAAGAGTGCAGGGCAAAAACTCGACAATGTAGAAAATATCTATTACAAAGACCCCGAAGGTCAAACCCCTCTGCAATTTATCAATGAGGATATTAAAACCCTGAATAAACTGATTGAAGAAGGTCGTTATTTCTATACGCAGATAAAACAGGAAGGTGTTATTCTGTATGATAGCGGAAAACATAAACTTGCCCGTCGTCGTAAGCTAAACTTTGACGAAATAAGACAACAAGCTCAGGAATATTTTAATCAGAAATTTAGAAAAGCAAATGGCTTTTTTGATGGAGTAGAGTTTTATTCGAGTAAAAAAGATTATCAACTTGCATCTTTTAATCTGCATCAAGCAGCAGAAAACTATTATCATGCTATCCATTTGGTTTTTACGTTAAAAGATACTAAGCAACACAATCTTTTCAAATTATCTTCATCCGTTAAGCACTATTCAACAGATTTGACAAAAGTATTTCCCCAAAATACAGCAGAAGAAAAACGTTTGTTCAATTTGCTCAAAGATGCGTATGTCGAAGCGAGATATAATGCTGATTTTCTGGTAACAAAAGAGGATATTGACGCTCTTATTCCGAAAGTGGAATTACTAAGGGATATTACAAAACAGATATGTGAAAAGAAGATTGCCGAGTATACACAAATGTAACAATCGACTCATTAAAAAAGCGGCATAGTGGAATACTTAGATCAACTACTTATAATCTGCCCACTTATATTCATCAGTGGATTTATTGACAGTATCGCAGGCGGAGGAGGACTTGTATCACTACCTACCTACAACATCGCAGGCTTATCGCCCCATTTTGCATTGGGGACTAATAAGTTCAGCAGTTGCATAGGAACGTTTTTCAGCACTATGCGTTTTGTGAAGAACAAAAGCTACAATCTCACCAGTGCCATTCCCTCCATTATATTTGCGTTTATAGGATCGGCTATCGGATCAAAAATTGCGGTATGTCTGGATGCTAAAATATTACAGTATGTTCTAGTTGGCGGAATACCTGTAATTGCAGTCGTGATCTTCAAAAAGAAGGATTTATCGAATATCAAACCTCGAAAGCAGTCAAAAGCCAAAGTGATTATCTTATCATCCGTTATAGGCTTTGTGATAGGCGGATATGACGGTTTCTTCGGACCCGGAACGGGCACTTTCCTTATATTAGCTTATACTTCTATTTTAGGTTTCGACCTTTTAACGAGTATGGGTAATGCAAAACTAGTGAATCTCACATCCAACATTGCCTCTTTTATTGTATTTGCAATAGAGGGTAAAATTCTCCTCGCAATAGGAATCCCTGCCGCTTTGTGTGCCATTGCAGGGCATTATATAGGCAGTGGACTTGCCATCAAAAACGGGCAAAAGGTTATTCGCCCGATGCTGATATTCGTTCTCTCGTTACTTCTGATAAAACTGGTTTGGGATCTGTTCTTTTAAACTCAATATTTAAAAGATATATAGCTATAAAAAGCATCTTTAATTACATCGTTTGCTTCGTCATGAAACGGTACGCACGATTCCAGTATATCACATAATTTCGGATCTTTCGATCTTATGAATGGAAAAGGATTGCTATCAATTTCTTTTGTATTTATCTTATCAGCACATTCTTTCAAAAAAAACATGGTAGTAATTAGCTTTATCGTCCTGTACAAGATTTCTTTTCGCTCTATGGTATCAGATGCATTAACTTCCAGCAATCGATAAATCTCACCTTTTAAATCTCTTATCAGGCTCTTTCGGCTAATGCCCCTTCTCATCAACAGATTTATGATTCTTTCCTTCAAATCTAAAATTAAATTTGAAGGGTCATAAATTATTTCCGACCTGTAAATAATCGAAATTGGAACAACGTCGTAATTATGCAAAAATACCGAGTCGTTCTGTTGAAGAAATTGTCGCTGAAAAATAAAAATACTGATCCTTATACCTTTATAGATATATCCTATGTTATAGGAATTATGTATTGTTTTACTCGAAAAAAGTATATCTATATCACTTTCTTTTTTGAATGTTCCATGAGCTACCGACCCCGATAAAGCAATAGAGGCGTCCGGAAAAGAATTGTGCAGGCATTCCATTAATTCAGTTGCTATTTTCAGATGCATTATCGTAAAAATTTAATCGTTATTTCAGGATCTTGAAGGGAAAAGTATTCCTGTTGCATTTCTTCCAGCATTTTTTTCAACGGTTGTATGGCACTTTCCGATATTGGAACTTCCAGAATTTTTCTGAGTTCTTCCACATAAGCAGTATACTCCTGAGTTGCCCGTATTTTTTTATAAAGATATAAAACGCCAACTTCCAGATAATACAGGAAATAACGAGACTCCATAGAGGATTGCTTTTCAAACAGTTCTAATATATTTTGGACTATGAAAATTTCTCCATATCCATCTATACCTTCCGAAAGCAGTAACTGTTCATTTGATAGTAAGGCTATTATTCTCTCCATAACTTTTAAATAAAAATAATACCCTAAATGGTATTTAAGGTCTCAGACCTTTTTATTGCTTTGGTGTAGGGGTGAATCTATGTGTTCACCCATCTGTATCGGGCTGACACATAGGTCTGCCCCTACGACTAAAAATATAGCATTAAATATTTTGTATTACTTATTATTGAAAATCGGGCACAAAATAAGATTTTGTTTTTTGCAGTTCATCGACATCTATACTATAAAGATTGTCTGATGGCATCCTTAGATTTTCAACATATTCAAGTCCGCCGATAATATATAAAATACCATCTTTACAGACCATTTCACTATACATCAAGTCCAGATTAATTCGATAGGCATACATTTTACCGGATTCTACCTCATAGGTGAAGAGTAAATCGTGCTCGTATATATATATGACTCCCTCATTATATGCCAAGGCGGGTCTCTCCAGTCCATGGGGTAGCTTTCTTACCATTTTATATTCTCCCGTGGATATATTGTAAGTATTAATATACCTTATAGGAGCTTTTGAAAAACCTCCTATTTGATATAGAATACTATCGACAACAATACTCTTTGTCTCTTTGAAATAAGCCATGTCATCCAATTCATACCAATAACCTGTTTCCAGATTAAATAGATGAACCTTGTTTGTTAATTTTTTGCCATTATTGTTTTTCTTTATCGAGCCTCCCATTACAATAAGATTGTCTTGGAACACAGAAGATGCAAAATTGACAGCAGGATGTGGATTTGTCTTACTCGAAGAGATAGTATTATGCTCTATATCATACACTTCAACTTCGTCATTCAAATATTCAAGTTTTGGATTTTTTGCAAGTTTTTTCCCTCCAAGTATATAAATTTTCCCCTCATAATAATGAATATTATGATATGCTCTTTTTGAAAATTGCAAGTCCGAAGAATACCATGTATCACTGTTTATATCATATATTTGCAGTTTATTACTGCTATATTCCCATCTGTAGTAATCAAAAAGTTCGTTTCTCACAGAGCTGTCACCCCCTATAAGATATATTTTATTACCTACAAGTGCAGCACCAAATGCAAAGACTCCATTTTTAAGCGGTGCCAATTTTTCAAATTGAATACTCTCCTGCAAATACGTTCTATCGCCAACAACGGTTACTTCAGCAAGCGATTCCGATTTAGGGAGCATGTATACAATCTTACTTTTTCTTAACTCGGACAAGGATACTATTTTGGTATTATAACCCAGAAAAGAGAATGTCAAAGAGTCTTGTTCCGATAATGAGGAGAACTCTTGTTCCGAAAAAAATCCGTCATTGTCGGTTGTTACCCCTATCTTATTAAATGACACACTTACCCCTGCCATAGGTGTTCTGAATACGCCGTCTACGACCTGCATTTTCTCTTGAGCTGTAATAGTGCAAATTGAGTATATAAGTAGTAAAGTTAGAAGGACTCTCATAAGAATACAACTCTTATAAATTTTTATTCAGGAGAAAAAAAGGGTGAAACTTAATCCACCCTTAGATTAATACATTAAGTTCCCATTCTGGGGCACCAGTCATTTTCAGGACACCAACCGCTGAAATCCTGCATCCCTGTTCCAATGCTAACACAACTACCATTACCAGAGGGACCGGGAAGACCATTAGCTCCAACACAGTTACAACCATCGATTCCGCCACGATTTTCCTCGTAAGGACATATGGGATCTTCTGAACTTGAATCATACAAGGTTGTACCACCCTTTATTTCCTGTAAGTCAGACTTACTCAAAACCTGCAGCCTCTCTTCAAGACCCATTTCACTACTAAACTCAGCTTTTGCTAAATTTAGAGAGATCATCTCTTTTTTTTGTTTCATAGTTTTCTGTTTAATAGTTTATAAAAATGTAGCTATCGATAGCTTTTTGTATCAGTTTAAATGAATTTTGATGACAGGGATAGCACGCTCGCAATATATTGTATAGTTCTATGTCTTTTTCTTTTATAATAGAATAAGGGTCTATAGCTTCCTTTTTTGTAAGAATTTTGCTACTGTATTCTTTCAGAAAGAAAATCGAGATTATATTATTCAAGATAGCATATAACGATTCTTTGTGTTCTATACAGTCCGATTTTCTATTGCTTAACAGTTCCTTAATTTCACTTTTTAAATCACTGATAAGAGTTTTCTTTAAGAGTTTTTTTCTCAATAAAAGATCGTCGATCCGATCCTTTAAATCGATGATCAATTTGTCAGAATCATAAATTATCTGAGAATAATAGATGTATCCGATTCGCAAATTTTGATAGTAGTAAAGCAAATCCAAGCTCTTCTGCCAAAATATTTTTTTATGATATGAGAATATACCTATCTTAATATCCTTATAATAGCCGTATACATAATACGAGTTCGTAAAGTCTTTATGCGAAACCAGAATATCTATGTCGCTATTTTCGTTATAAGACCCGTTTGCGACTGATCCGGTCAAAGCAATCGAGAGATCAGGGCAGGCAGAATGAAGATAGTCGATAATTTCCGTAGCTACTTGTTTGTGCATTATCTCAAATTTTTTATAACTATACCAACAGTATCCGTATTGATAAAAAAATCAGTTTGCATTCTTTTTAAGAGTGCTTCCAGCAATAATATTACATTATCCGACATCTGCTGCTCCAAAAGACATCTCAATTCTTCAGCATATAATTGATATTTAGGCATGCTCTTTATTTGTTTATAAAAAGCGATCACCGCAGTCTCAATCTGGCAGAAAGAGAAGTTGGTATCTAAAGATTCTCTCCTTCCGATTAGTCGTAGAATACTCCTGATTTCAAAATTCTCATTATAGCCTGTAGCATTATTGATCAATAAATCATCGTTCGATAATAATCGAGCCAATATTGATAATTCTTCCATCGGTCATATCTGGTTATAATTTTCCTTAATGGTTTCCTGATACAGGTTTTTTACGAGGGAGTTAAACACCTGAGGGTATTGATTACAATTACCGGGGCGAATTCTTTTTTTACTTTTTAGTGATCTGATAACACATCCGCCTCCACAAAAAAGAACATATTTACATTTAATACACTTGTATCCGCTGATCTTATCATCAAACCACTTCTGATATCCTTCTTCTGATATTTCCAGATCAGGAATATAGCTTCCAACCTTATGCTCAGGTTGTCCCACCACATCCCAACAGGAGTACAAATCACCCACCGGGTCAAAAATCAAACTACTAACCTGTGCACCACAGAAATAACCTTTATATTTCACATCCTTACCCAGTATCATGTTGTTTAGAATGGAAGATATCCCATAATCCTGACATGAAAGCTTAGAAGAAAGGTTTCCAGTTGCTTTTTGCTCCTGAAAAGAACTCATTAGATCCAATTGATTTATTTGAGGTTTCTCGCCCTCAGCCGGTGCTGCTCCCGAGTCTATGTCATCTCTCAAAAGAGCCCAGTACGCACTGAAATTTTCATAACCATACCAGCCTTTAGCTTCGAAAAGGCTCATTAATTCATTCATCTTGGTTAAAGAGTATTCACTTGTATTTATTCTTAAACGTATAGTGATTCCCAACTTTAACAGATGGTCAATATTATTGGTAATTTTCTCAAAAGAGTCTTTATTCTTAAAGTGCGGCCTGTTTCGGTTTTGTATCTCTTCAACACCATCTAATGTGATTTGAAAGTGAAATAAATTACTATTCTCTTTTAAAAGATCAAAATAAGCGTCAATATCATATCCGTTTGTGGGAGCATAAAATGTGAAATTACATTTTTTACCTTTCTCTATAATATAAGATACAAGATCATAATTTTCAGCAAGAAACGGCTCGCCTCCATATAACCCGATTACCTGTGTACATTGCTTATTTTCATATTTCTCATAGATAATATCAAAAGCTCTGTCAATTTTGTCTTTTGTTATTTTGTCTTTTGATGGACATTTTGATGTATTTAACACTTCTTTTTCAAAACAATAAACACATCTGAGGTTACAGTCATACGACATGATAAACTGGAAGTTATATTTTTGGAATCTTCTGCTGTCATGAACTCCATCAGTTATACGTTTGATCAGTTCTAATTCCTGATCTTCTGTCAAGGAAGTCAGATACCCTCTCTTCACTAATTTACTCAAAGTGTTATCAGAAACATTCTCTGTGCTTTTCCTTTTGAGGTAATCGTAAACATCCTTATTTATGATATCAAATGCATGTGTATAGCCATTCATTATAGCATACGTATCTTTATCTACATTCACGATATATTATACGAGGAAGTTCTCATTGTGCTAAATTTAAGTTTTGTAAAACGTGTTAAATCATGCCTTCCGGAAAAGGCCATTAGATTACAATAATATTAAAAAAAGAAATGGAAGACAACTCTCGATAAGAAAAACAGCATTTATTTTTCTTTTTTTTGCATTATCAGGACAAATAATACATTCTTTTAGTTACCTCAATATTTTCTTTCGACATATCCCATCATAGCTTCCAACCTCTTTATATAAACGTGGAGAATATACAATGGAATAATACCAAATACACCAAAAGAACAATCGATAACTCTCCAGAAAAAAGGAATCTGTCTGATCTCACCGCAAATCAAAGCCAAAGGGATAACAGCTATGCAGGCAATCATTGCAAAATGAACAATCCATATATTCTGAACAGGCTTCCTGTAAAGACCAATAAACGCTATTGCAATAATAACATGAGCAAATGCCAGCCAATCATAACCATAAGCCAGGAAAGGATAATCACGATTTGTATTCACCAAAGCATTATATACCTTAGCTATCCAATACTGTAATCCCGTATAGTTATCTATAGGAGCGTCGTGCGATATCCCCAATAGACTACAGGCAATTCTCATCTCAGTTTCTAAAGGGAAAGCCGTTATTCCTGAAACAACAAGCGCGAAAATAAAAAAGATTATAAGCAGCCGTATTCTTTTAAGAAGTAGTTTCTCTTCTGTGTTTGTATCCATAATAAAAAATATTAGTCAGGTAAATCAAGAACTAAAGATAAGAAAAAACTACCTATCCTCGGCATATCTAAAGAAATACAGATTCTTTATCTAGAGAAAAAAAATCGCCATCTAACTTCTAGATGACGACTTTTCATTATATTTCCTTCTAAATCTTCTTTTCTTACTCTAATAAGAATTTACATCGGCTATAACAATCTCACTCTCGCTAGCTTATTTTCGAGGTTCCGCTACAACTAAACAAATCCCTTTCTGGTTTACTCCCCCCATACTGTTATTAGCTCTGATCAAACAAATATTACTGGAAGGCGTATTCCAGATTTCAACTGGGTAGTAACCCCCTTCGAGCTTATAAGCAAATCGCTTGCCATACTCATCCGTTAAAGTAGTTTTGGTAACATCATCGCCATTATAAACCAAACTTGGATTACCGTATAATTCTATTAAATAATTATGGTGGAATGTATATTCCATATCATATCGTGCAGGAGAGTCACCTCTATCTGTTTCCTCATGCCAATCAAAATCATTAATATCAGGTATACTCCTCAATTTCACATTTCTAAAATTAGCCTCAGACGTCCAGGGCATAAACCGGAAAGTCGCATATTCCGTATCCTTCTCACTTACAATATGGTTTAAGTTAAGACTTACTCCGCCAATCTTAGTCCAGCCTTCGTGTGTACTCATATATTGATTTGGAGTAATGCCCGTCACATAAGATAAATACTGATCTCTTGTACTTTGTCCCCAGTTAATGCTTATAAAATCCGCATTAGGTTTATTCACTTTATATTCAATAGAATCTTTACTGATTACAATTCCATCTTTATACCCTAAAACATATACTTTATATTTACCGAATCTATAATCGGTAATTCTTAGATCCCTTTCATCGTCTACTTGTGACCATTGATTTCCAAAAAAACCATAATCACTTGCAGCACCATTAGCATTCCATGTTATACTATCATAGGTATTATAGAGTAATTCTAAGTCAACATCAACACTCACTTTTATATCTTCAAAGGGAACTATCTCCGATTTAGAAGATATTAATTTAAGCTTTGCATCTTTAACAGTGATATTTTCATCATCATCCGAACAAGCACTAAAGCCAAATACAACAACCAAAGCGGTTGTAAAAAGGAGGTTCTTAATTTGCATAATTCATCGTTGTTTGGTTATATATCATAAAGGTAATAAATATTTCATACCTATGAGATAAATAAACAGACACCCCCAACAATTTGATATATAATTCTAGAGAACATAAGTGCTTGTTTTCTTTTTATTTTATGAAAAAGGTCGCTATCCAAACTTGGATAACGACCTTCTATATATTAATATTAAATTAGATAAAACACTTAATACTTATTTCTGTCTGCAGGAGCAGAGTTTTTGGTCTGTCCTCTTTTGAGTTAATACATAGATTCAACCCTACACCAAAACAAAATAAATAGGTCTGCGACCTTATTTATCTTCTTTCTTAGCTCTTGGCTTACGTTTTGGCTTTTCTTCCTGAGCAGCCTCTTCTTTAACCTCAACTGTTGCAGGCACTTCTTCTGCAACCTCAGGAGTAGCAACCTCTTCTTCACTAAGAAAAGCAATTCCTGCCGCCGACAGTAAGTTATACCAACTGATTAATTTCTTGATATCAGTATCGTAAACTCTTTCCCTGTCATAAGTAGGAAGAATCTCTGCGAAATATTTCTTTAATACATCAGGTTTTGAGTTTGTGGCTACCGAAGCCTGTGCTCCGTTTTCTTTTACTTGAATTTTAGTCAGCACCTCACTCAAAGGAACTTCACCCTCATCTGTATACATTGCAATATCACCCAAAGAAACAACCTTATCTCTTGCATAGATAGGAAGTCTTCTTTTATCTGTTAATGACTCAACAATGACCATATTCTTAGCATTTGACACGAGTCTGAATAACCCCGGTTTACCGGATACAGATAAAATAGTTTTCAACATAATCTTTATTTTTAGTTTTATCGTTCGACCGATTATACATTTAACGAATCACAAAAATAATGGGATTGTTGTAATATAAAAACACCAAGTTCGAACAAAAAAGTTAACAAGTTAATTATTAATTAATTATTAAAATATTTTTTTATAAATATGACAATAGGGTGTTGTTCCTTTATGTTCATAATATTGTTGATGGTAATCCTCCGCTTTCCAGAAAGTAGAGGCAGGCTTCAACATTGTAGCGACCTTAAATCCTTTACTTTCAAGAATAGTAATGTATTTCTGAGCAATTTGTTTCTCTTCTTCGTTGTTATAAAATATACATGACAGATATTGAGAACCTATATCGGGACCCTGCCCGTTAGTTTGAGTAAAGTCATGTGTCTCGAAGAACAATTTCACCAGTTCGTCATAATTGGTCTGTTTTGTATCGTACTCCACCTCTGTCGTTTCAAGATGTCCTGTTTTTCCAGTACAAACCTGCTCATAAGTAGGATGATCGACATGTCCGCCCATATATCCAACCGTAGTATGTGTTACACCTTTGGCTTTCATAAAGTAGTATTCGGTACCCCAGAAACAACCCGATGCAAAATAAGCCTTACGGATATTCTTATTTACGTCCGGAATAAATTTCAATGAAATAGAATTCACACAATGACGAGTTTCCTTATTGGTAAAACCCTCACCCAGGAATACATGACCCAGATGTGCTCCACAATTAGCACAGATAATCTCTGTACGCAAACCGTCTGCATCAGGAACCCGTTTTACTGCTCCGGGTATTTCATCATCAAAAGATGGCCAGCCGCAATGCGAATCAAATTTATCGGCCGATTTATACAATGGGGCATCACATCTTTTGCAAACATAAGTTCCCGGTTGTTTATTATTCACATATTCTCCTGTATAAGGTGCTTCGGTACCCTTATATACAATCACCCGTTCTTCTTCGGGAGTAAGCTTGTTATATTTCATTTCTTTTTGTTTTAAATTTTCTGCTTTCTGCGCACACGAAACCTGAACACTCAAAAAGCAAGACAATACAATGATGTATTTTATAGTATTGCCAAGTAAAGTAAAATATTTATTCCTTGATTTCATAATCATATGATGATTTTATGTTCAGAAGCTATCATTGCTTTTTACTTTAACCATAAAGAACTCAAAGTGTTCACTAAACCAGCTGATATTTCATTAATAAACTATTTATTAATGTTTCTTGTGGTGGTGGGATTTACTTCCATCCGTTTTTAACGAATTAGGGCAACCGCAAAAATTATCCTCACTCTGGTTCAGAAAAAAAATCACACAGCTATACATTACATACAACTGTGTGATAGATGATAATTTCTATCGGCAAAACTATTATGATTGGTTATATGGGGGGAATATACTGAACGGCAATAACATGCGTAGAAATTACGCAATTTAAAAAAAACGAATAGTTCCGCCTGAAAATTTTATAAAGTAGGGGAAGAATAAATAGGTGTTGTTAGTCTCTCTCTTATATATATTTTGACAGAAATAGCCAAATCTAAATAGTAAACTTTAGATTATTGCCGGTCGATATATCTGTTAATTTTACGCTCGTCATTTACTATCAGTGTTACCTTTTGGTACTATTTATAAATCAGTCATGCCAGATATAATTTATAAAAGAATACCAATTCCTGTTTTTCAGGTAATTCAGATTTTTGTCATTACTATAAGCTTCTCTCTCAAAAGAAATATTATAATAGGCGGCAAGGCTATCCCGGTACTGAGCCAAGCGAATAAGCCATTCTACGAAGTAAAGCAAGTAAAAAAACACCCATAACATCTCAACGATCTGCCTCGAATGGATTTTTTCATGATTCAATTCGTATTTCGATAAATTCCCATATTCTTTGCGACCAATTATAATACCAAACAGATTAATTGCTGCAAAACCTTTAGGAGGAAAATGCTTACTATAATATATCTTCATCAACAGCTATTTTGAAACAAAAATAGTCACAATAAAGTAATAAATACAGCAGACATTAATAATTAAATAATGTCGTATTAAACACTAATTGCTACTTACTTATTACTTTTACATATAATTTTCAATATTATACATTAGAACAGAAAAGGTGCTATGGAGTTTATTTATATCGCAATAATTTTAGTTTTTTCTATTTTCATTATCTGGTGGATATACTCCTCCGGGAAACAAGAATCTGAAGAGTTGAAGAAAGAAAACCAACGCCTCAAATCGGAGATTGGCAACCTGCAAACCAAACAACTTGAGGCGGTACATGAGTCGGCAAGCCTAAAAGCAGGTCTTCAAGCCAAAGAGGAACAATTAAGACACCAACAAACTGAACTTTTAAATACAAGGGAGCAGCTTAACAAAGATTTTCAGATATTGGCAAATAAGATTCTCGAAGAAAAATCGAGTCGCTTTACCGATATCAACAGACTCAATATGGAATCTATTTTAAAACCTTTAGGCGAAAAATTATCTGAATTCAAAACGAAAGTCGAAGAAACATACGACAAAGAATCCAAGCAACGGTTTTCGCTTGAGGAACGTATTCGCGAACTCGTAGTACTTAATCACCAGATAAGCGAAGATGCCAACAATCTCACCAAAGCTCTTAAAGGAAACAACAAGATACAAGGAAACTGGGGCGAAATGATATTAGAGTCTATCCTCGAAAAATCAGGATTAAAGAAAGGCGAAGAATATTTCTCTCAGGATATGCTTACTGACGAGAATGGACAAAAAATACTGAATAGTGAAAACAAAGCTCTTCAACCTGATATTGTTATCCTATATCCGGGAGGACGTAAGATCGTTATTGACTCGAAAGTATCACTCAATGGTTATATCAGATATGTAGAAGCCGATACCGACGAAGCTAGAATAATATCGGAAAAGGAGCATATTCTCTCCATAAAAAAGCATATCGACGAACTTAGCAGCAAAGCCTATCAGGATTATATAGAGTCGTTAGATTTCGTAATGATGTTTATTCCCAACGAACCGGCTTATATTTTAGCCATGCAATTAGATTCAGGACTGTGGGATTATGCATACCGCAAACGTATCTTGTTAATCAGTCCTACCAATCTTATTGCGTCTCTTAAAGTGGTAGCTGACTTATGGAAGAGAGAGGCTCAAAGCCGTAATGCTCAGGAGATAGCCAAGCGTGGTGCTATTCTTTATGATAAATTTGCAGGGTTTGTAGAAACTCTACAAGAAGTTGGAAAAAACATAGACCGTACTCAAAAAAGTTACGATAAAGCCTTCATTCAACTAAAAGATGGTAACGGAAACTTAATAAGACAAGCAGAAATGTTAAAAGAACTGGGTATAAAACCCCAAAAAGAGCTTCCAAACACCCAAAATCGTTAAATAACATTAATCACGAGAAAATAATGATCTTTAGGTATGTTTTATAACATAAAACCACTTATATTTGTACTGTGTTTTTCATGGTATTAGATTTAAGGTTAACAATGAAGATTGGTTGTCGGGATGACAACCTTTTTTTTGCTCTATAGTAAGAAACTCCGATAATTACTCTTTATTAAAATCTGCTATTCTATATTTTTCGACTAATAAACATTGCTTCACTAAACACGCTGTTCTCTATTTATACAAAACATGTACAATACTTTTAAATGCATTTATAGCTCTTTCAATCCGAAAAAGATGAATACGATTAATGCTAAAAAAGGCTATAAACATAACAGTCACAACAAAAAAAAATCAAACTCAAAACTTCATTAAATAAAGAAATTTAGCCGTATTTCTCCTCAAATAAGGTAAGCATTATCAAATATTTATATATTTTTGATTCTTAAAATAGTCACCAAAACTTTTTTTAGTATCCATCTTATAAAACTAATTTATGAAAAAAGCATTCCTATTGATATTTATTCTATTATTTGGAATTTATAATGCCTCGGCACAAGATTCTCCTTTCAGATTTGGTGTAGAAGCAGGTGTAAACATGTCTAATGCTACAATTGATAATAAAGATGCCGACCCCAATTTTAAAACGGGTTATCAAGTGGGACTAACAGTAGACTATACTTTTATGCAGAATTGGTTGATTCAGTCCGGTCTGTCTTTCACAACTAAAGGCTCAAAAATAGATGATTTTTCAGCAGGAAGAACTATTGGCGGTAATGGTCGAGGCGAAACTCATACATTCAACCAACTTTATATACAATTGCCAATATATGCAGCTTATAGAATAGATGTGTCTGATAATCTGGGTGTCGTTATAGGTGCCGGACCTTATGCTGCATACGGAGTAGGCGGAAAAACAAAACGAAAATTACACAATGGAGTATTTGGTGATGGCAGCACCGAGGTAAAATTCGATACTTTTGGCAATGGAGATGATGCTTTTGAACAATTAAAGAAATTTGACTTTGGACTGGGACTAAATATTAGTGCCGAGTTTAGTAAAATAGTTGTAGGGTTGGGATATGAACACGGATTACTTAATATCGCTGCTTACGATAATCTAAAATATCACAATCGTAACGTTGCTTTAACGTTAGGGTATAAATTCTAAGAAACGCTGGTTACAAAAAATAAGTAAGGGGAAAAATTACTTTCCCCTTTTATTCTAAAAATTCTATAATTTAAGCTTATTTAGCCAGCTCTGCAATCAATTCATCCCATTTAGCATCATCCATCTTTGGACCTACTATTTGTATTACATTTCCGGCAAGTAATGTACCTATCTTTCCGCTTTCGGCTAATGTTTGATTTTTAATCAAACCATATAAAAATCCGGCTGCATATAAATCTCCTGCGCCTGTAGTATCAATACAATTTACTTTAAGGGCAGGTACAAATACTTTTTCGTCACCTCTCTTTATCCATGAACCTTTCTCTCCTACTTTCACAATAGCTATCTCTACATCTTTGGCAAGCATATCCAATGCTGCCTCAGCATCAACATTCAATAATGCTTTTGCTTCATCTTCGTTGGCAAAAATAATATCAATATAATCAGGGATAATCTCAAGTAAAAAATCACGACTAGCTTCTACTACATTATAACTCGCCATATCAAGCACCACCGTTAAGCCTGCTTTTTTAGCTAATGTAATGGCTTTACGGATCAAATCCAGATTTTGCACTAAATATCCTTCGATGTAAAAATAGTCATAACCTACAAAATCCGATTCATTAAGATCTTCTGCTGTTAATCCCGCTGCTGCACCCAAGAATGTTCCAAATGTACGTTGCCCGTCTTTCGAAACAAAAGTTGTTGCAATACCCGAAGCCTCATCATCAGTTATAATTAAATGCGATGTTACTTTACATTTATCAAGATCGTGTTTATAATAAGTTCCATAAAAATCTTTACCCACTCGTCCGATAAAACCCGTAGCAATATCTAAACGTGCAAGACCATTAATTGTATTGGAAGCAGAACCTCCCGAAGCCACAAATTTCTCTCTGTCTGCTATCGCAAGGTGCAAAGATTCCTTTTTCACTTCGTCAATTAACTGCATACTCCCTTTTGGAAGCTCTAACTCTTCAAGTAGAATATCGTTGTCTTTCAAGGCCAAAACGTCCACTAGGGCGTTTCCCATTCCTAATACTTTCATTTTTATTAAATTTTCATGCAAAGATATTGCATAATTCGGAAATAAGCTCTACTTTTGCTACGCTTTTGGAGAAAAGTACTAAAAAAATATTCTTCCTTAGCTCAGTTGGTTAGAGCATCTGACTGTTAATCAGAGGGTCCTTGGTTCAAGTCCAAGAGGGAGAGCTTTTTTTGTTAGAATTATCCGAGAGTTTATACTCTTCCTTAGCTCAGTTGGTTAGAGCATCTGACTGTTAATCAGAGGGTCCTTGGTTCAAGTCCAAGAGGGAGAGCAAAAAAAGCCTAAAGATTTCTTCAGGCTTTTTCCTTTATATAGAAGTTAAAGCAACTCAAATTCAGATTTCAATCTGATATCTTCCGCCGAAGAACCGATCATAAGATCAAATTCACCCGCTTCAGAGTCAAATTCTAATTTTTGATTGTAAAAAGACAGCTTTTCATTATCAATAACAAAAGTAACTACTTTACTTTCGCCCGCGTTCAGTTTTATTTTCTCAAAACCTTTAAGTTCTTTTACAGGTCTTACAACTGAGCCTACTTTATCTCTCAAATACAATTGAACTACCTCTTCGCCTGCATACTTTCCTGTATTAGTTATGCGTGCAGTAACCTCAATAGTTTCACCTTTACTGATTTGTTTCTTCGAAAGTTTCAAATCCGAATATCCGAATGTAGTATAACTCAAACCATATCCAAATGGAAACTTAGGACTATTAGGCAAGTCAATATAAGCAGAAACGTAATTCAAATCATTTTCATTTTTAGCAGGTCTGCCTGTATTGAAATAGCTGTGATAAATCGGAATTTGTCCAACTGATCTAGGAAAGGTCACAGGTAATTTTGCTGAAGGGTTTACATCACCAAATAATACATCAGCAATAGAGTTTCCGGCTTCCGATCCCAACCACCATGTATAAAGAATAGCAGGAACGTTATCAGCAGTCCAATTAAACACTAATGGACGACCTGCATTGATTAGAACAACAACGGGTTTGCCTGTTGCCTGAATAGCTTTTACCAATTCCTCCTGAACACCGGGTAAACTTATATCACTACGGCTTTTCGCTTCGCCGCTCATATCGCGTCTTTCTCCGATACTCAATATTACCACATCTGCTTGGTTAGCTATGGAAACAGCCTCAGCAAATCCGCTTTTGTCTTCTCCTTCTATTTCACACCCCTTAGCGTAAAGCAATTTAGACGTTTTGCCAACTTTATTTTGTAGGCCGTCCCATTGTGATACAATAAATTTATCATAATCTACCTCATCCAGTTCTACTGACCAGAAACCAAGATTTTGCCTGTATTCTTTTACCAAAGGTCCTATAAAAGCAATTGTTTTGGTTTCTTTAGATAGTGGTAAAACATTATTTTCGTTTTTCAACAATACAATACTTTTAGCTCCTATCTCGCGTGCAGCTTTAGTATGCTCGGGGTTATTCATAGCAGCCTCTTGTCTCTTGACATCGCTATATTTATAAGGATCTTCAAATAATCCCATTTCGAATTTCTTATACAGAATACGTCTTACAGCATCATCAACCAAAGCAATATCTACTTTCTTTTCTTTAACTAAATCTGCCAGATTATTTTTATAACATCTACTCTCCATATCCATATCGCTTCCTGCAACAATAGCAGCCAAAGCAGCATCTTTTCCATCTTTCACAAAACCATGCTGCTTCATCTCTCCAATCGATCCCCAATCAGACACCACGAAGCCTTTAAAACCCCATAGTCCTTTTAGAATATCACGTTGCAGGAATACACTCCCGGTTGCGGGAATACCATTCAGGTCATTAAACGAATTCATAAAAGTGGCAGCACCTGCATCTAAAGCAGCCTTGAAAGGAGGCAGATATACTTCCCAAAGCATACGTTCACTCATATCTACCGAATTATAATCACGTCCGCCAACGGCAGCACCATAAGCAGCAAAGTGTTTAGCACAAGCCATTACACTTGTTATATCGCCTAATTTTTCTCCCTGAAAACCTTTTACTCTGGCTTTTGCAATTAAAGAACCCAGATAAGGATCTTCTCCTGCACCTTCCATCACACGCCCCCAACGAGGGTCACGGCCGATATCTACCATCGGAGCAAATGTCCAGTGAATACCGCTCGCAGCAGCTTCTACAGCAGCAATACGTGCTCCTAATTCAATAGCATCTAAATCCCAGCTGGCAGCTTCAGCCAATGGAATAGGAAAAGTAGTTTTATAACCATGTATCACATCTTGTCCGAAAAGCAAAGGAATTTTCAATCTCGATTGCATTGCCATTTCCTGACATTGACGAGTATGAGCCACACCTTTTACATTTAGCATAGAGCCTATCTGACCCGTACGAATCTGATTTTGTTTATCTCCATCTTTCGTTATCGGTCCGGTAGCCGAAGACCACTCTCCCGTGTATTGATTCAATTGCCCGACTTTTTCTTCGAGGGTCATTTGTTTAAGCAAATCATCTACTCGTTTATCTATCGCCGGATTTTGGGCTGTCAGACTTAAAACAGCCGACGCCGTAATAAAAGCGGTTAGGAATGTTTTTTTCATTGATATTAATATTTTATGTAACATTATTGGTTATTCAATCTTCAAATATATTGATTATTTGTCATAATAACACTAACCCCAAATAAGTAATAGAAAAGATTTAATATACATTCCTCAATTATAACTATCAGTTATAATTATGCTTATCGAAACCATAAAAAAATCTAAGATCTAAAATCAAAACCTATTTCTTAATTTAACACACCATATTATCTAAAAATTGTATATTTACATACTCATTCTATAAACCAACTATAAACCATGAAAAAGCTCTTTGTACTTTTATTCCTTCTTTGTGCGATCTTTCTTTGTGCACAAAATTCGAAAGCACAGGAATTACCCCTTATCCCCTATCCTTCCAATATTCAAACCGGAAGTGGAAGTTTTGCGATTAACGGAAATACAAAAATCGTTGTAGCAGACATGTCCAAATTCAACAATGAAGCAACCTACCTGCAATCATTGCTGAAATCGGCTATCGGTAAAGACGTATTTATTGCTAAAAGTGGAACCAAAAATGTAATTGAAATAAAATACAATTCTCAGTTAGAAAAAGCAGAGGCTTATACCCTTGAAGTTACACCCGATAAAATTACTATATCGGCAAGTAACGGGCACGGAGCATTCAATGCATTACAAACTATCAGACAATTACTACCTCCGACTATCGAAACTGTTGGAAATAATACTCTGACATCTGTTTCAATACCAAGTCTGAAAATTGAAGACAGCCCCGCATTTAGCTGGAGAGGAATGCATCTTGATGTATCTCGTCACTTTTTCACTCTTGATTATCTGAAAAAACATATTGACAGACTTGCTCTCTATAAATTCAATAAATTCCATTTACACTTAACTGACGACCAAGGATGGCGCCTTGAGATTAAGAAATACCCAAAGCTGACCAACGAAGGTGCATGGCGTACATTCAACAACCAAGATTCTGCTTGTATGAAAAAAGCGGTAGAGAATCCGAATTTCAAGATTGACCCTCGTTTTATCCATGAAAAAGATGGAAAAACGGTGTATGGTGGATTCTATACTCAGGAAGAAATGAAAGATCTTATCGCATATGCTCAATCGAAACATATTGAAATTATCCCCGAAATAGATGTTCCCGGACATATGATGGCTGCCATCAATTCGTATCCTTATCTTATTGAAGGACAAAAATCAGAATGGGGAGAGCTTTTCTCAACTCCTGTTTGTCCATGTAAAGAAGAAGCATACACTTTTACAAAAGATGTACTACAAGAAGTAATTGACCTTTTCCCTTCGAAATACATTCATATTGGAGCAGACGAAGTAGACAAAAAATCGTGGAGCAATTCAGAACTGTGTAAAGAATTTATGAAAGCCAATGGACTCGAAGATGTGGATAAACTACAGAGCCACTTTGTACACGAAATGCAAGAATTTGTAGAATCCCACGGTAAAAAAATTATTGCTTGGGACGAAATACTCGAAGGAGGTACAAATCCAAATGTAACCATTATGTATTGGAGAGGCTGGGTAAAAGATGCTCCTAAAAAAGCTGTATTAGGAAATAGCGAAGTGATAATGACTCCTACAAATCCTCTTTACTTCGACTATGTTAACAATAATATCAGTGTAAATAATGTATACCACATGGAAGTGATTCCGGCGGATGTACCTGCGGACAAAGCACATCTGATACAAGGAGCACAAGCTAATCTTTGGACGGAAATGATTCCGACTGAACAACAAGCCGAATTCCAGATGTATCCTCGTATGATTGCATTGGCAGAACGCACATGGACAAATAACACCGGTAGGTTTGACGAATTTTCTCAACGTCTTCTAAAACAATATCCAAGACTTGATGCTCTGGGAATAAATTACAGATTGCCCGATATTGAAGGATTTGCCCAAGAGAATGTTTTTATAGGATCAACCGATTTTATGGTAAACAGCCCACTTCCCGATATGACTATACACTACACGCTTGATGGAGACATTCCGACTGTTGATTCGCCCAAACTATCGCAACCCATCTCAATATCTCAACCAACGCTTCTAAAAATGGCTCTATTCAGTTCAGGAGGAGTGAGAGGTGAGATATACAGTCTAAATTTTAGACCTACAACTTTAAGTAAAGCTGTAATAGTAGAAAACACGAATGCAGGGCTTCGTTGCGATTTCTTCAATAAGTTTTACAAAAACACTAAAGAAATAGTAGGTACTCCCGATGAAACATTCGTAGTGCCAAACATTCAAGCCCCAAAAGAAACTAATTCGTTCGGATTGAAATTCAACGGATATATCAATGTTCCCGAAACAGGTATTTATAGTTTCTTCTTCAATTGCGACGATGGCGGAGTGCTTTATATAGCCGGAGAAACTGTTGTGGATAACGACGGACAACATTCTGCCATAATGAAAAGCGGACAGGTAGCCTTAGAAAAAGGCTTGCAACCCTTTCAATTAGATTTCCTTGAAGGAGGTGGTGGTTACACACTAAAACTTCAATACAGTTTCAATGGAGGTGCAGTACAAGAAATTCCTGATAGTTGGTTTAAACATTAAGACCAATAGATATACCATAATAAAAAAGAGCTCAACTATTTGAGCTCTTTTTTATTTCCTACAAAACATGAAAGCTAAACTAGCGCTTTTTTGATTTCCAAGGTTTAAAGACAGAAATTACAATCATAAACAATAACAAACCCGATTGAAAGAATCCACTGATTTCCATAAACCTATTATTTGCAATAAACTCAGCATTATAAACAACTTCCTCTTTCAATTCGCTTATAAGACTCAGATTCTGAGTAAGCGCAGGATGATAAGCAAATGTACCGAACAGTATCTGAGCCACAGTGATTATCCATTTAACAATAATCCATCGATGTTTGAAAAAGCCCCAGTTAGTAAATATTCCATACACAATGCCAATAACTAAACTGGTCATAGCACCCGTAATTATTAGCCAATTATCTACCACAAGCAGTATGCTGTATTTCATATGTAGCTCATCTACCGATTGTGCCTTTGACAAAAATGTAATAAGCACCATAGCTATGGCTCCACTAGTCCATATCATGGCAAATATTAAGTGGAGTATTTTAAGAACTTTGATACCTTTTGATCCTAATTTTTTCATATTGTTAGTTTAATAGTTGATAGTCAATATTTAAAAGAAAAAAATTATTTTGACTCTTCTACATTCGAATAGATACGTTGCAAAAGCTGCTTCAGCAATTCGTATTCAGCCGAATTTATATCTTTGAGTACCTTTTCGAGAGCCAAATCGCCACACTTAAGAGCCAAAGGCATCAAGTTCTTGCCCTCTTCTGTTATTTGAATAGCGTTTTCACGTTGTGAAACATGAATACGACATACCAAACCTCTGTCTTCAAGGTTATCAATGGTACGCTTTATAGCCGCCGCATCCTTGCAAAGCAAAGTAGCTATTTCCTGTTGACTCAATCCATCTTTATAGTACAAGCACCTGAGGACTATAAACTGCGAGTGTGGCAGCTCAATATTGTTTCGCTTAAGCTCTATCCTCAACATTTTATCCAATGAAAAAGAGGCTCTGTTTAATAGGAATCCCAGCGAATATAAATTGTTCATAATAATCTGTTTTTACAAATATATAAAAAACTATTGATTAGTCAATAATTCTATTAAGCATAAAAGAAGAGCACACAATGCGGCTCTTCTTTTACAATAAGGACAAATATTAGAAATAGTTATGTGACCTTAAAATTTACTCATTGAAGGATGTTTTCCTTTATATTTTGGATCGTAATTATCTATCCACCAATAATACATCATAGTGGCAAGTGCCCAATAAACAACCACCTGAACCCACAGAACTACATACTCAAACCAAACATCGGAGAGAGTTGCACCCATCGTATTGATGCTTACAAAACCATGAATGCCCGGAGTGGATGGCAGAAGATATGCAATAGCCTTCAAGACGGGAGGTATAGACACCCAAGGCCATGAAATTCCTGACATAAACAAAAACGGCACACTAGTAAATACAACTAATAACATTACAAACTCTCGTTGAGAACAGAAGTAAGATAAAGTCATAGCAAAAAAGGTAGCCGCCAGAATATAAGGAAAAAGAAACACTGCAATAGTCAAAGGATCTCCAATCTGAGGGAGATTAAACAAATAGGGAACAACTCGCAACACCCATGCAGATGTGATTATATACAGAGTACTATAACAGAAACCCTTACCAATAGTCAATTTCAAGGGATGAATATTTTTCCCTTCCGACATATGGGATGCAACAGTAAATCGCTTTTTATCATTATGAGTACCTACAATAGTACCTATACCCAACAGCAATGTTTGCTGAATAACGAGGATAAGAATTGCAGGAACCAAAAAGCTGGCAAAACCATTGGAGACATTATAGAAGGACACCCATTCATAATCTACCGCTTCCATTGTAGAAGCATCTTGCGCACGTGTGCCATGCCCCATATCGTTCACCCTGATATCAGCTCCCATTTCCAGAGACACTTCCATACAAGTAAGCAGCATTGCCTTATAAAAAAGCATACTACTCATATCAGAATATACTAAAACGGCAGTTTGCTGTGCAGTATTCAGATCAATACTGAATGATGCAGGAATATATATAATTCCGTATGCTTCTTTACGGCGAACGGCTTCGCGAGCTTCTTCCATATCGGCAACATGCGCAACTACATTTACATCGGCGGCTCCATCTACTTTACGCGTAAACTCTCGTGACAAAGCTGAGTTAGACTCATCTACCACGATAACCTTTACTTCATGAACTGCCTCATTATTGTATAAAAAAGCATACAATACCGGATAGGCAAGTGGAACTATTAAGAACAATAGTACTACTGCCGGATCCCGAAAGACAACTTTCAGCTCATGTAACCATACGTAATATATATCAAGCAATAATTTTTTCATTCTTCGTATACATTTTCGTACATAAAGTTTCTAACCCTACCCATACAGATCAATCCCAGAAAGAAAAATCCTAACAGAGTAGCATAGTGATAAGCCGAATATTGCCATGCAATACCATTAAGAGCCTGATCGACATAAATCAAGAAGAAATGCCGAAGAGGAAACAAGAAGCTTAATGCATAAAGGACAGGGCTCATAGCTATTGACGGAAACGAAAAGCCGGTTATAGAAAAGGAAATCATCCCTAATAAACTTGCCGCACTCAACGATAATCTATAATTTCCAAAAACTGCAAGCAACATCAGTCCAAACCCTTGAGCCGATAGTATCAAACACAAGTAAGCAAAGCAAATAGGAAAGAAACCTGAGTTTAACGGGAAATTATTATAATAGTACAATACTGACATAAAGAATAACGACAGTACAAAAAAGAGAATCGTATAGGGTAAAATCTTACCGAATATTGCCTTTACAGTAGAACCACCAGCCAAATCGAGGAACTTACGCCCTGTTCCCATCTTTACCTCAGAACCAAAGCTAGATATAGTAAACATAGCCAGAATCAAAAATATGATACCCGGAGTAAGCACATTATTCAGATATACGGAATAATTAAGCATCGGATTTCCGATAGGATGTGCCTCAATGGATATAGGTTGCAAAATAGGCATTAATTGCCCTTGTGTATAACCTTTTGCCTCCCCCATTCGAAGACCGACAGATGCAGAAGCCAATACACTAATAGTCTTCATATCCTGAAACAATAACGAACCGGATATAAGAAAAGCATTATTAGTATAGAAAACTATCTTGGGACGATTGCCCGAAATAGCATCTTTAGCAAAATTACGGGGAATAGTAAAAACTCCGTATACCTTCCCACGCTCCATTTCTACACGTGCTTCTTTGAATGAAAGACTCTTAAATTTGATATCAGTCTTCGCAAAAGCATCTAACTGACGAACCAAAGATCGTGAAGTCAACGAATTATCGAGATCAACCACAGCAATGGGTATCTTAGTCGGTAAACCTGCACTCATCATATACATGAGCAAACCAAATGTAAGTAATGGAGCAACAATCATCCCCCAGATACAAATCTTGGAAGATAATATACGTTTCCATTCCCTTATGAAGACTACCCACATACCTTTTTCTGAAGCCATTCTTTATTTAAGTAATGTTTATTATTTACTGCTATAATATAGCTACCCCTACTTATTATAATTGCCGAAGCAATAAAAGGTCTGTAACCTTTATTCTTTTATGACAAGCGACATTCCGGGCAAAATATCAGGCTGATTTTCTACAAAATGCCCTCTTACCTCAAAGGTTTTACGGTCATAACCACCTGTAGTTTTAGTTGCTTTCCAAGCAGCATAAGAACCAAGGTCTTTCATATAATATATTTTCAACTGTACGTCTTTATTCAGAGCAGGCACAAAAGCAGTAACTGTTTGCCCTATCTTGAAGTTTTGCAAACGATCTTCTCTCACATTGAAAGTTCCCCATTTGTCCGAAAGATCCATTACATTCATAATCGGAGCACCTGTACCAACCAACTCTCCTACATTAGGGAAACGGTCAGATACACGTCCGTCAACAGGAGAAATAAGATAAGTTTCTGTTATATAAGAATCAACCTCAGCAACAGCACCTTTTGCTCTGTTCAACATAGCCAATGCAGCTTCTTTATCTTCACGTTCAGCTCCGTTTTGTGCCATATCATATTGAGATTTGGCAGCTTTTTCGGTAGCTACGGCAGCATTATAATTTGCCTCAGCCTCATCTCTCTTCTGAGCCGTTGTTACACCTTTATTGTACAAATTTTGAACACGTGTAAAAGACTTCTGAGCGATATCAACTCCTACTTTTGCTTTTTGCCACATTTCGTAAGCAGCATTAATCTGTTCAACCCGCGCTCCTTTTTGAGCTTTGTTACTTTGTGCAGCAGCACCCTGCTCCGCAGCAGTAGCTTGCGAAAGCTTAGCATAAACATCGGGGGCACTAAGTATAGCCAAAGTATCGCCTCTACGAACAGAGTCTCCTTCTTGCACAAAGAATTTCTCGATACGTCCGGGAACTTTGCTCGAAATACGCACTTCGGTTATTTCGGCTTCTCCCTGCAACGTATTATCTTCTTGATTTAGAAAAAAGAATCCATAAATTGCAACAGCAATGATAACTGCGGCAAAACCGAGAATCGGAATAAGTTTTGATCCTGATTTATTATCTTCTCTACTCATATCTGTATTTATTAAGGTCACAGACCTATTTTTATTGTTTTACATTAGTTAAACTTCTACCTAGTGCTTTATTCAAATATACATTGCATAGTTTTACATCAATCTGAGAATCGATCATCTCCGAGTGAGCCGATAACCATGCCGTATGAGCAGCCAAAACATCCGAAGCAGGAATAACCCCTTCTTCGAAACCCAGCGTAGCATATCTCAAGTTTTCATTCGCTTTTTCCATATTTTGCTCCGAAGAAATATACCTTTTGTGAGCTTCATTCAGTTTAAAAGCCGATTGGTTGATTTGTAGTTCTATTTTTTCTTTTGCATCCTCTAACTGATATTCCTGAATACGAGTCTGAGCCTTTGCAGCACTCAGTTTAGCTGAACTGGTCATAAAATTAAGAGGAACACTCAATTTCAGCCCTACATTCCACATTCCACCGAATGTATTCTGAAAACCATCAAAAGCATTGGGGTTTGTCCATGTATAAGCAGCCATTAATCCCAGTTCGGGTAAAAACTCGGCTCTCTCTATTTTTTCTTTGCCTTTATATATTTTAGTCGCTAATTCCAGACTCTTTATTTCGGGTCTGTTGAGCAGAGCTTCTTCAATCGAAGGAGTAATAGGTGCTTCTGTTGAAATCAGCATTTCGCGTTTTTCATCTGCTAAAGCTACTTTTTCTTCAATTTCTAACCCGCATAATTGATTGAAAAGCATTCGGGCTAAACTCAAACCATTATCAACCTTAGTTAAAGTCATATCTGCTTCATTTTCTTTTACCATTACCGACAAAACATCCGCTTTGGTTGCAACACCTTCGGATTCCATTGAACCGACATCTGCATGCATCTTTTGTAGCAATCTGAGGTATGATTCGGCAAGATCTTTTTTATACGCCAATGAAACAATTTGCCAGTAAGAAGCATCCAACTCTGCAATAACATCTTGCAGCTCGGTATCTTTCTTTGACTTTGCCAGCTCCTGAGCATTTTTCATTATATCATTATAAGCCACAATACGACCACCCATAAACAACGGCTGAGTCATAGATATAGAACCTACCCAGATATTTTTTATATCGAGTTCTCCAATAGATCGTATTTTATCCGATAATTCCTGAGGAATTGGTATCTGGGTTCCGGGAGGAATAGGTATTCCTATACCCGACAAATCGGGAATGGTAATGGATCCCGGAATAGCAGAAGAACCTATAAGGTTCAGATTTTTTTCGTTGCGGATATACATTCCGGACGCAGAAAACTTAGGGAAATACTTTAAGTAAGCTTCCTTTTTTTCATAGTAGGCAACCTTTTCTTCCTCGGAGGCCATCTTCAGATGCTTATTATTCTGGATAGCCAGATTTCGGGCATCCTCGAGGCTTAATGTTCTTTGTGCTGATATAGTACCGCTTAAGGCGCCAAAGCAAAACAAAATCCAGAGAAAATTTCTTTTACTCATGTGTTGTGTTCATTTTAAGGTCTCAGACCTATTTAATATATAATACCGTGCATAATCCAATAAATAAGATATATCACCTGATTTAGTTGTTCAAACAACAAATTTACGTAAAAGTACACTCTTTACATTATATAAACAACACCTCAATATCTCTTTTGGTTCGGAATATTTAAATTCGGTGAAAAAATATATTCATGTCGTGCTTTTAATATAAAAAACATATTAACGCCCACCCACCCATAAAGAAGAATTTAGAAATTTAGCCTGAATGTCGGCAACTGCTGTTGTGCCGTCGGTCAGAGTAATTTCAAAGGAAACCTGAAATTTGCATTTGTTTTCTTTGTCGTTATTACCAAGTTGTTTAATTCTAACCCGACCTTCGGAGATATTATTCATATTTGTTCCATCGCCTACATAAAAATTACGCAATATCACACTCCAGTTAGGATTATCCTGCGTAAGTGTAAACCAATTTCCGGTAAGAGTTGTAGGCATCTTTATCTCTATATGCGATTGATTGTAGGTAGCCTCAGAATCTTCAATGATGAACTGAATGCACGTGATGTCGTTTTCAGGCCATGTAGTATATCCTGCCTCTACTATTTTGTGATCGTTTCCACCTACTCGGATTGTTCCCATCGGTTCTTGTGTGTCGTCATCCTTAGAACAAGAATTCAATGAAAAACAGATCATGATAGTTATGATAGAGATAAGTAGAAAGTTAATATTTTTCATAGCGTTGAATTTTAACATCTTATTACAAACAAAAATAGTAAAAAAATAATAAGATAAGTTGTTAACCGGAAAGAAAAGGACGGGAAGTCGCAAAAAATAGTCGGAAGATTTTTCTTCCAACCATTTCTAATTTTTCTACCCTATCAAATATATAGTAAAGATTATTCTCTGAAATAAATTCTCCTAACCCTCGATGATACAGAGGTTAATACCTCATAAGGAATAGTATTGATCTTCTTAGCCTGATCTATAACAGATAATTCATCTCCAAAAAGAATTACCTCATCGCCCTCTTTAATATCGAGTCCAGTGATTTCGATCATAGACAAGTCCATACAGATATTGCCGATAATAGGAACCAAATGACCATTGACCAACACATGCCCGTTTCTATTTCCAAATTGACGGCTCAAACCATCTGCATATCCTATACGGATAGTTGCAATAGAAGCATCATGATCAAGGTCACCCCTTCTGCCATACCCAACAGTTTCTCCTTTTTTGAGATGTTTTATTTGCAGGATCGTCGTTTTAAGCGTACAAACATTACGCAAACCGTCTAAGCCACTGGCACTAATGCCATACAAGCTGATACCTAAGCGCACCATATCCATTTGCTCTTCGGGGAAACGTTCGATACCTGCCGAATTAAGAATATGTCGCCAAATGGGATAGTCCAATCCATCTTGTAATGCCGATGCAAGCTTTTTAAATAACGAAATCTGCTGTGTTGTAAAATCGTCAAACGCCCAACTTTCGCTCGCTGCTAAATGTGAGAATGTCGATTTCACCTTAAGAGCTTGTTGCGATCTTAAACGCTCTAACAATAAAGGTATATCTTCTTCGGCAAAGCCAAGACGATGCATACCCGTATCCATCTTTATATGAATAGGAAAATCGGAGATTCCCCTGCGTTGTGCTTCTTTTATAAAGGCATCGAGAATTCTGAAATTATAAACTTCGGGTTCGAGATACGATTCAAATAACTGATTAAAACCCGATACTTCAGGATTAAGCACAATTATAGGAGTCTTTATTCCTGCTTTTCGCAATACAACCCCTTCTTCGGCAATTGCCACAGCAAAATAATCGCATTTATGATATTGAAGTATCTTAGCAACCTCTTCGGAACCCGACCCGTAAGCATCTGCCTTAACCATACAGATAATCTTTGTGTCAGGATTCATTCTCGAGCGGTGGAATTTAAAATTATGAAGTATAGCATCGAGATTTATATCCAACACCGTCTCATGATTCTTTTGCTCTATAAGCTCGCTGATACGTTCAAATTCAAAATGACGTGATCCTTTTAATAAGATCGTTTCTTCATGAAATTCGTTCCATATTCCGGAAGAGATAAAGTCCTCAGTAGAATCAAAGAAGATATGGGGAATATTCGCAAACAACTTTTGCTGATCCGAGATATGATGACCTATACCAATAATCCGACCAATGCTAGCAGAATCTGCCAGATCTGAAACCGATTTATATAGAGCCTCATCCGAAAATCCCGATTGCAATATATCCGAGAGAATAAGAGTTCGTTTCGGAGAATCCTCAGCAGATTGTTGTCCCAAGAAAGACAGTGCAATCTTCAACGAGTTGATATCCGAATTATATGTATCGTTTACAATTATATTATTATTCTTACCTCTACGCACATCCAGACGCATAGCTACCGGTTCAAGCTGTTTTACCTTTTCCTGTATAGTTTTGATAGATGTAGTCAGATATAACGCTGCCGCTATACTGCTAGTGACATTTTCGACAGAAGCATCATCCGTAAAGGGTAATTCTACCGTAAATGGTAAGCCGAGAAAAGAGTAGGTAATAAACGATTTAGCTTCGAGCTTCTCAACTTTCAGTATAAGTAAGGGACTGTTAGACCGATTGTTATAAGACCATGTAAAACTTTTTTGAGACAGACAAGTAGCCTCCATACATTCATCAAGAAGTTTATTACCCTCTTCACAAATTATAACATCGCAATTGACAAATAACTCTAATTTTTCGAGACATTTTTGCTTCAAATTCTTGAAGTTCTCTTGGTGAGCATCTCCAATATTTGTAAACACTCCGATAGTTGGCTGTATTATTTTTTGCAGACGGGTCATTTCGTTAGGCATAGAAATACCAGCCTCGAAGAGCCCTAGTTCTGTATTTTCATTCAATTGCCATACCGACAAAGGAACTCCCAATTGAGAGTTATAACTACGTGGCGATCGGGTTATATTCTTCTCTGAACCTAACATCTGATATATCCATTCCTTCACAATGGTTTTACCGTTACTTCCCGTTATAGCTATAACAGGGATATCAAAGTGTTCGCGATGAAAAGTCGCCACCTTTTGCAAGGCCAGCAAAGAGTCTTTGACATGTAAAAGATTTATGTCTTTAAGATTCTTCCATTCGGGATGAATAGTTTGTACAACAAAATGTCGTACACCCAGATTGTACAATTCATCAACATACTTATGCCCGTCGTTATTTGCCGTCTTCAACGCAAAAAACAATGTCTCTCCGGGATTAAAAACTTCACGACTGTCGCTCAACAAATGACTTATGGGCGATTCGGGATTGTTTACCTCTTTTATTTTTAATGTCTTGGCAATTTCAGAGATAGTATATGTCATTTCTATATTTAGTTTTTAGAACTCTCAGTTTACTTCAATAAGTAACTAATTAAAGTCTTTTTTGTTGAATAATAAAGCAGCAAATATTTACTCGGTTTATACTCTTTAGGAGAGTTTTTTCTCAAGTAACAAAAGCTCCTTTTCACAATCAGAGTAAGGATATTTATTTCGTAAAGATTTGACCTTTAACAAAGTTTGTTTTAAAAATTGTTTATGCTCCTCTGTCTCTTCATTAAAAGGTCGATGACCAATTGCTCTACTAATATTCTGCCATTCGACACATAATTTTCGGGTCTCTTCATCTAAATAAGTAGCAGTAAAAACATCCCAGATATATTGTATAGCTACATCATTGGGGTGGATCATATCTTCGGCATAAAACCGATAATCTCTCAACTCATCCAAAACGATTTCATAAGACGGAAAATAATACAGGTTGGAGAACTTATTCATTAACTCGTCAATAGCAAGAAGTAAAACAGCTTTACTCAATTGATTATTGTGTGCCCCGTCTTTCCAATGGCGAATAGGACTTACGGTGAACATAATCTTCAAATCGGGATTAATTCTTAGAGACTCTTCTATAAGCTTACTCCATGAAAAAACAATTTCCGATACAGAAAGTTTTTCTCTATTAAAGATATTTAAAGGCTGTTTATGACAATTAGCAACTACTTGTTCTGTTTCTTTGAGATTAAAAGCATAGGCAGTGCCAAAAGTAATGAGCAGAACTTCGGCTTCTTTCAAGTCGGCAGAAGCTTTTTCTCTGGTTTCATTTATAGTTTTAAGAAAGCTATCTTTATCAGAACTTGAAAATACACTGTGATGAAAATAAGTTCGGTAAATTCCCTGATGATGAAAAATGTCATCTTCTGTAAAAACTCTATTTTGCTGTAACATCTCTATTGCCTGGGCGATAGAAGCGGGATTATAAAGTACGCCGAAAGGATTTACATTGACCGAAAATTTATTTTCGAGAAGTTTTTTCCCTATATTTTCGGCAAAGCAAGACCCAAACAAAACTATTTTTGTTTGATGATTAATTCTTAGTTCTGATTTTGGGACTTCAACCTTTTTCCTGAATTCCATTCAAATAAAATTCTAAAATAAGTAACATTCAATATAACTAAGTTTGGTTATTCTACCTACAAAAAAAGTAGAAAGGCTTATCTCCTTAATATTCTTTTTCGTTAGCCAAGTTCCATGCATTCAAATAAGATGCTTTAGTTATCTCAACTAATTTTCCCCAATTAATTTTCGAGAACTCATCACTTGGTTTGTGATAATCGGGATGCCCATCAGTATGATACCAAATAATCGGAACACCTGCCTTTGCAAAAGACCCATTATCACTTCCTCCCACAGGCTTATCCCAAGGTGTGTAATTAGGAGTCAATTGCAAATCATATTTTTTGATATCATCTTTCAGCCATTTACCAAAAGCAGGATTAGCTTCGGTATAGAAATAAACTACATAAGAAGGATTTGCTTCATCATTATTACGCCCTATCATATCGAAGTTTAGATAGCCTTTCACTTGATTGATAAATGTACAGTTTTGTGTAAAATATTTAGAACCCAATAAGCCATCTTCTTCGCCATCCCAAAATGCAAAAATTACATTACGCTGAGGCTGAACCCCACTTTCAACAAATGCTTTTGCGATCTGCATTACGGCCGATACACCAGATGCATTATCGTCAGCTCCGTTATATATTTGATCGCCCACCAAATTTGTATCCATTCCCAGATGGTCGAAGTGAGCTCCCACTATCACATATTCATTTTTGTTGACTCCGGGAATCATTCCCAGAACATTTCGCAGATTCAAAACACGATGAACTCCTTGTTTATATTTAGCGATTGAATCGGGATTTACCTGATATCTTTTCTTTTGTTTAAAATCTTCACTATATGCTTCAAAAGGTTGAAAATAGGTTTCACTTAAAGACTGAATACCCAAAGCCGTAAGATATGAAGCTAAATATTCTGAGGCTACTTGTCCTCCTAAAGCTCCGGCTCCACGCCCTTGAAGAGCATCACTTGCCAAAAAGCCAACTGCCGCTTTCGCCCCTCTTTCCGAGATCGAATTTAGTCCTTTTTCGATAGGCTTCTGAGCAAAAGCACTTAACAACGAAACACTTAATAATAAAACAGACAAATAAATTTTCATGATAATAGATTTTCGGGATAAAGTTGCTTTATCCTTACATACAACAAATCTGGTCTATGACTTCGATTTTACTTCAATAGATTTAAACTTATCACGGTTAGATGTAACCTGTTTTACATACTGAACCACTTCCGACCCTCTAAGGTAACCGTTTTTGCAGACAGAATCATTATAATATTCGGGTTTACTTTTTAGCTCTATATATTTTTCAACATGCCCATCCCATATATATGGATTATCATTGTACTTTCGAGCCAAAGCCTGAGCATCTGTAACGTGTCCATTTCCACCATTATACGCTGCTAACACAAACTTAAGTCGTTGTTCCTTATCCTCTATCTTAGCAAACATCCCATCTAATTTATTTATCAGCTCAGCCCCCACTTTTATACTTAGTTCAGGATTTTTAAGATCATCTCCGGAGATCCCAAATATTTTAGCCGTACGAGGCATCAATCCCATCAACCCCACTGCACCTGCCCACGATGCAACCTCAGGCTTAAAGCGTGATTCCTGATATGCTACTGATGCCAACAGATGCCAATCATATCCGGATATAGCAGCATATTTCTTGAAAATCTCATCATAAAGTGAAACATGCCCTTTAGGAACATTGGCTAAAACATTCAAATCAAAATCGGGCTGCTTGCTTAACTCGAAGTATTTTTTCAGAATAGATTTGTATTCTCGGGTCTTACTATTTTCAGCAAACCACTCGTTCAAAATCTTTCCCAGTTCGGGTGTATCTTTACGAACAGCCCATGAAGAACGCTGTTCGAAACTTAGAGGTAGAGAGACATCAATATTACGATAGTATGTTTTATTCAATTTAGCAATATATTCGTCCGCCACTGTATAGTCGATCTGTTTTTGGGCAACCATTTGGATAAGGTCTTCCACCGTTACCGTATCTTTCTCTACATCTTTAATGATAATACCATTGCCTAACTCAGCATCCAGATTGAGTAATCGTTTATGATATTTTGTGTTGTGCTTTATATAGACCTCTTTTCCTATCAATTGAGTAACATCAGTCACCATCGAATCTCTCTTGTTTGTTCTTTGGACTAATACCTGATGAGAAACCTGCTCCAATCCACAATAGAGAATGGAATCCTTCAATTCATTTTGCACAGAAATCGGGCTGGTTATTAGATCACCTTCGCCATTTTGAAGCATCTCGATGAGACGTGTAGAATTTTCGGCAACCTTTACATTGAGTTTCAATCCGTAATAATCGCAAAATTCTTTTGCCAGATCATAGTCATAACCCATCGGTTCGTCCTTGTATATAAAATAAGACGTAGAGCTGCTCAATGTGATAATAGTCAGTTCACCCGATTCTTTTATTTGTTCAAAATCACGGGTTTGAGGCTTCTTTCCTCCACAGCCGCAAAGCATTATCATAATACCCATTAAGGAAACAAGACAGTTAATCTTCAACGCCATATTCTGCTTATATTGAATAAAAACATGCATATATCGCAACAAATATACTATTTTTTAGATCACAGTCTCAAGTTTAAGCAATCAACATAACTTAAAATCCCTCATTAAGTTATAACCTTGCTAAATATTATTTATCTTTAGAATCAATAAAGTAGAGACCTGTTTTTCAGCTATTCTGATTTTAAGAATGTGATAGTAAAAGTATAATAGCTGTTTGAATAATTTAAATAAACTAAAATATGTCAATGACTCAAATAGCTTTGTTAAAAAAAGCAGAAATACCAACAAACAAACAAATTCAAGAAGCTATCCAAAACATGGGATATGACTTCAAGATTTTCGAAAATCTTGAAAAAAAAATTGATCAGAATGGACTTAATTGTAATATTAACGGACAACAAACTTATTTTGAGACTTATCTTGTAAATGCAGATGAAGTTGACGAAAGTTGGATTAAAACAGACTTAACCAACGAAGATTCTGCAATCTTATTTGTTTGGGGTGCAGATTTTGCAGCAGCAGTTTGTATTGGACTCATATCGGTTGTGCTGATAGATCAAAGCAAAGCATTGATTTATTACATGGACGACCAAATGAGATATACAAAAGAAATGTTGATAGCAGACACCTCACAAATTCTTGAAGAATTAAAAAAGCAAGACAATAGCAGCAAAACAGATAAAGAAATTGCTAATTCCAATTCGGCAAATTTCCAGATAAAACAGAATTTCTGGAATCGACTCAAAGGTGTTTTCAAGTAGAACGACAAATAGTGAAATACATCATTAAATACTCTTAGGAAAACATTAGTTTATCTATACTATGAAGCGATCTTTGAAGCAGGTGACAAAGTACTAACTAAAGGTGACACAAAAATGTCACCTTTGGGATTCTTAAACTATTCAATGTATTTATAATCAGCAAACTGGCAAAAACAAAATCAACAAACTGTGTTTTGAGTGTTACTTTTGTAACTTTTGTAACCTTTTAGGCACTAATTTATTACAAATAAGCGATTTACTAAAACACAAAAGTATACAAAGAGTGTTACTTTTGTCACCTTTTTGTCACCTTTTGTTACGCTGTTTATCTACGTATAAATAAGCTTTGGGATTTACCTTTTCTGAAAATCATAGCATCATTACGTTTACCTTTACGAAGTTCTTTTTGTTCCTCTTCAGGCAGCATAACTACACTTCTACACTCATCGCAACAACATCCTTTCATAGCCTCGGCACACTCGGGACATTGGATAAACAGAAGGTGACAACCTTCGTTCGCACAATTGGTATGTGTATCACAAGCTTTACCACACTGATGACAATGTGCAATAATATCTTCGGTTATACGCTCACCCAAGCGATTGTCGAAAACAAAATTTTTACCAATAAACTTACTGTCTAATCCTTCGGCTTTTACTTGTCTTGTATATTCAATAATACCACCTTCCAATTGATAGACATTCTTAAAACCCTGATGCTTGAAGTAAGCACTGGCTTTCTCGCAACGAATACCTCCTGTACAATACATCAACAGGTTTTTGTTTTCTTTATGCTCTTCCAGCATTTTATCTATAATAGGAAGAGATTCTCTAAATGTTGTAACATCAGGAGTTACAGCTCCTTCGAAATGCCCCACTTCGCTTTCATAATGATTACGCATATCCAACACCACGGTATCAGGATCAGCCATCATCTCATGAAATTCTTTTGCTCTAAGATGTACACCAATATCGGTAACATCAAAAGTTTCGTCATTAAGCCCGTCTGCCACAATCTTCTCGCGAACTTTAATCGTAAGTTTTAGAAAAGATTTGTTATCATGCTCAACTGCTACATTCAATCGAATATCTTTCATAAACGGATAAGTATCCAGATAATCTTTAAAAGCTGAAATATTAGCGGCTGGCAACGAAAGCTGCGCATTGATACCTTCGGTAGCTACATAAATACGTCCAAGCACATCTAGTTTTGACCACTCCGGAAAAAGAGCATCTCTAAAAGCCTGAGGATCGGCTATATGAGCATAAGCATAAAAAGAAAGTGTGAGACGTTGAACTCCTGCTTCATCTATCAGTTTGGCTCTTTCATCAGCGCTCATCAAATTGTACAGTTGCATATTATACAATATTTTAAGTTAAGTAAATATTTATCACTACATCTTATAGGCATAACAAACTATTGCTGTTCCACTTACTTAAGAAACAGAAAGGTCCGAGACCTTAAATAAAGAGACAAAAGTAAGTGCAAAAAACAAGAACCGATGACTATGAGTCATCGGTTCTATCTATATCTAAACCTAAACAGGTTGTAACCTTAGAATTGTTGCATGTCACACAATTTACGATAGTATCCGTTAAGATCATACAACTCATTGTGATGACCCCTTTCTACAATACGGCCTTCGTGCATTACGCATATCTCATCGGCAGTTTTTATTGTAGACAGTCGGTGAGCAATTACGATAGTCGTACGATTACGCATCAAGTTTTCAAGAGCCTCCTGAACCAGTCGTTCCGATTCGGTATCAAGAGCAGAGGTTGCCTCATCCAGAATAAGTATCTGAGGATTTTTAAGTATCGCACGAGCAATGCTTACACGCTGACGTTGTCCTCCCGAAAGCTTTCCTCCACGATCACCAATGTTAGTATCATAGCCGTTTTCTGTTCCAACAATAAAATCATGTGCATTAGCTATTTTTGCAGCCTCTACAACATCATCCATCGTTGCACTATCTACTCCAAAAGTGATGTTATTAAAGAATGTATCATTAAATAGAATTGCTTCCTGATTCACGTTCCCCATCAAAGAACGTAAGTCAACTATCTTTGCATCTCTAACATTAACGCCATCTATTAAGATTTCGCCCTTATCCACATCATAGAAACGAGGAAGCAAATCGACCATTGTAGATTTACCTGAACCCGATTGTCCTACGAGAGCAATAGTCTTACCTTTAGGTATTATGAGGTTTATATCCTGCAACACCCAATTATTTTGATACTTAAACCAAACTCCTTTATATTCTATCTTGTCATTGAAAGGTATTTGCACAGGGTTCTCAGGATCAGTTATATTACTTTCTGCTGCTAGTATTTTATCTATACGAACCATGGACGCCAAACCTTTCTGAATAGCATAGGCGGATTTAGAAAATTCCTTAGCCGGATTTATAATACTGTAAAACATCACCAAATAAAACATGAAGCTCGATGCAGTTATAGAAGCATCGTGTCCAAGAATAAGATTACCACCATACCAAAGCACAATAGCGATAGTCAGCGTTCCCAAGAATTCACTCATAGGATGAGCCAATTGTTGACGACGATTTATTTTATTAGACATTCTGCGCAAGTCATCGCCACCTTTGTGAAATCTACCAGCTACTTTCTTTTCAGCATTAAAAGCTTTTATAATACGCAATCCACCTAAAGTCTCTTCGATTTGAGCCATTAACTCTCCCCATTTCTCTTGGGCTTCCGTAGACTGACGTTTTAAAGTCTTCCCGACCCGACCCATTATAAAACCTGATACAGGAAGTAGCACCAACACAAAAATCGTTAGTTGCCAACTGATAACCAACATCGTTGTGAAGTATACTAAAATCAAAATAGGATTTTTGAAAAGCATATCTAAGGAACTCATAATTGAGTTTTCTACCTCACCAACATCACCGGTCATTCTACCAATGATATCACCTTTTCGTTCTTCCGAAAAGAAAGACAATGGAAGTGAGAGTATTTTATCATTTATCTGATTACGAATATCTCGCACTACACCTGTACGTATCGGAATAAGGAAAAAAGAACTTAGATAAGTAACGCCAACCTTCACTAAAGTCATTCCAACCAAAGCCAATGCCAGAATAAACAAAATAGAGGAAGCTCCATATTGCTCAATATAATTAGCACTCAGATAATAAAAATTATTCTGAGCAACTTCCATTACAGATTCTACTTTCTGAAAAATAGTTGTTGCATCCGGGCTGATCCAAGGCAAAAATTCATATGTATCCTCATTTATTTTAAAAAGGATATTAAGAATTGGCACTATCAAAGCAAAGGATAGTACATTCATTAACGCCGACAGGATATTAAAAGCAAAACTAAAAATAAGCTCCCTTTTGTAAGGAGGCATAAATCGGCGAAGAATACGTAAAAAATCTTTCATATAGGAGTCTAAGTGAATAAAAGGATCTGATCGTACATTGATAAAGATAACCCATCTTTATTTTATAAGACATTAGATCTGTTCTGTGACCTTAAAACAAGCCCGCAAGTTAGTCATAATTATTTTCATCCAAAACACAATGTTTGGCGATCTTATGAATCATCCATATATTTGCTTATAAAAAGACAAAAGAATGATTAGATATATCCTCCTTTCCCTTTGTGTATTATACAACCTGACGATATTCTCTTCCGAAGGATATATGTTCAGAATACAACTCAAAGACAAAGGACAAACAACCTACTCCATAGACAAACCCGAAAAGTTTCTTTCGAAGCGTGCAATAGAACGTCGACAAAGACAACACATCGGCATAGATGAAACGGATATACCGATTTCATCGACATATATTAATATTATCGAGAATTTAGGATGCAAGGTAGTTGCAAGGAGTAAATGGTTAAGTACTGTTAGCATTTATTGTATAGACAGCTCATTTGTTGATAAAATAAAAGAGCTTGACTTTGTAAGCAATGCAACTTTTGCCTGGAAAGGGGACACAACCAATACAGAAACAAAAGATATTGCAAGAAGCAAACGCACCGTTATTAAATCTGAAAGTGAATACGGATATGGAGAAGATCAGATACGAACAGTAAATGGTCAGTTTCTACACAAAGAAGGATATAGAGGCAAAGGCCTTGAAATCGCGGTTATTGATGCAGGATTCAGAAATTTGAACGAGCTCTTACTTCTTGATAATGTATCTATAAAAGGGTCTAAGGATTTTGTATTTAATGGTGACGACATCTTTAAAAGTAGCGATCATGGATTGAAAGTATTATCAGTTCTGGCAGCAAACCGCCCCAATATATTTATAGGAACCGCTCCTGAGGCAAAATATTGGTTGCTACGATCAGAAGACAATCGATCTGAATTCCCAATTGAGGAAGATTATTGGGCAACGGCAGCCGAGTATGCCGACAGTATAGGGGTAGACATAATAAACGCTTCGCTTGGCTATCACACATTTCATGCTCCTGCACAAAGTTATACCCACGAACAACTCGACGGAAAGACCGCTTATATCACTCAAGCTGCCGAAATAGCCGCATCCAAGGGAATCTTTGTTGAGATAAGCGCAGGAAATGAAGGTTCAAACTCATGGAAAAAAATCGCATTTCCGGCAGATGCTGAGAATGTACTTACTGTTGGAGCTATAGCCAGAGATTCAACTATCGCCTATTTCAGTTCAATAGGTCCCACAGCAGATGGAAGGATAAAACCCGATGTTGTAGCTGTAGGAGTTAATACTGCCGTTGTAGCTAGTTCGGGAGAGGTAGAGCCGGCACAAGGCACATCATTCTCCGGTCCCATCATGGCAGGATTGGCTGCCTGCTTATGGCAATCAGCACCTAATCTAACTAGTTTAGAATTACTCGATATTATCAGAAAATCCGGAGACAGATACAACAATCCCGATAATTACTACGGATATGGTATCCCTAATATGAAAACTGCATTTCTTTTGGCAGGAAACACGCCAACAGGAATAGAAGAGGAAGCGATCAATAGCGAGCCTCTATTTGAGATAAAGTCCGATAGTATCGGTCATTTTAGAGTTTTCAGAAATAGAGAAACTAATGATAACACATACACGATTAGAGTTCACAATCTGGATGGAAAAACAATTCTCACAGATACTCTAAGCGAACAGGAACAAGATTTCCGATTACATGATTCTTCTAAACAAGTAAGAATTATAACCATTACAGGGACAGGAATAAAGGAATCGTATAAAATTATATTTTAAGCTCACACATCAATGGAACAAGCAATAATCTCATTATACGAACTAAATAATTTAGTGAGGGGTGTTATAGCAAATACATTCTCCCAATCTTTTTGGATACGTGCCGAGATGAGCGATGTGAGAGTCAATCAAAATGGTCACTGTTATCTCGAATTCATCGAGAAAGACAGCCAAAACCGAAATATTATAGCTAAAGCACGTGGGAGCATCTGGTCTAATGTTTTCAGGCTTATAAAAGCCTATTTCGAATCAGAAACAGGGCAAGCTTTCGGTACAGGATTAAAAGTTCTTGTTCAGGTCAGTGTAGAGTTTCATGAACTGTATGGTTATAGCCTCAATGTTCACAATATCGACCCGACCTATACCCTAGGCGATCAGGCTCGTACCAGAGCTTTAATAATAAAGCAACTGGAAGAGGAAGGAGTGCTAACCCTCAATAAAGAATTGGAACTACCTGATATTGCAAATCGGATTGCCGTTATATCATCTCCAACTGCCGCGGGATACGAGGATTTTTGCAATCAATTGGAGAATAATGCGGATCAATTTGCATTTTATACTCATTTATTCCCTGCAGTTATGCAAGGAGAAAGAACAGAAGCATCTATCATATCGGCACTTGAACGAATTTACGAGCATATCGACAAGTTTGATGCTGTGGTCATCATTCGTGGAGGAGGAGCAACATCCGAATTGAGTAGCTTCGACTCGTATCTGCTGGCTGCAAACTGTGCTCAATTTCCTCTACCTATCATAACAGGAATTGGTCACGAACGAGATGATAGCGTATTAGACATAGTAGCTCATACAAGAGCGAAAACACCTACTGCTGTTGCTGAATTCCTGATAAAGAGAATACAATCGACAGCCACCATCATGTATGATCTGCAAGAATCGATTGTGACATCAACAAATAGAAAAATAACGGAAGAAACAGTATTTCTGAACACATTAGCCACTCATTTCTCATATATAACGAAAGACAGGACAAAAGATCAGCTCAACAAGCTTAATAGTTTTGCAGACAGATTGAGAAATGCAGCGAAAAGGGTAATTCAAGAAGAAACACATAAGTTAGTAAACAGAGAACAACTACTCAATCTAATTTCACCGGAAAATATCCTAAAAAAAGGCTATACACTTACAATAAGGGATAATAAAATTGTAAAAAGTTCAGCCGAGCTAAAGTCTGGTGATAAGATTACCAATCGATTTTATGATGGAGAAGTAGTATCCGAGGTTAAATAAAACACTCTACTCTAGGCAGTTCATTATATCAATTTCAAGTCTTTTTTTGTCAGAATATCATCTATGGCATCACTATAATCCGAAGCATCCTTCCACAAAGAAGCATTCATACTGTGAAACCAACTATCGTCGATGAATTCGACCGTCTCAGGGTAATCATACCCCAATTTATCTAGAGTTATTCGTAATTCAGCGGCAAAAGTAAAATCAGAATCATTCAACTTAGAATAAAGTGAATACCACAATGCTCCACCTGTATCTAAATAAGTATCCTTAATCTTAGATGGCGAAAAGTCAACTTTAATATCAGCTAAAAAGTCAAATTCAAAGAAAGAAAATCCCGGCCAAAGATACCAATACGAGTCTCTCGTCTCTTTTTTACCATAAAAAATCTGATTGTCAAATGTTTTTACTATTGATACAGGACGAATAGGATATATATCGTGATCCAAAAAACCAAACCAGCGAGGTTTACGTTTCATCACAACTTGATAAAAAACCCAGTTAAGAGATACTCCATGAGATTTTGACCCTATAATAAACGAATTGTTTTCTAATTGAGGAATACCAACATACATTACTCCCTCATTCTCACAGATTAATCGTATTTCTTCCCTTTTTTCCGGCATATTAGAGTTATCCGCAACTATATGGGTGTAATTATCATCTCTTACATTTTCTTTTATTTTACGTATCTGATGTTTAAGCACATGAACATTATTAAAGGCAATTGTAATAAGATCAAGGCTTGTTTCGCTGTCTTGTGGTTTAACCATATCAGAACATTCCGCAGGCACTTTCAGCAACTTATTCAACTGCGAATAATACTTATATAAATTGACTCGTCTCAAAAAGGATTGCTTTTTCTCAGGGCTTCTTAACTTCATATACTTAAGTAATTTCGACTATTTAACACTAACTTTTAGTTATAACTAACTGTACTTATTCTACTTGCCAAAGCTATAAAAAGGTGCGAGACCTTATTTTGTTTTGAGAATTGTCTTTGTCAAAACTCCGATAGCGTCCCTGACAATGACCGACCCGAAGAAATAGAGTATTGATATATATATTAACGCAACCAAAATTATTTGAAAAATGGTAAGCAGCAAGAAATTACCAATCAGATACTGAAGCATATAACCACAAACCACCGCTAACAGTGTAGTGGCAAAGTAAGGAGACAAATCTTTGAGTAATTCAACCATTTTGTAATCGATATCCTTATTGCAAATGTAAGAACTTACAACGTATTTAATAAAGTAAGTAAGTGACAAGCCTCCCACCAAGTACAAATAATCGAGCTTGAAACTCAAAGATATTACAATAACAAATAAAATGAGTACATTCCGAAAAATCTCCAGCGAAAGTATCTTACCCGATTTTCCTTTAACCCTCAGAAGATCGGTGTTAGAGGAGTCTAAAGAAGCAAAAAGCCCACCTAGACATAATAGTTGAAGGATAGGAACAGTATCAGCCCATCCGACTCTCAATAGCGATATAATAAATGGTTTAGAAACCAGTATCATCCCGATAAAAAGGGGAAAAACAATAAAAGCTTTCGCACGTATAAATTTTCGGACAGCTTTTTTTAATCTGACATTATCGTCAATATTAGACAGAACGGTAAAAGGTACACTTTGGATTGTTCCTGCCAAAAAATCAAAAACCGTATTATGCAATTTGGTTGCCTGATTGTATAGCCCCGTAATCCCTAATGAATACTGCTTAGCTATTATATTTTGCGGAATATTGGTAGAAAAAGAGTTCAACACCCCTCCTATTACCAACTTTGAGCCGAAAGCAAAGAACTCTTTGAATGATTCGCCCGAAAAATGTCCTGCCGGCTTCCATTTGCCAAAAATCCATAAGCAAGCCGATCTTATCAATGAAATAACCACTATTTGCGAAGCTAACGCCCAAACTCCATACCCGAAATAGGCAAGAAGTAAAGCAATAGAGTATGAAATCAGCACAGAAAAGAAGTTGATCTTTGTAATCAGCTTATAATTAATCTCTTTAAGTAGTTTTGCATTCTGAATGATAGCGAAAGAATTAAACAGGAATGAAAGGAACAGGAATCGCGCAAGTGGAGCCAATATTGGTTGATTATAATAACTACTGATTATTGGTGCTAAAAAAAACAAGACTATATATAAAGTAAATCCGATAAATATATTTGTATAAAACACTGTAATATAATCAGATTGGGTTGGATTTTTCTTTCTGATTAAAGCTGTTGTAAAGCCACTTTCCTGTAATAAATTAGCCATTCCTGTAAAAATAGCCAATACACCGATTAATCCGTAGTTTTCTTTATCAAGCATCCTTGCAAGTAAAACTCCGGAGACAAAAACAAATAATTGTTGAAAAAGCTTATCGGCAGCACTCCAACTGAGTCCGGAAACTGTTTTCTCTTTTAATGTTTTCTCTTTCATCGAATAATCCAAGATCTGAGACCTCTTATATTACTTTTATAAATAATAAATATGACTTCCAGCTATACCTAAAAAAATAATGCATTGTGTATTAGTCGATAGTGTAACCCCTTTTGTTGCTTTAGCAGGTAAATAACACTAAATCGTTATAATTATAAAGCGATGTCTATAAATATTTAATACTATTTAGATATTAAAGGCAAAGGTAAAAAAACGAATCAAACCTCGAGCCTAATTAATCTTTTCTTTTAGAAGACTAAAATTGAAAGAAGATCGTAACCCTTTTTAGTATTTCTGTAAGTATAATACCTGAGAAATAGATAATCCAAAAACATATAATCAGATACTTTTATCTTACAAAAATAATGCAAAACACTTACAATAATTCAAGTAAAAAGACAACAGATATTACTAAATCTAAGAAAATAATTGATATTAATTTTATTAATAAGTTTTCCAATTGGTTATTTTAAAAAAATTCAATAGAAACTAATAAATAAATACATTAAAAATAAATATATAATTAGTGATATATATCATCAGAATTATATCTATATTTTAACTTTATAACTAAATAAATAATATCATAATATTTTCATTACAAATAGAATAAATACACCTCTATTATAGATTATAATAATAATAAAATTATTTTAACTTAATTATATAAAATATCTTTTAGAAAAATATCTATAAACTAAAATAAAAATAGCATACTAAATAGTTTATTTTGAAATATTAATTGATTAAAATTCATAAATAAATTTAGAAAAAGAAAATATTCTACTGAAAATATGAATTTAAGAGCAAAAAATAAAATAGCATACATCGATAAGATAGTAAATAAATTCGATACGATCTATAATGAAAGAAGTAAGTAAAAAGCATCAAAAATGAGTTATTCTAATTCAAAAATATTTAGAATTATCAGCAATAATCACACTAACAAAATTACAGCTATTTTTATGCTAAATTCTTTTTATCTTTGATAAGTAACAGCAACGGACTAAAGCCCTGTCCTCAAGACATAACTTACTGTTTTTGTTACACTTATAAGACATCAAAAAAAAGTCTACGACTTTAAATAAAGAAAAGAACTATTTAATGATCACACTCATTATTTCCGGTGGATTAGGTAATCAGATGTTTGAATATGCTGCGGGCAGGGCTTTATCGCTTCGTCACCGAACAAATTTAAGCATTGATTTATATATACTTAACAAGAAAACAAAAGCAACTATAAGAAATTATGAGCTTATTGTTTTCAACATCGAAACACCTATAACCAGCTCAATCTTCAACAAAATAGCAGTAAAAGGATTTGGCCTGTTAAAATCAAGTAATACGAGGCGTATACTTCTCAGCAATACGGGGATATTTCGTGATGAAAAGGCTCAATGTTATGATTCACGATTTAAAAAGCTATCGGAGAAAATGACACTTTTCGGTTATTTCCAGAATGAGAACTACTTTAGAGATATATCTGAGCAACTAAGAACAGATTTCACGTTCCAAGCACCATTAATCGGAAGAAACGATGAAATTCGAAGCCTAATAGAGCTGAATACGTCCGTATCCATCCATATAAGACGTGGTGATTACTCAAATACAAACTCAAATCTTCCTATCCTCGATATATCACATTACAAAAAAGCGATCGAGTATATATCTTCTCAAATAAGTAATCCTTATTTTTTCATTTTCTCAGATGACATTGACTGGGTAAAAAATAACTTAGACCTATCAGACTCAAATCATCAATTTATCGACTGGAATAAAAATAAGAATAGTTATATAGATATGCAGTTGATGAGCTTATGCAAACACAATATTATTGCCAACAGTTCTTTCAGCTGGTGGGGAGCATGGTTAAATACTAACCCTGATAAATTGGTAATAGCTCCCGACAAATGGTATAAAGGAGATAACGGAATCTACCCTGATGGATTTTTACCTAAAGAATGGATCGTTTTATAAAGTACGGTAAACCTTTTTGTACATTTGTAATTATCCGAATAACTAAAACGAGGTTAAGAGTAAAAGGAAAATAAACTTACTTAGCAATAACAGATGATGAAATTATCAGTCATAATGCCCGTTTTTAACGCAGAAAGATATCTGCGCGAGGCTATTGACAGCATAATCAATCAGAGCTATACTGATTGGGAATTAATCATAATTAACGACGGCTCAATAGACTGTAGCGAAAATATTATTAAATCTTATACAGATACGCGACTCAGATACTACAAAAACGAACAAAATATAGGCTTAATCCAAACCTTGAACAAGGGGATAGATCTTTGTAAAGGAGCATATATCGCCCGAATGGATGCGGATGATATCGCAGAAAAGGATCGATTTGGAATCCAAATAGCATTTTTAGAGAACAACAAAGAATATGCACTCTGTGGTTCCGATGCCAAAGTCATTGATGAAAATAATATTGAGACAGGAAAAATACTAAACCTTCAAAGTAATGAGTATCTACAAATAAATTTACTTTTTTCTGTACCCTTCATACATCCTACTATACTAATTCGGAGTGAGGTATTAAAAGATAATTATTTCGATACAGAATATAAACATGCCGAGGATTACGAATTATGGTGTAGAATTGCCAATAGCCATAAGGTTGCTAACATTGGTAACTTCTTATTACGATATCGCTGGCACAGCAGTAATGTATCAGTAACTAATTCCGAAAAGCAGGAAGAAATCAAAAACAGGATAATTTGCAGGGAACTCAAGAATATTGATTTGCAACCTTCGGAAAAAGAATTATATCTGCATAAAGTAACATTCCAACAATTCGATTCAAAATTTTCAATAAAGAAAGAAACTTTTGATGATTACAGCGAACTTGATTCTTGGTTTCAAAAAATAATAAATGCGAATCGAAATCTACAAAAATACAATGAAGCCGCACTGATTTCTTTTTTATGGAGTAGATGGATTGTACTTTGCATTTCACAGAAAAGATACAGGAAAATTCTCAAACCTCAATTTTCATCCTACAAACTTCCAATTCTTTCCAGAACTTTTAAGCTTCTCTTATTTTTAAGAAAGAAAGCGTAAAAGAGATGATCTGCCAGCACTTCATTTTGCACTCCGATTAATGCAATAAAAAAAGTGTGCAATATTATTTATATTACACACCCTATTTATTTTAGAAAAATGTCGCTTAATTGAATTCTTTCAGAAGAGCAAGCATTTCATCATCAACCTGCCCGAAAATGGAAACACCGGCAGCTCCATTATCTAAAGCATACCTGATGCCATCACGTAAATCGTCTTTATCCTTGAAATCGGGAACATATAATCCGGCATAAAGAGGGAAACGACCATTAAGCCCTTTCAATCCTTCCTTCACGGCAGTACCGATCCACGATGTTTTTTCTCTATAGAAACCATGATAAATCATCGGATAAATCGCTGTTAAATTCCAATTTGTCCAATCTTGTCTTACCAATCTTTTAGCAACATCGGGTGTTGGAAATACTGCTGCAGTTATTGCTTTATTATGGCTTTTAGCCACATTAGTTAATTCATTCACTACATTGGTAACAGCATCATATCTAAATTTCTTCCAAGATAAACTTTGAGTAGGATACTCGATAGAATCGAGGTTTTCGCCATATTGCTCCTCGAATTTCTTCTTACAAACATCACAATAGCAATAATCGTACTGAGGTAGCTCCTCTTTTTGTACAATACCGTATACTTGCCACAAATTCACGGCCAGTATTACATCACTGTAACGAATGTAATCCAAGTGAATACCATCCACATAATCTTTAGAAAGTGCCTTCTCAACGTCTTTTTTCAGATAGTCAATAACTTCGGGACGAGAAGGGCAAAGCCATCTGTAATAATCAACATAAGGTGGTTGATCGAAACACGATTCTCCTTTAGCATTGATCGCATACCAATCAGGATGGTTATCTTTCAAATATTGCTCACCTCTGTTCATAATCCACATCCATCGATGAGTCTCTAAACCCTGAGCTTTTGCTATTTTAAAATGACGCTCATTATCTGCTTCAAAAAAGATACCTTTTATACCGGCATCGTAGTATTTCTTATATCTGACAGTGAGCTCACCATCGGTATCTTTGTCATTAGGATTTAGCCAAACCCAAAATTTATGAGTTTTTTGTGCTTCAGACTTTTCTTCTTTGATATCTTTTCCAAACATTTGAGTGGGAAAAGTAAATAGTAATGCCACAAGGCAAACTAAGAAAAACTTATAATCTCTGTGTTTCATGATAAATAATATTGTTTCTTTAAATAAATAAAAGTATTTAATAGTATACTCTCAGATTGTAATAATCTATTGCTTTGCCTCTTACCAAAGCAATAGAAAGTTCTGAGACCTTAGTTCTTAGTTGATAAGCCCTTCATTATTAATTCTTATTTCTTTTGAATCTGCACTCGATATAGTTGCAGAAAACTGATAAGAGGTCGATTCCATCGATAATTTATTTTGTTTCCCTTCAATCGAAACAACTTCAGGAATACCCAGTTCTTGTAGATTCCTGGAAAATTTGCCCTTAGCATTTCTATACTCACGCTGTTTGTAATAAACGAGCCATAAATATTGTCTTTGCAACTCGGTGTAAGGCAAAACAAATTCGGGCAATTTTGTTCCTGCTTTATTTGTCGAGAACTGAAGATATCCCCATCTTTCGGGAGCATGCATATCAATAATACCCTGTGGAGACCATACCCAATTATTTTCAGGAAGTGTTTTATTGTTTACATCACGTTTCTTCACATACTTATTACCCGAAACTTCGGTTTCCCATTGAACACGCGAAAAGTTTAATCGCCAAATATCCCCATTTTTCGGGATATTAGTTATATTAGCAACTGTAATATCAGCAAAAGGGATTGCTAATTCAACCGTCCAGCCTTTGTCTTTATCGCTCGGATCATTTAGAGAGCCATATATATGAACCCCATGTTTCAATCGGTTACTATCCCATGAGATAAGCGCACCCGATCCACTGCGATATGGCTTCGGCAAAAACAGATCAAATACCGTATTCAACGCATTAATCTCATATTCGAAATACTGGTGAGAAGTATTTACGGGATTAATAAAAACCTCGAAATCATTATCGAAAAACACGACCTGATCTCTTTCAGTCAGATATGCCCAGACATGTTCGTCAACCATATCTGCTGCAATATAGAGGTAAGTACTATCCCAAAGCATTTTTACTTTTGTATCGTAATATGGTTTTGGCTTAAGATCACCCTCGATATCTCGAAAAGAACCTGTCCATTGAGCACTCTTCCAAACCTGATCGTTGATATTACCATCAATAACGGGAGCCGTGGCGGTATACCCTACTACATAACTTTCCGGTAGTGTAAAAAGATGTTCCAAACCCTTAAAATCTTTTGTTTGTGCAAAAAGAGTTGGAATACACCCAACTGCCCCGAGTATCAGGGCGGCAAAATAGTGTTTCTTCATGGCGAAAAATTTTAATTAGCTATAAGACCTTTCTAGTCACAAGCCTATTTATTTGCTAAGATAAGCATAAATAAGACAGTCGAACAAAACCGACATACCCTATAAATACGTATTATTCAATTAATTATAAGACGAAAGCAATAAGCTCTCAATTATTTCTTATGGTATATTTCTGACAATTTCTTAATTAACTTTTGACCAAGAATTAAATAAGCAATCTTGTATAATGTATCCTTCTTGAAAGTATTAATATCAAAGCCCAGCCTTTTTATCTCTATGGCTGCACGCTCATTATAATAATCACTATGAAATCGGGTAATGTATTGCATGTAGAAATTCACACAAGCAGCTCTGACCCTTTTGCTATTTTCAAGGCGGATTACGACCTGAGTCATAACCTGAGTTGCCAATAACTGCGATTCGATCGCTTTCTGAGAAACTTGTTTACTTAAGCTCTGAGGGGTATTTCTATAGAAAACAGCTCCTTCTGAACAAAAATAAACACCAGACGACTGCCCGACTACCCGAAAGAAATATTCGCCATCATCATTCAAAGTGAGTTGCTCATTCCACCCTCCTACTTTAGTAAGTAGATCTCTATGCATCAGCCAGATACTGGACTGTACAATATATTTCTCGCGACAAATATCAATTAACAGGTCAACAGGCTTATTATAACTGTTGGTAGACATTTGCCGATGGGGAATGCAAATAGTTTCCATCACATCACCATCAAACAAAAGTATACCGGATGCAATAATTGCGTTTTTATCATTAATTTTAGTATAAAGTTTTACCTGCGCTTCAATTTTATTGAAAGACAAAAGATCATCGGCATCAAGATACTGAATCAGCTCGCCTGTAGATTTTTCAAGAGCAAGGTTTCGGGCAGCACTTGCCCCTTTATTATCCTGACGGTAAATATGAACGTTTTCCGACTCATATTTCTTAGCTAAAGCATAGCTATTGTCGGTGGAACCGTCATCTACAATAATAACTTCCAAATCAGACCATGTCTGCTTCAATACATTCTCAATAGTTGCCGAAATGTATATCTCGGCATTGTACATGGGAATCAAAACAGATACTTTCATCGGGTATTTATTAAAATAATAGAAAACGAAATCACTTACTCAGGCTACGTGACTTATCGCCAAGATATCCTCCATGATGTCGCTTTGCATAATCAGCTGCATTAAACCCAATCTTGTCCATTGTATCAACCACTAAAATATCACCTATTACAGTCATCATTGTAGTAGAAGTAGTAGGAGTAAGACCCAACTTACAAACCTCTGCAGGATTGCCGGTCAATAAACAAACATCAGCCTCTTGTGCCAAGACACTTTCGGGATCGCTCGTTATAACAATAAACTGAATATTCGGGTTTAAGTGCCTGGCCAAACTTATAAGTTCGATAATCTCACGGGTTTTGCCGGAATTGGAGATCATTAAAATAATATCATCTTCCTGAAGCACTCCCAAATCTCCATGCTGAGCTTCGCTAGGATGCAAAAAAATAGCAGGTGTTCCCGTAGAACAAAAAGTGGTTGCAATATTCTGAGCTATTTGCCCCGCTTTACCCATACCACTAGTTACTAATTTCCCTTTTTTCCGATGAACATGCTCCACAATAAGATCAGTCGCTTTATTATAAGCATCTGTTACGGGAATGTTCAATATGGCATCAGCTTCCTTTTTTAAAATAGCTTTTACGTCGTCTATACTCATAGTTCAACCCTAATAGTCCTAAGTCTATTATTAAGTAAATATTCTATATTGCCCTAAATATAACAAACAATGGTTGCTAAGGTCTTAAACCTTTTTATTGCTTTGGTAAGCATAACAGCAATAGTCTGTTATAATCCGAAAGTATATCATTAAATACTTTCATTTACTTATATTTACAAAAACAAACTAAAGTCCGAGACCTTAGTTTGTTTTGAATTTGTATTTTATTGCAGACAATTCTTCGTTGGCTTGTACAATCTTACTTTTCAGGTTCTCTTTATAACCTGTCAGTTTTTTTTGCAGATCAACATTATCTGTTGACATAATTTGCAAAGCTAATATTGCAGCATTCAAGGATCCGTTTATCCCTACAGTAGCAACAGGTATTCCCGGAGGCATTTGCACGATAGCCAACAGTGCATCCAAACCATCTAAGGAAGAATTGATTGGCACACCAATAACCGGCAATGTGGTCATCGATGCTATCACACCCGGTAGATGAGCAGCCATACCGGCAGCAGCAATTATCACTTTGATTCCTTTTTCTCTTGCATTCTTCGCAAATAATTCAACTTCCTGAGGTGTACGATGAGCTGACAAAGCATTTATTTCAAATGGAATTTCCATTTCATCGAAAAATTTCGCAGCTTTTTCCATTACCGGAAGATCCGAAGTACTTCCCATAATAATTGCAACAAGTGGTTTCATATACTAAGCTATTATATATATTAAAATTAAGGTCTCAGACCTTTTTATTTTTTTTGATAAATAGAACGTTACAAGACTATTATAATCATATAATGTGAAAAATAGTTGTACATTATTTACTAAAAGAATCTTACTTCAAATAAGAAAGCATCAGCAATAATCCTCCGAAAACAGAGGCATACGCCAAGACAAATCCAATAATAAAACCGACATAAACCTGAGCTGCAGAATTAGCTCGAAGATATAATCGGCAAACGCCTAATATTCCTGCTAAAATAAATAAGATGGCAAATAACACCATTGGATTGGAGCCTTTCACATTAAAGCAAACCGAAAGTATACCACCGATTAGCCCTCCCATACCTAACATGTGGGCACTTATTTTCCAGAAAAAATTAATAAGCATACCTGTAAAAGCAATAAAAACAGGAGCGGCGATCAAGCCCAACACCCAATAAAATACATGTGAATTATAAAAGAATAATGTCAGACTGATATTCGAGATAATAAATATCATATACGGCAAAGTACGATCGGGTGCATATTCGAGACTGTAGTCTCTTATGTATCTCATTTTCTTAAGGACAAAAATAAAAAGAGCCGGTATAAAAAGGGTAAAAAGTAAAGTTGGGATCAAAAACCGTAGAATCTGTCCGGCATACATATGATAAAAATTTGTATACACAGCCAGTAAAGCCAAGCTATAAAACGGCATCAGTAACGGTTGAAAAATCGCTGAAAAGCATTTTGCTATATTTTGTCCTATTCTCCACATAATTTAAGTAATTTCAACTATTGATTATCACACTTCTCAGTATTAAGCTCTCAGAACTATTTATTGCTTTGTCAAGTATAACAACGAAAGTTAGTTACGGTTCTGAAATATCGCATTAAATGTTTTCTTTAACTTATTACTGAATATAATTCTCTCCAAAGCAATAAAAGGTTCGAGACCTCTTATATGCTTTTCCGAAGTCTTGCCACGGGAATATTCATTTGTTCGCGATACTTCGCTACTGTTCGTCTTGCTATCACATACCCTTTTTCCTTTAGAATTTCTGTCAGTTTATCGTCAGTCAAAGGTTTTTTGGTATCTTCATTTTCGATGCATTCTCTTAGAATTGCCTTTACCTCTCTTGATGAAATTTCTTCTCCTGCATCATTCTGCATCGATTCGGAGAAAAAGTATTTCAACGGGTAAATTCCAAAATTAGTCTGCACATATTTACTATTACTCACTCTCGATATGGTAGAAATATCATACCCTGCTAATTCTGCTATATCTTTCAGGATCATGGGTCTTAAACTCGACTCATCTCCGGTAAGAAAAAAATCGTATTGAAGATCTACAATAGCCTGCATAGTACGTTGCAGGGTTTCTTGTCTTTGCTTAATCGCATCAATAAACCATCGGGCAGAATCTAACTTTTGTTTTACAAATAAAGCTGCATTCTTCGCTTCGGCAGTCATACCTTTCTTATTTTCGGTATAACCTCTCAGCATTTCCGAATAGTCTCTGTTTACTTTAAGCTCAGGTATATTACGATTATTGAGACTCAGAAAAAGTTCTCCATTATAAGTTTCAACAATAAAATCAGGAATGATCGTATTCATCGTCAACGAAAGAGCATCCCCCCAGTTATTACCCGGTTTTGGATTTAAAGTCACTATAAGATGAATGATTTGTTTTAAAACTTCTTCATCCACATTTAATGCCTTTTCGATCTTATCAAAGTGTCTTTTCGAAAAATCATCAAAATATTTTTCGATCACAAGCATTGCCTGTTTAACCAGATCCGATTCATTCATGCGCTTTAATTGCAGCAATAAGCATTCTTGCAAATCGGCAGCTCCAATCCCCGCAGGCTCGAATCCCTGGATAATATTCAATATCTTCTTAATGTGATCAGATGGTATATCTAAATTCTGCTGAAATAGCAAATCATCCGATATTGCACTCAATGGTCTGTCAAGATAACCATTTTCATCGATATTACCGATTATATATTCTGCAACCTTTGTCGACTGGTCATCCAGTTCTGTCAGACGCAATTGCTCTATCAAAGACTCATGTAATGATTCCGCTGATGAAAAGGGAATATCTTCCCGTGCAGTTACCTCTGAACTATAATTATTTAAACGGTAATCGGGAATATCATCTTCTGTCAAATAATCGCCTAAAGCAATATCTTCCTGAGTTATATTATCAGATTCGTCATAATTCAGATCATCTGCTATATCCTGAGGGTCATCCGAATCCTCACGCCCTTCGTCCAGAGCCGGATTATCAACTAATTCTTGCTTAATTCTCTCCTCCAATTCTACATTTGGCAATTCGGTTAGCTTTATCACCTGCATTTGAAGAGGAGATAAACGCTGTTGTTGCTTTTGTTGTAACTGCTGTTTGAGAGCCATATTATTTTTTAATTATACACAAAAATAATAAATACTTTTGTATCCTCTCATAATTAACTAAACAACTCCATTTTATTTATCAATAGAAGAATTTCGAGCCAGCTCTTTCCCGATGGAATATACAATAAGGAAAGTGCTTTTCAAGAAAAAAAATAACCGTTTACAGATAATAATTATATCAAAAATTTCTCCTTAGAAAGATACAATTTTTATAAAAATAAGAGATTAATTCTAGCATCTACGAAAATAAGGACGCTATTATATAAGGGAATACTATCATACAAATATTAACTTTTAAATAAATATTAATTAGATCTCAAATACTATATTATCAATTATTTAAATTTCACAGAAATATAGATTACAATAATTATAAACAATAATTAACTTTAAAACAATAATAAATCATAAATAAATAAGAGGCAAACAAGAGGATTTATCAAGGGAAATTAAAGATGTAAATTACGAATAAAAGGCAGGTATAAGATAAAAAACAAGAGAAAACGAGTCTAGAAAAACAGTCCTAAGAAAGAAAGGAAATAGTCATAAAAAAATCACTATTTAATAATAAACAGTGATCGTTCTTTCAAGGAAAACAGAGATGAAAAAGCATTTATACATAAATACTATAAAATGCCCCTTTCCACCAGATATTTACGGGTTTCAACCCAATCTACGTAAGGTCTACCCTCCGTTGGGGTAATTAAAGGACATCCCAAATTAGCATCATCTATATATAAATGCCCGTAAGCTTTAGGAGATGTAGTCCAAAAACGCTGAGTCGGGTTTTTCTGAACACCATATAATGTTATTCCATTATCAACAAACCAATTAATGGCGTCTGCCAAGAAATTTTCTTCTACAATAACAGTTTCCTCTCCTACTTTTTTCTTTTTCTTACGATCGCTGCGCATAGTAAAAAGAATGAGCTTATGTCCTGCGTCAACCAGTTCTTTAAGAACAGGCACAGCTCCTATATCTTCGCCTATACGTGGAAACTCGTGAGTAACACACGTTCCGTCAAAATCAATACATATATCCATCTTTTCTAAATCTCTTAAAGTCTCAAATCTATTTCAGAACTTATCCAATAGTCGATGCAAGTTCTTACAATATCAAAAGAGATCATTTATATTTTTACTTACCTAATATAACTTCTCCCAAATCGAGATCAAACGGAGTCGTTATTTTTATATTTGTTCTTTCTCCCTCAACTAAATGAATAGCATGTCCGTATGCTTCTACCACAGATGAATCATCTGTAAAATACTCGGAGAAATCAGCATCATATGCCTTTTTCAGCAAAACAGACTCAAAAACCTGAGGAGTCTGAACCATACGATATTTCGAACGATCAACAATTTTACTATCGTTTTCACCGTCAATTTCGCGTAAACTATCTGTTACATCTATAACGGGAATCACTGCTTTATACTCTTTTGCGGCATCAAAACAAGTCTTCAAGAGAGAAACTGATGCAAATGGGCGTACGGCATCGTGCACAGCTACCCAACCTTCACCAACAAGCTCTAAACCATTCTTTACCGAATGAAAACGGGTTTCGCCACCGTCCACAACTTCGTGGTAAACAGAAAATCCATACCCCTTACATAATTTAGACCAATGTTCGCGATAGGATGCAGACAATGCTACAATAATACGTATCGATTTATCAAAATTATAAAAAGCTTCAATGGTGCGCATCAAAACAGGTTTTCCACCCACATTCAAGAACTGTTTGGGCAGTTCGCTTCCCATACGCAAACCTTTCCCTCCGGCTACTATAATTACATTGTTCATATATGATCTTTTAACGATGAAACATTACGGTCATGTCATTAATAACCGACTAGTACAATAAATAGTTCAATACCTTTAATCGAGATCATCCAGTATCTTTTTTATCTCGGCATCTGTTTTATAAAGCTTATCTTTACATAGTTTCAATAATGTGGATGCTCTTTTTATCTCTTCAGCCAACACATCAACTTCCATATCTCCTGATTCGAGTTTATCAAGAATCTCCTGTAATTCTTGTATCGCTTCGGTGTATGATTTATCTTTTTTTGCCATTCTGTGAACATTTTGTTTGAAATAGGGGTTTAAACTTAAGTAAATTTTAATTTACATACAACAAAGATAATCCTATATGGAAAATTAAATTTAAATTTGAAGATAATAAGTCATGCCAACTATTTATTTTCTACACCTCACCCCAACCCTCTCCAATAGAGAAAGAGCCATCTCATCTCATTTGGGAAAGATTGGGAAGTATTTAAATAAAAAGGTCTGAGACCTTAAGTTTATCCGCTACGTCTTATTTATAGTATTCAGCTCTAAAAAAAAATTGTATATGACACTTAGTAAAGCAACAAACAGGTCTTTGACCTTAATTTTACCGAAGAGTTTTTTATTCTTGGGACTACTTTCGGGATTATTTGTTTTCACCAGTTGCACAAGTCTGGATACATTGGTTGTAAATGTAGAGAAACCTGCCCAGATAACACTCCCCGGCAATATTAACAATATCGTTATTGTTGATAACACTGTGCCCCAACCCGAAGATATTGGTCATTTCGAATACCGTCCGGGGCAAGAATCGGCCACCCCGATACAAGTAAGGATAAATGACGATGTAAACTACATATTGGCTGAAGCTCTTTTTGAAGATATTGCAGACAAGGAATACTTCGACGATGTAATTTTTTACGAACATCCGATAAGAGAGGATAATAATTTTGAAGAAATTTGGTCATTAGACCCTAATTTGGTTAAAGAGCTCTGTATTGCGAACAAAGCGGATGCAGTAATTTCTATCGACCGTTTTTTAGTAAGTACAGCTTCTCATGAAGAAGACTTTGACTTTGGAACAACAATGAAATTTCTTGATTTGAAAATGGATATCCGTTTTCAGGTATATTCGAAAGACGGAGAAACTATATCACCTCCTTTATATATAAATGACAGCATATACTGGACTGCAACCTATAGTCAGGACAGAGCGTTATCAGACACTATTCCCAGCAGGGAAGATGCCATCAAAGAAGCAGCCCGTTACACTGCGGAAAAGATATCAGACGCTTTATCTCCTTATTGGAGCAATGAGTTGAGATGGTATTTTGGAGATATTAAAGCAGCCAATCAAAAAATGACAAGTAACGATTGGGCCGGAGCTATGGCACTATGGAAATCTGCTTACGATAAAGAAACAAAGAACGTAAAGAAAAAAGCCCGACTTGCCAGCAATATAGCTTTGGCCTATGAGCTTTCGGACAAACTAAAAGATGCATTAAGATGGATAACTATTTCTTGCGAACTATTTGAAGAAACACAAGAAACAGGTGTCGACAGAGAGAATCTGACAAGAGCAACCAGCTACAAAAATGATCTTATGCAACGTTATAATGATTTCAGATTATTGGATGTCAGAGTTAAGAAATCCGAATGAAGTCTCAGACCTTTTTATTGCTTTGGTAAACAAATCATTGATAAGAAGTTATAATTAAGAAAATATATCATCATAAATATTCTCATTTATTTAACTCTGTGGATTATACCTTTTCCACACCTATACCGGGAAGATTATTCAATATAATCTTCCCGTTTTTTATAGTGGTACCTTTAAAACAATCATTAGTTATGAGTAATGCACCGTCTAAATCGGCAAAATTCACAGCAGGCGACAGTTGAGCCGCAGCTGATATTGCACACGAAGTCTCGGTCATACAACCCAACATTATGTCAAACCCCAAGGAAGGAGCAAGACTTATCATTTTATAAGCTTCGTTCATACCCGTACACTTCATTAGTTTAATATTAATTCCCGAAAAAGCACCTTTGATCTTTTCCATATCCGAAAGTCTTTGTACTGATTCATCGGCAAATATAGGTAGAGGACTATGAGCGGTAAGCCATGCACTACTGTCCAAATCGGTTTTAAGCATTGGCTGCTCTATCAGAACCACCCCTTGCTCCTTCAGCCAACAAGTCATTTCCAAAGCTTCCGATCTGTCTTTCCACCCTTGGTTGGCATCAATTGCTAAAGGCAGGCTTGTAACCGATCGGATTACCTCAATCATCCGTTTATCATCCTTTCCACCTAATTTCACCTTCAATATTTTAAAATCCGAAACGACTTCTGCCGTTTTCTTTTTTACAATATCATCCGTATCAATTCCTATCGTATATGTTGTATTGGGTGTATTCTCAGGATTTAAATTCCATATTTCATGCCATGACTTATTTTTAATCTTTCCGATCAAATCATGCAGCGCTATATCAATAGATGCTTTAGCCGCAGTATTCCCAACAGCAATATGATCAACGTAATCTAAAACAGAATCAATATCAGTTAAATCAGCAAATTGAGTCAGATCAACCTGTTTCAAAAAATTGATGACACTATCCTGCGTCTCTCCCAAATATTGGGGTAATGATGCTTCGCCATAACCAATACACCCATCGTAATGAAGTTCCACTAAAACCACAGGGGTTGTTGTTCGTGAATACGTTGAAATAGTAAATGGATATTTCAACATTAAGTTATAGGGTGAGTACGATAATTGTATTCTGCTCATATTTTTTTGCTTTTTGTAGGGTTCTACTCCATTTAGATATTAATACAACCCTAAAGAAGAAGTCATTTTCTTCATATTTATTCGACTCGATTTCCCTTCAGATCTATAAAAAAAGTTTCGCCGTTTAACTTTACCTTTGCTTTACCATCTTTATTGAAATAGCGGGCATCGTCATATATAAGCGGGATAACAACTTCTCCTGCCTGGTCGATGAAACCGCATTTACCTTCAATACATACTGCTGCCAATCCCGTTTTTGTGAACGACCATGCAGGATTATATATACACGGAATAACTTCTCTCCCTGTTTTATCTATATAACCCCACCAACCATTTAATCGAACTAATGCTAATTCTACTGAAAAAGAATGAGCACAGTCATATATAAACGGCACAACTGTTTCGCCTGTTGCTGCATCTAAAAATCCCCATTTACCGTTATTTTCTGACACCACTAATTTTTGTGTTTTCGACGCTAAAATAGTAGCAGATTTTTCTTTTGTTTGTCGCTTAGCCATTTTGCTTAATTTTCAGGAAAAAAGAATTTTGCAAAAAAATCCAACTGCCATTCAACAGCCTTATTCCAATATTGAGAATCATGCTTTCCTGAGGTCATTATATAAGTATGCTGAATGTTCTTATCAAGAAGAAGCTTATGCAAATTCTCGTTAACCTCCAGAAAGAAATCATCTTCTCCACAATCGAAAATCAATGGAATATTTCTCAGCTTTTCTGCATTCGTAATTACAGTATGTGCATCCCAAACAGCCTTATTAGTAGCATACCTCCCCAATGCCTTAGACATATCCCAATTGTCAGGAAAAGGCCGGATATCTACTCCGCCGCTCATCGATCCGCAAACACCAAATACATCGGGATGGTTTAAGGTTAACCATAAAGCACCATGCCCACCCATACTGAAGCCTGATATTGCCCTACCCTTCGGTGATGCAATTGTTTTATAATGCGTATCAACATAATTTACCAGATCTTGGCTTACATAAGTATCATATTGAGATTTTCGATTAACAGGACTATCCCAATACCAGCTATTCTTTCCATCGGGACAGACAATTACCATTTGGTATTTATTCGCTAATTGGGGCAATGTCGGTTTTACCACCTTCAGCCATGATAAATAATTTCCACTATGACCGTGCAAGAGATAAACCACGGGATATGCAATCTTGGATTCTTTATTATAGCCATCGGGAAGAATGATAATATTCTTTACATACACTTCCATCTTTGGACTGTATACCTCTATAGTATCGACCTGTTGAGCAAATAACGAGAGGCTTCCGTTTAGTACTATCAGGAGTAAAAAACAGAGAAAACGACACGGTAATTTTATTTTCATATAATGTCTTCTGATTTTAATGGTTTCACAAAAGCTTTGCTTGCCCAACGTGGAACAAGGAAAGCTCCGATAAAAAGGTAATTATAATAACTAAGTAATCGCCATAATACTATAATAACCGGAATAAGTCCTGATATAGGGATCAATGCACTCAGATAATGCTTAAATATAAGTTCACTTAAGCCACTTGCTCCCGGTGTAAAGCTAAGTATCATCAATACCCACATTACAAACTGACGGGCAAATATCAACATATGATCCGACACAGAGAAGAATGCCATGAAAAGTGCATTTACCACCAGAAATCGCGAAGCCCACGATAAAATCGTAGCCAGAATAAGAGGCCACCAATAAGAAAACCTCTTGCCTCTTATTTCACGGGCACTGATAACTAAATCGTCTCCTGCTTTTACAGCCCCTGCATACCAACGGCGGAGGACAGGCAATCTAAAGATTTTGATTAAAAGCCATCGTATAGCCTGTGGTTTAAAAAACAGACCGACTATAAGACAAATACAGATACACATCTTTACAATATAGGCTGCAACAAACAAAGTAATCACTCCCATTTGTAAGGTAGATATTTCGGGAAACAACTTCTCTACAGGGATGAATAATAATAACAAAGGAAAAGTTACAACAAAGAACATTTCATCCAATAGCATCGTTACAAAAACCATAGCCGTACTTCTTCCTACGCTAATGTTCTCTTTTGATAAGAAAAGAACTGCCATACTTGAACCGCCGACAGATGACGGCGTGACTGCCGTACCAAATTCAGCCAGCAAGGTTATTTTCAATGATTGCTTCCATGAAAGCACCTTTTCGGTCAGGTATCTGTATCTAATGGTAAAACCCAGGTCACGGCCAACCATCAAGAGCAAGGCTATAAAAAACCAAAAGACTGTATTCCATGTTATCTTTATATTCCTCAGTTCTGCCAGTTGCTCGGCATTCTCCTGTCCCAAGAGATCCTTAGAAAACATGTAAACAATGACACCGACTCCAAGAAGAGTTGGTATCAAGATTTTCCATTTACTTATTTTGGTTGACTGACCAGTCATAATTTACATTCGATTATTAATTAATAAAATTAGTTAATACAATAGCTCTACGTTACACTTTCTAATGTTAAATACCAATGAACTCATTTATCCGATCAAAAGGCTTAAAAGTTAACAGATCCAAATCAATTACAGATATATAGAGTGCTATTTTAGCTTAAAATTCTGAAATTAAACAGATTATTTATAATTAAAAATACTTATATTGCTCAAAATTTAGAACGACAAACTATTTATATAGAAAACTAGTGCTATATTTGTAATGTAACTCTGTAAAATAACAACACAATGGAATTTCATAAAAACAAACCAATCTACCTACAAATTGTCGATGTAATCTCGCAAAGAATAGTATCCAAAGAATGGAAAGAAGAAACTAAAATCCCCACAGTAAAAGAACTTGCTAAAGAATTAGAGGTAAACCATAATACCTTGATGCGTTCGCTCGAGCTACTGCAATCGGAGGATATTTTGATGTCGAAAAGAGGGGTTGGTCTCTTCCTGACAAAAGACTCTTATAAAAATGCTCTCGAATTGATGAGAAGATCTTTTTATGAGAATCAGGTTCCTGAATTCTTTTCAACAATGAACTCTCTAAAGATAACACTTGGAGAACTAATCGACCTATATAAAAGCAATAAAAGAGCAAACGAATCGAGTCTCATATAAAATATATTCATCACTACACATCTAAGAATTAAAGAAACAAACTTTCGTAGTTTGTTTCTTTTTTTGTCTTAGCTAATTAATCCCCAATTGTAGCGATTTCCTCCCAGTTTACGCAATTGCCTTTTTAAAATCTGATTCTCCACATTCTCCAAAGCAGGATCTCTATCTATAACTTCTTTTGCTATATCACGTGCATATTGCATTATCTGCGAATCTCTCACAATATCGGCAATCTTAAGATTAAAAGCAATACCACTTTGTTGAGTTCCTTCCAAGTCACCGGGACCTCTGAGCTTCAGGTCGGCCTCAGCAATCTCGAAACCATCATTACTTTCCACCATAATATTGATTCTCTTACGAGAGTCTGCCGATAGCTCATAAGGTGTTATAAGGATGCAATACGACTGATCGGCACCTCTACCTACCCTACCCCTCAACTGATGCAACTGAGACAACCCAAAGCGCTGAGCACTCTCTATAACCATCACCGATGCATTGGGGACGTTTACTCCCACTTCAATAACGGTAGTTGCCACCATTATATGAGCTTCATTTTTGACAAAACGAGCCATTTCAGCATCTTTTTCCGAAGGTTTCATTTTTCCATGCACCTTACAAACCGTATACTCGGGAAAAATTTCGCAAATATGCTCATAACCTTCTTCGAGGTTCTTCAAATCTATTTTTTCGCTTTCCTCGATCAAAGGGTATACAAAGTATATTTGACGACCTTCGCTCAACTGTTTTCGGATCGAATTATATAAAGCTCCTCTTTTCTTATCGTATTGATGTATGGTTTGTATAGGTTTACGCCCCGGAGGCAATTCATCTATCACCGATACTTCAAGATCACCATACACTGTCATCGCAAGCGTACGGGGAATAGGTGTTGCCGTCATAACGAGCATATGCGGAGGATTCACATTCTTAGTCCATAGTTTGGCTCGTTGAGCTACACCAAAACGGTGCTGTTCATCGATAACCACCAAACCTAAGTTTCCAAACTGAACGGTATCTTCAATCAAAGCATGTGTACCGATCAGAATATGGATATCGCCAGTCAAAAGGCCTGAATGAATTTCTTCACGCTTCTTCTTTTTAGTAGAGCCTGTCAATAATTCGACATTTATACCCAATCCAAATAAAAATTCCTGAATTGTAATATAATGCTGATTAGCCAGAATCTCGGTAGGGGCCATCATCGAAGCCTGAAAGCCATTATCCATAGCAATCAGCATAATCATAAGTGCCACCAGAGTTTTACCACTACCAACATCGCCTTGCAGTAAACGATTCATTTGCTCACCCGTCGCCATATCCTGACGAATCTCACGGATAATTCGTTTCTGAGCATTAGTCAATTCAAAAGGCAGATTCTTTTCGTAAAAAGAATTAAAGTAATCACCTACTTGTGTAAATACAAAACCTTTCAGTTTAGCCCTTCTATCGGAAGTATAACGAAAGATATTTAATTGCAAATAGAACAATTCCTCAAACTTCAAGCGGTACTGAGCATCTCTAAGAATAGTAGGATTCAAAGGAAAGTGAATATTCCGAATTGCCTCTTTCAAGGGCAATAAGTTCGCTTTTTCAATTATTGATTGGGGTAGAGTTTCAAATACATGAGGCAATGCAGATGCTAATGCTCCTGTCATTATCTTTTGAATTGCTTTTGAATTCAGATAATGCGTTTTCATCTTCTCGGTTGTATTGTAATACCCCATCAGATTTGTTTGCTCCGCTTTTTCTTCGATATACGGGTCAATATCCGGATGTGCTATATTAAACTTACTTCCAAAAGCGGTGGGTTTACCAAAAACAAGATAAGGCAGATTTACTTTATACTTGTCTGTTATAAAACGTGCCCCTTGGAACCAAACCAGATCAATAAAACCTGTACCATCGGTAAAGTGAGCAATAAGTCTTTTATTACGCCCCTCACCCATTGTTTCAAAAGCCGTTATTCGACCTTTTAATTGAATATAAGGCATATTACCATCTACTTCGTGAATGTAGTAGATGCGACTTCTATCAATGTATTTATAGGGATAATAATGTAAGAGGTCTTCAACCGAAAAAATATCAACTTCTTTATTTAATATTTCAGCTTTTTTCGGTCCTACTCCCGGTAGATATTTTATGTCCGTATTGGATATGTCAGCCATGATAAGTTTCCTATCACTTATTTATTCAGATTCTTCCTTCTTAATTGATAAACAACATGTCCTTCTATATCCTGCCTGTCTATGATGTCAAAATACTTAATTACTTCTATCGAATCGGCGGAAACTTTCATGAACGAATCGTCATTATCAATATTTTTCACTACTAACATCTTAGTGTAGGTAGTATCAACATCACCAAAATCAAAGATAGGAATAGCTTTAAAATTTTCTAAATATTTCTTATAGTATTTCTGAGTAGCACGGATTCTTATATAATGTTTCGAATCGGGGAAAAACAAAGGTATAGCTGCTATTGAAAAGCTGCGTGTATCTGAATATAAAAAAGCTGTTTTATCATCCACTCTCTCTTTAGCAAATTCGATGATTTTAGACTGTACTCTCTCGTTATACTGATTTGTTCTGTATTGAAGCGAATAGTGATTAAATGAAAAATAAGCTATTATCAGAAACATCAAAAGAAGTACAATCTTATTTTGAGTTTTCTTCCAATCAATCGATGATATATAAATAGCAATACCCAAATAAAAAAGCCCTAGAATAGGATTCATATAACGGGTAACAAATACAGGCTTAGATAGAAATGAATAAGTAATCGCAGTAGATAGAGTCAACAAAAAAGCTAAGAATAACAGATTGGCATACTTTATTTTAGCATTCGAATATGTATCTGCAAAAGTTTCTTTTCTTGCCGATACAACTACATAAATAAACAGAATACCAAAAACCGCGAGTAAAAAGAAAGAAAATGCAAAATGGGCAAGAGGAGTTGCTGTTGCCATAAGATCCAACTCCCGCGCAAAAGGATAATATAGATAGATTATAAAATCTTTCAATCGTGGAGCATCGATCCAGTATTCATCCTGTACTTGCGACACTTGTCCGGGCAGGTTTATCAACCACGGTAAATATCCGATCACAAACAAAACAGAATAACCGATAAACGGAGTAATTTTACTTCTCTTAGCTATTATAATCACAATAAGGAAGAGAAAATAAATATAAAAAACACCCAATAACGCATAGTAATGAGTGTAAGCCGCAGCCAAAGAGAAAAGGGTAAATTTGATTAAATCGGATCGACGGAAAGTAGAATAACTTTTATATGCATATAAAGCACTTAACAGCACAAACAGCATAGCTAATGAGTACATTCTTATTTCAGATGCAGCATATTGACTAACGGGCATCAATATGATTATAACTAAAAAGCTTAACGCTGTTTTATCTCCAAACATTTTTCGAATCCGTGTACACCCTAATAGCATAACACCAATTACAGGAAGAGCCGAAAAGATACGCAAGGCAACTACCGAATCGCCGAAAAAATAAGTATATAATTTTAGAAGAATATAGTACAGAGGCGGATGAACGTCATTGGCTGTAACATGCCACAAATATCCGAAGGACTGGCGTACCAGATTTATTGTATAGGCTTCGTCGTACCAGAAAGCTTTATAAAAGTCTAAAGACAAGAATAGAAAAGAGCCTATAAAAAATAGCCCATATAAGAGGATCGAATATTTCTTATTTTCATCATTCGCCATATTCATCGGTAAGAAGTGTGGATATGTTTTAATAAATTACAACCAGATCAAAACAAGTATCCTTGCTCGGTATCTTTATGCCTCCCCAGATGTTTATAAGCTAATTCCGTAGCTTCTCGACCTCTTGGAGTACGTTTCATAAAACCTTCTTTGATAAGAAAAGGTTCATACACTTCTTCTATTGTCCCACTATCTTCTCCGAGAGCAGTTGCAATAGTAGAAATACCAACAGGACCTCCTTTGAATTTGTCAATAATAATCAGTAGTATTTTATTATCAACCTCATCAAGACCATATTTATCAATATTGAGAGCCTCAAGCGAGTAGTTTGCTATTTCTTTATCGATACTCCCCGACCCTTTTACCTGAGCAAAGTCTCTTACTCTCCTCAAAAGAGCATTCGAAATACGGGGTGTTCCCCTACTACGTAATGCTATTTCTTTGGCGGCATCGTCATCGCAAGGAACATCAAGAATATTCGCCGAACGTTTGATGATTCCCGTTAAGGTGTCGTTATCATAATACTCTAAGTGCATGTTTATCCCGAATCGGGCACGTAAAGGACTTGTCAATAATCCACTACGAGTAGTAGCACCAATAAGAGTAAAGGGATTCAATTCAATTTGAACCGAACGTGCACTAGGACCTTTATCGATCATAATATCGATTCGATAATCCTCCATTGCACTATAAAGATATTCTTCCACAATAGGTGAAAGACGATGTATTTCATCGATAAAAAGGACATCATTGGGCTCTAAAGAAGTTAATAGACCAGCCAAATCGCCCGGTTTATCAAGCACAGGCCCTGATGTTATTTTAAAACCGACACCCAGCTCATTCGCTATAATGTTTGATAAAGTTGTTTTACCCAACCCCGGAGGACCATGTAATAAGGTATGATCTAAAGATTCTCCACGCATACGAGCTGCTGCAACGAATACCTTTAAATTATCCACTACTTTGTCCTGACCGCTAAAGCTATTAAAACTAAGGGGTCTCAAAGCATTTTCAAATTCACGCTCTGTTCCGTTTAATTTCTCGTCATGTATGTCGAATGTATCCATATATATAAATCTTAGCTCAATCTATTAACTGATTGAACTCCTTCTATTTTTAAAATTTGAGAGCATAACTTCTGTACATCTACAACACTGTGCACATAAAGGCTTACTTTACCTTCAAAGATACCATCATTCGACTCAATATTCAAACTTTTAATGTTTACGGAATCTGTAATTATAACCTTAGTTATATCATTAAGCATACCAACACGGTCTATACCACGAATAATTATTGTCGATAAAAACGAGTATTGCGCATAACGCCCCCATTCAAGAGTAAGTATTTTATCTCCAAAGCTAGCCTTAAGTTTCAAGCCTACAGGGCAATTAACGCCATGAACCTGAATCTCATTATTGTCCGTTATAAAACCAAATACTTTATCTCCGGGTATAGGATTACAACATGATGCTATCCTAAAATTCTTTTTGAAAGAATCTTCTTCAAGAATATATGTTTTTTTCTTATCAATCGTATCCAGATCATCGGTATCCAAAGACTCAGTGTCTCCACTTTCTTTCTTTCCGACTCTGAATGCCTGCTTCATGTAGCGCATGAAGATATTGCTAGAACCATCTTTATCCTTTTGATTAAACAGTTTATCGAGATTAGCAGGAAGCACAATTGTTTTGTTACCCAAGGCAAAGAAAAAGTCTTCTTTTTTCGTTATTTTATAGAAATCGAGCAATTTATCTATTGTTGAAGACGTAAGTTCCGCTTCTCCAACTATTTCTTTTAAAATTGCCTCTCCTTTTTTCGCCACCTCTTTTTTCTGCTTCTTCAGAGTAGATTCAAGCTTAGTTCGAGCCTTAGCACTTGTAATAAAACCCAGCCACTCGGGTTGTGGACTCTGAGATTTAGATGTCAGGATTTCAACCTGATCGCCACTATTCAATTTATGACTAAGTGGAACGAGTTTATGATTTACTTTTGCGCCAATGCAATGGTCTCCAATATTAGTGTGAAGCTCATAAGCAAAATCGAGAGCAGTAGAGCCTTGAGCCATTGTTCTCAAATCGCCTTTAGGCGTAAAAACAAATATTTCCTGAGAGAATAAGTTGAGTTTAATAGTATCCAGAAAATCTATTGCATTCGGGTTTGGATGCTCCAATATCTCCGTAATAGTTTTCAACCATTTATCAAGCTCATTGTCTTCTTCAATTTTTCCTTCTTTGTACTTCCAGTGAGCGGCAAAACCTTTTTCGGCGATATCGTCCATTCTACGGCTTCTGATCTGGATTTCGACCCATTCACCATCAGGTCCCATTACTGTAAGGTGCAACGCCTGATAACCGTTCGATTTAGGACGGCTAACCCAATCCCTGATACGGTCGGGACGAAGTTTGTAAATATCCGTAATCACCGAATAAATATCCCAACATCGCTTCTTCTCATCCATACCGGGTTCGGAATCGAAAATAATCCTGACAGCGAAAATATCATATATTTCCTCAAAAGGAACTCCCTTCGATTTCATCTTATTCCAAATAGAATATACCGATTTATCGCGTGCCCTTATTTCATACTTGAAACCCAATTCGTCCAATTTAGGAACTACGGGCTCTGCAAAATGTTCGAAGATATTTTTTCTAATACTCAACGAAGATTCTAACTTAGATACAATTTCGTTGTACTCTTCGGTGTTTTCGTATTTAAAACTGAGTTCTTCCAGCTCCGTTTTTATAGCAAAAAGCCCCAATCGGTGAGCGAGAGGAGCATATATGTACATTGTTTCACCAGCAATTTTATGGCGTTTTGCCGGAGCCATCGAACCTAATGTCCGCATATTGTGAAGACGGTCGGCAATCTTTACAAGTATTACCCTGATATCATCGGCCATTGTAAGCAAGAGCTTTCTGAAATTCTCAGCCTGCGATGAAACATTGTCACCAAACATACCACTCGATATTTTGGTCAATCCATCTACAATTTCAGCAATTTTATCGCCAAATATCTTTTTAAGATCTTCTACTGTATAGTCGGTATCCTCCACTACATCGTGCAATAAAGCGGCACAAATAGATGTAGAACCTAATCCTATTTCACTACAAACTATACGTGCAACCGCTATCGGATGCATTATATATGGTTCGCCCGATCTGCGTCGTGCTCCCTTGTGTGCTTCTTTTGCAAGATGAAAAGCCTTTCTTATTATTTCGACTTTTCGTCTATGGTTAGTTTTGAGATAGTCATTTATAAGAGCTTCAAATTCTCTTTCTACCATCAAATCATCGTCCTTCGTTTTATCTTCTTTATCCATAAAATTAAGATCAAAGACCTATTTATTACTTTTGTATGTATAACATCAAACGCATTACAATGAATAAATGTTGTATTAAATACCTGTTAAGGTCTCAGACCTTTTTATTACTTCGGCAAGTAAAACAACTATAATTAATTTTAACCTTTAAAATATAGCATACATGTTTTGCATTACTCATATAGAAGAGTAAAACTATAAATGAATGCCATAATTCTAAGTTATTTATCTGGGAATTCTAAGTTTCTGCCCGATACTTAATTTATCAGAGGTTAAGTTATTAGCCTTTTGTATATCTTTTGCTGTTATTTTACTCCCATATTTTCCTGCAATACCGCCTAAAGTATCCCCTTTTTTCACGGTATATGTCGAAGGTTGTTTTGCCGGTTCTTTCGCAGGTTTCGGTGTATTTTTTTTCTCAACCTTAGGCTCTTCTTTTTTCACTGTTACCGATTTTGAGGAAGAAGTAACCATAGATGAAGTCGAAGCTAAAGGCCTATCAGCAGCCTTGTCTTGCACTGATGTTTTCACATCGGCAACAACTTGCTCTATAGACTCTTCGGATATAGAAGGTAATTCTTCGGCAACCAGAGCCTCTTTTTGAGCCGGTAAATGTATTACCAATCGTTGACCAACTTTTGGTACTGAAGATTTTAATTTATTCCAAGAAGAAATATCTTCTCTATCTACATTATATTTGGATGCAATCTGAGTCAACGTCTCACCAATACGCACTTTGTGATAAATGGTCTGAACTCTTTGTATATCTCTTCCTCGTGTATTATCGGCTAATTCTGATGTATCAGAGTCAGGAACGTTAACAACAGGCAAATGGGGTTCGGATTCTTTGGTTGAGGCAGGATCGGGATCTGCTCCTATTGCTCTTTCCTGCATTTTAGCAAAGTAATCGGATAATGAGTTTGAGGAAGAATCGTTATTATCTATAGAAGGTTGATTCTCTGAGGTCGTTTGAGAGGTATTCTCCGCAAGTAAATCTTGTGTCGGTTGACTTATTTCCTGAGGTATTTCCTTATTCGCAGGCATACCTGCTGATACTGCCAGTATCTGACCGGCTTTTAATCTGTTTGATTTAAGCCCGTTCCATTGTTTTATCTGAGCTGTTGTAACTCCATGCTTACCGGCAATGGCAGCTAAATTATCTCCGCGACGTACTTTATACTTAGCTCCGTTAGTAGCAGCTATTGCCATATATCCATTTGGATTGACCACTTTTCGGTGAGATAGAAACTCGGTAGCTTTATATGCAAAAATAGAATCTCGCTGAACTTCAAACTCCGGGGCATTTATAGAAGGTAGATTCAGTACATATCCTTTAAATTCGCCGGGAACAATGTCTTTTTTATATTGAGGGTTTAAAGTTCTCAATTCATCAAGCGATACATTTAAATATTCTGCGACTTGTTGTAAATGCAGTTGCTTGTCAACTAAAATAGTATCTGTAGAGTGAGTGTATTTATATTCGAAAGGACATATATTATGTGCCGAGTAATAGTTCATCACATATGCTGCAGCTATAAAGGCAGGTACATAACCTCTGGTTTCTTTCGGAAGATAGGGATAAATTGTCCAGTAATCGGTTTGCCCTCCACTACGTTTAATCGCTTTATTAACATTCCCGGGACCACAGTTATATGCTGCAATAACCAAGTTCCAATCACCATAAATACCATACAAGTCTTTCAAATATCTGGCGGCAGCATCTGTTGATCTAAGCGGATCGCGACGTTCGTCAACCAGAGTATTTACTTCGAGATCGTACATTTTACCTGTACCGATCATAAATTGCCAAAGTCCTGTTGCTCCCATTCTCGAGGCAATCGTTGGATTGAGTGCAGATTCAATAATAGGTAAGTATTTTAATTCGAGAGGTAAGTTATATTTATCTAAAGCTTGTTCGAAGATCGGAAAATAATAATCGGATTTTCCTAAAAAATACTCAACGCTTCTTCTCATACGTCCCGTATACATATCGATATATGATCTAACAACGGGATTGTACACCAATTCCATCTCGGTAGGCAAAGAATAGAGCCTGTTGATATAAACAGAATCGGGATAAGCCACGTCGGTATCAAAATTTGATGTACAGTTTAAAGAAGGGCTCAGGTCTTTCTTCCAATCAACTAATAATTGATCAAAATTACGTTCTATCTCCTCAGGGATAGTCAACTCTCTATCTGTAATAGTCTCTTTTATTGATAGTTCATTTTTATGAACCTGACCAAAAAGGGGAACAATACCCCCCAAAATAAAACCGGCAATAAAAAGTTTTTTCAGCATAAATTATTTCTTTTTCCGGACATGGTTAATTAGTTACAAGTTACAAGTTTTTTCTGATAGCTGATAACTGCTACCAACGATGCCCTAAAATTTAAAACTACATTGAATCCCAAAAGATCTTTGAGAAAACGGATCATTTTGCACTTGAGGTTCGACCCTCATAGACAAATCGGGAGAAATATCAAAGTCAAAAAGATGTGCATCCACATACGCATCTATCATACACAATCCGTACAAAGCAACTGCTCCAATAATACTCAAATCACGGTATCTTCTGTAAGAATCTCTCTGGCGTTTGAAACGATTTCTCCATGTTGCTATCTCACCATCAGTCAACAATTCAGGATTTTTTCCTCTTGGAATAAAAGGTCCCCAAATCCTAGTATTTTCAGCATCCCTCGGATTCTCTTTCATAATCGCCTTATATGCGCCTGTGTAGTCACTATACTGACGACCATTCCAGGTAATAGCATATGTAAGACCCAAAAAACCACCATATACGAGAGGTAGTTTCCAATATTTTTTATTATAAATCTGACCTAATCCCGGAAAAATAGCCGAATACAAGACTGCTTTATTCGGGTCAGGCTTAAATGGGGCAGTATTTTTTATAATCTTATCTGCCGCCTTATCATTCAGCATTTTATCATTGACCCAAGCAACGGTATCGCTTTTTGTTATATTCTGAGAGTTAACAGTCATATTTCGTACTTGTATACTATCATTCGTTTGACCCAGCACCGAAAAGGCGAAGGAATATACAGTTACAAAACACAAAAATAATCTCTTTACCATATAAACACTAAGGTTTTAAACCTTTCTGCAGTTATCTGTAAATTTATTTACTTGCTAACTACCTATAATCAATATGAAATAATTATTGATACTTTTAATGACTATAACAATTTCCGATGTTATACTTGTCAAAGCAATAAATTAAAGTCTTAGACCTTAATTTATTTTTTTATCTGGTCAAATTTAGTAATAATTCTCTCTAATTCTTCATCGGAACTGAAAGCAATTGTTATTTTCCCTTTGCCCTTATCGTTGCATGATAACTGAACTTTAGCATCAAAGAACTTCGACAAGTGCTTTTTGAGGATATCGAACTCTTCGGGAGTAGCTTGGTTTATATTGCCTTTTTTAGCCAAATTAACCACTTCTTTTTCCTGAATAATTTCTTCGAGAGTATCTCCCTTATTAATGGCTCTTACGTATTCTTCTACTTTACGAACCGAAAGATCTTCGGACATAATCAACTCATAAACTTCGAGTTGCACCGCCGGATCTTCAATCGTCACTAAAGTACGGGCATGAGCCATATCTATTTTCTTATCTCTGATAGCCATCTGAATACCGGCAGGAAGCTTCAACAACCGCAAATAATTTGCAATGGTAGTTCTCTTCTTTCCGATTCTTTCACTCAACTGTTCCTGAGTAAGATTATATGTTTCAATCAAATTCTGGTAAGCAAGAGCAATCTCAATAGAATTAAGGTCTTCTCTTTGTATATTTTCGATCAACGCCATTTCCATGACGTTTTCATCATCCGCGGTTTTAATATAAGCAGGTATTGTCTTTTGCTGAGCAATCATAGATGCTCTGTACCTACGTTCACCTGCAATAATCTGATAATTTTCATCATCTATCTTACGCAAGGTAATCGGCTGGATGACCCCCAATTGTTTTATTGATACAGCCAGCTCACGCAAGGCTTCCTCATCAAAAACACGTCGGGGTTGATCAGGATTGGGTTGAATCTTAGATAATGGAACCTCATTTATAGACGAAGATCCTTCAGTCCTTAAATCGTCCATCATAATAAGAGCATCTAGCCCTCTCCCTAAAGCAGGTCTTTTTGCCATAAATAATTACTTATTTTTTGCGGTTAAGGTCTCAGACCTATTTATTGCTCTGGTAAGCATAATAGATAGAAACAGTTATGATTATAGAATGTAACAATAAATACTTCCTTTTACTTAAGTAGCAAAGTTAAGAATTTTTTTCAATAAGCTCTTTTGCCAACTGCATATGGTTAACTGTTCCACGAGATGCAGCATCATAAGCCAATACAGGCTGTGCAAAACTTTGAGACTCACTCAGTTTTACATTTCGTTGAATTACGGTTGTAAATACCAATTCCTGAAAATGTTTTTTTACCTCTTCATATATCTGATTTGCTAAACGAAGACGTGCATCATACATCGTAAGCAAAAATCCCTCTATTTCCAATGAAGGATTTAGTTTCGATTTTATGATTTTAATTGTATTCAACAGTTTACTGATTCCTTCCAGAGCAAAGTACTCACACTGAACGGGTATAATAACCGAATCGGCAGCCGTAAGAGAATTCACCGTAATCAGCCCCAAAGACGGAGAGCAGTCAATCAAGATATAATCATAATCTGCTTTCTTGGCTTGTAATACAGCAGCTAAACGCTTTTCTCGATTTTCGATGTTCAACATTTCAAGTTCGGCCCCTACTAAATTGATATGCGACGGTATTATATCCAAACGCTCGTAAGCTGTCGGTACAATGGCCTGATCGGCTGTAGCCTCTCCTATCAGACATTCATAAATCGTATTTTTTATATGTTTAATATCGAGTCCTAAGCCGGAAGAAGCATTTGCCTGCGGATCAGCATCCACAACCAATACTTTTTTTTCCAATGCAGCTAAGGAGGCAGCAAGATTTATTGTGGTAGTAGTTTTTCCAACCCCTCCCTTTTGATTTGCCAGAGCAATTATTTTACCCATGTTCGTTAGTTATAATTTCTTTTATTTAAGCTACAAAGAAACAAATAAATAATAGCAGTACTTAGATTGTGACATTAAACACTAAAAGAATTGTTGATAACTTGCCATTTCTGTTAATAACATCTACAATCATCTATATTATTGCAAATTACATGTAAAAAATCGATCCAAAACAACAATGCTAAAACGATTAACTGTAATATCAACATCAATTTTAAAATTGATTTCAGTATATTATAAAACCGACAAAGTTGAAATTTTACGATGCGAAGAGTATTTTTATTGATTTAATTATAAATTATTCTTAGAATTAAATATCTTTATCTGATTAAGGTCACAGACCTTTCTATTGCTTTGGCAGGCATAACGACCAAAGATAATTATACTGATAAAACATAGCATTAAATATTAAACGTTACTTAGTTATTAAGACAGTAAAAAAAATGAATATCAGCAAAACTTATATAGAAACGCCTCTGGGAGAAATGATTGCCTGCGCAACAGATAAAGGCATCTGTCTTCTGGAGTTTAATAATAGAAAAAATATTGACGGTCAGTTTCAAAAAACAGAAAAGGAGCTGAATGGTGTTATTGTTGAAGAAAACAGCACCTATTTTGATCTTTTAAAGAAAGAATTGGACGCCTATTTCAAAAAAGAGCTGAAAGAATTCACGGTACCTCTCGATTTGGTAGGTACAGAATTTCAGAAAAAAGTATGGCAAGCTCTATTAGCGATTCCCTATGGGAAAACAATCAGCTACCTTCAACAGTCTGAAACGATGGGAAATCCATTAAGCGTACGAGCTGTTGCCAATGCCAACGGGATGAATAAAATTGCCATAATTGTCCCATGTCACCGGGTTATTGGTTCAAATGGTAAGTTGACCGGATACGCCGGAGGATTGGATAAAAAAAGGTGGTTACTCAATCTGGAAAAAGGCATCACCGAAAATACTCTTTTCGAATGATACCTTTATCCTTTATTTTTTTCCTTGAATTTTACAAAGACAATGTTTTCAACCACAAACTCAGTAGAGAGAGCATTTCATCGTGATATTCAAAATTATTTCTCATACCCCAGCCATGACCTCCCGAAGGGAAAATATACATGGTTGCCGGTATTTTATTTTCTTTTAAAGCAGTATAATAAGATACCGAATTCTTCGGTGGAACCGATGTATCATCATCACTTAGCAACAATATTGCAGGAGGTGTAAATTCATTAACCTGCCTTTCGTTAGAATAATACATTATCTCAGATGCTGTTGGAGTATCACCCAACAAATTATTACGTGATCCTTCATGAGTAAAATCCCCCATTGTAATTACCGGATAAAACAAGATCGAAAAGTCGGGACGCAATTCTTTTGACGAGAAATGGGTAGAAGCTGTTGCTGCCAAGTGACCTCCTGCCGAAAAACCGGCAATACCGATCTTATCATTCGAAATTTTCCACTGAGATGCTTTAGATCTTACATAGGTAATAGCCTGATTGAAATCTTCCAAGGGTACTTGTTTCACTTTATTAGGCATACGATATTTTAAAACAATACCGGCAATACCTTGCGACTGTAACCACTTGGCAAAATCGTGCCCTTCATGATCAATAGCCAATCGGGCATATCCGCCACCGGGACAGATAATAACTGCAATGCCTCTATTTACGGTAGAATCGGGTAAATAGACAGTCAATTCGGGAATAGAAACATTCGAAATTCGTCCTTCTTCAGACAATTCAGGTTCAGATAATCCATTACTCGTTGGAGGGGTTATTTCCCAAAGTTTAACGACTGTTTGTGCATTCATACCAATAGCTGATAAAAGAAAGAATAGTATTAAAAATAGGTTTTTCATAATTATAATATATTTAAGGTCACCAACCTGCATGTTTCTAAAATCATGACAAAATTATAATAATACGAATAAATCTAACTAGGAGAGCACTTTTAAAAGAAGTACTTACTCAATTATGGTTTGTCAGAACTGTCCGCTTCAACCACATTTTCAACAAAGATAATGATTCATCGTAATATTTAAATGATTTGATCATTCCCCACCCATGTTCTCCTTCCGGAAATACATATAAAGCAGCAGGAACATTATTTTCTTTCAGCGAATTGTAATACATTATACTATGGGCGGATGGAACTGAAAGATCATTATCACTTACGAAAATAATAGCAGGAGGAGTATTTTCGGTAACCAGCCTATCTGCTGAAAAAGAATAGATATCACTAGCCGAAGGCGTTTTTCCCAATAAATTGGAACGAGTCCCTCCCTTTGTTGCTGTTTCGAACGAGATCACCGGATAAAACAGAATGGTGAAATCAGGACGGATATTGATATCGCTATTAGAATCCAAGTTAGAAAAGACTGCAGCTAAATGTCCGCCTGCCGAAAATCCGGCGATTCCCACCCTATTGATATCTATATTCCATTTATCGGAATCCGAACGGATTATGAGCATAGCTTGCTCTGCATCATCAAAAGGAATTTCTTTATGCTCATTGGGTAATCTATATTTTAAAACTATACCTGCCACACCTTGCGATGCCAGCCATTTTGCAAAAGCATGACCTTCGTACACTGCGCTAACACCTGCATATCCGCCACCGGGGCAAATTAATACAGCCGGAGTTTTCAGGCTGTCTTTTTTTTCAGGTAAATATACAAACAGTTCCGCTTCATCGGTTAATCCATTACTCGAAGGTGCATTATTAGGCCATACTTTAATAACCTCCTGAGAGTAAAGACAGCCCAATGATAGTGTTAATATGACAATTAAAGAAATAATTTTTTTCATAATTCAATTAAGGTCTCAGACCTTTTTATTACTTTGGCAAACACAACAGCAATAGCTTGTTATGATCAGAAAGTATATCATTAAATACTTTCATTTACTTACTCTATAGAATGGCTAAGGTTACCTTTGTATTTCAATTTTAAGTAGATGTAAAGAAGCCTTACTTTCAATTTAAGTTTAATATATCTATTTTTAAGATAAAGTTTTATATTTTCATCTAAAGCATCATATACCAGTCTATTATAATTACATATCAACAGATCATAATTTACTAAACTACTATCCAGCTTTTTATTTTTTTTATATATACGCCTTACAAGCTTTCCTTTTTGAGCCAGAGTCTCCTCTTTTAGCTCCGAGTAGCCTTTTAGTTCAAAAAAATCAGATCTTTGAGTTAATGTTTCCAGATAATGCAGATAACGTTTTATTTCCATATCCGGTGATACATTCATAATGCTACCCGATCGTTTTAAGTAAAAGTAAAGGATCTTAGAGCTTACTGTTATTTTGGTCGCTCTATCATAAATATAATGTACTACGGCTTCGTCTTCATTAAGCTTTCCTAGAGGAAACCGAATATTATCCCATATATTTTTATGATATAATTTATTCCAGACAACGACATTTCGAGGATAGATCTTCTTTGAATATAACCTCTGTAAGTATTCATAAGCGGAAAATTCCTCTGTTCTGAATGAGCTGCTCTTAGGAATGAACACTGCATCGTCTTCTTCAACCTGTATATAATCACATTGAACTATATCCGAATCAGTATCTTTCAATAAAGTATATAATTCAGATATAAAATCAGCAGCAACAAAATCATCACTATCTATAAAACTTATAAAATCACCCTTCGCATTATCTAATCCTACATTTCGGGCACTTGACAGACCTTGATTTTTTTGATTAAAAATTGTAATCCTATTATCTTTTTCTTTATATTCTTCACAGATAGCCAAAGACCTGTCTGTACTTCCATCATTTATTAAAATGATCTCTATATTTTTATAAATCTGGCTGATAATACTATCGAGACATTTGGGTAAATATTGCTCAACATTATAAACCGGAACTATTATGGTTACTAATTCTTGATTATACATCCTTTTTATATGTCACTCAAAAGACCTAAAGCCTTATTTTCACACTCGGTCATATGCTCTCTTTCGCCCGGACCTTTGTCATTGATTCCACAAAGATGAAGTATCCCGTGAATAATAATTCGGTGTAATTCTTCGAGGTAATCGGTATTAAACTGCTCCGAATTACTTTTCACAGTGTCTAAACTTATAAAAATATCTCCTGATATTACATCTTCATCGGTATAATCGAAGGTGATTATATCAGTATAGTAATCATGCTGAAGATATTCCTTATTTATTTCAAGGATTTTTTCATCCGAACAAAAGATATATGAAATATCTCCTGTCTTTTTACCATAAGATGCTGCCACATCTTTAATCCATTTAGTAACCTCTCTTTTCTTTATTAAAGGAGCTTTTACATCTTCATTTTGATATATGATTGCCATATTCTATATTTATAACGGTATCTGATTTGCTTGCCAAAAACAATAAAAAGGTCTGAGACCTCGACTTACGAGAAAAATATATATGCTATCCAAATAGCTGTAACAACTCCGGCTAAATCAGCCAAAAGTGCATAAGGTACTGTATACCTGCTATTCTTTATTCCAACACTTCCATAATAAACAGCCACTACAAAAAAGGTAGTATCGGTAGATGCCTGAAAAATAGATGCCAATCGTCCGGCAAATGAATCTGCCCCAAAAACAGTCATGGTTTCTGCCATCATACCCCGTGCTCCACTTCCGCTTAAAGGTTTCATTAATGCTGTAGGCATAGCATCTACCCATCGACTGTCAAATCCTGTAAAAACAACTAAAGACTTCAATCCATCGAAGATAAAATCCATAGCCCCTGATGCACGAAACATGCCTACAGCTACCAATATGGCAATCAAATAAGGAATGATACGAACAGCAGTCGAAAATCCATCTTTTGCACCCTCTATAAATGCATCATATACATTAATCTTTTTTCGGACTCCGCTTAGTATGAAAAATATAATAACGCTGAATAATATTATACTGGCAATGAGACTTGATATTTGCTGTGCCTTTTCGGGTCCCATACGATTGAAAGCCCAGATAACACCACCAATCAATGTGGCAACACTACCAAACGTACCCAGAATAACTTTATCCAGAATATTTATCTTTTGCTTGATGCAAACAGCCAATACTCCAATCATTGTTGAAATGAAAGTTGCAATCATAATCGGTACAAAAACATCGGCAGGATTAGCTGCTCCCATCTGTGCGCGGATAGTCATTACAGATACCGGAATCAAAGTCAAACCCGATGCATTCATCACCAGAAACATCATCATAGGATTGGAAGCTTTGCTTTTATCGGGATTAATCTCCTGCAATTCTTTCATCGCTTGTAATCCTGCCGGAGTAGCTGCATTATCAAGCCCAAGAATATTAGCGGAAAGATTCAATAAAATAGAACCTCCTGCGGGATGATCTTTCGGTATATCGGGGAAAAGCCGACTAAATAATGGATTGATTGCTCTTGAGAAAAGCTGAATTACTCCCCCTTGCTCCCCTATTTTCATAAGTCCCATCCACAGGGTAAGGACCCCGGTTAAACCAATGGAAATTTCGAAACCCGATCGGGCGGAAGCAAATGTAGAATTAACCGTCGCATTAAAAGTCTCAAAATCGCCCAAAAAGATAAGGCGGCTCAATGCTACAATAAAGGCAACAAAAAAGAATGCAATCCAGATATAATTAAGAACCATAATTTAACTGACTATTTTACTCAAGCGAGGATTCTCTAAGAAATTTATCCGCAGGAAGAACAAGGTCTTTATGAAATCCAACTAACTCGCCATTCTCAAAACGAAGCATATAAATAGCGTCTACCGTAGGATATCCCAAAACCTCGACATCTGTTCCATGACTATCCTTGTATACTTCCATTCTATGGTAAGATTTACCCATTTTATGGATTACATCGTTCTTGGTCATACCCAATTCAACCTTTTTTATGTTGGAATTGGCATTCATAGCATCTTTGTATGAAGAACAGCCTACCAAGTAAACCGAAACAAATAGCAACAGTAAGATTTTTTTCATTGTGATTCCAATAAATGAAGTATAAAAACCTCACAATATTACACTTTTTGGATGACACTTACAATTATGCAATCATGATTCCTATTGATTTCAAACATTTTTCACGATCTAAATAGTATCTTTGCAGCAGAAATACAGCAGATCGGTTTGTCGCTGGCCATCCGTCAAAAGATGGAAAGAGGAAAGTCCGGGCAACACAGAGCATCATACTTCCTAACGGGAAGCTGTTTGTGAGAGCAGAGTAAGGTAACAGAAAATAACCGCTCCGATTTATCGGAGTAAGGGTGAAAAGGTGAGGTAAGAGCTCACCGGTCCCGATAGCAATACCGGGAGCCGTACTACTTATGAGTTGCAAGACCATGTATACCGACGCATGTAGGGCTGCTCGCCCGATGTCGGGGGGTAGGTCGCTAGAGCCTGTTGGTGACAGCAGGAGTAGACAAATGACAAGCACTTCGTTTTATACGAAGCACAGAACCCGGCTTACAGATCGGCTGTATTTTTCTATTTTTAGAATTGACTTTGCAAGCCATAACTATTCGTTTATATTTTCCTCTCTTTCCAAAATTCATACAAATTAAGTAATTGAAAGTATTTAATGATACATTCCATAAGTATAACCGGCTTTAGTTATTGCACTTATGTAAGCAACACATAGCTCTGCGAGCTTAGTAGTTATTTTATCTATTTATATAAGGATATATTAAAGAGCTCACCCATCCCTTTCGGAATGAAAGAGCATGTGTGAAACCTTAATGTCAACAGAAAAGTAACAAGGAAAAATAAAGGTCTAAAAAAGTGTCACTTTTGCTCAGTACATGACAAAAATTTACACGGGTCTATATTCTGCTTGTAATAAGCCTTGTAAAGGTATTCAAAAATATAATCGAGTCCATATTTGAA
>NZ_QICL01000020.1 GCF_003201355.1 Indolivaga alginatilytica
TTAGTATCAATAATTGAGTCTACTAAATTATTGTACTTTATTTTAACTTGTTTAATTGAATCTTGTGTAGCTTGTTCCTTCGCTTCTTCTATTAAATATAGTCTTTCTTCCTCTTCAAGTTCCATGACATATGATATAGAATCTTGTATTGCTTGTTCTTTCATAATCATAGTCTCTTCTTTAGTATATACACGTGTGCCATCTAAGTATTTACCTAAGAATCTTTGTTTAGCTCTATCATCCCAGATATAAAGTGTATCATTGCCATTATATGTTTCAGAGTAATCACCATATCTTGGATAATTAAAACGCCATCTACCATTAGGCAGTTTGCCAGCATTATCACCATCAGTTATTATATTTCCTGACCTATCCCAAGTTGCATTTCGTACTAATTTACGTTTGCCATCTTCGTATGCATATATTTTCAAGCTAATTTGCGTACCTTGATAATATTCAGCTTGTTCATTGATTGAACCATTTTCGAAATATGTCACGCACATTCCATGCAATTGGCCATGTTGATAGTTTAATGTACCAGCTAATCTACCATGTCTATCCCATGACGTGAAAAACCCATTATAATCCCCATTAGCATTTACTTGATACTGTGCATATGGTCTACATGATGGGCATAGTCGTTTAGTAATGGTACGTTGAGCGAATAATTGCAGTGAAAGCATAAATAGACAGATTACGCTTACAGTAAGTTTTAGTTTCATATGCATATAATTACAAAAACTTGGCTAATACGAAACATAAGGTTGTAATAATTATAGCAGAACCAGCAAGCCAAAATATTCGCTTTCTTCGTTTTTCCTCGAATACAGCCCAATCACTCTTTTTATTCGTAAAATAGTCTATCATTGGACTTTTAGGGTCTATAGTACTTAGTATAGCTAATCCTGTATCAAATTTCGATTTAGCGACACTTAGATTCTTATTTGATTCCTTAAGCCATAAATCTACGCAGGTTGACAATGTTGTTAATTCTTTAATTACAGCATTTTTGTTATCAGCACTAAATTCAATACTTATAATACTGTCTAATAATTTAGAGTTCTGTTCATATGCTAATGTTTTTCGTTTTTCCTTTTCAATAGCAACATAATCAACTCTAATCTGGTTTACAGATTGGCTTCTATTTGTGTCTTCTCTAATACCAATTCTATTGTCATCTGCATGTCTGCCATACAAACTGTTACCAATTGCGTTTCCTGTTTTCTTGCCAAATGCATTTTGTACACTGTCTAAAAATCCCATAATAAATTAGATTTGCTTTCTCAGTCCCAAAGAAAAGTTATATACAAAGGAAAGGCGTGAGACTATTAGACTTATATCAATGATAGGTTCTGGACGACCCCGTATGAATATAAGAAAAACAGCTCACGCCTTTGGTCGTTATATGTAGTTATACACACGCAAACCAAAGGAGAACATTTTTCACTATTTCCTCATACGGATTGAATTGTCCAGATTCATCATCGAGAAAAAGCACTAAACGCTTCCTATAATTATGTTGTCCAAAAGGACATTACAAATATACTAAACTTTATTAAAATTGAACTTATGCATATGCTAAATCATGGTATTTTAATCGCTTATGAATTGATGTTATAAACTGTATAAATCGTTCTCCATCAAGAAGATTTAGCGTATTATACCTATATGTAAACTCATTGCAATAGAATTGTAAATATTTAGGACTAACGGAATGGTAAATACCTATTAGTCCTCGTTTTAAATGAGACCAAAAGCCTTCAATTCCATTAGTATGAAAGCCTTCTTTGTTTTTATAGCTGCCTTTTTTATGATATACTACTTGATGTACGTATTCAGGTGATATTCCATGATAACCTTTCCATCCATCTGTTACAATAGTAGTGCCAGGTTTAATTAGACTATAAATTATCGTTTTCAGTGTTCTACCACTTGTATTAGGAACAACAAGTGTATATACTCTATCATGTGATAGTATGCCAACCACTGGAGTCTTTTGTTTAAGACTTCGTCCTTGATTTTGCCAAATACGCCCTTTAGGTTTTCCACCTACATAGGTTTCATCTATTTGTACTTCACTGTCAAATTTGTTAGCTATAAATCTATCTGTTTCATTAAGATTATGTCTTATTTTAGTAAGCATAAACCAAGCTGTCTTTTGAGTAACTCCGATGTCTTTAGATAATTGAATGCTACTTATGCCTTTCTTATGTGATAGAAATACATATATTGCATAGAACCATTTTTCTAAGGGAACATTACTACCCTCAAACATAGTACCTATTGTTACAGTAAACCTTGTCTTACACTCTCTACATTTATATAGACCGTTAAATTCACCTCTGTTCTTTAGTTTATAATGCTTTTCAGATTGACAATTACAGTGTGGACACTTCGGAATGCCTTGCCACCTAAGTCCTTCTAGGAACTCCCTACATGATTTTCGATCATGTAAATTCCTTAGTAGGTCTAAAAGTGACTTTGGTTTCATATTACCCTGTTTCGTTAAAAATGGGATAATACAGATATGGCAATCTTTTGTTCATTTTATTATGTTTAATAAGATTATATAAATATAATCAAAATATTTTAACTGATTAAATATCAGATACTTAAAATGAACATGTGGCCGAAAATAGTGTACTATTAATTAAACTTAAAAATTGTCAAATATTTAGGCATGAAGAAGTTACCTTGACTGAGCAATCAAGGAAATATTGAAGTAAATAGATTAAATACTAATTAAAGAATAAAATTATGATTACAAAAGTAGTTTATAGACAGTCTACTGACATTAAAGAAGTAAAGGTATATTTCTTAGGAATAAGAATATACCGTAAAATTTTTAAAGATTATCAAGGCAATAATCGTTATAAATAAAGTATGTTATAATTGAGTTTTAGCATATTCAAGAGAGCAAACAGGAAATTCTTTGAATATATTTTCATTTGCATCATGCCACATGCACTCAACATAATTGTCTTCATCTACATCCCCTACAACTACCATAGTACGGTTAGCTAATTTAGATTTAACGATATCACCTTTCTTAAAATTTGTATTTTCCATTATTGTATACTTTAAATATTAAGTCAACAAAGATATGATAATGACATAGTATGACAAATTTATAGCTACTAATTTTTATAGATAACTTTTCAGAATAATTAAGGTGCATCAATGTATATAGATGGGTTATGTTCTAAAAATCTATGAACAAGTAATCTGGTTGCTAATCTGCCTAGAAGAAAAACCAGAACTTAAGTTATTAATTGAAACTATAATTATTGAATCGCTTCAATTTATAGTTGCCTAAATGTTAGTAAAATCCACCTATCTACGAAATAGGTGGATTGTTTATCTAATCCTTATATGATATAATACCTTTTATGGAATTAATGTTTATGTATTAGTTTAGTGCATCAATGTATATAGATGGGGATATTTATTTTATCCGAACTATTTACTGGAGAATCAGCCAAGAGTAAGGTATCTCGGATCATAGAGAATATAGAAAAAGCTGGAGCTGAATCTTTATTAGTAAGCACGCTTGACACTATTGCGTGGATATTTAATATCAGAGGAAATGATGTCATATATAATCCTGTCGCAGTTGCTTATGCTTATATTTCGAGAAAGGAGACTGTGTTATTTATTAACCCTGAAAAGCTGTCTAACGAAATACAAGAGTATCTGGCTTCGGAAGGTATTACGATCTTGGGTTATGATAATATATATGATTTTACTTCCAAAATAAAAACCTCCGTATGTCTTGATAGTAGTAAAACAACTCTAAGCCTTTACAATGCAATTCCGCTAGAGAATAGGATTCTAGATATTCTGTCTCCTGCCGATTTAATGAAAAGCATTAAGAATGAAACCGAGATAAACGGTTTTAAAGAAGCCATGAAACGTGACGGTGTTGCTCTTGTCAAATTTTTCATGTGGCTCGAAAAAGCTGTTCCCAAAGGTGAAGTTACAGAATATAACATCGGGACAAAATTAGTTGAATACCGCAGCCAACAAACTAACTTTGCCGGAGAAAGCTTTGGCACTATTGCCGGATACGCTGCTAATGGAGCAATAAACCACTATCACCCCCACCCTGATACTTGTCTAGAAGTCAAACCCGAAGGTTTTCTTCTGATTGATTCGGGTGCACAATATCTGGATGGGACTACCGATATTACCCGCACCGTTGCTGTTGGTCGTATAAGCAATGAGATGAAAAAAGATTATACGCTAGTCTTAAAAGGACATATAGGTTTGGTATCTGCTGTATTTCCCGAAGGAACACGTGGCTCCCAGATCGACATTCTGGCACGAAAAGCAATGTGGGAAAACGGTATCAACTTTTTACATGGAACAGGTCATGGCATCGGTCATTATCTGAATGTACACGAAGGACCACACAGTATTCGCCTCGAAGAGAATCCGATACCAATACATGTTGGAATGATTACGTCAAATGAGCCGGGCATATACCGTGATAATAAATATGGAGTACGTATAGAAAACCTGATGCTTACCAAAGAGCATCTATCGACAGAATTCGGAAAGTTTTACGCATTCGAAACTATTTCGTTATGCCCTATAGATACTATTCCTATTATTAAAGAAATGCTATCAGACGAAGAGATTACATGGCTCAACAACTATCACAAAACAGTTTATGAACGTCTGTCCCCATTATTGAGTAGAGAAGAAGAGCAATGGTTGCGTAGCAGAACCTATCCTTTATAAACCAAACCAACAAAAAAAAGCAGGCAGTTACAATAAATGTAACTGCCTGCTTTTTTTTGATTTTTAGAGTAAGGTGTATAAGATTGATATATAAAATAACGGGCTTGGTATACAAATAAAGCCATTCTGTCTCTTATCAAAAAACAGTGTGCAGATAGGCTATATCTTCGCAGTATAAATAATCAGAAAATATAAATTAAAAATAAAACAACCGTTATGAAAAAGCTTATTTTATTATCAATCGTTCTGTGTTTTGTTGCAACTGTTAGCGCTCAAATCCGTTATGGAATTAAAGCCGGAGGAAATCTGTCTTTCTTATATACAAGTGGAAGCAATGAAGGTTTCAATTCAGATCAATATAACGGGAGATTCGGTTATCATTTTGGAGGTGTGATGGAATATTCTTTGTCTGAGATATTCTCTATTCAACCCGAATTAATGTATCTTAATCATGGTGCAAGCTTAAAGAAAGATAATTCTTTTGGGATGAAAGACGGGCATATTACTTTAAACACACTGCAATTGCCAATTAATTTGAAAGCATCTTTTAATATGGGTAAATCGAACAGTAAGGTGTTTGTATATGGAGGTCCTTATATCGGCTACAATATATATGGCAAAGTAGCAGGTAAGGTAGACGGTAAAGCAGTAGATAATGAATTATATACCAAGGATTCGAATATGAAACGCTTTGATTATGGTGTAGGAATCGGCGTAGGTATCGAAGTAAACAAATTCGTAATAAGTCTTGGTAACCAAATAGGAATGAATGATATCAGCGGATCTGAAAAGGGCAAGATGAAAACAGGTAACCTGAGTCTATCAGCAGGCTATTTCTTCTAATAAGGTTTTAAGCAATAAAAGAAGTAAGCGAGAAAAACTCGCTTACTTCTTTTATGTTATTTGATTGTGTTTACTTATTTTGTATCCAAATCTAACAACGACAGATAAAAAGCTTCCACATCCTTCCAGTGATAATATGGTAATATATCGCTTTTTACCGGAGGGATAAGAGTCTCTTTCTCGTGAAGGAGAAATTTCACAAGTATATCATCTGAGTTTTTCTTTTTAAAGAATATGATCTGAGCATTTCCTGCCATCGGTACAATTTTGAAATCGCTCCATGCTTTATAAAATTCCGAAGGCTCAGATACACTTGCATAACAATCCTGTAAATGCAAAAGGGCAGCCAAAGGCATCAGATTACCATCGTGCCCGAAACGAAAGGTTGCTCCTTTTCCTTCTGAATTAATAACCTCATTGGCACTATCGAGTATATTCCGAAGAAGTGGTTTGGCATTGCCCATCATTATACCTCCGTTTTGTGCCGAAGTTGCATCACATACATAGTGTCGGTAGTTTACGCATTGCCAAAGGTCAAAAAGTTCCTGTTTTTCGAACAAGTCATAAAAAGAAATGTCGGTTTCCATATTCTGCATATCACTTGCAATCCAATACAAAGCCCACATAAAAGAAAAAGGATTAACCCTTTTGGTAATAAATGTATTATCGGAAAATAAAGAAGATACCAACCGTTGTGGATTTGTATGGCTTTCTTCAAATTTACGGTACTCCTCACGCCAGATTCCGCCATCCTTGGCTCTGAAAGATAGAGCTTCCTCTGTATGGAAATTCATGTACTTCATATATTTATTACTCGATTCGCGCTCAATATCCAATGTAGGATTAAATTCTTTCAGACGCTCGCTAAAGGCATCCATACTAAGAACGCAGCGAATAATAATTGTCGAGCGAGCAGACATCTTAACATTATCGGTGAATACTTGAGGAAACGATTTATACATACGTTCGGCAATGCCTCTTTGCTGACGTACTCCCAAAGGAGAAAGATCTCCTCCATGTCCTTCAGCTTCTATCCAAACCTTAGACAAACGATTGTATGCATCTATACCCAATGGAGTAAGAGCATCTTTTTTATATGCCTCTTCAAGAAGATCAAGTACCCATTTATAATCCTGATCGCTTATAAGATAACGAGAACCATGACGACCGTAATGGCTTATATAAAAAGGTTCGTATCCTTTAGGTACAGGAGTCTGAGCCACTATTTCGTCTGATGGATAGGCATAATATACACTACCTGTTTTTTCGGGTGTTTCGAATATCTCCTCTTTTGTCGTTTGTGCCGATACAGAGCAAATGTTGAGAAACAAAAGGAAAAAAAGGAAATAGCCACTCTTCTGATTTAATCTTTTCATTATTTATATTTTAGGAGTAAGGTCACAGACCTGTTTATTAATTTGCAAGCATAAATATAATTACCTTTTAGAGGTGCAGATATTATATTAAATATACTCACAGTTAGTTGCTTTATTTAAAATTCCAGTCTCTTTTTATTAAAAAACCGATCATCCCCAAAAGCTGTTACTAAAAGCTGCCTCAAAAATCAAGGCAGCTTTCGTCACATGAAAAGGACGCATCACGCGCCCTTAAAAAAAGGATGTCGTGTTTTTATCTTGTATTACATTTTCCTATTTAATATCCCAGACCTTTTTATTGCTTTGGTAAGCAAAAAGCAATCGGTAGTTATGAATAGAAAGTATATTCTTAAAATACTTTCATTTACTTATTTGCATAGTCGGGATTTTGAGTCAGATATGGATTCACCGTAAACTCATCCTGAGGAATAGGGAAAAGGTTATACTTATCATTTACATCTTTACCCTGATAATTTCCTACTGCTCCATCACTTCCTTTCCAATCCCAGTTGTATCCTTTGGTAAACCTATTAAAGCGAACCAGATCGGTACGGCGTACAAGTTCGGTATGCAATTCGCGTGCACGTTCGTCCAGGATGAAATCAAGAGTCAGTTGACTGTCATTTATTCTTCCCGATACTCCATTACCGTATGCTCCCGACATGTAAGCTCTGTCTCTGATCTCATTCACATAATCCAAAGCCTGTGAACGGCTGGCATTCGCTCCCCTCAGAATTGCTTCGGCCGCCATCAGGTAAGCATCTGCAGTACGAAACATCGGATAATCGATAGAACTATAAGTTGTACCTCCTTCTTCCAGCACCTTACGATCTTTGGTCATATTACGCCATTTTATGCAAGCATATCCGTTCTCAAATTTCGTTGCCTGAAAATTACTTCCAACGATCCATGTATCTTTGGTATGTTTAGGGGTATAAAACTGAGCTCTTTTGTCTTTCTTATTATCGCCCCAAGTATCATTGATATCGAAGGTCTGGTCTGCCGGATCAAACATATCCACTAACTGAGATTTTACACGAGCATTCCCCCAAGAAGAAGAAAGCCCTATATATTTATTCATATCACCATTACTCAATGCCTTGAGAATAAAATTTGTACCAGCACTGTTAATTGTATTTACGCCATCTTGCGGCAGATTCCATATAATTTCTTTACATGTATTGTTATCGGCAAGGAAAATATGACGGTAATCGGAAGCTAAAGGGTATGTATTACTGTCGATAATCTTTTTTGAGTATTGGTATGCTTTTTCATATTCATTCTTTCCTACCCATGCCTCGGCATTCAGATATACACGGGATAATAAAAACCATGCTGCAGCCTGATCAACACGTCCGTATTGATTTGTCCCGACAGGTCTCATTTCAGTGGTCAACGCCTCTGTTTCCGAAACAACATAGTTGTAAATATATTCACGTGTTACTTGATTGGGAATAGTTCCTATGGCCATCGTTTCGTCTACAAACGGTCCCGATCCGTAAAGATCACAAATCATACTGTAACAATATGCACGGATAAAACGTGCTTCAGCGCGATAATACGGCATCTCGTCTTTCAATTCATCATATAATCCCCTGTTTTTCAAGTTACCGTCTGTCGACTCACGCAAGAACTCATTACAGTAGTTGATAGTCATATAAAGACGATAGTATGAATAACTGATAATCTTAGTCGATTGGTTCCAGTTCATAAACAAAAGGTCCCAGCTACCTTGTGAGCTACCCGAATGAAGTACTATTTCGTCAGTAGAACATTCCTGCAAGTAAAACAAAGACCGTGTGTATCCGCTATATCCGGTATCCATACCGCCAACATCGCCGTCTTTATCGGGGCCATCCTGTCCATTTAATATCAACGAACCGTAACATTTGGCCAGTACTCCCCGATAACCATCGGCTGTTTTGTATACGTTTATATTCAGAAGTTGTTTCTTATTAAGGGGTTCTGTATTCAAGTCGTCAAGGCACGAGGAGAATAGTATTCCCAGAATGACAACTGTCGCTATATATTTTAGTGAATTTATTATTTTCATAAATGTTTCCTCCGCAATTATTTAGTAAAGTAGGTCTAAGACCTTAAAAATTTAAGTTAAATGATAAAGTATAAGTTCTCGGGCGTTGGTAAATATTGTTATCAATCCCCTTATATATCTCAGGATCAGATCCCGAATAATTGGTTATTATAGCTATATTCTGTGCACTGAATGCCATACGCAACGAGCTTGATGAATTCCATAGTTTGTTGAAGGTATAGCCTAATGTTATATTATCAAATTTAAAGAATGCTGCACTTTCAAGAAAATAATCAGAGAAATACTGCTCTTTAGCAAAACCTCTTTCCAATGCTGTCTTTGATATATTACCTGACATTCCATCACCATAGAGACGGGTTAAAGACTGTTTTGCTTCCTGATAGTTAAATACATAATTACCAAAGCTACCATGCCCGTTTATACCGAAATCCCATTTTTTGTATGTCAAATGTGTAGATAGTCCGTAGAAATAAGGAACTCTTGAACTTTTATCGGTTATATACTTATTATCATCACTTTGTACGGTAGTTACAGACCCGTCTTTTGCTATATATTGTCCTTCCAACGGTTTACCATTGTCATCATATGCCTGTTTAAGCAAGAAGAAGGTATTGGGCGTTTCGCCAACTTTATGAATCTGAAGATCGTTTCTGTCGACACCTCCTGTTTTTACGTAACTGCCTTCTGTGTCAATAGTGGTAAGTTTGGTAATTTTAGACTTTCCGTAGGTAAAATTTCCACTGATAGTCCATTCCCAATCTTTGGTTTTCACAGGTATAGCACTTATGGCAAGCTCAAGTCCTTGTCCTTCCATATCGCCGACATTGGTGTTCAGTTTATTGGTGAAGTTACTTCCTCCCGGAACATAAATATCGTTCAGCAAATCTTTGGTATAGCGTTTATATGCATCTATACTACCATAGATACGGTTGTTAAGAAACCCGTAATCGAGACCTATATTGTACGTACTTGTAGTCTCCCATTTGATATGCGGATCATATCCATTAGGGCGGTACATATATAACCACTGGTCTCCAAATGGATATTGGGCGGCATTAGATGATATTGTATAAAGTGGTAAATAAGGGTGATACCCGCTTATGTCTTGCTGACCGGTTTGCCCGTAGCTCACACGAAGTTTTAAATCAGACAGAGGCTTTATATCCCTGATAAATTTTTCTTCAGTCAAACGATACGCTAAAGCCAATGAAGGAAAATATCCCCAACGATTGTCCGGTGAAAAGCGGGACGAGCCATCTGCACGGAAAGTAGCTGTCACCAATAATTTTTGGTTGAACGAATAATTGAGACGCCCGAAAAACGAAATCAGGTATAATACATCTTCATCGGATATAGAGGTATCCACTACATCTTTTACAACATCTTTCGGATTGTTACTATACCAAAAGCGTTGCCACTCATAACCTGCCATAGCATTGATGTTGTGCTTGGGACTTATGTCTTTTATATAGTTAGCAAATGCTGAAAGCACATAATTGGAGTTTCTGTAGTCCTCCGAATGAAATTTACCTCTTCCGTCATTTCTGTTCGATATATACATAGAGGGTGCCAAATCGGGTATGGTTTCTTCTTCTTTCTTCCGGCGTATGTCATAACCCAGATTCAGATTCAGGTGCAAGTCTTCAAAGCCATGAATTTTATAATCGGCGGCTACGTTACCCAGCGTACGGTATGTAGTATGCAATTTATCACTGAGTTTGAGCTCAGCTACAGGATTGGCTGCTCCCTGGCTTCTGGGTTTTCCATTATTGTCCATCCACATATAATATCCGAGCCCCACATTGCCGGGATAACTTTCGTATACAGGGCGGGTAGGATCAAATGAGATAGCACCGCCTACTACACCTGTCGAAACAGGGTTTTCGCGTTCCATACTTCCCTTCACATTGATATCCAACGACAAATGTTTATCGAAAAGTTTTGGAGACAAGCCAAGACCTCCATTAAAACGTTTGTAATTATTGGCATGCAACACACCGTCCTGACTCAGGTATCCTATCGATACACGATACGGAACTTGTTTGGTTGTACCTCCTACCGAAAGGTTATGCTCGGTACCAAAAGCAGCTCTGTAAATCTCCTTTTGCCAGTCTGTAGAGGCTGTTCCTAATGTAAAACTCTCTCCTTCGGGTAACTTTATAGTTCCATTGCTATATACATTGCGGTATTCTTCGGCAGACAACACTTCATAATACTCGGGTATTTTGCTTATAGAGAAATTTGAGCTATAATTAATCTGAGGTTTAGAGCTTCCTCCAAGACCTCCTTTTTTAGTTGTAATAATAATTACACCGTTAGAGGCACGTGACCCGTAGATCGCTGTAGCCGATGCATCTTTAAGCACTGTAAATGTTTCGATATCGTTCGGATTTATAAAACTGATAGAAGTATTATTCACAGGAACTCCATCAATTACAATCAAAGGATCTTGATTGGCTGATAATGATGCTCCCATACGGATACGGATAGTTCCGCCACTGCCGGGGGCGCCGTCTCCGGGTACGATATTTACACCTGCCACACGACCTATAAGAGCATCTTGTGCAGTTATCTGAAGACCTTTGTTCAGTTCATTGGGTTTTACGGACGTTAGTGCACCTGTTGCATCACCTTTCCTTACCTGTCCGTAACCAATAACGACTACTTCGCTCAATAATTCTGAGTCTTCATCGAGAACGATAGAGAGATTTGTTTTATTGCCAACAGCTACTTCTTTTGTTGTATAGCCTATATACGAGACTACCAAAGTTCCATCTGCCGGTGCAGATAATTGGAATTTTCCATCAAAATCGGTGACAGTTCCTGTAGAACTTCCCTTTACCATTACACTTGCTCCGATTACTGTTTCTCCGGATTTATTATCCTTCACAGTTCCTGAAACATGGATTGTTCCCGAATTCTGGGCTAATGAAGTAGAAAACGTGAATATTCCTACTAATAATAGTAAGAGTATTTCCCTCGTTCTTTTTTTGTTTTGTTTAATCGACTTTTCTTTCATCATGGTTAGATTAACAGATTTCTGGTTATTAGTTTTTTTCGGTTTCTCTTAAATCTTCGAACGGTATCAGATCTTTTTAGAATAAAGAATTAGTGCTTTTAAGATTCGTGAGTTAACGAAACACAAATCTATTACACCTTTTATGTATCTGTACGGCATAGTAGAAGCTATAAGTAGGTAAGATGCTACTCAAACAAAATGCAATCACCTATTATATAGACGATTGCACTATCTGTTAAAATAAAAGAAAGTAGATTATTTTTATCCTATGGGTATAATATATTTAGCTATTATTTACCAATCTGCTGAATTGCAATTGCAAATTCGTCCTTTGAGACAACTAGCTTATTGTGTACTTTAAGCCGATAATTGTATACAGTCTGAGGAGAGTAATGTAAGAAACTTGCAATCTTGCTACTGTCTGCTATACCAAGTCGCACCAGAGCAAAAACCCGAAGTTCGGGAGTCAGAATATCGCCTGCTTTAGGTAGTATCTGCTCGTTCTCCAACAGTAAAGAGTTAAATTCTTCTACAAAATTGGGATATATATTTAAGAAAATTGCATCAAAATTGCGGAAGAACTCTTTTAGTTCATCAGAAACAAGTGACGTAGAATTTGTCATCTTGGTAGCTTCTGCTATTTGACCCGATTTTAACTTACGGTTTATGTCTATTCTGTAAGCTTCCATCTTGTCTATATATGTTGAGCAAAGGTTAAATACCGAGCCGATGTATTCTTCTTTCACTAAATTAGATTCGGACAGCTTTTTATTAAGCTCATTCAAATCGCCGTTCATACGCTTCACATCTTCATACATCTCATTTATCGATTTTCGGGCGGCAGATAATTTCTTCATCTGTTTATAGATATAGAAGACACTGATTACCAAAACGAGGGAAAGAATAGAAATAAGAAACAGGTATTTTATCAAATTCTCCTTTTCCTGCTTCACTTTCTTGTCATATGCAGCTACAATAATAGGTAACGTCTGCGATATCTCAAGCGTTCTGAAGCGTGCTTTACAGAAAATAGCATCTTCCATCGCACATTTAATGTAGTTATATGCCCTGTCGACATCACCTTCCTGATAAAGCAGGATAGCTAATTTACGCAGTGCTATATATCCTTTGACAGCCTTTCTCTGATCTCCTATCGCTGAGATTATCAAATATTTCTTTTCCTGCTCATGATCGCCCATTCTTCTATAAACATCCGATAGTCCATATGCTATAGTTCCAACCAGCGATTGGTCTTCGCCGTATTTCTGATAACACTCGCTCATCAGTGCCAGTGCTTCCTCATATTTGCCTTTTTCCACTAATTTTCCATTCCAAACAAGAGCATATCCTAATGATTTCGGATCGTTTACTAACAGGAGTGAATCTTTATATTGACTCAGGAGATTCTCATAGTGTGTTTTTTCCTTTTTCGAAAACGAGTTTTCGGACATCAGCGTATATATTGAGTGATACAGGTGAAAATAGTACGCCCTTTGTCTATCGTCTAACTTCTGCCCGTCTATCTGGTCTATAATATCCAGAGATTCTTTGTACATGCCCATTATACCCAATATCTCCGCAACATTCATATTAGCAGTAGAAATGTGCTCTTTCTTATTTAACTTTTGCGCAATTTCCAGTCTTTCATTAGCGATCCATAAAGCAGAGTCCATATTGTAGCTACGGTATTCTCTGAGCAGTTTGTAATAAAGGCCAAAGCGCTCCTCCGGATCGTTTATTTTATTTAATTCTATGTTTAGACTATCTATTCGCAATTCTCTTATCTGTTCGTATTGAGAGCGTTGCTTTATAGTAACGTCCAGCACTTTCAATAACGAATCTACCTTATTAGAAGCAAACACGCATACATTCAAAAATAAAAAGAATAAAAGCAGTATGTTTTTCATCTATATTTATTTAAGGTCTCAGACCTGTTTGTTGTTCATTCAAATATAACTATAATAACTTTTCGTATAGCCTGAACCATTTGAGATGATCGTAATTTAACCCCAGATCAACAGTACCGATATACTTATACCCGAGCTTTTCATACAATGCAATAGCCGGAACATTATTCACTGAGACATCTAACCGTATCGATTTCATATTTTGCTTAACTGCATATTTTTGAGCATAGTTCATTAGTTCCAAAGCTACCCCTTTCTGCATACACTTTGGGTTGATAACCAAAGTATGTACTACGATAATCTCATCATAACCAGCTTCAATTCCCCACTCCACTTCATCATAGGCTTTTTCGGGTTCGTTATTTAAGATAACGCTCCCTGCAATAATGCCATCCGTTCTTAGTACAAATAAATTATCTTCTTTAATTCCTTCTATTGCAGTTTCACGAACAGGATAGATATGCTTGATCCACCCCGGATAGTTAACATTTGCTTCCAGATAATCATTCAAATCATTATACAGAGCTTCCAGTTCATCTATATCTTTCGGTATAGCTTTTTCAATAACCATGTCTCGACTTTTAATAAGGAGAAGCGAATATACTACATTCCGATCATAGATTATAAGCTTATCCAAAATCTATGTATACAAAAAACACTATTACGTATACAAAAAAGGGTACTCTGTATATTCTTTAGATTTCCCTTTCTCTCAAGCCCTACTTTCGTATCAGAATCGTAAATAATAAATCAAAAATTAAATAAAATGAATAAGGCAGAAGTGATTTTGAAAGTTTCTGATAAATCGGGTGTAAATGAAAATGATTGCAGAAAGGTTCTGAATGCTTTCGAAGTAGTATTAAGCGAAAGATTATCGGACTGTATAAGCGGAGCTTTTTATAAAACATATAGTATGACGAGTTTCATAAAAAGCAAAAAAGACAATAAATAAGAATCTTAAAAAATTAAATATTATGTACTACAAAACTAAACTAATAATCATACTATCCTTATTCCTGATTTCAATAGGAGCATTCGCACAGAAAGGCAATAACCAACTCACTCAGACGATCAGAGGTGTTGTTGTTGATAAAAATTCATCTGCTCCCCTATCCTATGTTTCTATCGGTCTCTTGGACTTGCCCGAAATCGGCGCAACTACAGACGATAACGGACAATTTACGCTAAAGAATGTTCCTTTAGGAAGGCACAACCTTCAGGCAACGTCCGTAGGTTACGAATCGAATATTTTCCGTGAAATACTGGTGACTTCTGCCAAAGAAGTTTTTATTGAAATCCCATTGACCGAAAACATAAATGAGTTGGGTGAAGTGGTTGTTCATGCGCAAACCAATAAAAACGCACCTCTTAATAATATGGCTACAACAGGAGCCCGTATGTTGAGCGTGGAGGAAGCCAGCCGATTTGCAGGCGGAATGGACGACCCTGCCCGTTTGGTGAGTTCTTTTGCCGGAGTGGTATCGAGTGTATCGAACAATGGTATATCGGTACATGGTAACGCTCCGCATTTATTGCAGTGGAAGTTGGAAGACGTGGAAATACCCAACCCAAACCACTTTGCAGATATTTCGACATTGGGTGGAGGTATATTGTCCTCATTAAGCAGTAATGTTCTGGGGAATTCGGATTTCTTCACAGGAGCTTTCCCTGCCGAATACGGTAATGCCGTATCGGGTGTATTCGATATGAAATTGCGAAACGGTAATAATCAGAAAAGACAGAATACTTTCCAAGTGGGCATATTAGGTATAGATGCAGCCTCAGAAGGTCCTATCAGTAAAAAACACAATTCGTCTTATATATTCAATTACCGTTATTCTACAACAAGTTTATTAAAGCTGGCAGGCAATCTGGATTATCAGGATTTGAATTTCAAAATGAATTTTCCGACAAAGAAAGCGGGCACATTTTCGGTTTGGGGAACGGGTTTAATAGACAACTATTCGGATGATCTTGAGAAGAACCCTGAGAAATGGGAGTTTATCGATGACAATAAAAAAGCGAGAGCAAAACAATATATGCTGGCTGCCGGAGTAACCCACCGTTATTTATTCAATAACAATGCACAATTGAAGACCACATTGGCTACAACTTATTCGAGCAACGATGCCCATGAAGATGTATATGACAGAGAACTTAATTCGACCCCAAATCTGGCTTTAAAAAATCGCTATACCAATCTGATTTTTTCAACCTCGTTGAATCGTAAATTCAATGCTAAACATACCAACAAAACAGGTTTTACATTCACCAAAATGTATTATAATATGGATCTCGCTCTTGCTCCTTACAGAGACCAGCCTCTTGAGACTATTTCGCAGGGAGACGGTAATACTAATCTCATTTCGGGATATACCAGTTCTTCGATAGGGCTTAGCGATAAGGTTACTTTAAATCTGGGTGTAAACGGTCAGTTACTTACTTTGAATAATCATTTTACGATAGAACCTCGTCTGGGTATAAAATGGCAGACAAGCACTAAAACCTCATTTGCATTAGCATATGGACTACATAGCCGCATGGAGAAAATGGATGTGTTTTATGTAAAAACAGCAGGGTCGCAAGGTAAGCCTGTCAATCGGGATCTCGATTTCACGAAAGCTCATCATCTTATGCTGACCTTCAATTATAACATCTCAGAGAATGTAAATCTTAAAATTGAACCGTATGTCCAATACTTATATGATGTACCTGTAATGGCTGACAGTTCTTTCTCGGTACTTAACCGCAGCACATTCTATGTAGAGGATGCTCTTGTAAACAAAGGTAAAGGCCGTAATTACGGTATTGACATTACATTGGAAAGATATTTGGATAAAGGACTGTATTATATGGTAACAGGATCGATATTTGACTCCAGATACAAAGGTGGAGACGGAGTTTGGCACAATACAAGATTTAATCGCAACTTTGCTTTTAATGTTTTGGTAGGTAAAGAGTGGACTATGGGAAATAACAGACAAAATACCTTCGGTGCTAACCTGAAATTTACGCTGCAAGGCGGCGAACGTTACTCGCCTGTGGATGTTGAAGCAACATTAAACCGTCCTGATAAAGAAACCCAATATGACGAAACCAGAGCTTTTTCGAAACAGTTTTCACCTATGTTCGTAACAAATGCAACGATCAACTTTAGAATGAATAAGAAAAAGGTTACACACGAATTTGCTATCAAATCGCTTAATACAACAGGATTCAAGGAGTATTTCGGGCATCAGTACAATCTGAAAACAGGAGAAATAGAACCTCACCGACAAGCAACATCGATACCCAATATCAGCTATAAATTGGAGTTCTAAGTCTAAGACCTTTCTATTGCTTTGGCTGGGCATAACAACCAGAGATTGTTATAGTGATAAGATCTAGCAATAAATATTTTACATTACTTAAATGCAAGTAAAACATAAAAAGACTAATTTCGAAGATAAAATCAACAGTATATGTCAGAATCAATAAAAACAACATTCCTGTATAGCTTTCTTACCGATTCCAAGTATAGAATATTTAGACATGTACTACTGATTTTCTTTGTATTGGTTGTCATATGCTTTAATCAAACATATATTACGTATCAGCCCAGTTTGAAAGCATTAGGATCTAAACTATACTTACTGGCATTCATTACCACGGTCGCATATATAGTTATTGTTTACTTTAATCTGTATGTGCTGGTACCAAAATTGCTTTTAAAGAAAAAATACGTTTCATATATTACTGCATTATCGGCTTTGGTTTTGCTGCTTGTTATAGCTATTAACGCTCAGGAATACATCGCATATACCCTGTTAGATATACCTCATGTACGGAGTTCGTACCTCAATTATGTAACATTACTCGATGGTATATCCAACTTCACAATCAATATGTTGTGTATCTCGGGAGGTTCGATGGTCGTTTTGCTAAAATACTGGATGGAAAACGAACAGGTTGTGAACCAACTTCGAAATGAGCAGATGCAATCGGAGGTCGAACAGCTAAAAGACCAGATCAATCCTCAATTCCTGTTCAATATTTTAAACAGGGCGAGTACATTAACCAAGACCGATCCGAAGTTAGCATCGGATATGCTGTTGAAATTAAGCCATCTGTTGAGATATCAGCTCTATGATTGCAGCAGGGACAAAGTGTTGCTGAGTTCCGAAATCACCTTCCTGACCAATTATCTCGATCTCGAAAAATTGTATTTCGATAAGTTTGACTACTCTATATCTTCGCAGGGAGATGTACACAGGGTATTTGTTTCTCCTATGCTTTTCACTCCTTTTGTACAAAGCACAATAAATCGGATACAGACTCTGGATATAGAATCTTTTATGCACCTCCACTTTAAGGCGGATGACGATACGGTTTATTTCACATACGACCTCAGCAACAACAAAATGCTGATAGATGATTCCGAATTTTCGGGTATTAAACAAAGGCTCAATTTGTTGTACAACAGCAACTACGATCTTACGACCTCGAAAGGAATGATCGGATTGAAACTAAGGTCTTAGACCTTTTTATTGTCCTGGTGTAGGGGTGAATCTATGTGTTCACCCATCTGTATCGGGCTGACACACAGGTCTGCCCCTACGACTAAAAATATAGCATTAGATATTTTGTATTACTTAAATATGAAGATATAATGATAAAGAAGATAGAGGATACTTTAAATGATTTTTTATTAAAGCCTCAATTCAGAATTTACAGGCATTTATTTCTATTGCTCGCCTCTGTAGCTGTTGCAATGAATATATTGTGGGATGTGCCTGATAAGATTATCTGGACAGGTAGCCGCATCGGTATAGCCATTATATACCTGGGTACAACTATGGTGATGATATACTTTAATATCTATGTATTAGTGCCAAAATTCCTGATAAAGAATAAATTCACCCAATACATTCTGTCTGCCATCGGTTTAGTAACATTTTCATTAATTGCAATTGTGATGATGCAGGAGTTTCTGTATAGTACACCCGGCATTGCCCGGGAACATGTTGTAGAAAATGAGATTAATCCCAATGCTTATCCGGCGGAAGAAGATCAATCGGGACTAATCTTAGCGGCTGTAGTCGGGATCACTTCATCCATATTCGGAACATCACTTCTTATTGCCGGAGTATCAGCCTTTATGCTTTTTAGATACTGGATAATGAACAACCAACGTATCAGCGATCTGAAATCGGAAACCTTGCAATCGGAACTGAATTTTCTAAAGAGCCAGATAAATCCGCATTTCTTATTTAATATGCTGAACAACGCCAATATAATGGTGGATGAAGACCCAGAAATGGCTTCCCGGATACTGACAAAACTCGATGGTATGCTCCGTTATCAGATCAATGACAGTACGAGAGATAAGGTCGATTTAAAAGAAGATATACTATTCCTGACCAGCTTTCTGGATTTAGAAAAGACACGCCGCGATCACTTCGAATATAGCATTACCCAAGAGGGAGATTTAGATCATATAGAAGTGCCTCCATTATTGTTCATCCCCTTTGTGGAGAATGCCGTTAAGCACAATCCCGATAATAATAATCTATCGTATGTGTATCTTTTTTTTGAATTAAAAGACAATGAGTTAACATTTAAATGTAAAAACTCGAAGCCGGATAGACCCATTCAGCGAAAAGTTGGCGGATTAGGTTTAGCAAATATCCGAAGGCGGTTAGATTTATTGTATGGGAATAACTATTCCTTAGAATTAGAAGAAACAGAAACAACTTATACAGCCACTTTACAATTAAAATTATGAGATGTATTATTGTTGATGACGAGCCGATAGCTCGAAAAGGGATACAAAAAATAGTAGACCAAATCTCTGAACTGGAGTTACTCGATAGTTTTAACAGTGCAGAAGCAGCCTCTATGTTTATGATGGGCAATCAGGTCGATCTGGTTTTTCTCGATATACAGATGCCGGGCATAAACGGAATAGAATTTGCGCGGAACATACCCAAAAATACGCTGATTATCTTCACGACTGCTTACTCCGAATATGCTTTGGACAGTTACGAAGTAGAAGCTATAGGTTATCTCGTAAAACCAATAGAACCCGAAAGGCTCAAAAAAGCGGTGGACAAGGCTATTTCGTATCATACCCTTTTATTGTCGGAAGAAAACAAAAGTGTAGGCAATGTAGAAGATGAATATATTTTCGTAAAATCAGATCGCCGATATTTTAAAGTAAATCTAAAGGATATCCTTTTTATTGAGGGTTTGAAAGATTACGTTATTATCCAATTGGCAGAACAGCGTATCATTACCCGAATGAACCTGAAAACGATGCACGAACTGCTTCCGAAAAATAATTTCTTAAGGATAAACAGATCATATATAGTGAATAGCACTCACATCGATTCGTTCGATAACAATGATATATTTATTCAAAAATATGAAATTGCAATAGGCAGCTTTTACAGAGACTCATTCTTCGAAGAGTTTGTATCAAAAAGGACATAAGAAAATCGCCTGCATTTTTTGCAGGCGATTTTTGTATATTCTTGTAAATAAATCGAACCGGTAGTTGAATAGGCTGTAATATACGCTCATTTTTTACTGACGCACCTCTATCGAGGTTTGTCTTTCATTTTGCCTTGATGCAAAACGAAACAAAAGATCAAGACTCTGCCTTTTGCTTTGGCCTCGATACGTGCTCCGAAAGCGAAAACAAAAAAATACTTTCGACTTTGATTTCTTTTTGTTTTTTACGCTTTCTTCCCACATCGGGTACCCCGTACAACCGCCAATGTCGAAAGCCTGACGGGCGTAAGCAAAGCCGACGTTTACTTCGGGGGTGAGGAATCCGTTCAACGAAGCAGTCGTTAAGAATAAAATGTAAAGAGTCCGACAGGACGGCTTATTTTATTCCGACAGCAAGTTGCTAACGGATCACCACCGTAAGTGGTCGGCAAAGACTTTTTGGTTCCTTTTGCGGCTTTGGGCAAAAGGAACACAAGCAATCTTTGATTGTGCGTAGGAAATTAATAAATTAAAAAAGAACATCTGTTAGCGACAATCCAACTACTGATTCCCATAAATAATTAGTCGGTTATCACCCATCCTGTTGCTAAAGTGTAAAGCAGCCATAAGTTTAATAATGTCACAATAGCGGCTATTGTATAGAGCATATATTTAGTCCGTGACTTATTGGCATATTTTCCCATTACCTCTTTGGATGAGGTCAGGCGTACCTGTAAAAATACTGTAATTGGTAATTGCATGCTCAATACTGCCTGAGAAATAATCAGCCCCTTAAACGGATTGCTGATAACGAATATAATCAGGAGAGCCACTCCCAAAGAGATGGCGACTCCTGTGCGCGAATGTATATCTTTGATATTATAAGGTTCGTCGTACATTCCTGCAAAAATAGAACCTGCGGCAATTCCCGAAGTCATGGAAGACGATATACCTGCAAATAAAAGAGCGATAGCAAAGACAACAGCGGCATTTGTGCCTAATAATGGTTCCAGGAGGCTTTTGGCTTGTTGTAAATCGTCCACAATCAATCCCTCTCTGAAGAATGTGGAGGCAGCCAATAAAATCATGGCACTATTGATTGCCCATCCGATAACCATCGAGAACAGGGTGTCGAAAAACTCATATTTCAGTTGCTTTTCAATGACTTTATCATCTTTCAGGTTCCATTCCCTGCTTTGAATAACTTCCGAGTGTAGAAAAAGGTTGTGGGGCATAACCACTGCGCCCAATACACTCATAATAATAAGAATACTCCCTTCGGGCATAGAAGGCGTAACCCATGCTACAGCAGCTTCCTTCCATTCTATATCGACCAGAAAAAGTTCATATATAAATGATAATCCGATAAGAGACACAAAGGCAATGATATACCGTTCTATCTTCTTGTATGAATTGGAGAACATCATGCAAGCCACAAAGATCGTGACCAGAATAGCGCCTATCTTTATAGGCACATCAAAAAGCATCTGAAGGGCAATAGCTCCTCCCAGTATTTCGGCAAGTGATGTGGAGACAGATGCACCGATAGCAGACCATAGCGTGACCCGTGAGGCTCGGCGAGACAGGTATTTGTTGGCGGCTTCCGATAAACATAATCCTGTAACAATGCCTAAGTGAGCGACATTGTGCTGGAGTATTACCAACATAACAGTGGATAGTGTTACGACCCATAAGAGAGTATATCCGAATTCCGACCCTGCCGCAAAGTTGGAAGCCCAGTTTCCGGGATCAATAAAGCCTACCGTAACTAATAATCCGGGACCTATGTATTTTAACAGTTCAAAAGCTCCCGACTTTAATTTGGGATCTTTCTTCTTATAGTCTTTTCGTAATTTCTGCCAAAAATTTTTCATATAGTGGTTTTGAAGCTCGATTTTAGCAAAGTTAGTATAAATGGGTATATCTCAAATTTATGGGTTTGTTTTTTTTGATGTCTCACGTCTCCACCTTCAATCCAATAGAAAATAGTTACACAACAGGGTGACAAGAGTCACAAAAAGTAATCGATAAAGTAACAAAGGTGACTAAAAAGTGTTACTTTTCTGATTTTGTTAATATGTTGTTTATCAGTAATTAATGATTTAAAAGGTGACAAAAGTCTAAGTACATGACAAAAATTTTATAGGATTTGTATTTATCTGACAATAAGGGTTTAACAACCATTGTGCTATATTGTCTAGTCCATACTTAAAGATACTTTTCGCTTTTTTGCCATGTTTTAGTAATCGTATTCTTTTGATTTTTTTGTCTATATATATTCCCGTATGCCAATCAGTAGTTGAATAGGTGGTAATAAAGGCTCATTTTTTACTGACGCACCTCTATCGAGGTTTGTCTTTCATTTTGCCTTGATGCAAAACGAAACAAAAGATCAAGACTGTGCCTCTTTGCTTTGGCCTTGATAGGTGATCCGAAAGCGAAAACAAAAAATTACCTTTGACTTTGATTTCTTTTTGTTTTTTACGCTTTCCTCCCACATCGGGTGCCCCGTGCAATAGACAAGGTCGGAGAGCCTGACGGGCGTAAGCAAAGCCGACGTTTACTTCGGGGGTGAGGTATCCGTTCAACGAAGCAGTCGATAAGAATAAAATGTAAAGAGTCCGACAGGACGGCTTATTTTATTCCGACGGCAAGTTGATAACGGATCACACCCGTAGTGGTCGGCAAAGACTTTTTGGTTCCTTTTGCGGCTTTGGGCAAAAGGAACACAAGCAATCTCTGATTGCGCGTAGGATAAATAACTTAAATGAGCATTTATTACTCACCGCTTCTTATATCATTCAGTTTTTTTACAGAATAACTTATATCCGAAAACACGCTTTCAAAAGATTCTCCTTTAGGCGATTGTGATAAAAATCCTATTTTCAGATTGCTTGCCGGATTGAGGTAAAAATAACGAGCCATATTCCAATATTTTCCGTCTGTGGAATAATGAAATGCATAAGCACCGTTTCCAAGTCCTGCAATTCTCAGGTATACTTCTTCTTTTGGAATTACTTCGTTGTTACTGTCGTCCGAAAACTCATTATTAACTACCGTAACAACCATAGGTTTGTATTGAGGTGAATATTCAAAGCATAGTTTTGCCCACTGGTTTGTATTTCCGTAAATCATAAGTACCCCCGCATCAAAAACCGATTTAAACTTCACCGACACCTTACAACTGAATAAGAAGGTTTCGTCGGGAGTAAATAAAGCCATTGGTGCAGTATCGGCACGGGATAACCCTTGCGGATCAACAAATAGACGGGAGCCTTTTCCCGCATTGAGCGTAAACGTATTACCCGACACATTCCAGTTAAGCGGAGTATTGACCCAGCTTATTTCTTTGGGGATAGAACTTATCTCTACTTTTTTCTGGTCAGATTGAGCTATACACAGTTGTATACAGCAGGAGAAACAGATAAACGGGATTAATAATTTTCTCATAGCATTCAGATATTGAGTGTTATATATAGTTGTAAAGCATAGAAAAGCCATTAAACGATTAAAGGTAAAAATAAATTATTTATTACCATCCTTAAGAAGTCTTATTTCACTAATTATGAGTCTTCTAAGATGGGAATAGTATCGGGCTAAATTTACACTTTACTTTCTTTCGAAAAATATTTCGCCAGATATTCATTAAAGACAATCCCGAATACAATGAGGAATAGCCCCAGATAGGTCGTGAAATAGATTTGTTCTCCTAAGATGATATGTATCAAGAATAGCGAAAGGAAAGGAGAAAGATAGCACATTTGGTTGATCAGAGCAGGATTATTCGTTTTGCGGATAGCCAAGCCGAAAAACACAAAAGGTATTCCCATCTCGAATATTCCCACATAGATACTGGATAATAAACCCTGAGCCGAACTCAGGTTGATGCCTACAAAAACAGACGCTATCAGTAAATAAACAGAGCCGAATAAGAAACTGAGGAAAAGGGCAATTGTACCATCTACCGCTTTATTCAGATTGTTTATAATCCAGTATAAAGCCCATAGGCAAGCACTTAACAGAGCTAAAAGTAACCCTGCCATAGGTAAACTCTGCCCGCCTATTCCCCCCGATAACAAAGAGATAAGAGCTACTCCGCTCAAAGACAGGAACATTCCTGCGTACTTGACTTTCGGGATCGGTTTGTGTGCAAATATTGCCAGTAAAATCAAAAGTATAATAGGCCATGAGTAATTGATAGGCTGTGCTATCTGCGCAGGCAGAAGGGCATACGCCTTGAATAAAACCAGATAATAAGCAACGGGATTTACGAGACCGACTAAGGCAAACCACTCCCATTGTCGGGCAGGGACTTTTCCGAGATCAGTCCATTTCTTCTGAATGGTCATAACAATACCGAAAATGATTAAAGCGGTCAGACTGGCGACCAGTAACATTTCGAAATGAGAAAAATGACGCAACGCCATCTTAAACATAGTAGCCACTGTTGACCAGCTTAACACTGCTATTGTTGTATATAGCAGGGCTTTGTTGTTCTCTTGGGAATTTGTCATCTCAAAGCTTCGACTTCGTTAGTAGTCAACGGAATTTTCTTGCCCAGCCTGTGAGATCCTGTTTCTGTTATCAGATAGTCTTCCTCGTTTCTTAAGCCTCCGAAGTTTTTGTATGCCTCCACTTTATCGTAATCGATAAATTCGGTGAACTTCTTTTCGGCTCTCCATTGGTCTATTAATTGGGGAATGAAATAGATTCCCGGTTCGATTGTGAGCACAAAGCCTGCTTCAAGCTCCCGTCCCAGACGAAGTGATTTCCGCCCGAACTGTGTGCTTTTGGGCTTGCCGTTATAACCCACCCAGACTTCGCCCAGATTCTCCATATCATGTACATCGAGCCCCATCATATGCCCCAGACCGCAAGGGTAAAACAAGGCGTGGGCCCCTGCACGGACTGCATCTTCGGCACTGCCTTTCATCAAGCCTAAAGAGGCAAGGCCTTCGCAAATAACTTTAGCCGAAAGATCGTATACATCACTGAACGGAATTCGGGGACGTAAAGCCTCAACGGATGCCGTATGAGAGGCTACCTGAATATCATATATCTCTTTCTGACGGGATGTGAATTTCTTTCCGGCAGGTATTGTAGACGACATATCTCCGGCATATCCCATTGGGGTTTCGGCTCCGGCATCTATCAGTACCATGTCTCCTTCTTTTATTGTATTTCCGTGAAAATGATTGTGTAGTGTTTCGCCGTTTATTGTGGCAATGGTCGGAAACGAAAGCCTTCCTCCCGAAGCATAGGCTACCTCCTCAAGAGCTGCGGCAATCTCGTATTCTTTCATGCCGACTCGAACCGATCTTATTGCAGCTAAATGCATTTCGGCGGTAATATCACATGCTTTCTCTATTTCGACAATTTCTTCTTTCGATTTATAAATCCGCTGATTTACAACTCCCTGTATAAAGGGGATAGAAGCCGTTTGCCGAGATGGCTTTATGCCGAACCAGTTCATGAGTTTTATTTCATGTTCGGCTCTGTATGGGGGCAGGTAATGTGTTTTTTGCCCTTTATCGGTCGCCTTCGATAAATAATCGTGTATCGAATTATAGGGTAAGGTTGAATAGATTCCTGTTTTTTCGCTTTTTTCTTTTAGTGAAGGCTGTATTCCCATCCATACAATTTCATCCATGGTAAGCTCATCACCGAAGATAATTTCCTTATCGTCATCTATATTGATAATGGCTGTTAATCTGGGGTAGGAAAGTCCGAAATAATACAGAAATGTGGAATCTTGCCTGAAAGGATATGTGTTATCCTCGTAATTCATCCCGCAATCGTCGTTCCCGATAAATAACAGAACTCCCGAACCGATTGTTTCTTTTAATATGCTACGGCGTTTAATATAGGTTTCTTTTGAAAACATAGTATTTCTTTTAATTTTCGATTAATCATCCTGAGTGTATTATATCTTTATAATTGTTGGATTATATAAAACGCTCTTTTAAGCTATTTATACTACGCGCAATCACAGATTGCTTGTGTTCCTTTTGCCCAAAGCCGCAAAAGGAACCAAAAAGTCTTTGCCGACCACTTACGGTGGTGATCCGTTAACAACTTGCCGTCGGAATAAAATAAGCCGTCCTGTCGGACTCTTTACATTTTATTCTTAACGACAGCTTCGTTGAACGGATACCTCACCCCCGAAGTAAACGCCGGCTTTGCTTACGCCCGTCAGGCTCTCCGACCTTGGCGGTTGCACGGAGCACCTATCGGGTCGGGCAATGAGGCACAGTCTTGATCTTTTGTTTCGTTTTGCATCAAGGCAAAATGAAAGACAAACCTCGATAGAGGGTGCGTCAGTAAAAAAGAGCGTATATTACCGATTGGCATTATCTATCATTCTTTTTTGAACAGACCGAGCCTCGATGCTAAAACGATACTTGGTGTATAATTGAAAACAAGACGGAAAAGGATATATTTCCACGAATAGGATATATCAGGCAGAGGATAGAGTTTGCGATTACTTAATTCTTGAATATTGCTTTTTACCTGTGCTTTATCAACTCTAAAGCGAATGAGGTTCACAATAAAATCAGTTGTGAGAGAAATGATCTTTCGCCTTAATCCTTCTTTCTGCAACTCGTTTAAGTTTGTCCTTTCCTCTAAAGTGACAAGTTGATCCAAGACATAGAGGGTATCACTTATCCGTCTGCTTACCTGATTCTTATCTTTGCTATTCGTGATAGAATCTTCACGTTGATAATAGGCATACACCAATCGGTCTATAAATACAATCTGATGTGCATATATAAAAGACTCTGAAAGAAACAGTTCGTCTTCGTGATAAATACCCTCGGGCATTACGATTGACCTCTCTTTCAGAAAGGAAGCAGAAAACAAATAAGGACAGACTCCTCCACTGAGATTCAGTTTACTCAAATACTCAGCTCCCGACATAAGAGAGTTATAGATGGATGCTTCCCTCTTCTTCTTTAGTGCAGAACCATCGGAATAGACCTGTGCCCAATCAAAACCTATTATATCAGAAGTGTCCGACTCTGCGTATCTGAATAGTTCAGGCAATGAGTTATCGAAGAGATAATCATCCGAATCTACAAAGAAGAAGTACTTCCCGCGGGCAACGTTCATCCCCTTATTACGGGCAGCACCCAATCCCTGATTTTCGGTATGCAGATATTTGATACAAGGGCTGTCTTTCGCCAGATCATTTATTACCTGAGCCGAATTATCCGTTGAACCGTCATTAACAATGATAATCTCAAACAAGCTCTCCTTTATACCCTGATTCAGTATACTGCCGACACATCTTTCCAGATAATGCCCCATATTGTAAACAGGTATTATAAAGCTTATTATCATACTATTTCAAATGATGATTTATGGGGGAGAATATCATGGAATGCTTCCTGTAGTTTTCGGCTCATTCCCTCGAAATCGGGAATATCCTCGCCATCATTGATACAAATTTGCATATACTTCTTTGTACGGATCACCTCGCATATCTCTTCAATAGTAGATGTTGATATTTCAAAAGTTTGCCCTTGAGACAGGATATCAGTCGGGGTAAACTCTCCTTTTGCTATATGCCAGAATCTGAACAGCCATTGATTGACATCTGCATGTGAACGAAAACGAGCACGCCCCGTTTTATGCAATATCTCAGGTTCGGCTCTCCAGACCTCTTCGAAAGTTTCCTTACGAAACGAATGAGCCAAATGTGCATCGAGCAATCCCGGAAACTTTTTCCACGGTAAAAGCAGTATACTCTTAAAGAGGTATTTCCCGTATTTCGGATTTATCCATTTTAATAAATCCTTATTTATCACCTCTCTTTTCGAAAAATGCCGGTTGATTATCCTTATATCATTCACAAAGATTTCGGGATACTCTTCCGGAAAAATAGGATCCAGAATCGCAAAGTCGCAAGGTCGGTTGTTTCGAAAGAAATCGGACTCTTTAGCTGTATCGATCAGAAACACATCGTCATTGAAGAAAATAAACTGATCACTCAATCCTTCAATTCGATGTAAGTTAGTTTCTATTGCGTTAATATTAAAGGTAGGCAAGAACTCCTCAGGCATAAAGTCCTCGTGTTTCACCCAGTGCAACTTAGGATGATTTATATCGAGCCAATCAGGACGTTCCCCTGAAGTCACCAAATGTATTGTTCCAACCCATGGAGCAAATGCTTCTATACCTCTAAACCAATATTTAAGTAAACCCCAGTCTCTGAAACGGATATTTCTTTTATCTCCTTCTGAAACTTCGTTACTATATTTTTGATAAAGAGTCCTCCATTGGGGATTATTTCCATCCACCCATGTCAATACAATATCTACCCGGTCGGTATCGTGCATACTTTTCTATTGAAATAAGACAATGTAAAAATACATTTATTTTAATAATAAGGCTCATTTAATGCCAGATGTATTTTCTCTACTTTATTTTCGAATATTTTTGCCAAAAAGCTTGTTTTATTAAATATTAGATTTATCTTTGTACCCGCTAACACAATAGCAGCCGCGGATGTGGCGTAATTGGTAGCCGCGCCAGACTTAGGATCTGGTGTCGAGAGACGTGGGGGTTCGAGTCCCTTCATCCGCACAAATACTAAAAATCAGGCGATTACTACAAAAAGTAATCGCTTTTTTTGTGTTTTTACCCCAAGTAAATCACACGAAAAGCATACTATTCTAAGACGGTTTTACACGGTTTAAGTCAATATGTTTAGAAATAGTTTAGACTTCTAAACGTACTAAAAACGAGTGTTAAACAATTTAATTAGTATATTATGGCAACTTTTAAAGCATTAGTTCAGAAGAAAAGAAGTGATAACACGTATGTCGTTTACATAAGATGTACGCACAACAGGTCGATCAAGTACATCAAAACAGATTTATATGTGCATGAAAGGAAAATCAAAGGAGGTGAGATAATAGACCAAACTATTTTAGGGCAGTGTGCAATCAAGATAAAGGGGTATTTGGATAAGCTAAACAATGCTGATAATGTAAATAGATGGTCGGTTAATGATATTGTCGATTTCCTGACAACCGAACAAACGGATATCCCCTTCATTCCGTTCTGTAAATCTTTTATTGAAGAAATGAGAAAGGAAAATAGAGGCAGAAGTGCTACAAATTACATGTGTGCCTTAAATTCCTTTGTTAGACATTCTGGAAATAATGTAACATTTCAAGAAATTAATTCAATAGAGTTAACAAACTGGATTAAGTCGTTAGGTGATATGAAAAGGGCTAAGGAATCATATCCTAAATATCTGAAAACGATGTTTGATGCTGGCTGTTCAGAGTACAACGATTATAACAGAAATATTATTCGCATACCGTCTCGCCCCTTTACGGGAGTGAAGATACCCAAGCATGATGTAGCTCCTAAAAAGGCAATAGATGCCTCTGTTATAAAATCAATATTGGAATTTGAGGCAATAACAGAACAAACAAAGAAAGCCAGAGATATTGCTAAACTTGTATTTTATTTAGTAGGTATTAATACCGTAGATTTATTTAATCTAAAGCATAGTAATTACATTAATGGGAAAATCTGTTACAATCGGAGTAAAACAAAAGATTCACGAACAGATAAAGCCTATATTGAGATAACGGTGCATCCTGATATACTATATTTATTTGAAATATATAAAGGTGAAGAAAGGTTATTTGACTTTGGCTACTGTAATGCAAGAAGTTTCAATAAGCAAATAAATATCGGATTGAAAACGATTTCTGATACGTTAGGTATTCCACAGGTCGGAACTTATACTTTCCGTCATTCATGGGCTACGATTGCTTACATTGATTGTGGAGCTTCAATAGATAGTGTAGCTCTGTGCCTGAATCATATTTCCGCACACAAGGTCACTAGATTGTATGTTAAAGATATTTTTAAACCCATTGAAGTATTAAATAGTGAAGTGATTGATTTTGTTTTTGGAAGGAAGAAGGTAGGAAAAAAGAAAAAGAAAGTTGATGTGAAAGAATTAGAATTGGTGGGTTGAGATAGCATCAATAGCAGAAAAAAGAGAGGCTGGCGTTTCACAACGTCAACCTCTCATAATAATTGAGTGGTGTGTATTAGTTGCCCCTTCTCATTTCGGCACGGCGTTCGACACAATTTTCGCAATTGCAGTCATCTTTTTCACCTAATAATTCACTAAACAGCAGTGATAGAATATTAGGTTTCCTGTTGCCAATTCCATCTTGCAAGAAAAGACGTGAGGCATTAAGTATAATTTTGGCAATACCTGTTTCCTGCATCATCGCTTTGTAAATTGACACAGATGTACGGCTAGGCTCTCCAGCGATGGAGATAGCCGCTTTTGTATGATCGCCAGCCTTAATTGAGGCAACTAAAAGAATTGAATCGCCTGATCCTTCTAGGCTCTCTCCGTAGTTATTACAGGCTTCAATGATTTTAAGGAGCGTGGGGTTTACGTCCCCTGAATTGTTGGTGTTTTCCATAGAGTTGATTATTTATCGTTTTGTTTATCTTTATCTGAATCATTTAATATGGTACTTAAAAAGTCCATGATAGTTTCTACTAAAGGATTATCGCTTGATAATTGAATAACCCTTCCCTGTACATTATCACTTTTATGCAAAAAGCACATACTTGCTTTTAAAATAATTGATGCAAAATTTGAATCTGACATCATCTTACCTGCTAATAGGCTTATTAATGATACATTGTTTCCGAAAATACCATGAATACGACTGTCACCGATACTACTAAGCATAATCACGGAGGTATTTTTGTCTTTTGTGATCTTCATGTATTCTTCCAGTGTCTTTAATTCGTAAACGATATTACTCACTACTTGATTTGGGGTGGAATGTTTGTTTTCCTGTTCCATATTGCTTATTATTAGATTGATATACTGTTTAGATTCTCCATTTTGATAATTTGCTCTTGTATGGTTAATGAGATTCCTTTGATCGTAACATTCTCATTCAATTCAATTTTAGGGTTATAAGCATACAGAACAGTACTGACAAACTTGTGATACAGTATTATATATTTACCATCGCTGATCTGATTTACATTTTCTCGCCAATACACACCCACGAACCCGTTGCTCCCTTTTGCCAAAGCGAAAACAGGTCTGATCGGATTTTCATTTCCGTTTAAATGCTTTGTATTTAGTATTACCGACATGGATTTCTCCAGATTCTCGGATTTCTCCAATAGATAGTTAATGCTGAGTAGGTTTAGTTGGTTGTTGCCTATTGGATTACAAAATACTTTCCGTCCCCTGTCTGTGAGATCACATTTATCCATGAAGGGGTGCAGAACGGATTCGTTTAAGATGTGTATATTGACAGAAATCATATTAGTTGTTTTTAAAAGTAAACATGCTTGCATATTCGGCGACTGCTGCACTGTTAGTATCGTCCATATTGATATACCTTTGTGTTTGCTTTACGTCTGAATGTCCCATACATTTACATACAAGCATCAAATTTCTTGTAGCTTTATGGAGATTAGTTGCAAAAGAATGTCTGGCTGTATGACTTGTGATAAATCTATATTTTTCGCCCCTGATCTCTATTCCTGCCTGAATAACCCGAACAATATCGTTTATACCCACTTTTTTACAAATTTCACGAATGGTTCTATTATATGTCTGTGCAGAATATTTGTGTCCGACACATTCAAGAATGTACTTCGCCGTAATTTTGTTATTTGCAGTGAAAACTACATTTTTGGTTTTTTGCGAACGGCACATTATGAGGATTTCATTTTCGACAATATTTGTTTCATCCAGTTCGGTTACATCTGAAAATCGTAATCCGGTCAAACAAGAATTTACAAATTGATTTCGCACTACCCGTTCACGAATATTGTGAGGTTGATAGTCGATTAACTTTTGAATTTCTTCATTAGTCAAATAAACGTTATGGGTATCAACTTCTTTCACACTGAGAATCTTTCTGAAATCTCTACAAGGAAGCTCTACCGATTCGACATAATCATTAAGTAGACTTTTAATTCTGGCACAATATGTTCGCACAGAATTAGGTGACAATATTGTATGTAGGTATGATACGAAGCGTATTAAAAATAGCTTGGTAAAGTCGTCCCAATCGACATTTTTACCTGAGTTATAAGTTTTCAGGCATTTAATAGTAGCTTTACTATAATCAGGATATTTGTTGTAAAATGCGACTTCAAATTTATCTATCTGTTTTTTTGTTCTATTTCTTTTCATAATTATAGTTCGTTTTGATTTAAAATTCGTCTATCCCTTCGGACAGACACTTAACTAAATTTTCTATTGAAGATATTCGTAGGGTGTAACTTTTCTGATCGCCCCAACGTTTTACAGGATGCGAAATACGAATAGTTACTTTCACCTTAACACCGCCATCTACGACTAAACAGGAATTGCAGCGTTCGACAAAGTGCTTTACAACTTCGTTCAAAGTGGCTTTTATAAAGGATATTGATTTAGATTCCTTTAATTCTTTATTCTCTTTAGCTTGAATCTCAATTCGCACTATGTCGTGATATTGATGTTTGTAAATTTCCATAACGAATGTCTTTTCATATTGATTACAGTTAAAATTTAAGACAAGGCAAGCCCATTCATCCGTTTGGCAAACAGCTTGGCAATTTCTTTTACAGACTAAGCCAAAGGCTTAACCGCTTGTAGTTCTTACTGATTTAGTTTATTCTGCATCTTGGAATATGGCAGAGATTTGTGTTGATAACACATATCTAATCACTCCGGCTTGATGCTTTTTCGGCAACTTGTTTGGTTTACCGTCTTTGTCCTTTGTACCGTTTAGGCAGGCTGAAAGTTGAGTTCGTGCAATCCCTATTAAGGGAGCAACTTTCACCAGATTTAATTCTTTCCTTCTACGATATAAGTACTCGTATGCTTCTTCAAAAGTAAGTCTGTTATTTTTCATAATTGTTATTTTTTAGAAAAGTATTTTGTAATCAACTTATTTACAGTTGTCTAATTATTATTGAAAAACTAAGTATTTATTACACTGAATGAGTATTATTCTTCATTTCTAGTCAAGATTGGGGTCAAACACTTTCAAGGTTTGAAGGCAGAACTGAAACGTTGATTCGTATTCTTCTTCTCCTTTGATTCGTGCCGAAAACTCGTAATATTCAGTTGTTTTGTATTGTTCAACTACTACGGGTTCTTTCGTAATTATAAGTTCACCCATACTTTGACTTATCAACGATATAGCTAATTTGGCAGCGTTCTCTTTCGTACTTGCATATTGGAACATACAGAATGGAGTGTATTCGCCCGAATTGACAAGAAAGATGTGCTGTTCGAGTTTGGCTACCTTGTCATTTAGCTTTCTAAGGCGATTATAAAAGAAATAAGGGACTTTACGCCCCTTATTCTCATATTGCCTTATGGCTTCCTTCATATCGTTAATACCGCCCTGCAAATCACTTAAATCGGTGCAATTAGTGGCGATTGTGTAGAGGGAAAGTTTTTTAATCATAATATTTAGTTTTTAGTTCAGCCGGAGGATTGCCGCCTGCTTTTCTGATTAAATCATCTAGGTTAATTGGTTCGGGAATTTCTAATGCTTTTTTCACACTATCGCAAAAATCGTCCACAAAAAATAGTGTTCGGGGATCTATCGTGGTAATTCGTGTTTTATAGTCGCCATACTCATAATTGGCGGTAACTTCATTTCCAGTTATTCCGTAGAACATTTTTCCTTTGCCGGAAGTAAGGACTTTTTGCTGTGTTGCTTCAAGATTCTTTCGGGCTTTGTCGTATCTAGTGTGGTCTGCTTCTATTTCGAGCAGTTCTTCGTAGTTTTTGAATAACAGTTTTTCGGTTGCTACTCCTTTAGCTACCAGTTCATCATACAGACGATTTCGTTTTATATCTGTTGCCAAACCTATGGCTGCATCGTTTTGTGTGCGATAACCACCGCAGATAAGTTGCTTTCCTTTGAGAATATCCCAATTTCCTGATTTGTTTTGTTTGAAGGTATATTTTGTTTCCATAATGCTACTCGTTGTTTAGTTTGATACTTATTTCTACATTTTTAAAGGTTTCAAGCTCCTGATCGTTCACTAAGTCCTCAAACTCTGTTATTCGATTTTAGCAGGGTATGGTACGTTCGTTCTGCTATTTGCGGATTGGAGAAGGTTAGAACGTCCTCTATATCTGCATTTAGGAGTATGATAATTCGTTTTTGTGCTTTCATTGTATCACTGTTTTAAAATCTTTCAAACAATACTTTGTTAATATTCCACTTAATATTTGACTTGATTTCTCTTTGAGAATAGAAATTATCTGTTTCTAGCAGTTTTCCATTTTCGTACATTTTCAGGTCGAACATTTTATTGTAGTTACCCGCAGGGGCTTGTACTTCGGTATGGTGCAGGACAAAATCAAAGCCGTGTAGTGTGATTTTTACAGGCTCAAATCCTTCTCTGTATGATAGCTTACTAAAATCATAGTCGTTCAGGTCGTTATCGGTTGCAAGTGTTTTAAAGTCGTTCTTTTCAGGGTTTTTAACTTTGCTTTTCAAATCGGACAGGTAGGTAAAGAAAAATTCTTTGTTTACCCATTCATGCAAATAGGCACGTTGTTCTTTGGCTATGTATATGCTAATATCGCCTGCACAGGTGTTTTCTATTTTCATTTTTGCACCTTCGTTTTTGAGATGTTTGTTGATTTTCGCCCTGACTGCTTTAGCTTCTTTAAAATTGCTCTCTGCTATTTCGTAGGCATCGGAATTTTTTATACCGCTTAATGTTGAGGCACAATCCATTCCTACGATAAATTGTTTTTGGCTGCTGTTTTCGATGATCGCTATATTGGCTAGGGGTTTGTTACAGTTCTCACAACATTCGCCGTTACCTTCGTATATTCCACCGTTATAGTAGGAACGGATAAATCGGTATGTATCGTTGATGGGTAAATTTCGCCTTGCTATTCGTTTTGTCGGCTCGTTTATAGTTGTTTTCATATTGGTTCGGGTTATTGATTTTTATTATTTGTGGTTTATTTGTCTTCACTAAGTTTATAACTTTTATATCTTTCGTTAGCTTCTAAAATATCCGAAACAGTAGAGGGCAAATCACAAAAATCTAAAGTTTTAATTTTTGCGTAAAAAGTAGCTTTTTGCCCAGAATAGCAACAATTAGAAACTAATCTATTTGGATAACCATCCAAATAGATTAATTGAAATTTGTCATCTTGTCTCACTTCAAAACTTTTCGCCAATTCTTTTACTGCCTCATTTCCGGCTTTTATTGCTTCGTCTAATGTGTCAAAAATCCCTATCGTGATTGTTTTTGTGGTATATCCTGAAAAATCTGGATTTTTGGGCTTATCATTATATCTAAATTCTATTGTTAGTAATTCCTTTTTCATGGTTTTAATCTCCTTTATATTTACCGTCTACAATATCGCCACAGGCTATCCAGAGGATACGCTGCAAATTTCCATTATGATTTTCGAGTTCTGAATCGTCCCAAGCTCCATAATCATAGAGTTCTTTTTTAAGTTGTTCAGGATCAATTTTCTTTAGCTGCCGTTTGATTTCGGGTAATTTCATGATACGATCTATGTCTTCGTCACATTGCCCTGAATGATAGCCTAAATCGGCTATCTTTTTGGTTATGTTCAGGGAGGCGGTTATATAGTTGAAATATACTTGCATGATTTTGTTATTTAGTCGGTTAATGATTTTAAATATTGAATTACTTCGGGGTTAAATTTCATTTCGTCAAATAGCTTTACGCTTTTGCCTAGTTGTTCACGAGTGCCTTTATTGCAGCATTTTTCTGGTGTTTTACCGCTTCCGCACTCGCAAATATCCAAGCCGTAATGGTTTACACAGTGATCGCAGCAATAGGTATCATTTAGCTTTTTAACGCCTCTTAGTGATATGTTAAATCTCTTTTTGTTACTTCTTTTGAGGCTGTTATTTTCTCCATTTTTAAAATAGACGGTTATTGCACCGCAGGAACATGAGGTATAATCTGTTATTTCCATAATCTTTTATCTTTTAATGAAAGACGGCAAAGACTTTTTTTAATCTTTGCCGTTCATTTAGTTGTAGTTCGTGTTAATCAATTGAATAAACTGCACCGTCTGAATCAGCAAGCCTGTAAACAATATATTTAGCTAGGTCGCTTTTGAATGATTGCAAGAACTTCCAAGCATTATTTTCCGCTTGTGTCAAAGGTCTAAGCTCTTCAAGGTGGCAGAGTTCAATTTGATAATCTATACACCCGACAGTAGAAAAAAGATTGACGTTATCTAAGTGGCGACAACTTTTTTTATCGCTCATTAGTATATATGTTTGTTCCTGTATTTCTTTGTCGAGTGTACCCTCGTAATGGTGTTTATATTGCAGACTGACACACAAAACAGATAATTTTCTTAGTTCATCCATTATAGAGGTAATTGTTTGAAACATTAGTTTTTCGTTTCTGTGTCCGTATGATAAATGAGGATAATTTTTTACTGTTTGAGAACAAAAATAAAAGTCACTTTTTAGGCTTAGTTCTCAGATAGCTTTTTCAACTGAGTTGAAATGCTTTGCACTACATATAAAACTACTCATAATTCTATATTTATGTGTTAATTGTTATTGGGTTGGTAATCCGGGTTTAACTCCCTTCTTTCTCTGATTTGGTAACTTGCTTTGGGACAGGCAAAGCGATATTCTTTTAAATCTCTCTTTACTTGTCCGTAGGTAGAATCTCTTTTATCGTACCAACTTTCACGTTCCCAACCTGTGCCGTAATTTGACCAGATAATCCAGTAATAGATATATTTGTTTATTCTTTTAGTTTTCATAGGGCAAATTTTCAATAAGTGGGATTAATTAAAGTAGTAGTGATTTTGCAGATAGATATAGCTTTCTGTATGCCAGTCAACTATTTTTAAAATTCTTTCTTTAGCGATTCTTTGGAATGTCATTTTGGAGGGTTCAAAGACTTTTATGTACTCGATACCCCTATTATTATCGTACTGTTTGATAATTCCCATAAGGTTTTCGGGTGTACATAAAAATTTCTTTTCAGAGGTGTTGTTGTAACGGAAGGAAATGCAAAAAATACAATTTGCTGCATTTAGAAATTGCGGATTGTTTTTATTTGTCATAAATTTGCCCTGAACACGGCAGGGGCTTATTATATCCCGTGTCTGATGTTTGACTTTGATAGGGTTGTAGGTCGCCAAACTTCGCAACCCTATCTTTTTTATTTATTACTCTGTATTTTAGTGGCTTGTAACACTCAATTTTTCAACTGGCTACATTAATAAACTTCACCCTCTCGATATTTTAATACTTTTCGAGTTCAGGCAGCTACACTTACACGGTGCTTACCGTCTGCTTTATACGTGGCAGACACGTAGGCGTTAATCCTCGTAACGCTCAGTAATAAATCAGCCTTTAAAGCTATAATATAGTCGTTAACCATCTCATTATTACAATAGTAAAGATAGCGTATTGCAATTGAAAAACCAAACATATTTGTCATAAATATTCATATTTATGACTAGTAATAACATTTATTAACTATATGGAGTATCGGATAACAGACAGGTAATCAGAGAGGAAGAAGAATAACAAGAAAAATGACAAACAAGCCTGTTTGCAAGCTACTAGATTAATCATTAACTTTGCTTTGACACCTTAAGAGGCAAGATAAAAGCCCGTTGTTAATCAGCTAACAACGGGCTTATTTTATGTACAAACACAAACTAAATAACATGGCTACACAACACACAATACCAGCCACCACCGCAGACAAAAACAAAGAAATAGATAAACTTTCTAGTTTAGAAAAATTCGTTTTAAATGCTTACTTGATTTTTGATGCACCATCAAGCGAAAAATTAATAATTGCATACGAGATCAGTAGACCAAAGGAGAGCCAAGCAAACCGCCAATCTATTTATATGCAGGCTCGTAAATGGATAAACAGCGATAAATGTAGATACTACATTGAGCAGAGAAAAGAACAACTTTTCAAATTAGATCAGACAAAAAGATTAGCAAGTAGCGATGGGGAAGGGAACGAAAACAACCCCGATAACGTAAATAGGTCAAAAGATGATATATTAACGGAGTTGAATATAATATAAACCTCAAAGAATGGGATAAAAGAAGGGTATAGGGGGCAAAGCAGAAGCGGAACAAAGGGTACGCCCCACCCCCTTTAGAAACCGACAGAAAATCGCTTTCGATACAGCTAAATTTTTTGGGTATTTTTTTTTGGTTTTTATATAGTAGTAATTACCGTACTATTTTTGGTGGAAAAGATATATTCAAAAGTATATTCAGTATGGATCGAATCAATAAAATACAGGCTGTTTTAAGGCTGATAGTGGCTATGACAAAGGATTTGATAATAGAGTGCCGCAGTCTTGACTTAGTGGTTGTATTCGGCTGTAATGTATGATTTACACTTAGAGCCTATACGCCTATTTTATAATGTGTAAGTGAAGGAACTGCTATTTAATAAATAGCTTCTCTATTATAAGATTATATAGATACAAATATAAACAATTGAATATAAGATATATAAAATATTTATTTATGACTGTTTCAGTCACTAATACTATACTAATCGGTCACAACTATTTCGTGTATTTATGATAACACAATTTATGATTCATGGGAAAGCTAAATGCTACAAATCCTTTTATTGAAACGATTTACGACCTAAAAACCAAAATGCGGACTTCGGTATATGCACGAGGGGATATGGTATCGCTTGTGGATGAAAGCACGGGTGAGGTAAAGGGGAACGGGTTTAATGCTATTGTGAGGGATAAACAATACGATTCGGAGCGTTTTGTGAAGTTGTATGCGAATGGGCGAGAGGTTTTACCTAAACTGAGCGTATCGGCAACTAAGGTACTGTGGTTCTTAATAGACGGTATGGGATATGATGATGTAGTCAGGTTGAATTTATCTAAAGCGAAGAAGGTGACGGGTTATAAAAGTGATGCTGTTATATATCGGGCTATTACAGAACTGAAAGGGCATAATGTATTAGCAAATGCTTATAGTTGCGGATTGTATTTTATTAATCCGACAATGCTCTATCGTGGTAACAGGCTAAAATTGATAAGTGATTAACGGATGCCACCTTAATTATTGAAAAAGACGCATGACATTTTGAATGTATGCGTCTTTTATTTAAGTATTTACAGGAAATTTATTTGGTATCTTCCGCTTATTTAAGTTCTAATTCTGCCCCAAGTTTTACCTCAAAAATTGGATTAATGATTGTATAATCCGTAGCGGTAACTGTAAGTTTACCACTATTTACATAATCATTTGCTGCATTTACTATACAACCAGTTACAGCCGTATTTGCCGTTACAGTTTGATTTGAATAAGTAATAGTACTACAACTTCCAGCTTTGGCTTTTAAAACAGCAGCATACGCATCAACCAAACCATAGCCTAGTTCATTATTCCATGTACCGTTAGTTCTTCCTGATGTTGTAGAATAAGTATAGCTGCCTATTTTTCTGGAGGTAGATTCTATGATGTCTGCTACTTGTTTTTGTGTCAGACTTGGGTTTACTGATAACATAAGAGCGGCAGTCCCTGCAACGTGCGGACAAGCGGCTGAGGTTCCATTAAAGTTCATTACATAATCTCCAGTAGCATAGCCTGCTGATCCTTGACGGTCTGTTGTCGGAATAAGAACACCGGGAGCACTAACATCTAATATAGTCCCATAATTCCCCCCCCACGTGGTTTCTCCATCGCAAGAAGTTGGTGATTTTCTTTGGGCACACTGATTCATTGCTCCTACTACTATAAAATCCGGATTGCTGTTGGCTGGATAACCAATGTAACCGGAATTGTCATTACCTGCGGCAAAAACGACAACACAGCCAAGACCATTGCGACCCTTAGTTAAAGCATTGGTATAAGCATCGTCAATCATATCACTACTTGCTCCTCCACCCCACGAGTTACTAATAACACTAGCCCCATTATTGGTAGCATAATTAATTCCATTAGAAATCTCCTGTGCGGCATTGGGGCTATAACCAAATTGAAAACTAAGTGACATTGACTTACTGGAAGGTGCTATGCCGGATACTCCCAGACTATTATTGGATTTTGCAGTAATAATTCCTGCACACGCAGTCCCATGATGTCCATAAATTTTACTTGGTGAAGTTGCCGTTTTGGTATCGTAACTGAGTGACGAAGCATTTAGGTCAGGATGATTCAGTTCAAATCCAGTATCGAATACTGCAATAACTAAACTTGTGCTTCCTGTTGATAGGGTTTTAGCGTTACAATAATTAATGTCTATCCCTGATGTTCCTCCTTTTTGTGCTGTGTTTCTTAATGCCCACTGGCTGCTAAAAAGTGGATCATTATCGCAAGTAGTTTTTATATTGTCTATAATATCAGGTACTGCTGCTGCAAATTTATTACTTTCAAAAAATAAATTTGCCATTTTAAGGGCGTTACCTGTTGACGCTTTAGTACATGTCAGCGTGAACCATAAAGGCATGAATTTATTTTCTCCTACAATCTCAACTTTATGCAATGACGCCAAGTTCATAAGATCATTTACACCTGCTGAGCTCTTTAGTTTCACATAAAATATCTGAGACAAACCAACTTCTTTCCCATTCATAATATAGAATGGAGCTTCATAGATTATTGTCGTATTATTGGCAGTAGCTGTTTGAACTGTACTTCCTTCGACAAAAGACCAACTGGTGCTTTGTGTACCAGCACTGTATGTATTAACCCCTGCAATTGACATGGCTTGAAAAGCTGAGTATTTAAGCCCCTGTTGCTGTAAAGTACTCGCTACCTGAGTGCTGTTAGATGATGTCGTTAAGATAAATCTTTTATCACTCTTTTCTGTCAAAGGAATTTTAGCACCTTTGTACCAGTAATAATTTTGGCACATTATGCTCTGCGAGGCAATTATCAGGATTATATAGAATATTATCCGCTTCATTTTATCATTATATAAATTATTAATATCAGGATGATAAATATCAAATAATCAACTTCAAATTACATTACTTGCCTGTTGTTTATGAATAAATATATAATCACCCTCAATTTTTGAAGAATTACTATTTAATGAAACCAACTTGTTTTTATTGAGTTTAAAGGGTGTATACCCCATTTCATCAAATAGCTCTTTTATTGTTTTTTCATTTTGTCCCCATACTTCCACTTGTACTTTCGGTTTATGCCGCCTGATAACTTCTTTCATCTCGGAAAGCACAAGGTATTCAAAACCCTCGATGTCGCATTTTATGTAATCAATCCTATCTAAAGACCCAAACAGCTTTGATGGTATTTTCATCTGTGCTTCAAATGAAAATTCACTACTGCTTAAATCCCCGTCCTTTACCGAATCATAAACATGTGGCAATCCTGTTCTGAAATAACCAGTTTGCGGAGAAGAAACCAATTGAATCAGTTTTTCTTCCGTTCCCAAAGCGAAGGGGTACAATATGATATTATCATATTTTTTTGCAATCTCATTAAAAATTTTATTGAACACCTTGATCGGCTCTACTGAATGGACTTTACCACTTTTACCAACTTGCTTAGCAAAGGGGATGGAATAATAGCCCAAGTTTGCACCAATATCGAGAACCACATCACCTTTGTTAATCAAATTCTTAATATAATAATGGTATTTGTAACTATCACTAAATTTAAGCAGAGAGGTATTATACATAAAGAAGAAGCCTCTTTGGTGTAACCGTAAATAGTTTTCAAAATCTAGGTGCTTAAATATTTTCTTTTTGAGATTACTTATCATTTCAGTATCAATTAGTGGTAATTAACATTCTTTTTGTGTCAACTTCCTTATTGTCTATAAGTAAAGTGTAGAGATAAATACCAGATTTCAAGTCGCTTGCACTTAGTGTAATCTGCCCTTCTCCAACGCCAGTTGTAATCGGTTTTTTCAATAACATGCTTCCTTGCAGATTAAATACGCAGATGCTTGCTGATTGTCTACCTTTTGGAATATAATATTTTATTGTTGTTTCCGTACCAAAAGGATTAGGTGTATTCTGATATAAGATTGGTTTATTTGCATCTTTGATCATTTCAGATTCTATTCCAGAGGTTGATTTGGCTGCTCGTAAGTCGTCCACTTCTTTATTTAGGGCTTCTATCTGCCCTGTTAATTCTTTCATTGATTCAGTTAAAAGAGGTATGATAGCACTGTAATTTATCAGTTTATTACCTTCTTCATCTTCGGTTACGGCTTCCGGAAGTACCAATTCTACTTCTTGTGCCAAAAATCCAACTTCACCCAATTCACCCCCTGCGGCACTTTTTCTCACTGACATGCCCGGGTCTTTCCAATTATAGGTAACAGGATTGAGGCTTAAAACTTTGTCAATCGCATTTCTTAAAGGTACAATATTGGTTTTTGCTCTCGCATCGGAGTAATTATAAACACTTTTAACCTGTATGCTATTGTACTGACTAGTTTCGGAATTGTAGAATACAATCTGATCTCCTGTTCCTGATATTCGTGGAGAGGCTACCCCCAGACATATTTTCATAAAAGTATCATAGCCATTGCCGACCCAAGAGTAATAATGCCCCCAACCGAATAAATGCGTCGTATAATAGCCAACCGGCTCAACATTACCCATCGTCAATTTTCCATTTGAACGATACTTTAGTTGTGCATTGCTACCTACTGTGCATATGCACAAAATGCTGAAAATTAATAATAACTTTTTCATAATAATTTGAATTAAAGAATTAGTAGTTTATATAGTTTAATGGTGCTTTTTTTAGTATTTATTATAAATTGATTATCATTAAATATGTGGTATATAGTAATTACAAATGTATATTAAATAATCAATACTATCTTAATTATTCATATATAATTAAGATATACAGACATTATTATTATATATACTTATTAATTAGATAATTATATAGATACTAATATATATCTTATAATTAAGATGAAATAATATTGTAAATATTATTTTTAAATATATATTATATTGATATATAGACTAATATATTATATTTGCAGATTGGATTAATTAGATATAATTTATTATCTAATTAATCCATTAGTCTATTAATTAATTATTTTTTAATAAAATGTAATCTAACATTATGAAAGAGGAAGAGTTGTATTCAATTAAAGACACTAATATATCTCTTGATATGGATATATACCAAAGAGCCGAACTTTTTAATCAATTATGGATTAATCAGTGTAAAGAAAATAAGCATCTGATTTACTGGGTAGAGAGCAATTCTAGGATAAGTTCGAGAATGAATATTTTTGATATTAATGAAGGTCTATTTAAAGATGTTGTCAGCTTTGTAGCCAATGACTATTTGGGAATGTCGGGTCGGGACGAAACAATTGCGGCAGGAATCGAAGCGATGAGAAAGTACGGCACGGGGGCTTGTGCTGCTCCTGTAATCGGCGGTTATTTAGATATCCACAAGAAATTAGAGCTAAAAATTGCAAATTTTGTAGGTCAGGAAGATTCATTGATTTTTTCTTCCGGCTTTGGTGCAAATACAGGAGTGCTTAATTGTCTTTTAGGGAAGAATGATATAGCATTAATTGATTCGTTTGTACATACGAGTGTACTTGACGGATTGAAAGGCACTAATATTAAGAATATAGGTCATAATGATATGGAGTATCTTGAAATGACGTTAAAGAATGTTCAGAATTTATATACTACAAAACTGGTTGTAGTTGATGGGGTCTATTCTCAGGATGGTGACTTAGGTTTACTCCCTGAGATATCAACCCTTTGTAAGAGATATAGTGCTTTTCTTATGGTAGATGATGCACATGGTATAGGTGTTATGGGTGAAAATGGCAGGGGTACATTGGAATATTATAATATGCTTGGTGAGGTTGATATTGTAACCGGGACTTTCAGTAAGTCCTTCGGGTGTGTAGGGGGATTTGCTGCCACTTCAAAAGAATTGGTACAATATTTACGCTACTATGCCAATACTACTATGTTTTCGGCTTCTGTAACACCGCAAGTGACCGCTTCGGTTATCAAAGCAATAGAACTTATTGAGGAAGATCCTTCTATCAGAAAAAGGTTATGGGATAATGTGGAATATTTGAAATCGAAACTTGATGAAGAAGGTTTTGATTACAAAGAAACAAAGTCGCCGATCTTTCCTATAATGATAAGGCATAATTTCAAAGCTAAAGAAGTAGCTGCATTATTGCTGAAAGAGGGCATATATACAAATGCGATTTGCTATCCTGCTGTAAGAAATAGAGAAGCCAGAATCAGAGTGGGGATTTTGGCTACTCACAAAAAGTCGGATATTAACATTTTGCTATCTGCATTAGTTAAAATAAACAAAACAATCCAGTTCACATAAACATATATAGTATCTTAGTAGACAAATTATTATGCTAATGAGTAATCCTACACCAAAGAAAACAAGAAGAAACAGCGAAGAAGTAGATGCTGCTATTATGAACGCTACCAAAGAACTTATAGAAGAATTGGGGTTTTCAAAATTAACTTTAGCTAAAATCGGGGAAAGAGCGAATGTAGTACCGACTATGTTTTATAAAAGATATCCTGATTTGGATAAACTTCTTGAAAAATTTACTAAAAAATATGATTATTGGTTGAATGATATTTTAGATTTTGAATTTAATAAATCCGATTTGCCCAGCTACTTTAAATTAGTAATTATTGAACTTTCCCGTTCATTGTTGGACAATAAATCTATGCAACAACTTCTGATTTATGAGTTAGTAGAAGATAACCCTATTACCAGAAGAACAGCGAAATTAAGAGAGTTGGACACGGATAGTTCTTTAGCTGAATATGATAAATATTTTAAAGATTCCTGTATTGACATAAGAATGCTTACAGCTATATTAATTAGTGGGATTTATTATATGATTTTGCATAAAGACCGTTCAGAATTTTGTGGCGTAAATTTGAATACTGATGAAGGAAAGAAAAGGTTCCAAAATTGTATTGAACTTATTTGCAATGATATATTCAAACAAAAGGAAGAAGAAAACAGAACGGCACAAATTGCAAAGGAATTACTGAAAAGCGGTGTTGAAATATCTGTTATTGCAAAATGTACTGGTCTTACTGAGGATGTTATTTTAATACTGAAATAAAAAGAGGGGGAGTTTGCCGCTCCCCCTCAACACGATTTAAGTATAAATCAGTGCGAACTACATGATTTTCCGTCGTCACGACGTGTTCATTACAAATTTAGTGAGTGATTAAGCCTAAGTGTATAGAAAACATAGAATACTTTTCGTAAAGGCTTAATGAGTGTTATCCGTAGTAGGTTTCGGACTTCCAAAGTCGGATTTCATTTTATCTAATAATTCCTGATCCTCTTCTTCGGAAAGCCTTTTAACTCCTTCTTTCATACGCTCTATTGAACGGGTATATGCCTGAACGACATCTTCTAAAAAAGTGTCGTCGGGAATACCGTTCGATGCTGCGAACCAGCAAGCAAAAGCAAGGTGCAAAACTTCTCGCCCTTCTTCAGTTTTCAATTCATTCAAAATCCAAGCATAAAGTATATTATCTTCCCGGTATCGAACATTCCAATTTTCGGCAACGGACGTTATTTTTACTGCTTTAAGATTGCCTGTGTCGAATGTCACTATAAAGTTGCCGATCTGTATTCCCTTTTTCTTCTTACTTGTCTTGTTTATCATGTGTATTTTGCGTCATATAGAACGTTTTTAAATAATTGAATATTAATTAAATATACATACAAAACTACAATGTCGCAAATTTTAAAATAGTGCAAATTAGGGCTACTTTTGCGTAAGGACACACAAACTTTACAATGAAAATAAGAGCAGGGATAGATGTCGGTAAAGACGGGGCTATCGTACTATTTCAAGACGAAAGGGTCATTTTGAAAATGGTTACTCCGTGCATTGGAAATCAAATTGACCTATCAGGAATAAGGGATATTCTTTCACCATACAACTGTAATAATATTCATGTTGTAGTTGAAGATGTGCATGCAATCTTCGGGGCTGCGGCAAAATCTACTTTTAATTTCGGCTGGTCGCTGGGGATTTTAGAGGGTATGCTTACAGGGATGGGAATAGCTTACACTAAGGTTGCTCCGAAGGAATGGCAACGGGAAATGTGGCAGGGTGTAAGACCTGTGTATAAATCGGGGAATAGTAAGGCAATAGATACAAAAGCAACTTCGTTGTTGGCGGCAAAGCGTTTGTTCCCAAATGAGGATTTGACAAAATCAGCCAGAGCCGAAAAAGCACATGACGGGATAGTGGATGCGTTATTGATGGGTGAGTATTGTAGGAGAAAGGTTTAGAGACGTTTGGGCTTAGTAGGTATTTTTTCTTTTGTCCCAGATATGCCTTTAGAAGTTTCTTCTTTCGGGAATAAATGCCTTATAGAGTCAAGTAGGATAGTGTTTTCATTATTTATTTTCATATTAGTAACAGAATCTGATTTTTGGAAATGTCCATGAAAAATACGTTCTATATCCTTCTTATCGGGAGCAAGCAAAACCCCATAAAGGGTAATAGCTATACTAATTAAGGCTATAACGATACTATTCAAATTTGTCTGTTTTGATGAGTTTTCACTTTTCTGTTGTAATACACTAATATCAGAAATATTTTTCAATGTTTGTTCCTGAATATGAGACATATAATCATCATTCAATCTTAACAAATATGCATTTCCGATATTGATAAAATCCCGATATTGAGTTTCAACGACTTTAATATAATTAAGTGCGTTTTCGATATTAATAGCACATTGGTAATATTCTTTTTTTTTGATGGTATTAACTGGTGATATATGTCGGACATTGCCCGCATACTCCTTCTTAAAAGCACAATTATATCTGGATGAACAAAGTGAAGTATAATAGACACCGAATCCCAACATTTTCACACATTGTTCGAGCAAAGTATTTGAAACATCTATGGCTTTCTTAAACCCTTGTCCATCTTTAACTTTACGAAGTCTTGTAATCCGATTAGAGGCTCTATTTATATCGTGTATTGATTCTAATAGAATTGTCTCAAACTCCGCTAAATAATGCAATAATGCCGGATTATCCGGAGCCTTGATTGAATGTGGTTTTGTACTACTGGGGCAGGGATTTATTAAAGAATCCTTATGATCTTTATGGAACTTATGTTCGTGAAAAAACTCCTTAATAGCATGGTATAAAGCATGGGTAAGGCTCAAATCTGTACTACTAATAAATGGGTGCTTTTTATTAACGAAGTCGAATTTTTCTGGAATCTTATATTTATATTGAATAAGTCCATTCCTGCTGACATCTACACATTCTAACTCTAATGAATAGAGGTATTTTACTTTATCTGGTTTTCTTTCACCTTCCCAGAACTTACGCTTCTTTAATCTATTATTTCTGTTCTCTCCTCTTATCCCAACCCATATATCGCGTTTGGCAGGTTCACCTTCCTCTTTAGCCTTTTTTAACGACAAATCTATGTAAGAATAATTATTACCTTCTCCGTCAGATATTTCTACGTTATCAAGGTTTATAGTTTGATCTGCACTTAATTTGAGCAAATCAGGTTTTTCAACACAATATGTAAGATGGTCGTGGATAAAGGTCGGCATCCACAGCACAGAATAGCAATGAGTTTTCAATGTAGAAAAGACATAAGATTAATTAACTACTAAGACAATTCGCTGAAACAGGGATTTAGGAACTAAATTATCTAAATCCCAAATTATATAATTTCCGACCTAATTCTTTATCTTTTTGGGAAGGACTAAAGGTGAAAATAGTATTATGCATATCCATCCTTTCAGAAACAATCCCCCAAGTTCTTTTAAAATTATTAGAATCATTATCGTCTTGTGTTGAGCCTTGAGAAATATACCCTTTTTTTGCTAGTTTCTTGATTATTTCTTCACCAAAAAGTCTTTCCAAGTCATCTCTGTAACCCTTTTTTTCTGTTGCAATATAGTCTATTGCTTGTTGAAGTAAATCTTTTTTCATTTTCTTTATTCTATTTTGAAAGACTACTATTACTATGATTAGAACAAGATAATTCTATTTTTGTTCAGGTTGGTAATAATAGTAGATAAATATCAGATAGTAGAAATGCTATTCTTCTATATATAGATAAACTTATATAAATATTTCTAGTTCGACAAATATAGAAAATCATTTTCTAAAATATGCAAGAAGGTATGTTTATTTTTTTATATTACTAAGAATATCATCAACTTATTAAGAAAAGTCAATTTTCAATTATAACGATATTATGTAAGTAACGCATGAGTTTACGTTTAATGATGTAAGTTGGGTCTTTGTATTCTTTATCTGTTTTAACGACTTCGACACGAAGTTTACCTTTTATATTGCGATAGGTGAAGTTTGCCTCAAAGTTGACGGGGTATTCGACGCAGACTTTTTTCTTTATTGTTTTAGTCTTAGTTTTTAGCACTTCTTTTTCATAGCGAATGACAGTTACGGCTTCTAATAATGTGAAACTGACCCGTCTTTGCAGTTGGGTTATTTGTCCTTCTTTCTCCATGTTCAAAAGTACTTCGTATCTGTCGGCTTCGGCTTTTGATTTGAAATTTCCAAAATGGTTTGTGTATTTTCCTTTGTTATCAAGGGGGATAAGTTTTGTGTTAGTTGGTTTCATATTTTATTAAATTATATCCGAAGTATATACAGGAAGCATTAAGCAACAACATCGTAAATGATAGCCGTAGAAAAATTCTTCTTTGGGATGAAACACGCCTACATTGTCGTCACATAATATACAGGGGTAAGAACTTGCTCTGGTGGTGTACCAACCGACTATATTTGTTTTACCCAACCAAATATGATTGAGGGTATTGTTGTAGGCATGAAATATAGTTTGCTGCTCCAGCCGTAAAAGACTATTGAAAGCGGAAACATATTTACCCGTTCCGAATGTGATACCTTTATTAAGGATACGCTCTACTTTGAATCCTTGTTGTTTAAATGCTTCAAGCAATAACGATGCTTTGTAAGGAACTTTTAGTGAGTTGATATAAGCATTAAGGATTTGATACCCGGATAGACCTTTATTTATTCCTGCGGCAATGTATGCTTCAACTTCGGAATGTATCAGTTTTATATATTGATCTATACGAGCTTCGAGTGTTTTTTCAGCAATCTTAGAAGATAGAAACAAAAGCAGGAATTTATTATCTTTTGCGGGTCCTTCTTTTTCATAAGCGAGATCATTGACATACTCGGCTCGCAGGTAAATGATATTGAATATATCTTTTCTGAGTTTGTAGAGTATGTCGTTGACCTTACTTTCAAGTGTCGGATTATGTGAAAAATGGAAAGCCTTTCCCAAATCAGAATATGACATGGAAACGTTAATCAGATCAATGGCGTTTCGTTTAATGATTGCCTTAAGGTCTGAATCGGCAAATGACATCTGATCTATTACCTGATCGAGATATTTTTTTGCTTCGGTTTTCCTTTTCAGTGTTTCGGATAGTGGTATCATGTGGCTTTTGCAACGATTTTTCGCTGAGTATTGTTATTATTCATTCCGTCATTTGCTGATTCGAAAGAAATCTTCTCTCTTTCGTCTTTTAATTCCTGATCTTTCTGTTTTTTGAGGCGATTCAGTTCATCGGCTGCGGCATAGATGCTGTTTTCCTGTGCTGTTTCGATTGAAGTGAATCCAGATGTCACACCCATCACTAAGTTGTTGGTGACTTCACTGTCATTTTGATGTATATAAATATCAAGGTCGCCACGAACGTCGAGTTTTTCAAAGTCTGAAACCGAGTTCCCTTCCTCGATTGCAAAACCTTCTTTGAATAGTGATACTATTTTGTCTATGGATTTATTATAGAAGTTTTTGTCATTCAGCCCTTGTTCCAACGCAGGGGAATAGAGCAGCTTTATGGAAACACTAGGAAGGTCGCCATTTGTATTTTCAGGGGGAAGGACTGTAAAGCTACCCATGAGAATGTATTTCAACGTTTCCCGAAGTTGTAATTCGAAAGAGCTTGAAGCATCGGCTTTTTCCATAAACTTAGCATCGCCATCGCTATTGTCGAAAAGTAACGCCCTTGCCTGCCCTCTTAAATCACCTGTGATTTCCACATCACCTTTGACGAGCATAATACGAAAAGCATACGATTTGTTGTTTTCAAAAAGTTGAGAAAGTGCGAGTTCCAGTTTATCAATCAAATCCTGTACGCCAGACCAACAAGCCCCTTCTTCACATTTGAGGTATTCAATCGGAATAGAAGTAAATCCGTGAATTTTAGGTTTGTCTACGACGTACCAGCCGTCGGTATCGGCTGTATTGGATAAAACGTGTTTGAAGGTTTTAGCATCCCACGATATTGATTGTTTTTCTACGCCTTCGGTTGAATATGTCAGGAGTGTACAATATTTATCGTCCCATATTTCCAAATAGGGTACTTCTTCCTGACGCTCGAAATCGTAGGCTGTAAAACTACGTCCGAATAACCGTAAGTTCCCCCGTGAATCTCGTATGGGGTGCAAGCCATCGCCTTTGAGTACGGAAAACACTCGGTATGAAAAGGTTTTGTTGTCACGAACGGCACAAAACGCTGCATCGCCCGTAGCTTTGATTGACTGGCAAAATTCGTATTTTGCAGTTTCCATATTCCTTTTCTCCCATCCATTTTTGAACTTTATAAATGTTTCGTGTTCGTGATCGGAAGGATTTAGGTTATGATGTATGAACTTTACTTTCTCGCCACATAGATGTGTAAGGTGTTTCTGTAATATTACTTTTTGTAATGGAACTGAGACACGTTCAATAGGAGTTTCGACAATCTTTTTTTTGCCTGTCGGCTCATTCTTATCGTCTAATATAGGTACTTCTTTGAGTATGTTTTCATAGTATGTATTATCATTAATTCTGTGACCTTCGGGGTCAAGTTCCGAGAGGTATTCGGCTTGATATATTTCACGTCGCAAGAACTTATTTGTACGGAATCCACGATTAGGCTGATTCCTGTAAAAGCGTTCCCGTTGGTTATAAATCTGATCTACGGTTATAGGCATATTTGTATAAGTTTAGTGTTAGTCAAAGTTTATTTTGTATTGTTGAAGGTTAAGAGCAATGAATACATTCTGCTTCTGCCTACTAGCCCACCATTCAAAAATCAAATTTTCGTCGTTATTTAATTTTGAACCATATTTCGGATTTGATGCAAGTAGATTCTTTATTGCTTTTTTATAGGCTTTTTCGACTTTGGGAAACATAAGCCTGTCCCGTGCTATTTCTTTTTTTCCTGCCATCGGACACATGATGCAGCCGATTCTTCTATATCCTAAATCGTATAATTCGCAGTGAGGTAAATTTCTTAATTTCAAGAAGTCCCAGACATCACGTTCAGACCAATCGAGAATCGGGGATAACAGAATCTTATCTATCCCTTTTATACATGACACCTGTGTTTCATTATGGGTATCGAATTGGTCTAAGGAGCCGGAAAAATTATTCTTGCCTGTTTCTATTTCGTTTCTTTTTGACCTTCTTAGGCTTTCGGCTTTCCTTATACCGAGTATCGTGACCGTACCCGCCCCTGACTGTTCTTTTAGTACATCGCAGCACCAACGGATAAGGCGGCTGGGTAAACACTTCTTTTTAGGTATGAGCTTGTAAATACTTTCTTTAGGTCGATGAAGCTGAACGTCGGGGTAGTGTTTTCTTACAAACTTTACTACCTGTGGTGGATCAACAGAGGTAAGATTCATGTGAGCTTGAAATTTCACCCCTGCCATTTTTGCTAATTCATATATTACTTGTGAATCTTTACCACCAGAGAAAGCCAGATAAAACCCATTTGAAGGATCATATTGAAGTGCCAACCTCTCCGCTTTTTTTATAAGGTTTACCGAATAATCTATTTTTTGCTTAAGGTTCATTGTATAGTTTGTGTGTTTTATAGAAACCATACGCCAGTTCGTCTGGCTTTGATTTTCTTTATTTCAAAGTATTCCCGCATGAAGAAACTTTCCATGAAATCGGGTGAGCGTCCGATAATCTTTTTCATTTCGACTTTGGATATGAGCTTCCAGTTTTTGTCTGTGTCTTTGTCGTCTTGTGCTACTGCTTTACGTTCCTTAAGGAGAATATTTTCGAGTGATACGTTCTTATAGTTTTTACCGCTAAACTTGCGTAGCCTGAGAGAATGTTCGATGCTGTAACCGCCTGCTTTCATTCTCTGAACGAATTTATATGCACACTCAGCTTTGAGGTTCTCGAACATGGTGCGGTCGCCATTGGTGGGCATTTCCTTGTTGTTGAAAGGCTTGGCTTTTGGCATGTAGCCTTTAAATACTTGCCCCAATCCGTTTACGTCGTATAAGAAATTATCTTCGAGTACCCCGTGTAATTGGAGGAACTCTTTAGCATATTCTACGGTCTTTTTAGAATCTACGGCTATAACACGAACATCCCGTGCGTGATAGCCTTCCCAGTACCACATGACACATTTGTCGCCCCCTTCAAATGCCACATCACATGTTATGTATTTACCGCCCTGATTCTGATAGGAGTTGTTGAAAAACTTCTCCATGTCCTCGAACGTCAATAATCCTACTCCCGCAGTTTTGAATTTCCAATTTCCGTCTAAATCTCTGGCTACTTGCTCGTCACTTTGGTTTGCCAAGTTCCCCAAGTAGTTAGGGTCGGACTTCATTAGCTTTACGTTTTCTTCGAGCTTGCCTTCTATGAATGTGACGGACTTAATGAACATATCCTCTTTGTTACCAAACACATCGTATTCTTTTCTCCAAAGTTTGTCTATGCGTTCTTTGGCTTGCTCGTAAACTTCTTTCTTTGAATCGCCCCAATAGATTTCATTCACGGTTTCGCCATACATGAAGCAATAGCGGACTACTCCGTTGCGTTCGGGAATCGGCATGCCATCTTCGCCAATCCACCAATCTATGAAGTTTGCCACCCAAGAATCGGGGTCAGGATTGCAACTTCCACGAAAACGATTTTTAATTCCGTGAGCGTTACGGTTAGAAGTAAGTAAGTACTTGAAATATTCGTAAGGCATGTGTGTTATTTCATCTACTCCGACATAGGAAAGTTCCAAGCCCTGAAAACGTTTTTTGAAATCTTCGAAGCTGTCGGAATAATAGTCGAATTTGAGTTTGCCGCCAGAAGCAAAATTCCACGTCATGTCTTGCTGGGATTTGTTATATATCCCGAATTGGGAATATACACCGTCGGATTTATCAATTATGCCGCCTGTTTTTCTGCTGTCCTCTTTTTCCTTCCGTAATAGTGTAGCATAGAAGAAAGGGTTTGAAACATCGCCCAATGCTTCCATGAGAAGTGAAAAGGTTTTACTACCTCCACGTTTTCCCCCGAAAATACATATATCGGCTTCGCATTGTAAGAATAGTTCCTGAGAGCCTTTTTGAGCGATGATGTTATAGGACGAATCTTCTTTCCTTAGAGTATTGAGATATTCTAAGGTGTAAACGTCAGCATTGAAAGTTGTGTCAAGTTCGTGTATCAAGGTCGATAAAATAAAAAAAGCCCGACACTTCCCTTAAAGGAAATATCGGACTTGTTATGTCTCTGATTATGTATTTTTACACATAGCAAATATAGTGAATTTATAGTATTCTAGGCAAATAAGGGATGTAGTAGAAAGCTCCTAACACCGAAATTTGCATAGTAATTAAGGACTGCATACATTTGTAAAAAAGATTGGTAAATGCCAGAAATACTAGAAAAACTTAACACATATTCTTACAATCTGCCTCATTCAACTAACTGGAAATTCTGTCCGAATTGCAGGAAGCGTTTATTTGAGGTAATCCAAAGCGACGGGTTTACCATTGAGATAAAATGCAGATGTTGTAAGAAAATTGTATCAATAGAACAGGAGCAAGTACGTTAGTAATGGTGGGGCTATTCTCCACTAGCCTTTTTTCGCACTGACGTACTTCGCTTTAACTAACGGAAAGTGAAACCAATAGGGTTGGTAAGTTTTTGCTAAAAACATTGGGCGGTAAAGTCTGGGGTTCGATTACTCCGCTTTCCGCAATGGAAGAATGACAGAATGGCTATTGTAGCGGTCTTGAAAACCGTCGTCTGAAAGGGCGTGTGGGTTCGAATCCTTCTTCTTCCGCAAACTTTATTCATATTTTACAGAGACTTGAAAGTCCGATATACAGCTAATAAATGGCTGTTTATCGGGCTTTTTTCGGTTTTAGACCGTTTTGTCTCTCTCTTTTTCATACAAGTACTAACACAAACTTTACTAACACACACGATGGAGAAAGAAAAACTTTCCACAGACCTAAAAGGATTGGTTGGAGAAACCAGCTTATCACAGAGAACATGGGACGATTATTTGGAACATTCGGTTATGCCTTTTCTACCGACAGAGGAAGATAAGATCGGCGATTACATTTCAAAACATGCTAATGCTTTGAAATCTATGGATGGGCAACTGAATCACGATGTAGCGGAAAAGGTGAATGACTTCAAAAAGAGTTATAAACCTATTGCAGTTAACAGTCAGCAGCCAACAGTTGACAATCCAGACAAATCGGGACTACAAAATGCCGATAATGAAAAGTTGACTGATTTGGAATCACGAATGCAACGATTTGAGAAGGCAGAAGCGGAAAAAAAAGAAGCTGTCCTAAAAACCGAGAAGCTGGACGAAGCCAAAAAACTTATGCAGGAACAGGGAGCAAGCCACGAAACGGTTTTAAATCTAATCCTACCGCAATTGCAACCTACCGAAGAAATATCAGTTTCCGATCTGGCAAAAAAAGGGAAAGAAATGTATGATAAAGCGTATGCTGACCTGTATGGTGGTGACAGCTATGTCCCGGCATTTGGCGGTGGCTCTTCCAACAGCTCAACCAAAACCAGCAAAGATGCTTATATGAAGCATTTACGTGAGACAGGCAGAATAAAATAACCTAACACAAACTTATAACTACACTATGGGAACATTTAATACAAATGGTGTAAAGTCAAAGAAATACGGCGGTTCTTATCCCGTATGGCTGACTATCAACCAAAAAGAACGTTCAGGCGGTACGCTTGAATATCTTCCACCTATCGGTACGATCATAAGATCCGGCTCACTTGTCAGCATTGACGGTGCTGGGGGGAAAGCCAAGATCATAGAAACCTTTGAAGTAGCTGAAAATGTAACTGCGACAGATACAACAGTGAAAGTTCAGGCGTATGCAAGCCATCCCAAACCGACAAACGGGACCAACCTAATGAAATCGCCCACCACAGTAGGAACGACAGGCACAGGTGTTGCCGTTGCTGGCGTTGCTCTGGATTCTGCAAACGGTGTTGTCACTTTTACGATTGCGGCTAATGCTTTCGGGACACTTGCGAAAGGCGACATTCTGGTGAAAGCATCGAAAGCCGGAACGGGAGCAAAAATATATGCAGTACCATCAGGACTGACAGAAAATGATGTCTGGGTAGAAGAAGGCGACCAATATGCAACCGTAGCATCGGTATTTCATGGCGAGATCATGGAAGATCGCATACAGCCGATTCCCGACTGCATCAAAGAAGTATTACCACAAATTAAATTTCAGAAAGGAATCTAAGCCATGACACCACGAGATAACAGTTATTATGACCTTATAAAATACGGCTTCGCAAACGAAACGTATCAGGAATTTGTAGACAATTACCTTTCTACTCTACACAACGGACGCAAAACAGACGGTTTTGAATGGGACAGTGATATTCAGATTGATTTCACATATCATCAAATACAGGCGGAACTTGGTCTGAACACTATGCCTACTTATGTAGATATTGATTCTCCTGCCGTGTATAAACATCACGAAGGTTTTGAACTTAGTTCGGGAACAATACCCAGAGCTAAACACGGGTACGCACTAAACGAAAAGATTCTGAGAGAGGAAATGATCTTCGCCCAAAGGACAGGACGTTTTTCTACCAACTTAAGTCAAAAAATGCGTGACCTAGCTTTCGACCATACATCAAAACTGATCGGCGGTAACTACAACGGTTTGACCTATCAACGAGACAGAATGGTTTCGACAGGTACTTTCACATTGAATGCAGCCAATAACCCTTCGGGTATCAAAGACATTACTTTCGGTGCGAAAATTCCAGATACTAACAGAACTATACTTACGACTACGGCTCGTTGGTTTACCAATGATACCAATGCGGAAGGTGCGACCTCAGACCCTATCAGGAACTTGAAAGACCAAGTGTACAACCTTAAGAAGAAAGGTGTTGCAGCCATGCACTTTGAAGTAGACTACCTGACATTCAGGCGTGCAATTGAACACTCGAAAATAAGGACTGCGATTGCTTTAAATATCTATCCGTTGGCAGATGCAAATAACATTGCTCCTTTGGCTGCGGTATTGGATGAATCGGTTGTCAAAACAAAGCTGGAAGGCATTATCGGTTGTGCAATTAAAGTGATTGATAATATCGTTGCAGTAGAAAAATTCGACAAAGTAGCCGGTAAGGTTGTCAAAGACCAAATCAGATCATTCGAGCCGAATGTATGGGTGTTAGTTCCCGACGGCAAACTGGGTACTATAAAAGCGGTAGAGCCTATTGTTGTACCTGACCCTGCGGCAAGGTTCGCATGGTTCGACGGGGGAAGAACCGTATTGAAACAGTGGTACGACACACGAACAAATACACAATACATCGAATCGGAGCTAACAGCTTTGGTTGTACCTGATAAACCTCAATACATGACATACTTAACAGTAGCCTGATATGAAATCGACCGTACACATATCAGGTGAAGGAAAGACCGAAAAGGTGATAGATGAAAATTCTATCACCTTAACGGCAATTCCCGATGTAGGCTGGACTTTCAAGCATTTCGTTAACGGAGAATCGACATTTACGGATAATCCGTACACACTCGAATCGACGGAAGATGTAGAAATTACGGCTGCTTTTTATGTGACGATTGAGGATTATTTAATCGGATTGGTCGGCTTCGATGTAAACGAGATCGCTTTAAACTCAATCCGTGTTTTCCGTGAAATAGAAAAGAACTCTGATGTAAGCGAATTGTCGATGAAAGATAAGGAGCTTCTTTATGCTGACCTTCTCATGTGGGCGGCTTCAAGCCCAACCTCATACACAGGCTCGAAAGACAGTGACGGGGGATGGACGCATACGGAAGCAGGGAAAACTATTTCGGTTACGGATAAAAAACGGTTTGAGAATACGGCTAAATCCATTTACAAAAAGTATCAGGACAAGAAGTACAATTCGGGGATAAAACTTGTCAACTTATGGTAAGGTCGCAGACCTTTTTATTAACTGAGTTCGCATAAAATCAACCGATCAATAACCTGTGAATCAATATTTATGAATACATCTTTAGCTTATAACCCACGCTTTCCACATCAGATGTCGGTCAAACGGGCATTAAAGGACGAATACGGGACACCCCTAACCGATCTGGTAACAGGAGAAGAAATATTTGAACCTGTATTTGAATCTATATGCGGCTTGCGTGATATGGTGCGAGGGTTGGATATTGACGCAGAAGTGATAAAAGCCGATTATAAACTGTCTCTGCCGAAACACACTTTTATAATCCGAAAAGGGGATTATGTGACATTCACCAATAACACCAACGGAGAAGTAAAGGAAGGTAAAATCGAAGAAGCGAAAGTATTCAACTTGGGGGCTAACGTCTGGTTCAACGAAAATGGAAACGGGTAAACAGTCAACAGCAATCAGTTAACAATGAACAGCATCGAAAAGCAGTTTAACCAATGTATTGATACTATACTGAAAGACGAATATTACTACGTCGTACCGCAGATGGTAGAATTTGGTGTCAGAATGGTTAACGATATTCTACCCAAGCAGACCAAGTTCCGAAACCTGACAGGTAATACAATAACATCATTCGCATTCGGGGTGTATTACATGGGAAAACTTGAAGTTCTGGGATTTAACAGTAAGTACCCAGACCCAATAAGAAACAAGCTGATTGAAGGTGAGACTGTTTATAAGTTTCTGGATTACGACGGTAGAATACGCAAATGGTTTACAGCAGATGTAAACACGGATGCAGGCTACGGTCAAAATACATCTGCGGAGTTCCTTAAAAGTTACGTTTGTACCCAGAAATACGGCATCGTTTTTACAACTGGGACGGAATATAGTGAATATCTCCAAAAAGTGCGGCGATTAAATGTATTGGTAGATGGCTACGAAACAGCAAGACATGACTTTGTGAAAAGTTTTAAACCTATCAAATGAACCTTAATTACGATATACAGAAGATTGAAAAAGCACTCGCCGAAGCTATCCGAATCGGTAATGTAACGGAAAAGGTATTCTTAGGTCAACGCCCTAACTTGAAAGATACGTCTATGACAGATTTTACAGTTGTGTCGGTGGCATCTCAAATTACTGACCTTTCGGCTTTGGGTACTTGTATGTGCCAAATAGAACTGTTTGCGAAAAACCTTTCAAACGGTGAAAAGAACGCTACTAAGCTATCCCTTTTATACTCCAGATTATTAACCATTTTTCCGATACAAAACGACATTTATTTATTCGACATACACCCTACGGTTATCCCTCTGGGAGACGACAACTACGGGTATAATGTCATAGCAATCTTAATACAAACACACATCAAAACTTTATAATCATGGCAGCAACACTTACTAAAGCAGCACTAGACAAAGTATTTATAGGAATCTCCAAGATTCAGCTTTCACCCGTTGGGGCATTGGCTACCACCACATTCGACAATGCAGACGAAATTTACACTGTAAAGGACAGTGTGAGCTTTTCGCAGGCACAACCGAGTAAGACAGAAATCAAGGTCGATCAAATGTCGTCAGCAATAGCCTGTACCTATGATAGTGGCGAATTTACAATTACGGGTAAGATTCCTTCGATTGCAAAAGAGATTCTATCTTATTTTTTCAAAACCAATGCAGCCGCAATTACGCCTATTACGGGATTTACAAAAAGTACTGCCGTAGACCTTGAAAACAAGGTTATCAATGTAATGGTGAAAATCACTAATGCGGCTGGGGATATGGCAATCGTAATTCCCAGATGCGAATTTATCGCAAACTTCGATTGGACTTCCACTTCATCCAGTGCTTTTGCGGTGAGCTTTACCGCTACGCCGAAAGCAAATCCTGATAATAAAGGCGACGTTCTTTTCTACGAAAAATAAGGTTTCAGACCTTTTCATTATCATACAAAACCCAAAAGGGGAAGGGTATTTCCTTCCCTTTTTTTATAACCTATAAACACAAACCACTATGAACCAACCAACGATAGAGGACGAAAAACTACTGTTATCCATTCAGGAAAACGACAAAGACGAGTTAACCATACCCAGAACAAAGAAGAAATATATGATCGGCTGGATGAAAGGTTTTACACTTGAACGATTATCAAAACTTGAATTGATGGAAGGTGTAAAAGCAGAGGATGAAGATAGCATCAAAATTATTACCAACCGATCAAAATTCTTATCGAAAGCGGCTTCCCTTTGCCTGTTGAACGGATTAAAAATAAAGTTTTTTCACTGGATATATTGGCGTTACCTCTATTATGTGAAAGGATATTCTTTCGATCAGTTAGAACCTATAATCATACTGTCTAAAAAAAAAGTTCCTGCTGGGAGTTGGTACATCGGTTCTGCATTGGTAAGTCAGATGAAGATAACGAACATGACAATGACGACAGAGGAAGTACAGCGATTCCGACGAGAACTTTCATCGGAGCAAGAACCGCCATCGGAAAAGACCATGCTTGGATAACGGAGCCGCTAACATTCTTTTTCGGATTAATCACCATTCCTGAATTTCATTATCGGTTCAAACTCTCCGTAGCGAAATATGAGCTTATGGCTTTGGACGTAGCACGGGTAGTCTATAACTCCGACACCAGAGAGAAGAAAAGCGTAGCCGACGAAGAAAGCATCAGGCTGAATGAAGAATCGCTCCGCAAATCACGGGAACGCAGGAAAAAGGAAGAATGGCAGCAAATGAAGCTGTCAGAACTTAACACAAACACATAAACGACATGGCAAATATTGGAAATCTTAGTTTCCTTATCGGTGGCGACGATAAGGGGCTAAAGCAGATTCTTGAAGATAGAAAGAAAGATGCCGTTGCCTTACAAAATCTACTCTCCAGCTTTACAGTAGGAAAAACGTCGAACTCTACTAAAGATGTACTGGATTCGCTGAAAATTCAGGAAAGAAAGAACCGCCTGATCGAATCAGAAGCCAGAGCAGGAGAAGCTAAAGAAAGACGTGCAGGCAATTCGTTGATTTTAGAACAAAAACTAAACAACGAGATTGAAAAGGGTATCGGCATCCGTTCAAGAAATGCGACCCAAGACAATGACCGCATAACTTCGGAACAAAAACTACGCAGTGAAATTGAGAGAACGGAAAATATCAAAAGGCAACAACTTGTAAACAGTGCCAAATTAGCCGCCATTGAAAAAGAAAAGGCAAGTAAAGAACTTATCAACCAGCAAAGGCTTCAAACCGAAATTCAACGGACAGAGGCAGCCAAACGAAGGGCTGAATTAGTCGGAACATCGGGACAGGGTAATTACAACAATGCCATACAACAAACCAGCAGATCGTTATTCAGTCAGAAAGCCTTATTACAGCAATTAACTACTCAGATAGGGTTTTACTTCTCCATTTATCAGGTTGGACGATTTGTAAAAGAAATGGCGATGGTAAGCGGTGAGTTGGAAAAACAACGGTTATCACTGTCTGCCATACTGAAAGACAAAGAAGCAGCAAACCGAATATTCGGGCAGATACGGGATTTAGCGGTTTACTCTCCATTTAATTACAGGGAACTTGTAGATTATACCAAGCAATTGTCCGCTTTTTCATTCCCTGCGAATGAACTTTTCGATACAATGAAACGCCTTGCGGACGTAAGTGCTGGGCTTGGTGTAGATATGCGTCGCATTGTTTTAGCAGTAGGACAAGTGCGTTCTGCCACAGTATTACGGGGGCAAGAAGTCCGTCAATTTACAGAGGCAGGCATTCCGTTGGTAGATGAACTTGCGAAGAAGTTTACCAAACTAAACGGAGAGATAGTAACAACAGGTGACGTGTTCGATAAAATATCGAAGCGTGAAGTTCCTTATGCCATGATTAAGGAAATCTTTCAGGATATGACGAATGAGGGCGGTATGTTCTATCAGATGCAGGAAATACAGGCGACATCACTGGCAGGTAAGATTTCCAACTTACGGGATGCCTACGACATTATGCTGGATGCCATCGGAACAGCAAACAGTGACTTATTGAAAGGCGGTGTCGATGCCATAATGAATATTATGGATAAGTGGGAAAAGTATTGGGCTATCCTCAAAACGATCATACTAGGTTACGGTGCATATAAAGCGGCAGTGATAGCTGCGACCATAGCACAGCAGGGATTGTTGACTACTATTAAATCCCTGACTATTGCACAAACTATTTTGAACGCTGTGTCAAAAATAAATCCTTATGCTTTGGCATTTGCCGGAATAGTTGCACTTATCGGCGGTCTTGTGGCTTTTGTAGATGCACAGGACAGAGCCAAAGAAAAGTTATTGTCGTCTATTACTGATATAAATAATCAGGCTGAATCGGTCAATAAGCTCATAAACCGATTGAAGGAACTGACAAAAGAGACAAAGGACAATAAGGCTGCCACAGCCGAAAGAGCCGAGATAATAAAAACCCTATCGCAGAAAGAACCCGAACTGGCAAAGGCAATAAAAGACCATGCGGATAATCTCGATTTGCTGACACAGGCACAGGAAAGATATAATACGATGGTGGATGCTAAAAAATTTGCCAAGTATGCCATATCCGAGACAGGCGGCTTTTTTACGGACGATCTGGTTGAGAAACTGGAGAAGCTGGCGAAAGCGGAGAATGTGGCAGATATGAACGCCGTAAAACTGGATAAGACTTATTCTAAGATATTGGAAACAATGAATAAGGCTAAAGAGATCGGGGGCGTTCCTACGAATTTCGGTAAGATAGATTTTGCCAAAGGAAGGCAAAAACAAATTGAGGATATACTTAAATCGGAGAAAACCCATGCCGAAAAAGTACTTGAAGTATATGATCTGATAGCTCATACAGCCGAGAACGCCCGATACCAGACTAAGGTAGCAGAAGGCAGCCTGTCTGACACCAATTTGTATAATAATATATTTACTGGCAGCCATAAGAGCCATGTAAAGGAATATTCGGATTCGATGTGGGAGTTGTCAACCTTAACAAAAGACGCTAATCAGGATTTAACGGAACTGGCTAAAACGTTGGAAATCCATTTCAAAAACAAGGGTGTCGATGTATTCAATAAAGATAACGAAGAGCTTATCCGAACCACGATTAAAAGCCTTGATGAACTTGGTAAATATGGTCAGAAAGAAGTATTATCCAAATGGAACATCAAGTTTGAATTGAAAGAGGATAGCGAAGAAGTACTGGAGGGCTGGCGAAAGGAACTTAACGATAAAATAAATTCGGACAAAAACGTCGTCACTATTCATTTAGATACAGATATGAATGAAGTTATCGACGATATGAAAAAGACTTATAAGGAAGTGAAGACCCGAATGGACGAGCAAAAACCACTCCTTATAAAACTTGGATTCGACATCGACAAAAACAAGTTCCCTTTTCCATTGAAAATAACCGAAGCCAAGAAAAAACTAGCCGAAGGATATATTGCCGATAAAGAAACAGAAGGTAAGATCGAAGAAGGCGGTAAGATGATAGGTATGGACTTATCGGACTTTTTCAAGCCAAAGGAGAAAGGAAGTAAGAAGGATGAATTTACCGAAAAACTCAAAAGACAGGTTGAGATTGTCAAAAGTGCTAAGAAGGAATATAGCGACCTTCTAAAATTAATGTCTGCGGAGGATGCTTTCAAAAATATTCAGTCCATAGAAGAATACAAGGGAATACAACTTTCAGATATAACTGAGGACGGATATGTAAATTACCTAAAAACGAATGTCGATGTTTTAGATAAACACATTCTAAAAATCGGTAAGAAAAATGCTGATACCGCCGAGAATGTCCGGCTTACTTGGAATAAAGAACTTGGCAGCATCCAGATCGAAACATTATCCAAAAATGCTGACAAGGAATTAAAGAAGATTGAAAAGCAGCTATCCCAATATAAGGATAAGTATAACCTGTATGAAGAAATATTCGGTATTACGGGAGATAAGGGACAAGCGGCTCAAATAGCCTTTGGCGACCCTGCGGCATCGGTAATGAATTACATAGATACCATGAAAGCCCAGCTTAAAAATATGTCGGGTGGTGGTATCTATGAAGATTTATTAAATGCAGACCAGACCAAACTTCCCGAAGCAGTGAGGGAACTGGTCGAGGATATAAGACAGGCAATTCAGGAAAAAGATTTCGCCCTTCAAATCGACATGTCTAAAATTATCGCTGAGTATTCTACTACTCAGGATAAAATAAATACGATTCATAACCAATATGAAAAACAGCGTGAGGATGTAGAAAACAGTAACCTGAGTGCCGGAAAGAAAAAGGAAGCTATCGACGCTTTAACTAAAGCCGAGCAGGAAGCGGTCAAGGATTTGGAAGCGGAATTATTGCAATTATCCCCATTCTATAATCAGCTATTCGGCGACCTGACCGAAATTGGCTACCGCCATCTGGATAGGTTGATTAAAAAGGCAAAGGAAACCGTCGATTTAATTTCCAATACCCAAAATGAGGACGGAAAACTTAAGTATGGTAATTATAACAACGATGGCAAGCTGGAAGGTTATTATCTCCCGAATGAGGACGGAAGTGTTGGCAATACTATTGTAAAACTAAAAGAGTACGAACGTATTCTGAAACGTATTTCAGGACTACAAAAAGACCAGCGAAAAAGTAACCCTCTTGCCAGTCTTATGCGTCCATTATCGGAATACGGCGAAGGTATGGATATGGTGGATATTATGTCCTCAAAAATGCAAGACTTTAACGCCATTGTTCAGTCAGTCGGGGGTGAATTAGGTGGTATGTTCGATGCACTAGGTAATGAGGATGCAGCCGATACCACCCAATTTATAGGTGAAATGGTAGGGGCTGCCTCGAATATCGCTATGGGAATAGCAAGCGGAAACCCTGTTCAAGTTATTCAGGGGATAATCGGCGGTATCACATCCATAGCACAGCAGCACGACAAAAAGCTGGATAAAGCGATAAAGAAATCCCAGACACAAGTAAAGTATCTAAAGAATGAATACAGCGAGTTACAAAGGGTAGTCGAACGCCAATTAGGTGCAATAAGCACAAGTCAGGCAAAGCAACAGGTTCAAAATCTCGAAAAACAGAAAAGGGAACTGGAGAGCCAGCGACGTAATGAGATTGCCAAGAAAAAGACCGATTGGAATACCGTAGCCGACTATGAGAACCAAATCAGTGAAATCAAAGATCAGATCAGGTATTTCTACGAAGATTTAGCAGGCGAGGAATATGGCATAAAAATTAAAGATTGGGCTAAAAGTATTTCAGATGCTCTGGTCGAGGCTTGGTCGAAAGGTGAGGATGCTGCAAAGGCGTTTGACGCTACGGTAGCCGATATTATGAAGAATGTGTTTAAAAATGTTCTTCAATTGCAGTATGTAGAACCGATGATGGAGCAATTACGAACCTATATGTTCGGTACGGATGGTAAAGGGGGAATTTTGGGCGATGGCGATCTGAGTAAAAAAGACATGAACGGCTTAGTCAAAGAACTTACCAAACTTAAGGGCAATCTGGGGGAATGGCAGAAAGCATGGGAAATATTAGTTGAAGCCGCAAAAGAAGCAGGGATAAACCTAGAGGATGCAACGAGTGAAGAAACATTGTCGAAAGGAATTGCCGGAGTAACTGAAGATACTGCCAATCTGTTAGCTTCTTACATCAATGCGATGCGTGCCGACCTTTCGGTTCAAAGGTCAATGGTTGAACGAATACTTCTTCATGCTGAGACTAACAAAGATACTTTCGCCCTGATGCAAGCCGAGATTATGCGTATTCAAATCAACACGCTTGCTACTGCCAACAACACGACCCGATTAGTTGAGCTTTCGGAAGAAACTTATTCGCTGTTACGTCGGGTTAGTACAAGCGGAAGCGGTGTCCGTTTCAATATTTCTTAGATGGTGTGACAAATACCAAGCATAGTTAGTTTGTTGTAAATTAGATTATTAAATGTTTTGAAAACTATTTTCTAATCCTTAAATTTATATTATTTTCTTCATTTTATAGAATTAATAAATTCATTTCAGGCAGTCGGAACTTGTGAAACGGACGGCTGCCGTTTTTTTAACACCCTTCTTATACCTAGTTCTGGGGAGTTAAACATTAGAACGAGATTACTCTTAAGTAATCACCACCGAGTTGTAACACCTTTATGAATAGTCCTGCTCTGTACCACGAACCAACAACAGGCGACACCATGAGGCGAAAGCAAATACATAAAGGCAATATGGAGATTGTATGTGTTACCCTCTGAAAAAATTGGAAAATAGGTTGACTGACGGCTAAATTTTGGCTCTAAGTTGGCGATTCTGGTTATTTTCCTTCTTTTTTTAACCTTCCCTTACTAGTTATGGTGGAGAAGGGTTCGCTGTATATATAGAGTTTGTTTTATAATAAATATAACCCGTATGAATGTATCTGAAATATTGAAAACAGAAGCTATAAAGTATGATCTGTGTAGTGATTGGACTAATGATTGGGGAACGCCTTCGTTAGAAGAATTGGTGGATAAGTATATTAAAGGTCTTGACTTCTGCATCCTTAATAATTACCCTTCCAATGAATTTATCAAAAAGAACTTCGGGAAGATCGCCGAAGGTAAAGGGGTGTTTGTGGATTCTAATGTCAATCTTTTAAATCCTAAAATCGCCATCCTTAACGGGAGTTGTAGCGGCGAAATAGTTTTAAACAACTATGTTTCAAGAGATATTCATGTTCGACATGATTCGATAGTGAAAATAATAATCCGTGATGGTGCAATCGCATTTATACGTGTCTATGATAACGCTCATGTTGTAGTCGAAAATGAATCGGGTTCACGGTGCTTTGTGTATAAGAAAGGCGGTAGGGTTACGATTAGCGGTGATGTGTTAGTAAGGGGATAGTTTTTCTCCTTTTTTAATAACTAATTCCTCAAAATTTCCATCTAAAATATTAAAGCCTCAATCTGGTGCGATTATTCAAATTCATTTTTTTTTATTTGTGTAATTTGTTCTCGATAGACTGAATTAACCTTTAACGCACAATTATATAATAATGAAAACTAAAACAATACTGATTGCAATTAGCCTTACTGCATTTTTATTTACGTCCTGTCAAAAAGATGAAATGGATCAGGGAATCGGTGCAGGGGATGGAGGTAAAGAAGGGGCTTATATGTCTTTGATTTTAAAAGATACATTAATACACAAAATTGACACGAAGGAAAACGATTTAATAGATTCTTCTGTTAAATAACTCAATACAAAACGGTTTCAGTTTTTCTGCAACCGTTCTTTTTTGACACATTAAACTTTTATCGTATGAAACTACCTAAGTTACTTAAATATTATTTTTTCTTTCTGCTGATCGCATTATCCTTATTTTCCTGTAAAAAAGACAATTCACAAGAATTATTACAGAAGGCTCAAAATAGTTTAGCTGTAAGTAAACCTGATGTGGCTATGGGGTTGCTTGATTCTATCCGTAATCCTGAAAATATGGATAAAAACGATTATATGCAGTATATAGTAACTTATATTGGTGCTAAATACGAAGCTGGAAAGGATATTACAAAAGATAGCCTGATTCTTGTGGCTCAAAGATATTTTTATATGAAAGGAAAGCCGGATGAATCGGCTATTGCTAATTATTACGCCGCACAGTTTTATGATGAAAATGCAAATTTTCCCAAAGCGTTAGAGTTTTATATGAATACGGTACTGGAAGCCGACAAGTCAAATAACAGCGAACGGTAATCCTTATTTCTGGAATGCTACAAATCTGGCTAATGCAGAATGGTTTCTTATGGTAGGTATTATTCACCCTTATGCTGTTACGACACAAAGCGGTATAAGCGGAGTTTACGACATGTCGGGTAGGAAAGTTTTTAGCGGAACTGATTTCAAGTTCACGGCTGATAATAAGGCTGTAAGTTTCAGATCGTACCTATATTATAGTGCTGATAGCACGGTTAACCAGTTTTTCTTTAATCCGATGGTTCACCGTCTGGATGGTTCAGAACCTTCGATCATAGAAATATTACAGGTCAAAACAGCTACTCTGATAGATACTTCTTTCAAAGTTCTGGATGATAAAATCGCTTTAAAAGCAAGTCAAACCGACTTTAATTCCCTGAACGGACGTGTCACTACTGCGGAATCAAAGCTAACGGTACAGGCTGGAGAGATAGCTTCTACTGTTTCTAAGATTGAGGGTAAAAATGCCGTGTATAAGTCCTATACTAGTGCTGCAACCGATAGACCGACAGTTCCCTATGCTAAAAATGATCTTTGGGTCACTTATGAAGGAATAATCAAACAGAGCCAGAATACACGGCTTTCGGGTGCTTTTGTAGATGCCGACTGGATAAACACAACCAAATATACGGACGATACGGCAGCTAATGAAGCTAAGAACTTTGCCGAAGGAAGATCGTATCAGGGTGGTAAGATATTGTATCGTGATATTGATTTTTCAACCGGGATGAATGGTATTGCCGTTTATAATAATGCAGCAAACGGTGTCACTACAATGCAACGGATAGCCAAGCAAGCAGATTGCCCTACTACGTCAGCCTATTGCGTGGAAATATCAAATACAGGTGCGGCTTCTCCGTATCTGGGCGGTTTCTTCTGGGGTACAACGACACGGGCAAATGCTAAGTTTATTACACGGATAATCGCAAAACTACCTCTCAATTACAGCATTTCATATCATTCTAATGTAACAGGAACAGGTGGTTATCAGCGTTGGATAACTCCGACAATCGGAACAGGTAAGTATGAGGAATATATTAATATCGTACAATCGGGCAGTAGCGGAACTTTCAGCAGTACCAATTTCTACGCCCTCAATGGAACGGCAGGGACAGCCGCCGCCCCTGTTAAGTGGTATCTGGGTTTAGCTACCGTTTACGACATGACCCAAGCCGAAATTGATTATAAAAGTTTAGCAGATACGGCACAATCAGCAGCCAACAATGCCCAAACGACAGCGAATGCAGCGAATACTACGGCAAATACTAAAAACCAGACGTATTATTCAGATACTACACCCCTAGCTCCGACAAGCGGTTTTAAGACGGGTGATCTTTGGTATAAGATAAGTGTTACAGATGGTTGCTACTATTCATATCGTTGGAATGGCAGCACTTGGCAGCAGATCAATGTATATGTATCTCAGGCAAAGCAAACGATTACCGATGCTTCGATCACGAACTTAGTAACTAAGACGGGAATAGGTTCGGTAGGTACAGGCGAGACACTCTGGTCGAAGATAAACCAAACAGCAGACCAAATAGCACTAGAAGTCAATAAAATACAGATTGGAGGTCGGAATTTGCTTTTGAACTCGAATTTCAGTAATGATTTTACGAATTGGAGTTCTAACGGTGGTACGAGGACAATTGAAAGCGATACTATATACGGAAAGGTAGCGAAAATAGTAGCAACGGCTGCAAGTCAGGGGATATATCAGAATCCGGCTACAAGGCGGACTTCGGGAAAGAACTATGTTATTTCGGGTTATATGAAAGCGTCAGCCACTATGAATGTAACTATTTCGCATGAAGGCGGTACGGGTTCAAAGTCATGTGCTGTAACTACGGCATGGCAGCGTTTTGAGACGCAAGGCGTATGGACTAGCAGTGGTAGTGTGTGTTTTTATTCGGGAAGTGCCGGAACATTCTATCTGGCAAACTTGCAATATGAGGAAGGGACTAAATCGTCGGCTTGGTCGCCAGCACCCGAAGATATCCCCCAGATTGTCGGCTCGACCCTGACATTAACCGACAATAAGATAACGCTTGCAAGTAAAACAATCGAGTTGAAAGGTACAACCATCACTAAAGCTATTCAGGCAGAGACGGCACAGTTCGGGGGATTTACGGTGAACGGTGATCGGTTTGAATCAATAGCTAAGACAGACAATCTGCCTAATTTGTTCCTAGACGGAAAAAACGGTACGGCATTTCTGAGGGGTGGCTTACTGACACCATTCAGGAACGGAACATACAGGCTAAATTCAGGCAGTGGGGTGGAATTTTCCACTTATGGGCTTCAAGACAACAATAATATCGTGATTACGGGCGATTCACTGAGTTGGACTATTGCATTTGTAGTGCCTTTTACAACTGCATACAATGGGTTCAGAGCGACAATCATTAATGAGAAATTTGAGAGTAAAACGCCCGCAGGTAATATATCGGCTTCTGCACCTAGCGGTATGTATTTTTTTGAGAACGGAGTTAAAAAGACAGCACTAACCATTCAAAAACACGAAGGGGTCGAATTAATCGGATATGGTGAAGGGGCTGTTTTCTACGGGTGGATAATTCTAAACCGATTCAACACTAATTCTTATAATCAATCAGGGTTCGGGTTAAATGTATATAATATAGGAATGGTGCGAGGTGGAAGGATTACGAAGCAGACTACGCCTGACCCGATTTCAAGTATTACCCGTGTTTCGGAAGGTAGGTATAAACTTACATTTCAAAATCCGTTTTCAAGTGTGGATAATTATATTGTTTTTATTACATGTGAAAGTGGCGGTACTATTCACGGGCGTTATGCCAATGTAACTACTAAGGCAACATCTTATTTTGAGGTTTATACAGGCGATGATGAAACTCCCAATGATTCGGATTTTAACTTTATGATCGTGTCTACTTTGAACTGGACTTGATTCGGCTAGTGTGATAAAAAAAGAAGGATAACCCGTTAATGTTATCCTCCCTCGCTCTCTCTTATAAATGATATACAAAAAATAATAAAGTAATAAATAGGTAAGGGTGCTTGAATTATGGCTCTCCATATACTTGCAACACGAAGGGTTTTTAAAGTCTTTGATTGATATTTACTAAATTAATTGATTTGCTTATCTGCTCAGAGAGAAACTTGGCATAGTGCAGATGGTTAATAATTGGTTTGTTTAAATATAATTTGATATTAACTTTATGGTATGTTTAAAGGTTTTCCTTATTTGTTGATAATAAAGGTATAGTACAAATATTATTTTCTGCTTTCGCCAGTCCCTTACATACTTGCTCTATACAAGGCAAAGATTTTAATTGATTCAGTTTTGAAATTATTGTATCTTTTGAAATGGAGTTAATCATAGACTAAAATTTTATCAGGTCATTTTTTAAGTTAGCAGTATTAAAAAAACATAAGCACAAGGTTGATATCATTAAAGGGTTAATAGGGGTCTACAAAACTTAATATATTCCTTGTGCTTATTAAGCCGGGAACACAACCCCCAGCCTATCCTTCTTATAACACAAACTTTATGAAAAAATTATCTCATTCTTAAGTGAGACACAAATATATCACTTAAGAATAATTATAAAAATAATTTTGGCATTATAAATATAATGGCTCATTATAAGCATTTTATAAATTTGTAATTTTCAAAAAAAGTAACTTCTTATTTCATTTTAGGGCAATTTGATTATATTTATAAAGTAATTTGTACTAATTTCGTGTTAAACGTTGATAATAAATAGTCTTAATGTATGGAAACAGATGTAATCGGTACAAAACCACATCACGGATTTAATGTGATGATAAAACGTAAAAGGAGACATATGTCACAAGACGCACTCGGTGAAAAATTGGGTATGTTTCAGGGGCAAGTGTCAATGTTGGAAAGTCAGGAAACTATTGAAGATGAAACATTAGAGAAAATTGCCGAAGTCTTAGAATGCCCTATATCTGAATTAAGGGATTTTGATATTGATAAGGCAATGAATGCCAATAGTGTTATAAATAGTAATAATACAAATAATGATTCTGCAAATAGTTATTCAGGCATAAATCAAACTATAAATAATATTTCTCCTGAAATAATAGAACTGTATAAAACAATATTGCAGGAGGAAAAAGATTTGCGGATAAGAGAGGTTCAAGCTAAAGACGCAGAAATATTATATCTGCGTAAACTGTTGGAAGAATCGTTGAAAAAGTAATTTTTTTTCTATTTGAATGAATAAGATTTATAAGAGTGCAAAAATAGATAACAATTCGTTAATTTTCGGAATATTCATAAACAGAGTATTAGAGTAATTGTTTTATATTTATATTTGTATCATATAAGATTACAGTTATGAAAGCAATAGGAATACCCTCGAAAGAGGCACGGATATATAAGCCTAGAAAAGAGTTTGCTACCAAAGTAAGCCCCGAAAAGGAATTTCTTACAGCAGAGGAATTGCTAGAAAGAGTTATACCACGAGTTGAAGCACTATTCGATAAGAAATGACCGTTCAGTTTCATAGAGACGTTGAAGATTATCTGGTTGAACTTATCGAAATTCTTTATGAAAAGGAATATTTCGGGTTTAAGGAATCTGCAACGCAATATGTACGTGAATTAGTTTTGGAAATCAGAGACACGATTTCAAAGAAACGGAAAAAAGCGGCTCCCGAATATTTTTCAAAATACGGTAAAGATTTATTCTATGCCAGTTTCCGCAGGAATAAGAATACAAGCTGGTATGTATTTTTCAGTTTTAGTGCATAATAGTAGTTTCACTTGTCTAATCCACTCCGCAACCCAATGCGAAAGCTGCCGTAGCAGGGAATTAGTTTTTCAGCATGTCAAAGACCTATATTTATTCCTATTTCTTCTAATCTGTCTCTCTGTATCTCATTTGCCTGATTGAGTAAGTATCTGTATTCTGTATTTCGGGTATTTAGAAGTATCTGTACTTCATTCCGAAGCAATTGGCTTGCTTCAATGTTTAATAGCCAGTCTGAATCTAAAACATCGGCGGTTAAAATTCCGACATTATCTTCATTTCCTTTAAATTCTACAATGAAGCGAAAGCCAGAAATACAGTCGTCAATATCGTAAGGATTATTTTCGGCGAGCGATTTAGATACTAAATCCACAGACATCTGTATCATTTCCGATATTATCATTCATTTTCTAATGCAAAATCATATAAATACATTAATAATCTTAGAATTGTAGGTATTATTTGTCAAAATATATTATATTTGTGACAAGTTAAGTGGGTTTATAACAACTTTAAGATGTAAAGTAAACATCAAATAAACCCGACAACTTTACAAAGTTTTATATTTTTATGACAAGTAACAAGTAAATTTGATAAAATATTGTCTTAAACTTTGTTAATGAATTTAAGACTGGATGTGTGAACTACAATTTTGCTAAAATGAGTGAACAAACGGAAATTAATTTTGCCCTTACTGGCGATATAGTAAAGGAAGCTAGGGAGGCTGCCGAAATGACACAGGATGAACTTGCTTTATACTTAGGTAGTTCACGTCAAACTGTATCGACTTGGGAAAATAGAGATGGGGAGATTAATATAAGACCACAACTAAGAAAAAAACTAATAGATTTTATAACGGCTGGTTTTTGTAACAGGTTTCAGAAAACAGACGTAAGTGAGTATAAAATTTCCGCTCCGTACATCAAAATAGATTATTACGAAAATTACATTCAGTCTTTAGAAAACGGAAATAGATTTTTTGATTTCTACCTTAATGAATATCCGAGAGGCTTTTACATAGCTTTTCAGGTTAATACTAAGGCTATGGAAAATAATAAAAAACATAGTTTAAGTTTTTTAGATATTGCGATTGGAAAGGAAGTGAAAATGGAGGAATTTAATAAAGAGTATGAAGTTTATACTATTTGGATTATTGTTCTATCGGATAAGCTCATATTTACTCAACTAACCGATCATAATAAAAAGTCCAATGAGATAGTATGTAATTATCTTAATCCGTCAGCTAAGGTTTCAGAACAAACTTTGAATTTAGCAGACGTTAGAAAAATATTTAAAGTCGTCCAGAGGGTAACGACTTTGTAAACCGACATATTTAAACCTTGTTTAGAAATAGTTTAGAACTTTTTCGTAAAGGTCTGATTTAAAGCATATATCACCAGACTTAGGATCTGGTGTCGAGAGACGTGGGGGTTCGAGTCCCTTCATCCGCACTGAGAGCGACAAATTGAAGATTTCTTCTTTTTGTCGCTTTTCTCGTTTCTGTACCTATCGTATATGTGTAAGACTCAAACCCTCAGTAAACCACGGAATCCTCTTACTGCATAGTACGACTGTGCACCGTTATGATATACGAAGACAGTGTCGTAGCGGCGGTCGGCAAAAAGGGCACCTCCAAGCTTTCTAATAGCTGCGGGCGTCTTTAGCCAGCTCGATGTTTTGAGATCGAAATTTCCAAGCTTCTGTAATTCCCTATATTGCTCTTCTGTTAATAGCTCAATACCTATAGCCGCTGCCATGTCAACAGCATTATTCTCCGGTTTAAATTCTTTTCTTGATTCGAGCCCTTCCCTGTCGTAACAAGTGTTTCTGCGTCCTGTAGGGCTTTCGGGTGAACAATCATAGAAAATATATTGATCTGCCTTTTTATCATAGTCAACGATATCGGGTTCTCCACCCGTTCTCTCCATTTCATTTAGCGACCACAGTTTTTCGATGTTGCTTTCTAGCTTTGCCTGTACTTTAATCCAGTCAATACCTTTATGACGGTTCTTGTTTTTTTCAAAACGAGCTTGGAGTGTTTCGAATAGTTCGTGCTGTTGTTCTTGTGACAACCTCTTTGTATTGCTTATATTGTTGCTCATATTTTTATTTTTATTTCGGGTACATAGATATATCCAACTTATTATTGCGGTATCTAATTTATAGAACCTATTATCTTTGGAAATAGTTCAATAAAGCCTGTTATTAAGAGCCTGTTTAATTTTTCTTCCGAATAGTTGATAAAAAAGCACTGTAAAGATACTTTATGACTAAACTTCGTATTCCTTGTGTTTAAAATCCACAGGACGTTGATACAAATATTAAATTAACCACCCCCAAATCAATCCCGATTTTCCTTTTTTACCTATCTTTAAGGTCGCAGACCTTTTTGTGTTGCACCATAGGTAACTGAAAGCATTTAATGATACATTATCAGGACATAAATAGATCAACCACTTACACTTGCTTAGATAATAAACAACTCTGCGAGTTTAAATACAAACCGTTTGAATGAAAAAGTCAATATCATATCTACCATCAACCAATCAGCGAGATTTGCATTATATAGTTGAATCTATCCTGACACGGATTAAGCAGACCGAAATGATAATCCTCTTTGGTAGTTATGCCCGAAATGATTATGTGGCGTATGACGAAAAGTATGAATTCGGCAGAATACAGTTCTATGTAAGTGACTATGACATATTGGTGGTAACGAGTGGAATTTCGGATGGAGTTGCAATCAGAGCCCTCAGCAATGTGGAAGATATGTATTATGACAGGGCGAAAGACCCCGACAGGCAACCGCCCGTTCAGTTTATCAGCGATGATATGAAAAAGTTGAATAAGTATCTGAAAGAGGGAAGATATTTTTACACCCAAATAAAACAAGAGGGTGTTATATTATATGATAGCGAGAAACACAAACTGGCAAGAAGGCGCAAGCTTAACTTTGAAGAAATAAAACAACAAGCTCAGGAATATTTTGATGATAAGTTTGAGAGTGCTAACGATTTCCTTCAAATAGCTAAAATGACGGCTTTTGATTTGAACAAATATAAAAAAGCATCTTTTCTTTTACATCAAGCCTGTGAGAGCTATATTTATGCAATCCGTTTAGTCTTTACATTAGAAAACCCAAAGCAACATAATTTATTCAAACTATTAAATTCGGTAAAGAAATATTCCAGCGAGTTTATAAAAGTCTTTCCACAAGACACACCTGAAGAAAAACGGCTTTTCGAGCTTATCAAAACGGCTTATGTGAATGGTCGCTACGATCCCGATTTTGTAGTTACCAAAGAGGATATTGATGCTCTTGTTCCTAAAGTCGAATCGTTAAGGGATATAACAAAGCGAATTTGCGAGGTGAAGATTAAGGAGTATGGGGAGATAGGGAATGACTATTTTTTCACTAAAAAAAAATAACAAAATGAAGAAGAACATTATTATTCTTATTGTTTCTTTATTTATAATTCAAAATAATAAAGCTCAGCAAAAGCAGGATATTGACGAAATTTTTGCTAAAAAATTCGAATATAGTATGATATCAAAAGGCGATAATTTTCCCGATTTTTCTATTAAAAGAGATAGTGTTGATTTTCTACTATTTAGTTTACATAAAAGTATTTCGATAGATTCTTTCAAAGAAAAGACAAATTTCGACAATGATAAAATTAGCAAAATAACCTCATTCCTAATATCTAAAAATTGGTTACATACAATTGAAGGTCAATACAAACCTACGATCTTCATAGCATCAGATAAAGATGGGGAAACACTATACAAATATGCAACTCCAATATCAAAAGACATTGTAGGTGTAATAAAAGAAAATTTGCCGAAAATTAAAGAACAATTTTCGACAACTGATATTTCAAAATCCCAAACTTTTGAGGAATGGTCATTCTTAATACTCAGTGATGTTTTGTTAGATAGCTGGCAAATAGACAATACGGAAAAGGATTTTTTAAAACAGACTGAAAGACCTTATAGGCATGGTAAAAATTATTATCAAGCAATAATGGAAAACACAGATGCAAGCAAAGAGTCATTTGGTATATATGGTAATCAGATGAGATCTAAAGATGGTCGTACAGTAGCTGTATACGGAAACAATCGGAATACTAATGTTAAGCCAACTTTTTTTTATAAAATTTCGAAACATGATGATAAGATATTTTCTGAAATGGCAGATTCTTTTTTACCCGAGTTATTGTTTGTATTAGAAAAGCATAGATTATATAGCGAAAATGTATATAAAGAATTGAGTTATTCTGATGAAATAACTTTTGAAGAGTTTTTTATTTGGTGGTATCATTTTATTTATACCCAAGCTACCAATGAAATGGCAAATCGAGAAATTCTACAAATCCCTGAGAATGGAAATTTCTATTACGAGATGCTAGATGATTAATGGTAAATTTTCTATTAGTTTTAATCTTCATTTTCCTTCACTGAAAGTAAGTTTCTTTCTTATAGTATCTGTATCGACATCTTTAAGATTATTAGCAAAAACGATTTTAAGGAATAAGGCCATATCATCCTGTTTATTTATCCGAAAATGATTATAAAATAGGGCAAACGCATCAAAATGATTGATGAAAAACAACAGACATTCTATTTACAATCTTAAGCTGGAATCGAATTATTTTATCTATCCACGTAAGGATTATTAAGACCTCACCCCACCCCTCTTCTATCGAAAGGGTGTATACATGAGACCTTAATACAATTAATAAAGTAACAAGAATGAATAAAAGAAATAAGGCAGCAGAAAAATGTTACTTTTGTTACTTTTGTCACCTTTCTAATCATTTATCGCTGACAAACAGATGATTACAAAACACGAAAAAGTAACACTCAATAGCCACTTTTGTCACCTTATTGATTACTTTTTGGAACTTTAGTAACGAATGTCACCTTATTAGAAGCGTGATGTGGTCGATCTGATGCGGAGATAGAGAAATTCTCCTTTCTAAAATTATTTATTATCTTTGACTTGATTAACTTACAGTAAGGTCGAAAACCTTTTTATTCCTTTAGTAAATACGACAGCAATAACCTGTTACAATTCGAAAGTATAGTATAAACAACTTTCATTTACTTGCTTGTTGCGGAATTTATAATTCTATGTGAGAAAGATTAAAAAATACAGATAAGTTAATTCTAGAAATTTAACAATAAACCGGACAATCAATACATAATTTTCATGTCAGAAAAACAAATTTCATCTGCTGCCTTTGCAGATACGAAACCACATTATAATATTCTTGACGGATTGCGTGGAATAGCTGCTATTATAGTAGTTTGTTTTCATCTATTTGAAGCTTTCGCAACAAGCCATTTGGATCAAAGAATAAACCATGGTTATCTGGCTGTGGATTTTTTCTTTATATTATCGGGGTTTGTTATAGGGTATGCTTATGATGACCGCTGGCAAACCATGAAAACGAAAGATTTCATCAAACGAAGAATCATACGCCTCCAACCGATGGTTGTAATTGGAGCTGTCATAGGTGCTTGCATGTTTTATCTTCAGGGATGCTCGGTATGGGATGTCTCACTAGTTACGATAGGTTCTCTTTTAGTTGCAACATTACTTAATTCCATGATGATCCCCGTCACTCCGGGTGTAGAGGTTAGAGGTGTGGGAGAAATGTATCCATTAAATGGTCCTACATGGTCGTTATTCTTCGAATATATAGGGAATCTCCTGTATGTACTGTTTATTCGCAAATTTTCGACTAAAGCGCTCACTGCATTAGTTATTGCAGCGGGATGCGGTTTAGCAACATTCGCCATCTTCGGACCTTACGGGGATATCTGTGCCGGATTTCAATTGACAGGTACAGAATTTACAGGAGGTTTTCTCCGCTTGCTTTTCTCTTTTTCAGCAGGTTTACTTATATCCCGTATCTTCAAGCCAATTCATATAAAGGGATCTTTTTGGTTGTGCAGCTTGTTGATAATCGTTCTCTTGTCTGTACCCCGTATAGGAGGAGAAGAGCATTTTTGGATGAATGGTTTGTATGACACGTTATGTTTCGCCGTATTCTTTCCGCTTATTGTTTTTTTAGGAGCTTCGGGCAAAACCACAGATAAATATACAATTCGTATATGTAAATTTTTAGGTGATATATCCTATCCTTTATACATGGTACATTATCCTTTTATTTATGTGTATTTTGCATGGGTTAAAAACGAAAACCTCACATTTAGCGAGTCTTTACCGGGAGCTGTAGCTTTGGTTATAGGAAGTATCTTGTTGGCTTATGCCTGCTTGAAACTTTATGATGAACCTATTCGTAAATATTTGACAAAAAGATTTTTGAAAAGAAAAGGTTAAATTTGAATAATCAGAATTTCCTTTTACCAAAATAAGAGATAGCATTAAGCAACGAAAATTACTTGGTGAATGCTTGTTCAGAAAACGAAATCTCAAGATACCATTTAGAAGCAGGTATTGCCTACTGTCATACAACTTCTGTCCGTGAGGATAAATGCAATTAACAACCATGCAACTATTATCCGGAAATCCGGAATAAGAAGCCCGATAGCAGCAACAATCTCTATAATTCCTGTTAAATAAACGACTTCTGTTTTGCATGGAATAAAATCCGGCAACATCATAGCCATACCTTTACTTTAGTAAACACAAAATGAGCTATTGCCGTAAACACAAGCATTACAGACATTGCTATTCTTCCTGACAAAGCAAAGTCATAATTGCAACGAAAAAATTTGGTACTAAAAAACGAAATCGTAAATGCCAGAAGCAATACTATTAAAGGTTTCATCTATATTATTTTGTAGCAAAGGTAAGCTGCTTTGCTGCCTGAAACAATGAACTCAAGTTAAGAAATGCGTTTGCGTATTCTGCTCAATGCTTGTGGGGTAATGCCAATATATGAAGCAATATATTTTAGAGGAATTTCTTTTATCAATTGTGGTTGTTCGATAAATAAATTCAGCTAACGCTGTTCAGCAGTTTCATTCAGTAGCGAAAGTTCTCTTTGGGATTTTTTGAGAAACAAATCTTCACTTGCTTGTCGCCCAATGGTATTACCGATTTCTGTTTCTTTGTAGATGCTTTGCAGGTCGCTGTATGCAGTCGCCAAATCCTGCCTCTATAGATACAATTGATTACCGAAGTTAAGAATACACATAATGGTACTCCTAAATAAGAAATAGAATAATTCTATCATTCATACCTCTCTGAAATATCACAAAATTAGCTTACTTGAATTAGGATTACCTATCGTGAAGCACTTCTATGCCTTATTTGACATACAAAATCACTACAAATAGTGAAATAAAGAAAGATACAATCGCAAAAATGATTGTATCTTTATGTAAACAATTATGTTGGAAATAAAACAGAATACAATAGAAATTAAAATTACATAGAATTAATGAGTTCAAATCAAGAAAGCGCTTCTCGATGGCTGAATAAAAAGTTAGCTAAAGCGAAAGGCGCATATATCTCAGCTTCGGTCTTAACGATTTTAAGTGCGGGGTGTTTTGTCATTTTTTGCTGGTACTTGTCTGAATTCGCAGCTTCGTGGCTCAACAACGGTTTGATTTTGCCTAACGCATTACTGTATGCATCGGTATTTCTTACAGGCAGATACATTCTTGCCCATTTTGCTTCGCTGTTCAACTACAAAGCAGGGAATATCATTGTTTCTAAAATCAAAAAGAAACTTTTTCCAATATTGCTTAACAACAACAAATTAGACTCAGTATCGAGCACCCTATTCGTTACCAGAGTAAGTGACGACTTCAAACCCTATTTCGCTTTTTTTATACCATATTCCATGGCATCGTTTTTGGTTAGCGGATTGTTATTGGTCGTAAGTTTTTGGATCGAAAAGTGGGTTGGTATGTTGCTGCTTATTTCGTTGTTGGTTATTCCTTTTCAAATGATCGTTATTGGCGTAGGAGCCGAAGCGCTTCACAAAAAGCATATCAATCTTTTCATGAAATACTCGGCAGTTTTCTACAACCGTCTTCAGACTATCGCCGAAATTGTTAATCTAGACAATTTTAAACCACAATATCGATTTTTGTCCGAAAAGAGTAAGGCACTAAATAAAGCAACTACTAACGTAATGCAAGTTGCGATTCTGTCATCGGCAGTACTGGAACTGTTTGTTACGATTTGTATTGCTGCCATCGCTATTTATTTAGGAATGAGCCTGCTTGGAATTATGACAGGTCCCAATTATGGGAATAGTTACGATTTTCGTACTGCACTCTTTTTACTGACTCTTTCTCCTTATTTTTTCTTTTATTTGCGAAAATTCGTGAGTGCTTATCACGATCGAAACAGAGCCTTGGCATCAGCAAAATTAGTTATGCCAATACTTAACGAAGAGATTGATGCAACTTTAGCCGATACGAATGAAGTGTTTAGCTCTCTTGAAATCAACAACTTGAACTTTGCTTATCCCGATTCGCCGGTGAAAGTCTTGCACAATATCAGTTTAAGTCTACCTGCTAAAGGATTGGTCTTAGTTAAAGGTATTTCGGGTTCGGGGAAATCCACCTTGCTAAAAATCATTACCGGAAGCTTGTTTCCACAAGATGGTACAGTTTCGATAAACGGAAAAGACAGTGCGTGGTCACACCAATGGCTGAAAGTAAACTCATCGTATATGAATCAGTTTCCTTTTATCTTCGACGGAACATTACACTACAATATTTTCCTTAAGAAGGAGACCGATAGACGCGACCAATATCCCGATTTTCTGGATAAAATACTTAATAAAAAAGAAAATGGTTGGCTAACCGAGTTAAGCCACAACGGTAAACAGCTTTCAGGTGGCGAAAAACAATTAGTTACACTTGCACGAATGATGTTATATCCGAAACCTATAGCAATTTTAGACGAGCCTACAGCAAATCTAGATGCGGATACTGTCGAAATTATTCTCCCGCAAATTATGAAACTGGCTGAAAACAGGTTGGTTATCATTGCTTCGCACGAGAAAATGTTCGATACCGTTGCAGATACAATCGTGAATTTAAACTGGGGGGAACAAATGAAATATGAATAAATTTATAGTAAAACATATATTACAGCCCTTAACAAGCAAATGGCTGCGAGGTTTTTTTCTATTACTACTTTGGACAGTCGCCTTTATTGCCCTTCCGGCTATTTCAGGATGGTTCTTGGCTATGTGCAGCATAGCATTCATTACAGCAAGTATTACGTTTTCGTATTTAATTCCATCTGCCATTATTCGTTTACTAGCTCTACTGCGTACAGTAACCCGATATTTCGAGCGCTTGGAAAACCACAAAACGACATTAGAAGCTCAGCAAGTTTTACAATTGAAAATATTTCAATCGGTAGCTAAATTTTCCTATTTCAAAAAGCAAGCCAACAGCAATTCGGCATTGTTAGAAAACAGCACGCATGGTATCGACCAAATATTGAACCACATTCTTTTGTGGCTTTTGCCATTTACCACACTGATAATTTCGCTCAGCATCTATTTTTTCTTTCTTCTGTTTTTTTCGCAAGTTATAGCTCTAGAATTTTTGATTTCATCTGCTATCCTGTTATTTTTTATTCCCCAATTAATTTTTCAGAAAAATAGAAAACTCTATAAAGAGCTGAAAATACAACGCGAAGAAAATAATCAGGCACTCATCCAAAGTTTCAGAGGTCGAATAGAAATCTCAAAATACAATCTGGAGGAAAAAGCCATCTTGCAATATGAACAAAGATTGTTACAACTTGAACAATTGGAAAATAAGCTGCAAACCAATTCTTTCTGGCTGCAACTCATTGCCGGACTCGGGTTTAGTTATATTGCTGCATTTCTTCTTTGGGATTCTGGAAATTACGGAATTGATGCCTCAATGGCAATCGGAATTTTCTTCGGTATCATGGCTCAAGCTGAATTATCAGAAATGCTTTTTTCAGGAAAATCGGAAAAAAGTTCGGTTGCACATCAGATTAAAGATATTGATACGATTATTCGACAAGGAGAACAACCTGTTGAAACAGTACAAGTTCACTCTTCTCTAGAAAATTTGAGTATAAAGAATCTGAGTGCAAACATCCCCGAAACATCCGTGCACACCAATGAAGTCTCTTTAGAGATAAAAAAAGGAGAATTGATTGCACTCTTCGGGGAAACAGGAAAAGGGAAAACCACATTATTGAATAGTCTTTTTTATCCCGAATATCGCCTAAGCGGCTCATTGACCTGGAACCACAATGCGGAATTGTCTCATTTACCTGTTCCTGAATGTATTTACGTTACTCAAAAAGCTTATTTACTTACCGGAACATTACGTGAAAACTTCGAAGGTTATCCCGACGAAGCTATTGAACAAGCCTTGGAAACAGTTGATTTGGCAAGCTGGCGTTTATCACTCCCCGATGGTTTAGCTAGTTGGTTAGGTGAAAATGGAGAAACATTAAGCGGCGGACAACGAAAAAAGTTACTACTAGCACAAGCCTTACTCAAAAAGCCACAGCTATTAGTAGTTGATGAGCCTACAGCGGGCATCAGTTCCGAAAATGCGATTGCTATCTTCCAAAATATTAAGCATAAATACCCGGAAATTACGATTCTGATGGCTACTCACCTGAAAGATTTTGAATATGTTGTGGATAAAGTGGTGAGAATTTAAGCCTTAGCTTTATTATGCACTGCTTGCTTTCATGGCTGATTTTCATACCTTCACAGGTGCGGTAGTTTAGGGATTGACTTTTATCACTTCTCTTACTTCGACACTTCCACAGATCTTAAAGATGGGATTAGCTTTTGCCAAATCTACTGCTTCTTCGATTAGTCTTAATTTACATATATAATTGAAGAAACCTTACGCTCACCCTGATGATCAAACACTTTATTATCAGATGGCATATTTACAACACCATTTTCGCCTATACCTTTCACATAAGGTTATTGATATGGGGGGTGCCAGCACTATTATTACCAATGGAGCGGAAAGATCATACAAAACGCATATAACAATGGAAGGGCAACCCATAGGTATGTTTTATGGATTTAAAGTAAAAGGTATGGTTACAGAAGCAGATATGGCAAATATTGCCAAGGATGATAAGTTCTACAATGCTGCTACTCAATCCTTCCCCGAAGGATATAAGCTACAAGGACCTGCCCGTTCTACGGCATCTACAACAAAATTAGCACCCGGCGATCTTTATTTTGAAGATACGAATAACGACGGTGTTGTAAATGACGAAGACAAAGCCATCATAGGATCGCCCCATCCCGATTTTACATTCGGATTCATGCTTAGTGCCAGATACAAAACATGGGATATCAGAACAGCCTTTAACGGTTCGGTAGGAAATGAAATTCTGGATGGACAGGATTATTACATTTTCAATATGGAAGGTTCCGGCAATCAGTACTCAGTTGTAAACGACAGATATAGAAATGCTCAAAATCCGGGTAACGGTGAAATTTATAGGGCAGCCAGAGGATCTACTCAAAGTAATAGTACGCGCCTTTCTACATTTTATCTTCAAGACGGATCGTATCTGCGATGTACAAATATTACAGTCGGTTATGCATTTCCTTCGATAGCTAAAATAACCCGAAACAACATTGCTAACCTACGCCTTTATGCTTCTGCAAACAACCTGTTTACGATAACCAACTATTTGGGATACAATCCCGATGTAGATTACAACAACGGAGCTAATTTGACTCCCGGTGTAGATTATGGAAAATACCCGTTGGCAAAATCGTATAACTTCGGAGTTCAAGTTACTTTTTAATCAAACATTCTAAAGCGATATTAAAATGAAAATCAATTATATATATTCATTCGTTCTATTGAGCTTATTAACACTCTTTTCCTCGTGTAGTGATTTTCTCAATGAAGAAGACCCTAACTCAACTGCATCGGGTAACTACCTTAAAACGGAAAACGATGTAAGCAAAGCCCTTGCCGGAGTGTACCTTGCTATCAGACATAACGATTGCCTCGGCGAATCAAGCACCCTTTATACTGAAGAACGTTCGGACAATACTGGAAGAAATGATAATCAATCGAATGCCGGCGAACCGTTTCAGTTTAATGATTTTTCGTTACTGCCAAGCAATTCATATTTAAAGAAACACTATGTAGCACTTTATGACGCTGTTTCAAGAGCCAATTATCTGCTTACTTACATAGATCAGGCTAAAATAGAAAATGCGGATAACAAGAAGAAATACATTGCAGAGGCGAAATTCTTAAGAGCATTAGTCTACTTTCAATTGGTACGCAAATGGGGAGATGTGCCTTTAGCTACAACCTATTTTGAAACCTATCAGGATGTCAAAAAAAATACATACAGAGAAAAACAAGAACTTGTTTATGCTCAAATAATAGCGGATCTCACAGATGCTTTGGATAGTAAATTACCGAATATACAAAATGAAGCAGGTAAAGGACATACAAGCAAAGCTGCGATTAATGGATTGCTCGGTCAGGTGTATCTGACAATGGCTACTCGATTTGAGTCTAATAAACAGGAGAATTTGCAAAATGCCAATAAGTACCTTTCGGACTGCTATACAATGCGAACATTCGGGTTACTTAAAGAGATTCCTTACGGAGATGTATTTGATGTAAAAAAGAAAAGTACTTGCCCCGAAATAATTTTTCAGATAGTTTACAAGCAAGGAGACAAAGATTACTCTTCGTCCATAGCGGCAAATAGTCAGGCAGAAGGTGAAACTATCAATTCGCAGAAAAAGACTAAAGGCGGAGGAACTTTTGTAAAACCCGACTTAGTTAAAGAATATGAAGAAGCTGATGTTAGAAAGAGTTTCTCTGTAAAATATGCAGATAATGCGAATGCAAAATCATGGTTTATTACCAAATTCAGAGACACAAGCGATGCCGCCGGAACGCTTGGTCATGGTGGAAACGACTGGATTTTGATGCGATATGCCGATGTTATATTGATGCTTGCTGAGGTGAATATGTATCTAGGAAACGAGGCTCAGGCAACTTCTTATCTTAATGAGGTAAGAGAAAGAGCCGGCATACCCACTTATCAGGAAATGCAAAACGATGCTTTATATAAATCGAAATACCCCACACTTAAACTTGCAATTCTACACGAACGCAGAGTAGAATTGGCATTTGAAAATCAAAGATGGTTCGATTTGCTGAGGTTCTTTAACAGTGACGAATTAGTTCAATATTTCAGAGCAAAATCTCAGGATGATTATGGAGTATCCAGTCTAGCCAATTTTGGCAAAAAAGATTATTACTACCCTATTCCTTTTGATGAATGGAAATTAGACCCTGAAAAAATGTGGCAAAACGAAGGTTACTAAAATAGGAATAGTATGGAGGGGAACTGTTAAGTCTCTGCCATACTATTTTTTCAATAAAATATAAGAGTCTGTTTAAATTTTATTCAACAATAATTTTATAGATGCAATTTTGACCATTTCTTCGGCAGAGTCAAAAGTTGTTTCATAGTTTCGGCATAACCTTCTGTTATAATCAAACCATGCAAAAGTAGGCTCAATGACCCAACGCTTTTTAATTGGTCTAAACCCTTGATTCTTATATCC
>NZ_QICL01000021.1 GCF_003201355.1 Indolivaga alginatilytica
TTTTGTCTGAGACCTTGGTTTGCATATCTTGAAAAACTCCCCAGTTTTTCTTTCTAAGATACGAAAAATCAAGGTCTTTTCAAAATATTAAAAAACTTATATTCAAATAATTATATCAATTTAGTGCCTCTTTTTGTCATGTACTATGACTTTTGTAACCTTTTAGAAAATTATCATTTGATTTACAACAATTTACACAATAAACAAAAGTGACACTTTTTATCATTTACCGTTTACTTTTGTTACCTGATTTGTTTACTTTTTGTAACCTTTGGCTCTTTACCGTGTAACTTTTCAACTCTTGATTGGCGTAATTCATAAACCGGGACTAAACACAATCTAATTGAACAAAATAATATAAATAAACGTCTTTACATAAAGAAGTACTATTTTTACTCCAAAATAATGCATATTATGATTGATAAGATAAAAAGCTTTATCGAACGACTTCTTCATTTTCTTTCTATAGGGATATGGAGAATAGATACCAACGGGTTAGGGCGACTGCGTGCCATATCCTATAACGTTATCAAATCGTTTGTCCTCACATATCGAAATCTCGACTGGTCTTTAATCAACACACGGGCATCTGCACTCACATACAGTACGCTTTTATCCATTGTACCGCTACTGGCTGTATTATTTGCCATAGCCAGAGGATTCGGTTTCCAGAATATCCTTCAAAGCCAATTATTCGGCTACTTTCAAGGACAAGAACAGGCTCTTTCGACAGCAATGCGATTTATCGACAAATCATTGGAATATGCTCAGGGAGGAATTTTTCTTGGCATAGGTCTTGTCCTTTTATTATACACAGCTTTAAACCTTATTTCGAATATTGAAGATAATTTTAATTCTACATGGGGAATAAAAAATGGAAGATCTTATTATCGCCAATTTACCGATTATACCGGATTATTGCTTGTTGCACCCGTCTTGCTGGTTTGTAATGCAGGTTTTTCGATTATATTAAATTCATCGCTCGAAACTCATATTATCGGCGTATTCATAAACCCATTTATCCAAGTATTGCCTTTTATACTTACCATTTTACTTTTTACATTTATCTATATCTATATTCCCAATACAAAAGTAAAAATAGGAAGTGCCATTTTCGCAGGGATTGTTGCAGGAGTATGTTTCCAAATTTTTCAGCAAGTTTATATCAGCGGGCAAATATGGATATCGAAATACAATACTATTTATGGTAGCTTTGCAGCACTTCCTTTACTATTGTTATGGCTACAAATATCATGGCTAATCCTACTAATTGGTGTTGAGTTATCTTTTGCCCATCAAAACATTGCCAAATTTAATTTCGAGAAAGAGACAAAAGATATTACTCGCAGATACAAAGATTTTATCATTTTACTGATTTCAACGTTAATCGTAAAGCGTTTTGAAACAGGAGAAAAACCTTATACTGCCAACGAAATATCTGAGAAATATAAAATACCGACCCGACTTACAAGCGATATTATTTACTTACTGCTTGATCTCAACGTAATTGTTGAAACACCTTCCGGAAAAGATATGGTTCCGGCATATATACCGGCACTTGATATAAATAAAATATCGGTCAGTTACCTATTCCACAAAGTCGACAGTTTTGGATCGGAAGATTTCAATATTGATATTACGGAGGAATTCATCGATGAATGGAATGTTATTAATGATATTCGAAATACCATACACGAAAAAGAAAAAAATACTCTGATAAAAGACCTGTAAGGCACGAGACCTTTTGTGGATTTTACAATTATAAATATTGAATACTACTTAAATGAAGTCAAATAACTTAAGAATTCACTGTCTGATTCATGTCAGTTTCGAAGGAATCGGACATATCGAATCATGGGCTAAAAAGCATAACTATCATTTAAGCTATACATATCTCTTCGAGGAAGTGAGTTTTCCAAGTAAGGATGAATTTGATATGCTGATTATAATGGGAGGACCAATGAATATCTATGAAGAAGAACTTTATCCTTGGTTAGTACCCGAAAAGAAGTTTATAAGAGAAGCGATAGAGTCAGATAAAACAGTAATCGGATTTTGCTTAGGTTCTCAACTTATAGCCGATGTACTAGGAGGAAAAATCACATCAAACAAGGATAAAGAAATAGGCTGGTTCCCTATCGTATTGACGGATGAAGCCAAAAATACCCCTATTTTCCCAAATCAAGATCTTGATTTCTCAGTATTCCATTGGCATGGAGATACTTTTAGTCTTCCTCAAAACAGTGTAAAACTAGCCTCAAGCAGAGGATGTGGTAATCAAGCCTTTTTATATAACGAAAGAGTAGTCGGTTTACAATTTCATTTAGAAGTCACACCCGAATCATTAGATGAAATGATCAAAAATGGAAAAAGCGAACTACAAGATGGGAAGTATATACAATCAGCACAGGAAATGAAAAATAATACTCACTTTATTTCGCAATGCAACGATTTACTCGAAAATATCCTTGACCAGTTATCTAAAAACTAAAAAAGCAGAGAGCCGCTCTTAGCGACTCTCTGCTTTTCAGACAAGGGATAATCCCTCTATTTGAAATATTTTGTTTTTACGGCTCTTAAAACAGCCATGAGATCATCATCGCCAAGCTTTGCTTGCATCGCTTCTTGATATATGTTCTTCATTGCCTCAGAAGTCTCGGTATTTAAACCTTCAGCCTGAGCGAGTCGAATATCTTTATCCATATGTTTTAGAGGGAAAGCAGCAGGATAATTATCCTGCACAATTGAAGGAGTCTTCATTTTTGACATAGGGCTACCACAAGCACTCTCATTGACAATAAACATCATTGTTTCTTTATCAATGCCATTTTTTTCGGCAAAAAGGACAGTCTCAGCCAATCCTTCGATAACTACAGACATATAGTAATTAATCGCCAATTTAGCCTTAGCTCCCTGCCCTACTTCTCCCAGATATATAGAAAACTTGCCTAATTTCTCAAAGTAAGTTGTTGCAAACTCATAATCGGGTTCTCTGCCAGCAGCTAATATAATAAGCGTTCCATCCACAGCAGGCTTAACGCTACCTGAAACCGGTGCTTCCAGATAATAGCCTCCTTTAGATTCTATCTCAACAGATAAGCGTTTAGTCAGTTCCGAAGAAATGGTACTCATATTGATAAAGAGCTTCTCCGAAACAGAACCTTTTAATAGATCGGCAAACACCGAAGATACTGCTGCATCATCGGCTAACATGGTAAAAATAACGTTCGAATTCTCGCGAACTTCATCTAAAGATGTATATGCTTTGGCTCCGGCATCTGTTAGTGGCTTCGTCTTATCGGCTGAACGATTATATACTGACAGTTCAAAACCTGCTTTAAGCAGATTTAATGCCATGGGAGTTCCCATGTGTCCGAGTCCTATGAAGGTGAGTTTGGGGGTGGGCATGGTGGATTTCATTTAGTTATACCATGAAAATCGACATACCAATCAACAAAGGACTTTACTCCTTCTTTTATTGATGTATTCGACTTAAAGTTAACATCATTCTCTAGTTGTGAGGTATCGGCATATGTCTGATAAACATCACCGGGCTGCATAGGCATAAACACTTTCTTTGCTTCTTTATCTAAAGCCTGCTCTATCTCATTAATGAAATCCATTAGTTTTATCGGTTTGGAATTGCCTATGTTATATATTTTATATGGAATAGCTTCAGCTGGGATATGAATTAATGTTTTTATTATACCCTCAACAATATCATCCACAAAGGTAAAATCACGAAGCATATTACCATTATTAAATATTTTGATCGGTTCATTGCTTACAATTGCTTTAGTAAATAAGAATGGAGCCATATCCGGTCTACCCCATGGTCCATATACCGTAAAGAAACGAAGACCTGTGGTGGGTATTTTATATAAATTGCTATATGCATGAGCCATAAGTTCATTCGATTTTTTAGATGCGGCATATAAACTCACCGGCGAATCAACTTTATCTTCTTCTGAAAACGGTACCTTCTCATTCATACCATATACACTACTAGAACTGGCATATACCAAATGATTTATTGGATTATGTCTACACGCTTCCAGTATATTAATAAAACCCACTATATTGGATTCGATATAAGCATATGGGTTTTCTATTGAATAACGAACCCCTGCTTGTGCAGCCAAATTACAGACTACATCAAATTTTTCCTCAGTAAACAGTTTATCAATATTAGCCTTATCTTCTAGGTTTAGTTGAATAAATGAAGAGTTATTATGTAAAGAGCTAATATATTTTTTGCCGTACAATATATCAGATTTTATAAACCCAAGTTCAGCAAGCCGTCCATATTTCAATCGTAAGTCATAATAATCGTTGATACTATCCAAACCAACTATTTCTATATTAGGATTTATCTCTAACAACTTCTTTGTTAAAGAATATCCGATAAATCCGGCGGTACCTGTTATTAGTATTTTCATTAATTCGCTAACTTTTTATAAATATCTAAATGACTTTTTATAACTTTATCTAATGAAAAATATTTTTCAGCATATAATCGTGAGTTTCTTCCCATCTCTAATCTTAAATATTTATCATCAAACAAGATTTTCAATTTATCGGCTAAAGCCTTACTATCTTTTATAGGAATAAGAAAACCATTATAGCAATCAATAACAGTATCTCGACAACCAATAGAATTTGTTGTAACAATAGGCCTACCAATAGCCGTTCCCTCTATTAAAGATTTAGGAAGACCTTCTTTATAATAAGATGGAAGAGTTACTATGTGTGCTTCTTCTAGAATACTTTTTATATCAGAGCAATGCCCAAACCATTTAATATATTTATCATCACAAATTTGATTCAACATCTCTTCTTTAATGCCTCGGGGATTTTTATCTAAGCCTCCACATAGTAGAAATTGCACTTTATCCTGGTAATCAGCTCTAAGTTGTTCCGCTGCTTCAGTTAATACAAATATACCTTTATCAACGATCATTCTTGCAGTAAGAACAACCTTAATTTTCCCATCTTGGGGTTCTTCGATATATTTAAAAACATTCAGATCAACCCCAGATCCCTTAATAAAAACGATGTTAGAGTCTTTTATTATTCGTGACTTCAAGAATAGATCCTTATCCTCATTATTCTGAAATATTGTATACAAATTATTCCTATTATGGGAGTATTTTAAAATAGCAACAATCGCTTTTGATAATACAGATTTACTTTCTTCGGCAAAGAACACTCCCAAGCCACTAATGGCATTGACAACACCTTTTACCTTTGCCTGTTTTGCTGCTAATCCTCCCCAAAGAATTGCTTTCAGTCCTACGTGATGTACTATGTCGGGTTTCTCTCTCTTATAAAGCTTGTATAGGAAATTTAAAGTTGTAAGTTCTTCGAAAGGATTCATACCAACACTATTCATCGGTAAATCAATAAATCTCAAGCCTAATTCTTTTATCACAAATGATTTTCCAGTATCTTTTGCTAATATTGTGACATCGTAACCAGCTTCTTTTGCACTTACAGCTATTTCTTGACGATGAGAAAGGAAGAACCAATCTACATTGACTATGATGAAGAGTTTTTTCATGATGCACATTAATAATCTAATCGAAATTTAGAACCTAGTGCAAAGTCGAATTCATCAGGTGTAAACTGAACATAGCCACTCCATGGATAGAAAGTCAGTTCTCCAAATAAAATTCTACCATTTATATTATAAAGATCTACACGCACAAAAGGGAAGCCCTCTGAAAGTTTTTCTGCAACATCAACCATTTCTTCAAAATTGTCTGGCTTAGACTTCTCTTTATCAAAACAAAGACAATCTGTTGCAATATTTAGATTATTCCAGTTGTTATCATAGAAATTTCTTTTATGACCAATATAACGATCAATATCAACAACTAAACACTCAACTTTTCCATTAAAACAAAAAAACTTATAATCATCAATCGAATTTTCTGGATCATCAATATTTTCTAAAAAAGCTTCTGCAATAATTAAAGACGTTGCTTGCTCATAAGCCCATTCTCTACTTAGTGAGGAGCTTCCTTTATTTCTCCAGCTATTTAATCTTTTTATTGTTTCGTTAATTTCTAAAGTAGATTTATCCTTACATATTATAACATTTTCGCCACCTCCCCCATCTGTGGTTTTTAATACAAATTTGGCAGGAAGTTCACTCCAATTAATCTCTGTTGCATCTGCGTAAACTCCTAGCAGTTCATTTAAATATTTATTGCCTACTCTTGACTCAACAAATTGTCTAACTTGATATTTATCGGTACAAGGGAGCATTTCTGCATTGCGATAATACATTTTATAATGCTGGATTTTTTCGGTAAATCGTTTTGGCTTCTTTAGATCTAAACATCTATTCATCTTTACTTTATATTGAATCTTCAACATAATACTATCTGGTACCCAAAATAACATTCTAAGAATAAAAAATCTTAGTTTCTGACTTTTAAATATTTTTTTATAGTCCATATCTATTATAATAATTGGAGTTCTTTCATATCATTATCTTTCCATTATATATCTAAATTGAAGATTTTCCGCTTTAATTTAGAACGAATTTATATATCACCATACCACCTATTCTAAAAGGTGTTCAGCATTTTTCTATCTATAATATCTATTTGAGAGAAATCGTGCATTTGCCATATCTACCCAATAAGCCATCTCGAAACCCCAGCAAACAATAGGTCCAATATTTTTTTCTCTCTGTAGATTTTAATAAAACAACTAAAAATCGGAGAATTGTTCGACCAAAACCTCCAATTGAAAAACCTACCGGTATATGTTTATATCTAAAAGATAGTAAACAGTTTCTACTGAGATAATACCTCCTTATTGGGCTATGATTAGACATATTGCGACCCAAAAAAGAAATCCTAGAGTCCCCAATTTTATGCATCATCTTAGCCAAAGGTGTAACAACCAATTGATAATTCTTAGATTTTATTCGACAGCCCCACTCTAAATCTATAATATCGACAAATAAACCTTCATCCATAAGACCAACATCATCTAAAACTTCTTTTCGCACAAGAGTCCCTGAAGCCATAATAAATGAAGCAAAAACATGTTGGTTTTGACAAGGTACTATTTTCTTCACCCATAAACCGTTCAATATCCATACAGAAACTGGAAATAATTTATTATTATCGGGATTATATGCAGTTGGAGCAACTGCTCCAACTCGTATATTCTCTTTCAATAAAACTTGTTCTACTTCCAGTAGATTATAAACAAACCTTGGTTCAACGACAGAGTCATGATCTAATAATAAAATATGATCAGCTTCATTCTTGAAGGCCTCTTTAATTCCTTGATTTTGGGCATATCCCAACCCCATATTTTCTTTATTGGAAAGGATATGCACATTAAAAGAGTTTGAATATTGAGCAAGGCATTCAGTAATTACAGATTGATTTTCCGACCCGTTTTCTACATAAACAATTCCACCAACTTGATCTATTATAGAGTTAAATTGATCTATTAATAAATTTAACTCCGAATTATATGTTACAATAATAGCAAATATCATATTAAAATAGTGTTTTTTGAAAATTTAGTGAATTTGTATATAACAACTTATAAAGCATAGATTTAAATAATGAGTCAGATTAATTTTCAATCAAATAAGACTTAAGAACAAAGTAATCATTAAAATTTGCTTTAAATTGAAGCCCTTTCATTTGACAATAGTCAAACAAAGACACCAACCCTCTCAACCGATCAGCTAATCCACCATGATTTACACGACCATCGGCTATATAAATAAAGATCGGCTCGGCATTTGCAGCTCTTGCAACCGATCCGCTATAATGTTTTTGGAAGTATTTTCTATTTTTTATTTTAGAAACAATAATTCCATAATTAATGTCACCTATTGCAAACTTCAATATTCTCGTTATCTTACTTTTTATTTGCATTTTAATTAAATTCACCAAATTTCCCCAATATCCCATCTCTTAAGCCTAAAATATTATATCGGTAAAAGTCTTTTCGGTTTGTAGATTTTATAAGCATTGCACATATTTTTATTATTGACAAAAAACCTGTCCTAATTCTAAAACCTAATGGAATATGCTTGTATCGGTTAAACAAGAAACTATTTCTAACAATATAATATCTCCTTTGAGGACTATGAGAAGCCAAGTTTACCTTTCCTATGGAAATTCGCCTGTCTCCAAGTCGATGTTCCATTTTTGCATCTGGTGTCATAACAATTTTAAAACCAAAATAATTTGCTCGAAAACACCATTCAAGATCTAAACCATCAATAAATAACTTTTCATCTATAAGACCCACAGTCTTTAAAACATTTGTTCTTATTAAACTTCCCGACGCTATTAGGTATGAAGCAAAAATGGGATCATTCTTGGGAAACCTTTTTTTAATGCATAACCCTTGCATAATTGATGCCGGAGAAGGAAGATTATTATGCACATTTACAAATACCGGACCAACAAGGCCAACTTTTATACCCTTTTTTAGCAGAGATTTTTCTGTTTCCAATAACTGATATATGCAATTATGCTCTACAATAGAATCGTGGTCAAGCAGAAAAATATGATCAGCACCTTTTTCAAAAGCTAATTTTATTCCTTGATTTTGAGCATATCCTAGACCTTGATTCTTTAGATTTAAAATATAAAAAATATTGGTTGAAAAAGTATGCTCTTCATAGAATTTTTTTAATTGCTCAATATTTTTTGTCCCATTATCTACATAAACAATCCCATTCACTTGATGTTTTAATGATTCTAATTGCTTACTTAAAAGATCCAATTCAGGATTGAATGTAACTATTATTGCAAAGACATTATTACCTACCATTTTTAAATTATAAACTTAATTATTTGATTTTTTAAAAAAAAAACTTATTTTTTTACATAAAAAAGTAAAAACAGATATCTTATATCGACTATTAACCATCTTAAAAACCCGTTTATTATAATCAACCATAGGAATCTTGAAGATTTTTTTTAACCCTTCTTCATGTTTACGTGCTCCTAAAGTATTACTTAAATGTTGTCTGTAAAAAATCGTTGCAATAGGTAATGATACAATTCTCCCCCCAGTACTCCAAACGCATAAACCTAACCAATAATCATGCATTATAACATTTTCATTTACAGGAAAACAAACCTCTTTTGCCTTATTATTAAACATCGTGGCACATCCTGTAATAGAATTAGTAACACTTATATATTTTTCATTTATTCTCTGTGGATTCATACGACCATACTCCCAGAATGATGGAGAAAGTACTTCTAGTTTCTCATTAACAATAACCAGGTCGGTATTAATCAAGATCGGCACTTCTGGATATCGATCTTCTTCTAATAACATTGCATTATAGAGTAACTCAATTTTATTGGGTAACCAAATATCATCTTGATCACAGAACATATAATATTTTCCCTCGACCTGTTCTAATAACCACATAAAACTACCACAAGCACCTCTATGCAAAACCTTATCCTTTAATAGAGTTATATTTTCATATTTTGATGCATACTCATTAATTATTGAAGTTGTTTCATCTGTTGAACTATCGTCTCTAATATACAATATCCAGTCTTTATAAGTTTGAGCTATTAATGAGTCCAATTGCTCTCTTAAATATTTTCCGCCATTATAAGTTGCCAATAAAATTACAATACTCATTTCTTATAATAATTTAGTTATAAAATTTCATCCCTTATAGGGACCTCTATTGGATCAAAAATCGTTGAATAAGGAATCCAAGCTTGATACATCCTAAAATAATTATTGCCTCCCATATAATAATAGCCATATAAAAATAGCCACAAACTAATACAAGCAATAAGAGCTAATTTCCGAAATTGTGTTTTAAAATGAACTGAATAGAAAAAATTCACTAAAAACAAAGCATAAAAGGGCATAGTATAGTTCGTAAATCTTGAAAAGATGATTTGATAAAAAGCCACACCAATCCCTAATAAAGCATGCATACATACTAATGATTCAAATTTCACATCTTCTTTTAAAATATATTTCTGGAAAAATAAAACTATCATGGGAAAGAACGTTAATTGCATCAGATTTAAAATTACCCAATTCATATTCATAGCACCTATCTCATTGAAGGATATATAAGTATTTGCTTTATCTCCTACTTTTTCGAAATTTTCTAATAATGTCAAATAAGGACCAATATTAACAATAATAACTAAAAAGAAACCGACAGCTATAAAATATCGCCATCCAAATCTCATTATTTTTATTAAAGGATAGAAAATCAATATAATAGCTGAAAGATGAAATAGTAAAGAAACAAAAACTCCAAAATAATATTTTAACCATTTTTTATCTTCAATATTTTTATAATTAAGCATAAAAACGCATACAGCTAACGACTCTTTCAAAATTTCGGTATTGAAATAAAGAAAATACATATAAAAATAAACCAGCAGACCCGTAAACTTGTATTTTGTATTTTTAGATATAAAATAAAAAACACATAAATTTAAAATTATAGTATGTATTAATTGAAACCATACAAAATCTCCTGAAATACTTCTGCTTAAAGCACATAATAATAGGTATAAAGGTTGATATGCAAAATAACTCCAATCATCGCTCTTAATCGTAAATAAATCAGGAAGATATGAGTAATAATCCATATAGTTGAGAGTATCCACTCCAACTTTATACCTTAAACCAATAAGTAATATTACATAAATAAATAGAAAATACCAAACTATTCTTCTATAGCCTTTATGCCCCCCTAAATCATATTGGATAACAGCTAATAATGTTATTATAAATAAGATTAAATAAGGATACATCTCTCTTTTAGATTTACTGAATAATCATTTAGAAGCATTACTTAAAAGATGAGCTCAAATCCATCTTTTAAGTAATCCCAATATAAAACTATCTTTTATTACAAAATATTGTAAGATAAAGAAATAGAAAATACAAGCAATAACCGCTAATATCAAAGTGAGAAAAGAACTTAAACCGAGTTGTAAAAAAATCAAACATAACGCAACATAAGGCAGGGAATATATTAGATTTTTAAATAATAAGTTCCAAGGAAAATTAAATATTTTTTCTTTTGACAATGCAATAATATAAAAAGCTGTAACTAAAGACTCGGAAATCATTAAAACTATTGCTGTTCCTATGCAAGCAAATCTTTTTACCAAAACAAAATTCAAAAGAACTCCAATAACAGCTCCAACAATAGAGGCATATAAAACTACCTTGTCTTTACGCATGGGCATTAAAACTTGGATCGCTAAAATTTGAGCAATACCAACAATCATTATTAACGGCATTATTATTTGCATGGGAATTATAGCTCCTGAATAATCATTACCTGCCATTAACGAAATTATCTGTGGAGCTAAAATTACAGTACCAATAATTAATGGAAAACAAAAAGCAAATAAAAAACTAAATGATTTACCTAACATCTGTTTAAAGGCACCTTTATCCTCTTGCTCAAACAGAGCACTCATCCTCGGAAGCATTACTCCTGTAAATGCAGCAAATAAGCTCAAAATAATAACGTATAATTTCAAAGCTGTTGTATAAAATCCAACCTGCACATTATCCGACACAAATCCAAGATAAACAACATTAAATGTCGTGTACATGGATGTTAGTAAAGTATATATCCCCAATGTAAAAAAAGGTATAATATATTTTTTTATAGAAATATGATTAAAACTGAATTTGACAAAATTAAAGGAATAAATATAATTTATTATTGCATTAATCACTACTATTCCAGTTGTTAATCCAAAATATAAAACATAATCATCTTCCTCTTTTATAAAGAGGAAGATTAAAAGTATATATATAACTCTAATTATTATATTCCGAATAGTAATGTATTTAAAATCTTCGATTCCTTTATAAAACCATTCTATTAAGAAAAAAGAGAAAATAATTTTAGCAATTCCAATAAAAAAAAACTCCTTATATTCTGACAATTTAGGGATTATCAGTATCGAAAATATATAAATAACTAAAACAAATATAGTCAGAACACCATGTATGAAGAAAAGACTAGAAAATGTTGATTTCATTTGTATCGGGTTGTCCTTATTTTTTGCAATCTCTCGTATGCCTAATAAAGTAATACCCATTGTTGCAAATAGCAAGAAGTAATTGACCGTATTATCCACAAAATTTACAAGTCCAATATTAGACACACCCAAAACTCTAGAAACATAAGGAAATGTAACTAGAATTACTAAATACTGCATTGTTCCCGACAAGCTACTATAAATAAAATTCTTTTTTAATCCCATTCTGCATTTGAATACTTATAACCAAGTTAGGACTTACTTATTATACATTTTCTCATAATATTCTTGATAATCTCCAGATGTAATATTATCCATCCATTCTCCATTGTCAAGATACCATTGTACTGTTTTTTCAATTCCTTCCTCAAATTGAAGAGATGGTTCCCAACCCAATTCATCTTTCAATTTATTCGAATCAATTGCATAACGTAAATCATGTCCTGCACGATCTGTAATATATGTAATCAAAGTATCTGAAGTACCCTCAGGACTTCCGAGCAAACGATCCACTGTTTTAATAATTACTTTTATCAGATCAATATTTTTCCATTCGTTAAAACCTCCGATATTATATGTATCGGCAATTTTGCCTTTATGGAAAATAACATCTATGGCTCTAGCATGATCAACCACATATAACCAGTCTCGAACATTTTCACCCTTACCATATACAGGCAACGACCTTTTGTGTTTTATATTGTTTATAAATAAAGGGATCAGTTTTTCAGGAAATTGGTATGGACCATAGTTATTACTGCAGTTTGTTACAATTGTAGGTAAACCATAAGTATCATAAAAAGCACGGACAAAATGATCACTACTAGCTTTACTCGCAGAATACGGACTATGAGGATCATATTTAGTATCTTCAGTAAAAAATGTATTATCAAATTCTAATGTACCATATACTTCATCGGTAGATATATGATAAAAACGATTACTTGTATATGGAGCAGTCCATAATTCTTTTGCAGCCTGTAGCAAAGACAACGTCCCCATCACATTAGTTTGAGCAAAAGTAAAAGGATCTTTTATACTTCTATCCACATGGCTTTCTGCAGCCAAATGAATTACATTATCAATTTCGTATTTCTTAAAGACATCCAACATCAGACCAAAATCACAGATATCCGCTTTTACAAAAGTATAATTAGGTTTATCTTCAATATCTGTCAAATTTGCCAGATTTCCAGCATAAGTAAGCTTATCCAGATTCACAATATGATATTCAGGATATTTATTGACAAATAAACGAACCACATGAGAACCAATAAAACCGGCTCCCCCTGTTATTAATATACTACGTGTAAATTTCATTTTTTAATTATTCTTAGTTTATCGATACATTTAACTAAAGAATCTTTCCAATAAGGAATAGTATATTGGAAGTCTTTCTTCACTTTTGTTTTATCTAATACAGAAAATGTGGGACGCTTTACTTTACTTGGAAATTCATCTGAGTGACATGGATGTATATCACATTTAGTGCCTGCAATAGATGAAATTTCTTTTGCAAAATCATACCAAGAACATACACCTTCATTACTAAAGTGATATATACCTTGATATTTATGATATTGTTTTTTTTCTATCATAGAAAAGATTAAATCAGCCAAATCCGCGGCATAAGTGGGAGTTCCAACCTGATCAAAAACAACTTTAAGAGTATCGTTTTCAGAAGTTAACCGAAGCATTGTTTTTACAAAATTATTTCCAAATTCGGAATATAGCCATGCTGTTCTAAATATAAGGTATTTACATCCGATTCTTTGAATTGCATCTTCCCCAGCCAGTTTCGTTTTTCCATAAATACCTAGAGGTGCTGTTTTAGCATTTTCTGTACAAGGGAGATTTTCATTTCCTTGAAAAACATAATCCGTAGATACATGGATCAATGTACAATTGTATTCTTTAGCTACAACAGCTAAATTCTCAACAGCTTTATTATTTATCAAATCTGCAAATTCTGCATCATCCTCAGCTTTATCAACATTTGTATATGCTGCACAATTAACAATAACATCGATCTTACTTTGGTTTATAAAATTGCGAATGTCTTCCAATTTGGTAATATCAAGTTCTGCTACGTCTGTGAAGAAATAAACATCATTCTTACTTCTCGCAGATAAGAATTTCATTTCATTTCCAAGCTGCCCATTGGCTCCTGTTATAAGTATATTCATCTTTTAATATAATTTTTCATTATAATCAAATAACCATTCAGCATCAGATAATACTGGATGATTCATATCTTTTTCGGAAAGAATCACTTTATCTTGGGAAATTTTCCAGTCTATTCCTAATTCAGTATCATCCCAAGCAAGAGCACCCTCGTGTTGCGGTGCATAAAAATTATCACACTTATATTGAAATATAACTTCCTCACTAAGTACAACAAAACCGTGAGCAAAACCTCTTGGAACAAAAAATTGACGTTTATTACCTTCTGTCAATTCTACAGAAATATGCTTTCCGAAGGTCGGAGAGCCTTTCCTTATATCAACAGCAACATCCAGTACAGAACCTTTCACCACCCTTACAAGTTTAGATTGTGCATAAGGCGGTTTCTGAAAATGTAAACCTCTCAAAACGCCATATGAAGATTTCGATTCGTTATCTTGAACAAATTCGGTCTTACAAACTTCTGACTCGAATAGCTTTTTAGAGAATGATTCCATAAAATAACCTCTGTCATCTTTAAATACCCTAGGCTCAAGAATAACAACACCCTCTATATCTGTCTTTATTATATTCATTTTTTTTTCTTTGATTCTTTTACTATTTTCGAAAGATATTGTCCGTATTGATTTTTAATCATAGGCTGAGCTAGCTCATCCATCTTATCAGCCGTTATCCATCCCTGATCAAATGCGATACTTTCCAAACAAGCAATCTTTAAGCCTTGCCTCTTCTCCAATACCTCTACAAAAACACTTGCTTCACTTAAGGAATCATGTGTTCCTGTATCTAACCAAGCAAAACCTCGACCTAATAATTGAACTCTTAACTCTTGATCTTTCAGGAACTCCTGATTAACTGTTGTTATTTCTAATTCCCCACGAGTAGAAGGTTTTATATTTTTAGCAACATTGACAACTTTATTTGGATAAAAGTATAATCCAACTACTGCATAGTTTGACTTTGGATCAGCTGGTTTTTCTTCAAGACTTAAAACAGTACCTTGTTTGTCGAACTCTGCTACACCATAGCGTTCCGGATCACTAACCCAGTATCCAAAAACTGTAGCCTTATTATCCTTCTCAGCTGTATGAACAGCGTTATTTAGCATTTCAGTTAGACCATGTCCATAAAATATATTATCACCTAATACTAGACAAGCAGAATCATCACCAATAAATTCTTCGCCTATTATAAAGGCTTGTGCCAAGCCATCCGGAGATGGTTGCTCTGCATATTCAAATCTTACACCATAATCACTTCCGTCACCTAATAATCTCTTAAAACTAGGTATATCATTTGGGGTAGAAATTATTAATATCTCCCTAATACCAGCTAACATTAAAACTGATACCGGATAATAAATCATCGGTTTATCATAAACAGGTAATAACTGCTTACTAACCCCTTTTGTTATAGGATATAATCGAGTCCCTGATCCTCCTGCTAAAACAATTCCTTTCATAGTCTCAGATAGTATTTATTGATATAATTTTTTAAAATAATCTTTTCCTAGAATATACCCACATACTCCCATAGTAAATAAAAAAACAAAACCAATAACAATTAATTTTTTATTTGGCTTTGTAGGTAGCAAAGGCACGGTAGCAGGCTGAATTATTGTATATACAGGCGTTGTATCTTGCACTTTTACTTTTGCTAACTGTAGTTGTTGAGCCATCTGGTTATAGACACTATACGCTAAAGACATTTCATTCTGCAATCTTTCTTGATTCACCCGATAGCTAGCCAATATTACATTTTGATTTTCATCCAAATATCTGGCATATTTTTGCTGAGCATCTGAATAATCTTTTTTTGCTTCTGTGTAGAGCCTTTCAGTAAAAGTAAGATCCTGCCTTGCTTTTTCAGTTCTGTAACTTATTATATAAGATTGCAAATAAGAAGTTAATGTATCTGCAATTGATGCTGATATATTAGGACTCTGCATAGTAGAAGTCAGAGTTATTATACCTGTTTTTTTATCAACAATAACAGTTACACGATCTTTAAGATTATTAAAAACATCTGTTTGTTCTTTAGTTAAAGCAAAATTATTTATAATGCCTGATTCTTCATCGAAATTTTGATTAAAAAACAATTCAATTATACCTCCTGGCAATCTCAATATTTTAGACCACCAAGCACTTTTTTGATCATCATTAATATAAGAATATAAAGTTGTATCAATTTCGTTATCAGCATTTTTTACTCTAACATTGAAAAGCCCAATAATAAATGGACTGGATTCAGCTATATTAGGATATAATTCAGGAGACATCTGCCCTTCCGGAACAGCTTCCCCTAAATTTAAACCTGCCATAGCCGCTAAAGCACCAACATTTCCTGCACTTGATGAACTACTAGCTTCAGGAGCCAGAATTACAGTTGTTGTATATTCTTTTGGAATACTAAATGTTATTACAACTCCAATAACAAAACCAATAGCTGAAACTTTCAATATAAATTTTCGCTTTTCCCAAAGCTTTTTTGCTAAATCAATCAAATCGATTTCTTTTTCTATATTATCTTCCATGCTTACTTCATTGTATTAATTAAGACTCCAATAAGACTAGCCATAGAAACAACACTTGTACTCAAACTAAGAATTTCTGGTAATGATAGTCTCTTAGATTGCTCTTTACTTGGAATTATGATTTCACTTCCAGGTTGGATAGCATTTCTATCTCCGCTTTTTACTTTAGTAACAGTTCCATTCATATAAATGACAAAAGATCTATTCTTTTTAGCGTTATCAGAATATCCTCCTGCCTGATTTATATAATGTGCTAAACGTTCTCCTTGCTTATATACAACTGTATTTGGGTACATTACAGCACCATTTATCTTAACAGTATTATCATATTCAGGAACAATTAAACGATCACCCGGTCTTAAAACCAAATCATAATCCGAACCCGGATTCAATAGTGCTTTATCAAGCTCTATACCCACACTATATGCATTTGCTAAATCCAATGTTCTCACAGAAATAGAGTCCTTACCTCCCTGATTGGCAACTTTTAGTGCTGCCTGAGATCTAAATAATTCTTCTTCTGAGCGCATACGAATAAGTCTCGCACCTTTAGGATAAGCGTCTGCGGTAAGATTACCTGCTCGCTTAACAATATCTGATATTCTTTCTGTTTTTCTATTTAGGGCGTATGCTCCTGGAAATAATAATTCACCATTGATAAAAACATTTTGTTGTGCATGATATCCCGGACTACGCCTTACATATATTTCATCATAAGGTTTTAAAACAAATCCAGGATCTCCATTTACGATATATCCGTCTTTTAAGCTAAATGTATAGTTTTCAGCTAATGTCCTATTTACTGTTTGGCTATGAGGATTAATAACTCTTCGGGCAATATCAACACGAACAACAGATGCTGACTCAAGTAGACCACCGGCCTCTATTATTAAATCTTCCAGTGTTTTATTATCTGAATATTTATAACGACCCGGGCGGGCGACTTCACCATGCACTGTGAAATCTCCAAATTCTTGCAGATCATTAATAGATGGTATATAAAGAATATCATTTTTCCGTAATACAATATCGTTGCCGTTGCTATATAATAACTCACGAATATCAATAGGCAATGTTTCTAACGTATAATCATCCTTTTCTCGAGTCAAAATAGCTCTATTGAGAAAAGCATCACCACGAAGCCCGTCAGCAGCAGCTATCAACTGCTTCACTGTTGTTATATTTTTACCTATTTCATAATAACCTGTTCGATAGATTGCTCCTTTTATTTCAACTCTGTTTTCATAGAGATCGAGTCCTGAACCAATGCTAACAACATCTTTATCTCCAAGAGTAAAATCTGAGTATTCATTCTCTCCTAATGTAAATATTTTATTTTCTCCTCCTGATTCACGAACAACTCTAACACTCTTAGTATAAGCATCACCGGTAAAACCTCCGGCATAAGATATCAAATCTTCCAATGTTTCTTTTGAAGTCATTTCATATAACATTGGTCGCTTAACCTTTCCAGACATATTTACAAGAGATATATAAGGAGGAACAATAATAACATCTCCATCAGTCATTCGGATATCGTCATTCATCTTTCCTTCTAATATATATTTATAGATATCTAATACTCTAAGCAGCTTTCCGTTTCTATAAAGTTTAATTGAACGCAATGATCCAATATTATTTACACCTCCTGCTCTATATAAAGCGTGAAAAACAGATGATAAAGAAGATAGTGAATAAGTTCCTGGAGTAACCACCTCTCCCATTACATTAATCTGTATGGTTCTTATTTGACCTAGGGTCAACTTTATTTGTGTCGATCCTCCGCTATCTAAGCCTGAGTAAATATCTCCAAATTTTCTTTGTACATAATCATTAGCCTCTTTAACACTCATTCCATTAAGAAAAAGAGGACCTAAACGATCAACAGTTATACTTCCTTCAGCAGATATTACTTGTCTTACTGAAGTTTGAGAAGCTCCCCAAATATCTATAACAACCTCATCACCGGGACCTAATCGATAGTCAATCGGAGTCGGAATATTGATATTCGGGCTGAATGTTAAATTTTTAGCATTAAAAATATTTTTTCCGAAAACTTCAATAACATTCTCATCATTTAAGGCATCAGGAGTAACATTGCTATTCACCTGATCCAAATCACCTGCAATCAAATCGTCCTCTACACTTTCTTTTCTATCTCTTCTTAATTCGCTACTGCTTTTAGTACTAGTAGTTCCTGAGGTTTGTTTCTGTTCTTGTTGTTCTTTTATTCTCTCTAGTTGTCCTTTTGTAACGCCTTGTTTCATCAAGTTTGTTGCAATAATTTGTTGAGAGGTTCCTTTATCAACTTCTTGCTTTACATAATTGATAATTTGCTCATCTGACATTTGAGCAAACATCATGTTGCTAGAAAGTAAAAAAAGAAACAAACAAAAAATAATCTTCTTTATGTGGTTCATGTACACTTTTAATAACTTATATAATTGTAACTAATTTCATTTTGAGCCAATACAATAATATTCGAATCCGATCATGCGAAGATCATTTCCATTATAAATATTTCTCCCATCTATCACTAACGGAGTCTTCACAAGTTTCTTTATTACAGACCAAGATGGTAAACGAAACTCATTCCACTCTGTAACTAAAAGAATAGCATCGCACTCTAAAGTAGCATCGTATAAATCTTTTGCGTATTCAACTTTATCGCCAATACGTTTTTTTGTTTCCTCCATAGCTATAGGATCATAAACCTTCACTTTTACTCCAGCTTCTAACAATTTTTCAATTAACACTAGGGAAGGAGCTTCTCTCATGTCATCCGTTTTTGGTTTAAAAGACAATCCCCAAAGAGCAACCTTTTTACCTTTCAAGTCTCCATTATAGTATTCTGACAATTTCTCAAATAAAATTCCTTTTTGATATTCATTTACCGCCTCTACAGCTTTTAATACCTGCATCTCATACCCCTTATCCTTCGCAGTCTGAATCAAAGCCTTTACATCTTTAGGAAAACAACTTCCTCCATAACCACACCCAGGATACAAGAATTTTTTACCGATTCGATTATCAGAACCGATACCAGCTCTAACCATATTCACATCAGCACCTACAATTTCACACAGATTAGCAATATCATTCATAAAACTGATGCGAGTCGCTAACATTGCATTAGCAGCATATTTTATCATTTCAGCCGAAGGAATGTCGGTATAAATCATTCGATAATTATTCATTGTGAAAGGTTTGTATAAACGATCCATCACATTTTTTGCTCTATCAGATTCAACTCCCACAACAACTCTGTCTGGATGCATAAAATCAACTATAGCAGTTCCTTCTTTTAAAAATTCAGGATTAGAAGCTACATCAAAAACTAAATCAGAAAGTCCCCTCTTGTCCAATTCTTCTTGAATCACTTGTTTTACTAATTGGGCTGTACCAACAGGAACCGTGCTTTTAGTAACTACAAGTATATATTTTGTCAAAGATTTCCCTATAGTTCGGGCAACTTCCAATACATATTTTAAATCAGCACTACCATCTTCATCTGGCGGAGTACCAACAGCACTAAAAACAACATCAACATCATTTAATACCGCACTTAAATCAGTGGAAAATTGCAAACGTGCTGCTTTATAATTCCGGATAACCATTTCATCTAAACCTGGTTCATAAATAGGTATAATCCCATTTTTCAGATCTTCGATTTTTTGGGAATCAACATCAATACAATGAACATCTATTCCCATTTCAGAGAAACAAGTACCCGTCACCAAACCAACATATCCGGTACCTACGATTGCAATTTTCATATAAATTTAACTTTTTTGAAATACTAAAATCAAAAACAAAAGTATAACAATAATACTTAACAAAGAAAACAAATTTTAATAAACCATATCAAAAGTGATATTTAACAGAATATATAAACTCTGACTTCTGGTAATAAACTATTATTTTATCTTTGTCAAAGATTCATATTTTAGATCAATAACCTTCAATAATATACAAGGTCATGGTTAATAAACGGAGTTACTCCTTTTTTATTATTTTATGTTTGGTTTTTATTCCTGTGATAGCACAAGATGCAAGCCAATGGACTTCTCATATATCCTATGCGGCTGATATAGAAAATCTCGAAAAAAATGAAAATACGGTCTATGCTGTAACCGACGGAAAGCTTTTCATCTACAATAATTCGGATGAGAATATAGAAACATTTATCAAACAGGAGGGAGGTAATACAGATATTAAACATATAATTTACAGCCCCAAACATAAATGCCTGCTTATTACACGAGCCGATGCTAATATAGAGTTGTTATTTGAAGATAAATCTTACGTAAATATCAGTGATTTGAAAAATTCGACTCAAAATATCGACAAAACAATCAATAAGATATTTATTTATGAGGATCTTGCATACATAGCAACTAATTTTGGTTTTCTGATAATCAATCTTTTGGAGAAAAACGTGAAAGATTTCGGAATATTTAATGTCCCCTTTTATTCTATACTTGTTGATAATAATAAGCTATATGCGGCCACACAAAAGGGAATTTTATATATAGACATAAACGACAACGTTAAGGATCTTGCTCTTTGGAAAAATATGGAAGTAAGCACCCACTATACTAATTCGGAAAATAAATTTACAGATGATGAAATTCGGGATATTCTCGTTTTCAAAAACCAATTTCACTTTCGGGTTCCTCAAAAAGCAATTTATAGAATGGATAGCCCGACATCCGTGAAAATGGTATTAGCCGGAGAAGATTTAAACTCCATGAGACATTTACAAAACAATCATATAATTGTGTCGGCTGATAATGCATTTTGGGATTATGAAGATTTAGATAAAAATGTGAAAATAAATATCAATTTACTAACCAGTGTTATTCCAAATGGAAATAGATCGGGCGAATATTGGGTAGGCTCATCCGGCAATAATCTATCACTGATTAAGGCTAATGGAAACAGTTATGAATATATAAAAAGATGGAAATCTCCACAAGGTCCGGCATCCAACTATCCATTCTCACTAACCTTACAAAACAAGCAGCTATTTGTTACAGGCGGAGGATTTTATTTAAGCGGTGCAAATAAATCGGAAAGAATGGATAAAGCGGCAAGTATATCAATATATAAAGACTCCAGATGGACAAACATTTACTCCAGTGATATAAGTAGTGCCAGTGGTGTTAATGCCCGAGATCTCGTATATTCTGTCAGCGATCCTACCAATCCAAAGCATATATTTGCCAGTAGCTGGGGTGAAGGCCTATACGAATTTGAAGGAGCAAAATACCTAAACAGATACGACAACACCAACAGTACCATAGAAGCCATTGTTTCAGGAGACTATTCGACAACACGTGTTGGTGGAATGGTTTTCGACAAGAACAGTAATTTATGGATGCTCAATCCCGGAGTCAAAAATATAATAACAGTACGTTTGAAGAGTGGGGAATGGAAACAAATTTATTATACGGATATCGCAAATGCATACACCAATCCGAAAGATATTATAATAGATAAATATTCCAATAAATGGGTTACTTCTTTTGGAGGAGATAACTATCTCTTTATTTTTAATGATAATGGAACTATAAATGACAACTCGGATGATAAATATATATACTTAAGTGGAGAAGGTGATAGAAACTATTTCATGGATCAAGATAAAAAAAGGCTCAATATATCCGACATAAATACAATAGCCGAAGATGTTAATGGTCATTTCTGGTTGGGAACAGACATCGGCCCGTTTCAGGTATATAGCTCAAGTAATATATTTACTGAAGAAATTATCTTTAGAAGGATAAAAGTAGAAAGCGGAAGCGGATCGAATTCGGTAACCGGATTACTTGAAAATGTAGCTATAAATGCAATTGCCATAGATGGAGCTAACCGTAAATGGATTGCAACGCAAACATCGGGTGTTTATCTTATAAGTTCCGATAATCAGGAAACTCTTGCACATTTTACGTTAGATGATAGCCCATTACCCTCCAATAATGTAATGTCTCTGGCTATCGATCCGAATAATGGGAGTGTATATTTCGGGACGGAAAGAGGCATGATGTCATACAGAGGCTCAGCCACAGAGGGAGCTGACGATTTTTCAAATGTATATTCGTATCCCAATCCTATACGCCCGGGTTATGAAGGGTCAGTAAGCATAACCGGTCTACAATCTAATTCGAGAGTAAAAATTACCGATTTGAAGGGTAATCTAATAAATGAAGGCAGGTCTCTGGGAGGACAATATTCATGGAACTTACAAAATGCAAGAGGAAGGCGTGTGGATAGCGGTGTATATTTAGTATTCGGCTCTTCGGAAAACGGATCGGAAGGAGTTGTAACTAAAATAATGGTCGTTAATTAATTCATTTAGTCTATTTTACTGCAATACAATTAGAATTTAAATCAAATTAATACGAATACTCGAAAACATAGAGATTCTTTTATCCGTTATAGTGAGATAAAAGAATCTTTTTTAGATTAAATAGTTCAATTTGTTACTTTTGTAAATAGTAACAGAGAATAACACATATTTTCATTTAAATTTTCTAAAATATTCTCCAAATATAGAACTCTGGCAAATTTTATATAAGATGTGCTTATAAAATAAAAAACTGGTGTGGAACCGCAATTTGAGTACGAATGAAAAAAACAATATATTGTCTACTGATCCTCTTTTCTATATGGTCATGTAATTCTACAAAACATGTTCCCGATGGGAGCTACCTGTTAAATGGATATAATATAGATGCAGATTCAAAAGATATCGATGGTTCTTATTTTGAAAGCTTCATTCGTCAGCAGCCCAACAATAAAATAAGGCTGGCAATTTACAATGTAGCAGGTCAGGATACCAGTAAATGGCTTAATCGTGCCATTCAGAAACTGGGACAAGCCCCTATCCTATATAATCCGCAACAGACCAGGACATCGGCAAATCAAGTAGCCAGAGAATTGAGCAATATGGGATACCTGAGGGCAGAGGTAGACACTCTTCTCAAAATAAGAAAGAAAAAGGTTACGGTTACTTACGATATACATAACAACGGAGTATATAAAATACGTAGCTACGATTACACCCTTGCCAATCCTACTATTGCTAAAAGTCTTGCTCCAGCAAAAAAATACACTAGCATACAACCCGGTGTAACGTTTAACCAGATTGACTTGGAAGATTCCAGAGTCAACCTTACTACTTATTTAAGAAATATAGGATATTATAAATTCTCAAAGGAATTGCTTTATTATAAAGCCGATACTACCTTAAACTCGCATCAAGTAGACCTTTTCCTATCGCTTTATCCACCTAGAGACAGCACTTCATTTAAAAAGTTTAAAATACGGAATGTTAGTATATTAAGCGGATTTGACCCTATGGCAAAAGGAAACGACAAGTTATTCTCGGAGGTTGACACTGTCAATTATAAAGGAATAAACATAATCTACGGTAAAAATAGATTCTTAAGAAAATCGGCCTTATATCGGAATAACTCCATACGTCCCGGAAAGTACTATTCAGATATGGCATTTACGCGTACTACGGGGGCATTTAATGGTATTGGTGTTGTCAAACAAACAAACATTCAGTTTACCGAAGTAAGCCACCCAAATGACAGCGTACAATATATAGACGCACTTATTACGATTGCTCCCGGAAATACACACTTCTTTCAAACGGAACTACAAGGAACGAACTCAGCAGGGGACTTGGGTATTGCTCCGAGTATCACTTACCAACATCAAAATCTATTTAATGGAGCGGAGATTTTAAGGTTGAAGCTAAGAGGTGCTTATGAATTTATTTCGAATTCGAGCAATCCCGAAATGGCAAACCAAAACTTCTTTGAGATCGGAGCCGATGCTTCTCTTGCTTTTCCCCAATTCTTATTTCCTTGGCTAAAACCAAGATGGAGAGAGCAACCTTCTGCCAGTACACAGGTAGCCCTGGGTATTAATAATCAACATCGTCAGGAATATACCCGACAGTTTTTTAATGCAACCCTTACTTATCGATGGACATCACATCAAAATAAATTTGCCCATAGCCTCAATCTTTGGGACATAAATTATATCCGCATGCCTTGGATATCTGACGGCTTTAAAGATCGGTTAGCGACGAGTAATCCTATTTTAAAAGAAAGTTACAAGGATCAATTGATTTCGCGTACAACTTACAATATTACATATACTAATGCCAACAGCAGAACAGGTAGAAGAATGCCTAGAAATATATTCAGCATAAGAGCAGGGATAGATATCGCCGGTCTTTTGCCTCGCTTAGTGACAGCATTCTATGATGCACCAAGAGATAGCCTGGGAGCCAAACAAATATTAGGTATCCGTTTTGCCGAATATATAAAAGGAGATTTGAGTTTTGCTCAAACACATACATTAAACACCAAAAATAAGATCGCATATCATATAGGAATTGGCGTTGCCAATCCCTTCGGGAATTCAGTCGTATTACCTTTCGAGACAAGGTATTTTGCAGGGGGAGCCAATAGTGTCAGAGGATGGGCTACCCGTGATCTTGGTCCGGGTTCTTATGTTGCAGACAGTTCCGGAGTAAACGATTTCGTAAATCAAGTTGGTGATATCAAACTCGATATGAATATTGAGTACCGAAGCAAAGTCTCCGAATATATTGAACTTGCAGGATTTATTGATGCAGGTAATATCTGGACAATAAAAAATTATAAAGAATCTCAACCTAACGGGCAATTCAGATTCAATAAATTCTATCAAGAGATAGCCTTATCTTATGGTGGAGGTATTCGTTTCGATTTAGGATTCTTACTTCTCCGCTTCGACTACGGTATCAGAGCCTACGACCCCGGACGACCGCTAAATAATCGTTGGGTTATTTTCAAACCGGCTCTCAACAGAACGGCATGGCACTTTGCAATTGGATATCCGTTCTAATGAAATTATTCCATTCAGGCAGTAATCTCATTCTTTCATGTTTTAAAACATGCTGGTCGTTTTGTATAAAAACGAAATAATATCTAGTTTAGATGTTTATAACATCAGACTTACAAAATATACACATCAAATATCTTAAATCAGAGTATAATATCCGATAATAAGTTAGAAACTTTACAAGATAGACCTTAGTTATTTAATTGATTTTACCATCAATTGATTATGAAAAAACATCCGGAACTCACTGTTATTATTACCTTTCTGAACGAAGGGTCCGAAGTATATCACACAGTCAAAAATATTAGAGAAACTTCAGATATAGAAGTAAATATCATTCTGATTAACGATGCCTCTACCGATGGATACAATTACAAAAGTGTATCCGAAGAATTCGGCACGCATTATATATCACATGCAGAGCGAAAAGGTGTGGCTGCCTCCCGCGATGAAGGCATTGAATTATGCTCTACAAAATATTTTTTACTTTTAGATGCTCACATGCGTTTTTTTCAAAACGACTGGGTGTCAATATTATTGGGTATTCTCGAAAATAATCCGACAACATTGTTTTGTTGCCAAACCGTTAATATGGAAATTGGAGAAAACGGTGAAGTTATTAGCCTTAAAAACCAAACAAAAACATACGGAGCATATATATATTTTGACGACAATCAGGCTTTAGTTACAAAATGGGATAAAACAGATCCTGATCCGAATGAGCCTATCGTAGATATAGCCTGTGTATTGGGAGCATCTTACACAACAAACAAAAAATACTGGCAATATCTAAGAGGTCTGGAAGGTTTGAGATCATATGGTGCAGACGAAGAGCTTATCAGTCTTAAAGTATGGCTTGAAGGCGGTAAATGTCAGCTTATAAAAAGTATTACGGTAGGACATCTATATAGGACTGATATGCCCTATGCAACATTAGATACTGACTTTTTATATAACAGACTTTACATTGCCGAACTTTTCCTTTCTAAAGAAGAAAAATATCAAGTCTTTAAATCTGTTGACAAATTAAATACACAATTTTATAAAGAAGCCGTTAAACTTTTAAGTGAAAACAGGGCTCTACTCAAAGAACAAAAAGAATACTACAAGCAGATTTTCAAAAAAGATATAAAAGATGTATTAGCACAAAATAAATTTCTGCAAAACAGGAATTAATAAACCCGATGTATTAATAAAAAAGTATCAATTATGGAAAACAAACGGAAAAGATTCGTAATGGAGTCTGAGGAAGCTCTCAGCTTATTTAGTAAAAAAACTCTTTCCAGCATGGAACAGAGCGAAATTCTAGGAGGAGTCTCTTCTCAAGCAGGCGGTAATTACTGTTTATCATCAAGCTTTTCAGTACTTACTTCTACGACAGATCCCGATTGGTGTGACAGATGCGCTTGTCCAAAATCAAGCTGCCGTGGCCATGAAAATTAATTTAATAAATTAGGAAACTGGCTATTTGGGGATTGCATAAATAAAAAACCGAACCCCCAAGTAGCCAATTTTGCCTCTAAAATATAAGGCGATATGTTTAAAGAAAGCTTTTACAATTTCTATATACCCAAAAACGACAGTATTCTGTATTTTAATGGTATAACCTGTTCTAATTTTATCGTCACTAAATCAGAACATCAAAAGCTTCAAGAATTGTTCGAAGATGCCATCGACTTTGAAATAAATTATCCTTCCATATTTAATCAGTTTGTAAAATGGGGATTCTTATTCGATGACAGTACTGACGAAATCGATACAATACGCTTCCGTCATAGAATGGCAACTATCGACTCTAAAGATTATAGTTTGGTTATCAATGCTGCACTCAAAGAAGATAACACCGATCAAAAAAAATGCAATTGCCATAACAACCCGGTCGGGCATATGTCTGATGAGACGGTTAATAAAGTCATAAACCATATTCTGTATATGGTCAATAAAAAAAGAATAACCAGTTTATTAATCATATGGGCTGGTTCCGATCCGTTAGAACACTTAGAAAAAGTGATCTATCCGATCTCCCAATTTGCCCAATCTATTTGTAATAAAAATAGTATAAAATTTAAGAATCATATTAATACTAGTTTATCAGATATCAATATTAGTATTATTCCTAAATTAATTGAGATTGAATTAAATAATATCCAGATTTCATATAATAATACAAATACTACCCATGATGATATAGCTCTTCAAAAAGAAATTAAAAATAAGATTCCTACTTTATATGAAACTTTAGACGACCCTACTATAAACTTAGACATAAAAGGCGCTATATCCGATAATACCAAAGCCCTTATAGATGGAATTCAACAAAAATATACGAATCGCTTAGTAATAAACTATGGTAAATCAGCACAAGTAATCCAAAATATAGAAAGTAAAAAAAGGCAGCAGAAAAAATTGAGAACCCAATGCAGACCAAAAGATATATTCTCCGTTAAGCCACATTATAAATGCAATTCCGACAGGATGTATCATGCCAGTATTAACTTCGATGGAAAAGTTTATTCCTGTATAAATCGTGATTATTCTGATATGTATGTTTTCGGAGAAGTAAATGAACATGGAGAAATAAAATATAACAACGAAAAATTAAAGCAAAAATTATCTAAACCCCCATTCGAAAACCCCATGTGTTTAGCTTGTAAATATCTCCCCATGTGCCTTGGCCCTTGTTCCCAGAAAATAATGGAGACACATAAAGACGCATTAGAAAGTGCTTGCATATTAAACTACGTTGATATCGACCCCGAAGCTTTTATATTAAATCTTTATGAGGAAAAATTAAAACAAAATAATAATGTCTAATCTTTTTATTAAAAAACAGACATTATTTTCTATATATATCCATATTTTATGATTTTATGATCTGAAACGTTTTAAATAAAAAAAATCTATTCTCACTAAATTATTAATAAAAAAAATTGGTTCGGAACGATTTAAAATAAGTACATTTGCATGCAATAAAAATTTAAGGTATAGTCTTATGTCATTTATTGCAGATAAAATAGTTATGGATGGGCTTACTTTCGACGATGTACTGTTGATACCTGCCTACTCCGATGTTCTTCCCCGAAATGTCGACCTCTCGACAAAGTTTTCAAAAAACATAACATTGAATATCCCTTTCGTCTCGGCGGCAATGGATACTGTTACTGAAGCCAAGCTAGCTATTGCAATAGCGCGTGAAGGTGGTATAGGCGTTATTCATAAGAATATGACTATACAGGAGCAGGCTCAACAGGTGAAATATGTAAAAAGAGCTGAGAACGGTATGATCTCTAATCCGGTAAGTATCGAAAAAGACAAAACCGTAGGCGCTGCTTTGGCACTAATGGCAGAGTACAAAATCGGAGGTATTCCGGTTGTTGATACAGCCAATAAACTGGTAGGTATTGTAACCAATCGTGACCTTCGTTTCCAGAGAGATATGAGTAAGCTGATTGCAGATGTGATGACTAGCGAAAATTTAATCACAACAAAACAATCGACTGACCTTGAAGCTGCTGCTGACATCCTCCAACACCACAAAATTGAAAAACTTCCTGTGGTAGATGCCCATAATACATTAATAGGACTTATTACATATAAAGATATCACTAAAGCGAAAGATAAACCTTTTGCTTGTAAAGACGAATTTGGTCGCCTTAGAGTTGCCGCAGGCGTCGGTGTTACTCACGATACCTTAGAACGTGTAACAGCCTTAGTAGAAGCCGGGGTGGATGCTATTGTTATTGATACTGCACACGGACACTCAAAAGGTGTAACCGAAGTATTGAGACTGGTAAAAAAGACATACCCCGATGTAGATGTAGTAGTCGGAAATATTGCTACAGGCGAAGCTGCTAAATATTTAGTAGAAGCCGGAGCTGATGGTGTAAAAGTAGGGATCGGTCCGGGATCGATCTGTACAACACGTGTAGTAGCCGGAGTAGGTGTACCTCAGCTTTCAGCTATATATGATGTAGCAAAAGCGCTTGAAGGAACAGGTGTTCCTCTGATTGCAGACGGCGGACTTCGTTATTCGGGAGATATCGTCAAGGCTCTTGCAGCAGGTGGATATTCTGTAATGATGGGATCGCTATTAGCCGGAGTTGAAGAATCACCGGGCGAAACAATTATTTTCAACGGACGTAAATTTAAATCATATCGTGGAATGGGTTCATTGGAAGCTATGGAAAAAGGTTCGAAAGACCGATATTTCCAGGATATGGAAGCAGACATAAAAAAATTGGTTCCCGAAGGTATTGCTGCACGCGTACCATTCAAAGGTTCTTTATTTGAAGTTGTTTACCAAATGCTGGGAGGATTACGTGCAGGTATGGGATATTGTGGAGCGAAAGACATAAAAACACTTCACAAAGCCAAGTTTACCCGTATCACTAACGCAGGGGTTGCGGAGAGCCACCCTCATGATGTGGCCATCACAAGTGAGGCTCCAAACTACAGCCGAGGAGAATAATTTAAGGTCTAAGACCTTTTTATCGATTGGGTAAGCATAGTTAATGAGTTACGGGTAGACAGGTACGAACAGATGTAAGGTAACTGATAACTATTGACTGATTTATAAATAATACAATACATTAAATTTTTTCTATTATTTAAAATAAACAAGAGGTTTCAAATTAAATTTGAAACCTCTTGTTTATTTTGCAGCATCCCTCCGACTGCCCAAATGGGAGGAGAAAACGCCCTCGCAGACGAAGACCGGGGCGAGGTCTATTCTATCTAGAATTTAAGTTTTCATTCGAATTTATCAAAAATAGAAACTATAAATGTCTTTATTCATATTATATAAGTTATAAATACTTTCTAAATAATATATTTAACAATAGTTTCTTTGTATTTTTTAAATTAGTTTTGCATCCGAAGGATTTATAATCAGAACATATATAGTAGAACTAACATATCCTATAACAAACAGACTACATCAATTATGAATTTTCAAAACCGGTTATCAGCTTTTTGTTCATCTACAAAAAGAATGACAAGTATCATGATTGCCTTAATGGCCTTCTCTTTATTCCTTTTCATTAGTGCTTACAACGATTCGTTTGTTTTTGACGAGGCTTATTCAATGGCTATGATACAACATTCATATTCGGAGATATGGAATATTACCGCTGCCGATGTTCATCCCCCACTCTATTATTATATGTTGAAAAGCTTTACCCTTCTATTTGGAAATTCTTTATTGACTCTTAGAATATTTTCGACATTAGGAGTGCTAGGCGTTTTTATGTTAGGAATGATTTCCATTCGCCGATATTTCGGAGCAAGTGTAGCCCTTGTCTTTATAGTAATAATCACATTACTACCTGTAACACAATATCTGGCAGACGAAATACGGATGTATTCATGGACCATGTTTTTCACATTGGCAAATGCCATAGCAGCTTATAAGGTATTTAGAAATTCGACCCTGCTAAATAATTTAGTTTTACTACTCATGGCTCTTTGTGCTTCCTATACTCATTATTATTCGCTAATGGGTACGGCAACCATATTTGGAATATTATTATTCTTTTTAATTATCAACAAGAGACAAACAGGTTACACCATAGGCGCTATTATTTTATTTATAATTGGTTACAGCATTTGGATTCCCGAGTTAATCAATCAAGTAACAGCCGTTAATCACAGTTACTGGATTACAGGACTTACGCTAAAGGACCTTTTACTTTTCACCTATTATCTGTTCTCTCCTAAAGAACCTACACACCCTTATACTATATTTACACTTCCGGTAATGGCGGTAGCATTATCATTTATGTTATTGCTTATAATTGCTATAGCCGGAGTCACCATAAAAGAATATAAAAAGCTGAATAGAACGAAAACAATTACAGCTTTGACATTTATGGCCGTATTCTTCATTCCTGTTATTTCTGCCATTTTTATATCTTATGTGATGAAACCTATTATAATTCCCCGATATATGACCTGCTTATTAGGTTGCTTGGTTTTGGGAATATCTATATTACTGGTTGAATTGTATGAATCAGGAGAAAAAAGAATCAGAACACTCCTGTTAACGAGCATATTTATGCTCTCTGTACTTTCTGTAGCGCGCTTCTTTTCGGAAAAACAACATATGGAGGAAACCAACAAAGAGTACTACGAAATAGAGAAGTATTTTAAAGGAAAAAACACCGAAAAGACTGTCTTTATCTCCACGTTCAGTGCTTGCGGATGGTTGGGTATGTTATCTATAATGTATCCAAGCCCGAATAATTTATATTTGGTTTACAGTGAAAAGAAAACGCCAGTCAGCTACAAGCCATTTAAATTAATAGAAGTAAATACCTTACCTAAAGATTTTGACTTCCATTATACCCAATCGTTCGACGAAAATATGGAACAAACGAAAATCAATAATCATTTTATGAATGGGGTAAAAGCCGATTATCTTATTGAAGATTCATTAATACAAATAACACATCCCCAAAAATTTGAAGGAAAAGAAATTTACCTGATGAAAACGATACATAGAGAAAAAGAAAAACAATAAATATCATTATTTATTTCCCGTTACTTATTTGTATTTTTGCGGGGTAAAAAGGTCTTCTAATTAAGAAATAAGTTTGAAACCTTATTTCTTAATTTGGTAACAGATATTCAACATTATTTAATATCCGGTATATGGAACAAAAATTAGTGATTTACAACACACTTAAGAGAGAAAAAGAAGTTTTTGAACCACTTCATGCTCCCCATGTAGGGATGTATGTTTGCGGGCCTACAGTATATGGTGACGCTCACTTAGGGCATACCCGTCCTGCCATAACTTTCGATCTGTTGTTCCGTTACCTGACTCACATAGGTTATAAGGTAAGATATGTACGCAACATTACAGATGTAGGACATCTTGAAAATGATGCGGACGAGGGTGAAGATAAAGTCGCAAAAAAGGCACGATTAGAAGAACTTGAACCTATGGAAGTAGTACAATATTACACCAACAAATACCACAAGGCAATGGACGATCTCAATGTATTGTCTCCATCCATAGAGCCTCATGCTTCGGGTCATATTATAGAACAGATCGAAACAATTCAGGAAATACTGAAAAACGGATATGCTTATGAAAGCAACGGATCTGTCTATTTTGATGTGGTGAAATACAACAAAGATCATAACTACGGAATATTATCTCACAGAAATATAGAAGAGATGCTCAACACCACCCGTGAATTGGACGGGCAGAATGAGAAACGCAGCAAAGTGGATTTTGCCCTGTGGAAAAAGGCATCACCGGAACATATTATGCGATGGGCTTCTCCCTGGAGTGATGGATTCCCCGGATGGCATATAGAATGTTCATCTATGAGTATGAAATATTTAGGAACAGAATTCGACATTCATGGAGGTGGGCTTGATCTTATGTTTCCACATCATGAATGCGAAATAGCACAGAATACAGCTGCCGAAAAGAAGCAGGTAGTAAAATACTGGATGCATAATAATATGATAACCATTGGTGGTCAGAAAATGGGAAAATCGTTAGGCAATTTTATTACACTTGACGACTTTTTCGCAGGTACACACACATTACTTTCTCAACCTTTCTCTCCGATGACTATACGTTTCTTTATTCTACAGGCACACTATCGCAGTACTGTAGATTTTAGTAACGAAGCCTTATTGGCATCAGAAAAAGGTTTAAGCAGGTTACTTGACGCCTATGCCAGAATTGAGAGAATACCCGTATCGGAGACTTCGTCGGCAGATATAAACCTAATACGTCAAAAATGTTATGATGCATTGAATGACGATCTGAATTCGGCAATCGTAATCTCTTATCTGTTTGATATCGCCACAACTATAAATTCGGCCATAGGAGGAACAATAAGCCTTACTCGAGCTGATATTAATGAGATAAAAGATTTGTTTGATACCTTCTTATTCCAGATCTTAGGAATCAAGAACGAAGCAAACTCAAACCAAAACGGACAAGAAGCATTTGGTAAGGCTGTAGATTTACTTCTTCAAATACGTGATGAAGCCAAAACAAATAAAGATTGGGCAACTTCTGATAAAATTCGTAATGAACTGAATAAAATCGGATTCGATATAAAAGACGGCAAAGACGGTGCTGAATGGAAATTAAAGTCATAAACAAACTATATCAATTTATACGAATGTCCTTAGCCGGTAGCTAAGGACATTTTTATTACCCTATTTTGAGGATCGAAACACAAAATGTGTAGAAAAATATTTCATCATCAATTACAATGAAAATCTATAACAAGCAATCTACTTATCTGTATATTTGCTTCCGAAAAATGAGAATAGGGTCTTCGTATCATTATATACTTAATGCCAATCAGTAGTTGAATAGGTGGTAATAAACGCTCTTTCTTTCTGACGCACCCTATCGGGTTTGTCTTTCATTTTGCCTTGATGCAAAATGAAACAAAAGATCAAGACTGTGTCTCCTTGCCCGACCCGATAAGTGTTTGAAAGCGAAAACAAAAAATTACTTTCTTGATTGATTTCTTTTTGTTTTTTACGCTTTCTTCCCACATCGGGTACCCCGTGCAACCGCCAAGGTCGGAGAGCCTGACGGGCGTAAGCAAAGCCGACGTTTACTTCGGGGGTGAGGCATCCGTTCAACGAAGCAGTCGATAAGAATAAAATGTAAAGAGTCCGATAGGACGGCTTATTTTATTCTTAACGGCAAGTTGCTAACGGATCACACCCGTAAGTGGTCGGCACAGACTTTTTGGTTCCTTTTGCGGCTTTGGGCAAAAGGAACACAAGCAATCTGTGATTGCGCGTAGGATAAATAACTTAAAAGAGCCTTTTATATAATTCAACTACGGATTCGCATAACTAATAGATTAATAAATGTATGACTGCAAAAGATATACAGAAACAACTCGAACAGGTATTCTCTCCTGAGAAAAGAGACTTCTTACCCTATTTCTTTAAAACAGGAAAAGGACAATACGGAGAAGGGGATAAATTTATCGGAGTAGTAGTGCCCGATATTCGAAAAATAGCCAAAGCCAATAAAACGCTTTCATTCGATGAAGTTACCAAATTATTGAATAACGAATATCACGAATGCAGAATGTGCGCTTTGTTCATACTGATTGAACAATACAAAAAGTCGAAAGAAGAAGATAAAAAGCTTTTAGTTGATTTTTACCTCACTCATTCACATCGTATCAATAATTGGGATTTAGTTGATCTGAGTGCCAAAGATATTCTCGGAGAATATTTATTGGATAAGAAAGACCGAAGTATTCTATATAAACTCGCAAAAAGCGATTTATTATGGGATCAACGTATTGCCGTAATAGCGACTCATGCGTTTATCAAAAAGAACGATTTTAACGACATTCTTCGCCTGTCAGAAGAACTTTTACCCCATAAGCACGACCTCATGCACAAAGCAACAGGATGGATGCTGCGTGAAGCCGGAAAAAGGGATAAAAAGGTACTGCTTGATTTTCTTGATAAACATTACCGAAAAATGCCCCGAACCATGCTAAGGTATTCAATCGAAAAACTTACGCCCGAAGAAAAAGCATATTATATGAAAAAGGATTAAGCAGGGTTCAGTACCTTCTGTCCTTAAGTTGTACTTAATATAAATTATTACAGTGATAAATTATACCTTTTCGCAAAACAATAACCTGTTAAATATAGTTTAAATAGCATCTCAATAAACGTTGTAAGGTCGCAGGCCTTTTTATCCAATTGGATTAGCCGTTTATCGTGATTCGGCATAGTTCAAGTAAACTTGACTCTGCTCTCACTGCTTTAAACGTTACTTTGGCCGGACATAATAACCGGAGATAATTATGCTGATAAATCATCGCATTAAATAGTTAGAATTACTTATATGAAACTTACAAAAAATATAAATAGACTGGCAACCTTAGGATTTATTCTTATCGGATTTCTCTGCCTATTATATAATAACTTTATCAACCGGACATTCTGGTACGATGAAGCATATACGATAGCAATAGTGCAGTATTCGTTTTCTGATATTTGGAAGATTACGGCTATCGATGTGCATCCTCCGCTTTATTATTTCATGCTGAAAATATTTACCGGAATATTTGGAGATTCGTTATTCACCATGCGAATATTCTCTAATCTCGGAATAATGGCTTGCTGTATTCTCGGAATATTTCCCATAAAGCGTTTATTCGGAGAAAAGGTGGCATTTACATTTATACTCCTTATGGTATTGATGCCTGTTAATCAGTATTTGGGAGTAGAGATAAGAATGTATTCATGGGCTATGTTCTTTGTATTGGCATGCTCGGTATATGGTTACGAAACATTTCAGAAAAAAACGCTTATATGCTATTCTAAAATGACATTCTTCGCAATCTGTGCAGCCTATACCCATTACTATGCATTGATCGCTATTTTTTCCATATTTCTTATATTGATTATCTATCTGTTAGGAAGAAGAAGGACTATCGTCAGACCTCTTCTTTTTGCTATTATCTTATTACTGGCTTATATCCCCTGGATACCCGTACTTGCTTCACAACTGTACAGTGTCCACCAAAATTTTTGGGTTGAAATTCCCACCCCGAAAGATATACTGTTGTTTTCTTATTATTTCTTTTCACCGAAAGAACCATCACATCCTTATACCATCTTTTCGATATGGACAATGTCAACCGCATTATTAATCACTTTAGGGTTAATATTCAGTGCAATCATTCTTACCATACGCTTGCACCTCGGAGATAAATCGAATAAAAGGCTAAAATCGGCATCTTATTTCATTTTTATTTTCGTCTCCACAATAATCATTACCTTTGCAGTAACATTTATAATAAAACCAATCAGCGTTCCGCGTTATGCAAGTTGTATGCTTGGCTCTCTGATTTTGGGGATATCCATTTATGGTGTCCAATTATATAAGACAAAAGCAAAACCGATTATAATAGCTATTATCATAATGCTTGCTGTTCTAAGTGTTGCCCGCTTTTTCTCAGAAAGAGAATACTATATATCTCAAAACAAGGAATTCGCCGAAATAAAATCATTTATTCAATCAAAAGATATGCCTTTGAAGGTAATAGCTCCTTTACAATCGTACCCGAGTTTGGCTAAATTATCGATGATTGCACCTAAAAAAGAATATCTGTTGCTTTCTCCGGATGATAATACAAATTATTTACCATTCGAGATTAAGAAAAAGGAACAGCTTCCAAGTATAGGTCAATTCATACTTGTTCAATCTGTCGGTGATTCGACACTATTATCCGATGATTTTACTATAAAAAAGAAATTAGAACAAAAAGAAATTATTATTAGCCTGATAGAGGCTACACCAAAGAATTAAATGAAAGAATATCAATCACATACACTACAAAACGGTTTACGTATTGTACACAAACCTTTAGCAGGAAAAGTTTCGTATTGCGGATTTATAGTCAATGCCGGAACACGGGATGAACAACCAACCGAATATGGTATGGCTCATTTTGTTGAGCATATGCTATTTAAGGGTACGGAGAAACGCCGTTCGCATCATATTATAAATCGTATGGAGAGTGTAGGCGGAGAAATCAATGCCTATACGAATAAAGAAGAAACAGTGATTTATTCGATATTTCTCGAAGAGCATTTTACGCGAGCATTTGAACTGCTTACCGATTTGACTTTTCACTCCGTATTTCCTGAAAGAGAAATAGAAAAGGAAATAGATGTAATACTCGATGAAATAAATTCGTATGAAGATAGCCCTTCGGAATTGATATTCGATGAATTCGAAAATATCATTTTCCGCAATTCCCAATTGGGTCACAATATACTCGGAGAACCTGAGTTGCTGACTAAATTTGATACAGCCAAGGCAAGTCACTTTGTTCAGGAACATTATCTTCCGGAAAATATGGTATTCTTTTCACTGGGAAATACAGATATGAAGAAGATCATAAAACTGGCTGAAAGATATTTGTCAGAAATAAATTTATCAGCCCCCAAACACTCCAGGATACCACCGGAATCTGTAGATAAAACAGAGCAGATAACGGCAAAAGAAACTTCGCAAACACATGCATTGATCGGAGGTAAATGCTACAACCTACACCATCCTAAGCGAAAAGCATTGCATCTCCTCAATAACATTCTCGGAGGACCCGGTATGAATAGCAGGTTAAATATATCTCTACGAGAAAAAAGGGGATATGTGTACAATGTAGATTCTAATGTAACCGGTTATTCCGACACCGGGATTTTCTCCATCTATTTCGGCTGTGATAAACGCAATGCCGAAAAATGTATGAAACTGATACATGCCGAACTTAAAAATCTACGAGATAACAAATTGACTGCATCTCAATTGGCCGCTGCCAAAAAGCAAATGATCGGACAAATTGCGATTTCGGGTGATAGCCACGAAAATCTGGCACTCGGTCTGGGTAAAAGCTTTATGCATTACAACCACTTCAACAATATGGAGGAGACTATTAAAAAGATCGAACAGATATCCGCTTCGGATCTTTTAGAGGTAGCAAATGAAATTTTTGACAGAGATAAGCTCAGTTCATTAACTTATCAGTGATTAATTGAAGCGATAGATCCTCCAAATGAGGGTTAATGGTTTCAATTAACTTAAAATGTCATAATGAAAGACAACCCATTATCAAACAAGCAATTTAAGTAAAAAGACAACACCTATTTAACTAAATATTTATGCTTAACCTTACATTATTTCATATTATTTAACATAAATATTCCTTTTTTTGATTCTAAATATCAAAATTAAGGATAAATTTGTGCCGTTTTTGGTTAACTAAGGTATTAATAATTTTAAAATTTAGGTTTATGAAAAAGTTATTCTTAACAATTGCAGTAGCACTAGGTGTATTCACTGCAGTAAGTGCTCAAAGCAACATGTGGGTTGGAGGAACAGCAGGTATTTGGTCTAGCAAAGAAAAAGGTGGCGACAGCCAACTTAGCTTCAAAGTTATGCCGGAATTCGGATATATTTTAAACAGCAACGTAGGTATTGGTATCGCTCTTGGTGGTGCTCATGATCACGGAAGCACCAATTTCGATGGAAATATGTTTGCAGCACAAGAAAGCTCAACAAATACATATATTGTAAATCCTTTCTTACGTTATACATTTCTAAAGGGTGATTTAGGAGGTCTTTTCTTTGACGGAGGCGTATCTTACGGTTGGTCGAAAGGAACTACCGGAGGACTTAAAGGATCTCAACTGGAAGTAGGTTTAAGACCAGGGGTTGCACTAAGCGTATCTAATAAAATTACATTACTTGGTAAATTCGGTTTCTTAGGATACCAAAACCTAAAATATGATTATTTAACAATAGCCCCATCAACAGGTATATACGATAAGACAACACGCGAAACTAACAGCTTCGGTTTTGACTTTGACATGAGAAATATTGAATTTGGTGTTAACTACAAATTCTAATTTGATCATATTATCAAATACAAAAAAACCTCTTGGAAATTTTCAAGAGGTTTTTTTTATGCTTTTGCTCAATACTATCAAACTTTCATTACCCATATTGAAAAGGAGATCCACAATGCTTAGATTTTCGGTGAATCCGAATCGCTGATCGAAAATCTGATAATAAGGGATTGATTCAAAATCAGAGTCAGCCATCCTCCAATCTGTCTTTGGAGAAATTTTAGATCTGAAATCTTCACTTCCCAACTCTAATTTAAATTCATCCGTATATCTTAGACCGGAAGTGTCTATATCAATTAATCTACATATAAGATCTCTCAACTCTTTGTTGAAATCAAAAAGGTATTTATAGCTCTTCTCATAGAAGGGGCGGAAGTCATCTTGATAGTATTCGAAGAATGGAGTCGAATTATAAGCTGAAATAAGGGCATTCCAATGCAAATGACGCCAATTTCCATGCTCGGCAATACAAATATCCCTTATCGGGCATTTTTTGCCGCCAGAGCTCTCTATTGGAATGGAAAGAGTCATCGGACCATTTGCCGAAAGAATCGTACACCTGTTCCTGTAAGTTTGCTTAACATAATTCTCATGTTGCTCGATAAAAACATCCTCATTCAGAAGTTTCGAATAATATTCGATCGGAGCAAGATACGCAGTAGATAAATATATACTCATTTGTAATTCAGTTAACAGTTAACAGCAATCAGTTAACAAGTAGACAAGTAATAAATAACATAATTCTACTTTACCCACGAGAATAAACGGTTCCATCTGGAGCCGTCTTCATCGCTCGAACTATACCAGATAACAGAAGCTTTACCAATAATATTTTTTTCGGAGATAAAACCCAATGATCGGGAGTCAATAGCATCATCGGCATTATCCGACAAAAACCAATAATAATTATATAGGAAAGTATAAGATTTCAGATCTTCAATCTTCACCGCTTCTCCCACTTCATCATTGATTATCTGGTTGTACAAAGGTCTATTAAATTCGGTAAGGGCAATAGTCATGCCTGCCTCGGGAATAATTAAATCATAAGACAATAGCTCTTGAATGCTCAATTTTAATTGGAGGCTATCCGGCAATTTCTGATTGATAAGAAACACTTCATATCTGCTAAGAGTAGAATATACCGAAAGCGAATCCATAGAAATATCACGTGGTGATATCTTCAATGAATTTACAACTGCCAGAATTGTATCTTTTGAACTTCTTTCGAATCGGAATGATTGTAATAAATCGGGTGAAGAAACCGATTTTATTCCATTTACATAAAAATCAGATCCTTTTACGATGATTGTATCACCCGCCACTGCCACGCATCTACTGAGATACAAACTTCGCTTATCCAAAGGTTTGTCTGATTCCAGCGGATTATTGAACAAAACGACATCATTTCGATCAACCATTTTACTGAATAAGCGATGATATCCTAATTGTACTAAACCGGAATATGACTTAAATCCAAGAAATTTATCAAAAGTAAAAGGTATAGACAACAAAGTCATTGGCATCCTTATACCATAAGAAACCTTATTAACCAAAACCCTGTCGCCTCTGAGCAAAGCAGTCTCCATCTGAGAAGAAGAGACTGTATAAGACTGAATAAAGAAAGCTCTGACAATAAAAACGATCAATAGAGCGATAAGGAATACCTTGCCCCACCAATTTAATATCTGTGCTTTCTTCTGGAACATAAGCTAAATAAGTAAATGAAAATTTTTAATGATATATATTTTTGTAGGGGCGGGGGCGGACATATGTATCTGCCCTGTGGTGTGTGAACACATAGGTTCGCCCCTACAGCAAACCAACAAAAAGATTTGCGGCCTTATTTCTTTTTTGCACTTGTAAAGATTCTGTTCCAACGGATTTTTCCATTGAACCAGCCTTTATCCTTGTCTAAAGATAACCAAACAAACAAAGGTTGCCCTACAATATGATCTTCCGGAACAAAGCCCCATGAACGGGAATCCGCAGAATTATGACGATTATCGCCCATCATAAAGTAATAATCAAACTTAAAGGTATAAGAATCTGCTTGCTGACCATTGATGTAAACTTTTCCATCTTTATAATCAAATTGATTATTTTCATAGTTTTTAATTACACGCTCATAAGCAGCCACCTTATAATCTACATCTTTATCGAAAGTGATCGTTTCTCCTTTTTTGGGAATCCAGAGAGGTCCGTATGCATCACGAGTCCATCGTGTAGGATAGTTAATCGGATAATAAAACGGATAATCTATAATCTTTCCATCGGCAGTTTCTCTTCTTTCAATACGTTCTTTTTCTTTGAAAATATTAATAACAAAAGGCTTCGATTTCAAAGTTTCCACCATTTGTTTAGTAAGAGGTAATGTATAAACCAGACCGAATGTTTTACCCTTCGCCACAAAACCCAACTGAGTCAGTTGTAAGCTATCGGAAGTATATTTCATTTCCTCCGGAAGGCTTTTATTTAAAAGAGGATTAGCTCTCCTCAATTCATTTAACGGATCAAAATAGTTAGCGGACAATTGACCTCTTTCGTTCATAACAGCATAGTCATCCTGGCTGATTCCTAATTCATCGAATACCTGCTCAGAAATTGCAGTGCCATCCGTTTGAACGAAATATCTCAATTGCATATCTTCAGGATCTGCGACCTTTACGCCATTGATATAAACTTCATCGTCCTTTATTTCTAAAGTTTCGCCGGGAAGTCCCATGCACCTTTTCACATAATTTTCTCTCCTGTCTACAGGGCGATAAACTATTTCTCCATATCTGGCTTTATCAGACCAAAGTCCTTCGCGTCCCCTGGCATCTAATTTACACAAACTATAATAATCAGCTTGTTGCATATTTAACGCCACAGTATCACCTGCAGGAAAATTGAAAACAACAATATTGCCTCTTTCTATCGTTCCAAAACCGGCAAAACGCTGGTATTTCAATTGTGGCTTATCTAAATAAGATTTACAATCTAAAACAGGTAAGGTATGTTGAGCCAAAGGAAAAGACAAAGGGGTCATTGGTGAACGGGTTCCATAGCTCATTTTACTTACAAACAGAAAATCACCCACTAAAAGAGACTTCTCTAAAGAAGACGATGGAATCTGATAATTCTGAAAGAAGAATGTATTAATAATATATACCGCAATTAAAGCAAAACCAATAGCATCTACCCATTCCATAAATTTACGAAAAGGTCCGTTATCGCTGGTTTTCCAAAAAGCCCACGGAATAAATTTTAAAATATAACTATCGAAGAAAAGGGGAATTAATAACAAAACAAGGTAATAACCAGTCCAGATGGTAAAGGCAATACAAAATAGCGTTATTAATAAAAATTTGACCCATTGCTTCCGCGTAGCACCCGAAAGCCTCTCTTTGAAACTTTTCTTTGCTGAAGAGTTATTCTGGTTACTTGTTGTTCCCATATTAAGCAATATAAAATATTTATTATGTAATCAAGCTCACTAGTTAATATTCTGCCAAAATAATAAAAAGGTCTGTGACCTTAAAAATTAAGCATATCCTGCATTCCTAAAAAACCTTTCTTGCCGTTAGTAAATTCTGCGGCTAAAACTGCACCTAAAGCCAAACTTTTTCGGTTCTTAGAATCGTGTTTTATACTGATTACATCGGCTTCCGACTCATAAAATACTTCGTGAATACCGGGAACCTCACCTTCTCTGATACAATGTATCGCCACATCCGACGGTTTCATTTCTGCTTCCAAGTGCCAATCGCTCTTTCTATCGACATTTTCGATAATACCTTCGGCAAGAGTAATAGCAGTTCCACTCGGAGCATCCAATTTATGGATATGATGAGTTTCCTCCATTCTCACCGTATAATCGGGAAACTGATTCATAATTTTCGCAAGGTACTTATTCACTGCAAAAAAGATATTTACTCCCAAACTATAATTAGAAGCATAAAAGAATGTTTGACTATTTTTCTCACAAGCCTCTTTTACTTCAGGTAAGTGCTCAAGCCATCCTGTAGTACCTGCCACAACAGGAACACCGGCAGCAAAACATTTTCTGTAATTATTCATAGCACTTGCCGGAGTCGTAAACTCAATTGCAACATCTGCACTCTTAAATGCTGGTGAATCAAATTCCGCAAGATTATTCTCATCAACAATCGAAACTATAGAGTGTCCACGATCTTGGGCTATTCGTTCGATTTCTTTACCCATTCTTCCATAACCAATCAGTGCTATTTTCATACCTAATTAATTCTATATTAAAGTATTATAAACTATTAAATTCTATATTATATCATTTTTACAAGCCAAACGACCCTATCTATTTTCAGAGAATAAAAAGCTTCATCGGCTTATAATATATTCATATATACTACAAATGTAAGAAAAACTAATTACTATAATCTACTGGATATTCTGATAAACAGACTATTTATTCAAGTATTTAATAAAAATTTCAATTATGCCTTTTTTCAATTAGTCTGACAAAGTATAAAAAGATCACAGAATACTCAAATAAAAATAACACACTAGTACTCAAAGAGTAAGTTCTAATACAGTCCTTTTAATCGCATCAGAATATTATTATTTAGAACAAATATTATCTTTCCATCGGAGAAAAGAAACATTAGAAAAAATAGAATATATCTTGATTAGTAAGCTTATTGAATTTCTTATAAAAAAGGATGTTTTTTTTCAGAATATAAAACACAATTTCAAAGAAGAATTTCGGAGAGAATTACAGTATAAAATACGAGCCTATAATATTAAGCTCATACTTATATAGGTAAATAATAAAAGAATAATAGTAGAAATTATATACCAATAGTTTATACTTAGCAATCAATAAAGTTTTCAAAAATAAAATTAATCCTAAATTAATAATTAAATAAAAATATAACTATTACACTAATATTCTATATTTATACATATTATTTAACTTATATAAAAAATAAAATAATTACATAATATTATTATTTATAATACTATAAATATATATAGTAATACATAGTACTATTATAATAATCATATATTATATATTTTTATAATAAAAAATAAAAGTAACTATTTAGATAAATAGAAAAGATTAAACTGATATAATATAAATATAGTTTACCAAAACAGATAATTCTATACAAAAAATAAAATCTGAATTAGAAAAAAATAGAATCTCAGAAAAACAAGAATGTGATTAATTAAAAGTTTAAGGAAAAAAATAAAGACTCTAAAAAAACAAAAAAGGAGTAAGAAAAAGAGAATACTCCCCTCACTTACTCCTATAAAATATTGATTGTTTCAACATCCTTTTAGGATAGAAAAAAATTAGATAGAAATAGAAAAAACAGTTACAAATTAGCAGACTTTACAATTTCTTTTATTCTGTCGGAATCTGAAACAAGAAAAGAATATTCTGAATAACCCGAATTATTATAATTATCGGGAAAATTCGGGTTATTATATTTCATTCCCCCTTTTCTTAATGTCTGAAATGTACCATGTACTTCTTTTACTCCTGTAGAATGAACCAATTCCCGAACATTCGATTCCTTTACTCCGGCTCCAGCCATTATAACAATCCTATCAGCCGCTAAATTGACAAGTTCTTTTAAGATATTTCGCCCATCAAAAGCTGTTTGATGCCCTCCGGAAGTAAGAATTCTATCACACCCCAGACTAATAACATCCTCAAGAGCCGAATAAATATCACAAACACGATCGAAAGCCCGATGAAAAGTAACAGACATTCCATATTGTTTTGCCAATTGCACTAAAACACCATTCTTTTCTATATCCACATGCCCGTTTTCATCCAGCATACCGATAACGACACCATCACAATTGAGTTCACCACACATAGTAATGTCGCTTTTCATCGACTCAAAATCGAAATTATCATATAAAAAATCACCTCCCCGAGGACGAATGATTACATTCAGATCAATTTCAATGTGCTTGCGGGTAAGCTCTATCTGAGACTTTGCAGGAGTAGTTCCCCCATCACAAAGATTTCCGCAAAGTTCAACCCTTACCGCCCCACCCTTCTGGGCTTCAATTGCCGATTGAACAGAGTTAGCACACACTTCTACTGTTACCATATTTGAAAAAAATTAGAGTTAAGTAAATGAAATTATTTGATGATCGACTTCCATATTGTAAGAGGCCATTGTCACTATACTTGCCAAAACAATAAAAAGGTCTGAGACCTTACATTTATATTTTAAGTAAAAATAAGACAAAAAAGAAGAAATAAGAAAACTTACACCGAAAGAAACAAGTTATGAACTGATATAAAAATAGTAACTTTGCGCTGTAATTAAGTAACAGTAAGTATTTAATACAACATATCCAATTAGAACAGACAGTTGTAATTATACTTATCTAAATAACAAATAGGTCTGTGACCTCAAAGTAAATAACAATGAATTTCAAATATGACGTTATAGTCGTAGGTGCAGGACATGCAGGCTGTGAAGCCGCAACAGCAGCAGCCAATATGGGTTCGAAGACTCTGTTGATCACGATGGATATGAACAAAATCGCTCAAATGAGCTGTAATCCGGCAGTGGGTGGTATTGCAAAAGGGCAAATTGTAAGAGAGATTGACGCTTTAGGCGGACAAATGGGGATAGTTACAGATATGACGGCTATCCAATTCAGGATGCTGAATAAGTCAAAAGGACCTGCCATGTGGAGTCCGCGTGCACAAAGCGACCGTACACAATTCATCATAAAATGGAGAGAAATCATCGAAAATACCGATAATCTTTTCATGTGGCAAGATGCGGTAACATCCCTTATCATCGAAAATAAAGAAGTAAAAGGAGTAAAAACTGCTCTCGGAGTATCCTTTTCCGCTCAAGCGGTAATCCTTACAAACGGTACTTTTTTGAACGGATTGATGCACATCGGAGCAACTCAACTGACAGGTGGCAGAACTTCTGAACCCGCATCATACGGAATCACCGAACAATTGAGGGAAGCAGGATTCACTACAGACAGGATGAAAACGGGAACTCCTGCCAGAATTGACGGAAGAAGTGTAGACTTTTCACTCATGGAAGAACAAGAGGGAGAAAATGATTTTCACAAGTTTTCTTACCTTGATTTTGAGCCAAGACCTCTAAAGCAACTTAGTTGTTGGATATCGAACACCAATATGGATGTACATGATAAACTGAGAGAAGGTCTCGAATTCTCTCCCCTTTACAACGGACAAATCAAGAGTATCGGACCCAGATATTGCCCTAGTATTGAGACCAAAATAGTAACATTTGCAGAGAAAACATCTCATCAATTATTCTTGGAACCCGAAGGAGAAAACACTCAGGAGTATTACTTGAATGGATTCTCATCGTCTCTCCCACTCCACAATCAAATAGAAGCTCTGCAAAAAATTCCAGCTTTTAGAAATATACATATATTCAGACCGGGATATGCGATTGAGTACGATTTCTTCGACCCGACTCAGTTGAAACATACGTTGGAAACGAAACTACTCAAAAATCTGTTTTTCGCAGGTCAAATAAATGGAACTACGGGATACGAAGAAGCCGGCGGACAAGGATTGATTGCAGGTATAAATGCTCACCTGAAATGCCACACCGATAAAGAATTTATATTAAGACGCGACCAGGCATACATTGGTGTTTTAATCGACGACTTGGTAACAAAGGGTGTTGATGAGCCATATAGAATGTTTACATCCCGTGCCGAATATCGTATTCTATTAAGACAAGATGATGCAGATGCACGCCTGACGAAAATAGGATATGATTTAGGACTTGCTAAACAAGAACGTGTAGACTTATTAAATGAGAAGCAATCAGAAATAAACAGATTGATCGAATTCACCTCGAATTATTCTCTTAAACCGGATTACATAAACCCTGCTTTGGAGAAACTGGGAACAAGCCCACTAAAACAAGGAACCAAATTAAAAGACCTTTTGATGCGTCCGCAAATAAATATTGAGAACATCAAAGAAGCCATTCCTGCGTTTAAATCTGAAATAGATAAACTAACCAACAGAAAAGAGGAGATTCTGGAAGCAACAGAAATAATAATCAAATACGATGGTTACATTAAACGCGAACAGCTAATCGCAGAAAAAATAACGAGACTCGAAAACATTCTTATAAAAGACAAAATAGATTACGAGAGTATTCTTTCATTATCGACAGAGGCTCGCCAAAAGCTCGCCAAAATAAATCCCGAGACAATCGGACAGGCAAGTCGTATTCCGGGAGTTTCTCCAAACGACATTTCTATTCTCCTTGTACTTTTAGGACGATAAAAAAAATAAAGTTCCACGTGAAACAAAAATCGGTTTCACGTGGAACAATTTCAAAAATACGCATCAGAACACTTTAAAACAGTTATTTATAAAATCATGCCACACAAAAAAATTGAAAATTTAAAAGCATCTGTAAGAAACATTCCTGATTTTCCGATACCGGGAATCCAATTTAAAGATGTAACAACATTATTTCAATCTCCTCAAAATTTAAAAGACCTGACAGAAGTTCTAACGGATTTATACAAAGAAAAAGGAATAACCAAAGTTGTAGGAATAGAATCAAGAGGTTTTATAATGGGTCCTATCCTAGCCTTAAATATGAACGCCGGATTTATCCCGATCAGGAAGCCCGGAAAACTTCCGGCAGATACAATCGAAGAAAGTTACGAAAAAGAATACGGTATAGATACTATTCAAATCCATAAAGATTCGCTCAACCCCGAAGACGTAGTTCTTATACACGACGATTTACTTGCTACAGGAGGAACCATGCTTGCTGCTTATAAATTAATCAAAAGAATGGGCGTGAAAAAAATATATGTAAACTTTATTATCGAACTGGAAACTCTTGAAGGAAGAAAGCTATTCCCCGAAGATGTAGAAGTGGAAGCAATCATAAAGTATGACATTTGAGGTCTCAGACCTTTTCTTAACTTTGAGAAGTTAATCTCTCAAAGCTTTTTTATTGCTTTGGCAAGTGTAATAAACAGACTCTTAATATCAATTCTCAGTTTAAAAAGAGACAAAACATAGACTAAATCCTACATATATGAACGAAAGCTTAAGAAACATAATACAGAATATACCCGACAAACCGGGATGTTATCAATATTTTGATGATAAGGGAAGTATTATATATGTAGGAAAAGCTAAGAACTTAAAAAAAAGAGTATCCTCTTATTTTACCAAGACACATCACGATAGTCCGAAGACACGAATACTGGTCAGTAAAATAAAGGATATAAAGTACATCGTTGTAGACACGGAGGAAGATACTTTTTTATTAGAGAATAATCTCATAAAAGAATATCGCCCCCGCTACAATGTAATGCTGAAGGACGACAAGACATATGCCTCCATCGTCGTAAGGAATGAGTTTTTCCCCAGAATACTACAGACCCGTAATATAGTGAAAGACGGATCGCAATACTTCGGACCCTATGCCACCGGAGGAAGCATAAAAGCTCTTCTCGAAACAATACACAAGCTCTACCCTATCCGCACGTGCAGTTTAGCTCTTACTCCCGAGAATATACGAAGCGGCAAATTTAAAGTTTGCCTCGAATATCACATTAAACGTTGCCTCGGTCCGTGTGAAGGATTACAATCGCTGGAAGATTACCAAAAAAACGTAGAAAGCGTACGTGAGATATTAAAAGGTAATATCAATATTGTAAGTAAGACAATATACGAAGAGATGCAAAATCTGGCTAAAGATTTCAGATTCGAAGAGGCTCAGAAATTAAAAGAGAAATACATTTTAATCGAAAGTTTCAAACAAAGATCAACCGTTGTATCGAGTATTATGTACAACATCGATATTTTCGGTTATGACGAAGATAGTTCCGCCGCCTATATAAATTTCCTCAGCGTGCATAACGGATCGGTAATACGGGCATATACTTTCGAATACAAGAAAAGGCTCGATGAGCCAAAAGAAGAATTACTGGGTCTTGCCATTCTCGAAATGAAAGACCGTTTTCAGAAACTGGCCAAAGAGATAGTAGTACCTTTTTATCCCGATCTGATTCTCCACGATACCGAATTTACGATACCTCAACGGGGCGATAAATTGAAGCTGTTGAAACTTTCTATTCAGAATGTAAAACAGTATAAGGTAGACAAACTTAAAAAGGCGGAAAGCCTGAACCCCGAACAACGATCCATCAGAATCGTAAAAGGAATTCAAAACGATCTCCATTTAAAAGAACTGCCCATCCATATAGAATGTTTTGATAATTCGAATATACAGGGAACAAATCCCGTTTCGGCATGTGTAGTATTTAAAATGGCTAAACCATCCAAGAAAGATTACCGTCATTTCATAGTGAAAACGGTGGAAGGCCCCGATGACTTTTCTACTATGAAAGAAGTAGTCCATAGACGTTATCACAGGCTGAAAGAAGAGAATGCCCCCCTACCCCAACTGATTATAATTGACGGCGGTAAGGGTCAATTAAGTGCTGCTTGTGAATCTTTAAAAGGGCTGGATTTATACGGGAAAATAGCAATCGTAGGTATCGCCAAAAGATTGGAGGAAATCTATTATCCGGAGGACTCCATACCATTGTATCTGGACAAAAATTCGGAGACATTAAAGGTTATTCAACACCTACGGGACGAAGCTCACCGCTTTGGAATTACTTTCCACAGAAACAGAAGAAGCAAAGGTCAGATAGTATCGGAACTCGATACCATTAAAGGCATCGGTGAGGAAACAAAAAAGATGCTTTTGAAACACTTCAAGAGTATAAAACGCATAAAATCAGCCACTAACGAAGAAATAGAAGAGGTTGTAGGCAAACATAAATCGAAACTTATTACAGAACACTTCAGCAAAGGAAGTACTACACAAGAATAGCTAAAAATTGATGACGTACTTGGTTGCATGGGCAAAACCTTTTATATCCGTAAAACATTAAATATCAGCACACTGGATGGAATCCGCCTACCCTGCACAAAAAATTGTCTGAGAAATACTTAAATAATACCAATCAGTAGTTGAATTATCTGTAATATTTTACTGACGCACCCTATCGGGTTTGTCTTTCATTTTGCCTTGATGCAAAACGAAACAAAAGATCAAGACTGTGCCTCCTTGCACGGGGTACCCGATTCGTGATCTGAAAGCGGAAACAAAAAAAGTACGTTTGACTTTGATTTCTTTTTGTTTTTTGCGCTTTCTTCTCACATCGGGTACCCCGTGCAATAGACAAGGTCGGAGAGCCTGACGGGCGTAAGCCGAGCCGTCATTTACTTCGCAGGAGAGGTAAATGACGGCAAAGCCTTTTTGGTTCCTTTTGCGGCTTTGGGCAAAAGGGACACAAACAATCTTTGATTGTGCGTAGGTTATAAACAACATAAAAAAGCGTTTTATACAATCCAATTACGGATTCGCATAAATACTAAATTGATATTAAAATACACATCAACCTATTAATACAATACTATCAAGAAGAAATAAAAAATAATCAAAACATATTTAACTATCCATTTGTTATAATTAAAAGAAAACATAAAATTATATCATTATGGAAAATCATTTACTTTCTACAGTCAAAAGAGCAGTTAAACATTGGTGGATATCGGTATTAGTCGGAATAATAGCTGTTATAGTTGGCTTCATTTCGATGTTTACACCATTCGCCACCTTCGCAGCTATCACCCTACTATTTGTTTTTTCATTTTTTGCAGGTGGAATCTCCGAAATTGTATTTGCAATAGCTAACAGAAAAATAATAAATAACTGGGGATGGACATTAGCAATGGGAGTAATCGACCTTTTGTTTGCCCTGTTCTTACTGGCTAATCTGGATATTGCACCCTTGATGCTATGTTATTTCATCGCCTTCTGGATACTTATTCAATCCATTTGGGGTCTAGGTATGGCATTCGACCTTCAATCGGCAAAAAACAGTGGTTGGGGATGGGTATTGGCATTATCGATACTTAGTGTATTCGCATCTATAATCCTATTATTCCAACCGGCAATCGCAGGATTATTTGCAGCATACATCATATCGTTCGGATTCATATTTTACGGAGTCATGAGGATATTCTTAGGTTTTAAATTAAAAACATTGAATAAATACCTGCCTGAAGATAAACACGAAGATTAAGGTTTCACATCTTTTTTCGATTTGATGCAGGGGTGGGCTTATATATCCACACACAGAGGGCAGACTTTCAGGTCTGCCCTCTGTTATTTAAAATATATATTCAACACGCTATATTTCTTACTTTTTAAGCTGTGACTTTAATTCTTTTACCTGACTTTTCAGTTGAGCATTTTCAACCTCCGATTTCAATAGTCTTTCGTATAAACTGATTAAATCGTCATCATCATTAGTAGTATAGTTTATCTGTTCTCCCTGAATTGTATTCTGTACATCTTTCGAATACTCTGCTCCTGTTTGTGTTTGTGAATGACCAATCGGAGAATCATTTATAGTATTATTAGTTGCTCCCAGAGGCGAATGGTCTTCTTTGAGATAATCCATATCTACATTCAAAGCCAATGCAACTTTTTCGAGTATTTCATCATCAATGGTCTGCTGTCTTTCGAGCTTCGATACTCTATCCTGCGAACAGTCCAGCATATCGGCAAGTGCAACCTGCGACATCTTGTTCCATGTTCTCACCATTCGTATATTATGTCCCTGATGTACCTTTGAGGCTTCCTCTGTTTGCGTCTTCATAAATGGTCTGTTTTTCTGCGGATTTATACTTTTTATTACTTTGGTAAGCAAAACAATAACTGATAGTTATGATTTTGAAATACGGCATTAAATCTTTTCTATTACTTAAAAACAAAGGTACTAAATTAATTCATTTGCTTTAAATACCAATATCTTTTTTGGAAAATGAAACTTTCAGAAGGAAATTAAACACACAGAATACACTAATAATACAGATTTTAGCACCCCACCTCAGCCCTCTCCTACTGAGAAGAAAGAAAGAGAGAGAACAGTCGTAGGGGCAGACCTATGTGTCTGACCGATAAAAGAAAAGACTTAGCACCCTCAGCGTTAAAAAAATGCTTAAACGCAAAGCCGCAAAGTTTTTTCTAACCCCTTTCAGTAACAAAGGCTTAAGGTGAGGTCAGAGCACTGGGGTGAAATCAGCTGGAGGGGATAAAAAACTTCGTGCCTTTACGGCTTTGCGTTTAATAAAAATCTGTTATTTCAGTCTATTTCATATGCCTAACCCACTTGAGAGACCCCCTTTATAAATATTAAAATAAATCATTCGCACTTTTTTTTAAGCGATAGCCGTATCCTATATTTGTACACTATAAAAATTGTTACAGGAGAAGGATAATCTGCTATTATGGTTTCACACAAACTAATTTAGATTAAATATGGGAAACACGCTTATAAACACTAGATATTCATAATCAACAGTGTGAAACCGTAATAGACTTTAATCTGATGCTTCTGTCACAGTAATATTCCCCGTTTTTAATCGATACTGACTCTTATATTCAATTAATTACTATCTGATTTAAGCAGTTTGTTTTAAATGCAAAAACACTCTTAAAGACTTCGTTTTTCTTATTCAAAGAATAAGGTCTCACACTTTACCCCCGATGTAGGGGCAGGCCTGTGTGTCTGCCCGATACGGGGCGAACACATAGGTTCGCCCCTACAAAGCAGGTCGGGTGAGGTCTTCCGTCATCTTTGCGTTTAATACAAAATCTGCATATTCAGCATATTTTGTATGCTTATTCGACCTTTGACTCATATCCTTTTTTATTATCACTTACCCAAATTTATTCCTACTTTTGTATCTGAAATAAAGCTGTTTTAAGGTCTCAGACCTTTTTATGGCTTTGGCCGGGCATAATGGGGGGGTGTCATAAGATGTCTAGCACACAGAATACACTGATATTACAGATTTTTGTATTTCATAAATCACTGTTAAATAGTGAAATAAGAAAAATTAAAATCTGTATTTTCTGTTATTTCTGTGTAATTTGTGTTCTGTTCAGACTTTTGACACACCCTCATGATAATAAAATATCGCATTAAATATTTAATACTACTTAAAAGGGTTACAGCCAAAAACTCTGATAAATATTGTAACTTTATTTATCTATAAGACAGCCAGTAGATTGAATAAAAAGTAACAGAAAAAAGAGACAATAAAAAAACACTGTAAAAAGTGTCACTTTTGTTACCTTTGTAACCTTTTTATTCGTTTCATATTGAAATACAGCACTTTAAAAAAAGTGACAAACGTGACAAGAAGGTGACAAAAGTAAAAAACAGTATAATACAGATTTAAGTTTCTGATTTTCAGATAATAATAAAAATATTACAAGTAACTCAATGCGGGTATTAATACAAAGGGTAAAACGGGCATCGGTAACGATAGAAGGAAATGTAAAATCGAAAATAGAGAAAGGATTGCTTGTTCTTCTGGGGATTGAGGATTCGGACTCCAACGAAGACATCCAATGGCTGTGCAACAAGGTTGTCAATCTTCGTATTTTTGATGACGAAAACGGTGTGATGAATCTCTCTCTAAAAGAAACAGATTCCGAAATACTGGTTGTATCTCAGTTCACCCTTTTTGCATCGACAAAAAAAGGCAACAGACCCTCTTACATCAGAGCATCAAAACCCGATATCGCCATACCTCTGTATGAAGAATTTTGCAGGGAACTGGAAAAAGCAATAAACAAGACCGTACAAACAGGCTCTTTTGGAGCCCATATGGACGTCGAATTAATTAATGACGGTCTGGTAACCATCTGGATCGATTCAAAGGAAAAAGAATAGCTTAAAATACGAAATATGACTATACAGGAAGCACAGAACAAGGTTGATGAATGGATAAAAACATACGGAGTCAGATATTTTAGCGAACTGACCAATATGACCATTCTAACGGAAGAGGTAGGAGAACTAGCCAGAATTATGGCGAGAACTTATGGAGACCAGTCATTTAAGAAGGCGGATCTGGAGAAAAACCTTGCGGATGAAATGGCAGATATTATGTGGGTGCTTATGTGCCTTGCCAACCAGACAGGCGTAGACCTTACCGAAGCCTTCAACAAGAACATGGAAAAGAAAACAAACAGGGATAAAAACCGACATATAAATAACGATAAATTGACTCAATCATGACCAGTACAAACAAATACATCGACATCCTGAAACAGTACAAAACTGCTTTAAAAGACGAAGACATTGCAGCAAAAGTAAAGGAAATAATAGCCGGTAAATTTGCAGAAAACAACAATGTTGAAGTATATAAAACACTATATTCCTGTATCGATTTAACGACACTAAATACCACCGATACGAAAGAGGAAGTGTGGAAGTTTACCGAAAAAGTAAACGACTTTGAGGGTACATATCCTGACGTAAATAACGTTGCCGCCATCTGTGTATTCCCCAACTTCGCCGAAGTGGTAAAAGAGGCTCTAACGGCTCAGGGAGTAAAAATAGCTTGTGTATCGGGAGGGTTTCCATCGTCACAAACATTCACCGAAGTAAAGATAGCCGAAACGGCGCTGGCTGTAGCCAACGGTGCAGACGAGATAGATATTGTTCTCAATCTGGGCTTCTTCTTAGATGAAAACTATGAAGAACTGTGTGAGGAAATAGACGAGATTAAACACGCTTGTCGTGACGCACACCTAAAAGTAATATTGGAAACAGGAGCATTAAAAACAGCTTCGAACATCATGAAAGCTTCTATATTCTCATTATACTCAGGTGCGGATTTCCTGAAAACATCAACCGGAAAAGTATACGAGGGTGCAAGTCTTGAGGCTGCTTATGTAATGTGTACCGCTATTAAAGAATACGCAAAGAAAACAGGTCGCAAAGTAGGTTTTAAAGCCTCAGGAGGCATTGTTACCACCGAAGACGCCGTAAAGTACTACACAGTGGTAAAAGAGGTTCTGGGAGACGAATGGTGTAATAATGAATATTTCAGAGTAGGAGCCAGCCGATTGGCTAACAACTTACTGGATACAATAAAAGACTGACCGGGATTAAACCCCTACTCCACCATATTAAAAAATAAAGGTTATAATCAATCGATTATAACCTTTATTTTTATTCTTCTACCTTCTTAGTATACCTGTCCCGCAGTAGCGAACCTATAAGCAATAAGATGATAAGAACGCCTACAAGCTTACCTCCCCAGGCATCCCAAAAAGGAATCCTTACCAAGCCTGCAAGATTCTTTATATTATTCGTTTTTGCAATATCGGCAATGTCTGCCTTCGATAAAACGACAAAATTTTCTTCGTCTATATACCCCACAATCTGACCTTCACCCTGTTGAAATATAGGTAAAAAGACAACTTCGAAACAAGTGTACTTGTACCCGAAATCGAAGTATTTACCATCATTAGACTTATAATCGTCGGTATCGGGTAAATCGCATATTTTCACAAGCTTATCATGCGGACCAAAAGTAACTTGCGCCGCATTCGCTTCATATGTCGAAACAAGGTTGAATAGAGTAACAAAACCTAAAAGCAATAGCATTTTTTTCATAAACGAAACAAAAAAATAGTAAGTACTTCGACTATTATTGCCAGTTACAAAAGCTCAATAAACACGCTCTACAACATATTCTACAGCATTCACCAAAGCCTCTTTTACTTCTCCTTCTTCCAAAGTGTCAATAATTTCAATTGCCTTCTGCCTGAATATTTCGATCTTATCATATGCATATTCTATCCCTCCGTTTTCTTTAGCAAAAGAAATAAGAACAGATACATCCTGATCCGAAAACTCACCTGTCCGGATAATTTTCATCATCGCCTGCGATTCTTCAGAATCTGTATTCTTCAAGGCATATAGCAAAGGAAGAGTAACCTTTCCTTCCCGTATATCATTACCCGTTGGTTTGCCTACATTATTCGAAAAATAATCGAAAATATCATCTCTCAATTGGAAACAAATACCTAAATATTCGCCCAATTTCTCAAAACGACCCACATTATCCGAACTGGCTCCAACAGACTGAGCACCTATTTTCATGCATACCGAAAGCAATGAAGCGGTCTTCTTCTTAATTACTTCAAAATATTCTGCTTCATCCAGAATGATCTCCTTAGCCAATGACAACTGATTCAATTCACCTTCTGCCAAACTACGACCTAAGCCCGATATAGCCGAAATGATTTCCATATCACCTGTCAATACACTCTTAATCAAAGCTGTCGATAAGAAATAATCACCCGCCAGAACTGCCATTTTATTATCATAAATAGCATTCGTGGAGAGTCTTCCTCTTCTCATTTTCGATTCATCCACAACATCGTCATGTATCAACGATGCAGTGTGCAACAATTCTACTGTTACTGCAGAATGATAAGTAGTCTCAGTTATTTCTCCACAAGCTTTAGCTGCCAACAATAATAAAATCGGACGAATATGCTTTCCGTCTGATTTCATTATATAATCTATAATCTCCTGAATTCTAGGATTATTACAAAATATTGACTCTCTAAAATAAGAAGTAAAACGTTCGAGTTCTGAAGCTATCGGTTTAGCTATCAAAAGCTTTTTATCCATACTAAAATTAGTTGAATTGCAAATTTATAAATAATTCAGCTTTTAGAGGCATTTATTTGTAACTTTACTGAGAAATAGAACTATTTAACTAATATTTTGGTATGAAATTCTTTCTGTTAGACGCCTACGCACTTATATACCGGTCTTATTACGCTTTTATAAAAAACCCGAGAGTCAACTCCAAAGGTCTGAACACATCAGCCATCTTTGGTTTTGTAAATACTCTGGAAGAAATTCTCAAGAAAGAAAATCCCACTCATATTGCAGTGGCTTTTGATCCTGCGGGACCGACTTTCCGTCACGAAGCTTACGAACATTATAAAGCACAAAGGCTCGAAACCCCCGAAGATATTAAATTAGCAGTCCCTATTATTAAGCAAATAATTGAGGCTTATAATATAAAAATCATCGAAGTACCTATGTACGAAGCAGATGATGTAATTGGAACAATTGCCAAAAAAGCCGAAAAAGAAGATATCGATGTCTACATGATGACACCCGATAAAGACTACGGTCAGTTGACCAGTGATCGGATTTTCATGTATAAACCCAAATTTGCAGGAAACGGTTTTGATGTTCTGGATGATAAAGCCATCATGGAAAAATATAATTTGGCCTCTCCCCTACTCATGATCGACTTGCTCGGTCTGATGGGAGATTCTTCCGATAATATTCCGGGTTGCCCGGGAGTCGGAGCAAAAACTGCCGAAAAATTAATTGCCGAATTTGGAACGATTGAAAATATTCTTGAAAATACTTCAAGCATAAAAGGAACCCTAAAAGATAAACTCGAAAATAATAAAGAGCAAATAATTTTCTCCAAATTTTTAGCAACCATAAAAATTGATGTTCCGATCGAATTTGTAAAAGAAGAATTTGAAAGAAGAAATATTGATGATGAAAAAATAGAACATCTTTTCGAAGAGCTCGAATTTCGAACACTCATAAATCGCGTCTTAAAAAGAGAAACCAAAATTGTTCCTAAAAAAGAGGAAGCTCAAGGCATTCTCTTTGAAGAATTTATGGAGGATGTACCGGAAGAAAAAAAATATTCGACTCTCATGGAGTTGAAAGACATGGTTTACTCATACAATTTAGTTGATAATGAGGAAGAAATGATCAAATTAAGGGACAAAATTTTAGGTAGTAGTTTTTGTTCATTTGATACAGAAACAACCTCCGTAGACCCTATTGATGCTGAATTGGTAGGAATGTCGTTCTCCATTGAAGAAGGTGAAGCATATTATGTACCTATCTCGGCAAATTTCGACAAAGCAAAAAGTCAAGTGGAAATTTTCAGAGAAATTCTCGAAAATGAAAATATTCTTAAAATCGGGCAAAACATAAAATACGATATTATTGTTCTCAAAAAATATGGAATAGAAGTAAAAGGCAAATTATTCGATACGATGATTGCCCATTACTTAATAAATCCGGAATTGAGACATAATATGGATTATATGGCAGAAACATATCTCAACTATAAAACAATTCATATAGATGAGCTAATCGGATCTCGCGGAAAAAATCAATTGAACATGAGAGACCTTTTTCCAAAAGATGTTTGCAATTATGCGTGTGAAGATGCCGATATAACACTCAAGCTAAAAAATATACTAGAAAAAGAAATTGAAAAAAATGGTATAAGCCATTTACTCTATGATATAGAATTTCCACTTGTCTATGTACTAGCCGATATGGAATATGCAGGAGTAAGACTCGATACTAAAGCATTGAAAGATTCTTCTGAGAATCTGACAAAAGAAATGCTGAATATCGAAGCCGAAATATTCGAACTGGCAGGAGTAGAATTTAATGTAAATTCTACTAAACAGGTAGGCGAAATTCTTTTCGACAAATTAAAAGTAATCGAAAAACCCAAAAAGACAAAAACGGGTCAATACACTACGAGTGAAGAAGTACTCGAAAGTTTAAAAGACACCCACCCTATCATTGGCAAAATATTGGAATATCGTAGTCTTAAAAAATTATTGAGTACCTATATCGATGCACTTCCATTACTGATTAATAAAAGAGATGATAAGATACATACATCATATAATCAAACAGTTACAGCAACAGGAAGACTTAGCTCCAGTAATCCAAACCTACAAAATATACCTATCAGAGAAGGGCATGGAAAAGACATTCGAAAAGCTTTTATTGCCGATCCGGGATGTACTTTTTATTCTGCCGACTATTCGCAAATTGAACTTAGAATCATGGCACATCTTAGCCAAGATCCAAGTATGATTGATGCTTTTAATAGTGGCGAAGACATTCACGCTTCCACTGCTGCCAAAATTTATAAAATTCCAATTAAAGAGGTAACAAGCGATATGCGCCGTAAAGCAAAAACGGCTAACTTCGGTATTATATACGGCATCTCGGTTTTTGGACTTGCTGAAAGACTTTCTATCCCTAGATCTGAATCTAAAGAGCTGATTGACGGATACTTCGAAACATATCCGAAGGTAAAAGAGTACATGGATAATATCATTAACAATGCCAAAGAAAAAGGATATGTGGAAACTATTCTTGGACGCAAACGATACCTGCCGGATATCAATTCTCGAAACGCTACAGTACGCGGATATGCCGAACGAAATGCAATAAATGCACCGATACAAGGAAGTGCTGCAGATATCATAAAAATAGCAATGAATAATATCTTCGAACGCTTCAGAAATGAAAAAATTCGCTCAAAGATGATTTTGCAAGTACATGATGAACTGAACTTTAACACTTTTAATGATGAATTGTCGCACGTGGAACAAATCGTAATTACAGAGATGGAAAAGGCATATAAACTCATCGTTCCGTTAAAAGCCGATTCGGGTACAGGAAATAACTGGTTAGAAGCTCATTGATAATACTAAATATTTAATTATCAACAATATAAATAAATATGCTTGATGGATTTGTCGAATACGGATATATAGGACTTTTTTTAGCTTCCTTTTTGGCAGCTACTATCCTACCCTTTGGTTCAGAATTTGTATTTGCTGCATTAATAGCGGCAGGTTTAGACCTTTGGACATGTATACTCATAGCATCTGTTGGTAACTGGATGGGAGGTATGACCAATTATTATCTGGGAAAACTGGGTAAGCTCGAGTGGATAGAAAAATATTTAAAAATCAAGAAAGAAAAGATTGAAAAAATACATCTTTGGCTCACAGGAAAAGGAGCAAGCATGGCATTCTTCAGCTTTTTACCAGTAGTAGGAGACGTTATAGCCGTAGCACTCGGGTATATGAGAGCTAATGTATATATAGTGAATATCAGTATGTTTGCTGGTAAATTTGCTCGTTATGTACTTCTTGCATACGGAATCATTTATGGAATTGAGTGGTTAAGATAATAGAATCTATAAAGAATTAAGGTTTCGGAATTTTTTATTGTTTGAGTAACACTCCTCTTATCTGTCCCTATTAATACTCCCCTCTTTGAAGAGGTGATAAAATATAGTTTTAAATACTTAAAACATTAACATGATAAATAATATACTGAATATCATTGAGAATAATAAAAAATATCAAATTGCAATATTTCTAATTGTTCTTACAACTTTATCAACATTCACTATATATAGATATTCATTTGCAGATACAATAACACCCGGAGATGATAGCGAATTTCACTATTACAGGTTATTAGCTCTAATGAAATCTTTGAAGGACGGATCTTTTCCTATATATATAAACAATGATGCACTCCTTCAATATGGGTATGCAGCCCGATGGTTTTATTCCGATTTTATACTAATACCATTTGCAGCATTAGCAAACATAATAGGTGTTGTAAAAGCATATACAGTTATGTTTTTCACGATGAGTATGCTATGCGGTATATTAACATACATATCTGTAAATAAGGTTTATAAGAACAGAATGGCTGCTTTTATTACAGCTATTTTATATACATTCTGTTTATATAGGTTACAGGATTTATACGACAGATCGGCTCTTTCAGAAGCTTTTTCCTTCACATTTGTCCCTCTTGCATTTTGGGGTCTGTACGAAATAATAAAAGGCGATTATAAAAAATGGTATATTATAAGTATTGGCTTTTGCCTACTTATTTTTACCCATGTCATAGCAACCTTATTGGTGTTTATAACTTCTATTATCATCATTATTATCTATTATAAAGATTTAAGACAAGAACCAAAACGTTTATTATACCTTATTCTTTCAGGTATGGTATGCGTATTATTATCAGCCTATTTCTTATTTCCTTTCTTTGAACAAATATCCTCAAATTCTTTCTACTTTGAAGAAGGCAGAATGTTTGCAATAAATTTTGGTCGTGCTAAAGATGATCTTATTAGGATTCCGACACAGAATGTATTAGTAGGTATGTTAAGTATTGCACTTCCTAAAATAACTAATCTCCACTTTCTGCCGGCTATAGGATTAACTTTGACTTTCGGTATTTTTCTACGCTTTTTTATACACGAAAAGGATCAAAAAATTAAAAGTATTGATATTTTTGTTGTTTTAGCATTAGTTTATATCGCTTTTAGCTTTGACACTCTACCCTCCTTTTTCTATGTGAAAAAGTTCTTTTCGACAATACAATTTACCTGGAGATTATATGAAATATCAAGTTTCTTCTTAGCCTTAGCTGGAGGATATTATCTTTCACTACTATTGCAAAAAAATATTCGTTCAGTAGCAGCTCTTATATGCTTATTAGGATGTGTCGTCTTATTAATAACAGTAAATTCTACATATTATAAATATACGCGGGAAAAACCTAAAACCATATCTTCACAGAATATTATAATTGATAAAAACAGCATTGCTGGACTTGGTCTTGCGGAATATCTTCCAATAAAAGTACCTTCTATAGAATTTATTCAAGATAGAAATATTCTTCTGAAAACGAATAATATAGAAACAGTCACAAATAATTTTGAAAGAAAAAACAGAGCTACAATTTTTAATGTAATAGTAAACAAACCAGATATAATTGAGCTTCCACTCATATATTACAAAGGATATTCGGCAAAATTAAACAATGAACAAATAACTATTACAGAAAGTGAAAATGGATTAATAGAAATTCCTATTAATCAATCAGGCAAAGTACATGTAGAATTTACAGGAACGCTAATACAGAAATACAGTTTTTATGTTACTGTGATTAGTATTCTGTTATTCTGTATTTATATTTTTTGGTACAACAGAAAAAATAAAAACATAAATAAGACCAATCATGTCAACACTATTATTTGACGAAATAGTCTTCGGACCCATACATAGTCGCAGATTAGGTACATCACTAGGTATGAATCTCTTACCTTACGATGGGAAAGTATGTTCATTCAATTGTATTTATTGTGAATGCGGATACAATGAAGATGGTAGAACCAAAACAGAATTACCTAATCGTAAGAATGTAAAGGCTGCTTTGGAACACAAATTATTGAAATTAAAAGAAGAAAACTTAAAGATAGATGTAATTACTTTTGCCGGAAATGGAGAGCCTACTTTACATCCCCATTTTGCAGAAATAATTGATGATACCATCGAGTTACGCAATAAATATGTTCCCGAAGCTAAAATAAGTGTCCTTTCCAATGCAATGCACATCGGAAAAGAAAGTGTTTTTAATGCTCTTAAAAAGGTCGAAAATAATATCTTGAAACTCGATTCGGCTAATATAGAAACAGTTCGTTTGATAGATCAACCAAATTCTCCCACTTACAATATAGAGAGGCAAATAGAGTTTTTCAAAAAATTTGAAGGGAATTTTATTCTGCAAACCATGTTCGTTAGAGGCAGTCATAATGGTAAAATAGTAGATAACACTACCGAAGAAGAAGTGAATGGATGGCTTGATATCATAAAAATGACTCATCCAAAGGAAGTAATGATATATACAATAGACAGAGAAACTCCAGAAAAAAATCTGGAAAAAGTCCCTCTTGAAGAGCTTAAACAAATTGGAAAAAAAGTAGAACAACTAGGTATAAAAATTAACATAGCAGGATAACCACTTTTTACTTCTAAAGTAGTACTTTTGTATACTAACTAAAACTAAATAAATAATATGAGTAATTTTCCTCAGTTTTTCGAAACAAATGAATACTTTATAGATCAGAAAGTTAACTACTTCAAATTCGAAGCAGAATATAAAGTATTTGGTCAGGATGGAAACCAAATAGGAGTTATTAAACAACGAATATCAACCGGTCACAAAGTGCTAAGACTAATTCTTGGTAAGGCAATGATGCCTTTTCTATTGGAAATTGTAGACATGGAAGGAAACACTCTTGCTGTAATAAAAAGAGGATGGACATTTTTCATGTCTGAAATAGCTGTACTTAACGGTCATCATGAAACTCTTGGTTTTATCAAACAAAAATGGGCATTTTTTAAACCTACATTCCATATTATGGCGGCCAGCAGAGCTAAGATCGCTGAAATAAAAGGAGATTGGAAAGGTTGGAATTTTGCTATATCTGAAGCTAATGGCGAACCCATAGGAACAATCAGTAAAAAATGGGCAGGTGCTATGAAGGAAATTTTTACTACTGCCGATAAGTATAACGTTTCTATCAGAGAAGAATATAAAGAAAACACAGACAAGATAGTTGTAGTATCTACTGCAATTACTATCGACATGGTGTTGAAAGAATCAAAATAGAATTAAGTCTTAAATAAGTAAGACACATAGATATGTGAGCTATAATCAATGATTGTAGCTCTTTTCTATTAAATAATGTTTAGAAAAAAGCAAGTAACAAGTAGTCTGCTAATAAATGCTTAATTTTATAGAACCAATAAAATAATAAAAATATGATAACAATAATCTTAGCTCACCCTTGGCACGGTAGCTTCACAAAAGTGATTTTAGACACTATTACTAATAAATTAGATACAGATAATCGTCCATATCAAGTAATAGACCTGCATAAAGACAATTTCAATCCGGTATTAACAGAGTCTGAATTGGCTTTATATTCAAAAGGCGGGTATTCGGATCCTTTGGTGGGAAAATACCAAACTATGCTCAAAAATAGTGAAGAGATTGTATTTATGTATCCAATATGGTGGATGAATATGCCGGCTATTTTAAAAGGATTTTTCGATAAAGTACTTCTTTATGGCTTTGCATTCAACTATGAAAATGGATGGAACCCACTTCTTAAAATAGAAAAATCTACTGTAATAACTACTTCTGAGCAATCTACAGATAGTTTTGCAGAATCAGGAGATCCCGTAAATGATATCAATAAAAACTGCCTGTATTCTATAGGTATAAATAATACTACTTGGTTCAATTGCGATCATATCACATCGGGAAGCGACGAACACAGACAAGCATTTTTAGAAAAAATAAAAAATCACTTTTAATTTACAAAGCTATTATTTTCTATTAATTATGAAATATCTATTAATTGCAGCATTAGCATTTGCTTCTTTTATCAATACAAATGCTCAAAGTTTATCGAATATCCAGCTGAATGATCCTGTAAAAACAGGTGGGCTCACCGTAATGGAGGCTTTTGCCAAAAGACAATCTTCTTCTGAATTTTCAGATAAAGAACTCAATATACAAGACCTGTCCAATTTACTTTGGGCTGCTAATGGTATTAATCGTGAAAACGGTAAAAAGACCGCTCCATCGGCTCAAAACAGCCAGGATATCGATGTTTATGTTGCCCTACCTCAGGCAGTATATAAATTTGATGCACAATCAAATAATTTAGTACTTGTAGCTGAAGGTGATTACAGAGGCTTAGCAGGTGGAAAAAAGGATAATCCCCTACCCCCTACTATTCTTTATCTTGTAGCGGATGCTTCAAAATACAAGCCATCGGCTTATAATACAATGGAACACATCACCGATATGAATAAAGTAGATGCAGGAATCGTATCTCAAAATATAGGTATCTTTTGTTCGGGTATGGGCTTAGGCACAAAACCTCGTGCACAGATGAATCATGCAGAATTAAAAAAGGCTCTTAAACTAAATGATAGTCAAACCTTGATTCTTAATCATCCTATAGGATATTTAAAATAATCCCGTTTTACTCAAAAAAGAAAGCCTGATAATTAATTATCAGGCTTTTATATTAAATAGGGCAAAAGCAATAAAAAGGTCTGAGACCTTATTTCTTTTTTTCTAAGTTAGCAATACGTTTTTCAAGACCGGGATGACTCGAAAATAACTGATTTGCTTTACTTGTTTTACCTGCGCCGGCTTCTTGTTCCATTTTTAATAGAACACCCAAAGATTGAGCCATTGCCTGAGGATCTTTATTAGCTTCTTTCAATAAATTATATGCATAATCGTCAGCCGATGATTCTTGTTTTTGAGAGAATTGAGCATTGGTTAATGCTTCACCCAAAGAACCCAATTGAGAGTCTGTTAAAGATGCTGCTGTATTTCCGGTAGAACCTACTGCATCTTTAAGAGCCGAAGTTAACAGAGCGGTTTTAAAAGCGTCTTTAGAGTCATTATTTACAACGTGACCTATCTCATGTCCCATAACAGCAAGAATTTCTTCATCAGACATAATATCCATTAATCCGGCAAAAACACGAATACTGCCGTTAGCACATGCAAAAGCATTTACATCAACCACATAAAGAGCTTTAATATCAAGCTTCTTTCCATTTACATTATCTATAGGGAACATAGCTGAAATTTTCGCTAAACGCTCTGCTGTTTCTCTCATTCCTTTATCGGTATCGGTAACACTGCATACAGGATTGTGAGCATCGATCCAATCGATATATTCCTGAGCATACTGAGAAATTTCGGCATCGCTGAGAGTCATCGCCTGAACTCCTTTTGTTGCAGCATCTATTGCTTTACCAACCTTAATTTTACCAAATTGTGCATTAGCCGCAAAACTACAAGTTGCTAATAAAGCCAATGCTAAAAAAAACTTTTTCATAAACTTATTTAATTAGTGAGAATGTATAGTGTAATAAATATTTTCAAATCTTAAATTTATTTTGCAAGTAAATCTTCAGTAATCCGTAAATTGTATATACCTGTGCGTTTCTCGGCTCTATAACTCCAATATTTAAAGAGCCGTAACGACCGGGATGTTAAGATATCCTCTATGTAAATATCCAATTTAATATAAGATAGAGGTATTGTATCTGTCATCTTATATTCCGAAGGAGGGAGAAAATTTCTCCCACATATTCCACCATAATCATCTCTGACGATCTTTGTTTCATTTGGCTTTATTTGAAATATAGAATCGGTTATTGTAGTGAATGAACTCTCATTCTTAACAGTCTTAACCGTAATTATTTTATTTGTAGAATTCGTTATTTCATAATTATAATCGTAAGTATAGTCACAACCAATAAGCAATAGAGGAAATACAGTTAATACAAATAATACTCTCTTCATAAAATATTTTTTAGACATTAAATCTAAAGTGCATAATATCGCCATCCTGAGCAACATATTCTTTACCTTCGACACTCATTTTACCTGCTTCTTTTACAGCAGCCTCAGAGCCTAAAGCAATAAAGTCTTCGTATTTGATAACCTCGGCACGGATAAAGCCTTTTTCGAAATCGGTATGTATAACACCTGCACATTGTGGAGCTTTAAAGCCTTTTACAAACGTCCATGCACGAACTTCCTGCACTCCGCAGGTAAAGTATGTCTGAAGACCTAAAAGTTGATAAGCGGCCTTTATAAGACGTGCGACGCCCGATTCTTCAAGACCTATTTCAGAAAGAAACATTTCACGTTCTTCGTAAGATTCAAATTCTGCAATCTCCGATTCTATCTTAGCAGCTACAACCAGTATTTGTGCATCTTCTTCTGTGATAGATTCACGTACTTGCTCTACATATTTATTTCCTGTAACAGCACTTGCTTCATCTACATTACAAACATACATTACAGGTTTGTAAGTCAGCAAATATAATTCCTTGGCAGCCTTCTCGTCTTCTTTATTATCAAACTTAACAATACGAGCCGATTTTCCTTGTTCCAAAGCTTCTCTAAACTGAATAAGAATGTCGTACATGCGCTTAGCATCCTTATCTCCACCTGTTTTAGCCTGCTTTTCTACTTTTTGAATACGTGCAGTTACAGTTTCCAAATCTTTCAACTGCAATTCCGTATCAATTATTTCCTTATCACGAACAGGGTTTACACTTCCATCGACGTGAGTAATATTATCGTCATCAAAACAACGCAATACATGAAGTATAGCATCTGTTTCACGTATATTCGCCAAAAATTTATTGCCTAATCCTTCACCTTTACTGGCTCCTTTTACCAATCCTGCAATATCTACGATTTCTACAGTTGTGGGCAAAATACGATTTGGTTTAACCAATTCCGCCAATTTGTTCAAACGCTCATCGGGTACAGTAATCACACCTACATTAGGTTCTATTGTACAAAAAGGAAAATTAGCAGATTGTGCTTTCGCATTTGATAAACAATTAAAAAGGGTAGATTTTCCTACATTAGGAAGTCCCACTATACCACACTGTAGAGCCATTATTTTATTCTGATTTTTTTAATATTCAAGGTTGCAAAGATAGTCAAATTATATAAATTAAAAGGCATCTACTTGTAACACATAACTATTTAATGATGCTTATCAAAAGCATAAAAAGATGCGAAGCTTCAAAACAAGTCGAAAGTTACAAACTATAGAAATTTTCTGTCACTTTTTGTATATTTTCTGTCACTTTATAAAACACTGTAATTCAATAAATAAACTCTTAAAAAGTGACAAAAGTAACAAAAGTAACACTTTTTTAGCTGTCTTATTTTCTCTGTGTTTACTAATAATTGTTCCTTGTTTTCTTTTCGTCAATTCGGTCAGACATACAGGTTAGCCCTTACCGTACCCTGTTTACGAATCCTTACATAGATAGATAAAAATTCAACTACTGATTGACATTAATTATAATCATTAGATCCAAGTGTTTTTCCGTTCCTCACTGTGTAACCACAGCACATATTTTTCTTTAAATTTTTTAATGGATTGTTTTTTGATAGTATCTAAATAAGCTTCTACAAAATTAGGATTATCCTTACAAAACGAAAAAATACAATTTTGTATACCCGTCAATTGAAAATAAGGCATAATCTCTATTCTGTCACAAAGAATAACAGCTACCTCTCCCCTACTTAATTTTCTTTTTAAACATTTGGAATACACATCCGTTTTAGAATCATCCGTAAAAAATTCAGGCAATATCTCTAAAGCTTCTTCCTGATAATCCGATATTTTTGAGGCATATTCACTTTTTATAATATCTTTGGAATCAGATACTTTACAAACCTCTGTTAATAAATTTTCTATCTCACTTTTCGATTGTGAAAAAGCAAAACCTGAAAACGAAATGAATATAATAATTAAAGCGAAAAGCTTTTTATATAAACTTAAAAGTACCATAATTAAAAACCTTTACAATTAATTTTCATAACCATAAACATTCAAAAAGACATTATGTTTTTCAAATGAAGACAAAATAAAACTATTTCTTTTTAATTTTTTGCATATAGTTTTTCCAATCCGATTCATTTCGCCAAATCCATTTATGTTCCTTGAGCCAGTTATCAGAGGAAGGAAGTGAATCAGCAGATGTAAAATGCTTGAGTTCTCCATTTTTCCACGGACTATGGGTTTTATAGTAATCATCTGCTGATTTTAATATGCTTCTGAAGTAAACAGCCTTTATTGCCTCACGATCTATAATCTTAAATCTAATCTCATCTAAAGACCACCCTTTTAATAAAGCGGGTTTATCATATGAATGAATAATAATAGTGTCATCGCGTATGGCATATACTCCCCAATTCCCCCCCCATAGGATTTGTTTACCTTCTTTCCAAGTTACTATAGTTTTAGATAGATTTGATTTGATTTCATTATTAGTACTTTCTCCTTTAAAGTGAAAATAAACCCAAGTCCCATCTTCGAAGAAGATATAGCTGCCATATTTCCGATAAATTGAATCAGCATAATAACCATCAATTTCAATCAAATCCCGAATATTTGTATTTCCACCCTCTAACTTGATTGTAGATTTAGCAATTACCTCTTTCTTCTGTGATGCACAAGAAAAAGAACTCAGCAAACAAATAAGTATTATCAATTCTTTTTTTACCATTTCATAGCACAGTTGAATTGTGTAAAACATTAGAAATGTACTTATTATAATCTTAATAAATAATTATCAAATCTCAATACAAATACCTTTCTCTGAATTTTTGAATATCTACTCCAAGAACATTAGTTAAGTAATTTTCGACTGTACCATGCTCTTTCTTTATCTCATCTATACCAGCCTGTATAAATTCCTTCTTTACTTCAAAGAGAGGCTTTAAATTAGGATTCTGGGCTATATACTGGGCATACTTACCATCAAGATAAATATTAGAAGATAAATAATCTTCAATAATTGTATTCTCATCCACACCTAATGCAAATAAAATAAGAGCAGCTCCCATACCTGTTCTGTCTTTACCTGCCGAACAATGAAACATCAAAGGAACCTCTTTTTCCTGTTGCAGCAATGTAAAAAAATCTTTATATCTGTTTACACAAGCCGAATCGGTAACTAATATTCTATTCATATCCATCATGGCGCTATCCATCTGAGCCTCTTTAAGGTTTGCAAGGCTTTTGGCTGCCAGTAAATTACCCGGAGTAATAGAATAAGCATAATCTTTGCTTACAGATGAAGGAAACTTATCGGGCGAACGTTTAATTTCGTCAGGAGATCTGAAATCTACTATAGAAACAAGAGGAATGCTCGACAAATAACGAAGATCCCCATCCGTCAGATTATGCAGGTCATCCGATCGGAATATTTTCCCCCATTTAACAAACTTTCCATCCGTAGTTTTAATTCCTCCTAAATCCCGGAAATTATAACCTCCTTCCATAGGTAAATGGCGTTCCGCAAGAATTGCTTTTCCCTCAGGTGTTACAAATTGAAAATAACTGCGAACACTATCCGGCACATTCAATGGAAAAATACCACTGCCCCTACCTTCGGCAACAGGTTTCGAAAAATCAATATTATCTATTGAGGTACCCGAATACAAAAGCCATTTGTCTGCTGTCTGAATACGTACTATAGCCGATTTATCATCTTTATTTCTTATAATAAATGCCTCACCGGATACATCCTTTCCCGAATACTGAGCTTTATCTGCTTTCATATTTGAATCTTTACATGAGATCATAAAAACCGATCCTATTAGTAATAAACTTGAAATAATTTTTTTCATAACAATATAAGTAATGCTAACTATTTAATGCGATGTTTTATCAGCATAACTAACTCTGTTTATTATGCTTGCCAAAGTAATAAAAAGGTCTGAGACCTTAATCAATTTTTCATTTGAATTTAAAATAACTGTCAATAGGTTTAAAATAAACCGATACTTTACTAAAGTATTTTTCTATAAAAAAAGTAATTATATAAGCTATTATAAAGAGTATTATATAATCCAGCACTATATTTTTAATTATATGCGACCAAGATAACATACTATTTAATGGAAAAAAATGTTGAACCACAAAATTTTCCATTAAGAACACACAAAAAGTACAGGATGCCACTTTGTTGATATATTCGTTTTTAAAATGAAATTTAGTAAAAATGTAGAAAAACGAAAACGCAGATAGAAGTACTAACGGGTTATTATAAGCAAAAGCCGATAGATTAGACTTGTAAAAATATGCCCATACCATTATTCCAATAACCGATAAAAAGTAAAGAGAAACTAATTTATAGGTTCTAATGAATGGTGCTCTTCTCAGAAAATATCCGAATATATATAAATAAATAAAATTGAAAAGATTATAACCATTAGGGTCAATACACACATAACCAAGAGTAAACCCCATAAATACATTAACTATTGTAACTAATATTATAATTTTTTTAAGATCCTGATAAGAACAAACTTCCAAAGCTTTATTCAATAAAGGAGATAATAAAAATAAAGCTAAATAAGAGGGTATAAAAGAATTTTGAGTTCGTAAAAGTAATATACTACGCAATATATTTTTCACTTCATTTTCCGGAGCAAAAAGTAAGTAAACCAATTGGCATACCAGAATAATACATAATAATTTAACAAACTTCGAAAATTTGAAATTTATAGTAAAATATCCGGATATAAGTATAAATAAATTAACGCCAATGATAAAAAAGGAATTTAAACATATCCCTAATATTTTATAAGATTCAATATCTACACTTCCGTTCCAATAATTCATTAAACCTAGTCTTATCAGGCAATGATGGAGAAAAATAAAAGTTATAGCTATGATACGTATTAATTCAAATGTAGAATTTCGTTGTATTTGTTTATTTTCCATTTTCGTTTAATCGTTCCGGTAGTTATCAACAATTCTATTATGTATTATATTTTCTTTTTTAAACCAAAAACTAATATGGTAGTAATAATAGGCTGTTGAAACTGTTTATTATTATTTGATCTTTTACTTGCATTTTTAGTTACTGTTCTGACAGTATAGACTTATATACATTTATCAACATTTTTTAGAATACTTATGTATGATGGTTTACTGTTTGTTATAGACTTTATTAAATGAGTGTTGATAACTACGGGTGTTCAAAAGTTTTATTTTTTTCCATTGTTAATAGCTGTTGATAACTACATGATATTTTAAACAAAGATTTATGCTTAATAATTTTGTATTTCATGAATATCTTATATACTATTATCACTATGAACTTTGCAACTTTATTTTTCAGAAATTTATCAACAGTTATGAACACTTTATTGACATCTTTTACATTTAATTAAACTTCTCTGTATTAATAATTTAGAATATAAGTATCTGTATAACAATAAATTAAATTATTAATAAAAAAGACTGATCTAATAATCAATCCTTTGAATTTTTGAATCTTGCATATATACTGAGAGGAAGTCTTTTCCCTGATTTTTCGGGAATTAAAAGCTCTCCGTACTGATACGATTTTATAGCCGGAAAATAACTTTTAATTAAATTTTCAGCTATTACAGACGAAAATCCCATCGAATAGAGGTTGAGTATAAGAAACGAGTTTTCGCTTTCTAAAAGCTCCCGGCAAATAGACATCAGTTCTGCAATATTTTCTTCGAGAATCCATCTTTCGCCATCGGGACCACGTCCGTAAGCAGGAGGATCAAGAATAATACCATTGTATTTTTTACCTCGTTTTACTTCACGCCTGCAAAATTTGAGCGCATCTTCAACAATCCATCTGATATTATCGAGGTTCGAAGCCTCCATATTTTCACGGGACCATGTAATGACCTGCTTCACCGAGTCTACATGAGTAACATCGGCTCCTGCACTTTTAGCAGCAATGGACGCACCACCTGTATATGCAAAAAGATTTAATACTTTCGGTTCGCTTACAGTAAAGCTTTTGATGGTATCGTAAATAAAATTCCAGTTTTCGGCTTGTTCGGGAAATATACCTACATGCTTAAAAGAAGTAAGCCCCAAACGGAATTTGAGGTGCATTTCTTTATAATCATAATTGATAAACCACTGGTCGGGCATCCCTTTTTTCTGAATCCACTCTCCCCTTTCGTTTCCATCCTGCGACGATTTTCCTTTTTCGCGTCTGAAAACAGCATCTGCCATTGTTTTCCATTCGTCTTCCGATAATGTTTTCTGCCATACGGCCTGTGGTTCGGGGCGTGCAAGTACGTATTTTCCAAATCGTTCGAGTTTTTCATAATTACCCGAATCTATCAATTCATAATCTGTCCAGTGTTGAGGTTCTAAAAGAAGCATATAGAAGAATTTTTTTAGGTATGTGACCTATTGTTGCTTTGTAAATATTCATTTATTGAATATTTACCATACTTAAGTAACGTTTAATATTTAATGCGATGTTTTATCAGTATAACTATCTCTGGTTGTTATGCCTGGCAAAGTAATAAAAAGGTATGTTGCCTTAATATCAAGGCAAAGATACGATATTTGTATTATTTTTTCTTTTACAAGTCTCTTAATTAAGGTTTCAGACCTTTTTATTACTTTGGTAAACATAAATCAATTAAGAGTAAGTAGTAAATATTTACGTGTTTATTAAAAAATAATACAAAACGGATGTTACATTATTCAGGTAGCTTCGTTATATAAGTAAATGAAAGTTTTTAATGAGATACTTTCGAATTGTAACAAGCTATTGCTGTTGTGCTTACTAAAGCAATAAAAAGGTCTGAGACCTTAAGTAGATATGGAGCTAGAGAGATTTAAAACAATGGTGATGCCTCTTCGCGAAAAGTTGCAAAATTTTGCAAGAAGCATGCTTACAAATGATATTGACGCCGAAGACGCAGTCCAAGAAACCTACCTGAGGTTGTGGAATGCCAGATCGCAGCTCAATGATCATCCCAATCCTCATGGATTTGCCATGCAAACGCTCAAAAACATCTGTATCGATAAAATAAGGAGCAGTAAACATCAAATCTCTCTCGATAATGTAAATATGGCCGAATCAGGTATAGATCCGTATACCTATACCGAGGAGGCCGACAGCGCACAGATTATACGGAAAATTATCGATACACTGCCCGAATTGCAACGCAAGATAATGTTGATGAGAGATGTAGAAGGATATGAGTTGAATGAAATTGCAGATATAACAGGTTCTGACATCGGTGCGGTAAGGGTAAACCTCTCGAGAGCACGCAAAAAAGTTAGAGACACCTATATAAGCATAAGCCAAATAAGACATAAGGCATGAATGAAATAGATAAAATAATAGAAAAATATTTTGACGGGGAGACTTCTTTACGTGAGGAAGAGATACTGCGCAACTATTTTCTGAAACCCGATATCGAAGCCAGACACAAGATGTATGTACCGATGTTTGCCTTTTTTACCGAAGAACGAAAAGTTGCCGAACCGCCGCAAAAAGCGAAAAAGAAATTCCCTCTATATCTGTGGGCAGGAATTGCGGCAAGTATCTTATTGTTAGTATGTATTAAGTTTGCTTATACGCCTGCTGATAATGTGTCTTCAAAATCGATGGTATATATCGATGGCAAAAAAATATCTGATATGCAAACGATAAATAATCAAGCTCTTATATCAATAGAAAATGTATCGAACGTGGATGAGGAAATACTCAATTCGCAAATCGATATACTCGATTCGTTTACCGAATAAGTAAAAGAAAATATTTAATGAAACATTTATCAAGTATAACTATCTATCGCTGTTTTGTTTGGCAAAGCAATAAATACTTCTGTGAACTTAAAATTAATGACAATGAAATATAAAATAGTAATACTACTCTGTATAATGCAGGCAATCAGTTTGGGAGCATCTGCACAGAGCCATTTGAATATAAAAGATGTATTTGACTTGTATGGCAAGCAAGGCGGGTCTGTATTGGTACAATTATCCACCGATGTACTTTCGCAAGGCAGTAAGATTACTTTTTATAAGAGTCTCATTACAGACGAAAGTGTGGAGAAAAACCGCCTGATATGGGAAGCCATGGAAGCAGATATAAAGAACGGAACCAAAATATCGGAACTGAAAAAGGACGGCAAAATAGAATCGGGAACGTATTATTTGAAAACAAACAGTTCGTCTAAAACAAACGAATATATTCTTTATAAAAATAAGTCGAGAAAGATAACACTTGTATATCTGCAAGGTGATTTCCCTCCGCAACAGTTGGAATATGAACTGAAAAAGCTCAAAGACTTATTTATTTATGTCAACAATAAACGACTGAAATTGCAATAAACAAAAACAATATAGATATGAAAAAGCTAATTATCCTCTCTATTTTCTGTCTGGGCATAAGTATGTCATATGCAGATAATACTACATCCACGCAAGACACTGTTATAAGAACAGTAACCATAGTGTCGGAAACAAACCCGAGTACAGGTGCTGTAAGAACAACAACGACCAAAACTGAAAAAATAATACAAGCCAAAGTAGAAAATAGCGGCAGCAATGTTATTTTCGACGGTTCGTCTTATAATATTATTTTTTCATGGAAAAAGAAGAAAAAACTTCAACCGCACTGGACAGGTATTGGTATGGGATTCATGAATTACAATGATAAGGACATACCAAACGGAAGGTTGCAAGTGAGCCGGTCGCACAATTTTACGGTAAACTTGATTGATTATCACAAACAAATAAAAAACTCCAACTGGCTATTTGTAAGCGGTATCGGATTTGAGTGGTCACGCTATCATTTTCAGGATAATGCTGCTCTGACAAGGATAGACGGCGTTACCCGTTTCGAACCTGCTCCCGAAGGCATAAATTACAATTCGTCCAAATTGTTGGTGTATTATATCACATTCCCTTTATTGCTTGAATATCAAACATCGGGTATACATATGTCAGGGGGAGTGGTTGCATTTTTTAAATATTATTCTAAATCGCAGGTAAATTATTATACCGAACGTGGCAGACAAGTAATAAATATGGGACGCGACCTGAATATTCGCCCTGTAGACATAAAACTAAGACTGCAAGTAGGTATCAACGATGTACATGTATATGGTTATTATTCGCCCATGTCGATGTTTAACAAAGACAGAGGGCCCGATCTTAGAACTTATACTATCGGTGTAATGATAGGCATATAAGTAACGTTTAATATTTAATACAATGTTTTATCAGTATAACTATCTTTGGCTGTTATGCCTGCCAAAGCAACGTTTAAAGCAGTGAGAGCAGAGTCAAGTTTACTTGAACTATGCCGAATCGCGATAAACGACTAATCCAATTGAATAAAAAGGTCTGTGACCTTAAAGCAGACACTCAATTATTTTTTTATTATAAACACTCGAATGCGAGTCCGTGAACCTAAATTTCCGGATTCGCATTATTTTATATGGGGCGTATCGCATACGTTCCAAAAACTGAATAAACAGGTGTATACAATATGTATGCCCCCTACAACGAAATTTAACAGGCGTAAACTTTTAACTTTTTATCTAAAAAGCTGATAAAAAATAATTGTTTTTATAATTGTTTTTATTTGTTTAGTTAAAAGAAATTTCTCTTTTGTTAGTCTCTCTTTTTAACATTACATTTCGGGTAGAATACGTTAAATATTTACACACATATTTTTATCTAAATCTAAGTTATTATGAAAATTAAATATTTGCTATTAGCCATTGTTTTTTTAGGCTGTATAACAATGTCCTTAACTTCTTGCTCCGAAGGCGACGAGATGCGTCAGGGAAGTACTGAAGAGAGTGGTGATCCCGATAGTTCTGTTCGATCTACGGAAAGCTTATCTACAACTGAAGCAAATGATAGCATTACCAGCCCTGATTTTACAAAAGACTGATACGGATTTATATTTATAGCCAAATTTTCTATTAGAAAGTTAGTAAATAATATTTGCACACATACTTTATCAATATTCTTAAATTTAAGTTATTATGAAAATTAAATATTTGTTCTTAGTCGTTATTTTTTTAGGCTGTATAACAATTTCCTTTACTTCTTGCTCCGAAGGAGATGAGATGCGTCAGGGAACTGTTGATGACGGTGGTGCTCCCGATAGTGTTCGATCTACAAAAAGCTTGTCTACAACTGAAGCAAATGATACTATTACGACTTCTGATTTTACAAAAGACTGATAAGGGTTTATATTTATAACCAAACTTTCTACAGATGAAGACTTTAACAAACTTTCTGATACTACTTTTCGTGTGTTTATTTATTTCCTGCAAAAAAAACGATGCTTCGGTTGGTTTATTAAGGCAGGCTCAGGATATTGCCGATAGTAAGCCTGATGATGCTTTGGTTCTTTTAGATTCTATTCAGAATCCCGAAAGTATGGGTACTGACAATTATATGCAATATATTGTAGCCCGTGTACAGGCAAAACAAAGAGCGAAACAGGATATTACAAATGATACATTGATTTTTGAAGCAAAACAGTATTTCGAAAAGAAAAAAAATATTGAACAATCGGCACTGGCTTACTATTATGCAGGCAGAATATACTATGCAAAAGATATATCCGATAAAGCCCTTAAATGCTTCTTACAAGCGGAGTCATATGCCGAAAAATCCAATAAGAATGCATTGGCAGGTAAAAGTTTGCATGTTATTGGTCGGTTATATTATGAACAAGGAATTATAGATACTGCCCTTGTGATTTATAAGAAGGCATTAAATTATTACAATAAAGAAAAAGAAGAAAATACGGATGTATATAAAGCACAGGTTATTACTGCAATAGGAGCTTCTTATGATGAAATTGGAAATATCGACAGTTCTTATGTTTATTTTAAGAAGGGATTGGCAGAGGCAGAAAGGCTTGGAAATGATAAACTAACGGCTTCTTTATCTAATAATTTGGGTTATACTTATTTTTTGATGAAAGACTATGACAAGGCTCAGCATTATCTGAATAGTGCACTCATTCAAGCCTCGGATACGGTACTTCTTTCTAAAATATATATTAATTTATCATTTTTATATGATACTAAGAATCAACCTGATTCAGCAAAATATTATATGAATTTGGGACAAGAAAGATTACTTGATATAAAAAATAATTATACTTTAAGAGATTTATATAGTTATCTTGTTGATGTTTTAAAGAAAGCAGGCGATTACAAACAAGCACTGCACTACAAAGAGCAGGAAGATTCAATAAAAGAAGTGATCGCAAAGAATGAGCGTCCTTTATCACTGATGAATGCAGATAAGAATTTTTATTTGGCACAGAAAGATAAAGAGGTTAACAAATTACGCACAACTAGCTGTTTATCCATATGGGTGGGAGTAATTTTAGTTGTTTTGGCGGTAATAATAGTAGCAATATTATTTTACAGGGTTAATAAAAAGGACAAAGAAGAAATCAGATTGCAGGAAGAAAAATACCGTAATATTAAAAATCAACTGATTGCTATGGGAGCCGAGTACAAAGAAATAGAAGCCGAAATAGCAGCTATGTTAAAAGATGACGAAGTAAGTGATTGATTAGCATTGATTATATTGAGTGTAGGTAGTGAAAGGTAGAGCGTAGTTGATTTATTAACTGCGCTTTACTAATTTAAGCTCGCAGAGCTGTTGGTATAGGAGGTTGTGTCAAAAGCCTGAATAAAACAAAAGTTACACTGAAATAATAGAAAACACAGAATTTTACGTTAAACGCAAGGTCGTAAAGTCTCAAAATTTTGTTTCTCCCTCTCAGTATGAGAGGGTCGGGGTGAGGTGCTATTCTTGCATTTGCCAAAGTAAATGGATATAAGTGAATAAAAGTATTTAATGATATACTTTCAAATTATAACAGACTATTACTGCTATGCTTACCAAAGCAATAAAAAGGTCTTAGACCTTATACTGTAGAATAATAAAGATTATTCTTTGGCTTTACTTAAATCCTGTTTTCTTAAGCAGACTGTAAAATCGAAGATAAGCAGTTCTTAAATCCTTTGTATTTATATTGATATAATTACTGAAAGCCGAGAAAACGCCTAATCCAAGCGGAATTGTCATAAAAGATTGAGCTACGTAATCGAGATCGATATCCGATCTTATTTCTCCCGTTCTCATGGCTAATTGAATTCCGTTTCGCCAACCGTTAAATTCTTTTTCGGATAAAACATTTACTTTTTCGGTAAAGTCTTTGCAATGCTCCGAAGCCTGAAAAATAAATTTGAAGAAATAAAAATCTACCATCTTGAATGAAGTTACTTCTTTAAGTAAATTTATATGGCTCTGGCGGCATTTTATGGATGCATAGATCATATTTTGTAAGGACGATTTGTCATCTTCCTGAATCATCGAATAAGTAGAAAATGCAGGTATAAGATACTCATTTACTATCTCTTCGAAGATTTCTTCTTTACTCTTGAAATGGTGGTAGATGGCTCCCCGCGAAACACCCGAGGCATTTTGTATTCTTTGCATGGAAACGGAGCTGTAACTTTCGGTGAGAAAGAGGTTAAATGCATTCTCCAGTATTTTCTTTTTAGAAGGATTCATTTATCAATTATAGATTATATATGTAATTGAAAGTATTAATACCTGCATTTTAGTTGTAGGGGTAAACCTATGTGTTTGTCCTATATGAATAACCCTATACCAAAGCAACAATGCTCTGCAAGCTTAGTGTGTCTACACTACAAAAATAGGAATTATTAAATAGAATACAGCATATGTTAATAGAAACTGATTTATTTTGAATAAATTCAGTACATCGATCAGATCTATAGGTTAAAGAATAAAAGAGAAAAAAGCATGTCAAAGTATAAAATTCCGACATGCTTAAGGTCTTAGACCTTTTTATTACTTTGGGAAGCATAAAAGCAATAGCCTGTTATAATCCGAAAGTATATCATTAAATACTTTCATTTACTTAGAGCCTGTTTAAATTTTAGCGAAAATATTTATTACAGGCTCTTTCGAATTAGTCTTAGCTATTTTTTTATGCTCTTTATTAGCGTATTTTCCGTTTCTCCCTTTCGATTTAGCCCGCTAAATCAGCAAGCAAGAAACGAAAAATCCATCTAAAAACAGCTATAAAAAAGATTAGCTATAAAATTTAAACAGACTCTTACTATCGTTTTTAGTTACAGGCTATCTCCAAAGTCTTCTCTGAACTTTGCCATTAGTTGTTGAGGCCAGTCGTTGATAGGAGCTAAACCTCCCATAAAGAAGCGAAGCACAGGCGGCTCGTAGACAAATTTAAGTCCTCCTATTAAGTGGCGGTTATCGAATAACCATGTCAAACGGTCTTCCACATATTTAATTTGCGATAGTGTAAATACACGGCGGGGAACGGCCAGACGCAATAGTTCCATATCGGCATAGGTTTCGTTACCGTATTCGTCACGCTGATTCGATACCGACCCCCGTTCCATACCACGTACACCCGAAATAAGAAAGAATGCGGCAGCCAGTGCTCCGGCAGGATATTGCGATTGAGGAATATGTGCACATATTTGCATGGCATCCACATGACAACCCAATACTCCCGGAGGTGTAACTACGGGAATGCCTTTACTCTCCAAAGCATTTACAAGATAAGCGATGAATTGCGGACTTTGACAAATCATACTTTCATCGAGAGTTTCGTATAATCCTACGGCAATAGCTTCCACTTCCCGCACCGACATACCTCCATAGGTAAGGAAACCTTCGAAAAGGGGTACAAGAGGTTCCAGTTCCCTATAAATAGCTTCGTTGTTGGTACAGATACCACCCCCGCGTGAAGAGCTTAATTTACGTGCCGAGAAATACACCAAATCAGCCAGATCGGTCATACAAAGCAGAATATCTGCCATCGAGGTTTCTTTGAATTCCTCTTCACGCTGTTTTACCAGCCATGCATTTTCTCCTATCAAACTGGCATCCAGTACCAAGGGTATTTTATATTTATCGGCAATAGCACGTACTCCACGTAAATTTTCTATAGAAAACGGTTGACCGCCAATCAGGTTTGTAGAGGCTTCCATGCGAATGTACGGAATTCTGGCGGCGGTATGTTTCAAGATACATTCTTCGAGTTTCTCCAGATTCATATTTCCTTTGAACGGGTGCTTGCTGTTGATAACATAAGCTTCGTCATACAAAAGTTCTTCAATACGTCCTCCGTATTGGGTAATATGTGCCATAGCCGTTGTAAAGTGGTAGTTCATGGGTACTACACTGCCTTTTTTTACATAAGCATTCGATATTATATTTTCGGCAGCACGCCCTTGGTGCACAGGCAGCAGGTATTTTTTTCCTAAAACATCTAATACGGCTTTTTGAAAACGAACGAAACTCTGCGATCCGGCATAGGCATCGTCAGCCATCATCATGGCTCCCAATTGACGGTCGCTCATAGCATTGGTTCCGCTATCGGTAAGCATATCGAGAAATACATCTTTGGTATCGAGTCGGAATGTGTTAAACCCTCCTTCATATAAGGCTTCGAGACGACGTTCGATAGGAACTAAATGTAATTTTTGTACAATACGCACTTTGTGAAGTTCAAGAGGAATGTTTTCTCCGCTATAAAATTTAATTTTCTCGCTTTCGTTTAGCATAGTATTATCTTATTTGATTTTAAATTAGGCTATCATTTTATCCAACCTTGCCCTATAGGAATAGACTTGTGTGTCTGCCCAATTACAGGGTGAACACACAGGTTCGTCCTTAGATCGGTAGGTTTGAGACTTTAGGCTTTGTAAACATAAAAATAATTTGTCAATTGACAAAAAAGAAATTTACCCAAAATGAGAGTAAAAGAGACTATTAATCAATAAAATGTTGGGGAAAGCCCGAAAAATAAAAGAAAATACTAAGAGCCTGTTTAAATTTTAGCGAAAATATTTATTACAGGCTTTTTCGAATTAGTCTTAGCTATAAAATTTAAACAGACTCTTAGATTCAGTTGTGTTTTGTGTGATGTAGTTTCGTAATTAAATAATTGGTCGGGATGAGACGACTCGAACGTCCGACCTCCACGTCCCGAACGTGGCGCGCTGCCAACTGTGCTATATCCCGAAGTATTGTATTACAAAAATAAGGATTCAGACCTTTTATTGCTTTGGTAAATATACTAAAATTTATCTATCAGTATACAGTAATCAGTAGGGGCTGACCTGCGGTTTGTCCGAATCGGTAAACAGTAAATAAGAGAAAATCAAATCCATAAAAAAAGTGTTACTTTTGTTACTTTTGTCCATAGTACATGACAAAAAGAGGCACTAAATTGATATAATTATTTGAATATAAGTTTTTTAATATTTTGAAAAGACCTTGATTTTTCGTATCTTAGAAAGAAAAACTGGGGAGTTTTTCAAGATATGCAAACCAAGGTCTCAGACAAAA
>NZ_QICL01000022.1 GCF_003201355.1 Indolivaga alginatilytica
TCTTTAAGTATGGACTAGACAATATAGCACAATGGTTGTTAAACCCTTATTGTCAGATAAATACAAATCCTATAAAATTTTTGTCATGTACTTAGACTTTTGTCACCTTTTGGATTGTTTGTATTTGATATTCAGGCGATTAATTAAATCGGAAAAGTAACACTTAATAGTCACTTTTGTCACTTTTTAGATTACTTTTCGGAACTTTTGTAACGAATGTCACCTTATTAGAAATTTGATCCGTGTGCCCTACTTGCCAGACTGTTTACTTGTTTACTATTTTACAAATGTGTATTTTTGATACTTTTTCAAAATATGAAGTCACTACGAATACTATTACTCTCTATACTCTTTCTGTGCGGACTTGTTCCGTTGCAATTAACAGCTCAAAACCCCGATACGGAAGTGCGTGCTGCATGGCTGACTACTAACTGGAATCTTGATTGGCCTTCGGCAGGTTTATCTCCCGAAAATCAGCAAAAGCAATTGGGACGAATACTGGATCAGTTGGAAGCTGCTAATTTCAATACAATCCTTTTTCAGGTGCGTGTACGTGGTGATGTGTTCTTTCAGTCGAAGATAGAACCTTGGAGTCCTTTTTTCACCAAAGACAAAACCATTGGTGCTATTACAGCCTATGATCCATTGGCTTATGCTATACAGGAATGCCACAAAAGGGGGCTAGAATGTCATGCATGGATTGTGACTTTTCCATTGGGATCGAAGAAGCAGGTAAAAGAGCAAGGGCGGTCGTCTGTTGTTGCCAGATATCCCCAACTTTGTAAACTGTATAAAGACGAATGGTATCTCGATCCGGGTAATCCCGAAGCCAGAAAACACATTCTGGATGTAGTGGATGAAATTGTCAGTAACTATGATGTGGATGGAGTCCATTTCGATTATATCCGTTATCCTGAAGCAGCAGGAAAATTTCCAGATAAGGATACTTTCTCGAAATATGGAGGAGGCGAGTCTTTACAGCAATGGAGACGCGATAATATCAGTACGCTGGTATCCGATATATATGACCAAACCAAAGAAAAGAAACCTTGGGTACAAGTGAGTTGCAGCCCTATTGGCAGATATAAAGACCTTAACCCGTTGAGAGGAACATGGACAGCCTATTCGAGCGTACATCAGGATGCCGGAAAATGGATGATGGACGGAAAAATGGATGCTGTTTATCCGATGATGTATTATAATGAAACAGAATTCGGAACGTATGTTGAAGAATGGGTAAAAACAAGTAACGGACGTTGGGTAGTTCCCGGTCTTGGAGCATACCGCCTGATGCCCTCAGAAGGAAACTGGCCATTGAAAGATATTACTGATCAAATCGATTTTATTCGAACCAGTAATGCTGTCGGGGCTGCTTATTATAGGGTAGGGAATGTTCTCGATAATACAAAAGGTCTGAAAGATGGTTTAGTACCCTATTACAGCTATCCCGCAAAACTGCCTTCTATGAAATGGCTGGATAATGTTGCACCTCTTTCTCCTCTCAATATGCAGGTATACCGATCAGCCGATGGAATCACAACTATAGAATGGGAATCATCCAATCTGTCGGAAGGGCAGGTTTATACTGTTTATGAATCTTCGAGTGAAGATTTTGATATCAAAAATGTAAAGAGTATTGTAGCCTCGGGTTTGAGGGTGAATAAGATACAGATCCAGACTCCCGATATAGAGGAAGGGATTTATTATTCTGTTACAGCTTCGGATCGTTTTCATAACGAGAGTGTACCTTGCTTTCCTGTTTATTATATATTTTCGAGAAGTATAGAGAAATAAGGTTGTAGACCTCGTAATGATACAATTAAGAAAAGGCTTATTTCCTACGAAATAAGCCTTTTCTTATATATGCTGTTTTATGTTCTTTATAAAAGTGTGAGATCTTAAAATCCTTTGAATCCCATTATTTCGCGTACTTCACGTAATGTTTTTCTGGCACTTTCTCTAGCTTTTTCAGTACCTTCTTTCACTACTTTGTGCAGGTAGGCTTCGTTATCCTGAATATCCAGAATACGATCGCGGATAGGTGACGTTACTGCAATAATATCTTCAGCCAATTGTTTTTTAAGATCACCGTAACGAATTTCGCAAGCATTCCATTTGTCGTCAAAGTGTTTTACAATCTCTTCTGTTGATACTACACGTAAAATGGTAAACAGGTTTTCGATGCAATCGGGCTTAGGTGAATTTGGGCTTTGAGGTCCTTCATCTGTTAACGCTCTTTTTACTTTCTTTTCTATCACCTTCGGTTCATCAAACAGATAGATGCAATTGCCTTCCGATTTACCCATTTTGCCGCTTCCGTCTAATCCCGGTATTTTTATCAATTCACCTCCGAAGTTATAAGCAATAGGTTCTTTGAAGTACTCAACACCGTAAAAATTATTGAAACGACGGGCAAACTTGCGGGTCATCTCTAAGTGTTGCTCCTGATCTTTTCCTACGGGCACTTTGTCCGCGTTGTGCATTAATATGTCAGCAGCCATCAGAGTAGGGTAGGTCAGAAGACCTGCATTCACATTCTCAGGCTGTTTGCGAGCCTTTTCCTTGAATGAGACAGTCTTAGCCAATTCGCCCATATATGCGTGCATGTTCAGCAATAGATACAGTTCGCATACTTCGGGCACATCACTCTGAATATAGATCGTCGATATATCCGGATCGATACCTGCAGCCAGGTATTCCGTTAATACGTTTTTTACATTACCATGCAATATCTTCGGGTCGGGATGAGTCGTAAGAGAATGGTAGTCTGCAATAAAGAAGAAACATTTGTTTTCTTCCTGCATTTTTATAAAATTTCTCAGGGCTCCGTAGTAATTGCCTAAGTGCAGATTACCGGTTGAGCGAATGCCGCTCACTACTGTTTCCATACTATGTTATTTAGTTTTCTAATACAAAGTTAACGATTATTCCAGATTTATTGTCAGTTTATATTCTTTTTCAGACTGCACCTTACTCTGACCATCGTAGTAGGGGTAGAGCTATGTGTAGGGAAAGTATGGGACGAACAAAGAGTTGTGTCTTTGTATTTATTTTCGCCAGAACGCAGGCATGAGCAAGGATAGTATAGTAAATAGTTCGAGACGTCCCGTAAGCATTAGAAAAGAGAGATACCATTTAGCTGTATCCGAAAGATGTCCGAAGTGTCCGCTATCACTCAGGCTGCCAAGTCCTACATTACCCATACAGGACACTGAGGCTGTAATTGAATCCTCGAAGTCGATACCTGTAGAAGATAATACAAGAAAACTCATAAATAGAATGAGCAGATATAAGAATATAAAAGCGAGAATTTTGGTAACTACATCTACGGGAAGCACCTGATTGTTTATACGTACAGGGAGAATTGCATTGGGGTGTACCTGACGTTTAAATTCATTAATGGCATTCTTGAAAAGTACGACAACTCTGATAACTTTGATTCCTCCCGAGGTAGAGCCTGCACAGGCACAAATCATCATCAGACAGTAAATCAGAAACATATAAAAAGGTCCCCAACTTGTAAAATCGGCGGTAGAAAATCCTGTTGTTGTTATTGCTGATGTTACTTGGAAAATAGAGGTTCTGAAAGCGTCTTCAGCTACACTTATTTTGCCCGAATATATTAAACCAATAGTTATAACAGCGGTGAAGGTGATATATATGAAGAAGTACCATTTCAGCTCTTCATTTTGAAACAGCTTTTTGTATTTCCCTTTAAACAAGAAATAAATCAGAGAAAAGTTGATTCCTCCCACAAACATAAATATAGTAATGACATAGTCTATGTATGCCGAATCCCAATACGCAATGCTAGCCTGTTTAGTGGAGAACCCACCTGTTGAGGCGGTAGATAATGCATGGCATACCGCATCAAAAGCGTTCATAGGACCAAGCCACAACAATATGGCTATAATTGAAGTGATAGCTACATAGGTGAAAAGTAGTCTCTTGGCAACTTGCGTAACTCTCGGCTGGAAACGTTCACGGGCAATACCTGTAGTTTCGGCGTCGAACAGGAAGGATGCATTTCCACCGATAATAGGCAGTACGGCTAATGCAAATACTACGATACCAAGACCTCCTACCCACTGGGTGAGGCAACGCCAGAATAACAGGCCTAAAGGGACAATATCTACATCGGGTATAATAGTGGAGCCTGTAGTTGTAAAACCCGACATAGTTTCGAAGTAAGCGTCACTTATTCCCGGTATAACTCCACTGAAAATAAAAGGAAGCATCCCGAAAGCCGATAACACAATCCATGAGAGGCTGACGACAAGAAAACCTTCGCGTTTTCCGATAAATTGCTCTCTGGTTTCTGCACCTAATAAGCGGAATATTACTCCCACAGCAATAGTGATAGAAGCACTTATTAGAAAAGCATCTCCACTTATTTCATGATAATAGAATGATACAACAGCCGAAAGCATCAGTAAAATGGATTCTATAATTAATAAGAATCCCATTGTTTTAAAGATGAATCGGAAATTAAAATTTCCCATTTTAAGATTAAGGTCTCAGACCTTTTTATCGTTTTGGTAATCGTACTAACCAAAGCCTTTTAAACTCTATATTCGTAATATTGCTTTCACATTATTAATATCAGGTTTGTCTGCCTTAATTAAAAAGTTTCTCCGCATTGCGTAAAGCATCGTCTAAGCAGAATACAACAACATTATCGTATGGTTCTACCTGAGTATCACCATCGATCAGCATTGGTTCGCCATTACGTATCAATCCTCCTAAAGTCACATTATTAGGCAAAGATAGGCGCTTTATTTCTTTTTTGGTAATTATTGAATTGGGACGTGCAATAATCTCCGCTACATCTGCATTTGCAAATGTTAGAGACTTCACATTCGAAACGTCTGCATTCAATAAAAAACGGTATATATTACCTACTGTAATCAACTTTTTATTGATGATAGAGCCGATATCCAGATTCTCCGCCATGGAAATGTAGTCCATGTTTTCGACCTCGGCAACGGTTTTTCTTACACCGAATCTTTTTGCGGCAAGACAAGCCAATATATTAGCTTCGGAGTTTCCTGTTACGGCTATAAAAGCATCTGTGTCTTTGATACTTTCTTCTTGAAGAAAATCGGAGTTACGACCGTCATCATGGAATACGGTCACATTCTTGGGAACTTTTTCGAGTAGCTTATAGCATTTCTCTTTATCCGACTCCAGTAGTTTTATATTCATGTCGCTGGGTAAATACTGGCAGGTACGAATAGCAATACGGCTACCGCCCATGATCATTATGTTTTTTACCTCAAAATCTTTCTTTCCTGTTATAGCAGGAATTTCCTTTATGAACTCCTGCGTAGTTGTGAAAAACAAGATATCACCGGACAATATCTGATCGGATCCTTTGGGGATAATAGTCCTGTTGTTTCGTTTTATGGCTACAATGTGAAACTTCTTCGGGGCAACTGATATTTCATGCAGGTATTTACCCACTAATTCGGAGTTGTCTCTTATTTTTACTCCTACAAGAATAATTGCACCTCCGAATAATTCAACCCACAGTCTTACCCAAGGTCTCTTTATTGCGGATACAATTTCTTTAGCTGCCAACATCTCAGGGTATACCATCGAATCTACACCGAGGCTTTCAAAGAAATCTTTATTTTTGGGTAATAAATATTCGAAGTTATCGATACGGGCAAAGGTTTTTTTTGCTCCCATTTTCGAGGCAAGCATACAAGAAGTAACATTGACTGATTCATCGGGAGTTACACCAATAAATAAGTCAGCATCCTCAACTCCTACTTCATTTAGATCTTTCAATGAAGTGGAAGATCCTTCCATGGTCATTATTTCAAAATGGCTTTTCGAGAAATTTAATTTCTCCTTGTCGGGATCCATGATGATAACATCCTGATTTTCTCCTGATAGCAATTTGGCCAAATGGGTTCCTACAGCTCCTGCTCCTGCGATAACTACTCTCATGTCATAGAAGTCTCAATTTTTTCGTTTTTCAAAGCATTCACAATGTGCTTCTTTATACCGTCAACATCCAGTTCACATAGTTTGTTCAGTTCGGCAATCGAACCATGTGTAATAAATTTGTCCGGTAATCCTACACGTGTAACATCTATATTACGGAAGTCATTGTCTGAGAAATGTTCCAATACGGCAGATCCTAATCCTCCGTTTATTACGCCATTTTCAACAGTCATTACCTTCGTGAATTTTGCTGCAACCTCATTCAAGAGGTCTTTGTCTATTGGTTTTAAGAATATGATATCGTAATGAGCTACACTGTAGCCTTTTGTTTCGAGGTCTCTGATTGCTTTAGTAACGGTATTTCCTATTGGCCCGATCGAAATTATAGCCAGATCCGATCCGTCTTTCAATTTACGACCTTTACCTATTGGAAGGATTTTCATTTCACATTCCCAATCTTTCAACTCGCCTTGTCCTCTAGGATAACGTATCACAAAAGGTCCATCGTTGCCATAAGTCGCTGTATACATTAGATGTCTTAAATAATGCTCGTTGTAAGGCGATGCGATAATCAGATTAGGTACACAACGCATATAAGCCAGATCGAATGCACCGTGATGTGTGGGACCATCTTCTCCTACAAGTCCTGCTCTGTCGAGACAGAATATTACATGTAGTTTTTGTAATGCAACGTCGTGTATTACCTGATCGTATGCACGTTGCATAAATGAGGAATATATATTACAGAACGGGATTAACTCTTCTTTTGCTAATCCTCCTGCATAGGTTACGGCATGAGCTTCGGCAATACCTACGTCAAAACTTCTTTCGGGAAATTCTTTCATCATAAAACTCATAGAACATCCCGAGGGCATTGCAGGTGTAACGCCCACTATACGCTTATCCTTTTCAGCCAATTCGACCAATGTATGACCAAACACATTTTGATATAGCTGAGGTTGATCTTTTGCCTGATTGATTATTCTTTCTCCCGTGTCTTTATTGAATTTTCCGGGAGCATGCCACTCCGTAGCCGATTCTTCAGCAGGTTTGTAGCCTTTTCCTTTTATGGTATGTATATGAAGAAGTTTAGGGCCTTTGAGATCTTTGATATTCTGAATGGTGCGGATTAATCCTTTGAGATCATGACCATCCATAGGACCGAAGTACCGGATATTAAGACCTTCAAAAATATTTTGTTGCTTGGTAATTAACGATTTCAAGCTATTATTGAATCGCAGAATAAAGTTTTTTCCTTTTTCGGTAATGAGATTCTTTTTCTTGAATTTCTGGTATACATCGTTACGTACTCTGTTGTAGGCTTGCGAAGTAGTCATTTTTACCAAATAATCTTTCAGACCTCCCACATTATCATCTATTGCCATATCATTATCATTAAGAATGATAAGCAAATCGTTGGGCTGGGAGCTGGCATTATTTAAGCCTTCATAGGCTAATCCTCCAGTAAGGGAACCGTCTCCGATAACAGCAACTACGTGCTTGTTTTCGTGTTTCAGACTTGATGCTACTGCCATTCCTAATGCCGCGGAAATCGAATTGGATGCGTGCCCTGCCGAGAAAGTATCGTATTCGCTTTCTTCAGGATTGGGAAAACCTGCCAATCCTCCGAATTTACGGTTTGTATGGAACTTATCCCTTCGTCCCGTTAATATTTTATGACTATAAGCCTGATGCCCTACGTCCCAAACGATGCGGTCGAAAGGGGTGTTGTATACATAGTGTAGAGCTACAGTGAGTTCTACCGTACCTAAACTGGATCCAAAATGCCCCGGATTTTCGGACAGTTGATCTATTATAAAAGTCCTAAGATCTTTACAAAGTGTTTCCAATTGGGCTAGACTTAGACTTTTAAGGTCTTTCGGGTAGTCGATGCTTTGTAGCAGCGATATATTGTTATTTTGGTTTTCGGGCATATTTGTGAGTATAAATAATCGATCATTTCTTAAGAAACGAAAAATAAAGAGCAAAATTATAAAACAATTATATCTTATCCTATGTTTAATCGGTAAAATTGAAAAGGATCAGGAATATAGCCTTATAAATCAACAATAAATAAAATTTATCACTGACTGCATATTGCTGTATTAACAAAAATCAACTACTTTTGCGGATATCCAATTATTAGGCGCGGTAGTTCAATGGATAGAATAGAAGTTTCCTAAACTTTAGATCCGGGTTCGATTCCCGGCCGTGCTACTATAATTTTATATTTTCCTCTTAATTAAAAACAATTTTAGGGCATTCTTTGTTTCAACTGCATAAAGAACTTAAAATATCTCAAAAATGAAAAAATTAAACTTTACATTTCTTCTTATACTATGTTTTGCATTGTTGAATATTGGTCTGGCATCATCACAAATCAGATTTGGTCTTCGCGGTGGATTTGATGTGAGTAATAATCGTATTAATAAAGACATTCTCAACGCAAGTAACAGATTAGGTCCTCAAGTTGGAGGGGTAGTTGAAATTATGGCTCCTATAATCGGGTGGGGTGCAGAAGCCGGTGTGATTTACGGGATGCAACAATTTAATGTAACAGACAAAGATTATGATATTAAAAATTATCACTATCTAAGGGTTCCTGTGAACTTAAAAAAGAAATTCAGTATAGTTGGTCTGTTCGGAGTTTTTATTGTAGTAGGACCATATGCTGAATTTAGACTGAGCGGAGGTGAGTTTTCAAGTAGTGTGATTGATCAATATAAATCAAAATCTTTTGGAATGGGATTCGATGCGGGAGCAGGGGTTGAGCTTCTGAAACATCTTGAAATAGGTATGTATTATCGGAAAGCTTTAACTGAAAACTATTCGACTGATTTTGACGGTCGTGTGAGAAAAAGACCTTCTAACTGGGCTGTAAACTTAACTTATTTCTTTTGAAATAGATGCTATATGTTGATGTAATAGTTCCACTGCCATTGTCAGGAGTGTTTACTTATAAGATACCCGATCTGCTTGCAGATCGGGTTATTGTTGGTAGCAGGGTCATTGTGCAGTTTGGTAAGAAGAAATTCTATACTGCAATTATTCATCGTATATACGATTCGGATGAGCCCAAAACGGGGATAAAAGAAATAATATCCGTCTTAGATGATTATCCCATAGTTTTGCCCGAACAGCTTCAGTTTTGGGAGTGGATTTCCTCCTACTATATGTGTACTTTGGGCGAGATTTATAAGGCGGCATTGCCGTCGGCTTTAAAATTGGAGAGTGAGACTCTTGTTTTTCTGGATGCTTCTTTTGAAGCCAAAGAGCCTTTTACTGCCAATGAGACGAAGGTGTTCGATGTGCTTTCGGATTCAAAGCCACTCCGTATTTCCGAAATCGAGAAACTTACGGGAATCTCAAATGCTATTCCCTATGTAAAATCTCTCGCAGATAAAGGGGCGGCATATCTGAATGAAAACATACAAAACAAATACACTGCAAAAACAGAGGCTTCGATACGATTGGCTAAAAACTATTCGGAAAGCGAACTCAATGAGATTTTGAATAATCTAAAACGAGCTAAAAAACAAGAGCAGGCATTGATCTTATTTCTTGAACTGAAAAAAGAAGAGGGAGATCATCCTGAGTTTTTTATTCAGAAAAAACTATTCTTAGGACAAACAGGAATAAGTTCTTCTGTTGTAGATGCTCTGATAGAAAGGGGAGTTTTAGTATCGTTTCAGAATGAGATAGGACGCTTCGACTATGGAGATTCTGATCTTCTTTCGTCTAAAATACTTAATCCTTTTCAGGAAAAGGCATACAACGAAATTTACGACAACTTCAAAGAGAAACAGGTGGTGTTGCTTCATGGGGTGACATCTTCGGGGAAAACCGAAATATATATTCAATTAATAAAAGATGCTATTGAGCGTGGCGAACGGGTTTTGTATCTTTTGCCGGAGATAGCATTGACTACTCAAATAACGGAACGGCTTAAATCGGTTTTCGGAAATAAATTACTGGTGTATCATTCCAGATTCAATGACAATGAACGTGCTGAAACATGGCAGTCTTTGCTTCAAAAAGAAGAATGTCAAGTGGTATTAGGTGCACGCTCGGCTGTCTTTCTTCCTTTACGAAATCTAGGGTTGGTTATTGTGGACGAAGAACACGAGGCTTCTTACAAGCAACAAGATCCTGCTCCACGTTATAATGCGCGTAATGCGGCTATTGTATTGGCAGGCATTCATCAGACAAAAACATTGCTGGGAACGGCAACCCCTGCGATCGAAACGTATTACAATGCCCTTTCGGGACGATATGGTTTGGTTACCCTAAGTAAACGTCATTCTGAAATAGAGCTGCCCGAAATAGTACCTGTAAATACCAAAGATCTCAGGAAAAGAAAACAAATGAAGTCTATCTTATCACCTCCGTTGGTAGAGGAAATGAGAAATGCTTTAGGACGAGACGAACAAGTTATTTTGTTTCAAAACCGTAGAGGGTTTGCTCCTTTGATAGAATGTAAAACCTGTTCATGGACTCCTAAATGTCTGCATTGCGATGTAAGCCTTACTTTCCATAAAGGGCAACGGGTAATGGTTTGTCACTATTGTGGAGCAGTTTATTCTATACCTACCGAATGTCCGGAATGTAAAACCCCGACATTGGAAATGCAAGGGTATGGAACGGAAAGAATCGAGGAATTGGTACAAGAAACTATTCCTGAAGCAAATGTAGTTCGCATGGATTTTGATACAACCCGAAGCAAAAGATCTTTTGAGCGAATAATTGCTGATTTCGAGGCGAATAAAACCAATGTTCTGGTAGGTACTCAGATGGTTTCTAAAGGTCTCGATTTTGATAATGTGAGTGTAGTGGGTATTCTCAATGCCGACAGTATGCTTAATTATCCCGATTTTAGAGCACACGAACGTGCCTTTCAATTGATGATGCAGGTGAGCGGGCGTGCAGGCAGAAGACATAAACGTGGTTTGGTGCTATTGCAGACGGCTCATCCCGGACATCCTATTATTTCTTATATAAGAAATAACGATTATGCTTCGTTCTATGAAACGCAAATAAACGAACGTCAGTTGTTCCGGTATCCTCCTTTTTATCGATTGATCGAAATTGTAATACGAGGCAGGGAGGAGCATGTTGTTGATGGCTTGGCTGTGGAGTTTGCTCAGGTGCTTCGGCAATCTTTTCAGGAAAGGGTTTTAGGACCTGTAAAGCCGGGGATTTCGAGGGTGCAATCTCTCTATATTCGTAAAATTGTATTGAAAATCGAAAATCAGGCATCGCCTCAGAAAATCAGAGAGTTGATCGAATTCTATCAAAAGCAGGTGATGCAAAATCCGAATTATAAATCAGTACTTTTGCATTATGATGTTGATCCGATGTAAGGTAAGGTCGCAGACCTTTTTATAGCTTTGGCAAATATAGTAACGATAGATAGCTTTGATTGTGAGAATACAGTTATTAATGATAATGATTCCTCTTCTTGTTTTCCTTTTGTCGTGTCAGAACAAAGCGGACATAGTTCGTAGTGAAGTCTTGGTTGCGGACTCGGTGCAGTCTGTTGCAATAACAGTTGAGGAGGAGCAAACTCTTCCTGAATCTTCTATGGCTTTGTATCTCGAAGAACAAGGTTTAATAAATATTCATTCTTTAGATTCGACCATTCGTATCGATTTAAAATATGCTACAACGGATAATTTCACCAAAGAAATACTTTATGATGATCTTACAGATGCGTTTTTGCATCCTGTTGCCGCCCAGAAATTAATGAAGGCTCAACAGTTGCTTAAGGGGTATAATTCCGATTTATCATTGCTGATTTATGATGCTGCCAGACCTATGTCTGTTCAGACGAAAATGTATAAAGTAGTTGAGAATACTCCATACAGGGCATATGTTGCCGATCCGACTAAAACAGGTATGCATAATTATGGTATGGCTGTTGATCTGACAATCTGCAATTCTGATGGGGTGGCTTTGGATATGGGTACACCCTTTGATTTCTTCGGAAAGGCTGCCGGAATCAATCAGGAAGAACAGCTTTTAAAGGAAGGTTTGCTGACCAGAGAACAAATAGATAATCGCAAATTGCTTCGCAAGGTTATGACGGAAGCCGGATTTATTACTATTAGAGGTGAATGGTGGCATTTTAATGCAGTCTCACGAGGTGAAGCGAAGAATACTGCCAAGCTTTTAGACTGAAATAGTAAATTTAGGTATGACCCTAAAATAAAGAAATAATATTTATGATATAATGCAAAAAAACGATATAACACATATCTTTTTTTTATTACATTTGATTTTTTGAAACCATAATGTATACACTATGAAACAATTACTTACGCTTATATTGTTATCCGTTGTATTTATCTCTTGCAACAAAGAGTATAAGTATGAAGTATATGCGAAGACCGGATTATTTTCTGATTTAGCAGATCAAAAGATTAGTGAAGATGTAATTAAAGAGTCAAATGATTCTGCCGCTTTTGTGAAAGCTCATAGAAAATTCCTTATAAATATGCAGCTTAAATTTGATAGTAATAAAGATTTTCACCCCGAAATATATTATTTTAAGCTGATCAATCCTCAGGGAATAGATATTTCATCGGGTTCTTTTTTGAGTAACCCAAATGAAATAATGATCGAAAATGCTAGTTTTTGCCTAAGTGATGAATTTAAGCAGTATATACAAAATATAGATTATGAGTAAATTAAAACCTGTCAATATGTGATTGTGGTGGCGTAGGTTTATATATGGTATATGGGCACGCCTTTTGATTTCTTTGGTAAGCAACATCTATAGTTGTTATAAATCTAAAGTGTATCATCAGATGCTTTTTTTACTTAGTTTGATCTGTATTGTCCTAGATGTTTATTATGTTTCTCTTTTCAATAAAGAATACATTATCATGTCGTAGTATTTAGAATTCCAGAACATCCACTCTCTTAAAACTCCCTCTTTGGTAAAATTCATTTTATGCAGAGCTTTTTCGGAGGACTCGTTACCCGACATAACTTCTGCCTCGATTCTGTTTATTTCGAGTTCTTTAAAGCCGTAAGATATAATTGCTTTTAGAGCCTCTGTGATATATCCGTTGTTCCAGTATTCTTTTTGTAAATCGTATCCGATATTGGCTCTGTGATGTTTTGTGTAATTGTTGAATCCTATTGTTCCGATTATGCTTTGCTCTCCTTTCAGAGCGATCCCCCAGCGGATTGCTAATCCTTCTGTAAAACGGCTTTGATACCAGTCTATAAATTTTTGTGCATCCTTTGGTTCTTTAAAAGGTAATAAATTGTAAAATCTGGTAACTTCGGGGTTACTGAAAATTTGAAATAAATCATTCAGATGATCCTGTTTAATCTCGATGAGACTTAATCTTTCTGTGTGTAATAGGGGGAACTGCATACAAGTGCGATTTATATTTAAAGCTAAAAGTAACTAGATTTTTCCGTTTTTATATAAAATAAAGATCAAAGCAATAAAAAAACGTGCTTAGCCTTAATTTTAAAAAGCCCGATTTTTTTCTTAGATTTGTATTTGTAAAATGAAATACTTCAAATGGATAATTATATAGTTTCGGCACGTAAATACAGACCATCGACATTTAAGTCGGTAGTGGGGCAGCGTGCGTTGACAACTACGCTCAAAAATGCAATTGCAACCAATAAACTGGCTCATGCCTACCTGTTCTGCGGACCTCGTGGAGTGGGTAAAACTACGTGTGCCCGTATATTTGCAAAAACGATTAACTGCCTTTCGCCGTTAGCTGACGGTGAAGCATGTAATACGTGCGAATCGTGTGTAGCTTTTAACGATCAGCGATCTTTTAATATTCATGAACTGGATGCGGCATCCAATAATTCGGTGGACGATATTCGTTCATTGATCGATCAGGTGCGTATTCCTCCACAGATCGGGAAATATAAAGTCTACATTATAGATGAGGTTCATATGTTGTCATCATCAGCATTTAATGCTTTTTTGAAAACATTGGAAGAGCCTCCTCACCATGCTATTTTTATTTTAGCAACAACTGAGAAACATAAGATACTGCCGACTATTCTTTCACGTTGCCAAATCTATGATTTCAGCCGTATCAGTATAACGGATACTGTTGAGCATTTAAAATATGTAGCTTCACAGGAAGGCGTTAATGCAGAATTGGAAGCATTAAACGTTTTGGCTCAAAAATCGGATGGGGGGATGCGTGATGCACTTTCCATATTTGATCAGGTAGTCAGCTTTACAGGAGGTAATGTTACATACAAGGCTGTTATTGACAACCTGAATGTGCTTGATTACGAATACTATTTCAAACTGACGGATGCAGTCCTTACAAACAATGTAGTGGATAGCTTACTTATTTTGAATGATATTCTTAATAAGGGTTTCGATGGTCATAATATTGTTTCGGGAGTTGCTTCGCATTTCCGTGACTTGCTGGTCTGTAAAGATCCTCGTACAGCCGAATTGTTTGAGGTTGGAGCATCTATCCGCGAAAGATATGTGGCTACATCTCAGAGATGCCCTGTCGAACTTTTATATAGAGCTATTGAGCTTGTTAATGAGTGTGACCTGAATTACAGAGTTAGTAAAAATAAAAAGCTTCTAATCGAACTGACGTTAATCCGCTTGTGTCAGCTTTCGAGCAATCCACAATCAGTGGACGAAAAAAAAAAGTCATAATTGAACCTATCTTTCCTGTTGGGGAGGCAGCATCTGGTGCTCAACCTGCTCCGGCAAGAACTGCGGGGGCATCTTCCCAAGCCGCCTCTGCTGCTCCACCTGCAACGGTAAGGCAACAGCCTAAAACTGCAAGAAGCTCTTCTATTTCGGGCTTCGGTGTATCTCTTTCTGCCCTTTCTCAAAAAAACACAGAAGAAGAGGTTGTTGAGGCTCAGCAAACCGAAATTCTGTCTGAAACTTTTACTCCCTTGCAATTGCTTAGCGAGTGGAAGGCATATGCTGAATCTATTCCCGAAGAGCATCATCTAAAGAATACAATGCTTAACTGTTTACCCGATCTTCTGAATAGGGATACTTTTGAGGTTGTTGTTAATAATCCTGTGCAAGAACAGAGGTTGTTGGATAATGCTGTTAATATAATGCCGATTCTTCGTAAGAATCTGAGGAATACTCTGGTGCAAATGAAGGTAAGAGTGACAGTGGAGAATGAAAAAAAGCTGGGATTCACGTCTTTAGAAAAATTTAATCTGATGGTTGAGCAAAACGAAACCGTAAAGAGACTAAAGGATGAATTTGGCCTCGAATTGATGTAGTAAAAAAAAGATGAGAAATAATTGAATTTTTTTCTGATTTTATTTGCAGCAAAAGAAAAAAGACATATCTTTGCATCGCATTTGAGAGAAAATGCTACCCTTTAAAAGGGCGATTAGCTCAGTTGGTTCAGAGCATCTGGTTTACACCCAGAGGGTCGGGGGTTCGAATCCCTCATCGCCCACAAAAGAAACATCTACAAATTTCTTTGTAGATGTTTCTTTTTGTTATATATTACTTCCGTTGTGTCGCTACAAAAAAAAGAAGAAGCACATTGGCTTCTTCTGAAATTGAATATCTTTTACTTCCTTATCCTGATAGAAAAATTACGATATATCCGCTAAGAATATATTATCAGATACTAAAGTCTACGCTGATCGCGAAATATTGTTCCGATTTACCTCTGGTCGGATTTACATTGCGGATATTAGGTGATATCTTTAATTGTTTTGCGGGTTGGAATTCGAAACCTAAAATTACAAGTTGTCCGTCAAGTTTATTCCAATCGCCGGGGTAGTTGTCTGCTTGAGTTGATTCGGTTAAATCGTAACGCCCGTATATCCCATATTTAGAACCTAGTTTCATTGAAGAGTAGAACGAGAAGCCGTGATAATCTTTCTTTTCTATAAATCCCAGATTGTAAAGGTGGTTGTATTCTGCACCGAGAGAAACTTTTTTGTTTTGGTATCCAACAAATAGTGCTGTAATGTATTTGTTCTTATAATTGACTCCTGTTACTCCTTCGGGGAGTTTGTCCCGTAGATCTTCACTTTCGTTGTAAACATCGCCATAAGCTCTTAAGATAAGTCCTTTGATGGGTCTTGCCGTAATGCCTAGTGCGTAGCGTGCGCTGGTGCTTTTCTGAATTTTTCGTATGCCCTGACCGTTGGTGAATGAAACGTCAACGGAGAATATGGGGTTGAAGGCATATTCGGCAGTAATACCAAGGTCTACGCTGGGTCCCATATTGTTTAGATCTTGATAAGATTTCTCTACATATCGGTGTCCCCAGTATGTTTCTTGCAGATTGTACTCCAGTAGACCAAGTAGACCAAAGCTAACATTCAAACCGTTGTCTTTCCAGTTGACAAAAGCGTTACGTACATACATATTTACGGTATTGGCATCGGTGCCGGAGATGGGTGATTGGTAAGAAGCTCCATCCAGTACTAATTGAGCTTGCCATGTAGGTGTGAACTTGTAGTTGTAGCCTAGGAACGCCCGGCCGATATTAAAACCTCTTACATGTTCTGCATTGCCTAATCCTATACTGTAATCGAGGAAGCCTTTTGCTATAACGGTTCCTGTGGGTTTGAAGCTGACAGTGTCTTGTGTAGATGGTGTTTGTGCGTACATGGAGGCAGATAGAAAGAGAATCGAGATAAGGTGATAAATTTTATTCATGTTCAATTTTCATTAAATTTTTACAAATGAAATCCAATAAGGTTAAATAGGTATTTCGAGATTGTTAAGATACGGTTAATAGTGATTAAGGGCACGCAACAACGGAGTGATGGCATAAAGCAAAAGCTCATGGTTCTGAATCATGAGCTTTTGCTTTATGTAAATTCTTCGGAATTATTTCTTATTCTTAAGTAACTCTTCTAGCAGGGCTATTTTTTCTTTCTCTACTTCTACCAGGCGTTCGTAGAGAGCTGTTTTCTCATTGGATAATTCTATAATCTTCTCTATAGGATTGTAGATATTTGTGTTTTCTCCTATTAGTCCCACAGTTCCTACTTGACTGCCATCCTCGAAGGTATTATTTTCGATATAAATGGTTGCAGGATCTTCTTCGAGTTCTTTAATTAACTCAACAGAAACATTCAAAACCTGAGCAATCTTCACTAGAGTCTCATCATCTATCTCTTGTTTTTGTTCATAAAGAGAAACCGCTTGCTGGGTAATATTCAGAGCCGAAGCTATTGTTTCTTGCTTGATACCCATTGCCTGACGTAAGCGTCTGGCATTACGTCCCTGATGTTTTTTCTTAGTGGTTGTGTTACTTGTTTCCATTATAACGTTATTTTTTATCAAATATAGGAATGAAATATTTATTTACAGCAAATGTATAAAAAATAAGTCGGGAAAATGACTCGTAATTACAAGTCCTGATATTGTTACTACAAGCGCCGTTTTCTGCTTCTGTTTCGATAAATTTATTTTTATTTGTGGAGCATAAAACTCAGAGATGTATTTCCTTCATGCTGAAAGAACGTGAGTTTGTTTTAATTCGATTTCAAAATCAATATTTAGAGACATAACAGTGCTAAAATTTATCTGAACAATCAACTAACTGATATTTATCGATTTGTTATGGAGCATGAAGGGCGGGAAAGGCTAATCTTTTGGATTAGTCTTTCTTTGCTTGCGGTAAACGTTGGAGCCTATTCGGAAATCCTAAATTATATCTTTATATTTGAACAGACTAACAATTGTTTTAACTATACCTACTCCAGAATATGAGTAAAGGAGCCTGTTTTGCGATATTACTGTTTTTATTACTTTCCTGCCAAACTAAAGTAAAGAATGAAATCTCGGTAAAAGATGATTTGACTGAGAATGTAGAAACTCAGAAGGGGGAGGATAGTGTTTCCGCCGTTAAGCATATAGAGCAAAAGGATTTGCCTTCAGGGCTATCTTTTGAGGGAAAATTTAAAGACGCAATAAAATGGAAAGATACGCAAGGCGAACATATTGCCCTGATTACTGAAACCGGAATTTATGTAAGTCCTAAATTTAAACATGAATCTGATGGCGGTGATGCCGAATTGTTCGGTTACCACTATCTGTTAAATGATAAGAGTGAGCAATTTACGCTGACTTGGAAAGTTTATGATTTTATTTCGGATTGCCCCGTAGACATCTTTGCCGAATTTATAGACAATACATTTAAGGTTACGGATTTAGATAAGAATGGCATTGCTGAGGTTTGGATAATGTATATGAAGGGTTGCCATGGGGATGTGAGCCCTGAGGAAATGAAAATAATAATGTATCAGGGCGATAAAAAATATGCCATGAGAGGAGAGAATAAGGTATATCTAAATAAGGATGAAACATATGGAGGAGGTTTTGAATTTGATGATAATTTTAGAAGTGCCCCAAAAGAATTTCGCGAGTTTGCCTTGAGTATGTGGAATGAAGCTATAGATGAAAAATTATAAGATAGATTATTCAAAAATAAGGTTATTCTTTTCTTCTTCTGTCTCCCTGTAGGTGCTTAGTGATAAGGTGTTTATTGTAGTTTCTTTGTGTGTCCTTTCGGGATGTTTATACCCTATTCTGTTTGAGCACTTCTAAAACAAATGTACGACTGTGGGTGTTACACTATAAATACATTGAGATATGAAGAAGATCGGTTTAATATTGGCATTAATTTTTCTCACTCTGTTTGTCTTCTCTTGTAGAACCGTAAATACCAACAAAAATGGTATACCTCCAGGTCAGATGAAAAAAATAACAGGAAGTAAATCAGCAAAGGAATATGCCCCAGGACATAATAAATAATATTCTTTTTATAAAAAAAGTCTGACAGAGAGATCTGTCAGACTTTCTTAGTACTCGGAGCGGGTACAATACCACGAAAATAAAGGAAAATAAAAGAATTAAAAAATGTTAATAGTCAATACTATATACGTTTTTGCATCTATTCCGTTTTCCTATTTTTGCCTTTATTCTGTAAATTAGTACACTTTTAGTACACCCCAAATAAGATAAAATCTTAAATTTGCAAATAAGAGAAAGTAAAAGAAACTATATTTGTGAAGCATGGCAAAGTTGACAACAAAAACAAAGGAGAATCCTAAGCTACAAGAAAAGCTATTAGCTGATGGGCGGAAAAGTTTATACCTGGAATATTATCTAGGTCGTCAACAATGGACTGATGAAAAAACAGATAAAGTAAAAGTAAAGCATGATAGACGAAAAGAATCTTTAAATCTCTACCTTATAGCCAAGCCACGCACACCGATCGAAAAACAGACAAATGATGAAACATTGACCCTCGCTAAGAAGATCAGGTTTGAGAGAGAGCAGCAAATGAAAGAGGATAGAGCCGGGTATAGATTGAAAAGCAATAAAAAGATCAATATATTCGACTTCATGCAATCATACTATGACAGCTATACCAAAGGAGATAAACGTATGATAAAAGCAGCTATCAAGCGCTTTAAAGACTTTATAGCGATCGAATATCCCATCTACAAAAATAGCATTGCCCCGGAACAGCTCAATAAAGATATGATGATGAGATTTGTCGAATATCTGCAAAGTATTAGCAAGGGAGAGGGTGCGTTAACCCATTATAAACGCTTCAAAAAGATTATCAAATACGGTGTTGAGCATGATGTCATACGAAAGAATCCATGTAACGGTGTTGTCTGTAAAGGAGATGAGAATGCACTGGTTAAAGATGTGTTGAGTCTCGAAGAAATGGAACAACTTCAAAATACGAAGTATGACCAACAAAACCCTAATTTAAGACGTGCTTTTTTATTCTGCCTGTATACAGGTATTCGCTTCTGTGATGTAAACGAGTTGGTGTATAGTGATGTGGACTACTCAAACCGAATGATTACATTCAATCAAAAGAAAACGCAAGGAGCGAGTTCTAAAAGCTGGGTGACAATACCTCTTAATAATGGACTTCTTTCTTTGATAGGAGAACAGCCGAAAGACGAGAAGAACAATTCAATTAATACTAAAATATTCAATTTGCCTAGCCAATCGATGTGTTTGCGATCGTTGAGGCACTGGGTAAAGTTAGCCGGCATCAACAAGCATATTACCTGGCATTGTGCTAGACATTCATTTGCCGTTAATATCCTCAACAATGGAGCGAATATAAAAACCGTAGCGAGCCTTTTAGGACATTCAGGATTACAACATACAGAAAAGTACACTCGTGCGGTAGATAGTTTAAAACAAGCAGCAATAGATAGTTTACCGGAAATAAAGATGTGATTCATGGAAAAGAAATACTTAAACGAATTTGTTTCACTATTTAAATACTTAAGCGATGCCGCTGGTATAATTGAAGATAATTATAATCCCGATGATGTTCCATCTGAATACAGGGAAGGATACAACAAACTAAAGGAGTTGCAGATAAAGAAAATCAGAGAAACAAACAGTCTCGTATTAGAAATTAGCCATAATATTAATAGAGGGTTAATGCCTAGCCTTGTAAATGAATTAGAGTCAAATCTTTATAAATACCCAGATAGTAGAGAGTCATACATAAAGTCAATAATACGTCAATTCACAGACATACTCCCATATTTCAATATTCCTAATATGTCTCAATTATGGGATTTGTCTTTTGATTGGGCGAATGGCAGTATTGAAATAGATAATAAAACATACGGACGATGGATAAATTACATATTTAGAATACAACTAGAATACTTCAAAGTAAAAAGAGAGAAGTTCACAGTAGAAGAATATTATATTATCTACTCCCGAAAATTACTAGATCTGTTTTGTATTTCACTAGATACTAAATGTTTAGATTTCGATATAGATATAATGAAGTTTCAGGAAGATTTGAACATTTATCTGTTTCGGTGGAGAGATGTACCCCATAAAACACAATTATATGATCTCGGATATAGAGAGAAGTTAAATCAAATTTCAACAGTATCAACTGATGTATCACAAAAGCCAGTAGAATTAAATACGGATTTTGCTAATATACAAGCTTCTAAAGAATCAAAACCTGCTTTGATAGAAATAAACAATTATTTCAAATTTAAGCATCATAAAAAAGGCATCATTATAAGAGACTACTTAGATGAAATTAAAAGAGATATTCTAACACCGCCCACAGGGGGCGAGCCAATGAAAAAAACAATTGGAAATGTTTGCTTAACGCTTTATAAAAGAAACCTACACGATATTAATAGAGTAAAAACATTTGCTTTTTTTGCCAAAACACTATGTGAGTATTGGAATATAGGCACACCAAAAGACTTAAAGCCCAACAAATATGAAATACTAAACAATTATTCCATTTTAGAAAGAAACTTGGAGTAATCCCTTCAAAATCCCCTATGTAATCCCTAATGCATAAGGGAATTGTGTTGTATTCAGCTATTTATAATCCCTTCAAAATCCCCTTTTTTCTCTTCTTTCCGATTCTATACAACTTTGCTTTTAGTAATCGAAGCAGTGCACGGCTTCAACGTTTAATGATTAAAAGTAAAGAATATGAACATAGATACTCCAACTATTGAAAAGAATGTATTAACATTCGATGAAGCGTGTGCTTTTTCAGGTTTAAGTAAAAGTTATCTGTATAAGCTTACAAGTACACAAAAGATACCGCATTATAAGCCATCTGGAAAACTTATCTATTTCGATAAAACGGAGCTTGAAGCATGGTTATTAAGTAACCGTATAAGTACATCCGATGAGTTAGAAAACAAAGCTCAAGCTTATTGCATGACTAATAAGATAGGAGGTTCCAAATGAAAAAGAGCCACATAAAAGCAGCCCCTTACACACGACACGATAAAGATACATCCTTTAACTCACAAAAGCAAGTAGTATTCAGATATTTGTCCAAAAATATCGCTACTGCAACGATGGTAAGTAAAGCTACTGGAATAGCTCAGAAAAACATATGCAGGCATAAGAGAACGCTCCAAAAGGCAGGCTTATTACATCAGGTGGAAAGAAAGATGTGTCGATGTTCTGGCTTCCTTGCTTGGTACCTATCCACAAACCCCGAATTGTTACGCAATGGAAATAAGTAGGACAATGGCAGATATCGCATTATCAAAAACTATTTCGAACGAATCAAAAACAGCTATTGACCTATCAAAGTTTGAGCCTCCGAAAGAAAGTGACGGATGGAAAGCATTTCGTATTGATCTAACAAAACAAGTAGATCCACCGGAGCCTCTAATCATTCAAACAGACACGGGAATACCTATGCTACATCGAAGAAATATAGGAACAATCGCCGCATCTGCTAAAGTTGGTAAAACCTTTCTTATATCGGCTATCGGAGCGGCCGCTTTAAATGATGATAGCTTTTTAGGCTTTCATTGCCCTAAAAAAGAAGCTAAAGTATTATTTGTTGATACAGAACAAGATGTGAGCGATACGCAGAACGTGACAAAGAGGGTGCATCGAATAAACGATTGGGATACCTCTATGAATAAAGACAGTTTCATTTCTTTAAACCTACGTGAAATATCCAGCGAAAAACGATGCGAGGTTATCGAATCAGCAATCAGAGATATAAGCCCCGATCTTGTCATGTTGGATGGTATTGTTGACCTTTTGGCTGACTTCAACAATATAGAACAAAGCAAAAACGCAGTAGAAATGCTTACCCGATGGAGTACACAGTACGATTGTCATATAATAACTTGCTTGCACGTTAACAAGGGAACTGCTGAACTAAGAGGTCATCTAGGGGCTTTTCTTAGGCAAAAAGGTGAAATCACCATATTGTTGACAAAAAAAGATGAAAGTACATCTTACATTGAAGCGAAAGCCATAGATAGCAGGCATAGACCTATTGATGATTTTTGTTTTCGCATAAATGCTGAAGCTTTACCCGAACTTTACTATCCCGAACCAAAACCAGCTACGACAGAAAAAAATAGGTGTTTCTTTGAAAATATTCTTAAGGTTGGCAATACTATGAGTTATGCTGATTTACGAAGCGAGGTAATGAAAGTATCAGAGGTCAAAGAAAGAACAGCCGAACGCCGAATAAAAAAAGCAGTCGAAGAATCTGTTATTTCGAAAAACGAATCAGGATTTTATTATATCCCATTTAAAAACGAACCCCAGAATGAGCTCCCTTTTTAGATACCGACATACAATTTACCGACCATCGCACCGAACCGTCATTACCGCCTATTATACATATAGGCGGATGACGGTGACGGTAGCGACAGAAAAGACGGTAATAGACGGTGTAAAAGACGGTAATTTTGACGGTAATAGACGGTAGTATAAAATGCAAACAGAAAAGACAAATATATTCAATCGCAAAGTGTCGGTATTTTCAAAAGCAACCGATACCACTCCAATAGCAACCACGACAATTTTACAGGCTGTCACCAGTCAGAAGATTATCGGTAAAGTTGAGGAATATCGAAATACTGGAGATAAGGCTTTGAATTATCAATACCTTGCTTTATCCCGTCCGGAACATTCAGCGAACGAAAAGATGAAGCTTTGATAGAACATTCCGGAGTGATCTGTATTGATGTAGACGGTAAAGACAATACCCATGTGTCCAACTTTCAAGACCTAAAGAAACTTATTTCACAAATACCCTATGTCGCTTATTGCGGTTTGTCGGTTGGTGGTAAAGGCTATTTTATCCTTATCCCTGTCAAATACCCAAATAAACACAGGGAACAATTCAAAGCTTGTTGCGAGGATTTTGAGAGATGTGGCATAGTAGTAGATCATTCGTGTATAAATATTAGCCGGCTGCGTTTTATGTCGTACGATTCCGAAGCCTATTTCAACGAGAACGCAACTATCTATACCCGGATATATGAAGAAAAGAAAGAAGCTCCGAAATATAATAAGGTTTATGATAGCAATGCAGGTAATGATATTGAGAAGCTTATTTCGGAAATTCAAAGTAGATGCATCGATATTACAGGCAGCTATCAGCAATGGTTAGAGATTGGAGCTGCTATAGCTTCTGAGTTTGGCGAATCAGGGCGGAGTTATTTCCATGCTGTCAGCCAATATTCAACAAAATATAATCAGAAAGCAACAGATAGAAAATATACTGATGTTATGAAAATGCGAAACTTCAATATATCAACTCTCTTTTATTATGCTAAGCAATACGGAATTATGATACACGAAAAAAGGTACCCAACTCCGGTTATATCAAAAGTCAGAGAGATCATATCGGGAAATACCATAACAGAAAATACAGGATTTAAAAATTTAGGAGAACTATTGGAATACGCAGCAAGTAAGAATATTAGTAAAAAACAATTAAAAATAACCATTTAAATAACAATAAATTATGGAGCAAATAATTATTTCAAACAAACGTTTCGTATCATCAGATAACGAGTTCGATCGTTACATTGTAGATATTAATGGCACAGATGTAAGAGCCCATCAAAAGAAAGATGGTAGCGGTTTCGGATTCTCAATGAAAGATTTATGTAAGGCCTTCAACTATTCCACAATAGACGAATTAAAAGCATCAGAAGCGTGGAAACAACTTAACGAACAATTAACCAGCACAGGCACAACATCAACACTAAAAGCGAAAACTTCAGGTGAGAGTTCGAATATTGTAAATATCTCTACCGAATACTCATCCCCTGCATTTTATGCCGGCGGTACATTGGATCAGGCGACAAATCTAGCAGAAAATCCGTATCGAGAAGATGATGTTTGTAACTTTTTGGTTACTCATGCTGGTTTATTGGTCGCTAATCAAGCTTTGATTAGAGGTAAGGTTGAAAGCAATAAAAGTGGCAGCCGAATTGTCATAGATCCGGAAGAAAGAGCATTAAAGTTGATGAATGGAGATACTGTATTCTCTAAGTGGTATTTTGATGTTGAATCTGACTTTTCTGCTTTAACTTTCAAAAGAAATAGTGATCAGGTTGTTATAACACCGAATTACTTGAGATCATCTACCCAAGATAGAAGCGCATCTGTATGGGCTGATAAGAATTTCGGGATTCGATACAGTGTTGAGCCGTTTATAATTAACAACCCCGATACGGCACACTTTGAAGTGAGGGCGGAGACTGATGATACCCTTATCCTAATAGCTCGGAAATTACCGACCTCTAGCGATGGGTTATTACATGGTCAGGTCTGGAATGACAACGGAACATTGAAAGTAAAAGAATAAAACGAACCGAGTATTAACATTAAAATAGAACATTATGAGTAAAAAGATTATTAGTCAACAAGAGTACGATTATCGCTGTATGACATTTGGAGAAACCAGAACATCTGAGGAATATCAGCCAGACACACCAAGTCTTGTAGGTGATATCGTAGGATTGATCAACGCCGGAACTGAAAATCTAAAAGGTGAAATGGAAAGGCAAAAAGCTGACGACATGAAAGGTGGTAACATACAAAAACATGAAGACCTTCACAAGTTTAGAAACTAACCTTGATTAACAAACAATCCCGGGCGTTTTAGTTTGCCCGGGATATATTATTCATTTATGGAACAGCTAAACAGTATAACTGAATTATCAGAACTAAAAAAGAGAGTTGAAATGCTTGAAGATAAAATATTGAAACCTCAATTAACAGATTTACAACATATCCCAATGCTCTATGATTGGCATAAAAGTATAGCAAGCGAAATAAAGGACTTTCCCGATAAAGACAGTACGGAATACAAGCAAGTGTTTTTATTCTGTATATTGATTCTCTATTGCCCTCGTGCATTGACTGACGACTTTATGATAAGAGGATTGAGGCAGCATTTAGCGATATTATTCAACCTGTCACCCTCTCATATAAGCAACCTTATAAAGAATATTAGCTTTTATTACAAGAAATATAGCAAGTTTCGTAATGATTGCGATACCGTTTTAGCTGAAATACAATTCCGAATAGAGAAAAGGATATTGGAGCTAATCCAACGAAAGTAATTATACACTATAAAAATAATTACAGAATGACGAAAGGATATTACTATAAAAGAATTAACGGTCTTACATACAGGTATAGCTGGGGGGGGAAAGTACTTAATATTGATCTAAAGTTAAATGATGCTTTTGCTATCTCCAATGGGTATAAGTGCGTCCCTGATATGTTGGCATCCGAAAATTGTCTACCTTTTGACAACTTAATTAAAAGGTTTGGAGAAGTTCCAAAATATTTACCGTTGCGGGTTAATGGTAAGTTATCGGATATTGCTGAGATTGGAAAAGCGATACAGGAATATCACGAAAGAATAAAGAATTTATAAACAACGAAATACTACAATCCCTATGGCCATACCTAAATTAGATATTTTCAAAGATGTTTCTAGAAAGAAAAAAGGTAACATGACAAAGATCGCTGAAGCTTTCGATGTCGAACGTAGCACCGTTTACGGATGGATAGAAAAGAATCCGAAGTTTAAACAGATTATTGATGATGCCCGAGGGCGTATGTTTGACGATTGTCTTTCCACGGCTGAAATTATAGCTCACGGCATTCCCGAAAGAGACCAGGATGGCGTATTAATTGGATGGAAAGAAAAACCGGATAGCAATATGCTCCGCTATCTTATGTCCACTCTTGGGAAAAAAGAGGGTTTTGGCGAGAGCCTTGATGTTACAACAAACGGTAATGATATTGGGGTTCAGTTGGTCTTTGCCGACACTCCATTATCAGCAAAAGATTTAGAAGAAATAAAAAATATACAGAATGGAGATAGTGATACTCCATCAAGCGAATGATGCATTGCAAGGGTTATTATCTATTTCCTATGGAGCTCAATAACTTTACCCAAATGAAAAGTAATAACCCAGAAAGCATACATGTTAGCCCTTATCATTTCGGGTTTAAACGAAAATCCAGTTACTTCAACTATCGCCGTATCTCTTTCTTTGGCATAACCAACAACTAAGTTTAAATACTTATATTGTTTTGGAAGAAATGGGAAATTACCATTGTTATAGTCATCTACAAAATATTCTTTAATTGGATCTGTTACATCCGGATTCAAAGCGTACTTGGTTTTAGCATCCTTTATTAGATACAGATTCGCAGTTATGCCCTCTTTTATTTCTCTATATTCTTCTTTCTTGGTACCGGCTATAATCTGATCAAAATATATCTGTTTGATAGGCAGGTATAACGTGTTTTCTTTGGTTGGTACATCGTTCATTCTATCCGAGAATATTTAAATATCGGGCCAAAGCTTCTTTTTCATTTACAGCAACTAATGTATAAAAGTCAATCGGATCATTTTCGGTATGGGATTTCTCCAAAGCCATGTAGTAGGCTCTTTTGCTATCGTTATCACCTTTTAGGCTCACAACTACATAACCTTTGCTTAATAGGTATAAGTTCATTAAAAGCCTTGACGTACGTCCGTTACCATCTATAAATGGGTGAATCTTTACTAATTCATCATGTAGATAGGCAGCTATCACAACCGGATGTACATTATCGGTTACTTTCTTGTTGTATTCGATAATAAAAGCTTCCATCTGAGACTCGATAAGATACGGTTGAGGTGGCATATGCTGGCTACCTGAGATCATTACCGGTACATTTCTATATTTGCCTGCATTATCCCGATCTATACTATGCAAGATAATAGCATGTATTTCTTTGATAAGACGCTCGTTTATCTCAATATCGGCTTTTGCTATATCTTTAATAAAGCTAATAGCCTCAGCGTGATTTATAGCTTCCAAATGCTCACGCATTGACTTTCCCGATATAGTTACACCTTCGTTTACGACCAAAGCAGTTTCTTGCAGGGTTAGAGTATTACCCTCTATACGGTTGCTCTCATACGTGTATTCGATTTCTAGGGCACTTTGTATCTTTTTGATAGCCTCGATAGGCAAAGGGCGTAAAGTGGCTAATTTCGCCTTTAAAACATCCGTTTCGGATAGTATGATATTTAATCTTTCCATAATCTTATTCTTTTTCTTTTATTTCTAATCTGGTACCGCATTTAGGGCACATGATAACATTGCTATCAGGCATTACTTGAGGTTCGAACAATTCAACAATAGGAACCTGTAAAGCCTCCGCTATCTTTTGTAGTGTTGGTAATGATGGTGTACTTTTCTCATTTACAATATTATTCATATTAGCATAAGTTATGCCGACCTCGTCAGAGAGTAGCTGTATCGTTTTCCCTTTTTCTTTTAATACTTCTTTAATTCTAAGCATAGTTATATTGTTTTATGATATAGACAAAGATATATGATTATATCGAATAGGGGTATAAATTAAAGTTAAAATATTGTTTTGAGATATATTTTTGGTCAACACATTTTGTTTTTATATTTTAATACAATATATTTGTATTGTCAAACGATATAAATATTACGATTATGAAAACAAGATATAACAAATCAAAGATAATGAGATTAGCTCACCACTTAATGAAGTATGAAGGCTATACAAGATCACAGGCTTTAACGCTAGCATGGTCTAAGGCTCGCAGAAGTGATTTCTATCTGATTATTGAGATTGTTAAGCCTTGCAATATCGAAAAAGAGATAAACATGAGCTATGAGAGTATAAATAGCTATTACGGTAACGGTGCATATTCAGGTGACTAAAAAATAGAGGTTGACGGCTCAATTTTCAGCCATGCCATATAAACAAAGGGTTTCAGCTATGTAAGAGTGTCAACCGTCAACCTGTCAATCTAGGTATAAATTCAGAGAATAAACAATATAAACATCAAATATTAGAATTATGAAAACAGTTAGTTACACATTCAGGACAAAAGTTTTTCGCCAAGCCTGGGAACTTGTAAGGGAAACAGGTAAATCATTTGCCGTGTGTCTTGCTAAAGCATGGACACTATACAGGCTAAAGAAAGAACTATCTAAGGGCGTTGTAAAATTCGCATATGAAAAGATCGATGGCAGTTTACGCAAAGCCTATGGCACGCTAAAGTATATTGACTATACTCCTAAAGGCAAAGAAAGCAGTATCAAAACATTCTCTTATTTCGATGTGGAAGCCAATAGCTTCAGGTGTTTTAGAATTTCTAACCTGATAACAGTATATTGATATGAAAGTAGATCAAGAATTATCGGATAAGTTTCTTAAAGAAGCAATGAAGAATACGGTAGTGGTATACGAGGGTAAAGAATATATTCCTAGATCATTGGAATCGGTTTATTTGGAAGATATAGTTTCTATTAATAGCTATGTGGGTTACGTAGATTTTATAGGCTATACCGAAATTGTAATAGTGACAGAAAAAGGCGAAAATAAGTATATCCAATATTCTGAAATAAAAGAAGCTTTTTTATTGAGAATTGAGAATGGGATGGGAAACCCCATATAAAGGTCGATTAGTTTTTCAAGACTTAATAAATGATATAAAGTCATGACAGCAACTATAAACGGTCTTACTATGTACGTAAAGCACATAGACACATCATTTGCTTTACTGGTAGATGATAATGACAGAGAACATAAGATAATGCTCCGGGACCTGAAAAGCTTATTCCCATTCAAGGTAAAACGAGTTAAGAATAAATCAAATAAATAATAACCAAATACAGGTAAAGGAATGAAAAAGGATATATCAATACCCAGAATAGGTAATAAGCGATTACACCGCATATTATGCGATGATATATTTGACGGCCAGATAATCGTCGTACCGGGTTCACTTCAAGTGCTTACCTCATGTTGTTGGCACGGTCAAGATAGTATTGTCGTAACGGTCAATGAGAATCATAGCCCCCGAAAGCTGAAAGTAAAGGCTATATCGTTTCGGGTTGCTTTTGAGAATTATCCAGAAGAAATATTGAACTTGAACGGATATAAGTATTTAGGTGCTACAGGTAGATGTATTTACTTCTATAAGGCAATCAGTATAAAAAATAAAATACAATTACAACCATGGAAACAATAACAATGAAAGGATTTGACCACCAAAAACAAATAGATGCCCTTACAGAAGCTTTAGGACACTTGCAAAAAGCTTATAGCATTATCGAAGGGCAAGGTATGGATAGCAAAAACAAAATGCCTCGCTATTACGAAAGTTGGTTCGAGGCTGAGTCAGGAGTAGGGAGCATTATCTGTTATGTTAGTGATGCTATCGGGACCTTGGTAGCTGAAGATATATCTGATGTCTATTTAGCGAAAATATAACGGAACTATCCGATAAATAGCATTGTTTACATTTGTCATGAAACCGTCTTTGCCTGTGATAGGTAGAGGCAGCCTAATATTAGGCCTATTTCTATTTTCATGTCAATCAGTACACTTTTAGTACACCTTGTTAAATAACAAAACCCTGAATATCAAACGATAAGCAGGGTTTAAAAGTACTCGGAGCGGGACTTGAACCCGCACAACCTAATGGTCACAAGATTTTAAGTCTTGCGTGTCTACCATTCCACCATCCGAGCAGCCTATGAGCGAAAGACGGGATTCGAACCCGCGACCCCGACCTTGGCAAGGTCGTGCTCTACCAACTGAGCTACTTTCGCAAAACTAAGATTTACTTTCGTTTGTCGTTACAAACTACTTCGGTAAATGCGAGTGCAAATGTAGAATCTTTTTTTGATTTGACAAACAAATTCATCACTTTTTAAGTCTCTTGTACTATTTATTATTTCAATACTGATCTCGGATGAGCCTTAGTTCCTTATTCCTCAAAGCAATAAATGATACCGTGAAATCTCAATTTCTTACTCTAAATAAATAGCCTTCGCGCATCACTCGGTATGATTTCAAAGATTGTGTTCCCGGACCGGAGATTACTTTACCTGTACCATTCGCAATATTATAAACGGTTTTACACTTGGGGCATTGGGCATGCAAGCGATTATCTAATATCTGCTGTATTTTGTTTTTTTGAGGGGCTTCATAGGGGCAGCACATATCATAGGCGAATATATTCATTACAGATAGATCCAATAAATTACTACTTATAGCTATTACTCCTCCATATCCTGCATTGGGATATGATTTAGAATAGAATGGATTGTTAAACTCATTCTCGATTTGGGTCTGTATATCTATAATAACGCTTGCGTAAGGGATAGTATTGTTTTGGTTTTCTTCTTTGGCGCAAGCCGAAAGGAGAACAATAGTTATAAGTGTAAATGTATATTGAAATATTCTTATCATTATTTTAAAATGTTGTCTATTAATTGTAATTCCTCTGCCGAAAAAGTAGGATTGCTTAAAGCTGCAATGTTATCCTTAAGTTGTTTCACTGAGCTGGTTCCCAATATAACGGATGTTACGTACTGATTGTTTAATACCCATACCAAAGCCATCTCAGCCAATGTTTGATTACGCTTTTGAGCTAACTCATTTAATAGTTTAGATTTCTCTACGGCTTCGGCGGTAACCTGATCTTGTTGAAGAAAACCGCTTGCTTTGGCTGCACGGGAATCCAGAGGAATACCATTCAGGTATTTGTTGGTTAAAAGTCCTTGTGCCAGAGGAGAGAATGCAATGAATCCGCTACCTTCCTCATGTGACAGCCGGAGCATTTTATCTTCCACATTACGGACAAACATATTGTAGCGATCTTGATAGATTAGGCATGGAACATTATTCTCATTAAGGATATGAAATGCTTTTTTCGCCATTTCATACGGATATTTGGATAACCCGATATATAAGGCTTTTCCCTGCCGTACTATATCGACCAAAGCCATCATGGTTTCTTCAACGGGTGTTTCGCTATCATAGCGGTGGCTATAGAAAATGTCGAAATACTCTAAGCCTGTTCGTTTCAAACTTTGATTGATACTTGCCATAATGTATTTGCGTGATCCGCCATCCCCGTATGGACCATTCCACATCAGATGCCCCGCTTTTGATGAAACAATCATTTCATCACGATGGGCAAATAAGTCATTTTTGAGAACCTTACCAAAGGTTTCTTCTGCACTTCCCGGAGGAGGCCCGTAATTATTAGCCAGGTCGAAATGGGTAATGCCCTGTTCGAAAGCATACAATAACATTTCACGAGAATTATTATAGTCGTCAATCGCCCCGAAGTTATGCCATAAACCTAAGGAAAGTATAGGCAGTTTTAATCCGCTGTTTCCACAAAACTTGTATTCCATGCGTTTTTTATTTTAAGTAACGTTTAATATTTAATGCGATGTTTTATCAGTATAACTATCTCCGGTTGTTATGACTGCCAAAGCAACGTTTAAAGCAGTGAGAGCAGAGTCAAGTTTACTTGAACTATGCCGAATCGCGATAAACGACTAATCCAATTGAATAAAAAAGTCTGTGACCTTATAGTGGAACAAATGTAAAAAATCTAAATTAAAACACTACAGTAAAGATATTTAAAATATAATAATACCATTGATTAAGATAGGTAAACACATCCGCTTTCTAATAAGTGACACTCGTTACAAAAGTACCCGAAAGTAACAAATAAGGTAACAAAGGTGACTGTTGAGTGTAACTTTTACTGTTTTCGTAATATGTTGTATATCAATTATTAGTGTTTTAAAAGGTGACAAAGGTAACAAAAGTGACACTTTTTCGCATGCTTTATTTTTCCTTTTCTTGCTGTTTCCCGATTCGTGCAGATACTTAGGTCAGCCCCTGCTGCATCCTGTTTACTGCTGACTAACCCTTACATGGATAGATAAAATAAATCGACTCTCCCGATTTCTATTGTGAATATACTACCTGCCATTTTTTATCAACAATTTTGATGCGTTTGTTCTGTTAATCTAGTCAGACTTAATATCTTTGTAGTCATTAAAAAAAGATCCTACAAATTGCTTCCGGAAATGTTTTTTAAGTAAATGAAAGTATTTAATGATATACTTTCGCATCATAAGAGACTACTGGTGTTATGCTTACCAAAGCAATAAAAAGGTCTAGGACCTTAAGTAATGCAAGCTGTTTAATGCGATGTTTTATCAGCATAACTATCTCCGGTTGTTATGCCCGGTCAAAGCAATAAAAGAGTCTGCGAGCTTAGAACGGAAAAGTAAAACCGAATTTCCATTATTTCGATATGATATGTCTTTAGAATTATTTACGTTTATTTTATTTCTGGGAGCTATAGCTGCCGGTTTTTTGGGTTCCCTTACAGGGCTGGGAGGTGGAGTGGTAGTAATCCCTTTACTTACTTTGGGTTTTGGAGTCGATATGCGTTATGCCATTGGAGCAGCATTGGTTACGTCGATAGCAAGTTCTTCGGGTGCTGCCGCCGCTTATATAAAAGAAGGTATTACGAATGTCCGAATAGGGATGTTTCTGGAGATAGCTACCACTACAGGCGCTGTTATAGGTGCTGTTATTGCTATCTGGTTAGATAAAAAATATATTGCCCTTATTTTTGGTTGTGTGCTGATCTTTTCGGCAATACGAACCATAACTAAGAAGGAGGATAAAATAGATCCTTCTGCACCTGCTGATAAGCTGGCCGAGAAGCTTAAGTTGAACGGGTCTTATCCCACTAAAGAAGGAGTTGTAAATTATAAAGTACAGAATGTTGCCGCCGGTTATTCATTGATGACTTTGGCAGGTGTTTTGTCAGGCTTATTGGGAATCGGTTCGGGAGCATTAAAGGTACTGGCAATGGATACTGCCATGAAGATACCTTTTAAAGTGTCTACAACCACGAGCAATTTCATGGTGGGGGTAACAGCTGCCGCCAGTGCTGTTATTTACTTACAGAGGGGCTATATCGATCCGGGATTGGCGATGCCTATTGTTGTAGGGGTTCTTCTTGGTGCTTTCTTTGGTTCTAAGCTGTTACCAAAAGTAAATGTCAAAAAACTTAGACTGTTGTTTAGTGTCGTAATCTTCTTTTTGGCAATATCAATGATCTATAATGGATTTACCGGTAAACTTTAAATCAGTTGAGAGTGATCAGTAATCGGTTAACTTGTAAACTTAAAAAAAAATGAAACATATATTTTCAAGGGAATTCTGGGGCGAACGTGATGTCGAACAATATATCGGGAAACTGTTGCGATATGGAGTAATGTTGTCATGTGCTATTACTATATTCGGAGGAATCATTTACCTCTATCAGCATAAAGGTATTATGGTCGATTACAGCCCTGTTCCTACAGGAATGTCTTTTGGTGTAGACGAGTATTTGCGGGAATTGAATACCATATTTCCCCGAATGCTTCATTTTGACGGTGCTGCCATTGTTCAATTCGGAGTACTTGTACTTATTGCTACTCCTATTATCAGGGTTGCGTTCTCGGCATTCTCTTTTCTGATCGAGAAAGATTATTTGTATGTAGTTATTACATTAATCGTTTTAGCAATTATATTAGCTAATATGCTTTTGGGCTTACATTAAGTTCCATGTAATCAAAAATAGCAAATTAATAAAGAGAAGCATCGATATGCTTCTCTTTATTAATTGACGGTACTTGTTTACGGAAAGATTGTGTAGTCATAACTCTATCAGGTGTACTTACGCTTTTCAAATTAATAATAAGGTCTCAGACCTTATTTTACCACAAATACAATATTTATATAATCATCGTAGTTCGCTTTTTTGATAGTGGTATAACTCATTATTCCGTTAGCATTTATGCTATTGATCGTAATACGTGAAGCATCGTAATAGGTAACATAATACTGTAAATCTGTAGGCGATGTAAAATGAGGGATAGTTGTCGGCGCTCCTGTGCTTTTATACATAGGTGTGGCATACTCTGTTTTGTATTGAGCATAGAGGTCTTTGGTATATGTTCCTAATGTCGAAGTGGTGATATTGATAGAGGGCATATAGAAAAACTTACGGTTAAACAGCGTTAGGCAAGTCCATACAGGAACTGTCTCTGATCCTATGTTCTGCGAAATACATCTCTTGTCTGTATCATACACTAACAGGCTCGTAGCCGGTTTTATGATTGCTGTTTTTTGAACAGTGGTTAGCTGTGGTATTAACAATCCCTGATTATTTCCTGCTGATTGTATGTCGAGTATTGCACTGCCATCCGGTGAATCGTTATAAACACCTATTTGAGAATATAAAGGGCTGCATACTATTTGAAGCAGAAGTATCGATAGGTATAGTATCTTTTTCATTTTTATTTTTCGTTTTATTTTTGTTGAGCCGTATTAAGCAGATCCGTACGTATCATACGGTTGGTTCTGAATATGCAGTCTGTCACGTTTGCGGGCAGAGTAACAGGTGAAAGTGCTGCTCCATTGCTTTTATAGGGTGTGATGGTTATGTTGTATTTTCCTGTTGCGGTATAATTGTGCGTTTGCTTGTATATCGTGGTACCTGAAACTATAGTCTGGTTTACTTTTGCTGAACCGTCACCGAAATTCCATTCGAGTTTGGTTGGTTGATCGGCTATAGCACCGCTCATACTAATCTCAACTGTATATTTGAAGTCATTACCCACACAAACAAACGATTTGTCTACAGCTTTTGCATTGAAGAAGGATGCCACGAATGTAGGAAGTCCCCATTCTGCCGTACCTGTCAGGTAATTTTCGAACAAATGTATTTTTATATTGGGGATATCATCCTCGGGATTGGGTATAATACCAAGTCTTTTCCCTGATTTTATTATACCATACAATCTTCCGTCAGGGCCTGTTTGTACTATACCTATCAGGCTGGTTATCAATTTTGGAGTAGCTGTCATAAATTCAGCTGTAGGTATTACGTATAATCCGCCGTTTAATTGTGAGATGAACATATTTTTCCCGCTGGGAGAAAATTCTACTCCATATATACGGCCAAGTGCACTATTACCTCCCGGGTAGATATTGCGTAATTTAATATTACTGATTTTTCCTGTTGAGTTATCAAAGTCGGCAAGTAATACTTCTCCATTGGGAGCATCTATATTAGCATGACAAATTTGCTTACCATCGGGTGACATTTTCATGTAGCCTTCACTAACCATAGGTATTGTAGAAACTGTTCCGGGTATGGTCGTTATTGCTGTAGGTTCAAGATTTACAAATCCGTTTTTCGTGATAAGCCATGCAAACATATACTGTCCGGTACGGTTAAGCAGCCAGTAATCGGTTCCATTGTCATGCTTTACCGAAGTTACGTTTTCGTAAAGATTCGTAGTCGTCACATAACCTGTTGTCTTTAGGGCTGTGTTTATATTGGTTACTAATCCGTTTCCACTATTTCCGGCAGCATCAAATACACTATAAAATATGCCACCGGAACCAGTACCGCTCTGGGCATTTGATATTATAAAATAAAATCCGGGTTTTTCGGGCCAGGGTATAAGAATTCCCGATTGAGCACTACTCGAATTACCTCTAAGTCCGGAGGCTATCAATGCTTTATCTTTATTGTAAACTCTCATTCCGTCTGAGAATACAATAATACGTCCATCGCTGTCAGAAAGAGAGAAACAACCTTCGTAAGTAGATAACGGACTCGATTGGTTAGTGGGTACATCAGTAACGGCAACACTTGAAGCATCGTTTTTTGTTACCGTATTTATAAAATCCAAACCGCAGCCCGACCCGAAGAACCAGTTTGCAGCTTCTTTCTGTGCCTGTGCCTGAAAACAACTTACAGCTAATAAAAATAAGAATACGATCTTTTTCATTTTCCTTTCTTCTCTTTATTTAATTACGAATACTACATTCATAAATGTGGCATAATCAGCCTCTTTGAGTATATCATAATTAAGTACTCCCGAAGCATTCAGGCTGTTGATCTTCAATACTGTATTGTCGTAGTTGGTGATGTAATAATAAAGGTCTGTAGCAGCAGTGAAATAGGGTATCATGGCTGGGGCTCCTGTACTAACTGTCTTAGGGGTGTTAAACTGTTTCTTGTATTCGGCATACAGATCGAGAGTCTTGGCAGTTACAACGGTCGAAGCATCGATAGATATAGAAGGCATATAAAACGATTCTGACTTTGTATCTTTGGAGAGGCAAATCCATGCAGGGCTGGTTGGGGTGCCTGCATTTTGCGAAACGCATTTCAGGTTGGTATCATATACCATTAATCCGGAGGCCGGATTAGCGATAGCTGTTTTTTGAGCGGTTGTCATGCGAGGTATCAGTAAGCCTTGTGTTATGCTTTCAATATCGAGGGCTGCACTGGAATGGGGAGAGCTGGTGTTGATTCCGACCTGAGCATGACTTATCTCGAAAGATAGTAGTACACAAAAAATAATTAAAAAGTTTGTTTTCATTGTCATCTTATTATTATGTTAGTTATTTTTTTTCTTGAAAAAAGGCAGCAACATGTAATCGCTACACGCTGCTGCCGGATATAGTTGTGCCATAGGTAAACCTTTTGTTCCTACTGATTTTGAACGACAACAACAAAACAAATCAGTTATAAGAAACGGTTTACCTGAACAACTACTATTATATTTATTGGGAAAATACTTACGGAATGAATTTCCTGCGTCAGGAATACACACAGAAAAAAGAAGACGGAGTAATCCGTCTAAAATATTTTTGTAACTCATATGCTTGCTAGTTACTCTCTCTCTCTCTCTCTCTCTCTCTAATATTTTGAAAGAAATAACCAAACTTAAATAGTTAAAATTTAAGATGTTGCCTGTCGGTATATCTGTTAATGGTAATGTCATATCTTAGATAAAGAGTTGTTTTACAATGACAAATATATGAAATTTATTTAATAAAAAATAAATTTCACACAAAAGTGAGATTTTCAAATTTCAATACAGGCAAATATTTTTAGTGGTAATATTGTCTTGTATAGAAGCGGAGTGTTCTCATTCAGAACACTCTGTTTGACCCGTATTTATACATATCGCAGAACTTATTCTACATACAATACCAATCCTTTTAAATATTCTCCTTCGGGATGATAAATATTAATAGGATGGTCGGCAGGTTGAGTCAGTTGGTGCAAAATTTTCACACTTCTGCCTGATTGTGCTGCCGCACTGAATACTGCAAGCCTGAAAGCTTCTTTAGAAACGACCTGAGAGCATGAGAAAGTGAAAAGTATGCCACCCGGTGCTATTTTTTCAAATGCATTTGCATTTAGTTTCTTATAGCCTTGTAAAGCGTTTCTTATTGCTCCGCGATGTTTGGCAAAAGCAGGAGGATCTAAGATGATAAGATCATATTCTCCTTTTTCGATTTTAGCTAAATATTTAAATGCATCTTCAGCGAAGGCTGTATGTCGGCTATCGTCCGGAAAATTCAGTTCCACATTGTTTTGCGTAAACATGATTGCCTTTGCTGAACTGTCTACCGAATGTACCGATTTGGCTTTTCCCCGCATGGCATAAAAAGAAAAGCCTCCTGTGTAGCAAAACATATTCAGAACCGACCTGTCTTTCGAATACTTCTCTAGTAAAGACCTGTTATCTCTCTGATCTACAAAGAAGCCTGTTTTCTGCCCTTTAACCCAATCGGCTTGAAATTTCAGTCCGTTTTCAAGAGCAAAATTATCTACATTTTTCCCGCCGAAAAGGTAATCGTTTTCGGGAATAACATTGGGCTTATTGAGTAAGGTAGTTTCCGATTTATAGTATACGTTTTTTAATCTGTCGCCTAATACTTCGATTAATGCATTACTTATCTCTTTTCTGGAATCGTGCATACCGACTGAGTGCGATTGCATTACAGCCGTATTTCCATATATGTCGATTACTAATCCGGGCAGATTGTCGCCTTCTCCATGGACTAATCTGTATGCATTGTTTGAATCCGAAACTACACCGATTGACTTGCGGAGATTAAAAGCGATTTCCAGTTTTTCTTTCCAGAATGCCGAATCTATTTTTCTTTCCTCAAAACTAAGGACACGAACCTCTATACTGTCGATCTGAAAATGTCCTACAGCTATAAAATCGTTATTCGATGTATATACGTTTACAACTTCACCTTCAATAAGGTTCGAATCTTTTTGTGCAACTGCTCCTGAAAAAATCCAGGGATGAAAACGGCGAAGCGATTCTTCTTTCTTCGGTTTAAGTGTAATTTTTTTATAGCTCATATCTTCTTAAGTAATTTCAACTGATTATTGACGTTTTTATGACTATAACAATCTCCGGTTATTATATTTGTCAAAGCAATAAATAGATCTTCTATCTTTTTATTCTTCCGCTAAGTTTGGGCTGAGGCGTATTAATTTATTGTATATCTGCAGGCATGCCCACGCATCGAGAGAAGCATACTTTTGTTGGGCTTCACTCAATACATCCGCTTCCCAGTTCGAAAGACGCTGGCTTTTGGAAATTTTCTCTCCAAATAATATGGCGTAGATTCTTTGTAATCCATTGTCTTCTATCCCGAATTTTTTCACAAAAGCCTGTAACTCGATAAAATTTTTGGGCTCTAACTGCATACGTTTTCTTATAGCTGAAAAATCATCTTTAAGAGAAAGTCCGATCTTTTTTATATCCGGGCTAATCAGGATTTGCTTAAGACATTCCGGTATATCAATAAAATTTAATCTGAATAAAAAACAAGTATCTTCGGTTGACAATTGCATTAGCGCAATTGTTCGGATAAGTCCTTTTTTGAATGACGGGCGGGTTTCTGTATCAAAACCTATAACGCTGTGTTGCTCTAAAAATGCAACAGCCTTTTGAGCCTCTTTCTCAGTTTGTACCACAATGATTCGCCCCGGAAAAATTGCTATAGGTAAGGTTGCTATCTCTTCTTTAGTTATTGTACTTACCACTCGTCCTGTATATTATCGGAATCCAAATCATCTTCTTCCGGATTTTCTTCTCCTATCGAATATTTTAGTGAATGGAGTGCACGAAGCACATTTACCAGTTTTTGTCCCCAGTAAAGTTTGAAGTTTTCGTAACAGGTGTATAAACCTTCACTCATGTTCTCTTCAATGCCCTGCTCATATATAGAAATGAAATTTTTGATGTCTTGATATATATCTGCGATGTCTTCTGATATGCTTGCAGCAATGGGGGTGTCACTGTATTTCATGTCTTCCAGAAAAACTTCCAGATAAGTGTCGTTTTCTTTGTAAGCGGTGTATAACTTTGATATTATATAATTATAATCGTCTTCGGTAACCGTTATTTCAGGATATATGTCCTCTTCTATTTCTGTTTCGGGCAATAGTGCAGCCTTTAGATATAGCAGAGGTAATAGTTTTGTTAATTTGTCCGTATACTCTTTGCTTGTTTGAGTCTCCGGATTTTCTAAAAATGTACAGTATTGTACGGCAACTGTTACAAATTCAACTACATTTTTTGAAAATACAACATTGCTTGCCAGCTCCTTTCCCATTGTGATTTTTTTTAAGGTCTCAGACCTGTTTATTGCCTATTCCAGTATAATAACAAATGTTTGTTATGACTTTAAAATACGACATTGGATACTATCAGTTACTTATCTGATTTCGATATTACAAATTTAGGAAATAATATTGAAAGATAGTTCTTGTATGTTATAACTTCTAAAAACACTGATTATATCGACTTTATCTTTGTAATGCAACAACTAAATCGTACATTTGCAGAGTATTCTAAAACTAAATATTTTTTTCTTATTGCTTCGGCAAGTGTAAACTTTACAGATAGTTACGATTAAGAGGAAAAGACGAAACAGTCATTTTCTGTATTTATAAGAAAAAAGAACTAACAATAAAAAGATTTTAATATACTTGATGAAAACAATTGCATTTGTACTAACCGTATTTTTATCCGTAAGCAGTGCTGCTTACTCTCAGAAAGCCGAAGTTTATCAGAATAAAGAAAAATTTGGAATAAAGCAAGGTGATAAAACTTTGGTGAAAGCCCAATACGACGCAATGGAGCTTTTGGAAGAAGGTTTCTTTGCTTTCAGAAAGAAAGGTAAATGTGGAGTTATAACCAAGAGTGGGACTGTTGTAATTCCTGAAGCATATGATGATGTGAAATCTTTTGGTAATGGCTTGTTTCTTGTTAAAGACGGTAAAGCATGGGGATTGGTCGACAGGACAAATAAGTTAGTATTACCTATTGCTTACACAAGTTTTAAATTTGTGAACGATCATCTTTGTGAAGTTAAATCACAAGGGAAATTCGGTCTTATCAATAAATACGGAGATATTGTTATTCCTGCACAATACGAAGGTGTGGCTCCATTTAACGACACTTTCTTTTTAATCGAAAAAGGCGGCAAGTCGGGGCTTATTGATGATGCCGGAAAAGTAGTCGTGGAAGCACAATACGATGGTTTTGACAAAATAGTAGATAAAGATCTCTATAATGTGAGATTAGGAAATAAAATAGGTTTAATGACTCCTGAGGGGCAAGTGTTGTTGGCTCCTGTCTATGATGCAATAGAAGATGATTCGTGTATCGGGATGAAGTTGACCGAAAACGGGAAAATAGGATTTTATACCAAAACCCGCCACCTTATTGCTCCTGCATATTCAAAAGTATTGTTTTATCAACCCGAACTTGGTTTGGCTGTGGTAGAGGAAGCCGGTAAGTATGGTATTGTAACTGCTCGTGGAACTGTTACACCTTCCGCTTATGAGAATATAAGTCGTTTTTCACCCAGAGGAATAGCTTTTGTTGAGAAATCAGGGAAATTAATGGCTATCAATGTTGAAGGTCGCGAGATGGTTCTTCAGGAAATAATGGGAGCAGGTAACCAGCCTCCTAAATAAGTGTAGAAATATATCGTTTTATTATATAAACAAAAGGCTATCATTTCAGATAGCCTTTTGCTGTTTTTAGGAATGTTGCTATTAGCGCTTGTTTATATCTGCTTTGATGTTGTCAAGTAGTGATTCGGAGACCGGATATTCAAATTTCCGTGCAAACAAAGCGTCTGAGGCTGTAATGTTTTTGTAATCGCTATTGTCTAAATTGGCAGGAAAATTCCCATTCCGTTCTTCCCAGATTATAAATCTCATGTTGTTATTTATAATACTTTCTTTCATGGGTGAATTTAAGAGAATAGTCTGAAAGAAAATTTCTTCGGAACAAAATGAGTACTTGAATCTGGTTAAGTATTTAGGATGATCACTCATGTACTGAAATACATATTCTATGGATTCTCGTTTGAGAGACCAATAAGTCGATCCTCCATAGAGAAGAGGGAAGTCTTTGCTGAAATTTCTCTTAAATCCTATTACTTTTTGAAATTTAGAAAAACCTTTGATTAGTCTTTCATTCAATCCTGTTCTTCCGTCTAAAAGATCATACATGTTGTAGCGGGATAATCTGTCCATGCCATTCTCAGGCCATGCAGAATAGGGTAGAAGATGGTATTCCATAAAGTCTTTGTCCTTATTTATCTCTAAGAATTTTGTAAATTCGTCAAGAGATTTGATGGGGTAGTCATGCCCTGTAATAAGGTGGAAGTATTTATTCTCTTTATTCTTTATTGCCTCTTTAGTCAGTTCCAGTATTGCTTTGAGATGGTTGATCCCTCCCCAATTGATTTTGTATTGCTGAGATAGGTATTGAACTTTTTTTAGAGCAGACAATTTTTGGATGTCTTTGGGCGAGATCGAGCTTTTCTTGTCTATATGAATATATATATTGAATCTGTCATCGAAAAAGTTAACCAACTCTTCCAGATGATGATAATTCTTATATGCTGTGATTAAAATAGCTTGCATAATTTTTACTCTTTTCTTTATTTTTCGAGTTGAAAATCAATTCCGTAATACAAAGACATATATGGTAATGCATAAGGTGTGTCTCCTAATCCGAATTTAGTACGTGCCTGATATTCTTTAAAAACAACACTTTGGATATTTTTGTTTTTCTTTTCATTTATAACCAGCATCCTTTCTTCCCAAATATTATTTATGGCTGTTACATCCTTGTATGCATCATAGAAAGAGGCAAGGAAGCTTATTATACAAAATAAAATGACGCAATATTTTGCTTGTCTTATTAGTGGTGTAAAATTGCCGATTTTATTGTATAATATACCGAATGCTATAATATTAAAGGTTATCGTTCCGAACCATGCACGTGCCGGAAATCCCGGTGATGCAACCATGATATATATAGATATAAACACCCCGATGAAGTAAATGGATAAGTAAGAAAGGGTTGCTCTTCTGTTATTGACATTGAATTTTATATATATAATCATTAATAATGCGGTTGCCAGATTCAAAAGCCCTAAATAGTTGATAAAACGTTGTGTGTAGTTTAATATCCTGTATGTAACTAAAAACGGGCTGATAGAGGTACCTTCGGCTCTGGCGAAGTTGCCCGGAGCAGTAATCATAATAATATATCCGATGATTGAGCCAATAAGACCTAAGTACATCCATGCAGGGATTTTATAGTTGATGCATTTATAATATAATATAAAACACAGGATCATAATAATCATTGCAGCGGCGGTATTCTCGTTAGTCCACCCTGCTATGAGTCCTCCGATAAACATTACAAATGAAAATAGTATGCTTCTTAAAATTGATAACTCTTTGTTCTCATACAACCGGTATGGCAGCAGGAATAATAAAATGATTAGAGTTCCCCAAAGATAATTCGAGCTACCTGTTATCCATAAAACCGTTTCGGCAAATACCGGTTGCAAGAACCAGGTCAGAGAAAAGGAAATAATAAGAATACTTATGCTATTCTTCAGCTTTCCTGTAATATGGTAGTGAACCGTTATTATAAAAGCAACAAATCCTATTGAGTTTATAATGTCGATAAAAAGAGAATTATTGCTTAGCAGTAATGCCTGCGTGATAAAGTGAACGATGCTTCGTCCTCCCCATTTGTAATAGTGTAAATATTGCGACTCGAATACATCACTTATTGAAGTCAGGCGATTTTGAGTCTGATAAATAAAAGAATAGACAAAATCATCCCCGATAAGTGGAGTTTTAATGTTAAGGAAAAGAATAAATGGAAAGATAAGGCATAGTACAATAAAGAACAGGGTATTGTAGGTTGATCTGCTTTGAATAATAAAACTGTCCCAAGAACTAAGCCTTGATTCTAACCGAAATAACAGGTCTTTTGTCCGAAAAATATTTTTTTCGAATAAAAAGGATATTTTATTTAACATTTTGATTCATCTTCTTTTTAAGACTTTTATTTATATACAAATATAAAAAATTATATATTCTTTTGATAAAAAAGTGCTTATATATCACACATATCTCAAAGAATAATTGTGTTTTGTGCTGAAAAAAAGAGGTTTAATGTTTTTCTCTAAAAAAAAACTCTTATATTTGCACATTATTACGAATTAACATTAATCAATGTTTTGGATATGAACAAAAAGGATTTTATCATTTCATTCCTCTTTATTACAAGTCTTTTTTCACTTTCAGCTCAAGAAGAGTCAAGCCGTACTCTTGTTTCTGAGGAGGTGGAATACGGACAACCTAATCAGACTTATAATACATATAAGACTACTTGGAAAAAAAATAGATTTAAGGATAATTGGAGTATTTCTATTGGTGGTGGTGGTCAGGTACTGATGGGTATCGACGACGATAAGGCTCCATTCAAAGAGCGTGTAACATTTGCACCCCAATTTACAATCTCAAAATATTTTTCTCCTATCTGGGGATTGAGATTAAATTTCACCGGAGGATCTTTACACGGATTCAACGATGGAGTTAGCGGTACTTATGTTAAATGGAATCACGGGGATAGAGATTATATGGGAAAAGGATACGCTGGTAGACCAGGATATCCGACCTCAACCGGTGTACACTTTTTGACTTGGGATCCGCAATGGAGTCATATGGGCTTTACATTGAATGACCCAGATATTAATAAAAGAATTATTCTTGATAATGGCGCCTATAAATGGGTTCCTGGTATGAGTGGAGAACTATATATGGAGGAAACCAGATATGCTCAAGCGAATATTGATTTTATGGTTGACTTTTTTAACTTAGTCGGTAACTATAATCCAAAACGTTTATTTGAACTTACTCCCTTTGGAGGTATTGGACTATATCGCACATTTGCCTATAGAGGCGGTATTAATATGTGGCTAACTGGTATTCATGGAGGACTAATAGCAAAATTCAGAGTGTCTGATAGAATAGGTGTTAACGCTGAATTTTCAGGATCGATGTTGAGTGATAACTTTGACGGACATACTGGAGATGATCAGAATGCAGATATTATTGCTCAAAGTACTTTATCTCTAGCTTACAAATTTGGAAGAACAGATTGGGAAGTTGCTGAGCCAATGGATTATGAATTGGTTAATCGTCTTAATGATGAAATAAATACACTGAGAGAACGTAATGCTAAGTTGGCTGCTAAAGAGTGTCCTACTTGTCCTCCTCCTCCTCCGGTTGTTAAAAGTGAACCAACAACAAGCTCTGATATTAAATTCTTACCGGATCCGGTATTCTTTAGAATTGACAAAGCTATTATCGATCCTACTGAATGGGCTAAGATTGACAAAGCTGCAAGATACTTAACTGATCATCCCGATGTTAATGTGGTAGTTACAGGTTATGCAGATAAGAAAACAGCATACCCTGAATACAACATGAAATTATCAGAACGCCGTGCTAAGACTGTGTCTCAAGCGTTGATCGAGAAATATGGTATCAATCCATTGAGAGTTTCTATTAACTGGTCAGGAGATCAAATCCAACCATTTAAGATAAACGAATGGAACCGTGTTGTTATATTTGTTATTGAATAAATAGTAAACTATATAATATTAGAACGTCTCTTAGTGAAAACTAAGGGACGTTTTTTTATATTTGTTTATTGGTAGAATTATAATAGAGGAAAACTAATAATCAATATGATATGGAAAAGGTAAACTGGGGTATTATTGGCTGTGGTAATGTTTGTGAGAAGAAGAGTGGTCCTTCTTTTTATAAGATAGAACATTCTGCTTTAGCTGCTGTAATGAGGAGAGACATAGATAAGGTGAAAGATTATGCCCAGAGGCATAACGTCTCGAGATATTACACTGATGCCGATCAGCTTATCTCTAGCCCTGATGTTGATGCGGTATATATTGCTACACCTCCCAATACTCATGCCAGCTATGCGATTAAAGCCATGCAAGCCGGTAAACCTGTGTACGTAGAAAAGCCTATGGCAATGAACCTTACAGAATGTGAAGAAATGATTAAAGTCTCTGCTGCAACTAATCAGAAGTTATTTGTAGCTTTCTATCGAAGGGCGTTGCCTTACTTTCTAAAAGTGCAGTATCTACTAGAGGATAAGGCGATAGGTGAGATTTTAACTGTTGATGTAAAGCAATATCGGTCACCCAGACTGTCTGATTTAACATTCTCTGATCAGACTTGGAGGGTTGATAAGAATATAGCAGGGGAAGGTTATTTTTATGATCTGGCTCCTCATACTTTAGATATACTGGATTTCTTATTGGGTGAGATTAGCGATGCGAAAGGTTTCTCTGCAAACTTAGGTAAGCTCTATGATGCGAAAGACACTATATCAGCTATACTTCAATTCAAATCAGGAGTTATAGGTAGTGGTCAATGGTGTTTTGTTACCTCTAATCAGACGGATATCGATTCTATAATTATTACAGGAACTAAGGGCGAGATCAGATTCAGCACATTTGCTTTCTCACCTATTGAATTGATAACAGAAGTGCTTTCGGAAAGTTTTGATATTCCTTCACCTGAGCATATTCAGCAACCCTTGATTCAAACAATCGTAGATGAATTAAGAGGTGTCGGACAGTGCCCTTCTACCGGGATTAGCGGTGCGAGAACTTCCAGAGTAATGGACTTGATTCTTAAATCTTAAATATAGATTATGACCTTAAACTTCATAATAGTTTAAGGTCATATCGATATTATTATGCCTTAGTTGTTGAAGGTGAGAGCCTGACCTCTTACTTCATTAACCTGTCCGTTTTCAAAAGCTATTTGTCCGTTTAAAAATGTCTTTTCAATAGAGGCTGATACGGTTTCGTTCTCTAGTGGAGACCATTTACATTTATATAAAATATTATCTTGAGTGATTGTATAATCCTTATTTGGATTCACTAAAACAAGATCAGCAAAATACCCTTCACGAATGTATCCTCGTTTATTTACTCTGAAAAGAGTGGCAGGTGCATGGCACATTTTGTCAACGACTTCCTCTTTCGATATTTTACCTTGTTTAGATAACTCAAGCATCATCTGTAACGAGTGTTGCACTAAAGGGCCCCCTGAAGCCGCTTGTAAGCATCCTCCTGCTTTTTCTTCCAATAAATGTGGTGCATGATCTGTGGCTACCACATCCAGTTTACCTTTAAGTAATCCCTGAAGAAGAGCATCCCTGTCCTGTTTTGTCTTTACTGCAGGATTCCATTTGATGCGATTCCCGTATTTCTCATAATTTTCGTCTGAGAACCAAAGGTGATGTACACAAACTTCGCCTGTGATTTTTTTCTCGGCAAGAGGTTTAATATCAAAGAGACTGATCTCTCTTTCTGTTGAAAGGTGAAGTATATGAAGTCTTGCACCATATTTGTCTGCAAGTTCTACCGCCTTGGCCGACGATTGGTAACAAGCCTCTGCACTTCTTATCAACGGATGGTATTTTACGGGGATATCATCACCTAATAAGTCCTTGTAGTAAGCAATATTTTTTTGTATAATCTCTTCTTCTTCACAGTGGGTTGTGATAATCATATCTATTTCTGCAAAGATTCCTTCCAATGCTTTTCGTTTATCTACAAGCATATTTCCTGTAGATGATCCCATGAATATTTTTACTCCGCAGGTATTCTTCTTGTCGATCTTTCGAAGCTCAGCTAGATTATCATTAGTAGCTCCCAAGTAGAAAGAATAGTTGGCGTATGACTTTTGTGAAGCCACTTCAAACTTAGTATCTAAAGCCTCTATTGAGGTTGTTTGAGGTTTGGTATTGGGCATTTCCATGTAAGAGGTTACTCCTCCCGCAATAGCCGCTTTACTTTCGGTGGCTATATCTCCTTTGTGTGTTAGTCCGGGATCTCTAAAGTGAACCTGATCATCTATTACGCCCGGCATTAACCATAAACCTTCGGCATTGATAACTGTTGCTCTGTTTAGAATTTCAGAAGGAATCTCGTTGTTTGTATAAACAGCTTTAATAATCTCCCCTTCTATCAGGACAGATCCTTTAGTTGATTTGCCTTCATTTATGATTGTAGCGTTCTGAATAAGATACATACCTATTATTGTTTTCTGGTTATCCATTAAGGTCTCAGACCTTTTTATTATCCAATCTAAATATAACTATTATTGTAAGTTGTGGCTTTAAAGTCTCACATTAAATTTCAACTTTTCTTTAATATTATCTTATAGATTGTATTGCAAAGATAACCGTTTTGATGATAAGTAGTCCAAAATAGGGATGAAGACCTCTTTACAAATTGGAGATATAAGTTCTGGGTAAAGGTGACACGTGTTCTTGTTTAATTAATTATAGTATTGCTGTGTGTTTGTGAATCTAGTAGTATGCGAATCTTTGTTTTTTTAGATAGTTATCTAACAGATTGATTGTCTAGAATCTTAAATTCTTCATTTAAGATTCTTCTACTCAATAAAATATTGTATATCTTTGTCGAAAGATAAACGAAAAAATACTCCGGTGAAAATATCTAAGTAAAATGGATGGTTATATACCATCATGAAACTCCGAACACTTCGGAACATTTTGGTTAATACAATTATCAATTTTGTCAGCTGCAATATCTGCAAATGCACTGGTATAAACTTAGAATTCATGTAATTAATAAATTATACAAGTCTTTAATAATTTGTTTTGGTTCATAACCGACTATAGTTGTTATGCTTACTAAAACAATAAAGAGGTTTGATGTCTTTAAGCAACACATTCGTGATTGTTTATCCATATCTATTTTATACCTACCATCTACTAAATGGGTTTTTAGACCCTAGTTTATAATATTATACATTAGTGCTTTATGAGTATTACAGTTAATAACCTTTCATATATACATCCCGATAAAGAGAGTCTATTTCAAAATATCAACTTCAATATTTCATCGGGAGAAAAAATTGCTTTAATCGGTAATAATGGTTCGGGAAAATCGACATTGTTACGAATTCTAGCAGTAGAGCTTGATCCCTCGGATGGTGAAGTTATTTATTTCGATAAACCGTATTATATCCCTCAACACTTTGGGCAATATAATGATCTTACCATTTCTCAGGCTCTTGGAGTAGACGGTAAGCTAAATGCGTTGCATGCTATTCTCGATGGAGATACCTCAATGGAGAATCTTGAATGTCTGGATGATGACTGGAATGTTGAGAATAGAATTGATGCAGCTCTGCTTTTCTGGGGGCTACAAGACTTAGATTTATCTCAACCGATGAGAAACTTAAGTGGAGGTGAAAAAACAAAAGTTTTTTTATCTGCAATCTTGATTCATTCACCCGCAATTATTCTTTTAGATGAACCATCTAATCATCTTGATTTAGAGAGTCGCAACTTGCTTTATCAATTTATAAAAAAGAGTAAGGCAACCATCCTTGTTGTGAGTCACGATAGAACTTTACTGAATCTATTGGAAAGAACTATGGAGTTGAGAAAAGATACAGTTGATATTTATGGCGGTAACTATGATTTCTACGAAATTCAAAAAGAGGAAAAGATAAATGCTCTGCAAGCTCAGCTCGAAGAGAATGAAAAGACTTTAAAGTTAGCCCGACAAAAGGCAAGGGATATTGCAGAACAAAAGCAAAAGAATGAGGTAAGAGGTAAGAAGCAGAAGCAAAAGGCGGGCATTCCTCGTATAGCAATGGGAATGCTAAAGGATAAGGCAGAGCAGAGCGGTGCTAAGCTGAGAAATATTCAGAATGAAAAATTGAATGATATTTCGGATAGTAATAAACTAATCAGGCAGCATATTCAGAAAGAGAAAATATTGAAAGTCGATTTTCATACCTCGAATCTACATTCCGGGAAAATCCTTATTGAAGCAAAGGATCTGAATTTTTCATATACCGAACAGCCTCTGTGGTCTGAACCTTTAAATTTTCAAGTTCGTAGCGATGACAGAATAAGAATTATTGGTAATAATGGTGCAGGGAAAACAACTCTCATTAAAATTATAACAGGAAAATTAGAACCTTCAGCCGGAAGTGTTTTTATTGCTGATTTCCAGTCTCTTTATATCGATCAGGAATACTCTATTATCGATAATGAGTTGTCAGTCTTTGATCAGGTTGAAAAGTTTAACGAGCGGCATCTTTTAGAGCATGAACTAAAAATACTTTTGCATCGTTATCAATTTCCTAATAGTGTGTGGAACAGAAAATGTATACAACTAAGTGGCGGTGAAAAGATGAAACTCATTCTTTGTTGTTTAGCGGTGAGTAATAATATGCCTGACGTAGTTATATTGGATGAGCCGACCAATAATTTAGATATACACAGTCAAAAGATATTGATAGCTTCCATCAAAGATTTTGGAGGATCGGTTATAGTAATTTCTCACGATCAAAGTTTTATCGATGAGATTCATGTGAACCAAACAATAGAACTCAATTGATAGAGTATTAAGATTATGCGGACTGCGAGCTGCATAATCTTAAGAAGTATTATCTTTTTTTCTTGTATGAAACATTGTACCTTTGTCAGAATTTTGGCTGTAAAGCATTAGTTTTCTCTGTTGGTATGGATATATCAGGCAGTTATATACAATAAAAGTAACAAATTGTAAAAGTAGTATTGTAATGAAAAGTCTCAAAGGTGTTTTTTTTGCACTTATTTCATCGGGCACATTTGGTTTGATTCCCTTGTTTTCGATTCCTCTAATGACCGATTCTAATATGGGGTTACCTTCGATTCTGTTTTATCGCTTTTTGTTTTCTACTATATTAATGGGAGCAATTTGTTTGTTTAAAAAAGAAAACTTCCAAATCTCTAAAAAAGATATTTTTACACTTAGCTGGTTAGGTTTACTTTACGCAGCAACAGCAATGTGTCTTATTTATTCCTATAAATATATTCCCAGTGGATTAGCTACTACCATACATTTTCTGTATCCTATTGCAGTAAGCTTTTTGATGGTTGTATTTTTTAAGGAACGGAAATCTATAGTTTTGTTTTTAGCTGCAATTTTGTCATTGATCGGGGTCGCATTACTTTGTTGGAATGGTGGAGGATCTATAAAATTGATTGGAGTGGCTATTGCATCCCTTACGGTGATAACCTATTCTGTATATATTGTTGGTATCAATCAGTCATCTGTAAGTAAAATGAATGCTGAGATTCTTACGTTCTATATATTACTTTCGGGTGCAATTCTGTTTTTGATATTTGCAGGAGTATCACCATCGGGTATTGAATCAATTCCAGACTTTACTGCTTTTGGGCGATTAGCATTACTTGCTTTCTTAGCTACTGTGGTTTCGGACTTGACTTTGATTCTGGCGATAAAATATGTGGGTTCTACGATCACATCTATATTGGGTTCTATGGAACCTCTTGTTGCTGTGCTTATTGGAGTGTTATACTTTTCAGAATATTTTAATATGAATAGTGCATTCGGTATTTTCCTGATACTCGTTTCGGTTAGCTTAGTTATAATCTTTGGTAAGCAGAGAAAAGAGATTTTATCAGGCGATAAACACTGATTCCTTTTTCTGTTGTTTTATATCCTCATTGGAATGAACTGCCCTTTTCTGTATATAATATAGTTGTTATTAGATAAATATAATTATTTTTGACCTCTGAAAGGTTAAATCTAACAACACTAAATTGAAAATGGAAGAAGAATCAGTGAAGCCTGAGGCGGTTATAAAGAAGAAGAAAGACAACGAAGCTCCTTCATTTGCCTTTGTTGGTGCAACATGGCTGGTATTATTTGTCGGGGTGATTGCTTACCTGATTGGATTATATAATGCTGATATGCAGCTAAACGAAAAAGGGTATTATTTTACAATTCTATTGTTTGGACTATTCTCGGCAGTAACACTTCAAAAAAGTGTGAGAGATAAACTCGAAGGTATTCCCGTTACTAATATTTTCTTTGCGATAAGTTGGTTTGGTACTATTGTTTCTATCATATTATTGATAGTTGGTCTTTGGAATGCTGAATTGGCCTTGAGTGAAAAAGGATTTTATGGAATGTCTTATACCTTAAGTTTATTTGCTGCTGTGTCTGTTCAAAAGAATATCAGAGATACAATGGAGACTAACAAATGAAAAAAGTAATAATAGGTTTAGTTATTACAGTGGTAGTGTTATTAACTATCATCGCTGGCGGAGCAGTCTATATGTTTGGAGTTTCTTTAGATAGAAAAGTAACACCGACAGATGAAGAAGATGCCTATGCTTTTCTTTATGAACACGACCCGAGCTTAAAAATTTGGGTAGATAGTTTACGTGAAAATTCGGCATTGCAAGATACGTTTATTGTAGCCACAGACGGCAGTAAACTTCATGCCCTATATGTAAGGTCTGCAATAGCATCGCCTAATACAGCACTTATCATTCATGGATATACCGATAACTCGATTCGAATGTTGATGATTGGTCATTTGTACAATAAAGAAATGGGATATAATATCCTGCTTCCTGACTTAAGAGCACACGGAAAGAGTGATGGTGAGTATATTCAAATGGGTTGGAAAGACCGTCTGGATATTATGGAATGGATAGATGTAACCAAAGGTATATATGGCGATACTACACGTATGGTAATTCATGGTATATCTATGGGAGCAGCAACAACCATGATGACATCCGGCGAAGATTTGCCCGAAAATATAAAGTGTTTTGTTGAAGACTGTGGATATACAAGCGTTTGGGATGAATTTACCCATAAACTAAAAGATGATTATGGGTTGCCTGCATTTCCTATACTAAATGCAGCCTCTTCGTATTCTCAAATGAAAGTGGGTTGGAACTTCAAAGAAGCATCGGCTCTGGAGCAGTTGAAAAAAAGTAAACTGCCTATGTTCTTTATTCATGGAGACAAAGATACCTATGTGCCTACTTGGATGGTAAACGTGCTTTACGATGCCAAGCAAGGTGATAAAGAATTGTGGATTGTGCCCAATGTTGAACATGCTAATGCTTATTGGGATTGTACCGATGAGTATGTTGCTAAAACAAATCAATTTGTAAGTAAATATATCAATTGAGGTTACGACCTTATTTGACTAAATAATGAAAGGCGAGTTTTTTAACTTGCCTTTCATCGTTTTATAAATTGAGATAATGTTTTTTAGTAAAAATTCAGTTTCGTATTAATAGCTACTAATGGGTATTGACTTTTTGTTTTAGTATATTTGTAAAATAATAATGGGTACGACCTAAAATAAGAGTAATGAAGAATAGAATAACAGAAGTTTTTAATATAAAATATCCGATTATATCGGGAGGTATGGTTTGGTGTAGCGGATGGCGATTGGCTTCAGCTGTGAGTAATGCCGGAGGACTTGGGCTTATCGGTGCAGGATCTATGTATCCTGAGGTGTTGAGAGAACATATTCAGAAGTGTAAAGCTGCAACCAATAATACATTCGGGGTGAATGTGCCTCTATTGTATCCTAATATCGAAGAGATAATCAATATTATAATTGAGGAAGGTGTAAAAGTAGTGTTTACTTCTGCGGGAAATCCAAAAACATGGACTAAGAAATTACAGGATAGTGGCATTAAGGTTGCTCACGTAGTATCTAGCTCCAAGTTTGCGGTAAAATGTCAGGAAGCAGGCGTAGACGTGGTTGTTGCCGAAGGTTTCGAAGCCGGGGGACATAACGGAAGAGAAGAAACTACAACCTTGATTTTGATTCCTCAGGTTCGTAAAAGTATAGATATACCTTTGATTGCTGCCGGAGGTATTGCAACAGGTAACGGTATGTTGGCTGCTTTGGCACTGGGAGCCGAAGGAGTACAAATAGGAACCCGTTTTGCATTGACTCAGGAAAGTTCTGCTGCTGCTGAATTCAAGAACCTGTGTGTGAATCTGAATGAAGGAGATACATTGTTGTCTCTAAAGAAAGTAGGACCAACCCGAATGATAAAGAACGAGTTTTACAAACAAGTTCAGGAAGCCGAAGATAGAGGTGCTTCAGCCGAAGAAATAAAAGCTCTTCTGGGAAGAGGGCGTTCTAAAAAAGGAATATTTGAAGGAGACCTTGTAGAAGGCGAACTTGAGATAGGACAAATAGCTTCTCTGATTAAAGATCTGCCATTGGCAGAAGATGTTGTAAAATCAATTATTACAGAATTCAATGCAAGTGCAAAAGCTCTGTCCGGAATTTCTTTCTAAGGTCTCAGACCTTTTTATTGCTTTGGTAAGCATCGCAACAACAGATAGTTATGATTCTGAAATACAGCATCAAATCTTTTCTGTTACTTAATTACTTGTAACTACTTAAAATGCAGTACGATCTTTTTGCACCTGTTCCAAAATATAAATTAATAAGTCTTTCGAGTGGTAGTAGTGGCAATTGCTACTACTTGGGAACTTCTCAATACGGTATCCTTATTGATGCCGGTATTGGTATGCGTACCATCAAAAAATACCTGCGTGAGTATGGTGTTGCTATGGAAACCATCGTTGCGGTATTAGTTACGCACGATCATGCCGACCATATCAAATCAATCGGAGGCTTTGGCGGAAAGCTGAATATTCCTGTCTATGCAACTGAGATAGTGCATGCAGGAATAGAAAGAAGCCGCTTTGTTGAAGAAAAATTTACGGGGGTGAAGCGAGTTGTCGAAAAAGAAAAGACTTTTGAAATAAAAGAATTTCAGATCACCGCTTTCGAAGTTCCTCATGATACGATCGAAAATGTAGGATATCAGATAAAGGTTGGAGATAAGACAATAGTCTTAGTTACCGATGTTGGTTGTATAACAGATACTATTTCGAAATATGCCCGATCGGCTAATCATCTTATTATAGAAGCGAACTATGATGAGGAAATGCTCAGTTGTGGACGTTATCCTGCCTATCTTAAGCAGCGTATCACTTCGGGGATGGGGCATTTAAGTAATCGTCTTACGGGAGAATTGCTTACCAGTATTTACCACGATAAGTTAGATGAAATATGGCTTTGCCATCTTAGTCAGGACAATAATCATCCCGATCTTGCTTATAAAACAGTTGAATGTGCATTGAATTTGCAAGGAATAAAAGTAGGAAAAGATGTAACGCTTAAAACTCTTAGCCGAGGGAAACCCTCTGGATTAAGAGAGTTCTAAATATGGGACACATAAAATGAATTAATGATTCTCTTATAGGGGATTTGTAACCTTTTATTATATTTACAGAATATAAAGGCATCTTTTTGAAAGATATGCCAATGCAGTAAATAAATATGTTTTTGTGAAAAGTTAAAATTTAACCATTTAGATCCGGATGCGTGTATTGAGCTATAAAGAGAGATTAATTCAAACAGAACTTTTTTGATCATATTTCTACTGCTTTTATTTCTATGAAAAACAAATTAACTAACCAATTAATCATAATATGAAAAACCAGATTGTCCTATCCCTCGGATTATTTTTTGTGAGTATAAGCTACTCACAAGTCTCGATTCACACCATAAGCACTGTAAATACAAGAGATTGTGAATTTTAATATTATAAGAGAGACTGATTATACTTCGTTTATGAATGTATTATTTGCAATAAAATAAGAAACAACAACATGAGAAGAATATCTATTTTAGTATTATTAGTTCTGACCTGTCTCCATATACAAGCACAGAAGGAAACTAATTGGTGGTATTTTGGAAGAAATGCAGGTCTGAATTTTAATATTTTACAAAGTGTAACATCGGATGCCGGAATACCCACAGCGGGTATGCCTACTTCGGTAGACGGTCCGTTGAATGCCTATGAGGGTTGTTTTACATTATCGGATTCCGATGGGAATCTATTGATGTCGTCAAACGGTATGACTGTTTACAATAAAAACAATGTAGGAATGTTTAACGGGGCGGGGCTTCTGGGTGGTGATTCTTCGACACAATCCGGTATTGTGGTGCCTGTACCGGGAAGTCCCGATAAATTCTATGTTATATCGGTTGCTGCAGAGCAAGGAGCAAACGGAATCACTTATTCTACAGTAGATATGTCTCTTGAAAGTGGCTTAGGAGCTGTAACCTCAACAAAAAATGTAAAATTATTAGCAGGGCCTACCGATGAAAATATAGCGGCTATACGCCATGCAAACGGTATGGATTATTGGTTAATGCACCGCAGAATGCAGAACAACATACTCACCATTTATGTCTGGGCTGTAACCTCATCGGGTATTGCTTCTACTCCAGTTATTTATAGTCTGAGTAATACTCCGGGATATGGTTCGGTGACCTATTTAGGTTACCTCAAATTTACATCAGACGGGTCTCGGTTTGCATCACCTCTGCGTGGCACAGGACACATTGTTTCCGGAGTTTTTGATACTCAAACAGGTATACCGTCCGACATACAATCAAGAAGAATATCCGCAGTCGACCTGAATGGTTACAGTGTAGAATTTTCGCCTTCCGGCGAGCAGCTATATTTAGGGGTATGGGGTGGAACCGGTAACTATTTATATCAAATCAGTTGGGATGGTTTGCGTAATACAACCAATATGGCTTATCAATATCCGAATCAAATAAATACGCTGCAAGTTTCTCCGGATGGAAGAATTTATGGAATACGGGACGCAAGCAAGAACTTGTTTGTAATCATGAATCCCGAAGCGACAAGCGGCAATGCTGATGTAAGGGTCTTTTCTGCATTTTTAAAAGGAAATGCTGCGGGAGGGTTGCCCACTTTTGCTGCCTCCTTCTTCAATGCAAAAGCGAAAGACAAATCTTTTGTTTGTGTAGGGAATGATTTTAAATATGCAGTAGAAGTAAGCATGACCGGTGCAGTGGCTGATCAGCCGACTAAATTGGAGTGGAATTTTGGCGATGGTTCAGCAAAAGTAACACAAAATATAGTTGCCGGCACCACAGTATATAAGCAGACACACAATTATGCTGTAACAGGCAAATATGCCATAACCATCACACCCTACAAAGCTAGCGGAATAGCTCTCGCAACTGTTACATTGCCGGCCAATGTGGTAGATTGTGTAATCCAGACTAACAGAATGATACGGACCGATTTGCTCAATACGGCTCAACAGAAAAAATAACGGGAAATGAATTTCTTAGATATAAAATTCAGGTTACACTAGGTTTACTTATTCTATTTTTGAATCTATGCCATAGTAGTAAATATGTACTGTTACGTAAAAAAGAGAAGTACCGATGCACTTCTCTTTTTATTTATGCTTATTAATTAAAATAACTTCTAGATATTGTTTCTTTTGACGATGGAAATGACTAAAGCTTTACTCTAACATCAGATTTAGAATAGGCTGATGCTCCTCGAAAAGAGAAGAATACTCTATTGCTAGTTCACTTGTATGAAAACCAAAGAGTAAGCGTGTGAGCATATTTATATTTACTGCAATATCAAAATCAGATGAGTTGCTTTGAGCTACTTCCCCTTTACTTATTTGATAAATATCTTTCTCAACTTTTATCTTAAAATTCTTATCGAGATTCTTTTTTGCATATAACCTCAACATAACCGATGGGGCTATAATATAAGACATGCCTGCAAGATTATACTTAGGAGGACAGTCGTCTTGCAAGTATTCTTTGACGATAGTTTCGAAATCGTACTCCGATTTTAAAACACAGAAATCGTTTTGCTGATATATTTTGTCAAATTCCTGATATGCGTCAGACCAATTACTCTCCTGTTTTTTCAAGAACTTGCTGAATTCGATATCCTTTGTCCCTTTGTCGAATGTTGTGGCGAATCCATATTTCTCGTAATACCCGAAAAGCCAATCCTCGGCAGGCACTAAAATAGAAAGTGGAATATTTCGCTCTCTCATAATTGAAAAAGACTCACGGATCAATTTCCCCATATAACCCTTATTCCTGTATTCGGATAAGGTGCATAACCCGGCCAGATAATAAAAAGGAATTACCTCACCATAGAACCTGATGGTATAGGGAATCATTTGCAAAGAAGCTACAGCCTTCTTATCGACCCAATATATGAGTGTATTCTCGTCTCTGTATTGTCGGGAGAAATACAAATCCATATATTCTTCGGTGTCTTCGAAGCAGGTTTTCCACATCGAACGAACTTCAGAAGCTGTGTTTTTATTTGCAAATTGAATCATATTTTTAAGGCTCAGTTGAATAATAAATAGGGTTTCTAATTAACAGGGAATCAATAACCCTTCCTCCAGTAAAATATCAGGCTGATACGAAAGCTTGGCTTTTCGCAGTGATTCCAATCCCATATCCTCTTCTCTGTTGATGTACTTAAACTTAGAAGCTTCGTGCTCTATAAATTGTTGATTAATTATGGTATATGCTCCATGGATTTCTCCAAAAGCTTTTTCAACATGCACCACAAAAGTATCTTCAGTTAATTGTTCTCCAATGGTGAAAGCTATGATTTTACCATTTACACGGATGGCTCCACCTGTGAGTTGCAGAAAATCAAAATGCTCTAACATCAATCGGGTTGCAATATAATCATATTGTAGCGATCTGTTTTTGTCCTCTTTAATATTCTCCCACTCATCAAGCATGGCAGCACATTCTGTCAGCTCTTTTTTACTTGTAATAGGGAAGTACTGCCAATCGGGATTATCTGATTTGAATCGGTTGATATGATTACGTTTGCTTTGTAATTTCTTACCCGAAAGAGAAATTAATTTCGAAGAAAGGTAGATATACTCATCGTTATTTCGCTCGTGTATGTGTTTGAATTGATTCGGCATTTTTTTGTTGATCATTTCCCACATCTCAAGAGTGATACCCTTCATCTGAAAAGGGATATTAGATGCTTTAGCATCAGCTTGCAACATATGAATTGCTTCATTAACAGGCATCGGACCGATGGGCATCATGTAATAGATCTTACCATCTGTTTCCAGAAATTTAAGAAATAGAGTTTTGTGTTGAATGTCGTATTGGGTTTTGAATTTAGCATTCCATGTAAACATGTTGGTGAAGCTAAAATCGCATGCACGAAAAGTGTTGCCATCCAGACAAGCATCTATCTGAGGCTTATCGGATAGTTCTATTTGTTTAAAATGAATCATAACTACTTAATTAAAGTAATGTTAAATGTTTATTGCCATACTTTTCTTCAAAGTATGGTTGAGTAACATAGTTGATCTAAATAGTAAAAAGGTCTCTGACCTTAGCCTATCAAACAATTGTTATTCTTGTTATGTTCAATGTATAACAAAAAGCACGCCGAAAATTTGAACGGACAAATCTTTCTTTCAGTCTGACAATTTTTAAGTATATTTGATTCTCTAATTAAGGTTATAAACCTTCTATTTTACGTTATATCATTATGAAAACTAATAATGACTGGAAAGACAGGTTGAATGTAGTCTATTCGACCAATCCCGATTATAAATATGATTCGGAAGACGAAGAAGAGGTAGTTGCTATACCTAAAGAAAAACAACTGCTAAGAATAGAACTCGATAAGAGAAACCGCAAAGGTAAATCGGTAACCTTAATTACTAATTTTGTGGGTTCGGACGATGATTTGCAGGATTTGGCAAAATCACTTAAAACCCGTTGTGGGGTAGGAGGTTCGGCACGTGATGGCGAAATTCTTCTTCAAGGCGATTTCAGAACCAAAGTTTTAGAGCTTTTACAAAAAGACGGATATGCTAAGGCACGAATCATCTGATAGTGCAAACCTAACTGTTTATAAAGCTTCTGCCGGATCGGGTAAAACACACCGATTGACAGAGGAGTATCTTCTATTGCTCTTTTCTTCACCATTTTCGTACAAACATATACTGGCTGTAACCTTTACCAATAAGGCTACCGAAGAAATGAAAAGCCGTATTATAGAAGAACTTGCCAAATTGGCATCGGATAAACCATCGGACTATGTAAAGAGCCTGAGGGAAAAATATAATAAGTCCGAAGAGTGGGTGAGGGCACAAGCCCGAAAGATATTGATTAGTATACTTCACGATTATTCATCATTTTCGATCAGTACGATTGATCGGTTCTTCCAACAAACCATGCGGGCTTTTACCCGTGAAATTGGTTTGGGTGGAGGTTATAATGTAGAACTCGATACAGGTAAGGTCTTAGGTGAAGCAATTGATTCGATGCTTTATGACTTAGAAAAAAGCGAGAATGAGCAGTTACTCGATTGGTTGATACGTTTCTCGGAAGAGAAAATAGAGAGTGGAGAGACTTGGAATATCCGAAATGATATACAATCGTTATCCACCGAAATTTTTAAAGAAACCTACAAAGCTTTCAGCGATCAAATACAAGCTGATATTGCCGATAAAGCTTTGTTAGACGATTACAAAAAAACGCTGATAATCTATATTCAGCAATACGAAAAGAGATCGAGAGAAATTGCCGAAAAGGCACTAAATACAATGGTGAGGTTTGATCTTCGTCCCGAAGATTTTAAAGGAGGAGCCCGTTCTACTTTCTTTAGTTTTTTGAAGTGGGCAACAGGCGAAATAAAAGAACCTACCGATACATTCCGTAAACTACCCGATGATGTATCGGGTTGGTACACCAAAACTACTCCAGCCGATGCAAAATCTAAAATAGAAGATGCATTTGGAAATGGATTAAATGATTGTGTTTGCGAAATCATTGCTCACTACGACAATTCGGCAACCTATCAGACTGCTTACGAGATCAACCGTTACTTTTTCACCCTAGGTATATTGGGTGATGTCGATAAAAAAGTAAGACAATATGCCGCCGAAAATAATGTGATGCTAATTTCGGATACTACCGAATTACTGAACAAAATTATTGAGGGGACTGACACTCCGTTTGTGTATGAAAAGGTAGGAACCCGTGTAGATCATTACATGATAGATGAGTTTCAGGATACATCCAATATGCAGTGGAAAAACTTTCTTCCCTTGGTAAGAGATAGTCTTTCTGCCGGAAACAAGAATCTTATCGTAGGCGATGTAAAACAAAGTATCTACCGTTGGCGAAACTCGGACTGGAAACTTCTGGATGAGCAACTTGATATAGATTTTAAAACCAATGGTGTTATTCATAAATCTCTTGATACTAATTGGCGAAGTGGCGAGAATGTAATAAACTTCAATAATGCTATTTTCGAAATAGGTTCAAAGTTATTGCAAAGCTTATACAATGAAGGTTTGGATGATATAACTTATGATGAAGCTTTAGCTCCTTTATATACTCGAATTGAGGGGGCTTATAAAGATTCTTATCAATATCTTCCCGAAAAGAAGAAAGGTAACCCTTCGGGGCATGTGAAAGTTCATTTTATAGATACCGAAGAAAATACCAATTGGCAGGCTTATGTATTGGATCAGTTGCCTCATACTATCGAAGAACTTCAAGATAAAGGATATTCACTAAAAGACATTGCAATACTCGTACGCACCAAGAAAGAAGGAGCAGAAGTTGCAAACCGACTTTTGGAATATAAAAATTTACAAAAGCACTCGAAATACAGATATGACATTATTTCGGATGAAGCTCTATTTATAAAGAATTCTAAGAGTATCAAGCTTGTTGTTTCGTTATTGAAATATTTGCGTAACCCTTCCGATTTTACCTTGAGGACATTAGCTATATACGAATACTTCAAGTTCAAAGATCAGCTAACAGCCGAAGAAACAATTTGCACACACCTCTCAAACTCCGATGACTTTCCCGAAGAGGTTTCTATTGAACTGAATCGTATAAAAGAACTTCCTCTCTATGAAATGACTGAAGAAATATTCGATCTTTTCAAAGAGGCAATGGAAAGCAACGAGAATATCTATATTCAAGCATTTATGGATATGGTACTCGATTTTTCGGTGAAACACTCTTCCGATCTTGATTCCTTCCTGCAATGGTGGGACGAAAGCGGACAAACCAAAACGATATTCACCCCTGATGGGCAGGATGCCATACGTATTATGACTATCCATAAGTCGAAAGGTCTGGGTTTCGAAGTCGTACTTCTACCTTTCGGCCATTGGGATATAGATCATAAGATGCCGACTATCCTTTGGTGTCAACCCCGATTCGAGCCTTTCAACCGCTTGCAGCTAGTTCCCGTGAAATACTCTCAAAAGCTTAAGAACACCATCTTTGCTTATGAATATTTTGATGAGAAACTGCATGCTTTTATCGACAATTTCAATGTATTGTATGTGGCTCTTACTCGTGCTAAGAATGATTTAATTATATTTTCACCTAAGCCTAAAGACAAGCAAAAGGGAATCAATTCTATATCTTCACTTCTTTGGGCTTGTGTTCATGCCGAAGCAAAACCTCAGGAGGGGAAATTTTTTGTATCATTAGAAGAATCTATGGATCAAGAATCCGATTGTTTCGAATTAGGCGAAAGCAAAGGAGATGCACTTTCGAAAAGAGGCTCTGATACACTTTCGGAAAACGAAGTCAGTATCGGTGTATTAGCTAGTATCTCTTTTGATGACAGACTTAAATTAAGATTAAACAATAAGTACTTCTTTTCCGAAAACGGACAACGTGAGTATGGAACCCTTATGCACGAAATAGTAAGTAAGGTAACATCTTTTGAAGATCTGGATAAAGTGGTGGAAACCTATCAGCTATCGGGCGAAATAACAGAAGAGGAAAGAGACAAGATTTCTTCACTTTTGAATGACTATTTATCTAATCCGCAGATTGCTTCTTGGTATTCAGTAGAGTATAAGGTGCTGAATGAGGTGGAAATACTACAGCCCAATGGAACATTTATCCGTCCCGACAGGGTAATGATGAAATCGGGTGAGGTGGTAGTAATCGATTATAAGTTTGGAGAAAAAGAAGAAAAAAAATATCTCAAACAAGTTAAGAATTACATGACTCAGATTAAAAAGATGGGTTATAATAATGTAAAAGGGTTTGTTTGTTATATAACGTTGGGTAATGTGATTGAAGTAGAATAAGTATTTTGATCTCAGCTAACTATGCACTATTACTTTATCTGTTTATTTATTCTTTTGTTTAGCATTGTGCCAACAGTGCAGTGTCAAAGTATGTTTCATAAGAATGACTATAACTCACTGTATATTTTAGATTCGAATAGAAATAATGGTTTCGAGGTTATAGCTTCCATAATTGCTATGTTTACAGCCGGATCGGCTGATCGCAACGGCTTTCGTTTAGGCGGCTCATTAACTGTTTCGAAAAATATAGGGGACTGGACTCTCTGTACAGGATTGGATGCTTATAAAGCCAAAGAGAGATTCGGATTAGGTACTACTTTTGCAGGAGTAGAATATGATGATGGTAAATACGGAGCATCCTATTTTGTAAATAAATATTATCAGGGAGGAAAACAAGTATCTGGAATTTTGGGATTAAGGTTGGATGATTTTAGTCTGAAATTCGAAGATGATATTTTAGCGTTACCTTTTACCGGCTTTACTATTTACGACAGATACCGGACAGCTGCTTTAGAACTTCAATACAAACACTTCATTATAGGAACAAATGTATATACGACTGGGATAAACGGACTAACTGATACTTCCCCTTATAATCGAAAAGGTACATATATGGGTGGAAAACAAATATCAAGTCCCATGTATATTGGTTATACGAATAAAGACCTGATACTTCGTTATGGTATGAATAATCAAACGGGTGGATATCTCGGTCAGAATTTGTGGCATCGTAATTTTTTTGATACCGGTGATTTCAAATCGGGAGGTTATCGCAATCAGTTCCTTCAAGTTGGTACTTATCAACCTTATACACTGTATTGAGTTTTGCCCTTTTATTATATAATATGAGAAAATTTTACTTTGCGATATTTATATTAATAATTGGTTTATCAGGCTGTGTAACCGTTAAGCCAAAAGATTTTACTTACCTATATACTGCAGGATATACGGGTCTCGATACATTAATTAATATAGACGGTTATTATGTGGCTCAGAGAGAATGTGATTCTACATTTTCATCTGTTTTTATGTTCTATCCCGATGGACTATTCACTATTGCAACAACAAGTGATGTTTCTAACTTGAAAGATTGCTTCGAGAATGGAGGTAAATCTAACCTTTGTCAATATCCATCTTGGGGAACATATCGGATAGAAGGTAATACAATTAAGACACAAACCATCCGACAAGAGGGGATGGGTATCAGTACTATTTTTCGTGACTATGAAATTGGCGATGCTCAAACCTTAATTAACATAAGTGATTATGTAGTCCCTCAGAATACAAATCTAGGGTATATGAAAGATTATCCCTCCTTTTTAGAAAATCAATGCCCGGAAGTGGCAACCTTCTATCCCTTAGGTAAAAAGCGAAGTGAAAAGGACTGTCCTCTCTTAAATAAAAAATGGTTCAATCAAAATAAATAAAGAGATTATTTCGATTCTGAATATAATTTTTGTTTGTGAAATGTTGCTTAATTTGTCAATTTGTATAAAATAAAGGTTTAAATGTTTTCAGGATAACACAAATAGGTTAACTTTGCCAATTGTTTAATAAAAAAGCAAACACTAAGCTGTCTTTATATGAGTTACTTAATAGAACCGAATCAATATCATGCTTTGCTCGATCTGCAACAAACAGAAATGGGTATAAAACAAATAAAAGATTTTTTTCAACAAAATCTAGCCTCCGAACTTAGACTAAGAAGAGTTACCGCTCCTTTATTTGTATTAAAAGGAATGGGTATCAATGACGATCTTAATGGAGTAGAACGTGCTGTGACTTTTCCTATCAAAGATATGGGAGACCAATATGCCGAGATTGTACATTCTTTGGCAAAATGGAAACGACTAACGCTTGCCGATTATGGTATTAATGACGGATATGGAATATATACCGACATGAATGCTATTCGTGCAGACGAAGAATTAGGTAATTTACACTCTCTATATGTAGATCAGTGGGATTGGGAAATGGCAATATGTCCGGATAACCGTAATATTGAATTTTTGAAAGGAATTGTAAGACGCATTTATGCGGCTTTGGTTCGTACCGAATTTTTGGTTTATGAAATGTTCCCTCAAATTAAGCCTATTCTTTCGAATGAAATTAAATTCATTCATTCCGAGGAATTATTGCAACTATACCCTAATCTGACAGCTAAAGAAAGAGAAGATGAAATAGCAAAAGAATACGGAGCAGTATTCATTATGGGTATCGGTGGTGTATTGAGCAACGGCGAGCAGCACGATGGACGCGCACCTGATTATGATGACTGGACTACTTTGGATGAAAGCGGATACAGAGGACTAAACGGAGACCTTATTGTTTGGAATCCCGTATTAGGACGTGCGATGGAGTTGTCGTCTATGGGTATTCGTGTCAATAAAGAAGTTTTGTTGGAGCAACTAAAGATAAAAGGGCAAGAGTCTAAGAAAGAATTGTATTTCCATAAACGATTGATTGAAGGAACACTTCCTTTATCAATTGGTGGAGGTATCGGGCAATCGCGCCTTTGTATGTTTTTCCTTCGCAAAGGACATATCGGCGAGATACAAGCCGGTATATGGCCGCAAGATATGCGTCTGGAAGCTCAAAAGCTAGGAATGCCTCTGATTTGAGAAGACGTATTGACGAATAATATAAAAAATAACCGCCACCATTAAAATGTGTGACGGTTATTTTATTTTCTGATAATAGCTTATTTCTTTTTGATTAGGGATATTATCCAGAGGAGTAGAAGAGCTCCTATTGTAGACATTATAAGATTACCGATAATGCCATTCGCACTAAGTCCGAGAAGAATAAAAAGCCATCCTCCTAATACACTACCAACAACACCCACGATAAGGTTGACGATTAGACCGAATCCTTCTCCCTTAAATATTTTCCCTGCTAAAAAGCCCGCAAGAATACCAATTATAATTGACCAGATAAATCCCATATTACAAACTTATTAAATCCAACATCTTAATGTAGTATATAAACAAATACTAAAGTGATATTGTTTGCATAATAAATTTAACAGGATTTTGTTCAATGTTTCTAATCTTCAGTTTTCCGTCTATATCGGCCTTTTCTTCCGGTACGCTAACTCCTAGTCCCACTTTCCCCTCCTTCGTTACAAATATGTCATCCGAAATATTTACTCCTGCTGATGTGGTATTTCCTTGCGGATCGATATGGAAAATGCCAAGAGGATTTTCCGTATTTATCCCAACCTGCGAATACACTGTTCCTGTAAGCATAACAGCCAATAAAAATATAATTTTTCTTTTTGTAGTCATCTTCTTTTAATTTATACGTGAATATATTAGTTAATGCAATGCCTTTATGATAATAAAGGCAGTAGGTTGTAATCACTACAACCTACTGCCTTATATAGTTGTGCGGTAGATAATTGATTGTACAGAAACTAAATGACAATAAAAATAACCACCCTATACAATAATCGTTACTAGCATACAACTATGAAAGATTAAATTAATTGAGGAATGTTTGAATATATAACTCATAGTAACTTCTATATATTAAGTAATTAAAAGCAAATAATTCTCCCTGAAATTTTCAGGAAGAACTGTTTAATTATAAAGAGGTGTTACTTAGCAATCTCTTTTATAAACTAAATTATTGATGTTTTACAAAATTAGATGTTAGTATAATATACGACAAATTAATACCTGACAAGAGCATAAATGTATGATCAAGATCGTAAAAAAATGACTACAATTTCGTCAAAGGAGGTACATTGTCATTAAAAATGCTGATATCTTTAATATTTGCTACTTCTATTTTTGGGAGGCTGGGGGATTTGTCAAAGGATTAAAAAGGTCTGAGACCTTAATTATTAATCGTTCTGATTTTCGTACCTTTGTACTTCCAAAAATAAACACATGTCAGAAGAAAAAAATATACTCATAAAAGGAGCAAGAGTCAATAACCTGAAAAATATTGATGTCGAAATTCCTCGTAATAAGTTCGTTGTTATCACCGGGCTTTCGGGATCCGGTAAATCCTCCTTGGCTTTCGATACGTTATATGCCGAAGGGCAGAGGCGTTATGTAGAAAGTTTATCCTCTTATGCCCGTCAGTTTTTGGGTCGGATGAACAAACCCGAATGCGACTATATCAAGGGTATTCCTCCTGCTATAGCTATTGAGCAAAAAGTGAGTTCACGCAATCCCCGATCAACTGTTGGAACATCTACTGAAATTTACGAATACCTGCGTTTGCTATTTGCACGTATAGGTAAAACCATATCACCTATCTCGAATGAAGTGGTAAAAAAGCATCAGGTAAAAGATATTACTGATAAGATGCTGACTTATCCTGAAGGTACACGATTGGTTGTTCTTTCTAAAATTATCTTACGTGAGAATCGTAAGATGGAAGAACAATTAGATATACTCCAGAAAGAGGGGTTCTCACGTGTTGAATCGAAAGGCGAATTTATCCGTATAGATGATTTGTTGGAATCGAAAGAAGCTCTTGATCCGTCTCAGGTTTTATTGGTTATAGATCGTTTGTCTACATCGGCTGATAAAGCTACCTTAAATAGATTCTCGGAATCAGTAGAAACTGCATTCTTTGAGGGAGAAGGGGAGTGTACAATAAGATACTATGCAGAATCGGGTATCGAAAGTTTCGACTATTCTAAACGATTCGAAGCGGATGGAGTTCAGTTTGAAGAGCCAACCGATATGATGTTCAGTTTCAATAGCCCTGTCGGAGCATGTCCACAATGTGAAGGATTTGGTCAGGTTCTGGGTATTGACGAAGATCTGGTTATTCCTAATAAAGGACTATCGATATACGACGATGCCGTTTTTTGTTGGAAAGGAGAGAAAATGAGTGAGTGGAAGAATGAATTTATTCATTCAACCGCTAATCGTGATTTCCCAATCCATCGTCCTTACTTTAAATTGACGGAAAAAGAAAAAGACCTCCTTTGGCACGGTGCACCTGGTGTAATGGGTATTGATGCCTTCTTTAAAATGCTCGAAGAGAACCAATATAAGATACAATATCGTGTTATGTTGGCTCGCTATCGTGGAAAAACTACCTGTCCCACTTGTAAAGGTTCACGTTTGAAACCTCAGGCAATATATGTAAAGATAGGAGGAAAGTCAATTGCTGATTTAGTATTGATGCCCATTGCTGATTTGAAAGAATTTTTCAATCAACTTGAATTGGATGAAACTGATGCTGCCGTAGGGAAACGATTACTTACCGAGATTCGCAGTCGAATACAGTTTTTATTAAATGTGGGTTTGGGGTATCTTACTCTCAATCGTCTATCAAATTCTTTATCGGGTGGAGAGAGTCAACGTATCAATCTGGCAACCTCTTTGGGTAGTAGTTTAGTTGGATCATTATATATCTTAGATGAACCTAGTATCGGTTTACACTCAAGAGATACAGACTTACTGATAAAAGTGCTACGCGATTTACAAGGTTTGGGTAATACAGTGGTAGTGGTGGAGCATGATGAAGAAATAATTCGTGCAGCCGATTATATTATTGATATAGGTCCTCAAGCTGGACGATTGGGTGGCGAGCTTGTCTATCAAGGTTCATTAGCTAATCTTGATAAGAGTAGTAACAGCCATACCGTACGTTATTTGAATGGGGAAGAAACCATTGCTGTACCTGCTAAGCCTCGTAAGTGGAATAATTATATAGAGATAAAAGGAGCAAGGCAAAATAATCTTCAGAATATAGATGTGAAGTTTCCTTTGAATGTGATGACTGTGGTAACAGGAGTCAGCGGATCGGGAAAATCGTCATTGGTTTGCGATGTATTTTACAATGCACTTCAAAAACATTATAAAGGAACAAGCGATCGTATTGTTCAGTTTAATGAACTAGTGGGCGATCTTAAGATGATTAAGAGCGTTGAAATGGTAGATCAGAATCCTATTGGAAGATCATCACGTTCCAATCCTGTTACATACATAAAAGCGTACGATGAAATAAGAAAGCTTTTTGCCGATCAGCAACTTGCAAAGCAAATGAGCTTTACACCTGCTTTCTTCTCTTTTAACGTTGAGGGAGGTAGATGCGAAGAATGTAAAGGAGATGGTAAAACCACCATTGAAATGCAATTCATGGCTGATATTACACTCGAATGCGAAGCCTGTAAAGGAAAGCGTTTCAAACCCGAAGTACTCGAAGTGGAATATCGTGGAGCCAGTATCCATGATGTGTTGGAAATGACCGTAGATCAGGCTATCGAATTCTTTGAGGAAGGGAAAGGTAGCACTGAGAAAAAGATCGTAAAACGCCTTAAAACGCTTCAGGAAGTAGGGCTAGGGTATATAAAGATGGGGCAGGCTTCATCTACTCTCTCGGGAGGCGAAAACCAACGGGTAAAACTGGCTTCATACCTTGGAGAGGAAAAATCCGAGCCTACTTTATTTATCTTTGATGAACCTACTACAGGACTTCACTTCCATGATGTGAAAACTTTATTGAAAGCTTTTGATTCGTTGATTGGGCGAGGGCATACAGTTGTTATTATAGAACATAATATGGATGTGATTAAATGTGCCGATCATATTATTGATATAGGTCCCGAAGGTGGAAAAGAAGGTGGAAAAGTGGTTTGTGAAGGTACTCCTAAGCAGATAGCTAAATGTGCCAAGTCTCATACCGGACATTTTCTGAAAGATAAACTTGATGTCTAAGTAATAATTTAGCAATATATAAAAGGGAGCAGGTTCAATTAAAGAATCTGCTCCCTTTTTGTTTTTATAATCTTCCTTTCGATTTATGGTATGCTATAAGCCCATGCATAGGATTTTCAAGAATAAGATCTACTTTAATATCCAGTTCATCCGCTATCTGTTTTAACTGAGAGGCGTACATACCGGCAAGCGACCCAACAAAGCGTACAGGGTAGTTGGTGTAATCATACTGCATGATATTTCTTACAAAGAAAGATTTCAGGTTCTCATAAATTAAGTTTTTTACATAAGGATGTTCGAGGTATTCGTATAGGAAATTTGAAAGTAGTGACAGTAACACGTTTGGAGAAGGCTTACTATATATATAGTCTAGTATCTGATCAGGGTCAATTCCGTACTTGTCAAAAAAGGATAGGGATAGCTCCGGAGGGGCTAGGCCTTTCAGACAGTCTGCTAAGAATACTTTACCTAAAGATGTGCTACTGCCTTCGTCTCCTAGAATATATCCCAGAGGTCTGATGTTTTTTACAATAGATTCTCCATCATAAAAACACGAATTAGAGCCTGTAGAAAGTATACATCCTATTCCCGGCTGATTACCGAAAAGGGCACGGGCAGCTCCTAGAAGGTCGCTTTCTATTATAGCCGGCGTTCTGAATTGTGCCTCTAGGGAAGCTTTTACTATATTTTTTTTTTCTGAAGAAGAAAAACCTGCCCCATAAAAAAATGTAGTGCTGATTTTTAATTTGAAAAATATCGGGGGAAGTTGTAACCGAACAATATGGCTAATCTCCCTTCTTGACTGAAAGTAGGGGTTAATTTCATCTGTTAAATAACGCTCAATTATTCCATCGTCATTAACCAGGCACCATTCTGTTTTTGTAGAACCACTTGCCGCTAATAGTATCACTTGTTCAGGTTTTTTTTAGACACAAAAATATGAATCATTAGGTGTCCTCATAAAAATATAAAGAATTTCTAATAAATGATACTTTATTTCTGAAAAAATACTGTTTTTTTAAAATTTAAGCAACAATGCATACTTAATGCGATGTTTTATCACTATAACTGCCTCTAGTTGTTATGCCCAGCCGAAGCAATAAAAAAGGCTGCGACCTTAAAATGCTTTCAGGCTTAAATCAATGTTTGGAGCAGAATAAATGATCGATCCGGAAGAGATAAAATTAACTCCTGTTTTAGCAATGGCCTGTACCGATTCTTTGGTTATTCCTCCCGATGCTTCGGTTTGTGCTTTATTACCAATTAGCTTTACAGCTTCGCCCATTTGATCGAGAGTCATATTATCCAGCATAATAATGTCTACGGCATTGGTTGCAAGGGCTTCTTTTACTTCCTCTAAGTTTCGAGTTTCGACCTCTATTTTTAGCGATTTGTTGTTTTCTTGTAAGTATTTTACAGTTGAAGCAACTGCCTTGGTTATACCTCCTGCATAGTCGTTGTGATTATCCTTAAGCATAATCATATCATACAATCCGTAACGATGATTGGTTGCCCCACCTATATATACAGCCCATTTTTCACACATGCGAAAGTTGGGAGTAGTCTTGCGGGTATCCAATATTTTAGTCTCGGTGTTTGCTATAAGTAAAGCCATTTCACGGGCACTTGTTGCAATACCGCTCATGCGTTGCATACAATTCAAAACGAAGCGTTCCATGCTCAAGATAGAGCGTGCCGAACCTTCAACGGTTAGAGCAACGTCTCCTTTTACAACTTGGTCTCCATCATTCTTGAATACCTCTATTTTCAGATTCTTATCGTAATGATGGAATATTTCTTTAGCTAGTTCAACTCCCGCAAGTACACAATCATCTTTCACCAAGAGTCTGGCTCTTTGTTGCAAATGTTCGGGCACACTGGCTAATGTAGAGTGATCGCCGTCTCCGAGGTCTTCTTTAATTGCTTCGGTGATGAAATGCTGTAATCTTTCGTTGGTTACGTATATCGGTCTGTTCATTTTTTATCTAAGCTTTTGTTGTAAAATGCACCTCTGTTTTCTTTCTGCTCTATACTTTGTGTAATGATCAGATAGGCTACACTTACTAAGTTTCTTAATTCTGATAGTTGAGGTGACAGAAAAGAGAAATTGTATATTTCTTTTACTGCTCTGTATATCTCTTCTTCCTTTTGCTTTGCCAATTCAAGTCGGCTATTTGAGCGGACAATTCCTACAAGATCGCTCATCAATACTTGTAATTGTTTACGTAGGTAGTTTAAAAGAACCATTTCTTCATTGACTTTCAATCCCTTTTCATCCCATTCGGGAACTTTGTTCAGGTTGATGTAATTGAACTTATCTTCATTTAAGCGTTCTACTGTTTTTATAGCTGCCCTGTGTCCGAATACTAAAGCCTCTAGTAAGGAATTAGAAGCTAATCGGTTAGCTCCGTGTAGTCCAGTGTTGGAACATTCGCCAACAGCAAACATATTCTTAATGGTGCTTTGTCCGAATGTATCTACGTCAATACCTCCGCACAAGTAATGACTGGCAGGAACAACAGGTATCAAGTCTTTAAACATATCATACCCTTCATCCATACATTGTTGATATATGTTGGGGAAGTGTTTTAAGAATTCCTCTCTATTAAGCGATCTGCAATCGAGACATACAAAGTCGTCTCCTCGTAATTTCATTTCGCTGTCTATGGCTCTAGCCACAATATCACGCGATGCAAGTTCTTCTCTTTCGTCGTATTTATGCATGAATGGTTCCCCCGAAGCAGTACGCAATTTTGCACCGAAGCCTCTTACCGCTTCCGATATTAAAGATAATTGTCCGGGTCGATTGCTGTAAAATGCAGTAGGATGAAACTGTATAAATTGCATATTGCTGATCTTAGCCTTTGCACGGTGAGCAAGACCTATACCGTCTCCTGTTGCTATAATAGGATTAGTCGTATTTTTGTATACATGTCCGCATCCACCTGTCGCCATTAATGTTATCTTTGCCGACATTTTTTTTACCTGCTGTGTCTTGAGATCAAGAACATAGGCTCCATAACAGTTGAGGCTGTATTTGTCGAATGGCTCATTCGGAATATGATGTTCGGTAATGAGGTCAATTACATAGTGATGATTCAGAAGTTGGGTATTCTCCAGTTTATTGATAGCATCTAATAATGCTCTTTCAATCTCGGCTCCGGTTATATCTTTATGATGTATAACTCTGTTTTCTGTATGACCACCCTCTCTGCCTAAATCGTAAGTGTTGCTGCTATTCTTGTCGAAGTTAACGCCCCAATCAATAATTTCTTTGATCCGTTGAGGCCCTTCCTTTATTACAATTTCTACAACTTCCCGATTGCATAATCCGCCACCTGCTCTAAGTGTGTCTTCGATGTGCTTTTCGAAGCTGTCTGTCTCGAAGTTAGTTACTACTGCAACCCCGCCCTGTGCATATTTGGTGTTGGACTCTTCGTCGTCCGATTTAGTTATTATTGTAATAGTGGCGTCAGGTCTTTCTTGTGCTACTTTCAGAGCATAAGACAATCCCGATATGCCCGATCCGATAACTAAGATATCTGTGTAAATCATCTTTTTAAATGTTATAACTACCTTCGGTTATTATAATTGTAAAGCAATAAAAGAGGTCTATGGCCTCTTTACTTAATGGCTTTTGACATTTCAAGCATTCTGTTGATTGGTTGAAGGGCTTTTATACGTAAATCTTCATCCAATGTTATTTCGGGTAACTCATACTTCATACATAAGTATAGTTTTTGCATGGTATTGAGTTTCATAAATGCACACTCTCCACAATTGCAGCTCTTATCATTTACTAATGCAGGAATCAGTTTTTTATTAGGAGCTTTCTTTTGCATCTCGTGTAGAATACCTTCTTCGGTAGCAACAATATATTCAGTGGAGCTATCTTCCACTACATAATTGAGCAGATTAGAGGTCGATCCCACATAGATGGCTACTTTCAGAAGAGGTGCTTTTGCTTCGGGGTGAGCTATTAGTTTAGCTTTTGGATTGTCAAGCATTTGCTGAGCAATTCTTTCTAACGAAAAAGCTTCGTGTACATAACAAGCACCATTCCATAGAATCATTTTCCGACCTGTTACTTGGTTAAGATAGGCTCCGAGGTTCTTGTCAGGTGCAAATATTATTTCCTGATCTATAGGCAGTGCATTTATAATATGCTCAGCATTAGATGAGGTCACTATAATATCACTTTCTGCTTTTACTGTCGAATCGCAGTTTATGTAACTTATTACTATTGCATTGGGGTACTGTTTTCTCATTTCTCTAAGACCTTCTCCAGAGCAAGAGTCGGCTAAAGAACATCCTGCTAAAGTATCAGGTAGAACTACTTTTTTTGTAGGGTTTACAATTTTTGCAGTTTCAGCCATAAAGTGAACACCACAAAATACAATCATATCAGCATCTGTTTTCTCGGCAGCTCTTGCTAATTGCAGACTGTCGCCCAAATAGTCGGCTATATCTTGAATATCGCCTGTTTGGTAATAATGGGCTAGTATAATTGCATTTTTTTCTTTACGCAGTTTATTTATTTCTGCTATCAAATCTATTCCTTTCGGAATTTCCATATCCAAGTATCCCTTTTGAGATAATGTTTTTATGGCGTTTTCTAGTTGTTGAGGCATAATAAGTACAGTAAAATGTTTATTTCAACGTCATTCTATTGATCAAATACCAAGTAATAATAAGTATTTGATTGTATCCCAGGTTATAACTTTTTATGGTTTTTTTATCTGCCAAATCAATAAAAAGGTCTGAGGTCTTAAACTTTTCAAGGCATAAAGATAAGCCTTTCTACAATTCTATTTCATACAAGAAGAGGAATAAGTTAGATCGAATGTTCCGAAAATGTTCTAAAATGTAAGATTTCGCAACTAAAAGTATTTAGATCGACACATTGTTATCTTGTTTTGGGTTTTCTTGTAAATTCTGTCATAAAAAAGTAATGATTTTGTTACCTAACCTTATCTCTTTTGATGCTGCTCTGTAACAATAAAGCGAGTGATTTGTGTAGAGAAAATTAGAATTTATATGCACAATCAAGATTATCTTATTTCAGAAGAAAAAAATTACGTATTAAAATTGACCTTAACAGTTTTTGCTCTACTGGTTGCAAGTGTATTGTTTTCGCAAACCTCCATTAAGGGAATTGTGACAGATGCCAAAACCGGTGAAACTTTACCTGGAGTGGCTGTTTCCATAAAGAACACAACTCAAGGAGTGATGAGCGATGCAGATGGTAATTATGAACTAAATGTAGGAGCAGGTAAGCATACTGTTGTAGCATCGTATCTCTCATACAGTGCTTTGGAAGTAACAGATGTAGAGGTAAAGAGAGGAGAAATAACTAACCTTAATATTCCTATGCAGGAATCACTTAATGCGTTGAATGAGGTTGTTGTGGTAGCCATGGCAAGAATCAATTCGGAGGTGTCGTTACTCAACTCAATGAAAAATGCGAATGGAATTGTAAGTGGAGTGTCATCGCAACAAATATCTAGAAATCAGGATAGGGATGCTTCAGAAGTTATACGAAGAATTCCTGGAATCTCCATTATGGATAACAAATTTATTGTAGCCCGAGGATTATCTCAGCGATACAATAATGTATGGATTAATAATAGTGCTACACCCAGTTCGGAAGCCGATAGCAGGTCTTTTTCCTTCGACTTGATTCCTAGTTCTCAGATTGAAAATATTATGATCGTTAAATCGCCACAACCCGAATTGCCAGCCGATTTCTCAGGAGGTTTTGTTAAGGTAGCAACTAAAGGGATTCCGAGTGAAAATTCGATGGAGATTAGTTACGGAACAGGCTTTAATGCTCAAACTCAATTTGAAGATTTTAAATACAATCCCGGAAGTTCGACGGATTTCCTTGGATTCGACAACGGACACAGAAGCCTTAGAAGTATTGTTCCGTTCAGGCTTGATGGCGATAATACCGAGATGGTGGATGCTGTAACTAAGAACGGATTCAATAATAATTGGGCTATAAAAACAAAGAGTCCTTTGCCCGATCAGAGATTTTCTTTTGCTATGAGCAGACGCATTAATACGGAGGGAGGGCAACAATGGGGATTGACTAGTGCCATTAATTATAGTTACACAAGCCGTACACTGATGAATATGAGGAATGCTCAGTATGAGGTGTATAATGATATATCGGATAAAACAGAATTGGATAACGATTATAGTGATAATCAGTATAACACAAATGCCCGATTGGGAGCGATGGTTAACTTGTCTTTCATTTCGAATAAGAATAATCATTATGAATTTCAGAATATCTTTAATCAGTTAGGTCAAGATCGTTACACATTCCGTGAAGGAACGGATTACACAAGTGGTCGTTCAAAAAGACAAGAGAGGCAAGAATATTTATATTCAAGCAGAACTACCTATTCGGGGCAGTTTACAGGAAAACATACTCTATCTTTTACAGACAAATTGGATTGGACTTTGGGCTTTTCTTATGCCAATAAGAATCAGCCGGATCGAAGAATGATTAACCGTACCGAAAATGCTTCTACTGCGGAAGATCCATTTAATGGACAGATGTATGTCTCTCAGGCTGATATTGAACGAAATTTTATAGACCTAAGTGAATATACATATAATGCAGCTGCAAATTATTCGCACGATCTGAAGATCAACTCATCCATTACTTCAACCTTAAAAGGAGGCTTTTATGGAGAGTATAAAGTGAAGGATTATAATACACGAGACTTTGATTTTCTGTATAATGAAAATTATTTCCCTTATAGTTTCCGTTTCGGAGATGTAGTGAAGGATATCCTTATTCCTGAAAATTTTGGAGCAAACAGACTGTATATAAACGAATCTACTAATAATGTCGATAGTTACGATGGGAACAATAAACTTTTGGCAGCTTATCTGGCAATCAACATACCCTATAAGAAGTTTAATATTTATGCAGGTGCACGTTTCGAACACGACATTATGACCTTAACCAACTTTATATCGCCGGTAGGTTTTGAAACCAAAGATTCGGAATATAAGACAACCGATGTTTTTCCATCATTAAATGTGAGCTATAATCTCGATAAATCAAATATTCTTCGATTTGCTTATGGGATGTCGATCAATCGACCTGAATTTAGAGAGGTTTCTCCCGCATCATTTTATGACTTCGACCTCTTCAACAGAATACAAGGTAACCCCGATCTGAAAGCAGCTTATATTCAGAATTTAGATTTACGATACGAGTTTTATCCGTCCTCCGGTGAGCTGGTATCTGTGGCACTATTCTATAAACATTTCGAGAATCCGATTGAATGGACTTTCATTAATACAGGGGGAGGAAGCCGAATATTTACGTTCGAGAACGCTTTATCGGGGCAGAATCTAGGAGTTGAGATTGACCTGAAAAAACGACTTGATTTTATGGGACTGAAAGATTTCTCTGCTGTTATTAATGGATCATTGATACAGAGTAAAGTCAAATTTGAAGAAAACAGTACAGAAGACGAGCGTCCGCTGCAAGGACAATCACCCTTCCTTGTGAATGCAGGTTTCTTTTACCAAAGCGAGCCATTACAACTGACTGCCGGTCTTATGTATAATATAATAGGAAAGCGCATTGTAGGTATTGGACTGAAAAGTAAGAGTGAGAACAGTACGGTTAATGATGATATACCCGATATGTACGAAATGCCACGAAATGTACTTGACTTTACTGTAACAAAGCGAATCGGAAAACAATTGGAGATTGCAGCAGCTGTTAAAGATATATTTTCTCAGGATGTGCTTTATAAACAGTTTCCAAAGTTTATAGATGATGCCGGGGTATTGCATGAGAGACAACAAACAACCAGAAGATTCAATCCGGGGCAGAATATAAGCCTTTCTGCCAAATTCAACTTTTAAAGTCCAAGACGTTATGTTTTCAGAATACAAAAACAAATAATGTTAGTAACTTAATTTTTAAATATTTACACAATGAAACTTTTCAAATTATCTAATTTAGCATTGATAGCAAGTAGCATCATGCTCTTTACGAATTGTAGTAGTGACGACAGTTCACCTACGAATCCCGAGCCAACTCCTGTTGTTGGTGTGATTGGAGATGGAAGTACAACCGGCTATGAGATAAAAAAAGATACGGTGTTCGAAAAAGGAACATATACGCTAAAAGGTTGGGTATATGTAGTTAAGGGTGCTTCGGTAACATTTAAGCCGGGAACCATTATTAAAGGAGATAAGACAACTACCGGTAGTTTGATTATAGAACCGGGTGCTAAAATTTATGCACAAGGTACAGCTAGTGAACCCATTGTATTTACTTCTGCACAAGCAAAAGGAAGTCGTAAACCGGGAGACTGGGGCGGACTTATTATCTGTGGAAATGCGAAGACCAATAACGGTGGTATGCTTCAGATAGAAGGTGGCCCAAGAACAAAATACGGTGGCGAAAATGATGCTGATAATTCAGGAGTGTTGAGCTATGTGCGTGTTGAGTTTGCCGGATATCCTTTCGAAGAAAACAAAGAGATAAACGGTATTACTTTCGGAGCGGTAGGTAGCGGAACTAAAGTGGATCACTTACAGGTTTCTTATTCAAATGACGATTCTTACGAATGGTTCGGTGGATCTGTTAATGCTAAATATCTGGTAGCATATCATGGTTGGGATGATGATTTTGATACAGACAATGGTTTCTCCGGAAAATTGCAATATCTTTTGGCTGTTCGTCACCCAAAGATTGCAGATACTTCTCTTTCGAATGGTTTTGAATCAGATAATAATAAAGCCGGAACAAATGGTATTCCTAAAACATCTGCCGTATTCAGTAACGTAACTTTGGTTGGTCCGATAGGTCAGGCAGCAGATTTTGTGAATACTTTAGAGTATATCAATGCAGGAAATTATAGACCTAATAATAACTCAAAGACAGGATTGTTCCAAGCTGCTATGCAAATCAGACGTTATTCTCAGTTGAGCTGTTTCAACTCTGTAGCTATGGGCTTTCCTGTAGGACTTCTACTGGATAATCAAAATGGAGATAGTCAGAGTTTAGCAACTAATGGTACATTGAAAATCAATAATGTATTCTTTGCACAGATAAGAGTTGTGGGATCGGATGTAAACAACAGCTTGGCAGATAAATATTCGACAAACGGAGTTGATATGACAGAGGCACAGTCTTTCTCTCATACTTATTTTGTGGCTCAAACGGGTAATAAAGTATTGGCTAATATCTCGGACTTGAAATTAAAACAACCTAATAGCCTGTCAGCTAGTCCAAATTGGGGACCTACAACAGGTAGTCCTTTACTGGGCGCTGCTTCATTTACAGATGCCTTATTACAATCGGGCTTTGATAAAGTTGATTATGTAGGCGCATTCAAGAGTGATTCTGATGCTGATAACTGGACTAAAGGATGGACAAACTTTGATCCTCAAAATACAGATTATTAATCAGAAATATATATATAGTAGAGATTGTTTAGAATAGGGATTAAGTTGCATATAGATTCTAAAAATAATACTCTACTTAGTATGCAAGCGGCTAGTGATTAGTCGCTTGCTTTATTTAGGGTTGCGTAATTCACTTAACACGAGCTGCTTTAATGCAGCTCTGTTTATTTTACCAGTTTCGGTCAAGGGGATTTTAGAAACTTTGATTATTTTTTTAGGGATAAAATAGACAGGCAATAAATTCGAAATTATATTCTTATCAATTTCTTTCTCTGTAGCTAACACCACAATCTCTCCAAATTTGGGATCGGGTAGCGATGTGATAGCAAAGCCGTTCTTTAACGCAGGTCTTAATAATGCTTCTATTTCTTCTATCTGTATTTTTACACCACCACTATTTATGATATTATCTTTCCGTCCGATAATACGAAAGCTTTTGTCTTCGTATATTTCCACTATATCATTTGTGTAGAGTCGTTCATTGGAAACCAATGGAGCATCTATAATCAATGCATTATCTTCCGATAGAGATAAAGTAACGGAATCAAAAGGATAATAATGATCTGAAGCCTCCTTACCATTCAATCGTCGTAAAGCAATATGAGAAAGAGTTTCTGTCATTCCATAAGTAGAATATACTTTGTGAGGAAAGTCTTTTACCGCTTCTTCTATTTGCGGATCAATTGAACCTCCCCCGATAATCAGGTTTTTAATATTGCTTAATCGTTTTTTTTCTGTATCTGATTGCAAACTATTAAATACTTGTAGGGGAATCATTGCAGCAAAAGAGAACTCTTTATGTATGTTTTTTAAAGGATTACCCGATGGTAAAACAGGATATAGATCCAGCTCCGCAACTAAAGCACGAACAGCTACCATTTTGCCTGCAATATAATCCAAAGACATACAAAGCAGAGCAGAATCTCCCTTTTTTAAACCAAGAAAAGAGCAAGTCAGCTGTGCGCTTTGCATCATCTTGCTTTTCTCAACAAACATTTCTTTTGGAATACCCGTAGAACCTGAAGTCTGAACTTTTATTGTGGGAGAATCAGAAAACCAATCATTAAGAAATAAAAGCAAATCGTTGTGAAACTCTGAGTGAGAGACAGATTCAGGTAAATTTTCACCCAAGAATATATCGGAAGAATATGTTTTACCTTCAATCGTTATTGTTTGTTTTGTTCTATCTAATTGGTACATAATTATATCAGATTGTCTAACGTTGGAAACTGACCGTTCGGATTGCTCCATAAACAATCGCCTTTAATGATTAACGGCATCTCTATGTTGTTGGTATAAAGACCTCCTGTTCCTAATCCTTGAGGTAAAGGATTATCGAAAGTGGCACACCATTGGGCAATAGCATTTAATCCTATATTAGATTCAAGTGCTGAGGTTATCCACCAATCTATTTTTAATTCTTCGGCTAGCTTTATCCATTCTTCAGAGCCACTGATACCACCATGTAAAGTTGGTTTCAGAATAATATATTGTGGTCTGATAGTTTCTAATAATCTTCTTTTCTCTTCGGGTTGATGAATGCCGATAAGCTCTTCATCCAATGCAATAGGTAAAGGAGTTTCTTTAGTCAACCGAGCCATTTCGTCCCATTGTCCTGCACGGATAGGTTGTTCAATGGAATGTAAGTCCAGTTCCGAAAGCTGTTTCAGTTTATCTAATGCTTCATCTAGTGCAAAAGCTCCGTTTGCATCTACTCGTAAAGTAATCTGATCTGCTGAAAAATGCTTCCGTATGTGTTGAAGAAGTTTTATTTCGTCCTCAAAATTGATAGCTCCTATTTTCAGTTTAATACAGTGAAAGCCTTGTTCCATTTTGGCTTCTATCTGTTCGTGCATATACTGAAAATCGCCCATCCAAATTAAGCCATTGATCGGAATACCTTTTTGTCCATGGGTAAATGAGTTGTCCCATAGCTTAAAATTTCCACTCTCATAATGGCGCAGAGCTGTTTCTAACCCGAATAGAATAGAAGGATAAGGACGCAAAGCCTCCTTATCCAATGTTTTATTTTGTTCTAACTCCTTACAAAACTGTTCCAATGTTTGCTCATAATCCTCACTGTAATCACAACTCAGATCAAACAAAGGAGCACATTCTCCTATTCCCCAATGTTGGGGAGCGGAGGGTGAATATATCACTACATACCAAATTTTATGGTCGTGATATACTCCCCGAGATGTACCTGCAGGTTTTTTGAAATGTAGGGTATAAGGGATTATTTTTGTCTTAAACTCCATAAGCAATATTCAGTAAAGTATTACACAAAGTAATCGGTAAAGTAACTAAAGGTGACAAAAGATGTAACTTTTATGTAAATATTAATCCATTGGTTTACAGTTGATAGTATCTGAAAAGGTTACAAAAGTGACAAAAGTGCTCAGTACATGACAAAAATTTACACGGGTCTATATTCTGCTTGTAATAAGCCTTGTAAAGGTATTCAAAAATATAATCGAGTCCATATTTGAA
>NZ_QICL01000023.1 GCF_003201355.1 Indolivaga alginatilytica
GTACATTACGCCGCCTTCACCGAATAGGGATTGGAATTTTTCTTGGATTGCAGTAGTTTTCATGGTTTTGGAATATTTATTTATATGGTTAATTATAAGAGTTTTCTGTATATGTATAATTAGAATAAAAAAGTAATTTCAACTATTTAATGATACAATCAAAAAGCATAACTATCTATTGCCGTTTTGCTTACCAAAGCAGTTAATAGTTCTGCGAACTTAATTTCATAGCATACTATTAAATTCGAGTAAACGACAAGCCCTAATATAGACTCAGTCAATAAATACATCACCGAATTTATTAAGTGGTGTAAAATTAACATTTATTTCTTTACACAATAATGTTTTTTGAACAAATGGGAACTTTTTCATTCTTTTAACTATGAGATAAGTACATCTACTATACAGGGTCATAATTTGAGATTATAATTTATCAGAACTCGATTCCTATCAGCAAAAATCAATAGTGAGAAGCAGTAGTCGATAAGCTTTACCTTAAAGATTTATTAGTTGCACAAAGTAAACAATTGAGTAACAAAGTAAACGGTAAATAACTCATAAGTGTCACTTTTGAGAATTTAATAAATATCTGTAAATCAGAAAATAACAATTGAAAAGGTTACAAAAGTAACAAAAGTGACACCTAACACGAGCCTTTTTTCTCACTCAGATTCTTTTGTAACCTTTCCAGATCGCGTTTGGTCTTTTCACTGTCTACCGTTATCACTAACGGACTCGGTGCCTGTGGCTCTTTCCGACCTTTCGACTCACTATATCCTCCCGATAAAGAATAGACGATAGCCGAAGTTTCGGGTACGCAGTATTTTTCCTTTACCACATATTCTTTTACTTCCAGACTATAAGGATCGTCGCTATCCTTCGAAGCCACATAAGTTGTTTTTGTTTCTATCTGCCTGTACCCTTCGAGCTTTTGCCGCATCGATTGGCGGGCTTTTTGTTTCAGTTTTTCTTCACGCGCTTCTACAGCCTGATCCAATGCTTCGGCAAAATCGGGCTTAGTTGCTTTCCATTCATAAAATATTTTCCGGCTAATGCCCACAATACAGCATATCTCAGTTATTGTATAATTGTCTTCTTCTATCAATGCTGTTATTTTATCAGATAATGATCGATTAAATTTGCCCATAACACTTTCTCTTATAGATAAAAAGGTTGTAAAAGTGTATTGCATGCGCCCGAAAAGTAATTGAACGCATGCAAGGCACTTCTTCTACGAAAAAAACTTAAACCGAACATTTATAAGAAAGAATGTACACAAATTCATACCTTTGTATCTAAATTTAGACTAGTATTTAATCTCATGGAGAAACTCCGACCAATCATGTTTGCCGGCACAGGTAGCGATGTTGGCAAAAGTGTGATTGCTGCCGCTTTTTGCCGTATATTCTTACAAGACGGTTACCATCCCGCCCCTTTTAAAGCTCAAAATATGGCTCTTAATTCTTTTGCAACCCCCGAAGGGTTGGAGATTGGACGGGCACAAGCAGTTCAGGCAGAAGCCGCAGGCATTCCCTGTCATACTGATATGAACCCTTTATTACTAAAACCGACTACAGATAAAGTGGCTCAGGTAGTACTGAATGGTAAACCATACGGCAATCAAAGTGCTTACCAATATTTCAAAAAAGAAGGTCGTGATGTTCTGAGAAATGCGGTAAATGATGCATTTGATCGTTTAGAAAAGCGGTTCAATCCTATCGTTATGGAAGGTGCAGGAAGTGTATCCGAAATCAATTTACGGGAAACCGATATTGTAAACCTACCGATGGCAATCCATGCCGGAGCTGATGTTATTCTCGTAGCAGACATAGACCGTGGAGGGGTATTTGCCAGTGTATACGGATCGGTAATGCTGATGACCGAAGAAGAACGAAAACATACCAAAGGGATTCTTATCAACAAATTCAGAGGAGACATGAGGCTCTTCGAATCGGGTGTAAAAATTATAGAAGATCTTTGCGGCATTCCCGTCATTGGTGTTGTACCTTATTACAAGGACATCTACATCGAAGAAGAAGATTCGGTAATGCTCCAGACTAAGAACCTGCAAGCCTCTCATGATAAGGTAAATGTTGCAGTTATACTGCTCAGACATTTATCTAACTTCACCGATTTTAATATTCTGGAACGAGATCCCCGTGTTCACCTCTATTACACCAATAATACGGATGAAATAGAGAAAGCCGATATCATACTGATTCCCGGGAGCAAAAGTACTCTTGCCGACATGTATGAACTACGTCGCAACGGGGTAGCCCAAAGCATCATTAAAGCGCATAAAGAGGGAGCTACAGTAATGGGCATCTGCGGAGGTTATCAAATGATGGGACAGGAGGTATGCGATCCGTTGCATGTAGAAGGATCAATAGAACGACTTCCCGGATTGGGACTACTTCCGATTTCTACGGAAATGCAGGGAGAAAAGGTGACACAACAAGTGAAATTTTCATTTCTTGATTCTGAGGCTTCATGTGAGGGTTATGAAATACACATGGGTACAACCACACCGATTGAAGGAGCCCAATATACCCCTTTAAATCATCTGAGCGATGGCAATAGAGATGGTTTTTATTTGGATAGGAAATGCTTCGGCACATACATTCATGGAATTTTAGATAACGGAGCATTTATTGATTTCTTACTCGAACCTTATGCAGAAAAGCTATCCAATGAGCCTTTCGATTTTAAAGCATATAAAGAAGAACAGTACAACAAATTAGCCGACCATGTACGCAAAAATGTGAATATGGATTTGGTATATAAAACATTGACTACCTGAAATGATAACAGGACACGGCGATGACGCATACCAATTCAATTATGAGATTGTAAGCAATTTCAGTTCCAATGTATACAATAAATTCGATCTGAAAGATCTGAAAGAATACTTATGGGCAAACATTGCTTCGATACATTCTTACCCCGAACCCGATGCACTTACTCTTCGGAAACTCATCGGAAAGAAATTGAATATATCTTCGGAAGAAATAAGTGTTACAAACGGAGCAACCGAGGCTATTTATCTCATAGCACAAGCCTTTAGAGGAAGCAAGACTGCTGTAGTAATTCCAACATTCAGAGAATACGAAGATGCTTGCGAAATACATGAGCACAGTCTCTATTTTATAGAATCATTAGATAATATTGAGCCTGACACTCAATTGGTATGGTTATGCAACCCGAATAACCCGACAGGTAAAATATACGACAAAGAATACCTTAAGGGAATAATATCGAGCAATCCAAATACCTGTTTTGTTATAGACCAGTCGTATGCAGCATTTACAGAGAATAAAATATGGAATGCTTCGGAAGCATTGAACTTCAACAATGTTATCTTACTACATTCATTAACTAAATGCTATGCAATTCCCGGACTGCGTTTAGGTTATATCACAGCTCAAAAAGATAAAATAGACTTGATTAAACATTACAGCATGCCTTGGTCTGTGAATCAATTGGCACAATTAGCCGGTCTGTATTTATTGGAAAATGTCACCTATAAATTCTCTGATTATTTACCGGAATCTCAGCGTGTACAAAGACAACTGTCAGAGATATTCGGAATCAAAGTATATATGTCCGAAATGCACTTCTTCCTTTGCCAATTAGAACAAGGAAAAGCCTCTGATTTGAAAAAATTTCTAATAGAGACAGAAGGTTTTTTAATTCGTGATGCTGCCAATTTCAGAGGATTAGATGCAAGCTACTTTCGAATAGCAGTGCAAGACAAAATGAATAATAATCTATTAATAAAAGCGATAGAAGAATGGACAAAACTCTCTTTCTGATAATACCTCTAATCATTGGTTGGATTGCAGATAGATTAGTCGGTGATCCGGCGTCACTCCCTCATCCCATCGTAGCGTTCGGCAAAATAATAGCGAAGGGTGAAAAATTATTGAATAAAAATAAATCCGGAATATTTAAAGGAGCTGCTTTTTCGGTCTCGCTCATCATTATAACTTTCTGCATTTTTCATTTTACAGATAAAGGTCTAACCTCCATAAATCCATATTTAGCCATAGGGTTCAATGCCATAATGGTATTCTTTTGTCTGGCAGGAAAAACTCTTGCAGATGAAGTGAGAAACGTTTTCATTGCAACCGATAAATCCACAGAAGACGGACGCAAGCAAGTCGCCCGAATTGTAGGACGAGACACCTCTCAATTATCTCCTCAACAGATACGAACAGCTGCACTCGAAACTTTATCCGAAAATCTCAGTGATGGTGTTATTGCACCACTCTTTTGGTACTTATTATTAGGAGTACCGGGTATGGTTGCCTACAAAATGATCAATACTCTCGATTCGATGATCGGATATAAAAACGAACGCTATAAAGATTTCGGATGCTGGGCTGCTCATATTGACGACATTGTCAATTATATTCCGGCTCGATTAACAGCCTTATTAATGCTCATTGTCAGCGGTAGGCTGCCGTTATTATCTTTCGTTATAAGATACGGATCGCAGCATGCCAGCCCCAATTCGGGATATCCCGAAGCTGCCTTGGCAGGAATTCTCGATTGCCGGTTTGGAGGTCCTAACCATTATTTCGGTCAATTAGTGGAAAAGCCATATATCGGAACTACCGACAGAGCGATTATCACTGAAGATATGCAACTAGCTGTCAGCATAAATCAACGAACAGAGATACTAATGATTTTAATAATCATTGTACTAAGTATTACAAATATATTCCCTTTACTTAATTTAAATTTATCATGAAAATATATACTAAAGGCGGAGACAAAGGTAAGACAGGAATACACGGAGGGCAACGTGTTGACAAAGACGATATACGCATCGAAGCAAACGGAAGCATCGATGAATTAAACTCTATGATTGGCGTTGTACGAGCTTATCTTCCCCGGGAACACGAATGGCAACCGATATTATTCCGGATACAATCGGAGTTAATGGTTGTGATGTCTCATGTGGCAACACCTTCCGAAATGCGGGAAAAAAATCCGAATAAACTTTCCGAAGATCTGGCTAAATTCTGTGAAGAGTGCATGGATAGCATGACCGACAGGATGGGCGAAAGTAAAACCTTTGTTTTACCGGGAGGGACTCTGGTTTCCGCACATCTCCAATTAGCCAGAACCATAGCCCGAAGGAGCGAACGACGTTTATGGACATTGAATAAAAAAGACGAGGTTCCGGCAAGTATACTTCAATTTATAAATCGCTTGTCTGACCTATTCTTTACTATGGCTCGATTCGAAATGTTTCAGGAAGGGGCAGACGAAGAACGTTGGCACGATTTCCTATACAAGCGTAAAAAGAATACCGAAAATGAGTAAAAAAATCATTTTAATCACAGGAGGACAACGATCCGGAAAAAGCAGTTACGCCCAACAACTGGCTCTATCGTTGTCTGACAATCCTGTTTATCTGGCAACTTCACGCATTTGGGATGAAGAACACCAGAAGCGTATTGAACGCCATAAAGCGGACAGAGGCACTGAATGGACTAATATGGAGGAAGAGAAGCAATTAAGCAACCGTCAACTTACAAATCGCGTTGTACTTATTGATTGTGTTACTTTATGGGCTACAAATTTTTTCTTCGATAATAATTCGGATGTCGATTTATCTTTAGCTATAATGAAAGAGGAATTCGATAAGTTAACCCGGCAAGAAGCACAATTTATCTTTGTGACCAATGAGATCGGATTAGGAGGAACTTCTGAAAATAAAGTTCAAAGATTATTTACAGATTTGCAAGGATGGATCAATCAATATATCGCCTCCAAAGCCGATCAGGTATATCTAATGGTTTCGGGAATACCTCTAAAGGTAAAATAAAAATATATAAACAAAAAAAGCTGCCTTTACAGACAGCTTTTTTTGTTTCTTAATTATATAAGATATTTTAATTTCTCTTTGTAAATACCCAAGCATCATTTAATTTCGGATTACTCTTCCTGAATGAGGCTAAGTATTTTTCAGCTTGTGTTTTATCTTCAAAAGATGCAATATAAATTCTGTTACGGTCTCCCGCATTCACGATATTAGCATCCTTATATCCTTGATTTTTAAATCTGCTTAAGGCTTTCTCGGCTTCTGATTTACTTCCTGCACTGCCTATTATCACAAAGAACTTCGGTTCAGCAGACTTCTTAACTTTAGGAGTTTCTGTTACAATAGCTTTGGTTACCTTTGTCGGCTCTGCTTTTTGAGTGACAGAAGGAGCAACCTTCTCTATTTTCGGTTCTTCTTTTTTTACTTCTATTTCAACAGCCGGTTTTTCAATATCTGCATCTGCTGTTAAGGCAGATTCTTCCGAGGAAACAGCAAGTAAATTACTAACAGGTGTAGCTTCCGGCTTATTAGCCGGTGTAGCCGATGTCGAAATCAGATCAGTAAAGAATCCCGATTTCTGTATGTTACTATTGTCATTCTCCGAGATAGGAGTAGAAGTTACAAAGAATATTAAAATAGCTGCTGCAGCCGCACCTACTCCGGCAAAAGCACGTTTATAGAACGATCGTTTAGAAGTAATAACAGATATTTTCTGTATCTCCTGAATATCAACCAATCGCCTCATTTCCAAGACTGACAAACCAAATGTTTCGGGATGAAAGGATGATAGTCTATTATTGGTTTCAAAATTAAATCGACCTTCCGCATCCAGAGATAATTTACCTAACTGCCCTATCTGAACGGGTTGTCTAAGACTTAAAATAGTATTAAGCCTTTTTACGACATCGGTCAATCGTTTACAGGCAATGTCATATGAAATAGAATATGCATTCATATAAGATTCAGCCAACAAACCGTCATTATACTTCAAATCAGGATTAAAACCAACGCTAACCCTAGGTGGAACGATAGAACCATCAGAAGCCACTTTGGCTACTTCACGATTCAATACAAAACCTCCAAAATCCGGTATAATCACACAGTCATGCTTCTGTATCAGGTAATCTATATGTGATGTAAATTCTTTCATATTACAAATATAAGTTATAGTATCCAACTTCTCATTCTTTTAATTCTTAAAATCAGATAGATAATTTTTATATCTATTAATCATCTGAAATCCAATGGGGATAAAGCATTGCGAGGATTTAGGCCTTGCAAAAAACACAAATAATGCTTAACAACATACAAATATAGAGCACTACCGGTTGAGATATTCGCTAACATTGCAGTATCAAATCCTAAATCTAATACTATTTCTCTTTTAAGGCCTCATAAAAGAGGTTTTCATATTGATGTACTATTGAATTCCAAGAATATTCGTCTTCAATTTTAGCCTTGTTATCAGATATTAGTAACAATCTCTTATGCTCATTTGTTTGCTGACACTCACAAATTATAGAACTTATCTCGCTGCTATTATTAAAATAAAAAGCATTTTGACCCAATACGGCTCTATTAAAAGGATTACCATGAGCAACAATCAAACTTTGTGAAGCCATAGCTTCCAAGAGTGACGGATTGGTTCCGCCGACAGAATGACCGTGAAAATACAATGTCGAATAGTGACGTAAGCTATCCAAAACATTCTTATCATATATTCCGCCTAGAAAGCGTATGTTCCGCCCCCCGTACTTTTGTTGAAGAAGCCGCCCGTATTTAGTTTCAGCATTGCCAATAACCAAGAAGGGACGAGCATCCTTGGACAAGGCGTATCCATCGAGAATCATCTCAATATTATTTTCGGGTTCGAGACGTGCTATTAATAAAAAGTACTCACGAATAACGACATCATAAGTTCGCAAAATTTCTTCATTAAAATATTCAACAATATCCGCACCATAGGCTATACAAAATGAATCGACACCGAACTCTTTCTTATAATATTGCTGAATAGCTGAATTGTCAGAAACTAAATAATCCGATTTGCGAACCGCTATTTTCTCCAACCTCTTGATCAGTTGTCGCGTAAAGTAATTCCATTTGCTTCTTTTCCATTCTATCCCATCCATATTGGTAATTACAATGGGCGAATTTTTCTTTAGCAAATAATAAGAAGGTGAATTACTATGGTAACCGGCTTCATAGATAATATCGAAATCTTGTTTCAAGGCATCTTTCAGGCACAGATAGTCATAGATAAAATTGGCTGCTGCCCCTATCTGTTTTTCGGGACTGTATATTTTTTTTATTCTGACTCCTTTAAATTCAGATTGATTGTATTCATGAAAATGCACATTATACACTGTAACAGAGTGCCCACGATTAACCAATCCTACAGATAAGTATTCTGCGAACTGCTCAAATCCCCCGTAACTATTGGGGATGCCTCTTGTTCCTAGTATTGCTATTTTCATTTATGAATCAGACCATTATAAACTGACAGTAATTGTTCAAGATACTTATCTTCTGAAAACTTTATCAAACTTTGATATCCGATCTTCACCATCTCTGCATACTTCTCATCAGATAACATAATTGCTTTAGAAATTGTTTCTTTTAGATTCTCTACATTTCGTGCTTCAAATAAAAAGCCATTCTCCTCATGTTGCACAATCTCCGGTATTGCCCCCATATCAGATGCTATAACAGGGGTTCCCTGTGCCATACTTTCGGCACACGACAACGCAAATGTTTCATAAGACAAGGAAGGTACAATCGTATACCATGCATTATAAATAATCGAATCCAGCTCTTCTTTACCCTTAAAACCCAACAATTCAACATTCGATGGAATTTCAGAAAATAACCAATCTCCTGCCCCTGCTATTTTGAGCTTTAGGTCAGGTAATTGTTTCATAGCCGACAATAGTGTCGGGAGTCCTTTTTCGGGAGATAGCCGTCCAAAGTACAGCAAATAGCCGCCTTTTTTTATACCGTTAGAGAGATTTAATTTTACAGGATTATAAATCACAGTAGATTTATCAGCCATAGCTCTATTAAAAGCCTGATGCTTTTGATAAACAAAATTGCTGACGCAGATAAAGCGATCTACATATTTTTCTGTCTTATAAAATAACCTCCGATAGTACATTTCCATGGTAAGAAGGGTACTTTCGAGAAAACTACCTTTAGCGCATCGGGTAAACATACAATTTAAATAATTACCATCTATACACCTCTCACAAATCTGCTGATTCTTATCTAACAATAAATAAGACGGACAAATCTGGCGATATTCATGCAAAGTCATCACAATTGGAATATTGTATTTCTTTAGAACAGGCAATATAGAATTCGAAAAGCTATTATGGTATAAATGAATATGTGCAATATCAGGTTTCTCTTTTTCTATTATTGATTCTAATATTTTCACCGCAGAACGATTATAGAAAAAGGAAGGAAGATTGTATATTTTTTCAACTAAAGAAGCACTTCTATCAGGATATGATATCGTATAAGTCGGATTATAAACAACCTCTCCCTCATCTGTCGATAAGAGAATCACATCATGCCCCTCGGCTTTCAGTAAACGAATGGTATCAAATAATACTGTTTCGGTTCCTCCTTTTAGCGAAGGGTATTTATTGATCTGAAGGATTTTCATTTGCCACTACTTATAATCTCATTAAATAAACTAATCCATTTAGGCATAATACACTCAGAAAAAAAACGTTGCACATTGACTTTTGCTTTCCGTCCCATTTCTGCTCTTAAACTTTCATCTTCAATCAGTAGTATTATTTTTTGAGCTAGCTCCTCGATATTTCCCGTCTTTACCAGAAAGCCATCTTCTCCATCCTTAATAATTTCGGAAGGTCCACTCGGACAATCAAAAGAGACGCAAGGCAATCCGCATGCCATCGCTTCGGTAAGCACCAACCCAAAGCCTTCATAAATGGAAGACATTACATAAACTGAACTATTTAAATACTCTTGTATTATATTACTTGTTGGAGGATGTATAGATATACTCATTAGTTCCGCTTTCCGAATCATTCCATTGAGCATATCCTTATCTTCTCCCTCCCCAAAAATTGCAAACTGCCATTCGGGGTGTTTCTTTGCAACTATTTGCCACGCTTCAATTAATAACGGATACCCCTTTTGTCGTGTTAATCTGCCGACACTTATAACCCTTTTGTCCATACAAAGACTTTGCACGGAAGGATAGAACGATAATAAATTGGGTATTACTTTTACGTTTTTGACCTCGCTCCATCTTTTCCTGTCTTCTTCCGTTAGTACTACAAATACATCGTATTTATTTATATACCTGTGTTTTCTTTTCTCCCCTGCAATCGCAATAATTCTTTTGAGTACAGGAATAGAATCCGAACTATACTCTATCGATTTATAGGGTTTACAAAAATGAATTTCGGCTATCTTTTTACTGCCGTCTTTGATCTCTGACAGAATAGATAATTCGTGAGTGTAAGTAGATATGCTTATATCGGGTTGTATTTCGCTTAATATTGCTGTCAATCGTGAAGAATGTAGTTTCCTTTTCTTTAGTTTCAGACACAATGCTTTAAAAACAGGCAAAGTCTCTAATTCATCGTAATTTATACCTAAGTCTATAAAGTTAATGCGGGACGAAAAATCAAAAAAATTGGATTTCCCCTTCCTGTCGGTAGTTATTATAGTCACATCATATCCCATAACATCCGCAAGGTAATTAGCCTTACTGCAAATGCTACGTTCCATACCTCCCGATCGGGAAGAATCTATGAGACAATATACAATTTTCATTCGTCTTGAATATTTTCAGTCAATCTGCTTTGTATCCGTATCGAAAAGTTCTTCCTTACTGTATCGGTATTTATACAAAAGCACCCAAAACAAATTGTTCCCGATAATTACACTAAATAAAAGCAAAGACTCCATAAGTCCATAAACCAGAAAACTTACAAAGACAGCAATAATAATGACGTTCTGTTGCTTCACAATATTTCTGATCGCAAAGAAGTATAAATATATGAAATATATGAACAGAAAGACTCCTGCTTCGAAAAGCAAGTGCATATAGCTGCTATCAATTATAATATAATCAAATGCGGTTGTTCCTAACAAATATTCTAAAGGGACCAAGCTATCGAGTAATTGTTTATATAAGGTAAGACGAGTACTAACCAACATATTCAGAACCGGATACTCTTCGACATTGATTGCTAAATAAATACTCAATGCAGCGAACAACAGAGGCAGTACATAAAGTATATACCTTGAATAACCGATCCTGTAATCAGACTTAAACCTCGACCGTAAAGAGTAATAAGCCACAACTACACAGAAAGTGATGATCGTTAGTATAAAGCTACGCGAGACTGTCTCGGTATAAAGATAAATAGATAACACCAGCAAAATTCCAAGCAGAATCCACACAAAGTTTCTATATCTTGACAAATAGCAATACAACAACATAGAAGTAAACAGTCCCCAATAATATATAGCCGCAATATTAGGGTGTCCAAACCCAAAATCGTATCTCACTCGTATAAGGTCAAAAGTTTCCGATTGCATCATTCGCCCCGTTCCTACAAACAGAAACATGATCAGAACAGTAGTTCCTAATATCACGATGTTGTATTTCAGATAGGTTTTAAGATTTAATGTAGACACACATTGCATCAAAATAATGGGTGTCAATACATTCAGTTTGTAGGGGGTAAACTCGGCAAGAGAAATGATAACAAACAGACCTAAGCAGTATAAATACTCACGCCGCATAGCAGTATAATCGAACGATAACAGGAAAAAGACAACGGTAAGAACAGAGAGAATCTCCTGCCTTTCGCCCAATACTACAGTGAAAAGAAATCTGAAATTGAGTATCAATAACAGAATAAATATACTGGGTTTTCGTATTTTTGCTAAGACCTCATTCATTACCAACTCCTTTCTTTCCCAATCCAGTTAGAAATTCCGTATTTTATTTGCTGTCCGTAAGTCATATCGATTCCCTCAGAAACAGTAAGCACCCATTTCCAGTTCTGATAGCAAAGCTGAACAATGCCAATAGCAAGAATAGCTCCTAAGATACCCAAATCGAAATACCTAATCAATACAGGCATCAATATAAAGATACCCAAGGCAGACCACAAAGAAGATGCAAGATAAGGAACTTTGTTCTCGGAAGATATAAGATTAAGAGCTAATGCCTGATTAGAATCAAACAGATAAACAATAAATAATACAGCCAGAGGCAAAGTAGGCAGAAACGTAGTGCCACTGCCAATAACCTCCAGTCCCCAGTCTCCGAACAACAGCACAGCAGTACAGCCTAGTATATATAATAATAAAAAAAGCACTAAACTTTTAGAATAAATCCGCCTGATCACATCAAAATCCCTTGTTACCCAGCTTTGCGAGATATACGTAGAATAACTGCTATAGTATAATAAAGAAACTGTTGTCAATACATTTACGACCTGTATACTAAGTCCATATTTAGCGATAGTAGCCAATGGCAAAAATAAGGATGCATAAAAAAGACTTCCTTTTGTTGAAAAATACAATGCCATATTTGCCAGTCCCAACTTATAGGTATTCTGCCAGATAATACTCATCAAATCTTTAGTCAGAATCTCCGTTTTTTTCAACTCCGATTTCAACCCGTCTTTATAAGCCAGAAAATAGCCTAATACAAAATTGATAAGAGCCGATATACAGTTAGCTACTGCAATACCCAAGATACCGTAACCCGAATATAATAAAGCAAAAGTCAGTAGCATATAAACCACACGACTTATAATAATCAATTGATTATATTCCTTTATATAACCGCGTCCTTGCAGAATACAACTAAGATAGAGGCAATAAAAACTAAAGACAATACTCAAAGAATAAAGTATCCACGAAGTAATAATAATATTCTGATCGGGTAAATTATTAGATAAATAGCTAATATACAAAGTCCCGACAGTTATTAACAAAAGCATCATACCTATTGAAACATATCCGTAAAACCGACGCATGGTATATATCAAACTTTTTATCAAAGGGAAATTAGACTCTTTCATCACTTCTGCCTGAAAGTCTACCCCATCCTTTATCAAAGAAGTAGCACCCCCAAAAGCATACGAGATATTACGGGAAAAAGTGCTTTGAAAAGCCAAACCTATAAGTGTAGCGAACATTCCCAGATTGACAAAGATATACCAGATACCCAATGTGTCGGAAGGTAGATAACGAAAGATAGCCGGTAAGATGAAAATATTAGCCCCAATGTTACAACCTTGTGCCACATATCCCCATACAACATCTTTTCTGGTAATAACTATCTTGCTCAATGTTTTGTGTTGTTATGCTTTGCCTTTGTTGGCTGCACCGTAGCCATAACCGTAAGCGGCTTTGGTAGTAGTTCCGTTGATAACTATTGATACATTTTTCAACTTCTGTTCCTCAACAATAGATTCTGCCAATTTGAGGTACGATTTGTTTGTATAGTTTGCCCTGAACAAATACACGGTTTTATCGGAAACCCTGTCGAGACAGAAGGTATCCGAAACCATTCCCACAGGAGCAGTATCAACTATTATATAGTCGAAATTCTCACGTAAATATACAAACATCTCTTCCAGACGGTCGTTTAATAGCAGTTCGGATGGATTAGGAGGTATAGGCCCCGCAGGAACTACATATACATTCGGATGCAGATCAGGACGATGTATTACAATATCTTCGGGTTTCATTTCATCCGAAGCCAGATACAAAGTCATTCCGTCTTTTCGGTTTATATTTAGATATTCAGAAAGTTTTGGATTACGAATATCTAAGCCGACCAAAACCACCTTCTTATTTTTAATCAGCGCATATGAAAGTGCAAGATTCACCGTAAAAAACGATTTACCTTCGCCACTTACGCTTGAGGTTACCAGAATTACCTTATCTTCTTTCCTCATCAGGAATTGCAGATTAGTCCTCACCAAGCGAAACAATTCGGCTGTTGAAGTACTGATTCCTTCTGCTACAGCAATATTACCGGCTGTTTTATCGAGACATATCTCTCCCAAAACGGGCACGGATGTTGCATCTTCCAATTCCTCTTTCGATGCTATTTTTATTTTAAATATATCGATCAGATAAATAATCAGGACAGGTATCAGCAATGCAAACAACAGTGAAATACCTAATGTAATTATTTTACGGGGAGCAACAGGTTTCCAGATATTATAGGCCCCGTCAATTACTTTTGCTTTGGGGGTAGTTGAAGCCAACGTCAATTGAGTTTCTTCCATCTTTGTCAAAAGAAACACATAAAGATCCGATTTCACCTTCCTTTGGCGTTCTATCTCCAGATACTCACGCTCTTGTCTCGGCATCTCCGATATTCGCGATTGCATTTCACCTTCAAGACCTGCCCAATCTTTCTTTCGGATGCCAATATCCCTACGGGCATTACGAATACTTGTTTCGACATTTTTCCTTAGTAAATCGATCTGCTCATTCATCGAAATCACAACCGGATTTTGCTGGGTGCTGTTTTGCAACAAATGAGTCCTTTCCAATAAAGCACTATTATACGCACGTATGGCTTCCAAAGTATTGCTTGAAACGGCCGTATTAGAGGGAATCAGTTCATATTTATTCTTTGGATCGGAGATAAAGCCCTCAAGCATATCTGCAATACTCAATTGTATATTTATCTCCGTGTTTTTCTCTTGAAGATCATTATATTTTTCAATAAATACGGTAGACTCAGAAGTCATATCCGTTATATTATTTTGTTTCTTGAAATTTTCCAGATATTTCTCCAGATCGCTCAGTTCATTAGACAGTAAACTGATCCGTTCCTTTATAAAATCAGCAGTATTTTCAGCCTCTCGATTTTTATCGACTTTGGCATCTTCATTGTATAATTCAATGAGCTTATTCAGAATGTCCTTACCCCGATCTTTGTTTACGTCCCTTATACTAAGAGTTATAATGTCCGAACTGTTAGAGCCTGAGCCAATCATTATTTTCTCACGGAATTTCTCGGCAGCATAATCTAATCCGGCTAAAACAACGTCTAATTTATAATCCTTTTTACCAATTGGCTTTCCCGAATAATTCAATGTAAAATTTCCATACGGAAGTTTTACTTCGGCAGGTAAAGATGCAAATTCGAATTCGCCTATATTATCACCATCCGCTTTTACTTTTACCTTAAACACCTTATCTTTTACACCGATTTCGAATTTCAGAGGCATAGATAAGGTATCAACCACGCCTCGTTCCACAACCAATTTTAGAGGCGAAGTATTATACATCGATTTGTCGAATGGAAATTTCTTCAAGTCATAAGTAGTATATAATCCTAATCCATAAATCATATCACGCATATGCGATTGAGATGACATTACCGCCGACTCATCATCTATATTATCAGAACTGCCCAATCCACCCAATCCAAAACTACGAACCAGAGACGAAGCAATTTTAGCCCCCTCCTCTTCAGTTCTGAGTTTCACATTTGAAACGATCAAGAAAGTAGGATCTACGGTTTTCAGATAGGCAATCGCTATAAACAAACAAGCAATTCCCGATACCAAAAACCATTTCCAATATCGTGTATATTTAAGGATAACATCCCCTACATTTACAAATTCGGTTTTTTTATTTACACTCATATAAGTAATACAAATATTTAATGATAATTTTAGTCGTAGGGGCAGACCTGTGTGTCTGTCCTATGCGGGTGAACACATAGGTTCACCCCTACACCAAAGCAACAAAAAGGTCTGAGACCTTTATTTATTAGATACAGCTATTATTAATGATACGGTAGCAATAACACTGGTAATGGCTGTGGTAATCAATGTCAAATTAAATTGTTTCTGCTGGCTCATCTGCGCATCCTTTTGATGCTCTTTGTTCGACTCTACGTACACAATATCATTTTGTTGCAAGTAGAAATATTTCGAAGAGAAGACATCACTGCTTTTAGTCAGGTCGAATCGTATAAACTCCTTCTTTCCTTCATTTTCCCGAATCAGTAATACATTATCACGTCTTCCATAAAGGGTTAAATCCCGCGCATTTGCAATAGCATCCAGTATAGATACCCGTTGGCCTGTAAAATAAAAAGGACCCGGAGCATTCACCGATCCTAAGACAGATACTCTAAAATTCAATATCTGGACATTTACAATAGGATCTTTCACATAATCCTCTAATCGGATTTGCAATAAACTAACAGCCTCTTCCAAAGAAAGACCAGCTAATCGGACCTTCCCTAAGGTAGGGAAATTTATCTCTCCTTGGCTATCAACCAAATAGGATGGAAGCGAGCTTTGAGTCGGATTAAGTTGTCCCGTTACAGGAAGATTAAAGGGTGTCACTGCCTGAGGGTTTACAGACGACACTACAATAGCCAGCTGATCGTCAGGCTTTATTCTTATTTCTTGTACAGAATCAGACATTGCGACTTCCTTCTGCAAGTATTCATCTAAATCCTGAAAATATGAGAAGTTTTTTGTGGTTCCACACGAACTACAAAAAGTAATTATTCCGATGAATAGTAAAAAATGATACCTCTTCATTTATTATATATATATTTTTAATATCTCTTACCTTTATCATGATTTGAGCCAAACACCACGATTGCAGTTTATAATACTTACCTAAAAGCCAAATAAAACTAAAAGCGAACTAAAGTTATAACGTCTGTAGGATACAGAAATTATACACTGAATGACAAAGATACTTTTTTAATGAAAAGTTACTCTTTTTAAAAGGTAGAAAAGTATCTTTCTCTAAAAACGAAGAGCCTCTTGAATAATTATTCAAGAGGCTCTTTTTTATTTTGCTGAGATTTTCAATTCAGAAAAAGATCTTAAACCTTAATCTAAAGATAAGAATCCTACATTATTAATCAATTCAGTGTCAACCATGATACGACCGCAATATTCGCATACCAGGATTTTCTTTCCTAATTTAATATCCATTTGCTTTTGTGGTGGTATTTTATTGAAACAACCTCCACAAGCTCCACGCTCGATAGATACGATTGCCAAACCATTACGTGCACTTTTGCGGATACGTTTGAATGCTTGAAGAAGACGAGGCTCTACTTCTGCCTCAATGCCTTTTATCTCATCTCTTAAAACCTCTTCTTGTTGTTTAGTTTCAGAAACGATTTCATCTAATTCTTCTTTCTTTTGCGCTAAGTCAGCAGAACGGTCTGTTAGATAAGCATGACTTGTTTCGATTTGCTCTTTCAAAGTCTTTACATTTTGAGTAAATTCTTTGATACGCTTTTCTGACAATTCAATTTCCAATGTTTCGAATTCAATTTCCTTGCTCAGGTGATCGTATTCACGATTGTTACGTACATTATCAAGTTGCTCTTTATACTTTTCAACTTTCAATGTACAATCTTGAATCTTTTGTTTTTGTTGAGTAACAGCAGCTTCAAATTCTTTAAGATCCGACTCGTATTTTCCAACACGCGTTTTAAGACCTGCTATCTCATCGTCCAAATCAGATACCTCCAAAGGTAATTCACCACGAAGGATTTTGATTTTATCTACTTCCGACAATTTTTCTTGTAGATTATAAAGCGTTCTTAGCTTATCTTCTACTGCAACTTCTTTTTCAGATGATTTCTTTGCCATTTTATTATTTAGGGTCGCATCCCCATTTGTTATTTTTAATTACTAATCACTATTTATCTGTTATTTGAATAAAAAAATGCAGCAAACAAAAAGCCCTGTATTTCGCTTTTTTATTTACTACATTGCACTATTTCAGTGGGAGTATATCACCACGTCCATACACAAGAAGGTCTCAGACCTTTTTTTATTACTTGTTATGACTTTAAAGTACGACATTTTTCAGTCTTTACTTATTTGTCACAATTCAAATACAAAGATACTATTTTTTGATGAAATTACCAAAATTTAATCCCTTTCATTTACGAGATGAACGCATGGCTTTCAGATGCTTTAACGTTGTATCTGCTTTCAGTTTACTATATTCATCCGATTCAATTGCATAAATAGCGATTCTACCTTCTGCATTATAATGTATTCCCCATCCGTAACGCTTAGGTAATGGAGAACAACGAAGACAAGGCTGTCCTTTCGAAAAAAACTGAGTTTTCTCTTCTTCGATATCATCCGCCCCTATTTCATTTTTACTTGCATAAATATGAAATATGATTTCGTCCGATGTATATATGTAAGGATTCTCCTTTATCCTATAAAACTGTATAGTGGCAATTGTTTCTTTACTTGCTCTTTCTATAGGAATTTCGGCTTTCTCCAGGAAACAATCCTCAGAAACCTCTATAAACGTATTATAATAGTTAGTCGATTTCCCCATAGATCACTTTATAATAAGTTACAGATATTTCACAGGATTAACATCGAACTGAGATAAATTTAGTTCTACATCGGGATGTTTTTCTGAGATAAGATCATAAAATATATCTTTTGTGCAGACCTCCGATTCATAATGCCCGACCGTAGCCAATAAAATTTTATCCTCTACATCATAGAAGTCATTATACTTAGCTTCTCCGGTTATAAAAATATCCGCACCATAACCAATAGCTTGGGGCAGAAGGAAAGCTCCACCACCACCGCATAGGGCTACTTCGTGAATCATGGTTCCCCGATAGGTGGAATGCTGAATACTCGACAAGTGAAGCGTATCTTTTAAATAATACAGAAAGTCTTCTTCTTCCATCGGATCAGGCAAAGTGCCTACAATACCGCTACCGGCCTGCGACCACGAATTTTCCAACTTATAAAAATCATAAGCCGGCTCTTCATAAGGATGTACAGCCAAAAGAGCATTCAATATTTCTTTTTGTTTAAATGCAGGCAGGATAACTTCTACACGCATTTCGGCTTCACGGTGCAATTCGCCTCTTTCACCAATAAAAGGAGTCGCATTCTCTCCAGCCCTGAAAGTCCCTTCACCTATTATATTATAGCTGCAAGCATCATAATTCCCGATACTTCCTGCTCCTGCATTGAATAAAACAGTACGTACACTATCCGCATGATCCATCGGAACAAATGTGACCAATTTCACCAGACTATTTTTCTGTGGAGCAAGTATCTTCACCTGCTGCAAATCGAGTATTTTAGCCAACTGATAATTAACACCTCCGACAGCATTGTCTAAATTGGTATGAGCAGCATACACTACAATATCGTGTTTGCAAGCTTTTATCATACAACGCTCCACGTAGTTTTTCCCGGTAAGAGATTTAAAACTACGGAAAGCGAGGGGATGATGTGATATTACAAGGTTACACCCCAATCGTATAGCCTCATCCATTACATCTTCTGTAACATCAATACACAGTAAAACAGCTTTTACCTCTTGACTGACATCACCTACCTGTACGCCGCAATTATCGAAACTCTCCTGCAAAGGCAGAGGAGCCAGATGCTCTATTGTTTGTAATATTTCTTTTATTTTCATAATAGTACAGCTTTAGAAAGATTCATTCTTTAGATAAGGAAACTTTAAGTTCTTTAATCTCTTTTTCTAGTTCCTTATTCTTGATATCTTGTTGAATTACATATAGTGTCAACTCTTCGATCTTCTGTAATAATTTCGCTTGCATTTCGCCAATATTGATCCCCTCTTCTATTACTTGCTTTTCGGAGGGAACATCCGGAAGGTGTTTATACTCATCAATATGAGCCTTTACCTCTTCTAACGATAAGAGCTTGTAATCTTTATCGAACACAAAGTCTGCCCAAGGTAAGGCCTCTATTTTTACTTCGGTTGCACGAATAGTACCGGCTACCTCCAGTTTGTTTTTGGGATTATCTGTACCAATACCAACATTGCCTGAACTATTAATACCCATACGAAACTGACCGAATGTAAAAAACTTAATGCCTCCATGCCCACTTTGCCATAACGTATTAGAACCTGAAAACCAAGGATCAGGCATCCATGTTAAAGCATAATGCCCAATACTATACCCCTGATATGTTAAGTTATCAGATAAATTCATTGATATTTGAGACCCGGATGAAAAAACCAGATTCTTAGCTTTTATATTACCATTTACATCTAATTTCTGTGTCGGAGCCTCTGTACCAATACCAACATTGCCTGAATCATTAATACCCATACGAAATTGACCTGTGGTAAAAAATTTAATACCACCAAAACCACTCTGCCACAAAGATCCTCCTTGCGAACTCCATGAGTCAGCTATCCACCCTAATGCATAATGCCCGATAACTCGCTCTTTATAAGTAAACTTATCAGATAAAGCATAGCCTATCTGACCAGATAGAGGTAAAACAAAATTTGCAGATCTTGTATTACCATTTACGTCTAGACTATATGCCGGAGCAGTTGTTCCAATTCCTACATTTTGAACAGTACTAATAGTACTGCCGTTTGAAGTCCACTGACCAAAGGCAGGGGAGCAAACCAAACTTATAAAACCGAAGAGGAATGTTTTTTTCATAGTAAAGTTCGTTTTGGTGATCAGATAAAATAAAAAATAAATAGAAAATTATTTATTAGCCATGTTCAATATTAACCGATTAATCTGAATTTTTTATATTACAAAAAATTATATAAGAAAAAGACATTAGCTTCATAAGCATTTTTAGTAGAATCTTTAATCTCCATTGTTACTTTCATTTCAGCTTTTATCGTTCCTCTGAGGTTTATTAGTGAAAGGAGCCTTACACGTATACGAACCTCACTACCAACCACTACCGCCTGACCAAACTTCAGCTTATCCATGCCATAATTGATCATCATTTTGAGGTTACGCACATCAATTATCTGGGACCACAAGTGAGGCAATAACGACAAGGTCAAATAACCATGGGCAATTGTATTGTGAAATACGCTTTCGGCTTTTGCCTTCTCTACATCAACGTGTATCCATTGATGATCGAGTGTTGCATCTGCAAATAGATTTATACGCTCCTGTGTAATTTTCAGATAATCGGATACTCCGATTTCCTTACCAACATATTGCTCAAACTCTTCAAATGAGTTAATTATCACTTTATCCATAATGTATTTAATCATGTGTATAACAATAGATATTACCTCCAGAGAAAGAATGTTTCTTTAGCTTTAATATCTTAAAATTTTATTTGTTGTAAGCAAAGATACTTATTTTACTCATATTTTATATATAGCAATCAGAGATACAACAGATAAGACACTATTTAAGTAAAAGAAAGTATTTAATGTCGTATTTCAAAACCATAACTAACATTTTTTTTCATACTTGGTTGAACAACAAATAGGTCTGTGACCTTAATTCTCAATTGAGATCGAAAAACTTTATTATCTTTGTACCTCTTATCAGATTAGAGTAGAAAATATAACAATAGAAGACGCTATATCATATGTTTGAAAATTTAAGTGATAGATTAGACCGATCGTTTAAACTACTAAAAGGTGAAGGCAAAATAACGGAGATCAACGTTGCAGAAACATTGAAAGATGTTCGCAGAGCATTGCTTGATGCCGACGTTAACTTTAAAACTGCTAAACAATTTACCGAAACAGTTAAGGAAAAGGCTTTAGGACAAAATGTACTGACAGCTGTTAAGCCTGGCCAGTTGATGGTAAAAATAGTACATGATGAACTTGCCGAACTAATGGGAGGTACAGCTGTAGATATTAGCTTGGATGGCAATCCGGCTATTATCCTTATGGCAGGACTACAAGGTTCGGGAAAAACAACTTTCTCGGGAAAGCTTGCCAATCTTCTTAAGACTAAAAAAGGAAAAAAACCTCTGCTCGTAGCAGATGACATATACCGTCCTGCGGCTATAGAGCAGTTGAGAATATTGGGAACTCAAATCGATGTTCCTGTATATTCGGAAGACGGAAACAAAAATCCTGTTGAGATTGCTTTGAACGCAATTAAACAAGCAAAAGCAAATGGCAATGATGTTGTAATTATAGATACAGCAGGTCGTTTGGCAATTGATGAAGCGATGATGAACGAAATCGCAGCCATCAAAACCGCCGTTAAACCTAGCGAGATATTGTTCGTTGTAGACTCTATGACAGGACAGGATGCAGTAAACACCGCCAAAGAATTCAACGACAGATTGAACTTTGACGGGGTCATCCTTACCAAATTAGATGGTGATACACGTGGTGGAGCTGCCCTATCGATTCGTTCGATAGTAAACAAGCCTATCAAGTTTGTCGGTATGGGCGAAAAGATGGATGCACTGGATATTTTCCATCCCGAACGTATGGCAGACCGTATATTGGGAATGGGTGATATTGTTTCGCTGGTAGAACGTGCCCAAGAACAATATGACGAAGAAGAAGCCCGTCGTCTTCAAAAGAAGATTGCAAAAAATCAATTTGACTTTAATGACTTCCTTTCGCAAATACACCAAATCAAAAAAATGGGTAACCTGAAAGATTTGGCAGCCATGATTCCCGGTGTAGGAAAGGCGATGAAAGATATAGACATCGATGATAATGCTTTCAAAAGTATCGAAGCAATTATCTATTCGATGAGCCCGAAAGAAAGAGTTAGCCCGGAGATTCTCAACGGAAGCCGCCGCCAGCGTATAGCTAAAGGTAGCGGAACATCTATTCAGGAGGTAAACAAACTAATCAAACAGTTTGATGAAACCCGAAAGATGATGAAAATGATGACTCAGATGAAAGGTGCAGGCAAATTGATGTCCAAGATGCCCGGAATGAAAAAATGATAAATGGAAAGAGAGATAGTCTAAAACCCTTTATTAAAAAAGTATTGAATAAAAACAAAAGAATAGATAGCAAACTTAAGGAAAATTCAAAGTAGTAGAATTTTCTAAACAAATAATAATTGAACGGTTTCTACTATTTAATGTTTATTTCTAGCTTTGCTGAAAATTTATTAACTTAATATTTTACTTAATTATGAAAATTAAATTGGTATTTTTGGTATGTATCTTTCTCATTTCAAATGCGTCCTTTGCGGAAAAAACGGTAGGGTCATATTCTTCTAGCTACTTTAATAAAGTATATGATATTGAGGCGGGAGAAATTAAAAATGGAAAATTTTCTGTATACATTCAAGTGCCTGCGAAAAGCGACAACCGAACTATGGTTTTAATAGAAAGCGACCAGATTAAAGAATTTAATAGTATATTACTTCAAATGAAAGACAAATTTGTAGAATGGTCTAAGGTCGCTAAAGATAATAATGTTACAGAACTATCAAAGTCTATGGATCTCAGGCTTCCTAAAACTACAATTTGCTGGCAAGGTTCTAAATGGTTTTTTTCTTTTGGTCAAAAACTTCAACCTAGTTTCATGATCCTTGAAAGCGGAAAGCATGTTGTGACGTTGGTGCAGAAAGTAACCTCTTCTTCAAATCAATATATCGATGAGACAATTTATTGGGTATTTGCAGACCCTCAGGAAATCGATGAATTAATTGCTCAATTGGATTTTGATAAAATTAAGTCAAAACTAGAAGAGGATAAAAATTCATCTGATTTATTCCAGTAAATACTCAGTTACACTCGACTGAATCCAGAATAAACATAAGAGGGAGCAATTTAAAAGTGAATGCTCCTTTTTTTGCTTTTAAGATTCTTCACATCTTTGTATAAAGAGTAAATCAAATGCTCATCTAGTTTATAACTGTCTTATCAAAGCAATAAAAAGGTCTGTGACCTTATTTAGAACTAAATACAATATCTATGCAACTTATTGACGGGAAAGCTATAGCCTCCCAAATAAAAAAAGAGATTGCCGAAGAAGTAAACACTATAAAGGCAAATGGCGGAAAAACACCACACTTAGCCGCTGTTCTTGTCGGACACGATGGAGGTAGCGAAACCTATGTTTCGAATAAAGTACGCACATGCGAAGAAGTAGGATTCAAGTCAACGCTTATCAGATATGAAAGTGATGTTACCGAAAAAGAAATTCTGGCATGTGTCGAAAGATTGAATAAAGATGCAGATGTAGATGGTTTTATTGTACAATTACCCCTACCCAAACATATATCTGAAGAAAAAGTAATTGAGGCAATCGACTACCGTAAAGATGTTGACGGATTTCATCCGATCAATGTAGGTCGTATGTCAATCGGTCTTCCTTGCTTTATCTCTGCAACACCTGCCGGTATAGTTGAACTACTGAAACGTTACAATATACCCACACAAGGCAAGAATTGTGTTGTACTAGGCAGAAGTAACATTGTAGGCAAACCTATAGCCGGTCTCATGATGCAAAAAGGGTATCCGGGAGATGCAACGGTAACAGTATGTCATAGCCGCACTCCCAATATCAAAGAGATATGCCTCGAAGCCGATATCATAATCGCAGCAATGGGCGTTCCCGAATTTCTGAAAGGAGATATGGTAAAAGAAGGAGTAACAGTAATTGATGTTGGAACTACAAGAGTACCATCTGCCGAAACAAAATCGGGCTTTAAACTAAAAGGCGATGTTGCTTTTGATGAAGTAGCGACCAAAGCAGGGTTTATCACTCCGGTACCCGGAGGTGTAGGACCTATGACTATTATCTCTTTGATGAAAAACACACTCCTTGCAGGAAAAAAAGAAATCTACAAATAGATAACTACTCTATCTTTTAGCTTTGACGGATTTTAAAATAAATTATCAGGAGTAACGTAAATATTACTCCTGATATTTTAGGATTCTTATCAAGAATTAAATCCCGTGATTTATTATAGACAGAGTTTCATTTACATTAAAAAACTTGCTTGTAATATTCTTTGCCCCCATTACTTCAACACGTTTTACATGCATCTGGGCATATTTTTCGGCAGAAGCCATATCTTTAAATAGATATATACCACCACTTTCTTCAGTTTCAGTATTTTCTATCCATATTTTGGAAACAAACCCATCTTCGTTATTAATACTTTCCGCTAATTGCTTAGCCCCATTTGTCAGTGCATCTCCCATCATCTCGGCAGGAAAATCAAAATTAATTTGTATTAGTACCATAATTGGATATATTAATGTTATTTAGATTTGTAAAATTAATCGGATTACTCTTTAAGTCGCCACAAATTCCCTTTTCGGGAAACTATGACCGCTAATTTATTCTCATTTTGTAAACGTAGTAATTCTTTCTCAGCATCCGACATACTTATCTCCGCCAATACAGAAAGTTCTTTAATCGTTATACTGCCAAATTTATGAACCAATTCCAGAGCATCTTTCGAATAATCCGTTCTTTTAACTTCCGGAAAAGATTTCAGGATAGCTTTTTCATAAGACTCATAAGGTTTAGAACCAGATACTACTTCCTGCAATCCCGTATCATTAAAAAAGTAGATCGTTGGAAAACCACGTACACCCATTTCACGAGACAGATTCAAATCTTCCTGAAAAAGAGTCTGGGCTTTTCCCTCATAATCGTCTTTCAATTTTGTAATATCTAATCCCGAAAGACGTGCAGCCTCTGCTAATACTTCCCACTTCGAAATATTTTTTTTCTGTAAAAATAACATTTCACGCATTGACCTTAGAAAAGCGACCGCTTTCTCCTCACTTTGCAGTTGGGCGGCTTTAAAAGCAATAGATGGCGGATAAGACGATGACAAGGGATCTTCCAGCCAGACGTTTCCATCTATTGGCATTTGATAATAATCGCTTGCATGATCCCAATGCACTGCAACATCCGCAGGTTTCGTTATTCCTCCACTGTTATAATTATTATCGAATGAAGGCAATAAACCTCCCATACGATAATCTATTGTCAATTCGTGACCATATTCCAGTTTCAACTTTCTTAATTGACCTTCGATCCCCCAACAGGAAGAGCAAATGGGATCGGTAAAATATACCAGCCGAACTGTTTTTTCTTTTACTTGTGGATTATTAAGGGCTTCTTTATTTGTATTTATTCCCGGGATTTCACAAAACCCCGTTTCAGGGTCACATAATATTGGATTTTTAGTTTCCATATCTCTGTCATTTTTAGTTTGATTATAACAACTACTTGAACATAAAACGGCAATTGCCAAAATAAAACATTCTCGTATCATATAACTTATATTATCTCTGTACAAAGGTCTGCAGATAATTCATAACCTGCAATAAGTCAAAAAAATATGACTACTGATATAACTGATAAAAAAATAGATGAATTGGCTTCCCATCCTTTTGAGAAAAAGGTGGCAAAAGGACTATAATCAACCTTTGATTGTAAGCAGTAAATAAAAAGTTGCAAATAAAAAAGGCAAATCACAAAACGACAGTAGATATTGTCACAATAACATTCTGGGAAGATGTAAGCAAAATTTGGATCTTTCCTTGTTCTCAAACCTTAGATTCCCTGTTGCAGAGCGAGAAACGTGTACAAAAAAGAAGAGGTTGTCATCCCGACAACCTACTCCTCAATTATTAACCTTAAATCTAATACTATGAAAAACACGGTGCAAATATAGATATGAATTATTAATTTCAAAACTAAATAGAATAAATTATGCTTAAAAACATAATTATTTAACTTTGGTTAGCAAGAATGCGTTAATTAACACATCTTTTTTAAGAAAAATATAAATTTCATTAACAGAAAAGAAGCCCTATGGAAAAAGGAGTTATTTAATTGTTTTCGGGCTATTGGTTTATATATTATCTTTGCACACTCAAATGAAGGCGACAAACCTTCCAAAAACATTTTAATATTGTTATCAGTAAGACTCTTGAGTCTCAATTCTATAACAATAAATAAAAGAAGAGGCTTTTGACGAGAAAAAAGAAGACATCATTTATATGAGCGAATTAGAAAAAGAGATACAAAGACGACGCACATTTGCAATTATCAGTCACCCTGATGCCGGTAAAACAACATTAACCGAGAAACTCCTTTTGTTTGGAGGTGCAATACACGTTGCCGGAGCTGTAAAATCGAATAAGATAAAAAAGACAGCAACCTCCGACTGGATGGAAATCGAAAAACAACGTGGTATTTCGGTAGCAACATCAGTTATGGGTTTCGAATATGACGGATATAAAATAAATATTCTCGACACACCCGGTCATCAGGATTTCGCTGAGGACACTTACCGTACACTCACCGCTGTGGATAGTGTGATTATAGCAGTAGACGTAGCCAAAGGTGTAGAAGCGCAAACACGCAAGCTTATGGAGGTTTGTAGAATGCGTAATACTCCGGTAATGATCTTTATAAACAAGATGGACAGAGACGGGAAAGATCCGTTTGACCTTCTTGATGAATTGGAAGAAGAACTTAAAATAAAAGTACGCCCTCTGAGCTGGCCCATAGATAGTGGTCAACAATTTAAGGGTGTTTACAATATTTTCCAAAAGAAACTCGACCTATATACGCCAAGTAAACAAACTGTAACAGAGTCTATAGCCTTTAGCGACATTAACAATCCTGAATTGGAGAGTCACATTGGCAACTCGTTAGCTGAAAAACTTCGTGAAGATATAGAGCTTATTGAAGGCGTATATCCTGATTTGGATATGGATCGTTATTTGAAAGGGCAAGTTGCTCCCGTATTCTTTGGTTCGGCTTTAAATAACTTCGGAGTAAAAGAATTACTAGACTGTTTCGTGAAAATAGCACCCTCGCCCCGCCCTATTGAAGCCGTCGAAAGAGAAGTGAATCCGAATGAAGAAGCTTTCACCGGATTTATCTTTAAGATACATGCTAATATGGATCCAAATCACAGATCGTGTATAGCTTTCGTTAAAATATGCTCGGGAAAATTTGAACGTAATGTCAATTACAAGCATATGCGTTTCAATCGTCTGATGCGTTTCTCCTCTCCTACAGCTTTTATGGCTCAGAAGAAAGAAACTGTTGACGAAGCATATGCAGGAGATATAGTAGGTTTACCCGATACGGGAAACTTCAAAATTGGAGATACTCTTACATCAGGAGAAAATTTACACTTCAAAGGCTTACCAAGCTTCTCGCCGGAAATGTTCAAGTACATAGAAAATGCCGACCCAATGAAGACCAAACAACTTCAAAAAGGTATAGATCAATTGATGGACGAAGGTGTTGCTCAACTATTTACAAACCAGTTCAACGGACGTAAGATTATAGGTACGGTAGGACAACTTCAATTTGAGGTTATCCAATACAGATTACTTCATGAGTATGGAGCACAATGTAAATGGGAAGCAATCAACTTACACAAAGCATGTTGGATTGAAAGCGACGACGCTGAAGAAATTGAAAACTTCAAGAAAAGAAAAGCTCAGTACATGGCAAAAGATAAAGAAGGCAGAGATGTATTTCTTGCCGACTCTAACTATGTGCTGATGATGGCTCAACAGGATTTCAAAAACATTCGTTTCCATTTTACATCTGAATTCTGATAATAAATTTCAGGTATGCAATGATTCTGAATTAAGAATATATAGAATTAGAGGAGTTCAACAGAATTCCTCTTTCTTTTTTAGAAAAGGTGAGAACAATTATACAAAAAGATAAGATTAAAAATCATATACACACATCGAGTAATCTTTTTCAGGAGTTAAGTAGCCTTAAATATTTAATGCGGTATTTTATCAATATAACTATCTCTGGTTGTTATACTTGCCAAAGCAATAAAAAGGTCTGAGACCTTAGTTGTTGTAAGTATATTGCAACAAGAGATCATAAGCATAGATAAATATCTGCCTATAATGTATATATTTGGTCTCTATAAATCATTTTATATGTCATTTACCGTAGCAAGCAATTTAAAAGTAGAAATATGGAGCGACATTGCATGTCCGTTCTGTTATATAGCTAAACGCCATTTCGAAGAAGCTCTGGCACAATTTCCACACAAAGATAAGGTTGTAGTAGAATGGAAATCATTTCAACTGAACCCTAATGTACCCGAAGATACACATGGCGAATCGTTGATAGATTCTTTTGTAAGAGAAAAAGGAATGTCTGCGCAACAAGCCGAAGGTCTATTTACAAATGTTGTGAATATGGCAAAACAAAGCGGGCTTGATTTTCATATGAATAAAGTGGTGGTTGCAAATACCATCAATGCTCACCGTCTGAGTCATCTTGCAAAAACAAAGGGAAATAAAACTCAGAACGATATAGAAGAATTACTATTCAAAGCATATTTCACCGAGGGAAAGAATGTGAATGATAAAAACATTCTAACCGAAATAGGATTAAGTGTAGGATTAGGAAAGGATGAACTCGAAAATCTTTTCAACAGTCACAACTTTCACGACAAGGTTAGCTATGATATTCAAGAGGCAGGCGTATTCGGCATAACAAGTGTTCCTTACTTTGTTCTCAATCGTAAATATGCGATTTCGGGAGCACAACCCAGCTCTGCATTTCTGGATATTTTAAACAAAGCTTATAACAATTAAGTATCGAATAACGATCATCTATGCAAGACAAAACAGAAATAGCCGAGAAAATATCCTTAAAATACGAGCATCCCCTTTCTCCTGGAGATTTGGAAAGCTTTGCATCGATACTCCAATGTAAGGAGTTATCAAAGGGTGAACTATTTCTGAAAGACGGCCAAGTAAGCAAGTACATTCAATATGTAGATAAAGGGCTGGTCAGACAATTTTATTATAAAAATGGTCGTGATGTAACCGAGCATTTTACATGTGAGAACAACGTTGCCGTATGCATAGAAAGCTTCTTTCGTCAAGAACCGACACGTCTGCTTATAGAAGCATTGGAATCGACCGTCTTATATTGCATTCCTTATAACGAAATAGAAGTATTATCTTTTCATAAACCCGAGGTAGGTATTTTATACCGTCGTTTTCTGGAAGCAACCCTTATTTTATCCCAACAGAAAGCCGATTCGTGGCGTTTCGAGAGTGTTCGCGAGCGCTACGAACGTTTTATCAAAGAATATCCGCAAGCAGCTAAACGCGCACCCATAGCACATATTGCCTCCTACTTATTGATGACACCCGAATCGCTAAGTCGTGTTCGATCAGGGCAATGGTAATTTATTTTGTATACTTTTAAGACTCCCGGAATCATTACTTGATATATATCATTTTTTATTTCCTGACTATTCTTGATCTTTGACCGTTATTTTTTCGAGATGCACTAATCTTAACAAGCTCTCTATGAATAACAAACCTGAATAACCGAAATAAGTACCAATTTTTATATTTCAACCATGATTAAAACATTTGCTATAGGGATTGATATGGGCAATACCACTACTTCGATAGGTATTGTAGATACACAAGGTAATATTATCAGCAAGAGTTCTGTTAAGACCGATTATCAACACATCGCCGAATATATAGATGCAATATATAATCACCTTTCCGTTTTAATTGAACAGCAAGGAGGTATTGATTACATTAAGGGTATAGGCATAAGTTCATCTGACGGTAATTATTTTACAGGATGTGTGGAATTTGCACCCGAACATACATGGAGTGGAAATACCCCTATAGCTCAGATATTGGCTGATAAGCTACAATTACCCGTTACCCTGACCAATGGAGCAAATGCCGCAGCAATGGGGGAGATGGAATATGGTATAGCTCAGGGAATGAAAGACTTTATACTTCTATCACTTGACAATGAAGTATGCCGGGGAGCCGTTGCCAACGGTGAAATAATATACGGTCATAAAATTTTCTCGGGAAAATCGGGACATATCAATGTACATAACGACAGAGGCAGAATATGCAAATGTGGACGAAAAGATTGTTTAGAAGCATATTGTTCGACAGATGGAATAATTACTACAACTTTAGAACTTCTTATATCAAGTAAGGAAACGAGTACATTACGAAATATACCTCAAAACGAATTAACGTTTGAGAATATATACGAAGCATCTATACAGGGGGATTCTCTTGCTAAAGAAGTTTTTCGCTTTACGGGTGATATATTAGGGCAGTTATTATCTGACCTTATTGCCTATTCAAGCCCAAAAGCATTTATACTTTCAGGAAAAGTGGCAAAATCAAATGAATTCTTTATGCAGGCTATTCAAAAATCATTTGAAGAAAATTTGTTGCAGATATACATCGGAAAAACAAAGATACTGACATCGGATATTGAAAATTCGGATGCCATCATTCTGGGGACAAGCTTATTGGCTTGGAACTCGAAATTAGTCGAAGCATAAAAAGTATTCCATAATATCCGCATACTGAAGAGTCCTGCAAATGAAAATTTCAGGGCTTTGTCATTTTATAGAAACAACTCCAACTATTTACATTTACACATATATCATAATTGAAAGATTGCAGTAGAACTTATCCAATCAGATACTATCCAGAAAATCTTTATAAGCTTGAATCTGCCTTTCCGTTAAAGGAGTTGCAGTATCATTTTCTGAGCTCTCATCAAATAAATTCCTATAGAAGTTCGGATCCTTATCAGCTTGTAATTCTACAAATTCCCTGAAAGTTATATCATCTTCTATCTCAGTATATTTGTCTCGTAATATTTGTAACGCATTCCCTTTAATCATAGCAGTAAGTTTTAAGTTCGTATTTTTCTTTATCTACATAAATAAGATACTATCTTAATTAAAGTTCGCTTTTCGCATATTTCCGACCAGTTGATCCTATTTAATCGTTACTTATTAAACAATTCACTCTTCTATATTGTTCTAATTTGTAGTCCGATCAATAAGGATGAGACATTTACAACCTAAAAAAACACTATTATGGCACAAGAAAACGATTCTACATCCAAGGCTGACTTAGATAGAAGATTGGGAGCTCCCATGAAAAAAAGTGAAGGTCTGTGTAGTGATAAGAAAAGATCCGAGTCTGAACATTTACATGCTTATCGCGAAGATGTAAATATCAGCAATGAAAATGAAAAGGCAAAAACTGAAAAGTGATAATCAGTTTATATCTATAATATCAGAACCGCTCTATTTTTTTTAGGAATAGAACGGTTCTGATATTTTTGTAGACATAGCATTGATAAACAATATTAAACTATAATTACTGTTTTTCAGTAAGGTATTTCCAAAAACGTTTAGGCATATGCTGTCGGTGCAGCTTTGGATTGATCCGTTCCTTTATGGTCATCGATTTAAAATATCCTTTCCATAATTCCTGAAACAACTTTTCATCCTCTGCCATGAGAGCATCATTCAATTTTCCGGTCAAAAGATGCTCGTCGTCAGTCAGTGTTATTTCGATAACAGTTTTTAGATCATAATAATATCCATATTTTCGTTTTAAGTCATAAACCACCCACCTTTGATCCGAGAATCGATCTTTCAGATGGCTTATAGCCAAAGGCAAAGCATTATAGACAGGCGAAACGGGAGCAAAGTAAATTCCGTCAGCCGCTTTCTGAAAACGAATAAATTGTTTCAGATACAGTTCTTCTTTTGCCACCTTTTTAGCTAATTGATGAATTTGAAGCACATCATCATCTCCAAAATTCATCTCGATAGAATGCACATTATCAAATACTTTTCGAATGTACCTGAACAACAGATCGTCGCTACCCTCTTCTTCCGAAAGCCATACATAATTAAGCATATTACAAGCAGTCTTCGACAACTTTTTTTGCAGAGAAGCCCATACACGTGCAGATCTGTCTTCTTGTGTAATGACCGTGTAACTTTCCTCCATAAACATAGGGGCGATACTCCCTTCCCCTAATAATTTATCAGGGAAAATTTTCCTACTGTATGCATCAAAAACAGCAGTAAGAAAACCTTCGAATGTTTTATCGTAAAAGAATACAATCATATTTAGAATTAGTTACAAGTAAACGAGTAGACATGTTAACTGATAACTGATAACTGATAACTGATAACTGATAACTGATAATTGTCAACTGACCTTAATCGGGGAAGATAATCGAGAGTTGCTGTTGATCTATCTCTCCTTTTTTCTTTTTAGTTTCAGTCAGAATCTTTCGAAGAAACTCTGGCTTCACCTCGTTTATAGTATTCATAGGTAATTCATTGCAGGTGATAAAATATTGAGCCTTTTTCATCACAATACCCATCTTTTTCAACTGATAAGCATTCAGTTTACCATATCTTCGGGAAGTAACAATCAGCTTTGCAGATTTCACCCCGATTCCCGGAATACGGAGAATCAACGAATAATCAGCCTTATTTACATCAACCGGAAACATCTCCGGATGACGCAAAGCCCAAGACAATTTAGGATCAATCTCAAGATCGAGATCAGGGTAGGCATCATCTACAATCTCATCGGCTCTGAACTCATAAAAACGCATCAGCCAATCTGCCTGATACAGTCTGTTTTCGCGAACCAACGGAGCTTGTTTTAATGCAGGCAAACGTGTATCGTAACTATTAACAGGAATAAACCCCGAATAATAGACCCGTTTCATACTGGGACGCCTGTACAACGCAGAAGACAGTGTAAGAATATCTTTATCGCTTTCGTTGGTTGCACCTACAATCATTTGAGTACTCTGCCCGGCAGGAACAAACCGTGGAGCAAAACGGAACTTTTGCCGCTCTTCGATGCTTTGAAGCATCCCTTGTTGGATGTACTTCATCGGTTTGAATACGCTTAGATGATCTTTTTCGGGAGCAAGTAACTGGAGATTTTTCTCGGTAGGTATCTCAATATTCACGCTCATACGGTCGGCATACAATCCGGCAGCATTTACCAATTCCTGACTTGCTCCGGGAATACTTTTCATATGAATATACCCATTATACCGATGAACGGTTCGTAGTTCTTTAACAACCCTCACCATACGTTCCATAGTATAATCGGGATTATTAATTACTCCCGAACTGAGAAATAGCCCTTCTATATAATTGCGGCGATAAAACTCTATCGTCAAATCAACAAGTTCCTGTACGGTAAAAGTGGCACGCCTGATATCGTTGCTCCTGCGATTGATACAGTACGCACAATCATAAATACAATTGTTGGTAAGCATTATTTTCAACAACGATACGCACCTTCCATCTTCTGTAAAACTATGACAAATCCCCATACCTCCGACCGTATTTCCGATACCACCCGGAGTATTCTTTCGGACAGTACCACTTGATGAGCAAGACACATCGTATTTTGCAGATTCGGCAAGTGTTTTTAACTTTTCGAGTACGTTTTCGTTCATAGTACTACAAAGAAAATTATTTCAAATGAGAGATCAGCTCAAAAAACATTAAAAGAGCTATCATTGTTAAAAACACGTGTAATACACTCAATAATAATTATTTACAATTTCGATTTACGCATTCGCCTTTTATAGAATAAATAAAGTAAACCTAAGAGAAATAGCATTACAAAGAGGCTTGGTTCCGACATGCGTTGCGTATCATCATTCAAATCTAACGATCTGTTTCCCGACAAAGCTTCTTCTTGTTTCTTCTTCAACATTTCTTTTTGTGCTTCATTCTCCACAACAATATATGCAGTAAGCGGTGTCAATATTCTGGATTTAAAACTATTCTGAACCAATGGCAACCATTGCTCATCTGCTGTTTGAGGATACAGAGCCTGCAACATCCATTGCCCCTGTATTAATAATCCCGATTCCCAATTCTTTTCTTTGATACTGGCGAGATTACTCTTCAACACCTTACTCTTAGTATTTAATACTATGGATGGCAAACTGTCGTTAGGCAGATATGACAAAGGTTTATCTATCGATGGCCATACTTTCACCTTACATTCGGGGAATGCTGTCACTCCGCTTTCGACAATACTTCGCACATCCTCAAACAATGAATAAGAAGATAAACGCTCGCCATTTAAACCATAGAATTTATCATTCTCCGGATATGTAAATTTTAAATCTGCAAAATCATTATATACAATGGCTTTCTGAATATTATCACTCACCACTACAATAATAGGATAAGTATCTTTAGGATTAGTATACGATTCGAACAATATTTTTTTTATCGCCCTATCCAAGAAAAAGCCGCCTTCCGTATATTGAGATTTCAGATACTCTTCCCATCCCTCAGCCATTTCTTTGGTTTTGACATAGGTTCCCGTATAAGAGATTCGGGCTCCTTGCCCACTTATTATATTCTTATTAAGCAGACCTTTTATATCTGAGATATTTTGCCTTTGCTTATCAGAGGTCGCATGGGATATATCTACAATAAAATGATAATAGGGCTTTCTGGATACAGTTTTTAGACTTTGTTTTTCTTTAGATGAAACATACACAACTTCGCGCTTCTCGTTCTCTATCTGATTTTTCACCTGGCTTTCTACACCTATCGTCTTTTCTACACCGGAATCGCTACCCAATGCAACAGAATGCCCATCGATATTAATCACTACCGGATCTTTGTGAATAAATTGAATACCTGTACGTCGCACCTCTCCTGTGCTAAAAGGAAATACTCGAAAATCCACCTTATTACCCGAAAGATAATGCAGCATCCCCGGATCACGGTTTTCGTTCCGTATTTGGGAAAATACCCATGTGGCAGCTTTTTTTTCAGCCAAGATACCCATCTCTTTTATATCTCCTACATATAAATAGTAATCGCTTATCCAGCAACCGTCAGGCAAATCTATTTGTGTTATATATTCAGAATTCCGAAGTGAGGCAAGCCGATTTTCTATTGACAAATCGATCCAACTAACCCATGCCGCTTTTTCTTTATCATATTGGCTTCGGTGCTGAATATCTATTATACTTATTTCTGCGTTACCCACTTTAGCTAACTCCTCTGTTTCCTGATCAGGAGATTCATTATAAGAAAAAACGTTCTTAATCAATTGCTTTTTATTAAACGAAAGATTCAAATTATCAAGAACTAACCATTTAAAATAACTTGATAAGTAAGGCGTTGAATTATAGAAAAACTGACTCTGTTTGTTTTCATCAACTACTTTCAGAGTTTTCAGTACCGAACCTGCATTCAAATCATACTCCTTTGTATAATCGGGACTATAGAGATATTCAAGGGTTTCGAATAAAACCGATCTTTCATACTGATAGCTTAGCGAAACACCTATGGGTAAAATGAAGAAGCCAACAATCATTATCGGATATAATAATGATTTACGGTATAATGTTCTCAGGTATTTAAAATCTTCGTAAATCAGATCTAAATGAATAATAAACAACAAAAGAGGTGTAAGCATCAAAAAACCAGTACCAATAAGCAATATAGCGAAAACAGATAGAGGTAGAAAAGGCAAAAAGACCAAGAAGAAATAGAAGGTATATAGAAAAGTAGCACATCGACCAAAGAATACAAATAGTCGAACCTTGCGATTCTCGAAAGATGGTAAACAAATCAAAACTCCATTCACTACAGCTAGTATAGGAAATGCATAACTCGAAAAATCACCAAATAAATCATCCACGAAGCTATTGAGAAATAACCCTAATAGAGGAAATAGTAGAGCAACAGGTATTTTCCAGAACAATTCATACTCCTTCCGGATTGTCTTATCCGAGATCAGTATATACAGAAACCGGATCAGGAAAAACAAGAAAAAGGTGATCCCTATAATCATTAAACTGATCAATATATGATGTCCATCAGAAGACACTATTGTCCATAAAGGAGCTAATAAAATACCAAATACATAGAATAAAACAGGAATAAACAGTGCTGCTAAAATATTAGGCCAAGCTTTCATTCGTTTGGTATGAGGTGTGAGAATTAACACCAAGCATAACAATGAATGGATGAGTGTAGGCATCAAAAAAGTACCTACATATAAATAAATATTACCAGAGAATAACCAGCGAGGTACATTCCAAGGAACAAAATCGTCCGAATAATTCGCATATACATATAAATATATAGCATAAATAACCAATGATATAGCGCTATAAAAAATACAGATATGCTTTTTTCTTACACATTGAATAGTCGCATACGCAAACGATAATCCAGACAAGCCGATAAGGCTCAAAGCAAATAGCTTCCACAACCATAATTCACTAGCAGAGAGAAAACTTTCTATAATATGCAGTTCACTCCAACCTATAAAAATTAAAAGAAGTACAGGTAACGTGTTTACAATAAAAATCCATCTGGGATCAAGCAATTTTTTCATTATCCTTTATTTTAGTGATAGTGTAGTTTAATATGAAAAAAAACAAGATTAGAAAAGAGAGGTATACAAAAATTCCCTCCATTTGATGCAACCATGTGCCGGTAGGATCAATATACTGAGGAAGTTTACCCCTCATTAAAAGAATATATCCTGTTATTCTCGATACATTAGCCAATAGGGTTGCCACATATGATAAAAAAAGAGAAAGGGGGATTATCAATAAGAAATTGATCTTTTGCGATTTGATAAGTACAAAAGAAGCCATCAGAAAACCTATCAGCCAGAAAGTATATCCCGAGCACGATTTGTTTATCACAATATTCAATTGCGAATGGAAGTAGCCGACTTCATCTATGTATACAGCTTTTGACCCGATAATAATTTCTATTAGCTTATTTGTGGGCATCAATAAAAACTGCATCATATTTGCATCGAGGAATGCGAATACAAATCTCAGACATGCAAATATCAAAAAACAGATTCCAATGTATATAATCTCTCTCTTAACCATAAAAAGAACTTTGAAACACAAAGTAAATGATTTATTTTATATAAATACTACATTTTACAAATAAGAGTTTCTATATTTTTCATTTTTTTTGAAGATATTTGCACCACAACTACAACAAAAAAAGATCGAATAAATTCTCATACAGGCATGTATGACTATAAAGTTAATTAACAGGAACGTAACGTTCTGTTCGCATTAACGAAATAGTTATGCTATTCTTTTGTACTAACAAAATGTATAAATTAAATTAATGTATGAAAAAATTTATTCTTTTACTCATCGTTCTTTTAACAGGTATAAACTCGTTTGTATCTGCACAAGTAACAACAGCTTCTTTATCGGGCAGAGTCTCAGATGATTCGGATATCCTTCCGGGAGCCGTAATAATTGCAACTCATACTCCTTCGGGAACTACTTATTATGGCACTGCAAACGAAAGTGGACGCTTCCTTATTCAGGGAATGAGAACAGGCGGCCCATATACTTTAGAGATTTCGTTATTAGGATTCAATAAGTATGTTCAATCCGGAATTAATTTACGCTTGGGAGAAACCTTTGATGTTCAGATCAAACTTGAGCAGGATAACCAAATGCTGAACGAAGTAGTAATTACCGGAGTATCTCAATTCAATGCAAACAAAACAGGAGCGGCAAGTAACTTCAACAGACAGCAGATCGAAAATATGCCCACCGTATCGCGAAGTATCTACGATGTGGCAAAACTAACACCTCAGGCAGTAGTATCGGGATCCGGACTTTCTTTTGCAGGCAGCAACAACCGCTACAACAGCTTCCAGATAGACGGTGCTGTAAATAACGATGTTTTTGGACTAGCTTCAAGCGGAACCAACGGCGGACAATCGGGAGCAAATCCTATTTCTTTGGATGCAATTGAAGAAATTCAAGTGGTTATAGCACCTTTCGACGTACGTCAAAGCGGCTTTACGGGTGGAGGTATCAATGCCATCACCAAATCGGGAACAAATACTGTACACGGATCACTTTATGGATATTTCAACAATCAGGATTTAGTTGGAAAAACAGCCGGAAAAAATATCGAAAACAGAATAAAGCTTACCAATCAGTCTGAAAAAACATACGGTTTTACAATCGGAGGACCCATTGTAAAAGATAAATTATTCATCTTTGCCAATGCCGAAAAGGTCGAAAAAACTTATCCATCGTCTTATAATGTTGGAGCAGGTTCTAACATAACCAAAGAGCAAGCCGATCAGGTTATTAATAAATTAAGCTCATTGACTGGCGGATATAACGGTGGCGGATACGGACAACAAGATGTCAACACCGAAGCGACCAAATTATTAGCAAGAATAGACTGGAATATAAATAAGGTACACAAAGCAACTGTAAGATACAGTTATGTTGAAGCCTCTCAATTAAACTTCTCGAATTCAGCCAATGCACTTCGTTTGAATGACAACGGATATAATATGAATAACAAGACGAATTCGTTTGTCGGAGAATTGAATTCAAGATTATCGCAAGAATGGTTTAATGAATTTCGTGTAGGCTATACACGTGTACGCGACTTCCGTGAATTTTCGGGACAGGCTTTACCTTATATAAAGGTAAACCTAGCCAATACCAACTCTATCGAAATGGGAACAGAACGTTACTCTCCCGCAAATTCGTTAGATCAGGACGTATGGACATTAACCAATAATACCACTTGGTATAAAGGTAATCATACCATTACTTTTGGTACACACAATGAACTTTTCAAGATGAAAAACCTTTTCATCAGAGATAACTTCGGGTCTTATATCTACAACTCTATAGAAGATTTTCTATCTGTAGGCACAGCCAATGAGGTAGCTCCTAACGAATATAACTATTCATTCTCGCGTGAAGATATAACAGGAAGTAAAAACTGGGCACCCTCTTTCGGTGCTGCTCAATTGGGTTTCTACGGACAGGACGATTGGGCTGTAACAGACAAATTCAACTTAACTTATGGATTAAGAGTCGATCTGCCAATATTTCTTGATACTCCCGGCAAAAACGAAGCATTCAATGCTTCTGCCATTGCACAGGAATATCAAATTGCAACAGACCAAATGCCAAAAACCCAAGTAATGCTATCACCTCGTGTAGGTTTCAGATGGAATGTAGACGAAAATAAAAATACATTGCTTCGTGGGGGATTAGGTGTATTTACAGGACGTGTTCCTTTTGTCTGGATATCAAACAGCTTCTCAAATACAGGAGTTGAATATAGCCGCACCCGAATAACGGGATATGATAAAAACGGAGCCGTTTCTCAAGAAATGAAAGACGCAATCGCCAATGGGTTTAAATTCCAGATCGATCCGACCAAACAATTTACACCTAATGCCTTGACCTCAGAAATTGATGTAGTGGACAAAAACTTCAAATTCCCACAAGTATTCCGTGTAAACTTGGCAGCAGATCAAAATCTGGGTAATGGCTTTAGAGGTTCTATTGAAGGATTATACTCTAAGACTCTTAATAATGTAACATACAAAAATCTTGCAGTACATGAAAGTGGAAAATACCTGAATAATGGCGGAGATCAACGCCCGTTGTACACAGCCAGAATAAACCCGGCAACCAACGCTGCATATACCAAAGAATATACAGGTATTGTTTACCTTACGAATACAAGCGAGGGATATACATATAGTGTGACCGGAAAATTAGAAAAAGAATTTGATTTTGGGTTAAATACAATGATCGCTTACACATTCGGACATTCTAAAGGTGTAAATGATGGAACTTCAAGCCAAGCTTTTTCTAACTGGTCTTACAACGAGAACAGACAAGGACCTAATAATCCTGAATTATCTTATTCGGATTTTGATACTCCACACCGTATCATAGGAACAATATCATACAGAAAAGAATATGCTAAGAATTTTGCAACTTCTGTTAGTTTATTTTATAACGGTCAGTCAGGAGCTAACTATTCTGTAACTTATAAAAACAATATTAACAACGACGGAGCGTCAGGTAATGATATACTTTACATTCCGACAGACACAGAATTAGCAGGTATGAAGTTCCAAGACATCAAGACTAATGCTGGTGTTGTGACCAGCACAATAGAACAACAACGCACAGCATTGGGTGAATGGATCAACGGGACTAAAGATATCAGAGAGAAAAAAGGGCAATATATTGAAAGAAATGGTCTTAGAACACCATTCGAGCACCACTTCGATTTTCATATTGCACAAGATTTCTATATCAATGTTTCAGGCAGACGTCATACATTGCAAGTGAACTTCGATATTCTGAATGTAGGAAACTTATTGAATAGTGCGTGGGGATTATACAATAGCCCCGGATATTCATACGCTCCTGTTACAGTTGCAAGTGTTGACACTGAAGGAGTACCAACATTCCAATTTACAAAACCTTCGGGAGAGAAACTATACAGTATCTCAGATTATAATTCACGCTGGCGTTCTCAAATAGGAGTCAGATACATTTTCTAACTCAAAAGACTGCCTGGTTATATATAAAAAGAATTCCTATTCATTAACTTTGCAATAGGGTATTCATGTAGAGACGTAATCTATTACGTCTCTACTAATAAAAAACAAATCGGTTATGAACAGACTTTATTCCTTATTTTTCATTCTTCTGATTATAGCTTCCGGCTCCAATCTCTATTCTCAGAACAATGATAATTATACTATTATAATTTCTTTAGATGGTTTTAGATGGGATTACCCTCAAATACATGGAACGCCCAATTTAGATAAAATGGCTCAAAAAGGAGTAAGTGCTGTTATGAGACCATCGTATCCGGCATCTACTTTCCCCAACCATTATACACTGGTAACAGGACTTGTTCCCGATCATCATGGTATTATAAACAATATATTTTGGGACAGGGCGAACAACAGGCAATATAGCATGGGAGACTCGCTGACTCGCTATAACCCCGATTATTATAAAGGTGAACCCATCTGGACAACGGCTCAGCGACAAGGGGTAAAAGCTGCCAGCATTTACTGGGTAGGATCAGATATAAATATCAAAAACTCATACCCTACCTATTACAAAGAATGGGCAGAACAACCACGACTCACTTTTGAGCAACGGGTTGACACTGCACTAGCCATGCTTAATAAAAAGGAAGAAGATCGCCCCCGATTAATCACTCTATACATGGATGAACCCGATGCGTCAGGACATCATTTCGGACCTAATGGAAAAGAAACTAAAATAATGGTGAATCACATAGATAGTCTTATAGGGAAACTGATTGACGGAATAAAATCGCTACCCTTCGGTGATAGAGTAAATCTAATAGTGACAGCAGATCATGGTATGACTTATGTTTCGAAAGATCGGTTTATAAATATTAATGATTATCTGAAACCATCATGGTACGAGCGGGCAGTAGGCACTAACCCTACATCTATATTTGCAAGCAAAGAGAACCAAGATTCAATATATAAAGCATTGTCGAACATTGATAATATTAAAGTATATCGAAAAAATAAAGTGCCGAAAAGCCTTAAATACGGAACAAATCCTAACATTGGAGATATTGTAGTTATTCCTGCTTGTGGATGGCAGTTTGGCTTTAAGCCATCACCTAATATAGGTGCACATGGATATGATCCTGCTCATCCCGATATGCAAGTCATCTTTTTTGCGTTCGGTCCCGATTTCAAAGAAAATTACAAAGGAAAAACGTTTGATAATACAGCGATATATCCCCTACTCGCTCATTTATTAGGCGTAAAACCGGCTCACAATGACGGGAACTTTAAGCAAGTAAAACCATTCTTGAACAAAAAGAAATAAGAAGGTCGAAAACCTTTTCATTACTTTGGCAGGTATAATATAACTACAGACAGTTATAATCATAAAACATAGTATTAAATACTTTGAGCTACTTAATTAATCCGATAGTAACAAAATAGAGCGAATACTGTAATAATTAATCATGACATTTGTAATAGAAGATCACAATTATCTGTTCCGTGTTGTTTTAGGTTATTCTTATTTGTTCGCTGCTTTTTTAGAAAATAATAAATTACTACTTTTAGAAAAAACAAGTGCCTAGTGATTAGTCGCTTGTTTTTATTTTACCGAATCTCTCTCCTACGAAAAATAAATACTTCATATACTTGCAATAAGAAAGTAACACCAATGTAACTTAAGAGAAGTAATTTTCGGCTGTAAAAAATTAAACATAAATATGGATACAAAACGTTTTGCAGCAATCGATATCGGATCAAATTCCGTACGACTTTTGATTACAGATGTAATTGACTATAAAGGGAAACCTTACTTCAAAAAAAATCAATTAATCCGCATACCTTTAAAACTAGGGGAAGATACCTTCTCAACCGGATTTATCAGCGATGTAAAAAAAGAGAAACTAACTACATTAATGCAATCCTTACAAGGATTGATAACAGTGAACGATGTAGAGGTATGGAGAGCTTGTGCAACTTCGGCAATAAGAGAGGCTGAAAATGCAACAGAAATACTTACTCATGTGGAAAACAAAACAGGCATTCACATCGAAATGATAGACCCAATAGAAGAAGCTCATTATATCAGGCTGAATAATATTGACGAATTTCAAGAAGAAGACAGAGCCTATATTTTCACCGATGTGGGTGGTGGAAGTACCGAATTGATTCTATTCTATAAAAATCAAGAAATAGCAACAGGTTCGTTCCGCTTAGGAACACTCCGCACATTACCTGCCGAGGAAGAAAAAAATGAATGGGAAGCAATGAAAGACTGGATGGAAGAACATTGTAAGAACTTCCCCAAAATATCACTCATAGGATCGGGAGGCAATATTAACAAACTAGACTCACTACTTCGTCGATGCGGTCGCATTAAGCGTGAGGAACTCATCGCTTATTATCGTAAGCTTCGAACTATGAGCTACGAGGAACGTGTAATTAATCTAAAAGTAAGCCTCGACAGAGCCGAGGTAATTATGCCGGCCATAAATATCTACCTTCGAATAATGAAACTATCGAGAGCATTAGTTATAGAAACGCCCATTATAGGAGTAGCAGACGGTATAATAAAAGACTTATATATAAAAGACTATCAATACCAATCGGTATTAAGTGAAAAGAATAAAGCCCTTTACAGTACCAACTCCTGAAAAAGACATTCAATAGTCTGATCCAAATCGGATGAAAAACCCGAGTGGGGTCTTGAAGTCTGAATACACGAACTTCTTACTGCTGTCAACCATCTGAACCGTTCCGGAATATCGAATGTGGCAATAACTCCGCCATCCTTCGAGCCGGAGCTAATTTTCTCAAAAGCTTCCAGAATAGAATTGATCTCTTCTACGTCAGCCTCATCAGAAAATAACTTCAGCTTATTCTCGTCCACCTTATAAAGTACTTTTATATACTTAGCCTGTTTCGAGAACAAGATAATGCCCACATTAATAAACTCTTCGCGCTCAACCCTTGGCAAAACACGAATTACGGCATATTCATATAAGTGTTTTCCTTGCATCTTGAGCTTCTTTTACAAATATTCGGGAATTATTTACTCTTTCAATTAAAAACTGACGGTATATATTTTTTATATCGCTTGGTGTTTCATCTTCATCTCCCCACTCCAACCATTCATCAGGGATAAGATCAACAATTTCACTGATCTTTTGAGGAGTCAAAATCTTTTTGAATTCAATATCAGCCTCATCTAACAGATTTGCATTTGGCAATAAAACGTGATCTTTTATCTGAGTGAACGGACTTACTGCATACTTCTCCCAATTGACCCACGAATGATGAAAATACAATGTAGCACCATGATCTATAAGCCACAGCTCCTTATGCCACATAAGCATATTCGTATTTCTAACAGTTCTATCGACATTGGTTAAAAAAGCATCCATCCAAACAATTTGAGAAGATAGTTTTGCATCAACCTGATTTACTACGGGATCGAATGTAAATGCACCCGACAGAAAATGCAATCCAAGATTTAATCCTTTGCTATTCTGTAATAAATCCTGAATTTCCTCATCTCCTTCCGTACGTCCAAAAGCTTCATCGAGATTCACAAATACTAGTTCAGGAATCCGAAATCCCAAAGTCTGAGCAACCACCCCTCCTATCAGTTCCGAAATCAAGGCTTTTGTACCATGCCCCGAGCCTCTGAATTTAACAACATATTTAAACCCATCGTCCGCATCTGCCAAAGCCGGCAAAGAGCCGCCTTCTCGCAAAGGAGCAATATATCTTGTAACATTAACTGTCCGTAATTCCATAATTATAAAATATTTACTGCTGCATTTCTAATGATAACAGACTATTGCTATTATACTCACTAAAGCAATAAAGAAAAGTCTACAACCTTAAATAAGAAGTAAAGATACAACAAGTACAACATATCACGCTTATAAGTGTTTATCTAAAAACAATCCATGTAATCAAGAAAATAAAAAAGCATGATTGTGCCGAACTAAATTTTATTACATTTACACTCTCATTAGTACGATCAAAGAATTCATGAAGAAAATTGATTTTCAAGAACTTACCAGCAAAACGAAAGATATTCTTTCATCCACAAAAGACAAACTGAAAAAATGGGCAACAAATTACAAAGCCTATTACAAAAAATCGCGATGGTATAAAAGAATCGCTATTCTTTTAGCGACATTTATTGCAGCCCTTTTCGGTTTTTTATTTTTAGTGGATATCAACTTCCTATGGCTGTTTGGTAAATCGCCCGGACTATCAGAAGTAAATGCTCCGATACAAAATGTAGCCTCAGAACTATACAGTTCGGATGGTAAAATACTTGGAAAATATTTCAGAGAGAACAGAACTCCTGTGAAATTCGAAGAGATATCTCCCATTTTGAGAGAATCTTTAATTTCAACAGAGGATGAACGTTTTTATCGACACTTCGGTATTGACGTACAAGGCTTATTTGCTGCTGTAAAAGACATGTTCAAAGGCAATGCCCGAGGAGCAAGTACCATTACCCAACAGTTGGCCAAGAATATGTTCAAAGTGAGATCGCAATACTCCACCGGATTGTTGGGATATATACCGGGAGTAAAGATGATAATCATGAAATCCAAAGAATGGATTTTAGCAGTAAAACTCGAAGCTTTTTATAGTAAGGACGAGATACTTACCATGTATTTCAACACCGTTGATTTCGGAAGTAATACATACGGTATAAAAACTGCGAGTAAAAGTTATTTCAACACTACACCGCAAGACATTACCATAGAACAAGCAGCCACCTTAGTAGGTTTATTGAAAGCAACTACCACATACAATCCTCGTATCAATCCCGAGAATAGTATGGAACGCAGGAATGTAGTACTTAGCAATCTTTTGAAGAAAGACTATATCACCAAAGCCGAATTCGATTCGTTGAAGCAAATTCCTATTATTCTGGCAAATAATACAGAAGCAAACGCCAATGGAATGGCTCTTTACTTCAAAGACGCTGTTGCCAGCTTCTTGAGTGATTGGTGTAAAGAAAATGATATAGACTTATATGGTGACGGGCTAAAAATATATACTACTGTTGATTATCAGATGCAGCAATATGCAGAAGAAGCGGTAGATAAACAAATGCGTATTATACAACGCAACTTCAACAGTCATTGGGGAAACGAAAACCCATGGCAGGATGAGAATCACAAAGAGATTCCTAACTTCATTGAAAATATAGCCAAGAAGACTCCTGCTTATAAAGACCTGAAACGTAAGTTCCCTGATCAACCCGATTCTATTGATTATTATTTAAATAAGCCTCATCGCCTCAAAGTATTCGATTATGATACAGGCACACGAGATACTACTATCAGTATAATGGACTCTATCCGTTATATGGAACATTTCATGCACACAGGCTTTGTGGCTATGGAGCCTCAAACGGGCTTTGTGAAAGCATGGGTAGGTGATATTAATTTCGGATCGTGGAAATATGATAAAGTGACTTCCGAACGTCAGCCGGGCTCTACATTCAAATTATTTGTATATGCAGCCGCATTTAATAATGGGCTTTCGCCATGTGATACTCGTATAGATCAATATACAGATTGGGACGTTATAGACAAAGGCAAACCTACCAAATGGGTTCCTCGTAATGCTGATGCAACCTATACAGGCGATACAATGTACTTGAAAGCTGCCTTTGCCCGATCTATAAATACAATAGCGGTACAACTTGCCAAAGAAGTAGGAATAGATGCGGTTATTAAAACTGCTCATACAATGGGAATAAAAACTCCATTGAACGAAACTCCATCGGTATCATTAGGTGCGTCGGATGTATCACTTCTGGAACTTGTCAACTCCTATTGTACTGTTATCAATGACGGTATGACACATGATCCTGTATTGATTACCCGCATAGAAGACAGAAACGGAAAAGTTATATACAATTACAACCCTAAACAAACGCAAGCAATTCCTTACGAAACAGCATTCTTAATGACAGAAATGCTAAGATCGGGACTTTCGGAGCCGGGAGGAACATCACAAGCTTTATGGGGATATAACCTCTTTAACTTCGACACCGATTTTGGAGGTAAAACAGGAACATCTTCCAACCATTCCGATGCTTGGTTTGTAGGAGTAACACCCAAGTTAGTGGGTGGTGCATGGGTAGGCGGCGAACACCGAAGCATCCATTTCAGAACGGGAGCGTTAGGGCAAGGCAGTAGAACAGCTCTTCCCATATTTGGCTATTTCATGGAAAAAGTACTTGCCGATAAAAGCTTGGCAACTTACCGAGGTCAATTTCCAAAACCTAAACAGCCGATAAGCCGCAATTATCAGTGTCAAACTCCTAAGCGAATAGAAGTAGATTCGACTGCGGTTGATAGTCTAGCCATAGAGGGCGTAGATATTGATAATCTGATACTACCCGTAGAAGAGTAAATCAAAAATCTAGATAAAACAAAAAAAGGTAGAGCACTTAGAGCTCTACCTTTTTTTATTTATAGCAATGAATAATTATTGATTATTCTTCAACCATTCCTGACGACGCTGATCTGGTAATTGAGTCACTTTAAAGTTTTCAAATTTTGCATTGAAACCATCACCATCGGGGCTTGCAGCCATCAAACCAACCATCACAGGGATATTATCTTGAAACGGTGCATTACGTATCATAATATAGTTCTTATCATCCAATGAATAGAAAAACTCCACAGCATCGAGTCTTCTTACCGCTTTAATCCAAACAAACGAAGGTGTCTTCTCTAATTGAAGAACACTCCAATCACTTTTCTTATCGGTAACCACAGCACTTATATTGAATTTATTGTCTACAAATTCAACACCTGCTTTAATCCATCTCTCACTGTCGATACGAAGCATTAAGCCCATCTGATCGAATCGGGTTTTATAATTTCCCGTAATTTTCACTTTCACCTCAAATTCTCCACCATACGTTGCATAATAAAACGGAGCATCGTCTACCGTAAACCCATAATGCGAAACTCTCCAGTAATCCGATTTGGGGGTTACCTGCATATTGAGAGTATTATTTTTAACCTCCCATTTCTCAGGCTCATTAAACCACTGCATCTTTTCTAAACTTTGAGCCAAAACCGATTGCCCTGCTAATGCGACTAAGCATCCTAAAAGTGCGATTTTCTTTTTCATCTTTTATTTATTAAGTAACGTTTCATTTTTAATGCGATATTTTATCAGTATAACTATCTCTGGTTGTTATGCCTGCCAAAGCAATAAAAAGGTCTGTGACCTTACTATGTTTATTTATTATACTTTTCTATATCCGATATTATATGATATTGACAATCCACATTCTATAATCCGTTGAGCTATTGCTCCTATATTTTTCTTTGGCAAACGCCCGGCAGGACCTGATGTCCAGATACAAGCAATAGCATTCTTTGTTTCATCCCAAATAGGAGCTGCAATACAATGCACACCTTCTACAGTTTCATTGATGTCTGCTGCATACCCTTTCCTCTTAATATCATCAAGTTCCTTCCTAAAAAGCTCTTTATCAGTAATAGTGAATTCATTTATTGCTTCGAGCTGCAAATTATCCAGCATCTCTTTTTGCCTGTCTCTGTCTAAAAAAGCCAATATTACTTTACCGGGAGCTGTTGAATAGAGGTTAAACTTCATTCCTTGCTTCAATGTAAATACAAAATCCAATGATCCTGTTATTTGCTCCAACAGGACAACTTCATCATCAATCAAAGTACCTATCATTACCGACTCACCCACTTCGTCACGTAAAAGCTTCATATATTCTTTGGAACGTTCAATAATATTACTGCTGTTGAAAGCAGTCACCCCAAGAGTCAATAATTTTCGGGACAAGAAATAACGTGAGCTATCCATTTCTCTACCTAAATAGCCTATTTCTTGCAGATTAGACACAATCTTATAAAGTGATGACTTTGGGTACTGTAATTGTGTGACAATTTCCTGCAAAGTCAATCCATACGGATTCTTTGATAATAATTCCAGTACTTCGAATGACTTTGTAATCATTGAAATTTGCTTTTCCTCTTCACTCATAAAATAGATTTTTCATGTTTCTATATGTGGACAATACTTCATTTTATTCACATATAGAAATCAAGTTCTCATACAGAAACAAATATAATATTAATTTTATATTTGTCAAATCAACACGAAGTATTTAAATAAACTTTCAGATATAGAATACAACAAAAAAAGATGCAAACATCTAATATAGATCATTTTGCATCTTGCATTTATTTTAAAATACTCTTAGAAGTATTTTTTATCCTACAACATTTATTTTGCTTCTGCCGTTAGCCGATTTTATAACCTGCACACGGGTAGTAATCCGTTCTGTCATTTCTGCAACGTGAGAAATAACACCAATCTTTCGCCCTTGTGTTTGTAAGTTTTCCAAAGCATCCATAGCAATACTCAACGTATCAATATCTAATGAACCAAAGCCTTCATCAATGAATAAAGATTCGATCTTCATCCGATTAGACGACAAAGAGGATAAACCCAATGCCAACGATAAAGATATTAAGAATGATTCACCTCCCGAAAGAGAATGTACTGTACGAATTTCGCCCAACATATCATTGTCCACCACCTGCAAAGCCAAAGTATCGGGGATACGTTGCAACTTATACCGCTTGCTCAATTCCTCCAAATGTTTATTGGCATATACCAGCAGAATATCTAAAGTATACCCTTGTGCAATGGCTTTAAATTTACCTCCATCAGCAGAACCGAGTAAAACATTCAGCTTTTTCCAGTTCTCACAAAGGGCAGATTTTTCATTCAGCTCTTTCTCGAAAGCTTTTATACGCTCTTTTCCCGTATTATGGGCAGCAAATGCGACTTCAATCTCCGTAAGGCGTTTATTTATTGCAACTGATTTATTTTCAATCTCAGATAATTGTAGATTTAGAATTTCTTTATTTTGCCCCTCTTCGGGTTTATTTTCTTCTTCGCCATGCTTAATTTGCCTCGAACTCCTTTCTTTAAGAGTAGCATTAAGAGCCAGTTCTTGATTCTTAAGATCAGACAAAAATGTCTTTTCCTGAGTAATCCACTCTCTTGATTTAGCCATCAAATCATTCAAAATTTCAGATGTAATTTGATAATCATTGTGATTAAGCCAATCCTGCACCGATTCTTGCAAACTTAAAACCTGTTCCGATTCCGTGTTTATTTCACCTTTTATTTGTGATATAAATCCACCAATCTGAGCATTATCCGATTCGAGCTTGTCTTTTTGTTTTCTGAGTTCTTCGTAATTTAAAGAGAATTGTTTTTGTAATGTTTCGAAGAGTGTTTCCACTTTTTCTACACTTTTACCTTCTAAAAGTTGATTTCGCTCTTTTATCAATTCTTCTTGAAGGGAAGTAGCTTTTTTGAAGAGTTCTTCTCTTCGATTAAATTCTTCGACAATAGTTGCCAGATTTTTATTTTCGGATTCTAATTTTAAGGTAGTAGACTCTATATATTTAGTTCCTTTATCCAGACGTTCTTTACTTTGATTCCATTGATTAGCTATCTCCGAAAGTTCAGATTGAAGTGTATCTAATTTCATCTTCCAATCCGGAATATGTTGCAAAAACCCCTCCAATTTAGAAACTGCCTCATCATATTGAGACCTGTAATTCTTGATTAAAGTTTCTAATTGAGTTATTTCTTTTTGTATTGCTTCCACTTGTTCCTTATCTGCTGTGATGGCTTCCGAAAGTAGCTTCTTAGCTTGTTCCAATTCTTTCTCCTGAAGATTTCCTTCACTTTCAGAATCTGCATTCTGTATCGGATGGTGAACACTTCCACAGACAGGACAAGGCATGTTATCCTCCAATTTTAGGCGCAAAGCCAAAATCTCACTGGGCAAAAGACCATTTAGCCTTTCGTATTCTTTTTCCGATTTTTCAAGCTTTTCTTTTCGGGTTTTTAGTATGGATAGGTTCGTTTCTAAACTATTGGCTGCTTTTACAGATTGCGACTGCGATATCTGTGCATCATTCAAAAGATTCACAATCAAATCTATTCGAGGAACAATTTCTTTATATGAATCGTGCTTCTCGAACCACTCGTTGAGCGTATTCAATATTTGCTCGCCTGTTTTCAGATCCTTCTGAAAAGCCTGAATATACTGTTCCGATTGCTTTTTCAATTCTGATTGGGTAGCAAATTCTTTCTGTGCCTCAATTTCTTTTTCTTTTCCCGATTGGATTCTAATATCTAACTCCTTCGCTTTTGCTATATCGGGCTTAGCCAATGTATATTTCTGCTCGTGTTCATCTAAAGCTATTTTAGAAGTGGTCAGATTTTGTTCAGCTTGCTTCAATTGATCGGAAATAACAGCCTGCTCTTTTTCTCTTTCAAAAAGATTCGACTTTTGCAAAACTAAATGCTTCTGCTTATTCGAAAGTTCAATATATGTATCTCTGATTTCCTGAGATAAATCAATCTTGGAAATATATTCATAACGAGGCTTAGCTTCGTCGATAAGGCTATGCACTTTGTTCAATTCATTCTCTGCTTGAAGTACCTCTTGCCTTATCTGTTCATCCAGCTTAATCCACGCCAGCTTTTTATCAATATCGGACGAGTGGCTTTTTAATGGGAGCAACTCTTTATCAAGTATTATTTTCTCCTGAATTAAAGTTTCCAATTCTTCATCAGTTAATAGACGTACATCTTTGATACGCTCATTCAGTAGATTAAGAGCCTGTTCGGCTTCTTTTGTCCGTTGATAAATCTGAGATGATATTTTAGAATAGATTTCCGTTCCTGTCAATTTCTCTAAAAGTTCAGCCTTATCGCTTTGTTTGGCTTTCAGAAAAGTGGCAAAATCTCCCTGCGCCAATAAAACGGCACGGGTAAACTGATCGAAACTCAGTCCGATAAGTTCTACTATTTTCGATAAAATTTCTGTTTTTGTCCCTTGTTCCTCCACACCAGTAGACAAATTTTCCAGTCTCACTTCTGTTTTTTGCAAAGCCCCGTCAGCTCGCCCACGGGCACGACGTACCATCCAGCGCGAACGATACTTATCGCCACTTAGAGCCAGAAAGTCAACTTCGGCATAGCCTTCTATCGTTCCTCTCCGCAAAATATTACGGCTGTCTTTTTGATTGATAGTATTGTCCTGAACATCTTTAATCTGAATATTTTCGCCTGCATTATTGGTACGTGGCGTATCGTCAAAAAGGGATAGACAAAGGGCATCCAGAATGGTTGATTTTCCTGCTCCCGTACTTCCTGTTATTGCAAATATCCCTGCCGATTTAAGAGGATCGGATGCAAAGTCGATCTCGAATTCACCTTCCAGTGATGCAAGATTCTTGCCTCTTATAGCTAATATCTTCATGGTTGTACCTCCCTTATTACCGATTGCAGAAGTTTTGCCATTTCTTCGGGCATCTCATTATCATATCTACTGCGAAAAACCTCTTGTGCCATCTCTAAAGGATTAACAGCCTGTAATTCTTCATAAGTCATTATCTGGCTTTCCCGTTCTCGTCGGGTTGTGATTGCAGCAATACGAGTCAATCGAACAGATTTCCCTTTCAATGCTTCTTCTATTTGATGCCGCATGGATGGTTCCGGTTCTGTAATCGACACTTTTATTTCGAGATAAGGCGATTGTAATGTTATTTCACCATCGGGAAGAAGTTCCAATTCTTCTAATACCTCCGATAAAGGTTTAGGTTCTTTAGGTAAACTTAGTAGTTTGACAGGAGGTATAAACTCTATTCTTTCTATATTTTCAAGTTTTCCGTTATTCAATTCTAACAGATTAACTCCTTGTTTGTAATTCTTTTCAGCAAATGACATGGGTAATGGGCTTCCTGCATAACGTACATTCTCACGACCCGAAACCCGTTGAGCTTTATGCAAATGTCCTAAAGCGGTATAAACAATATCCTGCTTATCAAAAACTTCGGGCGAGATACATTCAAGTCCCCCTATAATAGTTCGTTCCGATCGGTCATTATCAGATAACTCCGAACCTGTGGCTTGTAAATGCCCCATAGCAATGACTGGCTGAGTGGATTCTTTAACCTTTAGCAATTCGTCATAAAGTGCAGTGTACATGGCTGCGACTCCTTTACTGTAAGTTTCCGACGACGGATAATCTCCCTGTCGCAAGTAAGGCACGGCAATACACCAAGCCTCTGTTACACCGTTTTTCTTTAATGGAACTAACAGATTATTATAATCTATTCCGCCTTCGGGTGTTTGCTTTACAATTCCTTTAATGGACACATTCATCTCTTCCAATAAAGGGCTGGGGGCTTCGAGTCGTCCTGCCGAGTCATGATTTCCCGCCACAATCACAATTTGCAACTGAGGATTTGCCAATGAAACCTGATGCAAAAATTTGTAATATATTTTTTGTGATTCAGCCGAAGGGTTAGGGCTATCGAATACATCACCCGATACCAAAAGCACATCTGCCAGAGTTTCCTGAACCTGATCTTTGAGCCAGTTTAGAAAAAAGATATGCTCTTCTTTGCGGTCATAACCGAAGAAGTTTTGTCCTATATGCCAATCTGCCGTATGGAGAAGTCTCATTGTTTTATTTTTTGTGTAATTGCTTTGGTGGAGAGGTGAACTTATCTGCTCGCCAATATTGGGCAGACACATAGGTCTGCCCCTACGAATTACTTCTTACAAATTTAGCAAAATTACTTCCAAACCATTATTTATTTTGCTTCTCAAATTCTTTAGGGGTCATACCATATTGAGTCTGAAATAATTTAATAAAATAAGACGGAGAATTAATACCCACCAGATAGCAAATCTCATTTATTCGGTATTTACCTTCTTGTATCAATTCGGCAGCTTTTTGGAGACGCACGAACCGAATAAAATCGGTAGGAGTAGAATCCATTGTACTTTTTATCTTCCGATGCAGACTCGATCGGCTCATATAAATTAAATCGGCTAACCGTTCGACATTGAAATTAGGATCGATTATATTTTCATTGATTATATCAATAATCTTATTCAAAAAATGCTCATCGGCTTTACTCATTCCCGTTTGTTGAATAGGTAAAAACGGTTTGCGTAAGAACAATTCGATCTCTCGTTTCCTATTATTCAACAACGAAGTCAGCAATGTTTGCAGGTAATGAAACGAAAATGGTTTTTCGACATACGCATCTGCACCCAACTCAAGCCCTTGTATTTTGCTCGGAAGATCGTTACGGGCAGTTAACAAGACAACAATTATATGGCTATATTCGATTTCAGATTTTATAAAACGGCACAATTCAAACCCATCCATTTGTGGCATCATTACATCCGTTATCACAATATCAATACTTTTCAGACTTAATATTTTCTGAGCCTCTACACCATTGGTTGCACGCTCCACGATAAATTTATCTCTCAATTTATCGGCAATAAAATTGAGCATCTCCATATTATCTTCTACAATAAGTATGGTTTTTGTGTTCTTTATTTCATGAAATTGTCTGCCATTATCATATTCAAGTGGAATAAGACTTGCTTCGCTGTCAGTCTCCTCTATGTCAAAATCAATATCGTGATAAAGTGGTATTTTAAGGGTAAATGTGTTTAATCCTGATTGCGAACTATAGAATAAATAACCACTGTGAAGCTCTGCCAATGAGCGAGCTAAAGACAGTCCAATACCCGAACCCGATGTTTCTCTTCGGGCAGTTTTTACCTGAAAGAAAGGTTCAAATATCCGTTCTCTTAAATCATCGGGAACTATCGTTCCATCATTACTTACTTCGAGCGTAAAATATTTATCATCGGTGCTGAAACGAATATCTATCTCTTTATCTGAATACTTAATTGCATTCGAAAACAGATTACTGAATATCTTGGACAATCCTTCCTTATCGGCTATTACAATTATATGCTCATCATTGGGCGAATATATATTGATCGTCCTTTTCAAAGACAAGGCTTGTTGTTCGAATCGGGCGATAATATCTTTACATAAGAGTGCTATATCAACTTCCCGAAAAGTTAACAAAAACTTATTACTGTCTACTTTTCTAAAATCAAGCAGTTGATTTATCAATGCTAACAAATGCTTGGTGTTTTGTTCTATAATACTAAGATTATGCCTTAAGTCGTTATTTTGGATATCCATCTCGAGAATAGACTCCAATGGACCATTAATCAGAGTTACCGGTGTGCGTATCTCATGGGCAATGTCTGTAAAGAAATCAACTTTAGCTTCATATAATTCTTTTTCTTTCTCTATTTCGAAGAGTCTTTGCCTCTCGTTATGTCGTTTTTTATATTTTGACATCGAGAAACGTAACACAATATAAGACAAAAAAATAAAGAGAATAAGATAGATAAGATAAGCAATATTCGAAGTCCACCAAGGAGGTAGAATTTCTATTTCGATAGATGCTCCCACCTCATTCCACACCCCATCATTATTTGTACCTTTTACCATAAAAGTATATTTACCCGGAGGTAGCTTGGCATAAGTTGCACTTCGATTCTTTGTGGTATAGCTCCAATCCTTGTCTATATCCTCCATTTTATAGGCATATACATTGGCATGAGGAGCAGTATAACTGAGAGAAACAAAATCGAAGCTGATATTCGACTGATTATAATCTAATACTATCTTATCGGTATGCACTATACTTTTAACCAAAGGAGAACCTTCCATACCCGGTTCAACTTCTTTATTAAAGATAGATAGTCTGGTAATATATACAGGAGGAATAAACTTATTTTCCTTAAATTCGTCGGGCTTAAAAGCTATCAATCCCTCCAAACTACCAAAATAAAGTTTACCCGAGCTACTTACCAGTCCCGATTTATAATTAAACTGATTGGACAATAACCCATCGTTCTGAGTAAATACTTTTACAGCTTTTGATTCGGGATTAAATCTTACTAATCCTTGATTAGTACCAAACCATAGATTATAATATTTATCTTCTAAGATTTTATAAGCAATATCATCGGGAAGCCCGTCTTTGATCGAATAGGTCTTAAACTGTTTGTCTTTTTTATTAAAAACACAAATTCCTCCCCTATCAGTCGAAAACCAAATTTGCCCTAAATGATCCTCGGTTATACTGCTTACCGAATTTGAACTTAAATCATATTCTCCACCTGTAACATAATGATTTAGCACACTTTGTTCCTGATCGTATTGATATACACCATTCCCCATAGTTGCCACCCAGATATAGCCTTCGGAATCTTCCAATAAATCATAGATGTAATTCAGTCCGAATATATCCATCCGCTTGAATTTCATTTCGTTTTTATTGGCTACAAATACTCCCCAAGCATTACCCATCCATATTTTACCATACCTGTCTTCACAAAGAGCATAAATACTCTCTTCATTCAAACCCATATCTTTATCAGAAAAATGATTCACTTTATTTTGAGTATAATCAATAATGTCCAATCCATGTTTGAAATATCCCACCCAAACTTTCGAGTTTTGGACAAGCAAAGCCAATGTCTTTTTATAAAAAAGATTGTCAATCGTTTTAAATTTACGCAGATTAGGATCAAACAAGGTAACACCGGCATCCTCAGTGCCAATCCATATATTACCATTAGAATCCTCACGCATTTCACGAACTCTCTTAGATATTAAAGAATTGGATTCACTTAGAGGAAAGTACTTCTCGAATTTATTATTGCGGTTGGGCAAATAATTAACTCCTCCGAAGTTTGTACCGATCCAGATACCACCTTCTTTATCTTTATATATTTTCTCTACGATATTATCGGATAATGAATGAGCATTTAAAGCTTCTTCTTTAGCATGTTCTACCGTTCGTGTTTTTTCATTTAAAACATACAAACCCGATTGTGTACCAACCCATATTTCATCATCATTCAGAATAGTTACATGCCTGATTATTTTATAATTCACCTCGGGAAAAGGTAAATCCATCACAATATTCTTTCGTTTATCTAGTTTTACCAATTTTCCTTCATGTATGCCTGTAATTAAATAGTCACCATAATGGCATATGGTATATATATTCTTACCAAGTAATGATTCCCCACCTTCTTTATCTCCCAGATACTGTGCAAAAGAGTCATTCTCTTTATTATATAAAAAAAGCCCCGAGCCATTAGTGCCAATCCATACACGACCATTCTTTTCAATGGCAATACATTGAGGATTACTTTCGCTAGGTTTCAGTTCCTTAACTACAGTATATAAAAACAGTTTATGGGATGTTCGGTCGTATTTAAATACCCCCTGATTGGGAACAACAATCCAGATATTATTATCCATATCTTTTTGAATATCCCCAATCCATTGGGTTATGCCTACTCCTTGCGAAGTTTTAGCCTCAAATGAGGTGAATTTCTCCGTGATTGGATCAAATATAAAGATTCCGTTATCAGTCCCTACCCACATTTTACGGTCGGCATCTTCAAATAAAGAGGAGATATTATTATTTCTCTTCTTAGTCACAGGATCATTACAATCAAATACCTTCAGGTTTATTCCGTCATAACGGTTCAACTTATTACGGGTTCCAAACCACATAAAACCGTAACTATCCTGTAAGATCGATTTTACATTATTATGCGACAGATTAATTTCGCCATCGATAATGGAAAAATAATAATCGGAGGATATAACGTTTATAGGGAAGTATACTAAAAAAAACAGAAATATAAATATGCGATTCATTTTGAAACTATGGTGTGAAATAGGTTATAGCAAATATAGGAAATGTTTAAGTTACAATTGTCGCAATAAATACAACATATGTCTCACACGAAGCTGCAAGCCCTTATTTTGCGACAAATCTTACACTTTTTGAAAAAATTAAGACTACTCCCCTATTACTTTAAGACATACATTTGCTTTTGCCGAAAAATCAATATTTAATAATAATACATGAAAGGAAAATAATACTGCGGCTTAAATATCTAATACCAAAAATAAAAAAGCCTACTCTGTATTTAAGGTCTCAGACCTGTTTGTTGCTTTGGTAATTATCAGGCAGATCATTAGCTATAGCTAATTGATATCGTGTCGATTATTTACTATCAGCTACTAAAATTCCGAAATTATATTAAATGACTGTAAGCATATTGCTTTAGATAAGTGTGCCTTATCATCCGAAAACGACTATTAACTAATTCCATACTATAAAAAAACTTAAACATCTATTTTATGAATAAGAGAACAAGTATTTGTCTTAAACAAAAGATGGCATTGCTATGTATGCTATTCTTTATGTCAGCACTCGCAGCATTTGCTCAAAACTTTACAGCAAATGGAGTCATAACCGATAGTTCTACAAAGGAAACTTTACCCGGAGTTTCTGTTACTGTAAGAGGAACTACAATCGGAACAATCTCCGATCCGGATGGAAAATTCTCTCTGTCAGTACCACAAAACGGAACATTAGTATTCTCCTATCTTGGTTATAAAACTTTCGAAATCAAAGCATCTAACGGCACAGGTAATATAAGCCTCGAACCTCTGTCGTTTGCCATTGACGATGTTGTAGTAGTGGGTATCCGAATGAGAAAAAGCGACCTGACGGGAGCCGTAGGCAGCATCTCGAAAGAGCAACTTCAGGAAATACCCACAACCGATTTAACAACAGCCATGCAAGGTAAGGTTCCGGGACTTAATATATCTAGAACAAATGCTGCTCCGGGAAGTGATATTTCGATGAAAATCCGTGGAACAAACTCCATTTCATACGGAACTAATCCTGTTTTTGTAATAGACGGTATAGTTGCCGAAGAAGGCTTAAGGCTTATCAATCCTGATGAAATTGCTTCTATCGAAGTATTAAAAGATGCTTCCTCAACTGCTCTCTACGGTTCTAAAGCATCTAATGGTGTCGTGGTAATAACTACCAAGAAGGGGCAAAAAGGAGAAGGAAAAGTTTCGTACAGTGGCTTCGTGACTACTAGCAGATACCAAGACAGATTGAAAACACTGGACGCTTTCGAAACTATGAATCTACGTAAAGATGCATATGCCAATGCTTTTATGGATTCTAATCCAAATGCAGACAGAAATGCATATATCAATGATTTCATATTCGGTACAGATAAAGTATTCTCACCCGAAGAACTTGAAAACGGTAAAAACAATCGTACATCTGACTGGATTGACGAACTTACCCGCACAGGTATAGAACAAAACCATGCTTTGAATTTCTCCGGAGGTTCGGATAATTCCACTTATTTTCTGGGATTTTCGTACTCTAATAACGAAGGTATACTTCAAAAGTCGTCTTACGAGAGATTCAATGGACGGATTAACTTCGAAACCAAAGTGAAACCTTGGTTAAAAGTGGGCACAAACACAAGTGTATCAAGAGGAACAAAAAACAGATTGGACGATAATGCTTATGAAACCGCTTTACTGGGAAATAGACTACAGACTATCGACACCGACAGATTGTACATGTATTTTCAGGGAGTTGCCCAAATGGGTATGTATAACCCGATCCTGACGAAATCGATAGACAGCAAAGAAATACACGACCGTGTTTTGACAGCCAACTACATAGAAGTAAATCCAATTAAGAATTTATATGTGCGTAGCACCTTTTCAGCGGATATATACAACAAACAAGACAGTAAGTATATACCCAGCTATGTTGGTCAATCGATAAGAGATAATAAAAACGGAGAAGGATGGCAATGGAGAGGTCAAACCAAATACTACCAATGGGATAACTCTGCTAGCTACGAAAAGACTTTTGCTGAAAAACACCGCATATTCGGTTTATTGAGTTCGAGTATTTCGAAAAGCAGAAGTAACAATATATCTATGAGCGGATATAACTATCCGACCGATGCTCTTGGTTACAAAAATATGGGAATGGCATCTGACAAAGAGAAAAACAATATGAGTTCTGATTACAAAACCAATACGCTGGTTTCTGTAATTGCACGTGCCAACTACTCCTACGAATATAAATATTTATTGACTGCTACAGTCAGACGCGATGGCAGTTCGAAATTTGCAACGGAAAATAAATGGGGAACATTCCCTTCGGTATCGGCAGCATGGACTATTTCGGAAGAAGCTTTTATGAAAAAAGCCGACTGGCTGAACCTTTTAAAGCTTAGAGTAGGTTATGGTATACTGGGTAATCAGAATATACCCGAGTACGGATACCTGACTATTTATTCTCCGACATATAATAATGGCGTAATCGGCTTTGTTCCCGAAGACGGCAGATTTGGAAACAGCAATATCAAATGGGAAAAACAAAAGCAATGGAATTTAGGTTTAGACGCTACTGTTTGGAACGATAGGATTTCTATGTCTGTGGATGTATTCTCGATGACCAACAGCGATCTTTTAATGAAAATGAGTATGTGGCCTTCGTTCGGCTATAGTTACCAGATTGCCAATGTAGCTGAATTGGAAAATAAAGGAATTGAATTCAGCTTCAATGCACTATTGGTCAAATCAAAAGATTTCAAATGGAATGTAAGCGGTAATATTGCTCATGACAAAAATAAAATAACCAAACTATACGGAGGTGTTGATGTACTTTGGAATGGCGGCAACACAATGTCTCGTGATGGAAACTTATTTGTAGGTAACCCCTTGAATACTATTTATGGTTTTCAGGTAGACCGATTGGCTCAGGAATCGGATATGGCAATGGTAAACGGTTGGACATCTATCTATAATAATCTGGTAGTTAAACCAGGAGACATGCTTCCTGTAGATTTGGATGGTGACGGAAAAATTACTGCTGAAAATGATATGAAGATTCTGGGAAACACTAATCCTAAATTCTACGGAGGTTTTTCAACAAACCTGAATTACAAGCAACTGACATTAGATGCAGTATTTGTGTACTCATACGGAGCTAAGAAAACCGATTGGGTATACGAGCGAACAATGGATGGGACAGCCACTATCGGTCCTGCTCACGAAGAGATGTTGAAACGTTGGACTCCCGAAAACACCAATACTAGTATTCCTCGTGCATATCGCGGCGATGGAAAAAGTAGATTTGGTTACGGTAATACCAGCTATGGTTTAATGGATGCTTCGTTTCTGCGTTGTGCCGCCCTGACCTTAACCTATAATTTCCCCAGAGAATTGGTTGGAAAAGCTTTCGAACAGCTAAGTGTCAATGCATCCGGTAACAATTTATTTCTGGTTACTCCTTATAAAGGTTATGACCCTGAATCGGGACAAGGATATCCATTGACAAGGAGTTTCACATTCGGACTAAATCTTACTTTCTAATTATACCTCTAATACATAAAATACAATAGCGATATGAAAATAAATAAGATATTATCAATATTTATGGTGGGCTTAGCTTTATTCACCACCTCATGTTCGGACTTTCTCGATCAAGACCCGGAATCTAAACTTCCCGATGATAAAATATTCTCGGATGTAAGCACAACCAATGCATACATATTAGGATTATACAATTCGTGGCGTGAAGGTCATAAAGGACGTGTTGATATGTTTCTGGGGACCGATGAAGCCGTTGTCGGAGGATTTCAGCATGACGACAATGAAAGACGCGGACTCGACACCTACTCGGAAGGTATGAACAGCACAAGTAACCGTATCAGAGGCATCTGGACAAACCGTTATGAAGTAATCTCACGTGCAGCACCTGCTATATCCAGCTTAAAAAAACTTCAAAATACAGGAAATGAAGAATTAAATAAATTATTAGGAGAAGCTTGTTTTCTTCGTGCTGAAAATAACTGGGAGTTAGCCATGTTATTTGGTTCTATCCCTCTTATAGATCACGACAACTTAGATTTTGGCGGATTTCGTCAACCACTCGATGTAGTCTTTAAAAACATAGAAGAAGACTTATTGCTTGCAGAAAAATACTTGCCTGAGCCTAATGAGGTCACAAATGCCGGACGTGTAAGCAAAGCATTAGCCCAAGCTTTCTTAGGTAAACTATATCTGTATGCTCCCGAAAGTTCGGGATACAGGGACTATGCAAAAGCTGCGGCACATTTCAAAAAAATAATTGATAACGGCTATTTTGGAGGAACAGGCGCTTCTAACTTTCCGGTCATATTTGATGCATACTCGGAAAACTCGGCTGAATATAGAAAAGAAATGGTTTATGCTTTTCAATATAATGTAGGTTGGCCCAACAATTGCGGAACAGAATGGGAAATGGGATCTCGTGCTGTGGCAAATATGACACCCGATCTGGGTGAAGCAATGGCTCCATGGAGTGGTTTTGATGGTATGATGCCATCTAAGTACTGCTATACCGCAACTGGTGACGGAGGTCTTTGGGAAGAAGGCGATATACGTAAAGATCAAAGTATACGCTACGATTTCAGATGGAGTAAATATACTCCCAATATGAGCGGATATGCCTGGGGAGACGAACTTGAACCTCATGTTAAGAAATACGAAGATCCACGCACTGTAGACACAGGTCAGAACACTTGGCACAGTGGAAAAAGTATTCCTCTTGTTCGCTTTGGCGATGTAATACTTTGTTACGCAGAATGTCTTTACATGACAGGAAATCAAGGAGAAGCAATCAACCTGATAAACAATGTAATTCGCAAACGTGCATTCGGAGGAACACTTCCTGCAGACAAAATGTGGTCTACAGGAATGGGTAAAGAGGAATTCATAGAAAAACTAATGGATGAACGCATGCGTGAACTATGTTTCGAAGGGTGGCGTAAGTTTGATTTACTCAGAACAGGGCTTGTTAAGCAATATGTTGAAAAAAGAAACAGATGGCTTATAGGAGGCACTTTCACTAACAGTTTTGGTGATACAAAAGATCTGGGTGCGGCAAAAACGATACAAGAATACAAACTTCTTTGGCCAATTCCATTAGATGAATTAAGACAAAATCCTGACTTGACGGAAGACGATCAAAATCCGGGATATACTACAAATTAAGTAAATAGAAAAGGATGATGACTAATCATATAAAGAAAAGTCTGATGTTACTTATCTGCACGAGTTGCCTATGCCTTTCGGCATGGGCTTCTCCTGCTTCCGAAGATAAGGATATCAGCTATGGAAAATGGAAAATCTCTTATAAAGGAGATACCAAGAAAGTAAACTTCGTTCGTGACGGGAGTAACATCCTCACAGATGTATATGTAAAAGCCAAAGCCGGAAACGACACTGTCAATAGTTTCGAATATTCAGATGTAGTTCTGGCAAAAGAAACAGTTTCGGATATTTTCGGAACAGGCGAAAAATATACAATTACCTACTCAGGACTTGCAGGAAAACCATCACTATTGCAAATATTTTATTTTTACAGTGGGCATGATTACTTTCTGACCGAAGCACGTATTGTTTCCGATACCGAAACTTCGAGTAATTATATTGCACCTGTTTATACTACGGCAGAGAATACATTTCTACCAACTGACAACAGTAACAGAGCTTTGCGTGTGCCTTTCGACAACGATGGCTTTGTACATTACTTGTCGTCACCTTTAACCGCATCGGATGTATCTTTTGAAGTAACATCCATATTCAATGGTAAAAACAGAAAAGGAATAGTTATCGGATCTGTAGAACATGATACTTGGAAAACAGGTATAAAATATACAGGAAAAGACAATAAGTCTATAACTAAACTCGCATGTTACGGAGGTATCACCCACGAGTTGACAAGAGATATCAGTTCAGATGTGAACAAACCCTCTAAAGAACATGGAAGTATAAAAGGCAAAGACCTGAAATCGCCAAAAATACTTTTCGGAGTATTTGACGATTGGCGCAGAGGCATGGAACAATTTGGTGAAGCAAATGCTTTGATTGCACCTCCACGCAAATGGACCGGAGGAACCCCTTTCGGATGGAATAGTTGGGCAGGAATGGTTCAATATGTAAATCCGGAGGGAGTAAAAGATGTTTCCGACTACATCAAGACCCAATTACAGCCTAATAATTTCGAAAACAACAATACGGTTTATATTGGATTGGATTCGTGGTGGAACGAAAATTTTACCGATAATGATTTACGCCTCTTTGTAGAGCATTGTAAAGTAAACGGACAAGAAGCCGGTATATACTGGGGGCCTTTCTCCGAATGGGGAGGAAACGGCGAGCGTTATGTAGAAGGTACAAGCGGGGAATATCAGTATAAAGATTTATACTTATATGCAGATGGTCGTCCACGCAAGATTGAATCCTGGGCTTTAGACCCCACTCATCCCGGAACAAAGATGCTGATCGATTTTTATGTAAAGAAATTCAAGTCTTTTGGTTTTTCGTATATCAAATTAGACTTTATAAACAGTGGTATTCTTGAAGCCGATTCTTTTTACAACCCTAAAGTTACTACGGGTGTACAAGCTTATAACGAAGGCATGAAATATCTTACCGATGCTTGTGGGGATGATATGTTCCTTGCATTATCTATTGCTCCCACTTTCCCTGCACAATACGGAACATCTAAACGTATCAGTTGCGATACATGGGGTGCTATGACCGAAGGCGAATACGGCACAACCGGTTATATGCTTAACAGCCTTTCATTCGGATGGTGGCTCGATCGTGTATACCCTTTCAACGATGCCGATCATATTTTACTATATAATCCTGATGAAGCCAATGATTATAAAGACGGTTCTAACAGAGCCCGTGTAACGTCGGCTGTTATCACGGGGATATATATGCTGGGAGACAACCTCAGCCTGAAAGGTAGCCATCAGGGTAATTACACAGCAAGAGTGAAGAATAAGGCTTTTGTCACCAATAAAGATATTAATGATATTGCACGTATGGGTAAATCGTTCTATCCCGTAGACGGGTATATGGCTGCTGCACCGGGCAAGGCTGAAACTCTCTATATGATGGAAACCGATACATATATCTATTTTGTGGCTTTCAATTTCGATAAATCGCAAGTTAAACAAGCAGAGATTGAATTATCAAGACTTGGAATATCCTCTGATAGAATAAACGAGATAAAGGAACTATGGTCGGGAAACATCTCTCAACCAAACGGTGAAAAACTGGCTTATTCGGTAGCTCCTCAGGATGTTTCTGTTTATCGAATCAAAAAAGGAAGTGGAAATCCCAGCGGAGTAGAGAAAAACGAGGTAAGAAAATCTCTGACCAGCTATGTGGAAAATAATTCGAAGTTATATCTCCAGAGTGAAAAAGCCATGAAAAACATACAGATATTATCTGTTGATGGCAGAATTATGACTAAGAAAAGAGTTAACAACGAAACCGATTATCAGCTTTCCGTTAATTCCTATCCCACAGGTGTATATATCGTTTTGATTGAGACCTCAGACGGAGAAAAACTACAAGACCGATTTATTAAATAAAATCTCCGGCTTTTTTATTGCTTTTGTGTAACTTGTAGGTCAAATAATTATTTGCATTATAGATAGATACTGTAGAGGGTGGATAACTGTCCACCCCCTTACAACTATCAAATAACGCCAAATATTTCACGATACATTTCAGAGTTATAACAGACCATATCTTATATCCTTACCCAAACATTAAACAGGTCTGAGACCTTAACTAATTTATATTACTTATTATGAAAATTTCATTAATAACCGCTTTTCTATTCTTCTTAGTATCGGCTAATGTATTTAGCCAGAAAAAGGTAATCATAGAAGTATCGACCAACGATCAATCTATGGTTTTCAGTGCAGCCCCCAACGATAAAGTCATCTTTATGTATTGGGGTGAGAAAATAAATGACGCTTCGTCATTCCTCAACAAGAGGTTTAAAGGGCAGCCCGATACCGATCAGGATTTTGCACCGCAACTATATCCTGCTTATGGCGGACGTTATTACCTGAATCCTGCTTTAAAGCTGACTCATGACGATGGAGTTTTAACGACCGAATTGGTTTACGCAGGTTCAACAAAAAAAGTGCTGGATGCAAACAGAACTGAAACTGTTATCAGCCTCAAAGATAAACTATACCCCATCTTTGTAGATATTCACTTTGTTACTTATGCCAAAGAAAACATCATAAGTCAATCGGTAACTATTTCACATAAAGAGAAAGGCAATATCAAACTCGAAAATATAGCATCATCATATATTCCACTACATGCCGAATCGTATTACCTCACCCATTTTCATGGTACTTGGGCAGCAGAAATGCAAATGGAGGAAGAACGGCTTACACACGGTGTAAAAGTAATAGAGTCGAAAAAAGGAGTAAGAGCTACTCAGGCTGAAAATCCGTCTTTTATTCTATCTGTAAATGGTCCGTCTTATGAAAACTCAGGTGAAGTTTATGCAGGATCACTGGCTTGGTCGGGAAATTACAAACTGTCTTTCGAAATGGACGAAACAGGAACTCTTAATATCATTAGCGGATTGAATCCTTTTGCTGCAACTCAAATATTGAAACCTCAACAAGAATTTAAAACACCCGAAATGATATTGGCATATAGCGCCAATGGTAAAGGTCAGATTTCAAGAAATTATCACGATTGGTCTCGTAAATATGCACTTGCACATGGCGACATTGCACGCCCTGTTATATTGAATAGTTGGGAAGGTGCTTATTTCAATTTTGATGAAGCTACCATTACAAACATGATCGACGATGCCGCTAAATTCGGTGTAGAGATGTTTGTATTAGACGATGGATGGTTTGGTAATAAATTCCCCCGTAATGGCGATAATGCAGGTCTTGGAGACTGGCAGGTAAACAAAACAAAACTTCCAAGAGGTATCAATTATCTGGCTGATTATGCAGTGAGCAAAGGTGTAAAATTCGGTATCTGGATAGAACCCGAAATGGTAAACCCTGATAGTGAATTGGCACATAAACATCCCGAGTGGATTGTAAAAAGTGGCAAGCGTGATATTCTACCTATGCGTAACCAATGGTTATTGGATTTAAGCAATCCTAAAGTACAGGATTTTGTGTATAATACTTTTGACGAAGTAGTTTCTATGTCTCCAAACATCAGCTATATCAAATGGGATGCCAACAGACATGTGGATAATGTAGGTTCGGAATACTTATCGAAAGATGAGCAAACTCACTTCTGGTACGAATATGTAAAAGGATTGTACAGTGTGTATGAAAGAATCAGAGCTAAATATCCGAATATTGAAATACAATTATGCTCTTCGGGTGGAGGCCGTGTTGAGTTTGGTGCTTTAAAATACCATGACGAATTTTGGGCAAGTGATAATACTAATGCACTGGATCGTATCTATATTCAGTACGGGACAAACCTATTCTTCCCCTCTATAGCTACCGCTTCTCACGTATCTACAAGTCCTAACCACCAAACTGGAATGATGATTCCTTTGAAATTCCGTTTCGATGTAGCTATGTCTGGACGTTTGGGTATGGAACTTCAACCCAAAGATATTACAGGCGATGAATATGTGTTTGCGAAAAAAGCAATCGAAAGCTACAAACAAGTAAGACCTATTATTCATTTTGGAGATTTGTATCGTTTGGTTTCTCCTTACGATGGCAATTCATGGGCTTCTCACATGTATGTATCTAAAGACAAAAAGCAATCGGTACTTTTTGCTTACAGCCTCAAATATCACGGACGTACTACCTTCTTTGAGACTAAGTTGAATGGCTTAGATCCAAATAAAAATTATATGATTACCGAATTGAACATGACTTCCGATCATTCATCATTCTCAGGAAACGGACAGGTTTTCAGTGGCGATTATCTGATGAAAGCAGGAATTATTTTAAATATTGGTAATCCATTTGACAGTACAGTTTTACTCATAAGTGAACAATAAGGCCTGAGACCTCATACCCAAATAAGACAAAATGAAGAACAATCTAATAAAACTAAGCATTATTATATGGGTTGCATTATGGTCGGGGCAGTTACAAGCTGCCCCCATCAAAACGGAACTGAATACCAACTGGCGATTCAAACAGCATCGCCTCAATAATTGGTATCCTGCAACAGTTCCGGGAACAGTGCATACCGATCTGATGGCAAATGAGATTATCGAAGATCCTTTTTTCAGGCTCAACGAAAGAAGTGTACAATGGGTCGACAAAGAAGACTGGATGTACGAAACTCATTTCGATGCCAAAGAGGTTATAAACAAAACAAATATCCGTCTGCACTTTATGGGACTCGACACCTATGTGGATGTGTACCTGAATGGTGAGAAACTCTTCTCGGGCGATAATATGTTTCGCGAATGGAAAATAGATATAAAAGGTAAGGTGAAAGAAACGGATAACAAACTCGAAGTTTTCTTTAATTCACCTATTAAAGTTGATATACCTAAGTTCGATTCATATCCTTACCGTTATCAGACAGGACCCGACCAATCGCAGCAAGGAGGCATCTTCAACAAAACACTTAGTCCGTTTGCCCGTAAAGCAGGTTATCATTACGGATGGGACTGGGGACCTCGATTGGTAACCTCGGGTATCTGGCGTCCTATCTATTTAGAAGCTTGGGACGATGTTCGTATCGAAGATGTATTTTTCCGTCAAAAAGATATCACAAAGCAACGTGCCGTAATATCTGTTGAAACAGAAGTTTTAGCTGATAAAGATATTAACAATGTTAAAGTCACTGTTAAAGACAAAAATAATAGTACAATATACGGATCAACAACTGCTGACCTGAAAAAAGGGTCGAACAAGGTTATAGTTGATTTTACAATTCAGAATCCTAAACTTTGGTGGTCTAATGGATTGGGCGAAGCACATCTTTACAACTTTAAAACTGAAGTAGCCTTGGAATCAGGTATTCGCGACAGTCGCTATCTAACGACAGGTTTACGCTCAATTAAAGTTATAGCTAAAGACGACAAAGATGGCTCGTCATTCTATTTCGAACTCAACGGAGTACCCGTATTTGCCAAAGGTGCGAATCTTATCCCCGGTGATAATTTTCTGCCTCGCGTGACTCAAGAGAAATACGAAAAAACTGTCCTCGACGCAGCAGATGCCAACATGAATATGCTTCGTGTATGGGGAGGAGGAGTTTATGAAGATGATAACCTCTACGAATTTTGCGACAAATATGGTATTTTGGTTTGGCAGGATTTCATGTTTGCATGTAGTTTCTATCCTTCAGAAGGACAATTCCTAGAATCGGTAAAACAGGAAGCAATAGACAATGCAAAACGTCTGCGCAATCATCCATCTATTGCTGTTTGGTGTGGCAACAACGAGGCTTACTATTTCATGTACAATTGGAATTTGAAAAAAAATTACTCAGATCAGAATCCCGAATATGGGCAAATTATCCAGCGTCAGTATTTCGACTTATTCCATAAATTATTGCCTGACGTAGTAGAAGAGTATCTCCCCGAAATGACCTATCGCCCGTCATCACCATACGGTTATCCGGGTGAAGGAGACAGTCCTACTCATGGCGATCGCCACTATTGGGGAGTATGGCACGGACGTCACCCTATTGCACAATACAATGTCGAAAAAAGTCGTTTTTTTAGTGAGTATGGTTTTCAATCGTTTCCCGAATTCGAATCTATCAAGATATATGCACCCAAACCATCAGATTGGGCAATTACGTCGGAAGTGATGATGGAGCATCAGCGTGCAGGCTCATATGCCAACGAGCTGATCGAAGAATATCTATTGAAAGAATATCAGAAACCTAAAGATTTTGAATCGTTCCTGTATATGAATCAGGTATTACAAGGCGATGCTATAAAAATAGCAATGGAGTCGCACCGACGCGATATGCCTTATTGCATGGGAACTTTATTCTGGCAGCACAACGATTGCTGGCCTGTAGCATCATGGTCGAGCCGCGATTATTATGGTCGTTGGAAAGCTCAGCATTATTTCGCTCGTGAAGCTTACAAAGATGTATTGGTTTCTCCTATTTCGAAGGATAACAAACTGGATATTTATATTATTTCCGACAGATTAGAGGATTCAAAAGGTACGCTTCTCGTAAAAGTTATCAAACTGGATGGAACAATAGTAGAGGAGAAGAAATTGCCTGTAAAAATAGCGGGTAACACCAGTAAAAATGTATTTACAGCCGATGTGGATAAACTTCTGAAAGGAGCACCCAAAAGCGAGGTGGTAGTACATACACAACTGACTGATAATGGGGCCAAAGTATACACAAACAATTACTTTTTGTTGCAACCGAAGAATATCAATTTTCCAAAAACAACAATCACTAAAAACGTAAAAGCAATTGCTGATGGATATGAGGTAACACTCAAATCCGGCAAATTTGCTCGTGCCGTTTTTATGTCAATTGAAGGAATAGATAACTTCTTCGGGAATAATTATTTTGACCTGTTACCAAATCAATCAGCAACCGTAAAAGTGAAATCTTCGCTATCTCAGAAAGACTTCGAAGATCAATTGAAGATAGTTTCACTAAGTGATGCTTATTAAGGTATCAGACTTTAATATCAGTTAGACAGGTATAAAACTAATAATATTATACATGTTTATAAAAAAATGATACATAAAATCAGGGTAATAAAACCGTAATTTTATAGACTCAAGATAGAGCCGAATAGTATATTAACCTTGGTTAGATGACTCTGCCAATGATCAAAACATATATGAAATACTTACTAATATTGGCTACACTGCTAATGGTTCCGTTAGGAGCTTTATATAGCCAAGATCATACTAAATCGAAGTTAACATCGTATGTCAATCCTTTTATTGGTACAGGAGCTGTAGCAGCAAGCCTCTCGGGAAATAATTATCCCGGGGCTACAGTTCCTTTTGGAATGATTCAACTCAGCCCCGATACCCGAAATGCTCCCGATTGGGCACAAGCGTCAGGATACGATTACAATGATAAAAGTATCTTCGGATTCAGCCATACACATTTAAGCGGAACAGGTGTTGCCGAATTTTTCGATGTATTGCTGATGCCTGTAACAGGCGATATTGCTATAAACAAAGATGTAACTTCCGATTCTATGGAAGGTTGGCAATCGGCATTCTCGCATGATAATGAGAAAGCTCACCCCGGATATTATCAGGTGAATTTGTCCCGTTACAATATCAATGCTGAATTGACGGCAACTACCCATGCAGGCTTTCACCGTTATACTTTTCCTAAAAATCAACAGCCAAGAGTAGTTTTAGATTTAAATCATTCACTCAATAAAAACAGTTGGTCTACACGTATTATCAATTCTCAAATCAAGATTATTGATCAATATACAATAGAGGGATATAGGCTTATTACAGGTTGGGCAAAGCTAAGAAAGGTCTATTTTTATGCTAAATTCTCAAAACCTATTGTGGGTAATAAAATGGTGGACGGAAATACTACTTATTCAAATAATTGGGTAGTAAACGGCAGTGATCTAAGAGCTATTCTCGATTTCGAGAATAAAAACAATAGCCCATTACTTATAAAAGTGGGATTGTCTTCGGTAAGTTCTCAGAATGCAAAACTGAATCTCGATACTGAAATTAGAGACTGGAATTTCAATAAAGTAGTAGCCGATGCTGATAACGTTTGGGAAAAGGAGTTAAGTAAAATAAAAATAGAGGGTACGGATCTGCAAAAAGAAATATTCTATACCTCCTTGTATCATGTTTCTGTACAACCCAACACCATGTCGGATGTAAACGGTGAATACACTGATATTGATTATACAAAACGATCTCTTTCAGAGAAAGAAGGAAAGCAATATTCGACATTCTCATTGTGGGACACCTACCGTGCTGCACACCCTTTGTACACATTGCTTCAACCCGAAAGAACATCCGATTTCATAAATAGTATGTTGAGACAATATGATGCGTATGGCTACCTGCCTATCTGGCAATTATGGGGGCAGGAAAACTATTGTATGATCGGCAATCATTCTATTCCTGTTATTGTAGATGCTGCATTAAAGGGACTAAAAGGTTTTGATGTTGAAAGAGCTTACGAGGCTATTAAAACCTCATCTATGACTCCTCACCTGAACTCACCGTTTGATGTTTGGGAAAAGTACGGCTATATGCCTGAAAATTTACAATCGCAATCAGTCTCCATTACTCTGGAAATTGCTTATGACGATTGGTGTGTAGCTCAACTAGCAAAGAAACTAGGCAAAGAGGAAGACTATAATCACTTCACCAAGAGATCGCTGTTTTACAAAAATCTATACAATAGCCAATCGGGATTTTTTCAATCCAAAAACGATAAAGGCAATTGGATAGAACCCTTCGATCCGTTTAAATATGGCTCAAATGGAGGTTATCCGTTTACAGAAGGTAATGCATGGCAATATTTCTGGTATGTTCCGCACGATGTAAATACTCTGGTGAAAATGGTAGGAGGAGATAAAGCCTTCACTAAAAAGCTGGATGACTTCTTCACTTTGGAACATCAAAGCGGTGAGTTGAACGACAATGCCTCGGGATTTATCGGACAATATGCACATGGCAATGAGCCAAGTCACCACGTAGCCTATTTATACAACTATGCAGGTCAACCTTGGAAGACTCAATATTATGTATCTAAAATCCTTACCGAATTATACAATAATACTTCGGCAGGATATGCGGGCAACGATGACTGCGGTGAAATGTCAGCTTGGTACGTTTTGAGTTCTATCGGATTTTATCCTGTAAATCCTGCGAATGGAATTTTTGTAATCGGAACTCCACATCTGGAAAGTGCAAGTATCGAATTATTATCGGGGAAAACATTTAAGATACTGGCTCAAAAACAGTCTCCAAAAGATATTTACATACAATCGGCTTCATTAAACGGAAAGAAATACGATCAGACTTATATTACATACAATGATATTGTGAATGGCGGAACTCTGGAATTCAAGATGGGAAGTAAACCTTCTAAGTGGGGAAGCAAACCTCAGAATATACCTCCCGATGGAATCTAAGTAGGGGTGAACCGATATGTTCACCCACAGAGGACAGACACATAGGTCTACCCTACAACAAAACATCCAATAAAAAATATACATAAATAAAATACCTGAAAACATTATGAGAATACTTAAACCTCTCTTTTTATTTACGTTGTCCATATTACTACTATCGTGTAGTAATAACTCGGTGTTGAACCAAGGTAAATGGAAAATAAGTTATAATGATGAAAGTAAAACAATAAACATTGAAAAAGAGGGAAAAGCCCTTTTCGAAAATGTTTATCCCTCTTACAAGTTAGGCGATAAGCTTATCACTGCTAAAGATTATACAAGTTCTAAAGTTGAACAGAGTACCCTATCCGATCAGTTTGGAAAAGGAACTGTTCTAAATATTACATACACAGCTAAAGAACTCCCGACTTTAGTGCAATCTTTTTATGTATATACAGATAGAGACTATATTCTAACCGATTTCTTTTTATCGGGAGACAGTAATGTATCTTCTAATTACATGGCTCCAATAAACATAGACAAGATGCTTCCTGTTTTAGAGAAAGGAGATAACAGAGCGTTATTTATTCCTTTCGATAATGATGCATGGGTAAGGTTTCGGTCTCACCCTTTAACTTTCGACAAACTGAGAAGTTACGAAGTAGCTACCGTTTTCAATAACAACACACGTAATGGCATCGTTATTGGTTCTGTGGAACACGACAACTGGAAAACAGCTATCGACATGACTAAAGGCGATGACAGTAATATCGGCTCTTTGGTATGTTACGGTGGTATTGCCGATTCATTGACCCGCGATTCAAAACCCCACGGAACATTAACTGCTAAAACAATTAAATCCCCGAAAATTCTTATCGGGGATTTCACCGATTGGAGAAACGGTATGGAAGAGTACGGAAAAGCAAACGCTATAATTACACCTCGCAGAGCATGGGATAAGGCTATGCCTTTCGGTTGGAACAGTTGGGGAGCATTACAATTTAATCTTACTTATCAAAAAGCATTGGAGGTATCAGACTTCTTCAAAGATAATCTTCAAAACAACCATTTTATAAATGCTGATAACACAGTATATATAGGTCTCGATTCGGGTTGGAATAGTTTCACCGAAGAAGAATTGAAATCGTTTGTAGCCAAGTGTAAAGCAAACGGGCAAGTAGCAGGTATATATTGGACTCCTTTTACAGACTGGGGAAAGAATCCCGATCGTGACGTAGATGATGTACCCGAATATAAGTATAAAGATATATACGTGTATGCTAATGGTAAACTTCAGGAATTTGATGGTGCTTATGCTGTAGATCCTACTCACCCTGCTATTGAACAAAAGATGAAAATCACATCAGAATTGTTTCGTCGTTGTGGCTTCGAATATGTGAAGATGGACTTTATGACTCACGGAGCCATGGAAGGCGACAAATGGTACAAACCGGAGATTCAAACAGGAATGCAAGCTTATAATTACGGTATGCAATTACTCGATAAATACTTCGGGGATATGTTCATCAACCTATCTATTTCACCAATTTTCCCTGCACAATATGCACAATCGCGTCGCATTGCTTGTGATGCATGGAATAAAATAAAAGATACCGAATATACCATGAACGCCGTTTCGTACGGTTGGTGGATTGATAATATTTACCAATTTAACGATGCTGACCATATAGTATTAAGAGATGCTACTGAGGGCGAAAACAGAGCACGTATAACTTCGGCTGCTATCACGGGGTTATACATTGCAGGTGACGATTTCAGTAAAGCCGGTCCCATAGAAGCTAAAGAAAGAGCTAAAAAATTCTTGACCAATGCAGATGTAAATGCAGTTGCCCAAGGTCGATCGTTCCGTCCGGTTGAAGGAAACGGTGTTAAGTCAGAGAATCAGTTTATTCATACCGATGATAAAGGAAATATGTATTATGCAATCTTCAATTATCAGGAGGAAGAAGCGACAGTTAAAATTCCACTGGATAGAATCGGACTGGATGCTGCAAAAGAATATACAGCAAAAGAACTTTGGAGCGGAGCAAATATAGATATGAAAACACCACTGATTATTCCGGCTAAAGATGTAAAACTATTCAGAATCAATAAATAATACGTCTGCAACCATATGTGCGAACCCATGTGTTCGCACATATAAATTGATGGCAGACACACAGGTCTGCCCCTACAAAATAAAATACAATTAAAAGAATTATGAGATACATAAAGAAACTAATACCTGCATTGTCACTCATGCTATTGACATGCATGAGTGTACAGGTATCTGCATCACAAGACAACAATCGCCATAAATTATGGTACAAACAACCGGCTAAAGTCTGGATGGAATCAAGCCCGTTGGGTAATGGTCGCATCGGAGCAATGGTATACGGAGGAATCGAAACCGAGACAATTGCCCTCAACGAAATAACTATGTGGTCGGGCGAACGCGATAAATTTCAGGAACGCCTCTGCGGAAAAGACATGTTGAATGATATCAGACAAATCTTTTTTGCAGGAGATTATTCTAAAGGAAATAGAATAGCGTCTGATTATCTTTCAGGAACTCCCCACTCTTTCGGTTCGCATGTACCTTTGGGCGATTTGAAAATGAACTTCAAATATCCTCAGGGAAATGTGTCAGACTACAGAAGAGAATTGAATCTCGAAAATGCAATCAATACAGTTACATTCAATATCGGAAATGTAAAATATACCAGAGAATATTTTTGCAGCAATCCCGATGAAGCATTAATCATCAAACTATCGGCAAATAAAGCAAAGGCTCTAAACCTAAATCTTTCTTTTGATCTTCTGCGTGAATCTGATATAAGAACAACTAACAATGGTCTTGAGTTTTCGGGAAAAGTTTCTTTCCCCAAGCAAGGACCGGGAGGTGTTAACTTCTCAGGGAAAGTCGGAGTAACAGTCAAAGACGGAAAAATAATTACTAAAGATGGAAAAATCGAGATAACAGATGCAACTTCTGTCGTTATCGCTTTTGATGTAAGAACCGATTATAGTAACCCTAAATACAAAGAAGATTGCATAAAAACAGTTGATAATGTTTTGGCTCAAAATTACGATAAGGTAAAACAAAAACATATAACTGATTATTCTAACCTCTATAGTCGAGTAGATTTATTCCTAGGAAATAGCGAGACAGATAATCTACCTACTGATGCAAGATGGAAAAGAGTAAAAGACGGAGCAAACGACATTGGTTTGGATGCCCTGTTTTTTAACTACGCCCGCTATTTACTAATCGCAGCATCACGCGAAAACTCGCCACTTCCTGCCAATCTTCAAGGAATATGGAACGATAATCTGGCTTGTAATATGGGGTGGACTAATGACTATCACTTAGATATTAATACCCAACAAAATTACTGGTTATCGAATATCGGAAACCTTGGCGAATGTAATAAACCATTGTTTAACTACATAGAAGACCTTTCTATTCAAGGGCAAAAGACAGCAAAAAATGTATACGGAACACGTGGATGGACAGCACATACGGTTGCCAATGTTTGGGGATATACTTCTCCCGGACAAAGCCCTAACTGGGGATTATTTCCTACCGGTAGTTCGTGGATTGCTTCGCATTTATGGACACATTACAATTATACATTGGATAAAGAGTTCTTAAAAGATAAAGCTTATCCGATATTGAAAAGTAATGCCGAGTTCCTATTGGATTACATGGCAGTAAATCCTAACAATGGATACCTGATGACAGGACCAAGTACGTCTCCCGAGAATGCATTCAGCTACAAAGGTGAAACTTTATCACTATCGATGATGCCTACAGTCGATAGAGTATTGGTACTGGAGACATTAAGTTCTTGTGTCGAAATATCGGAAATATTAGGAGTAGATAAAGATTTCCGTGATAGCCTGAAAATTGCAATCGCAAAACTTCCTCCTCTCAAAATTGGTAAGAACGGAGGGGTACAAGAATGGTTCGAAGATTTTGACGAAGCTCAACCTAACCACCGTCATACGTCACATTTGCTGGCATTGTATCCCTTCTCTCAGATATCACCTGTTAAGACTCCTGCTTTAGTAAAGGCAGCCCGCAAGACTATGGAATTGAGGCTTGCCGCAGAAGGATGGGAAGATGTAGAATGGAGCCGTGCAAATATGATCTGTAATTATGCACGTTTATTGGATGCAGAAAAAGCCTACGAAAGTGTAATATTGTTGGAACGTAATTTCTCCAGAGAAAATTTACTGACCATATCACCCGAAGGTATAGCAGGTGCACCTTATGATATTTTTATTTTTGACGGAAACGAAGCAGGCGGAGCAGGTATTGCTGAAATGTTGCTGCAAAGTCACGAAGGATATATACAGTTTCTTCCGGCTTTACCTAAAGAATGGAACACAGGTTCTTTTAAAGGATTACACACACAAGGAGGTGCAGAAGTGGATTTGAAGTGGAAAACCGGCAAAGTTGAAAATGCCATAATAAAAGCATCTGTTGATAACAACTATTCGGTAAAGCTTACGGATACAAATAATCTGCCCCAGTTTTATAAAAACGGAAAACATATTATGCTAAAACAAACCGATAATGGTTTAATAAGCTTTAGTTTGAACAAAGGAGAAACGATGGAATTGAAATATAACTGAAATAAGAAAAAATAAAATGAAAACTACTGCAATCCAAGAGAAATTCCAATCCCTATTCGGTGAAGGCGGCGTAATGTAT
>NZ_QICL01000024.1 GCF_003201355.1 Indolivaga alginatilytica
CGCTAATAGAATTACGTGACAAAGGGGTTGTAAAACATGTGGGTATTACTGATCTTCAACTGGAGAATCTTCGATGGGTAATAGATCGTGTTCCGACGGGAACAATAGATACTGTACTTAATTTCTGCCATTTTTGTCTGAATGACGATGCTTTAGTCGATTATCTGGATTATTTCGAAGAAAAGGGAATCGGTGTTATTAATGCGTCGCCCTTTTCGATGGGGTTACTGACTCAACGGGGAGCTCCGGATTGGCATCCGGCATCAATACCATTGAAGGAATTGTGTAAAAAAGCTATGCAGTATTGTTTAGGAAAGAAATACCCTATCGAGAAACTGGCTATACAATATGCAGTAAGTAATCCACGCGTTACAACTACCTTATTCAGTACGGCAAGACCAAGTGCAGTCTTGAAAAACATTGAATGGGCAAACGAGCCGTTAGATGAAGAGTTGCTGGGTGAGGTAAAAAAGATATTACAGCCTATGCATCGGGATACATGGTTAAACAGCTAAAATAGTGGTGGATATAAAAACAAGTGGATACAAGGTAAGACAGTATGCTTTCCCAACCAAGCGGTATTGCCAAACATTGGATTTGAAAAATGATCCTCAACTGATAGAAGAGTATGTAAAGCGACATAGTAATGAAGAGCACTGGGATGTTATCAGACAAGGTTTACGCAAAGTAGGTATTCTGGAAATGGAAATATATCTGCTGGATAATCGCCTGTTTATGATTGTGGAAACGAAAATGGATTTCGACTGGTCGGAAGCTTTTATAGAGCTGGCTGATATGCCAAAACAAAAAGAGTGGGAAGAGTATATGTCTATATTCCAAAATGTACAGTCCGGAATAACTTCCGGTCAAAAGTGGAAATTGATGGACAGAATATTCAGAATATACGAATAGTAAGAGAGTAAAGGCTTGGAAACTTACAATGGCATGCTATCTATAGTATAGTAATATTGAGAGGCTATGTAATTTATCATTTTCTTACACAATAATTCCTTATGACATAAATTATTTTCATATTCTCCGATTATAAACACTATGTTCTATGTTGAGAGATAAATTAAATGCTAGGCTTTTAAATAATTGGCATTATGAATCAATACTTATATACTCAGACGTTAAATGATGTGCAAGACAAACGCTTACATCGTTTTGTACAAAGTGTATGCAGGTATAAGAAATAAAATACCAAATTTTAAATAAACGACCTACTCACCTCTAGGAAAATCGTAATATAAAAGCTTAAATAGAAGAACCCCTCACTAATTATTAGCGAGGGGTTCTTTTTATAGATAATAGACCAATTCTTACGGGTTCTGAGTCAATTCACTTGGATAAGCATTAATCTCGGCTTGTGGTATAAAGTGAACAACACGCAGGTCAGTTGCATGAATAGCTGTCATAGCATCATGAGGACCCGGATAATTACGAATCATATCCTGTCCGTTACGATACACATCATAAGTACGGTGAGCTTCAAAACCCAACTCTAACTGACGCTCTTCATCTATCAACCGGGAAGCATTACTTGCATTGAGCGATTCATATTCCCCGCCAACAATAGCTCGGCCTCGTATCTTATTCAGATATGTAAGTGCCTGCCCATAATTTCCTTTCTTAGCAGATGCTTCCGCTGCATTTAAATACAATTCTGCCAAACGTGAAACTATAGGAGAGTGCAGATGAGATTCGTTATCCTGAAGAGAACATTTGGTAACGTAAAACATCGGGAATACACGATTCAATAACATTAAATAGTCCTTTTCTCCGACATAGGTTTTACCGTTGTACACAATAGAATATTGGTTCTCTTCGGCATTTACCAGAGTCAAAGGATATACCTGACCTGCTATTTTAAGGTACAAAGAATTATCATTATTAAATCTTAGTGTGTCCTGAACATAGGTATAGCCAGTTTGTACACCCTCTGCATTTTTAAGGTCGGCAATAAAACGGAATGCAGGAATTTTTTCTCCGGCCTTGTCTTCCAGATATTGAGGATCGATGAAAGCCCAGCGGGCATCGTTTCTCTGTCCTGCTTTACGCAGTAAGTCCAGATATTTTGCACTGGCATACATTTCTCCCCAGCCTTGTCCTTGAATAGTCGCATACATCCCACCAATAGTTCCATAATAATCATCACCTGAAAATTCTGAAGAGAGTCTCTTTATGGCAAATATGGTTTCTGTCTGACTACTTCCATCAGGAGGGAAAATATTATACTTCATAAAATTAATACGATCTAACAAAGCGTAGCGTCCCGACTGAATAACCTTCTCCGTATATTCAATAGACAGGTCGGCATACTCAGTATTAGGATTGTCGTAAGTACCACTCATATATAAATATATTCTGGAGAGTAGTGCTTGTGCTGCTTCTTTCGTAGCATAAGCTGCTGTCTTATTCACCGTCATAAGGCTTTCCGCTTTTTTCAGATCACTTATTGCCTGTGCATAAGTATCTTTTACGGTTGCTCTATCAGGTAGTTGTAAATTACTTACATCCGACGGTGTACCATCCAGTAAAATAGGAACTCCTAAATTAGTTTCGGGAGATTGATAGTATGGACGACCAAAAACACGGCACAGATAGAAATAACACATTCCACGGAGGTAATACATTTCCCCGATTTTTTGCTTTCTTTCTTTTGTAGCGGTTTCTTCATCAGACATATTTATCAGATCGCTGGCTTGAGATATTACCTTATAACTGGTATTCCAAAAAGTAGTTAATCTGTAATTATCCTGTATATGCTGATACGAAATAAATGGAAAAAAGGCATCGGTACTAGTACCTCTGATCATTATATTATCAGAAGGGTACTCACCTACCCTATGCATCACATCCGCCCAACCTTTAAGATGCCCGTAACACCCATTCAGTAATATCTGAAATGCAGCCTCTTTGTCCGCCTCTATTTGTTCTTTAGTATATGCATTATCCGGCAACCTTTCCAGATCACAAGAAGTGAATATCAAAGTGCATATGACAGTAAATATGATATGTTTTAGTTTCATAAGTCTAAATTATTTAAAGTGTAAGATTTACTCCGAATACAAATCTGCGTGTTTGAGGATATACTGATGTTGCAACTCCTGTTATTGTCGATGATTCATAACGAGTATCATAACGAGGAGGTATCTCAGGATCTACGCCCGAAAAATGAGTTATTGTAAATAAGTTCTCACCCGAAACAAATAACTTTACGTTAGAAACATAAGGAATTTTACCGGTCAGGTTATAACCAATCGTAAGATTTCTCATTTTCAGATAAGTTCCTGTTTCAAGAAAACGGGACGAAGCTTTATTCGAATTACTCGAATTACTATATTTGGCTAATGGGTGGGTTGCTATATCTCCCTCTTTTTCCCAACGGCTCCAGCCACTATGAAGGTTCATTTGATTTCGGTCGGTATAGGCTCCGTCCGAATCAAATTCTGCACGGGCATAATTATAGATTTGACCTCCTACCGAATAATTTAATATCGCAGATAAATCAAAATTCTTATAAACTAAGTTTGTAGCAAATCCTCCGAAAAAGTCTGGAGTATATTTACCGATAGGCACTTGGTTAGCTTCACTATATTTACTTGTAGTTACACGATTCCCGTCTTTATCAGTTTTAAGCCATAGAGGATTTCCATTTGCAGGATCTACACCGGCCCACTCCTTTAAATACCAAGTATCGGCATCTTTTCCCGGTGTGATTAGTTTTGAAGCTGATCCTGCAATGCCACTTCCATCACCTACTATTATTTCTTTTTTCTGTCCGTATAACTTAGTTACTTTATTTCTGTTTATTCCAAAGTTAGCATCCACTGTCCACAACCAGTCTTTATTTTTTATGATATCAACACTTATCGTTGTCTCAAAGCCCTTGTTCTGTAATTCTCCTTCATTTCTCCAGATGCTGGTTACTCCGATAACACCCGGTAATGGAACTGCGTATAAAAGGTCTGATGTTTTTTTGGAATAATAGTCTAATGAAATATTTACTCTATTATATAGAGAAACATCTACTCCAACTCCTGTTACAAATGATTTCTCCCATCCTAAATCGGCATTTCCAAGTTGGGAAATAACAGCCCCCGGTTCTCCGTTGTAACTCAAAGGATTTTGATTTTTCCCTGAATCTGTAGTAAGAGCATATAAAGCCAAATGAGGGTATAAGGCAGTAGGACGATTACCTACTGAACCGTAACTAGCTCTTAATTTCAGATTGTTTATTTGTTGAATCTTAAAGAATTTCTCTTTATGAATATTCCAACCTCCACTTATCGAAAAGAATGTACCATATCTTGTATTAGCTCCAAAATTAGAAGCTCCGTCATGACGAAGAGAAAACTGAGCTAAATACGTATCGTCATATGAATAATTTATATTAGAAAGATATGACTGAACTGCCCAAGCCGAGCGCCAACTGATAGCTCTTTCTGCTTTAGCGGCTACGCTACCTACTCCAAAACCGGGAGCAAAACCGGTAGACATGCTTTCGGTATTCTTGGATTTGAACTCATTCCACTCATAACCTGCTACAGCATTGATATAATGTTTCCCTATTGCTTTATTGATACGTATCAATTGATTCGTATATAATCTGTTGTAAGAACGTAAGCCTTCGGTAATACGACCATTTACTGACTCACCTGATGAAGAACGAGGGTCTTCATAGTCTGTAGAAGTTCTATTGAAGAATTTATAACTATTAATTGAAGCAAAAGTCATCCAATCGGTAATCTTAACATCAAAATCTACGTTACCCATTACCTCATAAGCTTCTGACTTACTATAGTTCCATTGCAGATCATACATATAATTAGATCCCGTAGTATTTACCCAAGTCGGATTGGGTGCATTCCCCACAAGAGAACCATCTTCGTTATAAGGGCTGTCCCAAGGTAGATTACCATACATCGCAGTTACCGAATGTTGCTGGTCAAATATATCCTTTCGTGATCCCATAATTTGGGGTCTGACTGTTAATCGATCCGAAACCTTGTACTCTACTTTTAAAAGAGCATTATATCTTGTATAATCATAGCCTTTTATAGCTCCTGTTTCATCAAAAACTCCAAGAGAAAGAAATGATTTCAGTTTTTCATTCCCTCCGCTTATCGAAATGTTATAGTCCTGCGCAAAACCTGTTTGGGTTGCATTATCCCACCAGTCGAAATTTCGATTTCTCAAATCCTTATCTTGCCACCACCAAGTATTCGAAAAGTTCTCTTTATTAGGAAATGTAGTATACAGATCATAAAGTTCTGCTCCATTCATTATACTAAATCGTCCCGAATTCAGGTCTGTAGCAGCAAATTTAGCAGAGACTCCTACAATAGTTTTACCCATTTTTGCTTTTTTGGTAGTTACTAAAATAACTCCGTTTGCTCCCTGAGAACCATATACTGCTGTAGAAGCAGCATCTTTTAACACTGTCAGGGTTTCAATATCGTTAGGATTTATATCAGTAGCACTGCTACCCATGATTACACCGTCGACCACCCAAAGAGGATCATTACTTCCGTTAATTGTACTTTTTCCCCGAATGATTATTTTCCCAGCTTCACCGGGTTGTCCCGAACCGGGGCTTACATATACTCCGGGAGATTTTCCGGTAAGGAGGTTTTCAACAGCAGGTGTAGTTGCATCCAATAGTTGTTGGCTATCGATTGTTTGCAAAGCTCCCGTAAGGCTTTCGCGTCTGATTGTGTTGTAACCAACTACAACAACTTCACTTAACGCCCTTGCATCTTCCTCTAGTGTAGTATTCACGACAGAACGTGAATTTACCACAACTTCCTGTGTCTTATATCCTAAGAAAGAAAAAATCAGTACTGCATTATTTGCATCGGGAACGGATAACTTATAGTTCCCGTCGAAATCGGAAACAGTTCCGATTACTGATCCTTTCACTTTAACACTAACCCCGATCATTGGTTCTTTTTGACCATCGATCACCGTACCTGTAATTGTTGTCTGTGCCAATATACTTCCCGTAGAGAGGAAAAGTATTAACACCCAAAAAGAGACTTTACCAAAGTAACTCTTTGCGAAGTTTTTTTTTCTAATCATGTTTTTCATTAAAAGATAGTTTAATAATAAAAAGATTGTGCTCTGTGGTTTTTTATTTTTTTAACTAAGTTGCAAATATAACAAAGAAGAAATAAATTTTCGATAAATTTATGTTAAATAAGACAATAAGGTTAATAATATTGAAAAAAAATGCAGAAATAGCATATACAACTATCCATATTAAATAAATATCCCTCTTAAAAATATCACTTTGCTATACGAAATAGTATTTTGTTTTTAGTATTTTTGTTATCATAAAATTAACAATAATGGAAATAATACAAGCCAGCACAAGTCATATACCCACAATACAAGACATTGCAATTAAATCATGGGAAATAACCTATGCAGACATCCTCTCTCGAGAACAGATGAACTATATGATTGAAATGATGTATAGTACCTCTGCTTTAAAAAAGCAAATGACAGAGCAAAATCATCATTTTTTATTAATAAAAAACGAATCATCATCAGATTTTCAAGGATTTATATCCTATGAGTTTAATTACAAAAATCAACCTAATACTAAGATACACAAGCTTTACCTTTTGCCCGAATGCAAGGGTAAAGGAATGGGCAGAATCCTAATTGACAAAGTTGCAACATTGGCTCAATCAGAGAGAAATAACTCTCTATCCCTAAATATGAACCGAGATAATAAATCCATAGGATTTTATAACCAAATGGGGTTTGAAATTGTCGGAGAAGAAGACAACGATATTGGAAGCGGTTATTTAATGGAAGATTATATTTTAGAAAAGAAGATATAGAAGATAAAATACAGGAGCATTAAAGTATTAGAAATCTATTATCGGACACTTAAGCTTCGATACACCCAATTACTAAGAACAAGGTTTTGACCTGAAAAAAATATATAAATAATGGAAAATAACATTTGCGTTTTATTTGATATGGATGGTGTAATGATCGACACCGAACCTCAATACGATGTATTCTGGAAACATGCCGGAGACCGATACAATACAGGAATAGTGAATTTCGAAAAGGTGATAAAGGGAACTACTCTTCCTAATATCCTGAAAAAATATTTCTCCCATTTAACACAAGAAGAGCTAAATACGCTATCTGACAATCTTGATAAATTTGAGGCTAATATGAACTTCGAAGAGATACCCGGTTCTGTTAAATTCGTCGAAGAATTAAAAGCTAAAGGAATAAAGGTGGGACTGGTTACCAGTTCAACCGATACTAAACTAATCGCTGTAAATAAAGCCAAACAATTCGACAAGCTATTTGACACTATTGTATCCGCAGCGCGTGTAACCGAAGGAAAACCCAATCCGAGATGCTTTCTTCTGGCTGCCGAAGATTTAGGCGTAGATCCCAAAAGCTGCATTGTTTTTGAAGATTCATTCGCAGGAATAGAGGCCGGCAAAGCCGCAGGCATGAAAGTTATTGGTTTATCGACAACCAACTCTGCCGACTTATTGAAAGACAAATGCTGTAAAGTAATTCCCGACTTTAAGAACTTCTCTGTAGAGGATTTACTTTCGATCTAAGATTTTTAATTAACATAAATATAAAATCCCGATTATACTATTTATCGGGATTTTTTGTTTCTATACAAAAGGAATCATTAAATGAAAATAGAAAAGGAACTTTTAGAAATAGCACAACAAATCAGGGCTTTGTCGCAAACAGGCTTAGTATATTCTGATAATGAATACAATACCGAACGTTATGAAGAACTTGTTCATCTAAGTAATTCTATGACTGCACTTATTACTAACAATGAAATATCAACTATAGAAGGCTGTTTTCGGGTAGAAGATGATTATGTAACTCCTAAAGTGGATGTAAGAGCAGTAGTATTTAACGACAAAGACGAAATACTCCTTGTACAGGAAAGAGCCGATGGAGCATGGGCGATACCCGGCGGATGGGCTGATGTAGGATATTCTCCCAAAGAAATAGCAGTAAAGGAAGTAAAAGAAGAAACCGGTCTAAATGTTATACCCATTCGTCTATTAGCTGTGTTGGATAAAAAATGTCACAACCACCCTCCTGCACCACATTATGCTTATAAGATATTTATACTTTGTAAGCTGATTGATGGAGAATTTACCTCAGCTTTCGACATTTTAGATAAAGGCTTCTTCAAACAAGACGAACTCCCTCCACTTTCTGAAGAAAGGACTTTGAAAAGTCAGATTGATCTAGTGTTTGAATATAAAAAGAATCCTGATAAAGAAGCGATTATCGATTAATTCTTGATAAGTTATTGCATTGAAGCAATCATTATTTCTTTAGCTTCTTTAGCCTGAGGTATATTAAAGAGAGGGAAAAGATGTACCATATTTTCATATTCATAAAAAGAAAGATTTACCCCTTTTTCTTTGCAAATTTCGTTGAATTTATGGCAGTCGGGATATAAAAGGTCAAGTGTACCCACAATCAAAGTCATAGGCGAAGTGTCTTGATATTCGCCATAAATAGGACTAACCAATGGGTTCTGCAAATCGCCCATTGAATAGACCTGTCCTGCATATTTAAGACCTTCACAATCGAGGCTAGGGTCAATCGGTTGAAGCCTTTCTATCTCAGGATTTGTCATTGCGACATCCATCCAAGGGCTAATCATAATCATATGTTCAGGTTTACGTAGATTCTGTTTAGCAATCAGTTGAGACAATCCCAAAACGAGGCTTGCTCCTGCTGAATCTCCAACAAGAAATAGCCGTCCTTCATTTGAGGAAATCTCTTTGTATAAGTTTAGAATAAAGTCGTAAATTTCTATATAGTCTGACTTAGGAATTAATGGATAATCGGGTATTACAATCTTATAGCCTAAGTTATCAGCAAAGTAGGTGATAATTTCCCAATGAATAAGCGATAACCCACAAGCAAAACCTCCACCATGCAAATAGTAAATAGTGTCTGTTGCTACTTGACCTTTTACTGATAGTGTATAGATTTTCGAACCATCTACAATAACTGTTTCTATATCGTATTTATTAAATAGGCGATTGGGAGGCGAAACACTATCGTAGAAAGCCCCACCTTTATACATATCCGTTTCGAGATTAGCTATTAATTGTTTTGTTCCTAATTTCCACAAGGCAGCTTCAAGAGCATCACTGGTCATATCTATATTTATTTATTGAACTACAAAAATAGAAAAAGTCCGACATAAACATTTATCATCGGACTGTCTGCTATTTATTCTTATTAAACTCTATATTAAGTAAATGAAAGTATTAACAATATACTTCGAATCGTAACAGGCTATTGTTGTTATGCTTAATAAAGTAATAAAAAGGTCTGAGACCTTATATTTTGCTTACTGCATTCAACTTTTCAAGAGCTTCTTTTCTTAAATTAATATCCACGCATTTAAGGATATCTAATTGGCTTGCTTTAGATACACTTGCAATAGGTGCAGTTACAGACGGACGTGCCAATAGCCAAGCCAAAGCAATTTGAGCAAGGGTTGCATTGTATTCTTTGGCAACTTCGTGCAAAGCTATCAGAATATTTTGTCCTCTGTCATTAATATATTTCGAAAGGGCATCTTTTCGTTTGCTTTGGGCGATATCTTCAATCGAATTATATTTCCCTGTCAAAAATCCGCTTGCCAACGAAAAGTAACTAACTACACCTAAATGATATTCTTTTGCTAAATCTTCATACTTGGTTTCGTATTGATTTCGGTCATACAAATTATACTCAGGTTGCAGACATACATATTCAGGGAAATTATTTTTTCGACTCACTTCTATCGATTCACGAATACGGGCAGGAGTCATATTAGAGGTTGCAATATAACGCACTTTACCCTCTTTTACCAATTGAGCATAAGCTTCCAAAGTTTCTTCTAGAGGCGTTGATAGATCATCATAATGTGTAAAATACAAATCAATATGATCCGTTTGAAGTCTTTTCAAAGATTCCTCAACTTCACTCAATATGTATGCTTTCTTTAATCCTCTGTGAGTTTCTGAGATTTGAGCTCCCACTTTGGTTGCAATTGTTAACTGCTTTCTTTTGCCGGATTTTTTCAACCATTTACCAATAATCGTTTCCGACTCTCCTCCTTTATTTCCGGGAAACCATACTGAATATATATCTGCTGTATCAATAAAATCAAAACCGGCATCGGCATACTTATCTAATATGTCGAATGATTCTTTCTCATCGGCTGTCCATCCGAATACATTACCTCCTAAAGCAAAAGGTACAACTTCCAAATCCGATTTTCCTATTTTCCTCTTTAATCCCATATATCTATATATTTAAAGCATTATATAATATTAAAAATCAACTAATCTTAAAGAATATCACGCCAATGTTTCAAATTACTCTTGGCGGTATCCCACACCTCATCTACTCGTCCTGACAATATCAACTTTGTCATAGACTTTGCAAAACCTGTCATTTGAGACAATTCCAATTTAGGAGGCATTGCCAAGGCATTAGGATCTGTTTGTACAGAAATCAAAACAGGACCTGTAAAAGTAAATGCTTCTTTTAAAGTTTCTTCTACTTTAGAAGGTTCGTTTACTCTGAATGATTGCATTCCCATAGCTGTAGCTATTGCTGCAAAATCGGGATTAAACATATCTGTTTCATAATCAGGTAAGCCTGCAACCTCCATTTCGAGTTTTACCATTCCTAACGATCTGTTATCAAAAACTACCAATTTGATTGGAAGTTTATATTGAACGATTGTAGCCAAATCGCCCATCATCATAGAAAGACCACCATCACCACAAAAAGCTATAATCTGCTGATCGGGACGGGCAAAAGCGGCACCTATAGCCATCGGCATAGCATTAGCCATAGAACCATGACTGAACGAGCCTAACATTTCACGCTCGCCTGTGGCTTGCAAATAACGGGCTCCCCATACACAACACATTCCTGTGTCTACTGTAAAAATAGCATCTCTGTCTGCAATTGTATCTATCACGGTCGCCAGATACTCAGGGGCAATTGTATCTTCACTGCCCGACCTGTTGGCTGCCAGTCCCAAATGTTCTTTTACTTTAGCATATACTTTAAGCTGAGTTTTCAAAAAATCGTCATTCGATTTTTCGTTAATCAAAGGAAGTAAAGCTTCTAAAGTATCCTTTACATTACCGCCCAAAGCCATATCTACTTTGGCACGACGTCCAATACGTTCGGGACGTATATCTACTTGAACTATCTTACATTTTTCGGGCATGAAGGTTTGGTAAGGAAAATCAGTACCCAACAAAATCAACAGATCGGCATCGTGCATAGCAGCGTATGCTGAAGGCAAGCCTAACAAACCGGTCATACCGACTTCGTAGGGGTTATCGTATTGCACCGCCATTTTACCTCTAAAACTATATCCCACCGGAGATTTAGTTAGCGAAGCCAATTGCACTATTTCATCATGAGCACCCTTTGCTCCTATTCCACAATATATAGTTACTTTTTCTGTCGAATTTATCAATTCAGCCAAAGCTTTCAATTCCGAATTATGAGGACGATATATACCTTTCGATGGTAAAAGATTGGTTGTTGTAGGACTTTCGGCAGCATTGCCTGCAGCAATATCTCCGGGTAACCCCAAAACAGCCACTTCTTTTTTATGAACAGTATGCTGTAATGCAGCCTGTAACATACGGGAAAACTGAACGGGTGTTGTAGCGATTTGATTGTATCCGCTACAATCGTCAAATAATTTTATAGTATTTGTTTCCTGAAAATAAGACATCCCAAACTCCGAAGTTGCACATGTAGAAGCTATTGCCAATACCGAAGCATTACTTCTGTGAGCATCGTACAATCCGTTTATCAAATGTACGTGCCCCGGACCGCTACTTCCGGCACAACATCCAATACCATTTAATTCTGCTTCTGCCAGAGCTGCATAAGCACCTGCTTCTTCATGACGAACGTGCACCCACTTCACTGTATTATGGGTTCGCACTGCATCATTTACTTCATTCAGACTATCTCCTGTTACTGCATAAATATGCTTGATGCCTGCTTCGTAAATCGTTTCGATTAACTGGTCTGCTACTTTCTTTGCCATAGTTCCTATTAAAAATTTGTATCCACTATAATCTATTATAAACACTCAAAAGTAGGTTTCGGATAAATAACAAACGACGATTTTAACTTTATTAACAAATTAAAAGAAAGCTTTCTTTATTAATGAATATTACAAAATAGTTCGGTATTCTTTTAATTCAGAAATTTAAAATTTCAAAGGAATTATTATCTTTGTGAGTATTAGCTCCTTGTCTAAGAGTAAGTTTTTGACTATAAATTTAACGAAATAAATACATTAGCGACATGGCAATTAATTTAACAAAAGGACAACGAATCGAGATTGGTTTATCTAAAGTAGGTGTTGGACTGGGATGGGATCCTAACGAAAGTACCGGTTTTGATTTCGATTTGGACGCATCTGCCTTTATGGTAGGTGATAATAAAAAGCTTCCATCTGACGATTTCTTCGTATTCTATAATAATCCAAAATCACCTGACGGTGCAGTCGAATCTTCTGGTGATGATTTAACAGGTGGCAATAGCGACGGTGACGATGAAACTATCACTGTAGATCTGACTAAGGTTGATCCTAAAGTACAAGAAATAGTTTTCACAGTAACTATTCACGATTACGAAACACGTAAACAAAATTTTGGACAGGTTCGCAATTCGTTTATCCGCATATATAATGCTCAGACAAATGAGGAAATTGCCAAATATGAATTGGACGAAGATTTCTCTATAGAGACAGCTGTAGAATTTGGTCGTTTATATAAACGCAACGGCGAATGGAAATTCGAAGCAATGGGTATCGGATACAAAGGCGGTCTTGAATATTTCGTAAATAAATTTGCTTAACAAGCTAAAAACTGATAACTGATAATAATATGGCTATAAATTTAGAAAAAGGACAACGCACTGAGGTAAAATTACCCAGATTCGTTGTAGGTCTTGGATGGGACACAAATTCTTCGAGCACAGGTGTAGATTTTGATTTGGATTGCTCGGTTTTTGTTCTTGGAGACAATAAAAAAATACTTACTGATGATTTTTTTATTTTCTATAATAACCTGAAAACGCCTGATGGTTCGGTAGAACACACCGGGGATAACTTGACTGGTGCAGGGGATGGCGATGATGAATCAATAAAAATAGACCTCTCTAAAATAGATTCAAAAGCGACCGAGATCTGTTTCGTTGTAACGATTCATGATGCTGAGAACCGCAAGCAAAACTTTGGTCAGGTACGAAACTCTTTTGTGAGAATCTACAATCCGGAAAATAACGAAGAGCTTTTGAAGTACGAATTGGAAGAAGACTTCTCCATAGAAACAGCTGTAGAATTTGGTCGTCTTTATAAACGCAACGGAGAATGGAAATTCGAAGCTGTGGGTGTTGGTCAAAAAGGAGGACTAAACGATTATCTGCAAAAATACAATTAACAATCTTACACATAATAAGATATAAGGAATATCATTAAATAATTAATCCACATTAATAAAATACTACTATGGCAATTAATTTACAGAAAGGTCAGCGTATAAACCTGGAGAAAAGTTCAGGCGCAAAACTTGTTCAGTTTTGTGTGGGCGTAAACTGGGGTGCTATTGAATATCAAGCCGAAGAAGGCGGTTTTCTTGGTTTTGGAAAAAAAACAGTAACTAAAACTAAAGATGTAGACTTAGATTTAAGTTGTGCTATGTATGATGAAAATGGTAACTTAGTAGACCACCTATATTCTCCATTATACAGACCCGAACTTCTTGCACAATTTGGTTTAAATGCAGGTAAATTAGTTTCAATCACAGGAGCTATGCGTCACACCGGAGATGATCTGGAAGGCGATAAAGGCGGAGATGATGGTCTTGATAACGAAATTATCACTGTCGATCTTTCCAAATTAGGAACTAACATCCACCGTATCTTCTTCTTTTTAAACAGCGTAGGCGAAGAAGATTTCTCACAAGTTCCTTATGCTAAAATAAGAATGTACGAAGGTACTCCTGCTAAAGTAGACAGCGTATATGCTGAATATAATGTGGTTTCTGAACCTCAATACAGAGGAAAGAAGGCTCTTATCATGGGAGAACTTTACAAGAAAGGTGATGATTGGAAATTTAATGCAATTGGTGATGCTTTCGAAGATGTATTCCTTGGACAAACTATCCAACGCATCTCTCAAAACTATGCTAAATAATTTTTAAGTATAATATATTTTTATCCTTTTTGCTTTTGTGTATCTTTATCAAGATTACATTTTAGCAAAAAGGATTTTTAAGGTTTAAGGCCTTTTTATTAATTTGCCTAATCACAAAATTTGATTGACATACATTTAGAATTATACAAGCGTATAATTTCTTTTTCAAATAATAAAATAGGTCTGTGACCTTAAAACATTACTGATATTTTAAATAATAAACATAATATGGATACTACTAATAATAACATTCCGACACCCTCTCTTCAGAGAATAGACAATCAAGGAAATATTAATCTGGAGAAACTAGATCAAAACGAAATCGCCAGATTGTCCGAGCTTAATAAAAGCTTAGTAGTAACCGATGTAAACTCTGTTCTAAATTATGGAGCCGATTTACAATCGACTATGGAAAAATACAGTAATGATTTTCTGAGCTCGGTCAGAACATTCAACTCAGGCGAAGTTGGTACACATATCAGCGATCTTCTTACCGAACTTAATTATATAGATGTAGATGAACTTAATCAAAGTGGATTCAAAGCCTTTTTGAGCAAGATTCCTCTATTGAAAAATATGGTTGTCAACGTAAAAAGAATATTCCAGAAATACGACACCGTTATTTCGAATGTTGACAAAATATCAAATAAGATTAAAGCAGGTCGTATCAATTCGTTGAAAGACAATACGGCTTTACAAACAATGTTCGACAACAACGTTGAATATATTAAGCAAATAGAACAGCTTATTATTGCAGGTCAACTTAAATTTCAGGAGCTACAAGTAAAACTGGCTGAAATGGAAGGTAACCCTGCAAACTATAAAGATTACGAGATTTCGGATCTTAGAGAATATATCATGCGTCTCGACAAACGTCTTGCCGATATGAAGATTATCCGCTACGTAATGATGCAATCGCTAGCACAAATACGTGTAGTGCAAAATAACAATACAGCTATTGCAGATAAAGCTCAATCGATTATTTCGACAACAATACCTGTTTGGAAAAATCAGTTGACTATTGCAGTCGCTTTATACAGACAAAAGGCAAATGTGGAAATGCAACGCAAGGTTGCCGAAACCACTAACACTATTCTAGAAAAGAATGCTGAACTGCTTCGTCAAAATAGTATTGAAGTAGCTCGCGAAAACGAAAACACAGTAGTATCTATTGATACATTGAAGAAAACAACTCAATCGCTTATCAGCACATTAGACGAAGTGAAGAAAATACACGAAGAAGGTATGCGCAACCGTCAAGTGCTTGACAAAGAATTGCAGACATTAGAAACTGAACTTCGAAAAAACGTTCAGGGAATCCGCCAATAAGGTTGTACACCTTACTTATTTCTTTGAAAGTACCCATTTTAAATGACCGATTACAGAACCGAGATATTAGATGCTTCGGATAAAATAATTCAGAGATTATACGACCTCATTACTTTTTTTGAGGATCCAGTAATCATGAAAATTTATCTGCAAAGTCAGGTCATTCATAAACTCTTTGAAGAGAATCCCGACATTGACATCAATAAGCTCGAATTATATCATATACAGTTTACAACCACGCTTATAGATCTTCTGGAGAAAATAAGAAAGAAGAATGAGCGTATGGTAAATATGATGGAAAATGAGATAGAGCTTAATTCTGATATGATTGCTAAATTAAAACAAGCAATTACTCAGGAAGGAGGGTTTGAAGCTGAAAAACTACAACAAGCTCAGCGTATCACCCGATCTATCTACAATCTGCATAAAGCATTATCAACTCAATCGTCAGAATATCCTTACACTGATAACATTAATGCTTTTAGTCTTAAATATTACAAAGGTTATTTCTTTGATGCCGATCCTCAATTGTTGACTTCATTGACAACATATAATCATTCGGATGCTTATAGAAATACATTCGGTGCTATTGACAAAAAACTATTGACCGTTCTTGTCAAAAAGAGCTATAAAGTGCAATTCTGTTTCGGGATAAGGATCAATAATACATTGATGGAAATTTATAAGATAGGAGATGAGGAAAGTTATTTTTCGTTTCAACCAACTAAGAATAATTTTCTGCCGTGTGATATAAATATATTTCCATACAAAGAATGGGAAAGTGAATCATCAAAGAAAGAACGGTCTATAAAGGAACTGATGCAAAAAAACCATCAGCTAGAAAAAGATATAAAATTCAATCTGCGACATATAGATTCTGACATTTCATTACTTCTGGATGAAAACCTGAAAAGGATAACCGAACTCGATTTTCTGGCAGACTTGGAGAATATAGATATTCAAGCTAATACGCTAAGAACGATGATCGAAACAAAAATGATATAACGATATAATATGAGACGACTTCCTGTATATCTGCTTTTGGACACCTCAGCCTCAATGAAAGGTGAGCCTATCGAAGCCTTAATAAAGGGAATCGATACTATGATAAGGGCTCTGCGACAAAATCCGCAGGCAATAGAAAGCGTATACATAAGTATCATCACATTTAGTAATACAGCACAAGTACTAATTCCATTAACCGATCTAGGATCATTTCAGATGACCGAACTGAAAGCTACGGGACAAACCGCACTTGGTGCTGCCCTTAGATTGGTTACAGATAGAATAAATTCGGAAATCAAAAGAAATACGATGGAAGAAAAAGGTGACTGGAAACCCATTGTATTTATTATGACCGATGGTGTTCCAATTGATGACTGGAAGAAGGGTGTTGACTATTTTGCAACCTGTAAAACAGCATACACAGTTGCTTGTGCGGCAGGAAGTCATGCTGACACTTCGGTCTTGAAGCAGATAACACCGCATGTTATCAGCCTCGAAAAGGCAGATGAAGATAGCATCTCTCGCTTCTTTTTATGGATGTCATCTTCTATCGGAACAACTTCGGTAAAGGTCGAAAACAGTGGAGATACTCTCGGACTATCTAGTCTGGATGAATTACCTCCGCCTCCACCCAATATAAATATTCTTTGAGCTATCAGTTCTTTCTCTTGCTTTGGTAACTATAAAAGCCAGAATTAACTATCTCAAAAAACTATTCTATTAAATAGTTAAAATTACTTGAAACAAACATAAAACCTAAATAGCATGAGAAGATTACCCGTTTACTTAGTTTTAGATACATCAGGATCGATGCATGGAGAGCCTATTGAAGCTCTAAAAAACGGTGTACAGGTTCTTATATCAACCTTACGTCAAGACCCATACGCATTAGAGACTGCATACTTGAGCATCATCACTTTTGATTCTTCGGTAAGACAGGTTGTCCCTTTAACCGAGTTATCGATGTTTCAGATGCCAGACCTCAAAGCAAATGGAACAACTGCTCTTGGAGAAGCTTTGAGCGTATTGACAAAAACGGTAGATAGTGAGGTTCAAAAAACAACAGTTAAAGACAAAGGAGATTGGAAACCATTGATTTTTTTAATGACAGATGGTGCTCCTACAGATGATTGGCAAAAAGGATTGAACGAATTCAAAAAACACAAATACGGTATGGTTATCGCCTGTGCAGCAGGACAAAATGCCAATACCTCTATATTAAAACAGATTACAGAAACAGTAGTACAATTGGATAATGCCGATAGCGGAACCATTAAAGCATTCTTCAAATGGGTATCAGCATCCATAAGTCTTGGAAGCCAGAAAATTGAATCAGGTGGACAAGAAATTTCGGGTTTGAGCGAGCTTCCGCCACCTCCACCCGAAGTAAATATTGTATTATAAAGATGAGATTACTTCTTATTTGTTTCTCTTGCTTTTTTATGACGTTCAGCTGTACAAATATGAATTATAAATCAAAAGAGAATCGGCAAGTTAAAACCTGGGAACGTATAGAAGCCTGGCTTGAAGCAAATGCTCCCGAAATGATACATACATTACAAAGAGGAGCTGGCGATGCTGATATCAAAAAACTGGAGTCCGTTATAAATATAAAATTACCAAGTGATTTCATTAATTTTTATAAAGTACATAATGGACAAATACCTGCTTCTAAAGCTTTAATTAACGGAGATCAATTACTCTCTATTGAAGAAATATTAACCAAGTGGAAAATCCATAAAGAAATTCTCGAAAGAGAAGGTCAGTTCTGGGATGAAACCTCTTCACAAGGAGAAAAGGAGACCGTAAAAGATATGTGGTGGAACCCTTTATGGATACCTATTACAGATGATGGTTGGGGTGATGGTTTCTATATGGATTTAGATCCGGCTGAAACTGGAAGTTACGGTCAGATTATCCGATTTTATCACGATGATCCCCAAAGGATAGTAGTTGCTAACTCCTTTACTGAATGGGTAGAAAAGTATGTGAATGATCTGGAAAAGGATAAATACATTTATGACAAGGACTTTCATGGAATTATTAAAAAAGATTTCTAAATTTTAAATAAATATGAGAAGATTACCAGTATATTTATTATTAGATACATCGGGATCGATGAAAGGCGAGCCCATCGAGTCCGTAAAAGTAGGATTAGAATCTATGGTTTCGAGCCTTAGACAAGATCCGTTTGCTCTCGAATCGGTTTTCATTAGTATTATTACTTTCGATAGAGAAGTAAAACAAATACTACCTCTTACCGAACTCGAAAACCTGCAATTACCCGAAATAGTGACTCCCGAATCGGGACCAACTCATTTAGGTGAAGCTTTAGAGGTATTATGTAAAAAAGTCGACTTGGAAGTAAAACTAAGTACTTCTGACGAAAAAGGAGACTGGATGCCTTTACTGTTCATTATGACCGACGGAAAACCATCTGATTTACAAAAATATAATCAGATGATACCAGAAGTTAAGAAACGCAATTTTGCCAGTATCATAGCATGTGCCGCAGGCGTCAAAGCAGATACAAAGCCATTACTAGCTCTTACTAATCAGGTATATTCTTTGGATACTACTGACAGCTCAACATTCCGTCAGTTCTTCAAATGGGTATCAGCATCAGTAAGCGTAGGGAACAGAAGTGTAGGTACAAGCAATGATATTGCACTACCTCCTCCCCCTCCCGAAATTCACACAGTTATATAAGAAAAATGTCTAACAACTCACATAATCGGCATAGCATTCGATTAGAAGGATACGACTACTCCTCATCGGGAATGTACTTTATTACAATATGTATACAGAATAAGCTATGTTTGTTTGGAGAGGTAATAGATAATGAAATGATATTAAATGATTCAGGCAATATGGTAATGCAAATATATAACGAGTTACCAAATAAATTTGCAGATATTCAATGTCACGAAATCATCATAATGCCCAATCATCTCCATTTTATAGTAGAAAACGTAGGGGCAGACCTATGTGTCTGCCCGATGGATACCAATAATGATTTGGGCGAACACATAGGTTCGCCCCTACACCGCATTATTCAGTGGTTTAAAACCATTACTACAAATCATTATATCAATGGGGTGAAAAAGCTAGGATGGAAACCATTTTATAAAAAGATCTGGCAACGTAATTATTACGAACACATTATAAGAAACGGAAAATCGTACAATAACATCACCAACTATATAGCAACCAATCCTACAAATTGGCAATCAGACGATTATTATATAAATCAAACACACCTATGAGACGACTACCTATATACTTTTTAATTGATGTTTCCGAGTCGATGATTGGGGAACCGCTTCAACATGTACAATCGGGAATGGAAGCCATCATAAAAGAACTTCGTACCGACCCTTATGCACTAGAAACTGTTTGTATCTCCATTATAGCTTTTGCGGGTAAAGCTAAAAAGTTAAATTCGATGGAGGAATTATATAACTTCTATCCTCCCAAATTACCTATTGGCGGAGGTACTTCTCTAGGTAATGCAATGAACTTCCTTATGAATGACATTGACGCTTCTGTAAAGAGAACAACATTGGAAGCAAAAGGAGACTGGAAGCCCATTGTATTTCTATTTACTGATGGAGCCCCAACAGATTTAACTGATGCAGCTTTTAGCAGATGGGGCGAAAAGTATCGCAAAGGAGCAAATATGATTGCTATTTCTATTGGCGATAATATGGATACAAGCGTATTGACCCAAATAACAGATAATGTACTTAAACTGAAAGATACTGACGAGGTATCATTTAAGGCTTTCTTTAAATGGGTAACCGCTTCTATCAAAACAACAAGCATGAGCATTAGCGACTTAAATAGCGATGACTTGAAGCTAGCTCCTTTCTCTGAGGATATACTCAGCAAAATAGAGATGGAAATGAGCGCACCAATAAAAGTGGATGAAAATTTCGCGGTCATTCTAGGCAAATGCCAAACAACTTCTCAACCCTATCTCTTGAAATACCAAAAACGAATAGGATCTAATGATTTCTCTCATTTCACAAGAGTGGGAGGTCATAAGTTCAAATTTGTAGGAGCCTACCCTATTGACAATTCGTACTTCGATATGGTAGACGGATATGCTAACGGCAACTTAAGCGGAAGCAAAATAAATACAGATGAACTTGTAGGATTTCCCACCTGTCCTTGCTGCAGTAACCAGATAGCTATTGGTCTTTGCATGTGCGGTAGCATTATGTGTGTAGGAGATGAGCCTATGAGCCATTGCCCTTGGTGTGGTATTCAAGTATCCTTTAAAGGCTCAAACGGAGGTATGGATATAGGACGTACACGAGGATAAGAAATCCTCAACATGATTCCACTGGAAAATGTGGTAAATTTTTATACAATATGGATTTTGAAAAGATCATAGCTTATCTAAATATTCAGCCCGAAAATAAAGAGAAACTCGCTGAGTTTTTTGAAAGGGAAGATATCAGAGAATTTCTTTTACAAAAATGGAAAGAACATCTAAAAGCATGCTGTTTACCAGTAGAAGAAGATATTATTAATAATGAAAACTGTATTTCAGACAACCCTGATAATGATATAAATATGGCGATGATACCCAACATTCCCGAAGATGAGGAAACTAAAGCTCGTCAAACGGTAAATAATCAATACACAGATTCGAAAGATAATGATCTTGACCGAAAGTTGAAAAGTAAGCATATACAACTACAAAACGGGAAAGTGAATCAGCCTTACCAATGTTTATTCGACATTACCGTTTTCGACATTGCAGATATTGGCGATTTTGAATTGGTAGGATTAGAAGAAATAGGATTGAAATTTAATCCTTTAACCGATCTTATCGAGGGAATACCCAATAAGGCAGGAGATCATCGCATTATACTAAAATGCAAACGCAGTGAATGGGCTGAAGGTGATCCTACTTTCGAGCGTCCAATCACACTTATTATCAATCCCGACCCCCGTTCATTATGGAATAATATCCCCACTCCAACCAGTATCGAATATTACAAACCTGACTCAGATTGTAAATACGTAAAGGTAGAAAAGACAAAAGGAATTTTTGGCTTAGGTAAGAAGGAGCAGAAAGATATTGTTGCAGCAAGCCAACGAGGACGATCGCATGCTCACGAAGGCACACCTCGCGATGATGATTTCAGCATTACACATCAAGACGAAGAAGGATGGTATATAATGACTGTTGCAGATGGTGCAGGTTCTGCTAAATATTCGCGACAAGGTTCGCTTATTGCATGCCAAACGGTATCGGATATATGCAATACCCAATTCAGCAAATACAATAAAGAAGTTGACGAGCTGGTCAGGGATTTTGAAAAAGACAGCTCCGATATTAAGCGAAAAAAACTAGGGGATGCTCTATATAACATTATAGGTTCAGCTGTTTTCAAAGCATACAAGAATATAGAAAAAGAGGCTCAAGATAAAGAGAATCAATTAAAGGATTATGCGACCACTTTACTTGTGACTGTTTCTAAAAAATTCAAATTCGGATGGTTCGTTGCTGCTTTTTGGGTGGGTGATGGAGGCATTGGTATCTACAATAAAGAAACTCAATACCTGAAAATTATGGGAGAACCCGATGGAGGCGAATTTGCAGGTCAAACCCGTTTTCTTACCATGCCCGAAATAATGCAACCGACTGAAATATATAAACGTCTCCGCTTCGAAATTGTAGAAGATTTCACAGCACTGATACTTATGTCGGATGGTATTACAGATCCCAAATTTGAGACGGATGCCAACTTAAACCGAATAGAAAAGTGGAATAAGCTTTGGGAAGATATTACCTCGTCCGTTGATCTGACTGACGACAACGAAAATTCGGCAGAGCAATTATTACAATGGTTAGACTTCTGGTCACAAGGTAATCATGATGACAGAACGATAGCAATACTTTACTGATAATGAGCGATAAAATCATAACAATAAAAGCAACTGACGGTTCTACCGTTCAGTTTGTTGATAAAATAATAGGTTCGGGAGGAATGAAAGATGTTTATTTCAGTCCCGACAAATCGTATGTAGTTGGTTTTTTCAGAGACAAGCAAGACTTTAACGCTAAAGATCGATTACAGAATATAACAGGCATCTATCGCGAACGTATTTTTCAACAAGAAGGAGGAGATTATTGGCAGGATTTATACTGCTGGCCTACAAAGATAGTTGAACATAACGGCAAACTAGGCTTGGTATGTCCTACCTATCAACCTTGTTTCTTTTTTAAATATGGCTCCGTAAACAATGACTTCTTAGGAATAAAAGGTCGCGAGAAAGAAGGTAAATGGTTCGCTTCGGCAAAAAATCAAAATAGATTCTTAGCTCCCGAAGAAAGAGGCGATTGGTTTAAATACCTGCAAATTTGTATCCGTATCGGTAGAGCCGTTAAGCGTATGCACTCAGCAGGATTGGCTCATTCAGATCTTTCATATAAGAACGTATTAGTAGACCCTACATCAGGTAGAGCTGCCATTATTGATATCGACGGACTTGTAGTTCCGGGAAAATTTCCACCCGATGTATTGGGTACACCCGATTTCATTGCTCCTGAAGTTATAGCAACTAAGCATCTTAAAATAGATGACCCTAATCGTAAACTGCCAAGCATCACCACAGACAGACATGCACTTGCAGTAATGGTCTACATGTATTTGTTGTACCGTCACCCTTTACGAGGTGGAAAGGTACACGATTTAGATTCGGGCAAAGATGAAGAGTTGTCGATGGGCGAAAAGGCTTTATTTATTGAGCATCCGACAGATGATTCTAACAGAGTTAAATCTGCTCAATTACAAGCAAGCCAACTGCCACAAGCCGACCCCACCAAAATACCTTACACGGTATGTGGTCCTTATCTGAAAGAATTATTCGACAGAGCCTTTATAGATGGGCTACACAATCCTCAGGCACGCCCCACAGCCAACGAATGGGAGGATGCTTTACTTAAGACTGTTGACCTCTTACAACCTTGCCAAAACTCTAAATGCTGGCACAAATGGTTCGTATTCGACAACAGCCGAAAGCCTAAATGCCCATTTTGCGGAACTGATTATAAAGGACAACTACCAGTCCTCAACCTATATTCATCACGCCACGAAGGGACATTCACTCCAGATAATTACCGCTTAATGGTTTATAATAACCAATACCTCTACATGTGGCATGTTAATAGAAATATTTGGCCAAATGAAAAATTGACAGACGATCAAAAAAAGCCCGTAGCTTACTTTGTTTTTCATCAAAACAAATGGTTACTGATAAACCAACGGTTAAACGATCTCGAAGACAAGACCGAAGGCAAAAAGATAGCTATTGGAGAAGCCGTAGAGTTAACCGACAATAAACAAATACTCCTTTCGAAAGAGAACGGAGGGCGATTAATTGTCGTACAAATGGTAAACAACTAATGAAAATAAAAAATATATCATTCGACCTTTGGATGACCCTGATCAGATCTCATCCCGAGTTTAAACTCAAACGTGCTGAACTGATTGCCGATACTTTTAATATAAAACATATCTCACCTAAAGAGATAGATTCATTTATACGTTCAGTTGATAATGTTTTTGACCGCTACAATATGATCAGTGGCAAAAAGCTATCTGCCAATAAGATGTATCGTGAGCTTTTACAAAGGTTGGTTCCCCAGAACGATGCAGTTACTTCGGAGGTAGCAATTAAGCTCCGTGAACAAGCTGATACTCTGTTTTTAGAATATCGCCCGGTATTTATGAATGACAGCATTCCTCAAATCCTCTCTCAATTGAGAGAGGAAGGGTATATATTAAACCTGTCAAGCAATACAGGATTCATCGAAGGTGAAACACTCCGAACGACATTAGCTGATCTTGGTATTATTGAATACTTTGATTTTCTGATTTTCTCGGACGAAATAGATGCGTCTAAGCCTTCATCTCATTTTTTCCAACATGTGTACAATCACATAAACGCTGCAAAGAATGAAGTTCTGCACATAGGAGACAATCCTAAAGCCGATTATCAGGGTGCAAAAAACTTCGGCTTTAATGCCTTATTAATTACAGATCCTAATTATACGATTAATGACATCAGAACAAAGTTATAAGGGCAACATTACCCATTTCAGCGGATTTCTTATAGACAATGAAGATGAATTCGGATTCTCACCCGACGACTATTCAAAATTCAAACATGGAGCAATCAATATTGCTAAAGAATTTGGTTACTTATTAGCTGATAAATTTATCGAAAAATGCTTCAAGAATCATTACGATGGTAAGCAGATTGTAGTCCTGCCAAGTGCATATTCGTACATTCCGACAGCCTCTTTCTTTATGAAAGTCTTCTTTGTGGAAAAACTAAATCTGTTCCTATATAAAAACGGATACCCCATCGTTCAGGAAACTAAAATAAACCGGACTGTTACCTATCGTGAAGATTATGGCGAAATGTCGGCAGAAGATCGCTACAACTTAATCAGTGGAGACAGTTTTCATGTAGATAAAGAATATATCAAAGATAAGCAACTGTTATTTCTTGATGATATAAAAATAACCGGCACACATGAACGCATTATCCTTAAAATGCTGAATGATTCGCAGATATCCAACGATTGTTATATGCTATATTTTGCAGAATTAATTAATTCTAATATTTCTCCTAAATTCGAGAACTATTTAAACAACTATTTTGTTAAAGATCTGGAGAAAGTTGATTGGATCATTAAAAATGAAAAATTCATATTCAATACTCGAGTTGTTAAATATATATTGAATGCCGATCCGGACAAATTCAAACTATTCATCAACAAGCAAACTATTGATTTCAAGAAAGATGTATTATATCAGGCAATAGGAAATGAATATTTTAAATTTGAAAACTACCTGGACAACATCAATATGTTAATCAAATTAATTTAAACACCTAATTAATTAGATCTTAGAAAAAAAATTGGCTCTTAATTTTAACAGAAATTAATTTAATTAAAAACGGATTAATCTCTGCTCTTTGTTCATTTATGCCAATTTTATTTTTAATTTTGCAGCAAGTAGGCAGATTCAAATTATAACTTATAATAAAAAAACAAAAATGGCAAGTAGAACGTCCTATAATTATCAGAAGGAGTTATTAGTTAAACTGAAGGAAACATTAGAGGTATTTAGAGAAGATATGTCAAATGTTGCCAGAAATTATAAAAATTCAGTACAGAATCTTCACGACAAAGAAGGTTTGATGGATGAAACATACGATGAATACTACATCAACTATTTGAATCCTACGGTTGAAATACTAAACAGTATTCTTGAGCGAATTGATACTGAAGATGTAGCATTTATAGAAAAAGAAATCAACTTCTTATCTAGCAGATAATATAATTAAGGTCTCAGACCTGTTTAATGTCTTAGCCAGTACGCAGAGCTATAGTCTGTTACAACCCGAAAGTATATTATTAATACTTTCATTTACTTTAATTATTATGGACGAGTCCAAATTGTGTGATAATATCAGGAATAGCTTAAAAGCAAAGGGAATAAACATATCGGAAAAAGATGTGCATAATCTCTATATTGCCACTATGTCAAGTATATATTCTATACTTGATGAGGGAAAGACTGTTGATATTTCTGATTTCGGCTCATTTTGGAGAAAAAAGACGGAACCAGCATCTGTAACGTTCTTTAAACCGATAGAAAGGCTTCTTGAGCGTATAAATACAAAAAGGAAATGAATAAGCAGACAGATCAATCGGAATTAAGTCGAATTATTGCACAGCAAACGCTTTTAGATGAGCGTGTTGTCGAGGCATTTATTGGTCAGCTATTCACCGAGATAGAAAAATCTATTATTGTCGATTCTCATATAAAAGTGGATGGACTGGGGCTGTTCAGGGTAATAAAAAGTGGTGACTCGCACCGTATTTTATATCTCGGAAACAACACCCCAATAGATAAATCGGTCGACTTATCTCATATAAACAGAGAGCCTATAAATGTAGGCTCTAATGAGGAGAATATAAACAAGGAAATACAATCGTACACGTTGAGTGAGGAGGGTATAACGGTTAATGAACAAGAGGATAAAAGCCTTAACAACAATGATGTGAACCCACAAGATGCTGCTGATGCTATTGTTATTCGGAATTTTCTTGACTCCGAGAAAAACGGGAATAGCCGCATTGTAAGCACACCACCCACTCATCATCGAAAACTGAACTTGGTTAAGACTTGCATCATCACTTTAATCGTTTTAGCACTATTAGGAATTGGGTATATGGTTCTTCTGGGATCTTCTGTTAAGCCTAAAGAAAAAACATCTAAAACTATAACTTTTAAAGAATTAGACAATGCAGATTCAATTAACTACAGCAGAATAATAATACCCGAATCGGATGTCTCGCTACAATATATCGCAAAAACTTATTATGGCAACGATATTTATTGGCCATATATATATGAAGCAAATAAAAATATAGTAAATAATCAATTCATAATACAGGCCGGCTCCATAACAAAGGTGCCTAAAATTGCAGTAGATCTGGTAGATATGAACAATGGCAATGAGGCATCTATAGCCCAAGCCTTAGGTGATGAAATTTATAAGACTACTCGATAATCGGGTAATTTATATCCACTCATAATTCAAAGTAAGGTATGAGACCTTATTATTACTTCGGTAAGTATAACAACTATAAATTGTTATAATCACAAAATGCATCTATAAATATTTTACATTACTTATTTTATAAGCAAAGATGGGAAAATCTGGCAAATCAAGAAAAAAGAAGAGAAGAAATTCGAGTACAAGACACCTATTTATTTTATTTATAGTTTTGTGTGTTCTCGCAGGAGGTTATTATTATTTAAAGATATACTCCCGAGAGGAAGTAGCAGTAAATCCCACACTCGACAAAACAGCTCAGTATAGTATATTAGAAAATAATGACTCTACTCAATATTTAGCTGTGATTATATACCAAGACAACGTTAGTATAAACACCATTGCATCGACATTTTACAAAAACGAGATGTTCTGGCCCTATATCTACATTGAAAATAAAGCAGTAATAAGAAACCCCTTAAATATGGGAAGAGACGTCATTCTAAAAATACCACGTCTTTCCGATGACTTAATCAATGTAAATGATACTGCCAGCGTTAGAATAGCCAAAGATCTTGCTGACAGTATACTTAATGATGTTACAGATCCAATCTAAGACACTCGTCGACGCTTAGTAGTTGTTGATCTCCTGAGTGCATATTTTTAAGAGTTACCTTTTGGTTTCTCATTTCATCCTCTCCTACAATAATAACATAAGGGATTTTATTAGAATCGGCATATGACATTTGCTTCTTCATTTTTGCAGCTTCAGGATAAATTTCAGCTGCAATACCGTTTTGCCTGAACTTCGCGATGATAGGTAGTATATAATCTTCTTCAGCACTCCCGAAATTCACAAACAGTACTTTAGTACTTGTTGTTGAATCCTCCGGATAGAGTTCCAATTGATTTAAAACATCAAAAATTCTATCCGCACCAAATGAAATACCAACTCCCGAAACATCAGGTAATCCAAAGATACCTGTAAGATTGTCATAGCGTCCACCTCCAGTGATACTGCCTATTTGAACATCTAAAGCTTTCACTTCGATAATAGCGCCTGTATAATAATTCAGACCTCTGGCCAAAGTCAAATCCAACTCTACTTCAGCACCTACATTGAGCAGTTTGATTTTATTCAGGATAAATTCAATCTCTTCAACACCCTTCAGTCCTATCTCCGAAGCTGAAAGACTCTTCTTTAAAGTCTCCAGTTTAGAGGTATTATCACCTTCTAAGAGAATGATTGGTTGCAGCTTCTCGATTGCCTCCGAAGATATTCCTTTGGATTGCAATTCTTCATTTACTTTTTCCAATCCTATCTTATCAAGCTTATCAATAGCAACTGTTATATCAACAATTTTTTCAGGTTCACCGATTATCTCGGCAATTCCCGATAATATCTTACGGTTATTTATCTTGATGCAAACCCTTATATTGAGACGCTTGAAAACCTCCTCAATTATTTGAATCAGCTCAACTTCGTTTATTAAAGAATCAGACCCCACCACATCGGCATCGCATTGGAAAAACTCACGGTAACGTCCTTTTTGAGGACGATCGGCACGCCATACAGGTTGTATCTGATAACGCTTGAAAGGGAATGTTATCTCATTGCGGTGCATTACCACGTAGCGGGCAAAAGGAACTGTAAGATCGTACCGTAAGCCTTTTTCCGATATTTTAGTCGTCAAACGATTCGAATTTTTCGCGAGTAATTCATCCTCTGATATACCCGACAAATAATCGCCTGAATTTAGAATCTTAAACAATAACTTATCTCCCTCTTCACCATACTTGCCCATCAGAGTCGAAAGGCTTTCCATAGCAGGAGTCTCTATTTGTTTATAGCCAAACAATTTATAGACTTCTCTTATTGTATCGAAAATATAGTTTCTTTTTGCCATCTCCTCAGGCGAGAAGTCTCTTGTTCCTTTAACTATAGAAGGTTTTTGCATCAGTTTTTATATAAGTATAATAATTAATTGTTTCTTTTTATGTGTATGTGCAAAGGTATATAAAAAGATACAACCGAAGAATAGTTTTAAAGCTGCCATTGCAGTAAAAATACACATTCGCCCACTCTTTTAGATAAGAGTAAATTGCAAAATAGACAAAGGTGACAATTCAGGTTACAAAAGGAGCATTAAGTGTATACCTTTTTGTGTATTCTGTGCACTTTTGTCACTTCCCATAAAACACAGTAAATCAAATCATAAAAAAGACAAGGGAGACAAAAAGGTAACAAAAGTAACAAAAGTGACACCTCTATTTAATTGTCTCTTTTTACATGCAATTGTTATTGGCAAACTCTTATTGGCACTGGTTTTCTTTTTAGCCATAATGCTTTATTTTATAGATAAAACAATCAACTAAATTCTATATTTTATAAGGATTGTATGTGATCGGATTCGTATACATTGAATCCTGCTTTTGGAGATTGAGCAACAGTATACATCGCCTGTGCTACCTTTTCGGCCTGTATCGGTTTGTATTTTTTAAGCTTTCCCAGTAAACAGAAAGAAAATATTTTCATTACCACTTCTCCTATCTTCTCCTGAGGTCGCACCACTTTACGTGGTCCCAAAAGAGAAGCCGGACGAAATATAGATGTACTTGATATATTCAGTTTTTTTATGGCCTCTTCACACTCCCCCTTTGTTTTCAGATAGAAAACAGACGAATTGGCATTTGCTCCTATCGAAGTCACCATTAAATATTGTTTTACTCCATTTTCTTTTGCCATCGCGGCAAATTTAAGGGGATAATAATAATCAACCTGTTTAAAAGCCTCACGAGTCTTGGCTTGTTTAATGGTAGTACCCAAACAACAGAACAAATCATCACCCTGAACCAAATCTGCATACTTATCTAATCGGTCGAAATCAATAATATGTTCAATTAACTTGGGATGCTTTCGAGCTATTTCTTTGCGAACAAAAATAACAACAGAGCTATACTCTTCACTATTTAATAAAATATCAAGTAAGAAACTTCCGACTAAGCCGGAAGCTCCTAACAATATGGCTGTTTTATTATTCTTGGTCATACTTTAAATTATACAAAATTTATTGAAACCTTATACGCCTAATAGTTTTACGGCATCCACATACTGAGATATCCCCGAAGCCACACGTTTTGCCTCACGCATTGCCAATACTACCGTTTGAGGAGTATGTACAACATCACCACCTGCAAAAACACCTCTACGCGATGTCATACCATAAGGGTGCTCTTTGGTTGTAATATAGCCACGCTCATCAACATCGATACCCAAAGAAGTAGATACTATTCTATTAGCAGGTTTTGAACCTACAGCCAAAAATATTCTATCTACAGGCAAAACAATCTCACCGTCAGCAGTATCCACCTTTAAGCCTGATAATATGCTATTACCTTTGATCTCTTTTCCTACAAATTCTTTAGTGGCAGCTTCCAGTAAAAATTGAACACCTTCCGCTTTTGCTTCCAGATATTCCGATCTCAAGGCAGGCATATCCTCTTCTTTCTTTCGATATACAATAGTAACACTTTCTGCCCCCATACGCAAGGCGGTACGAGCAGCATCCATGGCTACATTTCCGGCTCCGATGATAGCCACTTTATCTCCCACCCTCAAGGGAACCTCTGCCCTGTCAATATCTCCGCTTGCAAATAAACTTACCATACGCAAGAAATAGGCCGACTGAGAAACTCCGAATAAATTACCACCTTCGATATTCAGCGATTGAGGTACAGAAGTACCCGAACCGATAAAGACTGCATCAAATCCCTCCTCTTCGAACATCGCATCTACGGTGATACTCTCACCCACAATACAGTTGTTACGGAAAGTAACACCCAAAGTCTCTATTTTCTTAACCTCACGGCGTGTTATATCATTTGGCAATCGATATTCGGGAATACCATACAACAAGACTCCTCCGGGTTCTTTTTGTCCTTCAAAAACCACAACATTAAAACCATCACGAGCCAAATCACCTGCTACGGTAAGACCCGCAGGACCTGAACCGATAACAGCGACTTTACCTCTGGTCTTAGCTTTCAGACGTTCTTTCGATAATCCCATTTCGCTGTCAAAGTCAGCAATGAAACGTTCCAGTTTTCCAACCCGGACAGGATTACCTTTTTTATTGAGAATACAGTGACCTTCGCATTGTTTTTCATGTGGACATACCCTACCACAAATGGCGGGCAGATTACTTTTTTCATTAATCAATTCCATTGCACCACCGATATTTCCTTTCGATAATTGATTTATCCACTCAGGAATCTTATGTTCAATGGGGCAACCTTGTACACATAATGGGTTCTTGCAATTTAAACATCGCTTAGCCTCATCAATGGCTTCCTTCAAAGTATAACCGGCATGTAGCTCAGCTAATCCTATAATTTGCTCTCTATCTGTATCGCTATTCACTTTTATTAATTATGATTGTTCCAAGTAGCAAATATAGGCATTCTTTGTTATTCCGAGTAATCAATAATACATATATATCATATATATATTCTATGAGAAAATAAATAGCAAGTAATACCCTACGGTAAGTGAGTTATGTACAAAAATATTTTTTCCCTTTCTTTCACAAATGAAGCTTAATATGTTCAATTTAGTGACGAAAGAAATATTCGGAATAGGGTACCCCTCAAGCTATATTTGTTTCTTATATTTGCGTTCGTTTTTTAATTATTGATAAATGTCTTCTCAAAATACTTCACTTAAAAGAGACCTAGGCCTTGTTGCTGCAATTACTATTGTCGTAGGAAATATGATTGGCTCGGGAGTCTTCGGACTCCCTTCAGCTCTGGCAAAAGTAGCTACACCGCCCATTATTATATTAGCATGGGTTATAGTTGCTATTGGTGCTACAATTATCGCCCTAAGCTATGGCAATCTGAGCCGGTCTATCCCTAAAGCTGGAGGTCCGGTTGTATACACCGAAGCGGCATTGGGTAAATTCTGGGGATATATAGTAAGTCTAGTTTGGTGGGTTGGTTCGGCAGTGGGCAACGCTGCGATTGTAGATCTCAGCTTCACACAACTAGCCCAATTGATTCCGGCTATTGATTTTCCTTTTTATAAACTGGTCACCACTTTATCTATATTGTGGCTATTCACTTATATCAATATATGTGGGGTGAAATTTGCAGGATGGATTAGTATCGTTACTACCATTCTGAAAGCGAGTGTGTTTATTTTAGTTATTATATTGGCTATACCTCACTTGAATTTTGATCTTTTTAGAAGTAATTCATCACCTTTGTCTCTACAAGGAGAAACAGATATTTTCACTATGTTTTCGGCTGCAATCGCTTTGATATTTTGGGCTTTTACAGGTCTCGAAAGTTCTACAATGGCAGGGGGAGAAATAAAGAATCCGGAGCGAAATATTCAGCGGAGTGTTGTCTGGGGATTGGCTATTGTAGGAATTATTTATATTCTGATTAATATTTCACTTTTTGCTCTCATACCTCAAGATCGGTTAGCAGAGTCCAGTTCTCCATTTGCCGATGCTATTAATTTGGCTTTAAATACAAATATAGGTGGAGATATCGTTAATGTGGCTATTTTAGTATCAGTGGCTGGAGCTTTATCAGGGTGGATTCTTACCACAGGCAGAAGCATATACGCAGCAAGTAAGGATAAATTTTTCATTGCATCTTTTGCTAAAATTCATCCGAAATATGCTACACCATATGTGGCATTGATTGCTTCGAGTTTAATAACTTCAATATTCTTCTTTTTGAACTTCTACTCGGACATAAGTGGTAATACTCAAGGTCTTTCCCATTTTGTGAATATAACTACGGTAGCTGCTTTTATTAATCTGCCTACTTATCTGGTAACTGTTATCTCGGAATATGTATTGATAAGGAAGGGGAAAATGCAATCGTCAAAAGCTAATCATGTAAGACTCTTTCTTGCTTTTGCCTTTTCAATAATATTTCTTTATTTCGGGTTTATAGGTTCTATCGTGCCTGTTATTTATTGGATTATATCCATTGGACTATTGCTTGTCGGATTATTCTGTTATCCGATATTTAGGAAATCCCATCTGGAGGACTAAAACAAATCAACGTATTTAATATTAATGTTTAAGTTAGAGGCTAGGTGTACTGACAAAGTAAACCTCGTGTTCCTCTTGTATCTTTTATTTATCATGAAAAAGTTCTTTTTATTTATTTTTTTATTCGGTTTTATATGTGTTTCAGCACAAGAAAAGTATACTATATTGATGACGGGAGCGTCGTTTGCCTCCTATCAGAATGGTTGGTTTGAGATTGGTTGCAAAGAATTACATGCAAGGGCTCTAAACAAAGCTGTAGGTGCTGAGGCAATTGCCGATGGTGCAAATAGGATGGTTAAGGGTACATTATATTCTAAACAGGAATTAGAGGATGCCGATGCGTTTGTGATAATGCATGTGCACAATATGGATGTATTTGAAGATTCGGAGTTGAAGGAAAATTATAGAGATTACAAGGTTCCTTTCGATCGGTCTAATTATGCTGCCGCTTATGATTACGTTATTAAAAAGTACATATCAGATTGTTATAATCTGAAATTTGATAAGGATTCAAAATATTACAATACCCAGTCCGGAAAACCGGTTATTATAGTTCTGTCCACTCATTGGCATGATGCACGTCCTATTTATAATGAGTCAGTTCGTTTATTAGCCCAAAAATGGGGCTTTCCGGTGATTGAGTTTGATAGGTATATCGGATTCTCCAAGAATACACCTCACCCCGTAACAAAGCAACAGATGAGTACTTTGTATGCTGATGATAATACAGAAACCATAGATGGGGTTGTATATGGCTGGCATCAACTGAGAGGAGAGGATAAATTTATACAGCAACATATGGCTGCTATATTTGTGGATACAATGAAAAAAGTATTGCCAATCAAATAAAAAATATAGTTTCTTGTAATACGAGATTTAAAAGCATAGGCACTTTAAGCTTATGCTTTTTTAATTGATTTTGGGGTACTGATGAATGGTAATATAGAATAAAGCTCTTTCTATTTTTATTATCTTTGTGCTAATATGATTTTAGAACGTATATCGATATTAGGTTATAAGAATATAGAGCAGGCAGAGTTGACTTTCTCTCCAAAATTAAATTGTTTCATCGGAAATAATGGGATGGGAAAGACTAACTTGCTGGATGCTGTATATTATCTTTCGTTCTGTAAGAGTCATAATAATCAGGTTGATTCCCAGAATATCAAGCACGATGCAGATTTTGCTTTGATTCAAGGATATTACCTGTTGGGTGGAGCTGCCGAAGAAGAGTTTTTTTGTAGTTTACGCAGACGGCAGAAGAAGCAATTTAAGCGTAACAAGAAAGAATACGAAAAACTATCCGATCATATCGGCTGTTTGCCTTTAGTTATGGTTTCTCCTTCCGACTCGGATCTCATAACAGGAGGTAGCGAAGAGCGCCGTAAATTTATGGATGTTGTGCTGTCTCAGTTCGACAAAGACTACCTGCATGCCCTTATTCGCTATAATAAAGCTTTGCAGCAACGTAATGCATTATTGAAATCGGATATGCAGGCTGATGATTCGCTTTACGAGCTATGGGAAGAACAGCTAGCTTATGAAGGTCATATTATATATGCTAAGCGAAAAGCATTTATAGAGCAATTTATACCCACGTTTCAGTATTACTATAACTTCATTTGTCAGTCGAATGAGACTGTTGAGTTGAAATACGAATCGCAATTAGAAGACGAGAATCAGGTTGCTTTATTGAAACAAAAACGCGAAAGAGATAAAATATTAGGTTATACAACTGCCGGAATCCATCGTGATGATTTAGATATGCGAATGGATGATTATTCTATAAAGAAAGTTGGTTCGCAAGGACAAAATAAAACGTATGTAGTAGCCATGAAATTGGCTCAGTTTGATTTCTTGAAAAAGGCAGGATCAACTACGCCTATCTTATTACTGGATGATATTTTTGATAAATTGGACTCAACACGAGTGGAACAAATTGTAAAACTGGTATCGGAAGATAATTTTGGACAGATTTTTATCACAGATACAAATAGAGATCATTTGGATGAGATTCTTAAAGATCTTAATAGTGATTATAGTTTGTATCAGGTAGAAGGTGGAGGAATCAATCAATTAAAATAAGTATGAGAAAGCGAAATACCGAAAGCTTGGGCGAAGTTCTAAAACAGTTTTTTGAGGAAAATGAATTCTTCAAACGTAAACTGGCAGAAAGTCGTGTGATAAGTGGTTGGGGGAAAACTCTTGGTCCGGTTATTGCATCATACACTACGAATGTATATTTAAGAAACAATATATTATATGTAAACCTGACATCATCGGTTCTACGTTCGGAACTAATAATGTGTAAGGATAAATTAATAGCAAATCTGAATACACACGCCGGATTGAACGTTGTAAAAGACATTATATTCAGATAAGTTCAATAGTAAATTAAAAAATGGAAGTTAAAGAAGAGGTATCGAAAGATATATTTAGAAGCACATTACCCATACAGATTCGTTTTAACGACATAGATGCATTAGGCCATATTAATAACAATATATACTTTAGTTACTTTGATCTGGGAAAGATTGATTATTTGGAGAATCTGCGAACGTCATATGTAAGTTGGACAGACGGTATAATAGTAATAGCGCGAATAGAGGTCGATTTTATAGCTCCCGTATTTTATAAAGAAAAAGTAGCAGTGGATACTAAGGTAACCAAAATAGGAAATAAAAGCGTGGTTTTTCTACAACAAGTAAGGAATATACTAACGGGCGAAATAAAATGCCGCTGTAATTCGGTTGTTGTAGCCTATAACCCTAAAACAAATCAGGCAATGGCAGTTCCCGAAATATGGAGACACGGAATGTCAGAGTTTGAAGGACTAAAATTCTAGAAATATCAAACAAGAAATTGCCTACTCCTCCGGAAATTAAATATTGATTAATACACAATTTAATTCAAAGACTATGGCTACAATATTAAAATCAGATCAAAGGGAATTTAAAGAAGAGCCGAATAAAATTGACAATTTCAAGGTGTTCACCGATGCCTCCAGAATTAGAAACGGAATAAACCCTAAAAATTTAAATTTCGATTTACGACAATTAAATCCCGGTCAATATTCTGCGCCCTATCATTTCCACAGATTTGCAGAAGAGTTATTTATGATAATTTCGGGCTCTGCAACCTTAAGAAGCCCAAAAGGACTCGAAGTTGTTAATGGCGGAGATTTGATTTTTTTTGAGATGGGCGAAACTGGAGCACATCAACTATACAATCATACATCGGAGGTTTGCACTTATTTGGATATAAGAACTTTTATCGGACATGACATCTGTGAATATCCGGACTCGAATAAATTATTTATAGCTCCAACATACGAGATATTTAATAAAGATTCTAAAGTAAATTATTTTGAAGGAGAAGAGAATATTCGGGATAAATGGAAACAAATCGAAAATGAAGAAGGATAATCCCTGTCTTAGAAATCAAACAATCTCTAATGTAAATGCAACAAACATTCGAAGATGAAAATAAATATAAATCGCCCGACTTTATTAAGTCGGGCGATTTGTTGTCATATAGTGTATATACTTAAATGTATTGTTTAAGATCTTTTACCCATGCAGCAATACGAGCATCAGTTTGATCGAATTCATTATCTTCGTCCAAAGCCAAGCCTACAAAATTTCCGTCAACAACAGCTTCCGAATCATCGTAAGTATAACCTTCTGTTGATACTGCTCCTACAATTTCTGCATTGTCTTTAATAGCTTCGTAAATAACGGCCATACCGTTTGCAAATGTATCAGAATAAGAAGAACTGTCTCCTAATCCGAATAATGCTACTTTTTTTCCTGTAAAGTCAAGTGTTTTGAATTTAGGAAGGAAAGAGTCCCAATCATCTTGAAGATCACCATAACCAGTAGTTGATGCTCCTAAAATTAGAAAATCAAAAGGTTTCAATTGGTCAACAGTTACTCTGGCTACGTCGAAGACTTGAGTTTCCGCATTTCCTAATACTTTTTCAATTTTAGATGCTACACCTTCGGTTGCACCGGTTGAAGTTCCATAAACGATCGCTATTTTGCTCATAATTTAGTATTTTTTTTCTTTTCTATATTAATTTATAGTCAAGTTATAATTTAATGTGATTTTAAGTAATAACATTCAAATCTAGATAATGTTTGTGTGTATTTCCTAATTTTTTTATTTTACAGAAAACAAAGAAGGCAAATCCGTTGATTTGCCTTCTTTATATACTTGATTTTAAATACTAATCGATAGAGTTTAGATTGGTATCAATAGTTTCTATTTTCTGAGCAATAAGTTCCAATTCGTTCTTCAAATCCTGAATTTTGTGCTCCATATCTTTCAACAGACCACCGGCTCCTTTAGATATAGAAAGGAATCCCATGTTGTTTTCGTAAGTCTGCAAATCAGATTTCACTTTGTTGAATTGGTGCATCAACTTGTCTCTTTCTCTGAACAATCTGCCTTTAGGTCTTTCGGATTTAGCAATATCATCCACATTCGATTTGAACGATTGCAGTCTGCGCTCCGATTTATCCATTTTCAAACGATCAAATTGAACATCAAGCGCAGCTTGGTACTCTTTATAGATTTTGTCTTTTTCTTTGAAAGGAACAAAACCTATCTGATGCCACTCATCCATAAGCTCACGTAAAGTGCCCATAGGGTCAGCAAGATCTGTTTGTTCAGATAAAGCATTTACTTTTTCTATAATTTCTTTCTTCTTGGCAAGGTTGGCAACTTCTTCTTCTTTTTGAGAAGAGGTATTGCTGTTCTTTTGCTCAAAGAAATAATCGCAAGCTGTGACAAATTGTTTCCAGATAGCATCCGAATATTTACGAGGTACTGCTCCTATTGTTTTCCATTCTTTTTGGATTGCAATAAGTTCGTCAGTTGTTTTTCTCCAGTCGGTGCTGTCTTTCAATGCCTCAGCCTTTTCGCAAAGGGCTCTCTTCTTGTTAAGGTTTTCTTCCATATCATCTTTTTGATGCTTGAAGAATTCTGCTTTTTTCTCGAAGAAAGTATCACATAAAGCACGGTATTGCTCAAATATCTGGCTGTTTACTTTTTTAGGGACAAATCCTATTGTTTTCCATTTCGCTTGAAGTGCAATAATCTCATGGCTTTTTTCATCCCAATCCTTAAAATTTTTAAGTTGAGAATAGTCAATTGCCTTTAAAGTCTCACATATAGCAGTTTTTTCAGTCAGATTATTTTCTTCCTGACCTTTTAAGTCTTCGAAATGGCTTTGATGTTTTTTGTTGATTTCGGTCGATGCAGCTTTGAAACGTTCCCAGATTTCATCTCTGAATTCTTTAGCCACAGGCCCTATTTCTCTCCATTGGTGATGGAAATTCTGTAATTGGTGGAATGCCGAAACTACATCCGGTTCTTCTTGAAGTTTTTCAACGACTTCACAGATGCCCGTTTTTATTTCCAGATTCTTTTTAAAGTCATAATCTCTGAATTCATTGTTTATCTTTATCAGATCATAGAATTTCTCAGAATGGAGTTGGTAGGCCTTCCATATTTCGTTGACCTTTGCAGCGGGAATAAGTTTGATCTCGTTCCACTTTTGCTGAAGGTCTTTAAATTCTTTGTATAGCTTATTAAAATCGTCTGTGCTTTCTGTAAGATTCTTAATAGCTTCGATGATTCTCTCTTTCTTTTGAAGATTTTCTTCTTTTACTTTTTCCTCATCTGCCAAAGCTTTCGCTCTTTTCTCTTTTATGGTATTAAGAAGTGTTTTAAATTCTTCTTCAAGCGGATCGCCCGGAAGAACGAATGAATCAACATCACCTCCATCGGCTATAAATTGCTCTTTCAGGATTTCATTCTCTGCAGATTTTAATTTATAGAACGATTGTTTCAAATTATCAACATCGGCACGCGTTGGTACTTCTGCTTTAACTGATAATTCTTGTAAGTTTTTTATAATCTCCTCTTTTGTAAAAGTCTTCGACTCTGACACTTGAGGCTCAGTAGCTATTTCTGCTTGCTCTTGTTTATTCTCTGTTTCTTCGTTTAGAGACAATGCAGGATCAATATTCTCATTCATAATAGGGGGTAATTAGGTTCGGTAATCCACTTCTTAATTTTCTTATAACACAAATTAATAAAATATTTTCCGTATTAAGGCTATTTCTCAACTTTATTTTGTTCATATTGTTAGATTAGTTAGGATATTAGCTATGTTACAGCTTAAAATTTCGAGATTATTTTAGAAATCATTTATAGATATAATATCGGTTAAAATTTTACCTTTGTTATGTATAAATATAAAACGAAACCAGATGAATGAATATGTAATTAATTATAATGATTCGAAAAGTCAAAAGACTTTGTTTTTTATTATCGGGGGCTATGCAATTCTTTTAGGATTATATCAATCGGTGGTACAAGCGTTGAATAGTACCTTTACTTTCGACTTTTTTGCGTCCTTGATTCTTGTAGTATTAGGGGCTATTCTGATCTTGAATGCAACAGTATGGGCTGCTCGTCCTATATTTGTTATGAATTCGGATAGTATTTATGTAAAGATGCCTAATCAGAAATCGGTATATAAGGCAGAATGGATTAGTGTAAGAGAAATTGCATTGGGGGTCAGTTATCTCAAAATGTCTGAAACCGATGGCAAACAATACACTGTAGATATCAGCGGTTTAAAGTATGATGATTTAAAGAAAGTAAAAAGCCAGATCATTGAAATTTGTGAATCAAAAAGTATTCCTTACAAAAATGATTAATATTTTTTCTCCTGATTTATGGAATTTTGAAGTTATTGTACTCTATTAATACGAACGAGCTTTCTCGAGCACACTAACTAATTATTTTTTAAGCATGGGGTAGAGTGTTTCTTATTAAGACAACTACCCCGAAGCTACTAACTCTATTTGAGTTTTATTATTATAGATATTAAGTTTCTTCTTGCAAAGGAGAAACTTTTTTTGTGCTTATAAATGAAAATAGAGCTTCATCCTGAAAACTTTCTTTTTCAATTGACATAAACAATCTTAAATATTCAATGTTATATTTTCTATTAAAGAGTATTAAAGAATACATTTGATTTGAACAGATAAGTATATCTTCGTTGTTCAAAAAAAAAGACGGGTTATATGGGTATCAAAAGTAAGTACTGGGCAATAAACGTAAGTAAAGGATTGAAATATATGATCCTTTCTGTGAATGTATTATTCTTTCTACTACTTTTTCTTTCAACATTAGCTCCTCTAACCTCTCCTTTCGAATTTGTATTTATCTCTTATCTGGGATTGGGTTTCCCTATTCTGTTATTTATAAATATTTGCTTTCTTATCCTCTGGATTGTTTTTCTTCGTTGGAAATATGCTGTCATCCAGTTTGTGGCACTCGTTTTTTGTTGGAGTGCAATCAGTACTTATATACCACTGAATTCTCCTACTAAGACTATTCCTGATAAGACTTTTAAGGTAATGTCTTATAATGTCAGGGGATTTGATTGGCTAACAGGCGATGAAGCTCGCAGTAATCCTATATTTTCGTATATAGCCAATAGTGGTGCTGATATTATTTGTATGCAGGAATTTGCAGTGGAGGAGAAAAAAAGTAAAGATAATACAGATAAGATAATCTCTTTGGAAGAATTGGATACAATAATGGTTGAATATCCCTATCGGTCGATAATAAGATTAGGAGATACGATAAATTCTTGTATGTATGGACTCGCATGCTATTCTAAATACCCTATTGAGAAAGTGGCTAGAGTACCTATTGAAAGTGCCTTTAACGGATCGGGAATGTATGAAATCAAGATAGGCAAAAAGTCGGTAACAATAGTGAATAACCACTTAGAGTCGAATAGACTTACTTATGAAGATAAGATTCTGTTTAAAGAGTTGGTTATTGACCGAAACAGGAATAAATTGGATGCCGTGACTCAAACCATTCGCAGCCACTTGGATCCTGCTTTTAAAGCAAGAGCTGTGCAAGCGAATATAATTGCGGACTGTATTAAATTGCAACGAGACAAGACTGATGCCATGATTGTATGCGGAGATTTTAATGAACCCCCTATATCGTATGCGTACGAAACGATAAAGGGGAGTTTCTTAGATTCTTTTAAATACACCGGTCGTGGTATGGGAATAACCTATCACGAAGACGGATTCTATTTCAGGATAGACTATATCATGCACAGCCTCAATTTACAATCTTATAACTGTACGGTAGGCGATGTCAAGTATTCGGATCACTATCCTATTTGGGCATGGCTTAAGTTTAAGTAGTTTCTCTAGTTATAATAGATGGTTATATGGTGAACTCTTTATTATTAAAGTTGCATTATATTTTCGCTTAAACTCTCTTTGTTTTATTTGTATTTCGGTACTAGCCATTGGCGTTCTAAATGAAATAATAAAACAATATTTTGTTTGTTGCTGAGCTGATTGGCTTAATCGTGGAATTGTAGCTTCTATTTGTCTTAAGGCATGATTGATGTCATGCCCTTTAAGCTCTATGAAATATTCTATACTCAACTCATTATCAACCAACAGATAGTCACATTTATGGTTGTTCTGATCTGTTATTTGGCAACCATCTACTTGTACTTTATTTATCTCTTTTTTCGTTTTATTCTCAAAAGTTATTTTACTTCTTTTTTCTTCGCAAACAATTAGAGAGTGTGTAACTATTGCAGAACATTCACATTTTAGTTCTTCCATAATGTTTTATTCTCCAAATTCAAGGTCTAGAAGTTTTCCAAATTCAGCGCCAATCTCGTTCGATACATCATCTAAAATGTTTTGAGAAATGAGATTGTTTTCTTCGTCTAAAAGGACAGTTCTTTTTCCATCTTTTATAGAATAGGCAATCAAATTTTCTACTTTTATAACTTCTTCTTTGGGGATGATGTTGTACACTTTTTCAGCCAGTTCGGGCTTGTTTTTTATAATATTGCTGGCTTCGATTAGATTATTAAATGCTGCAAGGATATAGGGACTGTGGGTTGTAATAAACAGCTGAGAATTAGCTGAATTATAAACTCTAGCCAATAACTGCACCATCTTTTTTTGAGCATCAGGGTATAAATGAGCTTCGGGTTCTTCGATGTAAAGAGTCGAGAGGTGGCTATTTATAATAGATTGTAAAAACAAAATTAAAGGCAAAGCCTCTTGTTGTCCTGATGATGCATTTAGAAGATTAATTTTTCTTCCATCCTGTTGAGCTATAAAATCCTGACCTTCATCTTGGGTATAATTCCCCTTAATAATATCAGAGGAGATCTTATTTACAGATTTGAAATTGTCGTCATCTTCTATATAAGAATCAATAAAATCCTGTAGATCTTTTGCATGCTCATAATAAGATCCAAACTCAAGAAGAAAGGGGTCTAACGAATTTTCATTTTGTAATAAGCTAAATATATTTGATTGAACATTCGAAAAAAAACTTCGTCCGGCGGGAATAAAATATTGTATATGTTCTAATACTTTGGGAAGTTTAAATGAGCTTCTTATTCTAAGAGCTTCTTTACCTATGAAATGTCTACTTTTTAGACTATTTGTATCATCTTCTGCTTTTTTGAAGAGCTCAATTCCATCTGTGACAGTTTGTTTGAAAATCTCCATGAAGGGAGAAAAATTTATATTCATAACAGAATATTTTCCGCCTTTTACTGTTATTGAGATTTTATCTTCAATGGAGTATGTAATCTCAAATTCCTTGTCATTCCAAGATCCGCTAGGGAAATATTTGAAAAATATTTTTTGATAATATTGATCATATTGTTCAAAAGGTAAGCTGTTTAACTTTCCTACACCTTCCAAATACGACTTAAAAAAATACGCCAATTTTATCACTATACTCTTCCCGGCAGCTTGAGGCCCTATAAATACATTTATAGGTTTAAAATCGAATTCGATATGTTCAAATCCGGCAAAATTCTTGATAATAAGTTTCTCTTTAGCCATTTCTTTAAGTAGCGTTAAATATTTAATACGATATTTTATCAACATAACTGTCTCTAGTTGTTATGCTTGCCAAAGCAATAAAAGGTCTGCGACCTTAAAAGATAAGTGTATAATTCAAAGATATAATATTTATTCCAAATCTACTACTGTTATACCTGACCCTCCTAATTGTACGTGCTCATCCTGATAATTTTTCACACCATTTACTGTGCGTAAATAATCTCTTACCAGAAGCCGTAAAGCTCCCGTTCCTGTTCCATGAAGTATACGGACACGTCCTGCCCCGATCTGTATAGCATCGTCAATAAAATACATAACGGCTTGTAGAGCTTCATCACCACGCATTCCTCGCAAATCAATTTCCTGCCTGAAATTCAGTTTTTTGTCATAGGTCATATCACTGGTTTGAGAACTGACGAATGTGCTTTTCTGAGACTCACGCTTGATCTGGTTCTTACTGACTTTCTCAAGTGTATCCAGTTTTACGGTTGACTTTATCATACCGAAAGCTACTACTGCATTTTTACCTTGAATATCCATCACTTCTCCGGCAGAGGTTTGTCCTTTCATGCGAACGCTGTCCCCCACCGAAATAGTCTGCTGCTTTTCTTCTTTGGCAACTTTGGGCTTATCTTTCTTGTTCTTCTCTCTTTCTTGCAACTTTTGAATTTTGCGGCTGATTTTGTCGTCTGTCTGAACGTCCTCCGATTCTAATTTCGCTTTAAAAGCTGCAAGCCCCTGGCGTACTTCTTTTGTTTTCTCTTTCTCCGCATGAGCTTCTTTTATGCTGCGGATTGTATTTTCTATTTTCGCATTTGCTTCCGAAAGTAGCCGTTGTGCCTCTTCTTTGGCTTGGCGAATGATTTCTTTACGCTGTTTACCGACATCTGTCAGGTCTGTTTCGTATTGAGAGGTTATTTCTTCCAGGCGCTTTTCTTTCTGACGGATACTTTGTCGCTTGGTTTCCCAATAACGTCTGTCACGGACAATATCTTGCAGGTATTTATCCATATTAATGTAGTCACTGCCTACAATTTCTGAGGCTTCGGCAATAACATCTTCAGGTAAACCTATTTTACGCGCAATTTCGATTGCAAATGAACTTCCCGGATTACCTATCGACAGGGTAAATAAGGGCTGCATCAAGTGGCGGTCATAAAGCATGGCACCATTCACTACACCTTTGTGTTCGTTGGCAAAATGCTTTAAATTCTGATAGTGGGTGGTAATAACACCGAACGATTCTTTCTCGTTGAAACGTTTCAGTAATGATTCGGCAATAGCTCCTCCAATCTGTGGCTCTGTACCTCCACCAAATTCATCGATAAGTAATAACGATTTAGAATCGCAGTTGCGTACAAACATTTTCATATTGGTAAGATGCGAACTATATGTACTCAGGTCGTTCTCTATAGATTGCTCGTCACCTATGTCTATAAATATTTTGTCGAAAACACCTACTTTAGAACTTTCGGCTAATGGTATCAGTAAGCCGCATTGCACCATATATTGCAACAATCCTACGGTCTTCAAACATACGGATTTTCCTCCGGCATTAGGGCCTGATATTATAAGCAGCCGATTTTCATCGTCCAACCAAATATCGAGAGGTATAATCGATTTATTTTGTTTTTTATGTGACAAGTAAAGCAGGGGATGCTTCGCTTTATCCCATCCTACTTGCTGTTTATTTTCAACAGTTGGCTTTATAGCCTCAATATCAAGAGCAAAACGAGCTTTAGCACGAATGAAATCTATCCATGCCAGAAATTCATATGATTGAACGATATCGGGTGCCAGAGGACGTACTTCATCAGTAAAAGCAATTAGAATCTTCACAATCTCTCTACGTTCTTCACTTTCGAGTTCCCGTATGCGATTATTGGCTTCTACGACTTCGGCCGGTTCTATAAATACTGTTTTTCCCGATGCCGATTCGTCGTGTACAATTCCCTTTAGTTTACGTTTAAAGGCCGGAGCAACGGGGATAACCAAGCGTCCGTCACGCATGGTGGGTGTGACATCTTTCTCAACCAGTCCTTCCGATTGTGCAGCACGCAGGATTGCATTCAAGCTTCGGGAAATACCTCCCGATACATGGGTTATCTCTTTGCGAATACGGTTCAGATCGGAAGATGCATTGTCTTTGATGCGTCCGTATTTATCAAGTATTGCATCTATTTTAGTCAAAAGCTGAGGAAAAATAAGAACCTCTCCTGCCAATTCTTGCAAATGGGGATAAGGAGTATTTTCTTCGTCTTCTTTTTTTAGAAAACTAACAATGTCTCTGATAGTTTGTAACGATCTACGAAGGTCGAATACTGCACTTTCGTCTAACCATGTTCCTTCTACTCTGATATTTTTCAGTGCAGGGCGTACATCAAAGAAATGGTTTACAGGAAAATTGTCTTCTTCCTGAATGATGCGTATAAATTCTTCTGTTTGCGAAAGTTGACTTTGTATCAAATCGAAGTCGGAGGAAAAAGCCATATCTTCTACTTTCTCTTCTCCCAAGGTGCTCAGGCATTTATCGGTAAGAAACTGTCTGATCTTATCGAAGCCTATCTTATATTCAAAATTATCGGGGTATATCACTTTTCTATTTCTCTAAAGGTCACAGACCTGTTTATTGCTTTGTTAAGCATTTTTAATTACATGATTTTTGCAGTCAGATAATAGCATCAATTATTTACTGCACTTATTTTGAGGACACAAAGATAATAAAGTGATGGCAATAAATGAGTAGTACGAATGTTTTACAAGTCAGAAAGGAGATATTTTCTTACCAGTATTCTAAATATGGCTTCCTCATCGTGGTATTTCTCGAGAAGTTTTTCCCATTCATTTGTTTTGTATTTACGTGTTGTTCCTTTGCTATCACTATATTCCATCTCATCAAAGATGTTTTTCCTTAGTTTAGCCTGTTGTCTATTACTATTTTCATAGACTAAATCGCCGAATATATTTCTTTTGTAAGTTTCCGAATTACCGGAATTATCTTTAGTGATTTTATCTCCAAAGATATTAACTTGATGTTCTGTCTTTTTGTTTTCGTCCCCCCTATGTGTTCTTATGAGCCAAATAAAGCAGTCTTCTCTGTCTCCGTCAAATTTCTCGAGTAGTTCAGCCCATTGCTCTTTAGAATATTTACTCTCATTTTTCTTACTATCACTATATATAACATCATCAAATATGTTTTTCTTAAGAGATGCTTTAAAGTCTTTATTTCTATATTGTAAATCTCCGAATATATCAGTTGATATATTTTTGTATACATCGCCTCTATCTCTGCCATGCTGAGCAGGTAGATTTACGGTAAATGCTGTCAATAAGATTAATAATATTAGCTTTTTCATAAAAAAACAGATGCTTAAATTCTATGATTATAAAGATAAGAAAGTGAATCAAATAATTAGGTTGTCTGCAAACTTCTTTTTTGTGGATAGTGTTAATCTTAACTCAACTAAATATATTACATTTGGTAATATAAAATAATATTATCCTTTCTCTGATTTGTAGAAAAGAAATATTATTTCTAAAGAGTTTAATACACAACCAAAAATTACTTAAACAACTAAATTATGCCTAACTTTTTTAAATACTTTAGCCAATCGGCTTTTCTTTGTCTTTTTATACTCTTAACTCATTCATCGGATAGCTTAGCACAAGTAAATCAGATCACTTTTAATATGGAGCAAATTGACCTTTTGAAAGGACCAAGGACTAATATCAGCTGGATGTCGATGAAGCTTTGGGACAATTATAAAGGGGCTGGTGGCCCTACTGATTCGGGGACTGTATTAGAGATATATGGAAGAGCCGGGCACCAAACAGGACAGCTCTATTTTGGAGGGTATGACAATTCAAAGATACGATATAGAGAAGCTTTTTATGCTCAGAACGAATGGTCGGAATGGGTGACATTATTAGATTCAAAAAACAATGTTGAATCGGCAGGGAATTTGATACTGAAAGGAACGGGTAATAGTTCTATAAAAGGGAATTTATTGATTGGTGCTGAGAGTCAATTCCCCGGAGCCAGATTAACTGTCGGAGGAATGATTGCTTGCAAAGAGCTTAAAATAGACATTGCCGCCGGTGCCGATTTTGTATTTGACGAAGCTTATAAATTGAAAGACCTTGAGCTGATTAATGCTTTTATTCAGGAGAACAATCATTTACCGGATATCCCTTCTGAGGCTGTAATGAAAAAAGAAGGCTTGAATGTAAATGAATTTCAAATAAAACTACTTCAAAAGATAGAAGAACTGACTTTATACTCCATTCAACAGAATGAACAAATAAAACAATTACAGGATATAATTACTCGAAACGGATTAAAGTGACAGACTTTAAGAGGTAACTTTTTTATTTCGAAAAGGTCTCTGAATCCCGAATCCATACTTAAATATTGATTCGGGATTCATTTATTTTCTAAAACATTATAATCAACTTCCAGCTTACATTTTTATTACCATGTGCAGGCATTCTGTTTCCTCGTGAAACAGATAAAGTTGCAGTTTCGGGAACTCCCATGGCTTTCCAGACTCCACTTTTTGGACATTTTTCACCTGTGCGGGCAGTCATACCGAGACGGGGCTTCATCATAATTACTTTCTTTTTTTAAATTGTAAAATGCAAAGATAACCAAAGACTATTAGTGTTTTGATAATTTCTGAAATTTATAGTTCTCAGTTTCTAGGTTTAAGTGTTTTTTTCTTATATTTGAAACATAACACGTTCAAACCTAGAAATGAGTAAAACTTGGAAAATTATAATATTTGTATTATCATTTATTATTGTATTAGGTCTTTTCTTAGAAATTAGTTCTGGTGAGAAGAATAAAACTTGGGTTTTAAATGGCTTTACCATGTTTGGTACACTGTTATCCTTATGGGGTATTTGCTTAGCATATATGCAAATACACTCAGTAAAAGAAACTTCTGAAAAAATACAAAGTGAGGTTGCAAATTCTATAAAAGAAATTAACGAATTTTTTTCTTTCTCGGATATTAGTACAACAATAGAACGTATAAGAGAAATACATAATTATATTATCATAAATAAGATAGAATTGGCTTTGCTTAGAATGAAAGATCTAAAAATTCAACTGATAAATATTCACTCTAATAGTAAGTTGGGGACTTATATTGATTGTGACGCTTTTAAGCTTCTAATAAGAGATATAAATCTTGATATATCTCATATACACGATCATCTTTTAAGAGATAAGAATGTGAATTTATCAATGGTAAATAAACATTTAGAGACTACAAGTACAAGTTTAGAAGAAATAGTTAGTAAAATAAAAAATAGTAAATTATGATTCAAGAAAAGTACAAAACTATAATAGATAATCTTATTTCAGCAACTCAATCGGATAAGATTCAGTGGGGTAAAACCAGTAGGGATTCAGAGTATATAGTAAATGTAGGTCAGGGAAGTGTTACTATTGATTATAGTTCGAATAATGATCCGTTTTCATCTTCTTTTTATGAGGCTGTGAATTTTTCTATTCGGAATGATATCGGAGAACCTATAATAAGAATTTATGTACAAGATGAGGATGCTGAATATAAGTATTTAAAAGACTTTTATGATTTGGTGAATAATTCATATTTAAAAGCAGATAAAACAATTAATAGTATGATGGATTTTTTAAATAACTTAAAATAGATATTTTATAATTATTTATCAATCAAATATACTTTAATATTACAATATTATTATTACTTTTGTAACTCAGATATTCATAGGGTATTTGAGACGATATTTATAGATGATTACAACGAAAAAATATATAAGGTATAAAAGGAACAGGTTCTCGTAACTCTTGTTCCTTTTTTTTACCTACCTATGAACGAATAAACACTCATTTTTAATATAATAATTCTATCGCAAAATGCAGACAGACAAACCTGTACGATTGATTCTTGATGATGGGACTATCTTTGACGGAAGGTCTTTTGGTGCCGAAACTGCGGCTGCCGGCGAAGTGGTATTCAGTACTGCTATGGTGGGTTATCCAGAGAGTCTAACCGACCCTTCTTACATCGGACAAATCCTCACAGTAACGTTTCCTTTAGTTGGTAATTACGGAGTTCCGGAGGATTCTTTTACCAATGGTATTTCAGACTTTTTTGAGTCGGAAAAAATTCAGATTAGTGGTCTGATTATTTCGGATTACTCGCATGAGTATTCTCACTGGAATGCAAAGAAAAGTCTGGGCGAATGGCTTAAAGAGCATAATGTTCCGGGGATTTATGGTATTGATACACGTGAGCTCACTAAGATTCTTAGAGAAAAAGGTTCGATGAAAGGCAAGATCGTTTTTGGAGATGAAAACGAAATTGACTTTTTGGATCCTAATATCGAGAATCAGGTTGCTAAAGCCAGTTGTAAAGAAGTTATCACTTACGGAACCGGAGCTAAAAAAGTAGTGATGGTAGATTGTGGTGTGAAGCACAATATTATACGTTGTCTCTTGAAGAGGGACATCACCCTTATTCGTGTGCCTTGGGATTACGACTTTAATCAGATAGAGTTTGACGGATTGTTTATTTCTAACGGACCGGGTAACCCCGATTTTTGTGAAACGACAGTTCAGAATATACGCAAAGCAATGGAAACAGGTAAACCTATCTGTGGAATTTGCATGGGGAATCAACTCTTATCGAAAGCAGGTGGAGCAACTGTATACAAATTAAAATACGGACACCGCAGCCACAATCAACCTGTAAGATTGGCCAATAGCGAAAGATGTTTCATCACTTCACAAAATCATGGATTTGCGGTTTCAAATGCATCTCTGGGTGAAGATTGGGAACCACTTTTCACTAACCTGAATGATGGAACCAATGAAGGTATTCGTCACAAAACGAAACCGTTTTTCTCTGCACAGTTTCACCCCGAAGCTGCCAGCGGTCCTACTGATACAGATTTCATATTCGATATGTTTTTTGATAAACTGTAAGGTCACCGACCTTTTTATGATTACTTATTCTAAAATAAATAAGCCAACATGGATAAAGATATAAAGAAAGTACTGGTACTCGGTTCGGGAGCATTAAAGATTGGGGAAGCTGGAGAGTTTGACTACTCGGGTTCTCAAGCTTTGAAAGCTTTAAAAGAAGAAGGAATCGAAACAGTACTCATCAATCCGAATATTGCTACTGTGCAAACTTCGGAAGGAAGTGCGGATAAAATATATTTCCTGCCTATTACTCCATACTTTGTGGAGAAAGTGGTTCAAAAAGAAAAACCTGATGGAATACTGCTTGCTTTCGGTGGACAAACTGCATTGAATTGCGGTGTTCAACTATTCGAACAAGGTATTCTTGATAAATACAACCTAAGAGTTTTGGGAACGCCTGTTCAGGCAATCATGGACACAGAAGACCGTGAATTGTTTGTTCAAAAGCTGGATCAGATAGACGTAAAAACCATCAAAAGTATGGCGGTAGGATCTATCGAAGATGCAGTTAAAGCGGCAGCCGAACTGGGTTATCCCATCATTGTACGTGCAGCTTATGCTTTGGGTGGTCTGGGATCAGGGTTCTGTAACAACGAACAGGAACTACGTTCTCTTGCCGAAAAAGCATTGAATTATTCTACTCAACTTTTGGTCGAAAGATCTCTTAAGGGTTGGAAAGAAATAGAATACGAAGTTGTACGCGATAAGTATGACAACTGTATGACGGTTTGTAATATGGAAAACTTCGATCCGCTTGGTATTCATACCGGCGAGAGTATCGTAGTTGCACCATCGCAAACACTTACAAATACAGAATTCCACAAATTACGTGAAATTGCTATCCGAATTGTAAGACATATCGGTATTGTAGGAGAGTGTAATGTACAATATGCATTCGACCCTGAGTCGGAAGACTATCGTGTAATCGAAGTAAATGCACGTCTGAGCCGTTCATCTGCTTTGGCATCTAAAGCAACGGGATATCCTTTGGCTTTCGTGGCCGCTAAATTAGGTTTGGGTTACGGTCTGTTCGAACTAAAAAATTCGGTGACCAAATCAACAAGTGCCTTCTTTGAGCCCGCTCTCGACTACATTGTAGTGAAAATACCTCGTTGGGATTTAGGTAAATTCCACGGAGTATCCAAAGAAATCGGTTCGAGTATGAAATCTGTCGGAGAGATTATGGCTATCGGCCGTAATTTTGAAGAGGCAATACAAAAAGGGCTTCGTATGTTGAATATCGGTATGCACGGATTTACGGCTAACAAGCCCCTTCCGGTAGATGATATCGATTACGAGTTGAGCAACCCTACCGATAAACGTATATTCTACATATATCAGGCATTTGCGAAAGGATATGATATCGACAAGATTCATGATCTGACAAAAATTGACAGATGGTTCCTTCAAAAACTGAATTATATTTTTAAATGTTCGGAAGAACTGAAAAGATACGACGATATACAATCGCTTCCTATCGACTTGCTTCGTACTTCGAAACAAAAAGGATTCTCGGATTTCCAGATTGCCAAAACGATCTGTAAAGACCCAACTTTGGTTGACAGTGCTGCAAGAGATATACGTACTATCAGAAAACAAAACGGAATAGTACCCGTTGTGAAACAGATTGATACTCTGGCTGCCGAATATCCTGCACAAACCAATTATCTGTATCTGACTTACAATGGCAGAACAAACGACGTGAAATACTTGGGAGACCATAAATCGGTTATCGTTCTCGGTTCGGGAGCTTACCGTATCGGTTCTTCGGTAGAATTTGACTGGTGTTCGGTGAATGCCCTGCAAACTGTCCGCAAAGAAGGATACCGCTCGGTAATGATCAACTATAACCCTGAGACGGTTTCGACCGACTACGATATGTGTGATCGCTTGTACTTCGATGAGTTGACTTACGAGCGTGTGATGGATATTATCGAACTGGAAAATCCTCATGGGGTGATTCTTTCGGTAGGAGGCCAGATACCTAACAACTTGGCTATCCGTCTGGATGAGGCTAAGGTGAATATTTTGGGTACTACAGCAAAAAGTATAGACAATGCAGAGGATCGTCACAAATTCTCGAGCATGCTGGATAGAATAAAAGTAGACCAACCACGTTGGAAAGAGCTTACTTCTCTGGATGATATCAAGCTGTTTGTAGACGAAGTAGGTTATCCGGTGTTGATCCGTCCGTCTTATGTGCTTTCGGGTGCAGCGATGAATGTATGCTCTAACGATCAGGAATTGGAGAACTTCTTGGGCTTAGCGGCCGAGGTGTCGAAAAAGCATCCTGTAGTTGTGTCTGAATTTATCGAAAATGCAAAAGAGGTTGAATTTGATGCGGTAGCGGATAAAGGAGACATCGTGATGTATGCAATTTCGGAACACGTAGAGTTTGCCGGAGTTCACTCAGGTGACGCAACAATCCAGTTCCCTGCACAACGCCTCTATGTGGAGACTATCCGCAGAGTAAAAAAAGTGGCTCGTGAGATTGCTCATGCACTTCAAATATCAGGCCCCTTCAATATTCAGTTTCTGGCAAAGGGAAATGAGATAAAGGTGATCGAATGTAATCTTAGAGCATCACGCTCATTCCCATTTGTATCGAAAGTTTTGAAGATTAACTTTATAGAACTGGCTACTCAGGTAATGCTGGGCATGAAGGTAGAGAAACCAAGCAAGAATGCTTTCGATCTGGATTATGTCGGTATCAAAGCATCTCAGTTCTCGTTCTCACGTCTGCAAAAAGCCGATCCTGTATTAGGTGTCGATATGGCTTCGACCGGTGAGGTGGGATGTATCGGAGATAACTTCGATGATGCAATGCTTAAATCGATGTTGTCGGTAGGATATCGTATACCTAAGAAGACAGTGTTATTCTCTACAGGACCTGCTAAATCGAAAGTGGCCTTGCTAGAGGCAGCACAGCTGCTTCACGAAAAAGGATACGACATTTATGCGACAGGTGGTTCTCAGAAATTCTTGGTGGATAACGGAGTACCTGCAACTCAGGTATACTGGCCATCGGAAGATCAAAAACCAAGTGCTTTGGAGATGATCCAGGACAAGCAAATCGACTTGGTAGTGAATATACCAAAGAACTTCTCGAGCAGTGAGCTGAACAATGGCTATAAAATCCGTAGGGCTTCTATCGACTTTAATGTTCCATTGTTGACCAATTCACGATTGGCATCAGCATTTATCCAAGCATTCTGCAAATTAAATGTAGATGATCTTGAAATCAAAGCATGGGATGAGTACGAGTAAATAACTCGAATCATCATAACATATAGAAATAGCGGCTATCCAAATGGACAGCCGCTATTTAGTTGTATAAATATCCGGACAAAGGTTTTATCTATCAATAAAGAGCCTGTTTTATGATATTAAGACAAAAAAGTAAACCATGCAAAAAGTGTCACTTTTGTTACCTTTGTAACTTTTTAAAAAATAAGTCACTAACAAACAGAATATTATAAAACATAAAAAGTAACACTTAGCGGTTACCTTTGTTACCTTATTGATTACTTTTTGGAACTTTTGTAACGGATCTTACAATTCACATCTGGTGGCACACATCTGAAATATTGATAGGCGGCAACAACATTTAATAAAATAAACTTAGGTACCGAAAATAAGTAAAAAAACTTACCTTTGTAATTTCCATTTTAATACGTTATCACATGTCAGCTATGTCAACACTCACAGGAACAATAAAAAGGTCTGCGACCTTATTACTATTTATTTTTATAACAATGAGCAATATTAATTCACAAGAAAAAGATACTTTGGTTGTAATAGAAACAACATTCGGTAATATCAAACTGAAATTGTATAATGATACGCCTTTGCATAGGGATAATTTTTTGAAGTTGATAAACGACAGTGCATACAAGGATTTGTTGTTTCACCGTGTAATCAAAGATTTTATGATTCAGGGAGGCGATCCTCAATCGAGAGTTGCCGCCGATGGCTCGTCTTTGGGAGGCGGTGATCTTAATTATACAGTTCCTGCAGAATTCAGATTACCCACACATTTCCATAAAAGAGGAGCTTTAGCGGCTGCCCGTACGGGTGATGATGTAAATCCTCAGAAAGAATCGTCAGCTATTCAGTTTTATATCGTTACGGGAAAGAAATATTCGGATAAGGATCTTACAAAAATGGAAAAGGAACGTCAAGCCAGAACTGTTCAGACGAGGTTTAATGAACTTCAAATAGAATATAAAAGTGCAATTAAAGATTTTTACAGTAGTGGAGACCGTGATTCTTTAGCAGAATTCAGACAACGATTGTACGCCGAAGCTCAGGAAGAGGCTCAAAATAATGTTGCAAATGTATTTACACCCGAGCAGCGAAAAGCGTATAAAGAAGTTGGTGGTACACCTAAATTAGACGGTGCATATACCGTATTCGGAGAAGTGGTGGAAGGCCTTGATGTTGTAGATCAGATACAGAAAGTAAAAACGAATGCAAGTGACCGCCCTATAGAAAACGTGAAAATGGATGTTAAGATTGTAGTGCAATAAATTCCGGTTATTTATTAATCAATAGTTGAATCAATCAGTCATCTACTTGCAGTTGGAACAAAATATTCAGATACGAAAAAGATATGTGCATCTAAATAGATTATATTTGAACGGTAAATATATGTATTGCCGGTTTCCCCTCCTTGTTATACATAGACCGGGAAACTAATTCGAGCAGATTTATACTTAACAAACAGAGACTATGCTAGAAATACCTGAATCGAAAAACATCAGTAAACAATTAGCCAACGTTTTAATTGGCAAAACAATTACAGAGGTAGTAAATGCCACAAGTCCTCATAGTTTTACATGGTACTATCAAGACCCTCTAAAATATGGGGAGACTCTCATGGGCAGAGAAGTTGAAGCTACAAAAGGTCATGGTTCATTCGTAGATATCTACTGTGATAAAAATACAGCTATAACTGTGGGTGACGGAACCAATATAAAATACTATTCACCTCTCGAACCTCAGCCCAAAAAGCATCAATTATTAATAGTATTTGACGACAGAAGCTTTATTGCTTTCACTGTATCTATGTATGGCAGTATACAAGCTTACAAAGGAGTTCTTGACAATCCATACCATCAAGGCAGCCTTAGTAAAATATCTCCATTGGAAGATTCCTTTGACGAGGCATATCTTGATAGCATATTCAAAAGTGTAACTAAAAACTTATCCATAAAAGCCCTTCTTGCGACTGAACAACGTATTCCGGGATTGGGCAATGGCGTTTTACAGGATATTCTTTTTAATGCAGGTATTCATCCTAAAAGAAAAATATCTACTATCTCAGATTTTGAAAAGGGAGAATTATACCATAGCATAAAAACTACATTAGCCGACATGACTGACAAAGGAGGAAGAGATACCGAAAAAGATATCTACGGAAAATCGGGACGCTACAAATCCATACTTTCCAAAAACACATACAAAGACCCCTGCTTAAATTGTGGAGATACAATTATAAAAGAGGCGTATCTGGGTGGAAGTATTTACTACTGTCCCACTTGCCAACGAATCTGATCAGCAAGATAAAATATAAAAACGAGACTACCTTTCGAATAGTCTCGTTTTTAGTTCTGTTTAATTAACTATGAACCAATAGCTTTTATTTACTCATCTTCAGTATATGCAATCTCTCCATGTTGAGATATATCAAGACCAATAGATTCCTCATCTTTGCTAACTCGTAAACCTACAAGCTTATCCACAATAAAGAATAATATAATTGTACCAATAGCACTAAATGCGATTGAAGCTCCACTGGCAACTACCTGTATCCATAATTGATTCCAATCTCCGGACAAAGCACCTTGCACACCATCGGCACCTGTCACAAACCGAGTGGCAAATACACCTGTCAGTATTGCACCTACAAGACCTCCGATACCATGCACCCCAAATGCATCTAAAGAATCATCGTATTTTAGTCTTGGTTTTACAAATGCCACCATCACAAAGCAAACCAGAGCCGAAGCCAATCCTATGAAAAATGCACCCATAGCATCAACCGTTCCGGCGGCAGGAGTAATAGCTACCAAACCGGCTACAGCTCCCGTACATATACCAACAACGGTAGGCTTTTTATTTATAATCCATTCCAGAGACATCCATGTTACAGCAGCAACAGCGGTTGCCAGATGTGTTACAAGAAAAGCATTAGCAGCTAATCCGTCAGCAGCCAATCCGCTACCCGCATTAAAGCCAATCCATCCCAACCATAGCAAAGCTGTTCCTATAACCACAAATGGTATATTGTGAGGAGTTACAGGATGCCCCGTTGTGCGATACCCCTTACGACGACCTAGCATTATAGCCATTATAAGAGCTGATATACCTGCATTGATATGCACTACTGTTCCCCCGGCAAAGTCAATAGCTCCCATTTCCTGCATCCAGCCGCCACCCCAAACCCAGTGTGCCATTGGATTATAAATAAGAATAGCCCATAGTATGGTAAAGAGTAAAAATCCTGAAAATTTAATTCTTTCAGCAAAAGCACCAATAATCAAGGCAGGAGTTATTACCGCAAACATACACTGAAACAATACAAATAATATCTCGGGAATATTTCCTGCTGTCAGTGAATCGAGTGTAATACCATGTAAAAAGACTTTATCAAATCCACCTATTACCGCTCCTAACGAACTACCGCTTTCCATAAAGCCTGTACCAAACACCCAACTATAACCGATAGCTATCCACTCTATGGTTATAACTGCTGTAATAATAAGGCATTGCATCATTATACTCAGAATATTCTTTTGACGAACCAATCCTCCGTAAAACAAAGCCAGTCCCGGTATGGTCATCATTAAAACCAATACGGTAGCCACTATAATCCAGGCTGTATTTCCCGAATCTAAAGTTGCTGCGGGAACTGCTTCTGCAGCCTCCTGTGCCATTAACGCCGGAGCAGCCAGTAATAATCCGGCCAATGCTGTATATCGAATCAATCTCTTTTTCATAATCACGTTTACCTTTTGAATTTTTATACCTGATAACCTCTTTTTATTATTTCTCGTCTAATTCATCCTCTCTATTGTAAAGAGATTCGTCCCCGTGATCACCTGTGCGGATTCTAATAGATTGCTCTATAGAAGATACGAATATGCGTCCGTCTCCACTTTCGCCTGTATATGCAGATTTCAATATTGCATCAATAGATTTATCTACATTTATATTCCTTACTACAAACGATATATAAATCCGATCGATGGCATTTATATCATAAGCAATACCTCTGAATATTAACCCTTGCTTGGCATCGCCTTGCCCTTTAACATCCCACCACGACAGAAAATCGATATCTGCTTCGTGAAGAGCTTTACGCACTTCATTAAATTTGGATTTGCGAACAATCGCTTCTATTTTTTTCATCTTTTCATTTATTAAGGTCTCAGACCTATTTGTTACTTTGATTAGCATTCTCTACAACTGACAGTTATTATTAAATCATATTGAAGTATATACCTGTTGTTTATTATTCTATATTCTTATCTAAGAGTTATCCCGAATACAAAGTTGATATCTTCGTGAACAGGATTCACTATTACATTGGCAAATATGGGTACGCTGAACGAATCTGTAATTTTGATTTCTTTCGAAGCCCCCAATTGCACTGATGTAAAGCTGAACTTGTCTGTACCATAAATTGTACTAGCCCAAGGAGTAAATCCCGTACTAATTTTGAAACCAACTTCTTTTATTGAGAAAGGATAAGCTAACTCGACATAAGTGGAAAACGAGTTATCTCCATTTGCTTTTTTATTAGCTTGCCCGAATATGAATGTATTCCATGAAAAAGTAAGAGGAAAAGATTCAGGAAGAGTATAAGCTATGGCTGTTTCGAAAGAATGTCCGACATTGCCGGCCGTAGGAGAACTAAAGTAATGGAATGCATCTTCACCATCCCACCAATAGTCGGTAGCAGTAATTGTTACATTATTGCTGGAATAAGCTGCGTAAAAATCTACTTCTTTATGGTTATTACTTGTAACATCGACCGATCCCCATACACCTAGAGTAAATCCACTTAAGGATGCTGAAACCGCCGGCTGTGCACTTGCTCCGGCTGCTTGTTTGATTCCCCTCCAAACATAACTGCTAACAAGGTCGGCGGAAAGATTTGCCTTCAATTTTGATTCTGATTCAGATTGAGCTGAAACCTCAATAGTAGATAGTGAACAACATGCCATTAAACCTAAAATACACTTTTTGCCCCTCATACTCAAATTACTTTAAAGATGTTAATACTTTATATATTACAGAAATTTGAAACCTAAAACGAGAAATATGTATCACATATCACATTTACACCACGAAAGTAAATCTTTTTGTTTTAATACGAAAGTTTTTAAAACACTTTTTAATCAATATGTTTATTTTTATTTAATAATATATCAAAATGAGCAATATTTGCAAAATAAACTTTCTTTATGAACCAATAAAAAAAAGCGTTTCCACCTATTTTTCAAAATAGATGGAGACGCTTCGTATTTAAATACTTCTCTTATTCTACGGCAGATAACCTATATATCTACCATATATTTCTTTACTGCGCTCTATTGGACTTGCACTCGAAGTATCCGGATACAAATTTCTTTTGAGTGTCCACGCTTCTTCTATTTTGTAAAAATCTATTTCAGAAGGATTATTCCCGTCCAGTTTTTCTTTCAAATAGTCAAAATAAGCATCCCATCTTGGGTAATATACATCACGCAACAAGCCCGACCATAATTTATAGGCATAATCTCTCAGTCCACCTTTTTCGGCTGCATTACGTGGTCCCCATGTAGTTATTTGTGTACGTGCATTCCATTCATAGAGTTTCTTCTCTGCATCTGTGCCTCCTATCTTTTTAGATTGCTCTAACCATCTACCAAGCATAAACTCAGGCTTTGTTTCCAGCAGACTGTCCTGAACGAGTATAAGCGTAAGAAAATCGTTACTTAATTCTTTAAACCTCTCCCTATTTTTATCCTCATACGCAGCAGACACTTCCTTCTGCAAGTAATATGCTTTATCTGATATGGTCTGACGGATCACCTCTATCAAATCATGCTCAAAATTGGTATTACCGATGTAATTATCTGCAACCGAAAGCATATATTGAGCAGCCAAACGTATAGAATCCGTATTATAATAGATACGAGAAGTTCCCCATGAAGAGACACTCTTAACCTCCAAGGAGGGTCGAGCACACAATACAGACTCCACAGGTCCTTCCTGGGTATAAGCTTTAGGGCAATTATATATCGTGTTTCCTAATATCTGCCAAGCTGTTTTCAATGCTTCGTTTTCACCTCCATATCTAGCTGTAGCATATTCGGCAAGCCATACATCTTTATTGACTTTTTCGGTTCGCCAAGGTAGTTCAAATAATAACTCGTACATCATAGGGTTATTCTCTATACCCTCCATTGTTGCACCTACTCCAACCAAATTTTGTCCGCTTTTATGTTTCTGAGCATTATAATATCCATCAATGAGAGCATCCATTTTGCCCATTAATCCGGGGCGTGCACCAAAATTGAGCAACATGCAATACACCCAATTATGCTTACCATAACCGTCTTCTCTATACCATGATGACTCTTTATCTCCCCACATAGGACGACTTTCGCTAAACAGATCAAGAATAAGTAAATCTCCTTTATCGAGATTCTCTATCATTTGTGGACGAGGATTAGCCTGCCACGCTTGTGCCACCCATGTTGCATCGGGATTGGCTTTCTTCATGGCTTGCATGATTGCTTTTCCAGCCAAATCAAGATCAACTCCTTCTATACTTCCCCCTTCATGAAAGGGATCTATTGCATAATAATCGGCTTTCCCGAATAATTTTTCAAGTTCAGAATAATATAAACTTGCAATCTCTTCGAATCTGGAATCAGTCGGTTGTAAAAATGCAGGACGACGAAATCCGCACCACAATTCCGGATCGAATACATTTACCCCTAATTTCTCTTTTGCATTATTGGGTAACATACCTGCATATCCAGGAAATACAGGTTGAATACCATATTCTCTCATCCTATTTATAATATTCTTTTGTAATTGGACTTGCTGCTTATACCACTGATCGGGGTTGGGACCGCCCCACCCTTCAAGATTATTCATATGCCACCATGCAAGAAATCCCGATCCTGCAATAAACTGGTTGATCTCATCTTTCGAATAACCCAGCTTATCGAGAACATTATACCATACCGCTTCTGTACCTGTTAAAGCCAGCGGGAGATTTACTCCATGCAAAGCCATCCAGTCCAGTTCTTTTTCCCATCTCTCCCAATCCCAGAAAGCCATCGAATAAGAATAGGTACAATAGTTGAGATAATATCTTAATTGTTTTTCGGTTTCCCTACGCTCTTTCTTTTTTACCATCGGTAATTTTTCAGGCAAGGTTGCTGTCATACCATTCCACGAGAGATGGATGTGTGCGTAATATTTCAGATACCAATTAAGACCGGTAGCAATACTCACATAATTATTTCCCCGAATCACAACTTGATCTTCGTCTTGATCAAGTTCGAAGAAATCTTTTTTCTGATTAGCCTCTATTAATTCAATTTTAAATTTTCGGGATGATCCTTTATCTATTCTTTCTAAAAGATCATTTACAGGATTGGCTTTAATTACAAAGCTTAGCAGAGTCAATAGACTAAGTAGTAATAAATGTTTTTTCATAATTATTCATGGTTAATGAAAAAGTGGATAAATATATTATTACTTATCCACTTTCTGTGTTTTAAGGCTTCATGCCTTTTTATAGCTTTTGGTAAGTACGACTGCAACGCTTAGTTACAGTATTAAACACCAATATTATTCAATAGAATTCAGTCGATTATTTCTTTTGAAACAGTCTAAATAATTCACCAATCCAAAGGACAAACGATGTAGCACCGATTATGATTCCCCAGTCTTTAATTAATAAAGGTACTGTACGGAATACATCTCCTCCGAATGTTACAATCAAGACCTGTCCTGCAAGAATGATTCCTGCTACAATTATAAATCCAAAACTATCGTTCATACCCGCAAAAGCAGATTTTCCTGTTTGGAAAGCTTTTGCATTAAACATATTCCAGAATTGTAATAAAACAAATACAGTAAAGAAATAAGATAAGAAATAAGCGTAACGATTCTCAGCATCTATATAATCGAAGAATGTATCTAAGTTTGCTTGTACATTAAAGTAGAACAACATTGCCATAAGGATACCCACAAATACAAGTCCGACAAATAATATTTTGCTCCTCATCGGAGGCGTAATAATAAAGTCAGTGTTTTTACGAGGCTTTTCATTCATTACATTCGGATTAGGAGGCAATGAAGCCAGAGCTCCCGCAGCAAATGTATCCATGATAAGATTTACCCATAACATCTGAGTTACAGTCAACGGCAATTCATGTCCGAAGATTGAGCCTAAGAACACTAAAAGAAGTGCAGCAACATTTATCGTTAATTGGAATAAGATAAAACGTTGAATATTTTGATACAACGAACGTCCCCACATTACAGCAACAGCAATACTGCTGAATGAGTCATCCAATAAAGTAATATCACTAGCTTCTTTTGCAACCGATGTTCCCGATCCCATAGAAAGACCCACATCAGCATGATTTAGAGCCGGAGCATCGTTTGTTCCGTCACCTGTAACAGCTACGATTTCGCCTGATTGTTTTAAAAGCGAAACCAAACGTTGTTTGTCAGAAGGACGTGCACGACACATTATCTTAAGACCTTTTATTCTATTAAGAGCTTCCTGATCCGATAATGCTTCGAAGTCCGGTCCTGTAATAATATTAAGATCCGAATCTTCACCATCTTTCCAAATACCAATTTGGCGACCAATTTCACGGGCAGTAGCATATGTATCTCCCGTAACAATTTTCACACCGATACAAGCCTGAAGACATTCGGTAACGGCAGCAGGAACATCCGCTCTCACAGGATCGGAAATAGCTGTTATACCTTGGAAGATAAAATCTTTATCGTGAGCATCTATCGAAGTAGAATCATCGGCTATTTTATAAGCAAAGCCTAATGTACGCATTGCCTGATTCTGATATTGCAAAAGTTGCTCTTCGATCTGTTCTCTTAATTCTGAAACAGGCACTGATCCATTCTCAGTTTCAACAACCGAACATTTTCCCAGAACAATTTCCGGAGCACCTTTTATATACATTATTTTTCTGGACTTTGCAGAAGTATTAGATTCTACAATCGTAGCCATGTATTTACGTTCAGTAGAGAAAGGCAGTTGTTCTACAATCTTTGTACTTTCTCTCTCGTCCAGATAATTTATATTATTGCTGTGCAACCACAAAAGTAAAGCTCCTTCGGTTGGATTTCCTAAGGCTTTTGCTTTTGCAGGATCAGAATAATCTAAGAATGCGGTTGAATTAGTAGCAATATGCTCAACAATCATTTTACTGATTTCATTGTCTCCTAATTTTTGGTCGTGAAGACTATAAAAATTAGTATAAGAAACCTGCATTTGATTTTGGGTCAACGTTCCTGTTTTGTCAGTACAAATAACAGTTGTTGCTCCCATTGTTTCGCAGGCATGCATCTTACGTACCAAGTTGTTTGCTTTTAGCATACGACGCATACTTAGCGCTAAACTCAAAGTAACACTCATAGGCAGTCCTTCGGGAACAGCAACCACAACCAACGTTACGGCAACCATGAAATATTGCAAGATATGACCTGCAGTATCCAATGACACCCACGATGTTGGTTCCAACGGATTTACTCCGAATGCATAACCAATGACTGCAAGAACAATAAATGCAAGAACGCCAAATCCTAACCATTTGAACCATCCTCCATTTTCTACACTATCAGGTATTTCTTTATCTTTACCCATCAGCTCGAAAGCATCGTATAGTATTGGCATCCATACTTTAGACAATGCTATAACAGCACCGATTATAACGGCACCCACTAATCCTAATTGTCCTAATGAATATTGTGGAGCATCGGGAGATTCATTGAAGAAAATATCCTTTACAAACAATACCGTAAAAGTAAGTGCGGCTAACACCATACCTACAACACCAATAAATTTAGCAAGGGAGTCCAATTGACGGTTAAGAGGTGTTTGGCCTTCAACCATCTCTGCCGATTTTTCAGCAACCTGCCCAAACTCTGTTGCATCACCAACTTTGGCTACTACCATCGCTCCGTGGCCGTTGATTACTTTTGTACCTCTTAGTACATAGTTAGAAGGGTATGTAACACCATCTTCAAACTCTTTCGGATCTATCGTTTTATCAATACTGGGCTCACCTGTCAGACACGATTCGTCCATTTGCATGGTTACAGCCTCTACTAACTCTCCATCAGCAGGAACTTCATTTCCTATTTCCAGCAAAACAGTATCACCGACAACAACATCACGTTTTGATACCTGACATACATTATTGTTACGAATTACCATAACCAAGTCATCGTCATTAACCTGATTCAGTACATCAAATTTCTTATTTGCGTCAAGCTCAAACCAGAATGCAACTCCGGTGGCCAGAAATATAGCACAAAAGATACCAATTGTTTCAGAGTAATGCCCTACACCTTTGGTTATGTGTTCTACAATAGCTATTCCTAAAGAAAGGAAGGCAGCAATAAGCAATATCCGAATAATAGGATCCTCAAATTTTTCGAGGAAGAGTTTCCATAATGGCTCTTTCTCGGGAGGAGTCAAGATATTCTCTCCATACTTTTTGCGGCTTTCTAAGACTTGCGCATCCGTAAGTCCCGTACGATGGTTTTTTTGTTCCATAAATAATTATAAAATAGCGTTTAATTGTTTTTACTTAGTGTTTAAATAATAGCAATGATAGATAACAGGCAATAAACAACATTAGTTGGCAAGAGGTTCAACTATCGTATCAGTCTTCAACTGAATCGAAGCTTCCAGAAGATTCAATGTATCAGGAATTATATACTCAGATACTTCCACTGTAGTTACTCCATGATGAATCATGTCGAGCTCTTTGGCTGCGATGTACGATATATCAACGACACGTCCTTTTTTAAAAGGGCCACGATCTATAACTTCAACAATAACTTCCTTATCATTTTTAAGGTTCTTAATAAGAAGTTTTGTTCCGAAAGGATATGTCCTGTGAGCACATACAAAAATATCTCTTTTATATATTGCTCCGCTGGCTGTTTTACGATTATTGAATTTCTTTCCGTAGTAAGTCGCTTTACCGGTTTCGACTTTAGAAGGGATTTGAGCCTTGATAACCGAGGCACATAAAGACAGGAATAATAGTAGAGTAAGAGTACTTTTCATCTTTCTTATTGAGTCTATTTCAATTACAAAGATATTATAATTCAGGAATTATCAATATCCGTATATATAAAAAGAATAGACACCTATTGTGACGATTGACCATTAAACATGTTATTTAAAGTTTATTGTAGTATAAAAGTGGCTGTAATCTTTTGTTTATTCACAAATATCTGTATTTTTGTGTTGATTTAATTGTTTATGGCAGAAAAGCATGAGAAATTGCTCTCGGAACTTGAGTTTAGATTGCGTCAACTGATGTATCTGTGTGATTCTTTGAAAGAAGAGAATCAGGGCTTGAGAGTCCAATTGGAGGAGAAAAACGGAGAAGTAAATCGTATCAATACCCAATTGGAACAATTGAATTTGAAATACAACAACCTGAAATTTGCAAAGACATTGACCGGAACTGATCAGGAAGGTGTTGACAAAGCAAAAAAACGGTTATTGAAATTAGTGCAGGATGTAGATAAATGTATCGCGTTATTGAAAATATAAAGGCAGATAGATCATGAGTGAGCATTTTATCATAACATTACGTGTCTTAGATCGGTCGTATCGGTTAAAAATACATCGCAGAGATGAAAAGAAGTACCGGGATGCCGCTGTGGCAATAGAAAAGAAAACGAATCAATATAGGAATTATTTTGCCGAGTCTGAATCTAAAAGCTTGCTGGAACGAGATTATCTCACGATGACTACCATCCAAGCCCTATCGGATACAGCCGAATTAGAGGCTAATAATAAGTTGTTTGAGGACAAGGTTAAATCCTTGATTGATGAATTGGATACATATCTTAAAGATTCAAAGTAGAATTTCTTTTTTTGTGGCATAAACACTTGCGCTAATTGAAGATAAACAGTTGCCTGTTTCTTTTTCGATTAGTTTTTTTTGTTTTAAGGTCTAAGACCTTTTTGTTCTTTTGAACAGCGTGCAAACTAATAATCGTCAGGATCAATGACGCAGCCATAAATATTTAATATTATTTGTCGTTAACCAGAATGTAGAATATCATAACAGATATATAATTGTGAAATTTAAAAGAGCCCTATGGAAATAATATTTACGATAATCGCCTTTATTGTAGGCGTAGTAGTAGCTTGGCTCGTTCTTAACTTTGTAACAAATGCGAGACTAAAAAGACGTATTGAAGAATCGGAACGTGAAGCTGAGGTAATCAAGAAAAATAAATTACTTGAAGTAAAAGAGCAAGCCTTACAAATGAAGGCAGAGTTTGAAAAACAAGTAAATGCCCGCACTTCAAAATTGCAGGTTGCAGAAAACAAAGTAAAGCAACGTGAGCAAACCTTGAATCAGAAGCAAGAAGAAATACAACGCCGCAAAGGCGAAGTAGAGGCTATCAAAGAAAATCTTGATAGTCAGTTAGAAATAGTAGACAAGAAAAAGCAGGATCTTGACAAGCTTCACAAACAAGAAGTGGAAAGACTGGAAGCCCTATCAGGATTATCTGCAGACGAAATAAAATCTAAATTGGTAGAAGCCTTACAGGATGAGGCTAAATCCGATGCACAGTCGTTCATTAGCGAAATTATCGAAGAAGCTAAAATGACGGCTAATAAAGAAGCTAAAAAAATTGTTGTACAAACAATACAAAGAGTAGCTACAGAAACAGCTATCGAAAATGCGATTACTGTTTTCCACATTGATTCGGACGAAGTAAAAGGTCGTATCATCGGACGTGAAGGACGTAATATCAGAGCATTGGAAGCTGCAACAGGTGTTGAGATCGTAGTAGACGATACCCCCGAAGCAATCGTAATATCAGGATTCGATCCGGTAAGAAGAGAGATTGCACGTTTAGCTCTGCACCAATTGGTGGCAGACGGACGTATTCACCCTGCAAGAATCGAGGAAGTCGTATCTAAGGTGAAGAAACAAATTGAAGAAGAAATTATTGAGACAGGAAAGCGTACCGCTATCGACTTAGGTATCCACGGTTTGCATCCTGAAATGATCCGTATGATCGGTAAAATGAAATACAGATCTTCATACGGTCAAAACTTACTGCAACACGCTCGTGAGACTGCCAATCTGTGTGCTATTATGGCTGCCGAATTAGGTCTTAACGTGAAGAAAGCAAAAAGAGCTGGTCTATTACACGATATAGGTAAAGTGCCGGATGATGAGCCGGAATTGCCTCACGCATTGTTAGGTATGAAACTTGCCGAAAAATACAAAGAGAAACCGGATATTTGCAACGCTATAGGTGCTCACCACGATGAGATCGAAATGACTACACTGCTGGCTCCTATCGTTCAGGTTTGTGATGCTATATCAGGAGCACGTCCGGGTGCACGCCGCGAAATCGTAGAGGCTTACATCAAGCGTCTGAATGATTTGGAACAACTGGCAATGTCTTATCCGGGAGTATTAAAAACATATGCAATACAAGCAGGTCGCGAGCTTCGCGTTATTGTAGGAGCAGACAAAGTTGACGATGTAGAAACAGAAAAATTATCTGCTGAAATCGCTAAGAAAATCCAAGATGAAATGACATATCCGGGACAAGTAAAAATTACTGTTATCAGAGAAACAAGAGCTGTAAGCTTCGCTAAATAAGGTCTCGAACTTTTTTATTAATTTGGCAAATAAAACAGGCAACAGACAATTCTGATCAGAAAGTATATCATCAAATACTTCCATTTACTTACGACTTTTAACGGATTATATTTATAACAATATGCAAAGAGGTTCTTCATAGAAGAGCCTCTTTCTTGTTTAAAGAAAATAACCATCGGTTTGTTATAATTTTAACCGAAACAAACTTTTGAATATTATATATTAACGCATATTTTGCTACATTTGTAGAACTAATAGAGAATATAAACATATAACTTATAAATGTTATGGCATACAAAGTAGCTGTATTTGATGCAAAACCCTATGATAAAGACACATTTAATAAAGTTAATGAGGTATACGGCTTCGAGTTAAGCTTTTTTAAAGAACACCTGGATAGATCGAATGTAGTATTGGCCGGAGGAGCCGATGCTGTTTGTATATTTGTGAATGCAAATGTTGATGCGTATGTGATAGATAAACTCTGTGCAATGGGCGTTAAACTTATTGCATTGCGTTGTGCCGGTTTCAACAATGTAGATATAGCTTACGCTGCCGGAAAAATAAAAGTGGTGCGTGTACCCGAATACTCATCTCATGCTATTGCAGAACACACTTTAGCTCTTATGCTATGCCTGAACAGGAAAGTACACCGTGCTTTTATCAGAACCCGTGATTGGAATTTCTCATTGAATGGTTTCATGGGATTCGATATGTACGGTAAAACAGTAGGTGTTATCGGTACTGGGAAAATCGGAAAAACGGTTATAGGAGTACTGAAAGGTTTAGGAATGAATATTCTGGCTTATGACTTGTATCCTGATCATGCTTTTGCAGAAAAGAATGATATAAAATACACATCTCTGGATGAGATTTATGCAAATTCAGATGTGATTACATTGCACTGCCCGTTAACCAAAGAGACTGAGTACTTGATATGTGAAGAATCCATTGCTAAAATGAAAGATGGTGTAATGCTTATAAACACAGGTCGAGGAAAACTTATACACACGAAACATTTAATAGAAGGGCTAATTAGCCAAAAAGTAGGATACGCCGGATTGGATGTATATGAAGAAGAAGGAGCGTATTTCTATGAAGATTGTTCTGACAGCGTATTGACTGATGATGTTTTAGCTAGACTATTATCATTTAATAATGTAATTCTAACATCACACCAAGCTTTTTTCACACAGGAAGCAATGGGAAATATTGCAGACACTACATTTGAGAATATCTCGGATTTCTTTGCTGGAAAAGAAATTAAAAATGAAGTTGTCTATCAGGCAAAATAACATTTTAAGGCTAACATACTATGTTACTGCTCTGATGCGGTAACCAAGAAGATGATATAACTGAGTAAATATCAGTCATCCTTCTATTATACTTACATTAAAATACCTGATTCTTAGTTTTGCTTTATGAAAAAGATACTATTTATTTTCACCATCTTTTTTTTGGTGGCATATACAACAGCCTACGCTGCAGATGATAAATTTGTAGTTGTAATTGATGCGGGACACGGAGGTAAAGACGGTGGGGCTGTAAGAGGCACCTATAAAGAAAAAGATATAAACCTAGGCGTTGCTCTGGCACTGGGCAAGCTCATTGAATCGAACATGAGAGATGTCAAGGTGGTTTATACTCGTAAAACTGACGTTTTTGTCGATTTATATAAGCGTGCTGATATTGCCAACAAAGCAAAAGCCAATCTTTTCATCTCGATACACACAAACTCTACTGCAGCTAAAGTAACCACAGCATCGGGTGCTGATACTTATATTCTCGGACTTGCAAAGAGTGAAGAAAATCTCGCGGTTGCTAAAAGAGAAAACTCGGTTATTTTATTAGAAGACAATTATAACAAACGATACGAAGGATTTGATCCTAATTCTCCGGAATCAAATATCATCTTCGAGTTTATGACCGACAAGTACATGGAACAAAGTTTGCAATTCGCGAGCAACGTACAGAGCGGCTTTTCGGGAGTAGCAAGAAGAGTCGATCGTGGAGTATTGCAAGCCGGCTTTCTTGTTTTACGTGAATCGGGTATGCCTAGTGTTCTAATCGAATTGGGGTTTATAAACAATCCGGCTGAAGCTAAATATCTGACCTCTTCGACAGGACAGAGAAATATGGCAAGTGCTATATTCTCAGGTTTAGAAAAGTATAAAAAAGAGTTCGACAAGAAGCAGGGTAAATCATATGCAGGAACTACTCAGTCTTCAAGAAGAACAGAACCTGTAAAGTCTGATAATATAATAGTAGAAGATAGAAGTGAAATCTCCGATAGCAGATCTTCACAGGATACAAATACTGCGAATCAAACAAAGTCAAATAATAGACCTAAGTATATATCAAAGAATACAGATGTTAGTCAATTAACCTCTGGCAATACTACCAAAAGAACTCCGACAAAACAAGAACAGCCTAGAAAAACGGAATCAACATCGTCAAATACGACTACACCGGTAAAAGAGAATAAAACGACTCCAAAGGTGAACAATAATACGACGACTGTTGTTCCTTCTGAAGCGATAGAGTATAGAATACAGTTCTTAACCGGCGGTTCGAAGCTTGCTACTAATTCACCTCAATTTAAAGGCTTATCTCCTGTGAGTTTTTATATGGACGGCTCAACGTATAAATACACCTACGGTTCGGCTGCAACGGAAGCAGAGGCTTTCAGATTACAAAAAGAAGCTCGTGCAAAATTTAAGGATGCATTTATCGTTAGATTTAAAAACAATGTACGTATCAAATAAGTGTTTAAAAGTTTAAACAGGGTTTAATTGAATAAGATTGTATATGAAAAAGAAATTTTCGAAAGAAGTTAAAATTGGGATCGCATTTGTTATTGCTTTATTTATATTATATTTTGGCATAAACTTCCTGAAAGGTATTAATATTTTCAAACCATCTAACTCATACACTGTAGTCTTCGATAATGTTACAGGACTGACCTTGTCTTCGCCTGTGGTAATGAATGGCTTTCAGGTGGGATTGGTTTACTCGATGAAATTAGAGAATGATACTGCGAACAAAGTTGCTGTCATTCTAAATTTGGATAAAGGTGTTAGATTAAACAAAGGCAGCAAAGTGAAACTGGATGTTTCTCTTATGGGAACAGCTACTGTGATTTTAGAACAGAATCCATATACAGAAGAATACTATACTATAGACGATCGTATCCCCGGTGTTAGAATAGCCGGTATGATGGAGTCTCTCGGAGGAGATGTCATGCCTCAGATCGGAGCATTAGTACCAAAAATCGATTCAATCTTGATAGGATTACAGCTTCTGGTAAACAATCCGGCTCTAGTGAAATCATTAGAGAATGTAGAGGTTATTACTACAGACTTAGCTACATCTTCAAAACAGTTGAATCTGATGATGCTTAATTTAAACAAGAATATTCCAACAATGGCCAATAATATGACTACAGTTTCGAACGATCTTGCCGGAATGACCAGCCAATTGAAATCAATTGACATCGCTTCGTCTTATAGTTCAATAGATTCAACACTTAGGAATGTTCAAGGCTTAAGTTCTAAGCTTAACAGTAAAGACAGCTCTTTAGGACTTTTACTGAATGACAGAGCTCTTTACGATAGTTTGAATATAACAATAAGCAACGCATCCTTGTTATTAAAGGATGTAAAAGAGAATCCATCAAGATATATAAATATAAAAGTTTTTTGAATCTTATTTAGAATAAGTCTAAATAAAAACAAAATGTAATAAATTGTTTACAATCCTTTAATGCGGATTTAACCGAGTCTTGTTTTTGTTAATATATTGTAATCGACTGAAAGATAAAAGCTTATAGAACGGCAAAACCAAACCCATTCAATTCACTCATTTACAACAACATATAGACGATTCGAAAAACCAAATTTATTTGCACTTGTTTAAACTGAATTTATTTGCAAATTTTGTATTACCCTAATAGGGCAGAGTTAATATAGTATAGAAATCAAAAAGTAGTATTGCAAATCTCCGATGAATAAGAATGTCAATTTTTTATGGAATAAATGTTTGAATGTTATCAAGGATAATGTTTCTGAGATAACGTATCAAACTTGGTTCTCTCCTATTGTACCACATTCGTTCGAAAACAATGTGTTCACAATACAGGTTCCAAGTCAATTTTTCTATGAATATTTGGAGGACAAATTCGTAGACCTACTTAGAATGACTTTACATCGCGAAGTTAGTGCTGAAGCTATACTTAATTATCGTATACTTGTTGAGAACACAACAAATACGCATGTTGATTACAGAGGTGATACAAAATCGTTAAGTGTAGAAAGAATTACACCTAAACAAGCGAATAAAATACCTAATCCATTTCAAAAGACTGTATCAGTAGATTTCGATTCACAGCTAAATGCGAAATATACGTTTGACAACTTCTTCGAGGGTGTAAGCAATAAATTAGCCAGAACTGCAGGAGAAACTATTGCAAATAATCCGGGTAAGACTGCATTTAATCCTTTATTCGTACATGGAACATCAGGAGTAGGTAAAACTCACCTCTGTCATGCCATAGGAACACGTATTTTGGATATGTTCCCCGAAAAGAAGGTATTGTATGTTTCGGCTCATTTATTTAAAGTACAGTACACGGATGCAACCCGTTTTAATACCGTTAATGATTTTATAAATTTCTATCAAGGTATTGATGTTCTTATAATAGATGATATTCAGGAATTGGTAGGCTTGGAAAAAACACAGAATACATTCTTTCATATTTTCAATCACTTACATCAAAACAACAAACAGTTGATTCTGACTTCTGACAAAGCACCTTCGGAACTACAAGGTGTAGAAGAACGTTTATTGACTCGTTTCAGATGGGGACTTACAACCAGATTAGAGAATCCTGACTTTGACTTAAGATCCAAAATCTTACACGATAAAATTCTCCATGACGGATTAGCAATCCCTGCTGATGTTATCGAATTTATAGCAGATAATGTAACTGAAAATGTTCGTGATTTGGAGGGTGTTATTGTTTCATTGATGGCTTATTCGGTTATCTATAATAAGGAAGTGGATTTGATACTTGCCAAGCGTGTTATCGGTCAGGCAATCCGTAAGATAGAAAAGAAGAAAGTTACAATTGACAGTATTTCGGAGGTGGTATGCAAACACTTCAATATCAAAACAGAACTATTACAAACTGCATCAAGAAAAAGAGAAATAGTACAGGCTCGTCAAGTAGCTATGTATCTTTCGAAAATATATACTGAATTATCACTGGCTCAGATTGGGTCTGTCATCGGAAAGAAAAATCATGCTACTGTATTACATGCTTGCAGAACAGTGAAGGATCAACTTCAGGTCGATAAATCGTTTAGAGATGATCTCGAAGAAATTGAAAAAGTCCTAAAGAAATAATTATAACCGAGCTAGTCTCGGTTTTTTTATTACTGAATATCAGACCCGAAAATAAATCTGATTCATATAAACAACTTCTCTCTTTTATTGTTTAGTATCTAAGGTTATATTATTTTTGTGGAAAATAATAAAATCGATGCTCTATGAAAAAACTAATGCTTTTGCTTCTGTGCGGATTATTCTTTTTTCTCACTTACAGTTGTCGTACAACTATAGGTGACAATAGGATTGTTGGAACTCCGTATGCAAGTGAAAAAATAAAGAAAGTACATATTCTGATAAAACTTGATCAAAATAAGGGATATAGTGAAAAGTTCGGACAGTATATACAAAAACAGTTAGAAGCCGAGAATATCGAAAGTATTATATCATACATCGATGATATGGACTTGAATAGCAATGATAAGATAAAGCAGGAGGCTGACAGTTTTAAACCTTTATATATCCTTCGATTAAATATAGCTGATACAGATATTTATGAAATGAAACAGGGCGGTAATATTCTTACGATGACCTGGGATTTAAATATCAGCAGTGCACAGAATGGAAAAAAAATATGGGATGGAGGTATTATTATGAGTGTTGGAATAAAAGGTAAATATCAGACTAAAAAGGCTGCTCAAGAGCTATTCAAACAGTTAAAAAATGACGGGATAATATAAGATGGCTCACAATATAAAATCTAAAATAATATATTTTATCTTACCTGTAATAATCTTATTTTCATCTTGTGCGTCTTTGATTCCCAGAAATAAATTGGATAATTATAATAACAGGATAGAAGATAACCTTTCTGTATACATATACACTTTTGATCTGACTTACAATGTAGGTGTAGAAAATACGAATAATTCAAAATGGATTGCATGCTTAAAAGAAGAGCTGGAGAAAGAATTTAACTCATTCAATGTGAATGTTGATATAAAAGTCATACACCCTTCTATAGGTACCGAACCTGAGAAAGAGTATACAGAAAATGAAAATAATTTAATTCTTTCTATCCGTCAGGAAAGTTTGGAGAATTTCATAAACTATCTCTCTTTTAGTCTAGTCGTAACTTTAAAGGATAACAGCATCAATAAAGAAGTGTGGAAAGCTAAAGTCCGATCGGGAATCAAAAAGGGGTCTTTATCATATGCTAAAAGTACATCCGGATATATAATAAAAGCATTAAAGAAGGATGGTTTACTTTAAGAGAGTTTTTTTTGCATAAAAAGACAAAAAAGCTACTTTGCCTTTCGGGGTTAAATTTCATAAACAGGCGTTGATTGAACAATTATATATACTCAAAATTAAAAAAAAATTCTATGAAAATGATAAGGTTTACTTTCCTCGTAGCAATTTTAGCCAGTGTATTTTTATCCAGTTGCTCGTATAATTCGATGGTGGAGAAAGAAGAAGCCACCTCTTCGCAATGGGGACAGGTTCAAAATGCTTACCAACGTCGTGCCGATCTTATTCCTAATCTGGTAGCTACCGTTAAAGGCTATGCAACCCATGAGGAGCAAACCCTCACAGAAGTTGTAAATGCCAGAGCAAAAGCAACCCAAATTACAGTTAGTGCGGATGATTTGTCAGAAGAGAATATAAAGAAATACCAAGAAGCTCAAGGACAGCTAAGTGCTGCTCTCGGAAAGTTATTGATGGTACAAGAGCAATATCCGGATCTGAAAGCGAATCAGAATTTCCTTGCACTACAGGATGAACTAGCCGGAACAGAAAATCGTATTGCTGTAGAGCGTAATAAATATAATGAGGTGGTCAAAGACTACAACCAATATATCCGTAAGTTTCCGCAAACCATATGGTCGGGTTGGTTCGGCTTTTCCAAGAAAGGATATTTCGAGGCGGATGCCGGCAGTCAAACAGCACCTAAGGTTCAGTTTTAGTTCTTATAATATAATAAATTGTGCTGAATGGGTTCGATATATATAACTTATATCGAACTTATTTGTTTATAAAGTAGCGAATCAGTAGTAACTTTATCTATCAGTTAGCAGGTTAGCAGTCAACAATTATCAGTCAACAGGGCGCTGTAGGGGCTGACCCACGTATCTGATAAAATCAGAAATAGGAAAACAGTAAACAAGGGAAAATAAAACTAGTAAAGAAAGTGTTACTTTTGTTACTTTTGTCCATAGTACATGACAAAAAGAGGCACTAAATTGATATAATTATTTGAATATAAGTTTTTTAATATTTTGAAAAGACCTTGATTTTTCGTATCTTAGAAAGAAAAACTGGGGAGTTTTTCAAGATATGCAAACCAAGGTCTCAGACAAAA